>DATIPH010000020.1:0-142513 GCA_035472275.1 Solirubrobacterales bacterium
GCTGGCGACGCCGACCCAGGACATGGTGCTCGGCATCTACTACCTGACCTACGGTCCCGATGCCGAGGACCTGGCGAAGATCGACGAGGAGCTCAAGGCCGGCAAAGGCGCGGGCCGCAATGGCTCGAGCCCGAAAGTGAAGGTCTTCCGTTCCTCGCAGGAGGCCGAGCTCGTCTACGAGAACGGCGGCTGCAAGCTGCACGACCATGCCGAGTACCGGCGGGCCGGGCGCGGGCACTTCCTCACCACGGTGGGCCGGATCATCTTCAATGAGAAGATCGAGCGTGCCCTCGCCGCGGCTCTCGAGGATGACTTCGACCCCGAGCAGTTCGAGTTCAAGAACCACTCGCTGAAGAAGAAGGACATCAACGCGATGGTCTCCGACCTGGTCGAGGCTTACGGGGCCCCCGCGGTCTCGCAGGTGCTCGACGCGTTCAAGGACCTCGGGTTCCAGTACGCGAGCAAGGCCGGGATCACGGTCTCCAAGAACAACGTGGTCTCACCGCCGGAGAAGGCGGAAATCCTCGAGCGCTACGAGAAGGAGACCGAAGCGATTCAGGGCCAGTACGACGATGGTTACATCACCGCCGAGGAGCGCCACGAGGCGGTCACGGCGCATTGGAATCGGGCCACCGATGAGGTCGCGCAGGCGATGGAGGACAACCTCGACGAGCTCAACCCGATTTTCATGATGGCCAACTCCGGTGCGCGCGGATCCTTCAAACAGATCCGCCAGCTGGCCGGGATGCGCGGCTTGATGGCCAACCCGAAAGGGGAGATCATCGAGCGGCCGATCAAGGCCAACTTCATGGAGGGTCTCTCGGTTCTCGAGTACTTCATCTCCACCCACGGTGCCCGAAAGGGTCTCGCCGACACGGCGCTGAGGACGGCCGACTCCGGCTACCTCACCCGTCGCCTGGTCGACGTCGCCCAGGACGTGATCGTGCGTGATGAGGACTGCAAAACCAAAGACCACATCGAGATGGTTCTGCGCAAGGACGACGGCTCGCTCAACGACAATCTCTACGGGCGTCTGGCGGCGAAAAAGCTCGAGACCAAACGCGGTCGAGAGCTGCTCAAGCGCAACCACGAGATCACCCCGGCCGATGTCGAGGAGATCGCCGAGGCGTTCGCCGACGAGGGGGACGTCAAGATCCCGGTTCGCTCCACGCTCAAGTGCGAGGCCGAATCCGGGGTGTGCCGCTCCTGCTACGGAATCGCACCGGCGACCGGATCAACGGTTGACATCGGCGACGCGGTCGGGATCATCGCCGCGCAGTCGATCGGCGAGCCCGGAACCCAGCTGACGATGCGCACCTTCCACACGGGAGGTGTGGCCGGCCAGGACATCACCCAGGGTCTGCCGCGGATCGTCGAGCTCTTCGAGGCACGTAAACCGAAGGGGCTGGCGCAGATGGCTGAGGCGGCCGGCAAGGTTTCGATTGATGAGACCGACAAAGCGCTGAAAGTGATCGTCACCGAGTCCAGCGGCGAGGAGCACAGCTACAGCTTCCCGCTGCGGACGCGCCTGCACGTCGCTGACGGCGACAAGGTCGAGGTCGGCCAGCAGCTCAACGAAGGCTCGCTCTACCCGGCTGACCTGCTGGCGATCCGGGGTCGCACCGACGTCGAGGTGTACCTGGTCCAAGAGGTGCAGAAGGTCTACCGGGCCCAGGGCGTCGACATCAACGACAAGCACATCGAGATCATCGCCCGGCAGATGCTGAAGAAGGTGCGGATCGAGTCGAAGGGCTCGACCAGTCTCCTGCCCGGCCAGCTCGAGGATCGCGGCAGCCTCAAACGGCTGAACAAGAAGACCAAGGAAGATGGCGGCACTGCGGCCAAAGGCGAGGAGGTCATCCTCGGGATCACCAAGGCCTCGCTGGCGACCGAGTCGTTCCTCTCCGCGGCATCTTTCCAGGAGACGACGAAGGTGCTCACCGACGCCGCCCTGGAGGGCAAACGCGATCGCCTCGTCGGCCTGAAGGAGAACGTGATCATCGGCAAGCTGATCCCCGCCGCGACCGGCCTCAAGCACTATCGGACGGTGGCGATCGAGCCGGCGGTGGCGA
This sequence comes from Solirubrobacterales bacterium, assembly GCA_035472275.1. GTDB lineage: Bacteria > Actinomycetota > Thermoleophilia > Solirubrobacterales > 70-9 > VAYN01. Next base: position 2,073 of record DATIPH010000020.1, read on the forward strand.
TCGAGCCGCCGAGCGACGAGGACCTGCTCGAAGAAGACGAGCTGGCCGCCGAGCTTGGTGTCGACGGGGTTGAGACTCCGGTCGAGGGCTTCGGCCTCTCCTTCGCCGAGGAGCTCGAGGAGCTCGCTCAGGAGATCGAGTCCACCTCCGAGGAGTCGAAATAACCAAGTAGCGCCGAGGTTGCCTTTTCCGTCGCTGTGAGGCGGAAAAAGGCAACCTCGATGAATGTGGTCCGGGCGAGCGCCCGGGAGCGAAAAAGAGGCCGGGCGGATGCCCGGCCTCTTCGCGTTTAAAAAACCCTGCAATTTAACTGAGCGGTGAATAGGGTCGCGGACATGAACACGAAACGGTGTCGCGATTTGGTCCTGTCCGCCCTGATCTTCGCCGGTCTGATGGCGGCGCTCGCAAGCTCGGCGTCCGCGGCGCCGGCTCTTCGCCAGCTAACTCCACAAGCTCGTCGCGACCAGGGCGAGCGACGAGTGAATCCGGCGGGGGCGCTCGACCAGATCGTCGGCGGCGCACCGGCGGCGATCGCCAGCTATCCCTGGCAAGCGCGGCTGCAAATTGTCAAACCCGAAGGCAGCTTCATCTGCGCGGGGACCCTGATCCACCCCTACATCGTCATCACCGCCGCTCACTGCCTGGTCGACGAAGCAGACGAAATCGATCCCTCGACCGAAGTCATCGCCTGGTTCGGCAGGACCTTGACCAGCTCCGGCGGCGTCCCCGACGAAGCCTTCGACCTCTGGGTTCCGCCCGAGTTCGACCACCCCAATTCCCGCTACGACTTCGCTTTCGTCTCACTCTTCGACGAAATGAACCTGCCGCGCCTGCAGCTTGCCGGACCGACCGAGCGGGCGCTGTGGACGCCGGGCCGGGCGGCCCAGATCATCGGCTGGGGCCTGATCTCGGAGGGCGGCAGCCTCAACTCCGCCCTCGCCGAAGCCACGGTCCCGATCGTCGACGACGCGGCCTGTGCCTCGCCGCAGATGAACGGCTCGCGGTTCGACCCGGTGACGATGCTCTGCGCCGGGTACCCGACCGGTGGAATCAGCACCTGCCAGGGCGACAGCGGCGGACCGCTGATGGCGCCGATCGACGGCGGCGGCTACCGCCTCGTCGGCATCACCAGCTGGGGCTACGGCTGCGCCCGGCCCAACAAACCGAGCATCTTCGCCCGGGTTGCCTCCGATCCGATCGAGTCCCTGATCGCCCGAGAAATCCCGATCATCGAGCGCGAAGACGCAATCCCGATCACCGGCGTCAACGTGATCGGCGCCGGCGCCCGGCCGCCCGGCTGCGCCGTTGCGGAAGCCCAGCTGACTGCCGCGGCAGCCGCCGCGGCAAGCGCCAAGCGCTCGGTCCGGGTTGCCAACAAGAAGCTGGGCAAGACGCAGAAGAAGAAGTCCGCCGCGATCGCTGCGGTCAGGGCGAGTCTGCGCTCCAAGCGCCACAAGGTGCCGGGGTCCGGCCAGCGGTTGCGGCGCGCGAAGAAGCAGATGAAGATCGCGACGCGGAAGCTGAAGGGCCGTCGCAAGGGATTGGGTGCGGCTCACAAGAAAGCTGCGGTGAGCGCCGCCGCGTTAACGGCGGCGAACGTCAACCGCACGGCCGTCTGCGGCTGAGATTGCGAAAAGGCGAGGGGCCGGGATCTCTCCCGGCCCCTCGCCTCGATGTCGATGTCGTTGCCGAGTGCTAGTTGCTGCTGCCGCCGGCGAGGCAGTAGGCGTAAACGGTGATCGTCTGGTCGTTGCCCGAATCACTGTGGGCGTCAATCCGCCAGCCGTTGCCGATGCGGAAGTTGGACGCCTGGCGCACCGAGTAAGAGGTGCTGTAGCCGCCGCCGCTGATCACGGTGGTGCCGGCAGGACAGGCGACCGTGACCGTCGCGTTGCTGTTGGCTTTGATCGTCACCGATTCCGAGAACTGGCTGATCGGGCCCAGCTCGAGGGCACGCACGGCTCCGGTCTGGAGCTCGCTCGAGCCGACCGAGTTGGCGCCGAGGTCGGCGTCGGTCAGCGATTGGTCGGCGACCTCGGAGGAGGTCACGGACGCGGCACCGAGGTCGCTCGCGGTCAGCGAGTTTTCGACGACCTGGGGGGAGTCGACCGAGTTTTCGGCGAGCTCCTCGTTGCCGACCGCGTCGGGGGCGATCTTTGGCGCGCTGACCGAGTTGTCGCGGAGGTCGATCGAGCGAACCGTGCCGTCGACGATCTGGGCTGAGCGGACGCTGTTCTTGCTGATGCCGACGGCGAGGGCGCTGCCGGTCAAGGCGAGGAACAACGCCACGCAGCTGATGATCATCGCGGGCGAGGGACGAAAATGGCGGGTCTTGCTGGTCATCGGAATCTCCTTTGGTTGTTTTCAAATCCGATGGACCAAGCTTCGAATCGATTGCCCTTTCTCTCTACGAACCCCAGGGGTGGACTCGCTCACCCCGGGTCTGGCCGAGCAGCCAGTCCGATAGCTTTCGCCCATGGCCACCGCGGAGAAGGTCTGCATCATCGGCGCCGGCAGCTCCGGGATCGCCGCCGCCCAGGTGCTCGACGCACGCGGGGTCGCCTTCGACTGCTTCGAGAAGGGATCGCAGGTGGGCGGCAACTGGCGCTACGAGAACGACAACGGGATGTCGTCGGCGTACCGCTCGCTGCACATCAACACCTCCCGCCGGGTGATGGCCTTCAAGACGCTGCCGATGCCCGACCACTACCCCGACTACCCGGACCACTTCCAGATGGCGGCCTACTTCGACGAATACGTCGACCACTTCGGGCTGCGGCCGAAGATCAGCTTTCGCACCGAGGTGATGAACGCCGAGCCGGTCGAGGGCGAGTGGGAGGTGACGACCGAGAACGCCGAGGGCAAGCGCGAGGCCCGCCGCTACCGCGCCGTCGTCGTCGCCAACGGCCACCACTGGGACCCGCGCTGGCCCGAACCCGCTTTCCCCGGCTCCGATCAGTTCTCCGGCGAGCAGATCCACGTCCATCACTACCGCGAGCCCGACGTCCTGCCCGGCAAGCGCGTGGTGGTGCTGGGGATCGGCAACTCGGCCTGTGACGTCGCGGTCGAGTCCTCGCGGATCGCCGACGACACCTTCATCGCGATGCGCCGCGGCGCCTACGTGATCCCCAAGTACATCAACGGCAAGCCGATCGACGAGCTCTCCAATCCGATCACGGCGATGGCACCGATCTCCGTCCAGCGCTTCTTTGCCGCCCGCGCGCTCGGCGTCGCCGCTGGCAACATGACGACCTACGGGCTGCCCAAGCCCGACCACAAGCTGTTCGAGGCGCACCCGACCGTCTCCTCGGAGCTGCTGCCCCGACTCGGCCACGGCGACATCAAGGTCAAGCCCAACATCGACCGTTTCAGCGGCGGCCGCACGGTCCGCTTCGCCGACGGCAGCGAGGAGGAGATCGACCTCGTCGTCTACTGCACGGGCTACAAGATCACCTTCCCGTTCTTCGACCCCGAGGTGATCGCCGCCCCGGACAACAAGCTCCCGCTCTACCGCCGCGTCGTCCCGGTCGATCGTCCCGGCGTCTACTTCATTGGCTTCATCCAGCCGTTGGGGCCGATCATGCCGCTGGCCGAGGCGCAGTCCGAATGGGTCGCCGACCTGCTCGGCGGCCGCGCCAAGCTACCGGCGGTGGCCGAGATGCGAACCGATATCGCCGAAGAAGAAGCGAATATGCAGAAGCGCTACGTTGCCTCTAAGCGTCATACGGTCGAGGTCGATTTTCATCCCTACCTGCGCGAGATCCGGCGCGAGCGAAAGCAGGCTGCGCAGCGGGTTTGACGACCCGGGTGCGGCCGGGTGGGCAGGCGGGGAGCGGCATCGCGGCGCCACCGCCGTGGGGGCCGCGACGCGGGCCGCGGGGCAGTTTCGGCGGCATCTTGCGCCGCTTGCCGCCGCCGTCAGAATCCTCGGCCACCTCCGGCTCGGTGGTCGCATGGCTGGCCCACCAGACGAGCCAGATCGAGCCGAGGACCGGGATCTTCAAGACCACGGCGAGGAAGAAGATTGGCCAGAAGCCGGTCACGGCGCTCAGTTTAGGGATCAGGGTTTGGGGGAGCGTCGGGTGGGGGTCTGAAAACCCGCTCGCTTCGCTCGCTTTTGAGTGTTTTCAGACCCCCACCCGACGCTCCATCCGAAAGCTGGTTCCGAATTGCGGGCAGGCAGGGCGGGGCCGTCCAATCCGAGAGCGCGTGTTGCGGACCCGGCTTCAGCTCTTGGGAAAGCTTCCGAGGGACGGCAGCTTCAAGAAAAGCCTGAGGCGACCGGCTCACGAAAGCTGCCGACCTCGGGATAGTGGGAGAGCTTCCGTTGGGCGGGGCGGGGTGACCCCCTCCAAAACACTCAAAAGCGAGCGAAGCGAGCGGGTTTTGGAGGGGGTCACCCCGCCCCGCCGCGACCAACCCTCCCCGAACTACACCCCCGTTGGCGCCTCCACGTCAAGCCCGGTCGCCCAGGCAATCAGCGCTTCGGTTTCAGCCTCCTGCAGCCCGATCGGAGCTTCGGTCGGGACCAGCAGGGTCGGCTCCGGCCGTTCCCGCGCCCACTCGTAGCAGCTGTCGTCGAAGTTGTCGTCGATCCAAGCCATCGCCCGGCCGCGGCAGTAGGCCTCGAGCGGGCCCAGCTTCCAGTGGGCGGAGCCAAAGACGGCGTTGTCGAAGGTCAGGTGCGGCAGCTCCGGCAGGCCGAGGATCAGCGGCAGGTAGAAGTTGGCTTTGTCCTCCCAGCCGGTCGCCCAGATCAGCTCGTAGTGCTGGGCCAGCCGCCGCAGGCGTGCGCCGGCGGTGAGCGAGATGCAGTGCATCGTGCCGTCAACCAGCTCGTAGCGGGCTTCGGAGCTGTCAGGCGGCTGCTCGAAACCGAACAGCGAGATGACGCCGTCGACGTCGACGGCGAGGATCGGGAGGCTCACGGAAGAGGAGGCTAGCTACCAGCGGTAGTGGGCAAACGCCTTGTTGGCCTGGGCCATGCGGTAGATGTCGTCCTTCCGCTTCCAGGCACTGCCCTGCTGCTGCGTTGCGTCGATGATCTCGCTTGCCAGCCGCTCCGCCATCGAGTACTCGCGGCGGGCGCGGGCGAACTGGACCAGCCAGCGGACCGCGAGGGTGCGGGCGCGGCGGGCTGGAACCTCGACCGGGACCTGGTAGGTCGCGCCGCCGACTCGGCGGGAGCGGACCTCAAGTACCGGGGTAAGTGCTTTGATCGCCGTCTCCAGCGTCTCCACCGGGTCCTCGCCGCTGCGCTCGCCGACGATCGCAAGGCTGTCGTAGACGATCCGCTCAGCAAGGGACTTCTTGCCGTCGCTCATCACCTTGTTGATCAGCTGCTGGACGAGCCGGTTGCGGTGGCGGGCGTCCGGTTCGATCGGCCGGATCTGGGCGGCGGAGCGGCGCGGCATTACGAAGCCTTGACGCCGTACCGGGAGCGGGCCTGCTTGCGATCGGAGACTCCGGCCGCATCGAGGGTGCCGCGGACGACCTTGTAGCGGACGCCCGGCAGATCCTTGACGCGACCACCCCTGATCAGCACCACGGAGTGCTCCTGAAGGTTGTGTCCCTCGCCGGGGATGTAGGTCGTGACCTCCATCCCGTTCGTCAGCCGCACACGCGCAATCTTGCGCAGGGCCGAGTTCGGCTTCTTCGGGGTGACCGTTGCCACGCGGGTGCAGACGCCGCGCCGCTGCGGAGCGGCTACGCTCTTCTTGCGACCCTGGCCGGACTTGAGGCCTGGCGTCGTGGTCTTCTTCTTCGGGCGCTTGCGGCCCTTCCTGACGAGCTGATTCGTATTAGGCACGGCCGCGCATAGTAGAGCAGTCCGCAAAGAACCAGCCCCCCGGCTGCTGCGAGCTCGGCGTAGAAGCCGTCTTCGAGCACCGCCGTGGCGCCCGCGAAGCGAGTTGACTCGCTGCCGACGTCGAGCCCCGCGGGGAGATCGACGAGGAGGATCACGGCGGTCGCGACGATGCCGAGGCCGGCGACCGAGAGGCCGAGCCGGGGTCGAGAGCGGACCGCGCCGAGGATCCCGAGCGCTGCGGCTGCCAGCCCGATCGGGACCAGCAGGTAGGCGTGGGCTTCGCCGGCCGTCTTGACGTCGACGGTCGGCGGTCGCGTCCCGCCGGGCAGGTTCGCGTAGCCGGGCTGGCCGATCTCGATCCCGCGGTAGTCGAGGAGCTGCGAGGCGACCAGCAGCAGTCCGGCGCCGAGGATGACCGCGCCCGCCGCCCGCCGCGGCGTGATCACGCGGCTGGTCGCGGTCGCGCCCCGGGCCAGCGCCGCGCAGAGGCGCCGTAGGCCAGCGTCGGCCAGCGCCAGGCCGCGGAAGGAGAGCGCCAGCCCCGGAGCCAGCCATTGCCAGGCTCGGGCGGTGCCGGCACGGGCCAGTGCCCAGCTGAGAGTTGCGACCGCACGCCCGCGGCGCTCGACTCGAAGTACCGCCGGATGGGCCCGCTCAAGGGCTCGGTTGGCCGTGCGATCGACCCGCCGTGACCACTTCACCAGCGCCCCGGAAACCTGCTTTGAGACCTTGCCGATGCGGCGCCGAGCCGCTGCTATCATCGACCGTCGCTCAGGCAGTTTTTTCGCAGGACGCTTCGCCGGGCCCTTCTTGTGGGCCCTTTTTTTGCGCTCAACCCCACGACCGAACTTAGGAACCATGGCACGCAGCTTTCCACTAGAGAAGACCCGCAACATCGGGATCATGGCGCACATCGACGCCGGTAAGACGACGACGACCGAGCGCATCCTCTACTACACGGGCCGCACCCACAAAATGGGCGAGGTCCACGAGGGCGCGGCCGTGATGGACTGGATGGAACAGGAGCAGGAGCGGGGGATCACGATCACCTCCGCCGCCACCGCCTGCGAGTGGAACGACCACCGGATCAACATCATCGACACGCCCGGCCACGTCGACTTCACGGTCGAGGTCGAGCGCAGCCTTCGTGTGCTCGACGGCGCGATCGCCGTCTTTGACGCCGTCGCCGGCGTCGAGCCGCAGTCGGAGACCGTCTGGCGCCAGGCTGACAAGTACGGGGTCCCGCGCTTCGCCTACATCAACAAGATGGATCGAACCGGCGCCGACTTCTTCAACTCGGTGCAGACGATGACCGACCGGCTCGGCGCCAAACCGCTGCCGATCCAGTTGCCGATCGGCAACGAGGAGAACTTCCAGGGCGTCGTCGACCTGGTGACGATGAAAGGCCTGATCTGGACCGACGAGCTCGGTGCCGCCTATGACACCGTCGACATCCCCGCGGATCTCGTCGACCAGGCCGAGGAATATCGGACCCAACTGATCGAAGCCTGCGCCGACTACGACGAAGAGCTGATGGAAGCCTTTCTCGCCGAGGAAGAGATCGCCGAGGACAAGCTCGTCGCCGCGCTGCACGCCGCCTGCCTCTCGACCGAGGTGACCCCGGTGCTCTGCGGCACCTCGTTCAAGAACAAGGGAGTGCAGCCCCTACTCGACGCGATCGTCGCCCTCTTGCCTTCGCCGCTCGAGGTGCCCCCGGTCACCGGCGTCATCCCGGCCGGCAAGGGCCAGCCCGAGGACATCGAGGCCGAGCGTCCCGCCGACGACAGCGGGCCATTTGCCGCGCTCGCCTTCAAGGTCATGACCGATCCTTACGTCGGCAAGCTCACCTACTTCCGCGTCTACTCGGGCAAGCTCGAGAAAGGCGGCCGCGTCCTCAACGTCAAAACCGGCCGCACCGAGCGGATCGGCCGACTGCTGATGATGCACGCCAACAGCCGCGAGGAGATCGACGAGTGCCACTCGGGCGACATCTGCGCCGGCGTCGGCCTCAAGGACACCGGCACCGGTGACACCCTCGCCGCGCCCGACGCGCCGATCGCCCTCGAGAGCATCGAATTCCCGGAGACCGTGATCGCGGTCGCGATCGAGCCGAAGACGAAAGCCGACCAGGAGAAGATGGGCAACGCCCTGCAGCGCCTCGGCGAGGAGGACCCGACCTTCAAGATCGAATCCGACGAGGAAACCGGCCAAACCCTGATCCACGGGATGGGCGAGCTCCATCTCGAGGTGATCGTCGACCGGATGCTGCGCGAGTTCAAAGTCGAGGCCAACGTCGGCAAGCCGCAGGTCGCTTACCGCGAGACGATCCGCAAGCAGGTCCAGAAGGTCGAGGCCCGCTTCGTCCGCCAGACCGGCGGCCGCGGCCAGTTCGGCCACGTCGTCATCAACCTCGAGCCGGCACCCGGCGAGGGCTTCGTCTTCGAGAACAAAATCAAGGGCGGCACCATTCCCCAGGAATACATCGGTCCCGCCGAGCAGGGGATGGAGGAGGCGCTCGAAAACGGCGTCAAGGCCGGCTACCCGATGGTCGACGTCAGAGTCGAACTCGTCGACGGCTCCTTCCATGACGTCGACTCTTCCGAGATGGCTTTCAAGATCGCCGGCTCGATGGCGATCCAGGAGGGCGCGCGTAAGGCCAACCCGGTCCTGCTCGAGCCCGTGATGGCGGTCGAGGTCGTTACCCCCGAGGACTTCCTCGGCGATGTCATCGGCGACCTCTCACGGCGCCGCGGCAAGGTTCAAGGGCAGGAGCAGCGCGGCAACGCGCTGGCGGTCCAGGCCTTCGTCCCACTCGGCGAGATGTTCGGCTACGCGACCGACCTGCGCTCTTCGACCCAGGGCCGCGCGAACTACACGATGCAGTTCGAGCGCTACGAAGAGGTTCCCGGAAACATCGCGGAAGAGATCGTTGAACACCGCTCTGGAGAGCCAGTAGGCGCGACTTCCTAGACCCAACCGCGACAGACGGGCGCATCTGGCTATATTTCCCAGGTTCGCCCGCAGGCAGGGAAAAAATCCCTGCTGGGCAACCGCCCACAAACTCAAGCACTTAGATCAGACAGAACACAACTTCGAAAGGCGAAACGGAGAGAGATGTCCAAGGAGAAATTTGAGCGCGATAAGCCGCATGTGAACGTCGGAACGATTGGTCATATCGACCACGGGAAGACGACGCTGACGGCCGCGATCACCAAAACCCTCTCTACCGTGGGCGGCGCTGAAGCTCAGAGCTTCGAGGAGATCGACAACGCGCCGGAGGAGAAGGAGCGCGGGATCACGATCGCCACCTCGCACGTCGAGTACCAGACCGAGAACCGGCACTACGCCCACGTCGACTGCCCGGGCCACGCCGACTACGTGAAGAACATGATCACCGGCGCGGCCCAGATGGACGGGGCGATCCTGGTCGTCTCCGCCGCCGATGGCGTTATGCCCCAGACCCGCGAGCACATCCTGCTTGCCCGTCAGGTCAACGTCCCGCACGTGGTCGTCTTCCTCAACAAGATCGATCAGGTCGACGATGACGAGCTGGTCGAGCTCGTCGAAGAGGAGGTCAAGGACCTGCTCAACGAATACGACTTCCCGGGCGACGAGACCCCGATCGTCAAAGGTTCCGCGCTGAAGGCGCTGGAAGGCGACGAGGAAGCGCAGAAAGCGGTCTTCGAGCTGGCCGCGGCGCTCGACTCCTACATCCCGGAGCCGGTCCGCGAGCTTGACAAGCCCTTCCTGATGCCGATCGAGGACATCTTCTCGATCACCGGCCGCGGCACCGTTGCCACCGGCCGCGTCGAGCAGGGAATCGTCAACACCGGCGACGAGGTCGAAATCGTCGGCATCCACCCGGAGACGTCGAAAACGACCGTCACCGGGGTCGAGATGTTCCGCAAGATCCTCGACCAGGGTCAGGCCGGCGACAACATCGGCGCTCTCCTGCGCGGCACCAAGCGCGAGGAGATCGAGCGCGGTCAGGTTCTCTGCAAGCCCGGCTCGATCACGCCGCACACCAAGTTCAAAGCCGAGGTCTACTGCCTGAAGAAGGAGGAGGGTGGTCGTCACACGCCGTTCTTCTCCGGCTACCGGCCTCAGTTCTATTTCCGCACCACCGACGTGACCGGGATCGCCAACCTGCCCGACGGGACGGAGATGGTGATGCCGGGCGACAACGTCGAGATGACGATCGAGCTGATCCAGCCGATCGCCATGGATCAGGGCCTGCGGTTCGCCATCCGCGAGGGTGGCCGCACCGTCGGCTCGGGGGTCGTTGCCGAGATCATCGAGTAACGACCCCATCAGGGGCGGGCACGGTGCCCGCCCTTTCGTCGCCTCAGGGCGGCGAGACAACTGCAAAGACATACGACCGGGGGCGGCGCCCCAAGCACAGGGGCCCCGCCCTTATTGCGCGGTAAGACGAGAAGAGAAAGACGAGAGAAGTGGCAGCTATAGCGGCACAGAAAATTCGGATTCGGTTGAAGGCGTACGACCATGACGCCATCGATCGCGCTGCCCGCGAGATCGTCGAGACCGCGGAGCGCACCGGCGCCTCCGTATCGGGCCCGGTGCCGTTGCCGACCGAGAAAAACGTCTACTGCGTGATTCGCTCGCCGTTCAAGGACAAGGACTCGCGTGAGCACTTCGAGATCCGCACCCACAAGCGGCTGATCGACATCCTCCAGCCTTCGCCGAAAACCGTCGACTCGCTGCAGCGCCTGGACTCGCTGCCGGCCGGTGTCGACATCGAGATCAAGCTCTAAGCAGATGGCTGCGATCCTCGGCAAGAAGTTGGGCATGACCCAGGTGTTCCAGGAGGACGGCACCGTTGTCCCGGTCACCGTGCTCGAGGCCGGCCCCTGCAAGGTGACCGCCGTGCGCGACTCCAAGCGCGACGGCTACGCCGCCGTCCAGCTCGCCTTCGGCGAGGTCAAGCAGGGCAAGCTGAGCAAGGCAGAGGAAGGCCACCTGAAAAAGGCCGGCGCGGCACCGATGCGCCACCTGGTTGAGTTTCGCAACGAGGACCTCGGCAGCGAGGACGGTCCCAAGATCGGCGACGACGTCACCGTCGAGGGGTTCGAGGCCGGCCAGAAGGTCAAGGTCGCCGGGATCTCCATCGGTAAGGGCTTCCAGGGTGGGATCAAGCGCCACAACTTCAGCCGCGGCCCAGTCAGCCACGGCTCCCACAACGTCCGTGCCCCGGGCTCAATCGGCGCCAGCGCCTTCCCTGCCCGCGTCTTCAAAGGGATGCGGATGCCGGGCCAGATGGGCAACAAGCGCAAAACGCAGAAGGGCTTGGAGATCGTCAGCGTCGACGCCGAGCGCAACCTGCTGCTGATCAAGGGCTCGGTTCCCGGCTCCCGCAACGGGATCGTCGAGGTGAGGACCGATGTCTAAAGCCACCGTCCTCGGCAAATCGACCAAAGCCGACCTACCGAAAGAGCTCTTCACCGAGCCTTTCCATCAGTCGCTGGTGCACGAGACGGCTCGCGCCGACCTCGCCTCGCGCCGGCGCGGCACCGCTTCGACTCTGACCCGCGGCGAGGTCTCCTTTACCACCGCCAAGGCCTGGCGTCAGAAGGGAACCGGCCGCGCCCGCGTCGGCGCCCTCGGGGTCTCCAGCCGTTACGGCGGTGGCGTCACCTTCGGCCCGAAGCCGCGCAGCTACACGGTCAAGGTCAATCGCAAAGCCCGTCGCAAGGCGCTGCGCTCGGCGCTCTCGGTCCATGCCGAGCGCGACTCGGTCGCCGTCCTTGACGCCGCCGCGTTCGAGACGCCGGCGACGAAACAGGCGGCCGCGGTGTTGGCCAAATGGGGCGCCAAGAGCCCGACCCTCGTGATCCTCACCGCCGAAGAGATCGGCGCGCAGAAAAGCTTTCGCAACATCCCGCGAACCACCGTGCTCGAGGTTGGCGCCGCCGGTGTCGCCGACGTAATCGGTGCCGCTTCGCTCGTCGTTTCCGAGACGGCCCTGAAAGCGCTGCAGGAGAGGCTCGGCTGATGGACGCGCGCACGATCTTGATTCGCCCCGTGATCTCGGAGAAGAGCTACGCTCTGATCGCCGAAGGCAAGTACACCTTTCGCGTCGACGACCGCGCCCACAAGACCCAGATCGCGCAGGCGGTCGAAGAGGTCTTCGGGGCCAAGGTTGCGCAGGTGCGGACCGCCAAGGTTCGCCCGAAGCCGAAGCGCCGCGGGCTGACCAAAGGCCGGACCCGCGCCTGGAAGAAGGCGATCGTCCAGCTCGCCCCGGGCGAACGGATCGAGTTGTTCGAAGGCGCAGAGACCGCGTAGGAGCCAGAGATGCCGAACCGCAAAACCAAACCGACCAGCCCCGGACGCCGCTTCGCGACGTACCCGCTGCGCGAGCAAGTGACCGCTTCCGAGCCGGAGCGCAAGCTGACCGAGGGCCTGCGCAAGTCCGGGGGCCGCAACGCCAACGGCCGCGTTACCGCCCGCCATCGCGGCGGCGGCGCCAAGCGGCGCTACCGCAAAATCGACTTCAAGCGGCTCAAGGACGGCGTTCCCGCCAAGGTGGCGACGATCGAGTACGACCCCAACCGCAGTTGCTATATCGCCCTTCTCCACTACGCCGACGGCTTCAAGGACTACATCCTGGCGCCGGCTCAGATGGCGGTCGGCGACCTCGTCAAATCCGGCCCCGAGGCAGACATCAAACCGGGCCATGCGATGGCTCTGGGCCAGATGCCGACCGGCACCATCGTCCATAACGTGGAGCTGATCCCCGGCCAGGGCGGCAAGCTCGGCCGCGCCGCTGGGACCGCGATCCAGCTGGTCGCGAAGGAGGGCGAGATGGTCACCCTCCGTCTGCCCTCCTCGGAGATGCGGTTGGTCCGCGCCGAGTGCCGCGCCTCGATCGGCGTCCTCTCCAATGCCGAGCACCAGAACTTGAAGGTCGGCAAGGCCGGCCGCAGCCGACACAAGGGCAAGCGCCCGCAGAGCCGCGGCGTCGCGATGAACCCTGTCGACCACCCGCACGGCGGTGGCGAGGCCCACCACACGCCCGGCGGTCACCCGGTGACCCCGTGGGGCAAGCCGACCCTCGGCTACCGGACCCGCAAGAAGGGCAAGCAGTCGGACCGCTACATCGTTCGCGGCCGTCGTCGCGGCAAGAAGAAGGGTGGTCGCTGATGGGACGTTCGACGAAAAAGGGCCCGTGGGTCGAAGAGCGCCTGATGGCGCGGATCAACGCGATGAACGAGGCCGGCAAAAAACAGATGACCAAAACCTGGTCGCGGACCTCGACGATCTTCCCGGAGATGGTCGGCCACACGATCGCCGTCCACGACGGCAAAAAACATGTGCCCGTCTTCATCTCGGAGTCGATGGTCGGCCACAAGCTCGGTGAGTTCGCTCCAACCCGGACCTTCCGCTCGCACTCCGGATCCGGTAGGGACTAGCGATGGCTGACGAGACCAAAGACAAAAAAGCCAAAAAAGAGGCTGAGAAAAAAGCCTCGAAAGCTCCGGCGAAAAAAGCGAAAGCTGCTGCCAAAAAAGCTCCGAAAGCGGAGTCGAAAAAAGCCGAGCCCAAAAAACCGGCGAAAAAAGCCGACTCGAAAGCGAAATCGGAGAGCAAAGCCAAAGCTCCGGCGAAAAAAGCGGCGGACAAACCGGCGCCGAAAAAAGCCGTGCCAACCGAACTCGTTGTCCGCGCCAGCGCCCGCTACGTGCGGATCGCGCCGCGCAAGGCGCGCCTGATCGCCGATCAGGTCCGCGGCCTGCACATCGAGAAGGCGCGGGCACTGCTGCAGTTCTCGCCGCGCGGTGCCGCCCAGGACATCCACAAGCTGATCGACTCGGCCGCCGCCAATGCCGAAAACAACCACGACCTGATCGGTGACGAGATGCGGATTTCCTCGATCACCGTCGATGAGGGACCGACTTTGAAGCGCTACCGGCCGCGAGCCCAGGGCCGCGCCACCCCGATTCACAAGCGAACCAGCCACATTGCCGTGGCGCTGACCCCGGTGGAGGACTAAGCATGGGACAGAAGATCCACCCCGAGGGTTTCCGCGTCGGCTACATCCACGACTGGAAGTCGACCTGGTACGAGGAGAAGAACTTCGCCGACGTTCTCCAGGAAGACCTGCAGATCCGCGATCACATCGTCAACAAGCTCTCGCACGCGGGGCTCTCGAACATCACGATCGAGCGCCGCGGTGAGGTCGCCGTCGACATTCACACCGCCCGTCCCGGGATCGTGATCGGCAAGTCCGGCAGCGAAGTCGATGCCCTTCGCAAAGAGCTTCACAAGCTGACCGGCAGCCCGGTGAAAGTGAACATCCGCGAGGTCAAGCGCCCCGAGCTCGACGCCAAGCTGGTCGCCCAGTCGATCGCCGAGCAGCTGCAGAACCGCGTTGCCTTCCGGCGCGCGATGAAACGCGCTCTGACTTCGGCGATGCGCTCCGGCGCCAAGGGCGTCAAGGTCCAGGTCTCCGGTCGCCTCGGCGGCGCTGAGATGGCGCGGACCGAAATGTATGCCGATGGCCGCGTGCCGCTGCACACGCTGCGCGCCGACATCGACTACGGCTTCTTCGAGGCCCGCACGACGACCGGCCGGATCGGCGTCAAATGCTGGATCAACAAGGGCGAAGTGATGCCCGAGGGTTTCCGTTCCGACCTCGCGTCGACCGACGGCGAGCCGCAGGGCGGCGGCCGTGGGCCCGGTGGCGGGCGCGGCCCCGGCGGCGGCCGGGGACCTGGCGGCGATCGTGGCCCCGGCGGCGGTGGGCGAGGCCCGGGCGGCGGCGGACGCGGCCCTGGTGGTGGTGGACGTGGACCCGGTGGAGGCCGCGGCGGCGATCGCGGCCCGCGTGGTGGAGGTGGTCGCTGATGTTGATGCCGAAACGGGTCAAGCACCGCAAACAGTTCCGTGGCCGCATGCGCGGCAACACCAAGGGCGGCAGCACCGTCGCCTTTGGCGAGTACGGGATCAAGGCACTCGATCGCGGCTGGATCACCAACCGCCAGATCCAGGCTGCTCGTATCGCGATGACGCGCAAGATCAAACGTGGCGGCAAGGTCTGGATCAACGTCTTCCCCGACAAGCCCTACACGAAGAAGCCGGCCGAGACCCGGATGGGCTCCGGCAAGGGCAACCCCGAGGGTTGGGTCGCCGTGGTCAAGCCCGGCAAGGTGATGTTCGAGCTCGCTGGCGTGCCCGAGGAGTTGGCCCGCGAAGCCCTGCGGCTGGCCGGGCACAAGCTCCCGGTGCGGACGAAATTCGTCAAACGTGAGGGCTCTGAGGGCTGATGAAAGCTTCCGAGGTGCATAACCTGAAAGATGACGAGCTGGTGGCAAAGCTGATCGACGCCAAGCAGGAGGCCTTCAACCTCCGCTTCCGCCACGCGACGGGCGAGCTCGAGAACACTTCCCGGCTCGGCGATGCGAAGCGCGACGTAGCCAGGCTTCTGACCGTGGCCAGCGCCCGCGGCATCGACGTTGAGAAAGAGACCCGACGGATATGAGCGACGACGAGACTAAAAAAGACGAGACGACTGAGGAGACTCCGGTGCAGGACGAGGACGCGCAGTCCGCGGGTCCTGTCGCCGGTGAGGACACCTCATCCTCGGCAAGCTCGGACGAGGCGCCCTCACCCGCGCCACCCGCGGAAGACACGCCCGAGGCTGACGCCGGAGAGTCCGACGCGTCCGAGGCTGCTGAGGCGCCTGACGACGCTCCTGCCGCGGAAGAAGCTGATGAGGCTCCGGCCGCTGAGGCCGCGCCGAGCGAGCCCAATCCTGAGGATGATTTGCCTTGGAAGGAGCGGCGTCGGCTTGAGCGCTCGCGTCGTCCGCACAAAGCCGGCCCCCAGCAGAGCGTCGAGGAGCGCGCCGCCCAGCGCGGCGAGCACCGCAAGGGCAAGGCCGCGGAACGGCGCAAGGAACGCGCCGCGGCGAAAGGCGGGAAGACCGGAGCCGGCACCGGCACGCCGCCAGCCGAGCACGAGTCCAACGCTGCCAAGGTTCGCCAGGGCATCGTCGTCTCCAACAAAGGCGACAAATCGATCACGGTCCGGATTGACATCGCCCGCCGGCACCCGACTTACGAGAAGATCGTCCGCCGCTCGCGCACGCTGCACGCGCACGACGAGCGCAACGAGGCGGGCGAGGGCGACGTCGTCCGCGTGATCGAGACCCGTCCTCTTTCCAAGACCAAGCGCTGGCGCCTGGTCGATGTCGTCGAGAAGGCGAGGTAGGGCGAGATGATTCAGCAAGAGTCCAGGCTCAAGGTCGCCGACAACTCGGGCGCTCGCGAGCTCCTCTGCATCCGCGTCAAGGGCGGCTCGCACCGCCGCTACGCCTCCGTCGGCGACGTGATCACGGCGACGGTGAAATCGGCGAGCCCGCAGGGCGGCGTCCGCAAGGGCGAGGTCGTGCAGGCGGTCGTCGTCCGCACCCGCAAGCCGCTGGGCCGTCCCGACGGCACCTACATCTCCTTCGACGAGAACGCCGCAGTGCTGATCGACCCAGCCAGCAACAACCCGCGCGGGACCCGGATCTTCGGTCCGGTGGCGCGCGAACTCCGCGACCGCAACTTCATGAAAATCATCTCGCTTGCGCCCGAGGTCCTCTGATGAAGTCGATGCGCGTGCGCAAAGACGATCAGGTGATCATCACCAGCGGCAAGGACGCCGGTAAGACCGGGCGCGTGGTTCGCACCGAGCCGAAAAAGCGCCGTGTCTACGTCGAGGGCCTGAACATCGTCAAGCGCCACGAACGGCCGCGCTCGAGCGGTGACCTGGCGACGGCCAATCCCGGCGGCATCGTCGAGAAGGAGGGCCCGATCCACGTCTCCAACGTGATGCTGCTCGATCCCAAAGGCAACAAGGGGACCCGAGTCGGCGTGCGCCGCGACGACGGTGGCAAGCGGGTCCGCTACGCGAAGTCGAGTGGGACGGCGATCGACTGATGGAGGCGACCGTGGCACCGACTTCGCAGGCGGCTCCGCCGCCGCGTCTGCGGGACAAATACGAGCAGGAGATCCTGCCGGAGCTGACGCGCAAATTCGGCTACACGACGCCGATGGATGCGCCGCGCCTGGTCAAGGTCACGCTCAACATGGGCCTCGGGACCGAGAAACAGGACGCCCGCTCCTTCGAAAATGCCCAGAACCAGCTGGCGACGATCGCCGGCCAGCACCCGAACGTGCGCCGCGCTCGCAAGTCGATCGCCTCGTTCAAGGTCCGCGAGGGCATGCCGGTCGGCGTCTCGGTGACGCTGCGCCGCGCCCGCATGTGGGAGTTTCTCGATCGCCTGACCTCGATCGCGGTTCCCCGGATCCGTGACTTCCGCGGCCTCAACCCGCGCTCCTTCGACGGGCGGGGCAACTACTCAATGGGCGTCAAAGAGCAGCTGATCTTCCCGGAAATCGACTACGACTCGATCGACGTCGTGCGTGGCCTCGATATAACGATCACGACCACGGCGAAGACCGACCTCGAGGCCTTCGAGCTGCTGCTGGCTCTGGGCATGCCCTTCTCCCAGGAGGGCCGTCCCGGTCAAGAGGCGCGGGAAGCTGCGAAAGCCGAGGAAGAAGAGGAGCAGCGCAAAGAGGAGGCCCGCCAGAAGGCTGAGGTCGAGCAGGCGGCGCTGGAGCAGCTCAAGGAGGAGAACCCCGAGGCCTACGCTAAGCCCGAGACCGATGAGGGCGAGGGCGGTGCTGAGGGCGAGGACGCCGATGGCGCTGAGGGCGCAAATGACGATGCCGGCGATAGCCAGGCCCCCGAGGAGAGTTAGAGAGCATGGCCAAGACTTCCCAGAAGGTCCGCCAGGGCCGCAAACCCAAGTTCAAGAGCCGCGGCTACAACCGCTGCCGCCGCTGCGGGCGCCCGCGCGCGTACTACCGCAAGTTTGGCCTCTGCCGGATCTGCTTGCGGGAGGCCGCGCACGAGGGCTACATCCCCGGAATGACCAAGTCGAGCTGGTAGGACGATGCTGACCGACCCCATAGCCGATTACCTGACCCGCATCCGCAACGCGATCCGCGCCGGGCACGACGAGGTGGACATCCCCGCCTCCGGCCTGAAGATGGAGATGTCGCGGATCCTCAAGGAGCAGGGCTACATCACCGACTTCCACAAAAAGCCCGCGACGGTTGGCGAGGCGATCTCCGTGCGCCTCAAGTACACCGAGGACCGCCAGCCTGTGATCCTCGGGATCGAAAGGGTCTCGCGACCCGGCCGGCGGCGCTACGTGGACCACAAACACGTGCCGCGGGTCTACGGCGGAACCGGTACCGCAATCGTTAGCACTTCGGTCGGTGTGATGACCGGCCACGAAGCCCGCGCGAAGGGCGTCGGCGGCGAGGTCGTCGCCTACGTTTGGTGAGCTCATGAGTCGCATCGGAAGAAAGCCCGTTCCCGTTCCCGAGGCCGTCACGGTCGAGGTTGCCCCTGGCAACATCGCCGTCAAGGGGCCGAAGGGAGAGCTGACCCAGACCTACTCGCAGGACATGACCGTGGAGCTCAACGACGGCATCGTCACCGTCGCTCGTCCCACCGACCGCGGTGAGCACCGCGCCCTGCACGGTCTGACCCGCAGCCTGATCGCGAACATGGTCGAGGGCGTCACCGACGGCTTCGAGAAGAAACTTGAAATCCAGGGCGTCGGCTACCGCGCCGCGCTCAAAGGCAAGAACCTGGAGCTGGCGCTTGGCTACTCGCACCCGGTGCCGATCGAGGCGCCGGACGGGATCGAGTTCGAGGTGCCGCAGCCGACCGAAGTGATCGTCCGTGGGATCGACAAGCAGCTGGTCGGTCAGGTCGCCGCTGACATTCGCAAGCGGCGCCCGCCGGAGCCCTACAAGGGCAAGGGAATTCGCTACAAGGGCGAGCAGGTCCTGAGGAAGGTTGGTAAGCGCGCATGACCGTTATCAGCAAGCGCCAGGCGCGGCTCAAACGGCGCCGCCGGGTCCGGGCCCGGATCAGCGGCACGGCCGACCGCCCGCGTCTCTCCGTCTACCGCTCCAACCGCGGCATCTTCGCCCAGCTCATCGACGACACCAAGGGACACACCGTGGCTGCCGTCAACTGGATCGAGCCGGACCTGCGCAAGCTCACCGCCTCTGAGCAGGCGAAAAAGGCCGGCGAACTGCTCGCCGAGCGGGGCAAGGCGGCCGGGGTCGAGAGCTGTGTCTTCGACCGCGGCGGCTACCAGTACCACGGCCGTGTCAAGGCGCTGGCCGAGGGCGCACGCGAGGGAGGGTTGGCCTTCTAGACCGTTTCGCTACGGTTGGCCGCTGCTATGAAGGGAATGGATACCAAGAACGTCGAGACGGTCAGCCCGCGTGGGCTCGACCTGCAGGAGCGGGTGATCGAGATCAACCGCGTCGCCAAGGTGGTCAAGGGCGGTCGCCGCTTCTCGTTCACCGCGCTGGTTGCGGTCGGCGACGAGGAGGGCGTGGTCGGGATCGGCTACGGCAAGGCCCGCGAGGTCCCGCTGGCGATCCAGAAGGGCGTCGAGGACGCCCGCAAGAACTTGATTCGCGTGCCCAAATACGGGCAGACGATCACCCACCGCATCATCGGCCGCTTCGGCGCCGGACACGTCGTCCTGCGCCCGGCCAGCCCCGGTACCGGCGTGATCGCCGGCGGCGGCGTCCGCGCGGTGCTCGAGCTCGGTGGCGTCCGCGACGTGCTCACCAAGAGCATCGGGACGCAGAACCCGATCAACCTCGTCAAGGCGACGATGGACGGGCTGATCCGTCTGCGCCGGCCGGAGGAGGTTGCCGAGCTTCGTGGGCTGACGGTCAAGCAGGTCTTGGGGCTGGACATGAACGGAACTTCGAGCACCAACGGGGAGCATCTGGCCGCTGGCGGAGCGGATTCCGCCGCTGACGGAGCGGAGTCGGATGCGGGTCCTGTCGCGGCAGGGGACCCACCTCCCCCTCCGGTAGCTAAAGCTTCCTCGGGGGCGGTCCCCCCTACGGCGCCACCCGCATCAGAGTCGGCTGGATCAGACGATGAGGCTCCGGCCACTGAGGCTGACGCGCCGGCCGCTGAGGGCGAGGCGCCGGCTGAGGAGGCTTCGTCGTGAGCGCGGTGAAGATTTCGCAGGTGAGGTCGCCGAACGGGACCAACCCGAAGCAGAAAGCGACGCTGGCTGCTCTTGGTCTCGGGCGGATCGGCAAGTCGGTTGAGCGCAAGGACTCGCCGCAGCTGCAGGGTCAGATAAAGGTTGTCTCCCACCTGGTGGAGGTCTCCTGATGGCTGAGACGCCCCGCTCCGAGGAGATCGGCCTCCACAACCTGAAGCCGAAGCCCGGCTCGAAACGGCCCCGCAAGCGGCTCGGCCGCGGCGAGGGCAGCGGTCTCGGCAAGACCTCCGGCCGCGGCCACAAGGGCGCCGGCTCGCGTGCGGGCGCGAAGCAAAAGGCCGGCTACGAGGGCGGCCAGAACCCGATTCACATGCGGATGCGAAAGCTGCGTGGCCCGCATATGAAGAAGTCGATGCCGTTCGAGAACTTCCGCACCAAGACGCAGCCGGTCAATCTCTCCGACCTCGACTCGCGCTTCGACGCGGGCGCCGAGGTCACCCTCGAGTCGCTGAAGGAGAAGGGTTTGGCCAAGCGCACGGACCCGGTGAAGATCCTTGCCCGCGGCGAGATCTCGAAGAAACTCGAGGTTCACGCGCACGCATTCAGCGCGGCTGCCAAGGAGAAGATCGAGGCGGCCGGCGGTTCCTGTCACACTCTGGAGCCGTAATGCTCAGAACTATTCTCAACGCGTTCAGCGTTGCCGACATTCGCAAGAAGCTTGCGTTCACGGCAGCGATGCTGGCGCTGTACCGCCTCGGCGCCTACATCCCGGCTCCGGGCGTCGACGTCGACGCCGTCAAGGAACTCTCGAGCAACTTCGGCGGCTCCAACATCCTCGGTTTCCTCAACCTCTTCTCGGGCGGGAGCCTTTCGCGATTGAGCCTCTTCGCGCTGGGGATCATGCCCTACATCACGGCCTCGATCATCCTCCAGCTGCTGACCGTGGTCGTGCCCTCGCTCGAGCGCCTACAGAAAGAGGGCGAAGTCGGCCAGCAGAAGATCACCCAGTACACGCGCTACCTGACTGTCGGGCTGGCCTTCATGCAGTCGCTCGGCTACGTCTTCCTCTTCCGCTCGATCGGCAACGAAGCGGGCGCCAGCGTCCTCGGCACCCTCACCTTCCCGAAGGTGATGCTGGTCGTGATCTGCCTCACCGCCGGTTGCACCTTGTTGATGTGGCTGGGCGAGCTCATCACCCAGCGGGGGATCGGCAACGGGATCTCGCTGATGATCTTCGCCTCGATCGCCTCTTCGATCCCGACCGGGATCACCAAGTGGTGGGACAACCCCGATCAGGTCTTCGTCGTGATGATGCCGTTCATCGCCCTGGGGGTGATCGTCGCGATCGTCTTCGTCCAGGAGGGTCAGCGGCGGATTCCGGTCCAGTACGCGAAACGCGTGGTCGGGCGCAAAATGACCTCGGGCGGCTCGACCTACCTGCCGCTGCGGGTCAACATGGCGGGCGTCATCCCGGTCATCTTCGCCGCCTCGATCATGGCCTTCCCGCCGACGATCGGCCAGCTCCTCAATACCCCCGCCGCGGTCAGCTTCGCCGAATTCTTCAGCCCCAACAGCTGGCCCTACGTGCTCGGCGAGATCTTCTTCATCATCGTCTTCACCTACTTCTACACCGCCGTCACCTTCAACCCGGTCGACCAGGCCGACAACTTGAAGAAATACGGCGGCTTCATCCCCGGCGTCCGGCCTGGCCGGCCGACTGCCGAGTACCTCGACCG
This sequence comes from Solirubrobacterales bacterium, assembly GCA_035472275.1. Lineage (GTDB taxonomy): Bacteria > Actinomycetota > Thermoleophilia > Solirubrobacterales > 70-9 > VAYN01. Next base: position 23,686 of record DATIPH010000020.1, read on the forward strand.
GATCCTCTCGCGGCTGACCTTCCCCGGCGCTCTCTACCTCGGTGCCGTTGCAGCGCTGCCGACGATCCTGATCAGCCAGACCTCGGCCAACTTCTACTTCGGCGGCACCTCGATCCTGATCATCATCGGCGTCGCGCTCGACACGGTGAAGCAGCTCGAGGCGCAGCTGATGATGAGGAACTACGAGGGCTTCCTCAAATAGGCGCCGCGGAACGCCCGCCGTCAAATAGGCTGCGGCGATGCCAGAGTTGAACTTAGTGCTGCTCGGCCCCCCGGGGTCCGGCAAGGGAACCCAGGGCGAGCGCCTCAACGAAGACCTGCACCTGCCCTACTACGCGACCGGGGACATTCTCCGTGCCGCCGTCCGCGACGAGACGGAGCTGGGGCGGACCGCGAAGGGTTATATGGATGCCGGCGACCTGGTGCCCGACGAGGTGATCGTCGGCGTGATCGTCGAGGCACTCGACTCCGACGCGGCTCGCGACGGCTTCATCCTCGACGGCTTTCCCCGCACCACGCCCCAGGCCGAGGCGCTCGACGCCAAGCTGGAGGAGCTGGGGCGGAGGGTGACCGCGGTGATCCTGATCGACGTCTCCGACGACGAGGTCGTGCGCCGTCTCGGCGGCCGTCGCACCTGTGCCGCCGAGGGCCACGTCTTCCACGTCGACTTCAATCCGCCCAAGCAGGACGGGGTCTGCGACATCGACGGCTCTGAGTTGATCGTCCGCGACGACGACAAACCAGATGTGATCCGCAAGCGCCTGCAGACCTACCACGAGAAGACCGAGCCACTGGTCGACTACTACGACCGCCGCAGCGTCCTGCGCCGGATCGCCGGCCAGGCACCCCCTGACGAGGTGACCGAGGAGGTCCGGCGGACGTTGGCGACGATGCGCCTCGAGGGCGACGAGGCTGTCTAGCCGCGCTTTGGCCTCCGAAGTGGGACTAGCGTGTACAGGATGATCATTCGCAAGACGCCCGAGCAGGTCGACCAGATGGCGGCCGCGGGAGACATCCTGGTCCGCTGCATGAAGATGCTCGGCTCCAAGGTGCGGGCCGGGATCACGACCGAGGAACTCGACGCCGCGGCGGAGAAGTTCATCCGCTCGCAGGGAGCGCTGCCCTCCTTCAAGGGCTACCGTGGCTTCCCCGGCTCGATCTGCGCCTCACCGAACGCGATGGTCGTGCACGGGATCCCCGGTCCCTACGAGCTGCGCCGCGGTGACATCATCTCGATCGACGTCGGGGTCACCTACGACGGCTGGGTTGCTGATGCCGCCGTCACTTTCCCGGTCGGCCCGATCGACACCGGCGCCAAGCGCCTGCTCGACGTCACCAAGGCCTCGCTCTTCGCCGGGATCGAGCAGATGCGGCCCGGCAACCACCTCGGTGACGTTTCCTCGGCGATCCAGATCTCGGTCGAGGCTGAGGGCCTCTCGATCATCCGCACCCTGGTCGGCCACGGCGTCGGCCGCGAGATGCACGAGGAGCCGCAGGTCCCGAACTTCGGCGAGCCCGGCCGCGGGCCGGAGTTGGAGGAGGGGATGGTGCTGGCGATCGAGCCGATGGTCAACGCCGGCGGGCCCCTGGTCCGGATGGGAGACGACGGCTGGTCCGTGTACTCCGAGGACGGCTCGCTGGCCGCGCACTTCGAGTTCACGGTCGCGGTGACGCCCGATGGGCCCAGAGTGCTCACTCCCTGGCATCTGGACGATTAGGGATCAGGGTTTGGGGGAGGGTCGGGTGGCCCTCTAACCGAATCGGGATTCCTGATTGAAAGCGAGCATGGCGGGGCCGGCCAGCCGATAGAGTCTTCCCGAGCGGTGGGGGCGCCGCCAACGGGAAAAGGAGAGGTCTTGGCTAGTCGAGTCTGCACGCGCGTGGCGTTGCCCCTGGTTTTAGTCGCCCTGGCGATCGCCGCGATGGCGCCTGCTACTTCCGCTGCGGTTCTTCCGCAGCCTTACGGGACCAATGATGCTGGTGGCTTCCGCAATGTCTTGCCGCCGGGGGAGAACGGGCTGGCGACGTTTCAGCAGATCCTCGAATTCAAAGGGTCGAAAGCGATTCCCAACCATTTCGCCGACCAGCAGCCGCTCTACGAAAACCTCGTCTACGGGGCGCCGGGGTTGACTGAAGCGCAGATCCCGAACTACTACAAGGACGCGACTTTCGGCGTCCCTGCCGGCGAAGTCGAATCGACGATCGAACCGAGGCCCGGGGTCACGATCATCCGCGACAAAGCCTTCGGCATCCCCCACGTCTACGGCGACACCCGCGCCGACACGATGTTCGGCGCCGGCTATGTGGGCGCCGCCGACCGCCTCTTCCTGATGGACGTGCTGCGCCACACCGGCCGCGCCGAACTGGCCGGCTTCCTCGGCGGCTCAAACGCCGAAGCCGACGCCGGCCAGTGGGGCTTTGCTCCCTACACCGAAGCCGACTTCGAAAAACAGATCACGCAGATGCCGCAGCTCTACGGCTTGGCCGGTCAGCAGGCGGTCGAAGATCTCAACAACTATGTCGCCGGCATCAACGCCTATATCGCGGCCGCCAACCTGAACGAAAGCCTGAAACCGGGTGAATACAAATTGCTCGGCAAACCGATGGAACCGTGGAAGCCGACCGACATCATCGCGATCGCCTCGCTGATCGGCGGCATCTTCGGCCGCGGCGGCGGCAACGAGCTGAACTCGGCGCTGACGATGCAGTCCTTCGTCGAAAAGATGGGCAAGAAGGCGGGCCGCAAGGCCTGGCTCGGCTTCCGTTCGAAGAACGACCCGGAGGCGCCGACGACGGTCGAAAAGGCGTTCCCCTACGAGACCCGCAGCGCCTTCGCCAAGAAGGGCCTGGCCCTGCCGGACCGCAACAGCGTTCGCGAAACGCAGACCGCGAGCGCCTCCGCCGCGGCCGGCGGCAGCGGCATCGCCAGCGTCGGCGCTCGCCTGCAGCAGGCGCTGGAGGGCGCCGGCCACGCGTCCAACTGGGAGCTGGTCTCCGCCAAGCACTCCACCAACGGCCACCCGATCGCGGTGATGGGGCCGCAGGTTGGCTACTACGTGCCCCAGATCCTGATGGAGGAGGACCTGCACGGGCCGGGGATCGACGCTCGCGGTGCCGCCTTCGCCGGCGTCAACCTCTTCGTCGAGCTCGGGCACGGTCGCGACTACGCCTGGAGCGCGACCACGGCCACCTCCGACAACGTCGACACCTTCGCCGAGGTGCTTTGCAAGGACAAGTTCCACTACCTCTACAAGGGCAAGTGCCTGGCGATGGAAAAGCTCGAAAAGGTCGATAGCTGGTCCCCGAACTTCATCGACCCGACCGCGGCCGGATCGCAGACGCTCGTCGCCTACCGGACCGTGCACGGCATCGTCTTCGCCCGCGGCAAGGTGGGCGGCAAGAAGGTCGCCTTCGTCCACCAGCGCAGCACCTACTTCCACGAGGCGGACTCGGTGATCGGTTTCGGCCAGCTGAACGAACCGGGCGTGGTCACCGGCGTCAAGGGGTTCAAACAGGCCGTCTCCAACATCAACTTCCTCTTCAACTGGTCCTACGTCGACTCCGAACACATCGGCTACGCGCTCTCCGGGGCGATGCCGCAGCGCGCTCGCGGCACCTCGCCGGACTTCCCGGTGCTCGGCACCGGCCAGTACGACTGGAAGGGCTTCAAGCCGCAGACGCAGATGGCCGACTACCTGCCGTTCGCCAAACACCCACAGGCCGTCGACCCGCCGTACCTGGTTTCCTGGAACAACAAGCAGGCTCCGGAATGGGCGGCCGCCGACGACCAGTACGACTACGGCCCGCTGCACCGCCAGCAGATGATCGCCGACAAGGTCAAGGCGGCGACCAAGGGCAAGAAGAAAATGACGATCGTGCAGCTGATCCAGGCGATGGAGGAACCGGCGACCCAGGACCTGCGTGGCTACCGTCTGCTGCCGATCATCTTCAAAGCGATCGGCAAGCCGGATTCGCCGAAGCTGCAGCAGGCGTTGGCGACGCTGAAGGCCTGGCACAAGCATGGTGCCCACCGCCGCGACCTCAACCGCGACGGGGTCGACGAGGAAACGCCGGCGATCGAGCTGATGGACGCCTGGTGGCCGAAGCTGGTCACTGGGGAGTTCAAGCCGGTAATGGGGACGCGGGCGTTCGAACGGCTCGAGGGGATGCTCTCGATCGGCGACCACACCGGCGGTTCGCCGGATGCCCCCGACTTCTTTGATGGCTGGTGGGGATACGTCTCCAAGGACCTGCGCGACATCTATGGCCCGAAGCCGCGCGGCGCATACAGTCGCCTCTACTGCGGTGGCGGCTCGAAGCAGAAATGCAGCAAGATGCTGCAGAAGACGCTGCGGGAAGCGCTCAACGTGACCCCGCAGCAGCTCTACGGCGGCGGCAACGGCAACTGCGCCGCCAACCCGCAGCCCTCCTGCTACGACCAGAACCGTCCCCAGGTCACGTCGGGCGTCGAACTCGGCCCGTTCCCGTTCCAGAACCGCCCGACCTTCCAGCAGGTCGTGACGCTGACGCAGCGATTGCCGCGCTGAGCCTGCGCTTCGACACCGCTGTGGTGGCCTGCAGCGGTGCTCGAAATTAACTCAAAGTCGCTGCAAAATCGGCATGAAGTGCTGGCATCCTGTGCGCCATGGACTGGCAGGCTTGGCTCGTGGACCTGGAGCGGGATTTCATGGAGCGGACCGATCGCCGCGGCGTCGAAATCCGCGAGCGGCTCGAAAAGATCGAGCGGGTCTGGGAAGAGTGCGAGGAAGAACGCCGCCGCGAGTGGGAAGCGCTGGAGGGCCGGACGATGACTGGCTGGGAGAAGATCGAACACTCCTTCGACGGCCTCCTGCGCAAGACCACGATGATCACCCAGGAACAGATTGCGATGAACTGGCAGGTGAGGGAAGAATTCCGCGAGGAATTCGAGGAGTTGAAGGACGAGGTGCGGGCCAATCGCGAAGCGACGCTGAAAATGCTCGACCGCCTCTCGGAACCGCCCTTCGGCTGAGGCCGCCGCTGGCCTGGGTCGGTCGGCCTCGCAAAGCCCAGGCGCGCGCCCTGGGTAGAGTCCGCGCCATGGATCAGGAGACGTTCTCGGCAGTTGACGAGTTCATCGCCGCCACCCTGGTGCCGCACGACGAGTCGCTGGAACGGGCGCTGGCTGCGGCTGAGGAGGCGGGGCTGCCGCCGATCCAGGTCTCGCCACCGCAAGGCAAGCTGCTTCAGCTGCTGGCTCGCTTGCAGGGGGCGCGAAAAGTGCTCGAGTTCGGCACCCTCGGCGGCTACAGCACGATCTTGCTGGCGCGGGCGCTGCCCGATGACGGCCGCCTAATCAGCCTCGAGTCCAATCCCGACTACGCCGAGGTCGCCCTGCAAAACGTCGCCGCGGCCGGACTCGACGGCGTCGTCGAGATCCGGGTCGGTCCGGCTTTGGAGTCGCTCAACGCGCTCGAGGACGACGGGGCCGGACCCTTCGACCTCGTCTTCATCGATGCCGACAAGGTCAACACTCCCAACTACTTCAGCTGGGCGCTCGACCACACCTGGCCCGGCGGCCTGATCATCGCCGACAACGTCGTCCGCGACGGGTCGTTGGCCGACGGCGAGGCCTCAGACGAGGCGACGAAGGCCCAGCGCAAGCTGCACGAGATCCTCGCGGAGGAGCCGCGGGTCAGCGCGACGACGATCCAAACCGTCGGCGTCAAGGGCTATGACGGCTTCACCATCGCGCTGGTCGAGGGCCAGCGCGACGCCTGAGAGCACACCCCTGCTATCTTTCTCGGTCGGCCCAACTGGGCCCGAGGTAGTGCCCTGCTCATCCGTTTCATGGGGCGGGCGGGAATCCTGTAGTCGATCCGAAACCGGAGCAATGAAGGTCAGAGCTTCCGTAAAGCCGATGTGCGAGAAGTGCAAGGTCATCCGCCGCAATGGGGCGGTCCTTGTCATCTGTCAGAACCCGCGACACAAGCAGCGGCAGGGCTGATCGATGGCGCGTATCGCAGGGGTCAACATCCCCGTCAACAAACGGATCGAAGTCGGGCTCACCTACATCTTCGGGATCGGCCACTCGACGGCGCAGAAGATCCTCGAGGAGACCAAAGTCGATCCCGGTACGGCCGCCAAGGACCTGACCGAGGACGAGGTGATCCGGCTGCGCGAGGCGGTCGAGAACCACGAGGTCGAGGGTGACCTCCGCCGCGAGCGCTCCCAGAACGTCAAACGGCTGATGGAGATCGGCTCCTACCGCGGCCTGCGTCACCGCCGCGGCCTGCCGGTCCGCGGTCAGCGCACGAAGACCAACGCCCGCGGCCGCAAGGGCCCGCGCCGGCTCAGCATCGCCGGCAAGCGCAAGGCATAGGTGAGAAGAGATGGCTGAGAAAAAACCCTCGAAAGGGCGCTCGCGCCGCCGCGTCAAAAAGAACGTCACCTACGGGCAGGCGCACATCAAGACTTCCTTCAACAACACGATCGTCACCCTCACCGACACCGACGGCAACGTGATCGCCTGGGAGTCCGCCGGCTCGGCTGGGTTCAAAGGCTCGCGCAAGTCGACTCCGTTCGCCGCTCAGGTAACCGCCGACGCGGCCGCCAAGAAGGGCATGGAACACGGGCTGGAGCGGGTCGAGGTCTTCGCCAAGGGCGCCGGTTCGGGCCGCGAGACGGCGATCCGCTCGCTGCAGGCCGCCGGCCTCGACGTCACCACCGTCAAGGACGTCTCGCCGCAGGCCCACAACGGCTGCCGGCCGAAGAAGCGGAGGCGCGTCTAGATGGCCCGCGACACTTCCCCCCAGTGCAAGCAGTGCCGGCGCGAGGGTCAGAAGCTCTTCCTCAAGGGTGAGCGCTGCTTCACCGACAAGTGCGGCGTCGAGCGGCGCTCCTACCCGCCGGGCGAGCATGGCCGCGGCCGTCTGCGCCAGTCCGAGTATCGACTGCAGCTGCGCGAGAAACAGAAGACGCGCCGCTACTACCAGGTGCTGGAGAAACAGTTCCGCGCCTATTACGACAAGGCTTCGCGCCAGGACGGCGTCACCGGCGAGAACCTGCTGCGGCTGCTCGAGTCCCGGCTCGACAACGTGCTGGTGCGCCTCGGCTTCGCCGCCTCGCGGCGCCAGGCCCGACAGCTGGTGACCCACGGCCACTGGATGGTCAACGGCCGCCGCGTCGATATCCCCTCCTACCAAGTCCGTCCTGAGGACATCATCTCGATCAAGTCCGGATCGTCGGCCACCGACACGATCCAGCGGGCGACGGAACTCGTCTCCACGGTTCCCGCCTGGCTCCAGGCTGATCACGATGCCCTCACCGCCAAGGTCCTGCGCCTTCCAGAGCGCTCCGAGATCTCGGCGCCGGTTCAGGAGCAGCTGATCGTCGAGCTGTACTCCAAGTAGCCCGGAAACCGCAATTTCTGAACACGCATACGCAAGGAACTCATGACCACTGATTTCCAGGTCCCCCGCATCATCTCCGAGAAAGTCGACGACCGTCGCGGCACGTTCACGATCGAGCCGCTCGACAAGGGCTTCGGCTACACCTTCGGTAACAGCCTTCGGCGCGTCCTGCTCTCCTCGCTTGGCGGCGCCGCAATCACCAGCGTCCGGATTGAGGGTGTAGCGCACGAGTTCTCGACCGTGCCCGGAGTGAAGGAGGACGTCACCGACATCGTCCTCAACCTGAAGGATCTCGTCGTCCGCATGCACACCGATGCCGATGAGGTCGAGGCGCCGCTGGTGGCGACCGGCCCCGGCGAGGTCAAGGCCAAGGACATCGACTTGCCCTCTGGCGTCGAGATCCTCAACCCCGAGGCCCCGATCGCGACGCTCGAGAAAAAAACCAAGCTCGAGGTCTACCTGACGATCGGCCGTGGCCGTGGCTACTCGCCGGCGGAAGAGAACAAGTCCGACGAGCAGCCGATCGGCGTGATCCCGATCGACTCGATCTTCTCGCCGATCCGGCGTGCGTCCTACGCGGTCTCCGCCGCTCGTGTCGGCCAGCGCACCGACTTCGACAAACTCGAGCTCGATCTCGAGACCGACGGCTCAATCGAGCCCGCGGCAGCGCTGCGCGAGGCTTCCGAGATCCTGATCAAGAGCCTGGCGATCTTCACCGACGCCGAGCGGGTCGAGGAACTGACCGCCCGCGAGGCGATCCCGGCGATGCCGGCCGATGCTCTCTCGGTTCCATCCGGGGACGGCGTCGGCAGCAACAACGGCCTCGACGAGATCCTGATCGAGGAGCTCGAACTCGGCGTCCGCTCCTACAACTGCCTCAAGCGCGCCGGCGTCCAGACCGTCGGCGACCTCGTTCGCAAGTCGCGGGCGGAACTGAACGCAATCCCCAACTTCGGTCAGAAGTCGATCGAGGAAGTGATCGAGACCCTGCACGCCCGCGGCCTCGACCTGCAACAGGACTAGGGCGGAAGACGAGAGCGAGCGGAGGACCCTGTGCGCCACAGCAAGAAGCGGAACAAGCTCAGTCGTACCGCTGCGCACCGTGAGTCGCTGCTCTCGAACCTCTCCAAGCAGCTGATCGAGCACGAGCGGATCCAGACCAGCCAGGCCAAGGCCAAGGCGGTCAAGCCCGAGGTCGAGAAGCTGATCACGCTGGCCAAGCGCGGCGACCTCCACGCTCGCCGCCAGGCGCTCTCCTCGCTGCACAACGACAAGTTCATCGTTCACAAGCTGTTCGACGAGGTGGCGCCGCGTTACGCCGAGCGCCCCGGTGGCTACACCCGCATTGTCAAGCTCGGCCCGCGCCGCTCGGACTCCACCGAGATGGTGTACCTCGAGCTGGTTTGAGCCCCGGCTCCTACCGCCTCGACATTGAATACAACGGTGCCGGCTTCTCCGGTTGGGCTGCCCAGTCTGGCTTGAGGACCGTCCAAGGGGAGCTGGAGACGGCGCTGGAAACGGTGCTGCGCGAGCGGGTGACACTGACCGTCGCCGGCCGTACCGACGCCGGCGTCCACGCGGTCGGGCAGGTCGCCAGCTTCAAGACCGAGGCGTTGGTGCCCGAGAATCTTGGGCGGCGGCTGAACGGGCTCTGTCCCGATGACATCGCCGTCACCGTCGCCGGGCGCGCGGCCGATGATTTCGACGCTCGCGCTGACGCGACCTCGCGCAGCTACGTCTACCGGCTCCTGACCCGCCGTCCCTCGAGCCCGTTCGAGTGCGGCCGCGCTCTCTGGTGGCCGCACGCGATCAACCGAGAGGCGCTCGACGTTTGCGCTGCGGCGTTGGTCGGCCAGCACGACTTCACCGCCTTCACCCCGACCCAGACCGACCACGTCCACTTCCGTCGCATCGTCAGCTCTGCCGGCTGGGAGGAGTGCTCGGGCGATGTTCTCGCCTTCCGGATCACTGCCGACGCGTTCATGCGCAGCATGGTCCGGGTCCTGGTCGGGACGATGCTCGAGGTCTCCTCGGGGCGCCGCGACGTCGCCGGGTTCACGGCGCTGCTGAAGGGGGCGGAGCGCTCCGAGGCGGGCGACACGGCGCCTCCCCACGGCCTCTACCTGGAGTCCGTCGCCTACGAGGGACCCTCCACCTAGAATCGATCCCGTGCGCATCCTCCTCACCAACGACGATGGCATCTCCGCCCCTGGGCTGCAGGCGACCCGGCGGGCTCTGCGGGAGCTCGACGACGTGATCGTCGACGTGATCGCGCCGGACGGCAACCGCAGCGCAACCGCCCGCAGCATCACCACCCGCTCGCCGCTCAACGTCGAGGAGGTCGCGTTCGGCGACGGTCACAGCGGCTTCGCCTGCGACGGCACTCCGGTCGACTGCGTGCGCTTTGCCGAGCTCGGGCTGCTCGGCGGCCGCCCCGACCTGATCGTCTCTGGCGTCAATCACGGCGTCAATCTCGGCGACGACATCACCTATTCGGGCACCGTCGCGGCGGCGTTGGAGGGCATCATCCTCGGGATCCCGGCGATCGCTCTCTCCCAACAGTCACAGGGGGGCGGTGTCGGGTACGTCAGCGGCCGTTTCGACTTCGCGGTGGCGGCGGCGTTTGCCGCCCAACTGGTCGAGCGGCTGAGGACCGCAGCGATGCCCGAGGCGACGCTGATCAACGTCAACGTCCCGGCCGGGGAGCCGACCGGGATCGAGGTAACGAAGCTCGGCAAACGGATCTATAACGACAAGCTGAACCTGCTCGAGGAATCAGAGGACGGCCGCCGCCGCTACGAGATCTACGGCTGGCGCCCGGGCTTCGAGGAGGTCGAGGGCACCGACCTCTACGCGATCGACCAGGGGCGGATCGCGGTGACGCCGATTCACTTCGACCTCACCGACCACGGCGGCCTCGACGCGCTGCGCGGCTGGGGCTTCGAGCAGATGCTGGCGGACAGCAACGCACAGGCGGCGTGAGCGCCGAGGCTGAGCAGCGAGCGGCGGAGCTGCGCGAGCAGCTCGATCATCACAACCGCCTTTACTACGACCGCGACGAAGCGGAGATCGGCGACGACGCCTACGACGAGCTGCTGAACGAGCTGCGCGCGATCGAGGCCGAGCACCCGGAGCTGCTGACGCCGGACTCGCCGACGCAGCGGGTTGGGGCGCCGCCATTGGAGCGCTTCGAGCCGGTTGAGCACGCAGAGGCGATGCTCTCGCTCGGCAATGCCCGCAACGAGGAGGAGCTGCGGGCCTGGGAGACGCGCCTCGCCAACCACTTGAAACGACTCGACATCACCGCCTCGCAGTTCAGCTACACGACCGAGCCGAAGATCGACGGCCTTGCGATCACGCTCACCTACGAGGACGGGGTCCTGGTCCGCGGCGCCACCCGCGGTGATGGCCGGGTCGGCGAGGACGTGACCCAGAACCTGCGGACGATCCACTCGGTGCCGCTGCGGATCCCCGATGCGCCGGAGCTGATCGAAGTGCGCGGCGAGGCCTACCTGCCAATCGCCGCCTTCAAAGCCCTGAACGAGCGCCGCGCCGCGGCCGAGGAACCGACCTTCGCCAATCCCCGCAACTCGGCTGCCGGCTCGATCCGCCAGCTCGACCCGGCGCTGGCCGCCGAACGGCCGCTCTCGACCTGGATCTACGGGATCGGGGCGGTGCGCGGGCTCGACCTCGCGACCCACATGGACGAGGTCGAATGGTTGAGCGCGCGCGGCTTCAAGGTCAATCCCGACACCGAGCATCATCGGGGCGTCGAGTCGGTCGTCAAGCGCTGCCACTGGTGGGAGGAGCGGCGCGAGCAGCTCGACTACGAGATCGACGGCGTCGTCGTCAAGGTCGACGAGAAGGCACTTTGGCGCGAGCTCGGCGTGGTCGGGCGCGAGCCGCGCTGGGCGATCGCCTGGAAGTTCCCGCCGACCACCGCGACGACGACGATGAAGAAGGTCGTCTGGAACGTCGGGCGCACTGGTCATCTCGTTCCCTTCGCGATGCTGGAGCCGGTCCACGTCGGCGGCGTCACCGTCACCACCGCCACCCTCCACAACGAGGAGGACCTGGAGCGCAAGGGCGTTCGTGAGGGCGATGAGGTCGTCGTCATGCGCGCCGGGGACGTGATCCCCCAGGTCGTCTCCCCGAAACTGCCGCGCAAGAACAAGAGCGCCCGCAAGCCACGGCCGCCAAGGAAGTGCCCCTCCTGCGGAACCGAGACGGTCAAGCCCGATGGTGGCGTCTTCACGATCTGCCCGAACCGCTCTGGCTGTCCTGGCCAGTCCTTCCAGCACGTCAAGCACTTCGTCAGCAAGGGGGCGATGGACATCGAGGGTCTGGGGGAGAAGCAGGCGCTGACCTTCCTGCAGGAAGGGGTGATCGGCGACGTCGCCGACATCTACGACCTCGACGAGCAGCGGCTGGTCGGTCTCGACCGCTTCGCCGAGGTCTCGGCCCGCAACCTGGTCGCGGCGATCGACGAATCCCGCCAGCGCCCCTTCAAACGCGTCCTCTACGCGCTCGGGCTGCCCGGTGTCGGCTATGTCACGGCCGAGGCTCTGGCCGACCACTTTGGCTCAATCGACGCCCTGCACGCGGCCGATCCCGAGCAGATCGAGGAGGTCGAGGGGGTGGGGCCGATTATGGCGGTCCAGATCGCCGAGTCGCTCGCCGACGAGCTGACCTGGGCGCTGGTCGAGAAGCTGCGCGAAAAGGGCCTGCGGCTCGAGGCCGACGCCTCCGAACGGCGCCAGGAAGGCGGTCCGCTGGAAGGCAAGACCGTCGTCCTCACCGGCACCCTGCCGGAGCTGACCCGCGAGGAGGCAGCAGCGTTGGTCAAGTCCGCTGGCGGCAAGGTGACCAGTTCAGTCTCGAAAAAAACCGACTACGTGGTCGCCGGTGAGAACCCAGGGTCGAAGCTTGAGAAAGCCGAGAAATTCGGGATTGCGGTGCTCGGCGAAGAGTCGCTGAAGGAGCTGTTGGCCGGCTAGCTGGCGTTAGCGGAGGGAGCCCGGTAGGTCTCTGGGCGAATTGAGTCGCGTCCCCTTCGGGGACTTGCTCCGCGATGTTGGTGCGCCCCTATGGGGCGCAGATACCGGATTGCATTTCCGCGCCCTTCGGGCCACATTCGCCCAGAGACCTACCGGGCTCCCTGGCCAACACGGGCAAGGAGCCAAAAGCTGCTGTGGCGCGGAAGCTGAGCCGCCGTCCGAGGTGCGGAAGCTTTCTCCGAGCCGAGCTGATCAGCTTCCGAGGGACGGGAGCGCTGCGGGGAGGGATGCTGGTCCCCTCTCCGTGAATGTGGCCGAAGGCGCGATATGCAATCTGATTCCTGCCCGCCATAGGCGGGCACAACCATCGCGGAGCAAGTCCCCGCAGGGGACGCGACTCAATTCACGGAGAGGGGACCAGCATCCCTCTCGCCAACCCTCCCGCTAATACGAAGCCACCAACCCGGCGATCCGATCCTGGTCGAGGTGCGCCAGGCTCAGATTCGTGACGCCGTTCATCAGCACCGAGAAGACCATCGTCCGGCCGCTGTCGTTGAAGCAGTAGCCGGAGAGGTTGCTGACTCCGGTCAGGGTGCCGGTCTTGACGTGGCAGCGGCCGTAGGCGGGGGTGCCGCTCATGCGGCCGTCGACGGTGCCTTCCTTGCCGGCGACGGCGAGGTCTTCGATGAACGTTTCGCCGACTTCCTGCTCGCGCATCGCCAGTAGGAAGTCAGCCAGCTGGCGCGGCGAAGCGCGGTTGGAGCGGGTCAGCCCCGAGCCGTCGACGGCGTTGACGCCGGAGCCGAGCGAGCGGGCGAAGGCGCTGACGACCGCGGCGCCGGCGGCGGTCGTGCCAGCCGAGCCGACTTCGGCGCCGATCAGCTTGATCAGCATCTCGGCGAAGAAGTTGTAGGAGTAGACGTCGGTGAAGTTGACGATCCGCGTCAGCGGTGGCGATTGCACGAGCGCCAGCCGTTTCGCGTCCGGCGGCGTCACCCCCAACGCCACCTGGGCTGGCACTTTGACTCCGGCTCCGATCAGCGCCCGCGCCAGCTTCGAGGCCGCCAATTTGGCCGGGTCTGAGGAGAAGCCGCTGGCGGCGCTGGCGCCGGCGAATCCGGAGTTGAAGTCGAGACCCGACAGCGGCCCGATTTCGGAGCTGGTCGCGTAGCCGGAGTCGGCGACGCCGCGCAGCCGGTCGAAGATCGAGTCGTCGGCGTAGAGGCGGCCGGTGATCGAGGTGATGCCCGCCGCTCTGATCTGCGCCTTCAGCGCGTAGAGGTTGGTGCCGACGCCGCTCAGGTAGCTGTCATAGAAGTTGGGCGTGCCGAGCGCCGGGTCACCGCCGCCCTGCAGGTAGAGGCTGCCGTGGAAGACGCCGTCGGCGGTGAGGCGGCCGTCGCCGAAGACCTTGGTCGCGATCCTCGTTTCCGGGCCGAGTTTGGCCAACGCGGTGGCGGTGGTGAAGATCTTCATGTTCGAGGCGAGCGAGCGCGGGCGCCCAATCGCGCTGCCGCAGACGACCTGGTCCGATTCGGCCTCGACCACGATCAGACCGCTGGCAGCGCCGCCGCCCTGGTGCAGCCAGGAGCGCATCTGGTCGCAGGCGTTGCTCGCCTGGGCAGGGCCGACGGCGAGAAGAAGTACGGCCGCGCAGGCGGCAACTAGCAAGAGCGCGGCGCGTTTCATCTTTGTTAGCAACACGTGAGGGAGGCAAGGTAGCGGCCCAACCGGCCGATCGCCCTGGGATACTGGCTTCAGGATGGGCAAGGTCGTCGAGATCGACTCGAAACCGAGACGCCGCACGCGTTCCCGTAAAAAGCCGTCTAAGACCGCGCTGGTGCTGGGCGGCGGTGGCTTCACCGGCGGCGTCTACGAGATCGGTGCGCTGCGTGCGCTCGACCTGCTCGCGGTCAACAGCACCGTCAACAACTTCGATGTCTACGTCGGCACCAGCGCCGGCTCGTTCGTCGCCGCGATGCTGGCCAACGGCGTCACCCCGGACGAGATGATGCAGGTGATCAACTCGCGGGTCCCCTCCGAGCTCGAAGACCTCGACCTCGACCGCGTCCTCAAGCCCAACTACCTCGGCTTCCTGCAGAAGGCGCTGGCGCTGCCGCTGCGCAGCCTCGAGCTGGTGCGGGCGTTGGCTCGGATCGGCGAGCTCTCGGCGATCGACATCGGCGTCGGCCTCGCCGAGGCACTTCCAGCGGGCCTCTACTCGAACTCGGGACTCGACGACTACATCGGCGAAATCCTTTCCGACGGCGGCCGCGTCAACGACTTCCGCCTGCTCGACCGCGAGCTGTACCTGACCGGGACCGACCTCGACACCTGCGAGCGGATCGTCTTCGGCGAGGACGAGTGGAACGACGTGCCGATCTCGAAAGCGGTGCAGTGCTCGACGGCACTTCCGATCGTTTACAAGCCGGTCGAGCTGAAGGGCCGGCAGGTGGTCGACGGTGGCATCCGCTCGACTACCAACGTCGACATCGCGGTTGAAAATGGGGCCAAGTTCATCGTCGTCGTCAACCCGCTGGTGCCCTACGTCAACGACTTCGAGAAGACAATCCCGACCGTGTTCGGCAACCGCGTTCGCCGCGTCGCCGACATGGGCTTGCCGGCAATCGCCAATCAGACCTTCCGGCTGATCGCCCACCAGCGCCTGCACCAGGCGGTTGGCATGTGGCAGGAGAAATACCCCGGGGTCGACATCGTCCTGATCGAGCCCGAGCCGACCGACGAGCTGATGTTCGGGACCCCGATCATGGACTACTCGCGGCGCTTGGAGATCGCCCGCCACGGCTTCGAATCGGTCACCGCGACCCTCGCGACCGACTACGAGCGCTTCGAGGAGATCGCCAAACGCCACGGCCTCGAAATCTCCGGCCGCCGCGTCCGCCGCGTGGTCGAGAAAGCGGCCGAAGAAGAGCCCGAGGGCACCTCAGCCTGGCGGCGGGTGCTGGAGCAGACCACCTCAGTGCTGCTGCGGCAGTCGGGCGAGGCCTCCTAGCCGCTCTTCTCCTTCTTCTCTTTGTTCCGCTTCAGCCGGGGCCGGAAGCCAACCAGCAGGCAGGCGGCCAGCGGTGCGACCACCATGGTGATCATCGCCGTCGCCCACTGCCAGGTCTTGTCGTCAAAGGTCCGAAACAGGGTCTGCCCCGCGTAGGCGCCGAGCAGGCCGCAGGCGATGACCAACGGCACGCAGACCCAGCGGCCGCTGAGGCGGATCTTTTCCAACCAGCCGGGGAGCTTGCTCAGCGAGCTCGGCAGAGGAAGCCGACCGAGGGAGACGACGCCGAGCAGGGCCAGCGCCGTGAGCAGGACCCATTCTTCGGGGGCGTCGGCGCCCGGCGCAAAGAAGATCGTCTGTGGATCGAAGCCTTCGACGATCGTTCCCCAGACGATCCCGACGCCGCCGGCACCGGCGAGTAACAGCAGCAGATAGAGCGCGTTGCGCAGAGGCGAAGTTCGGCGCCATAAGCGTAAGCCCGGCACGGCGAGCGCGCCGGCGATCGCCAGCACCGCGACCAGAGCGACCAGGGTCGCCAGTGACCAGACGGAGCTGAACAGGAGGTCTTCTTCCGGGGAGGTCGTTACCAGGCGGCTGACCAGGTAGATCGACGCCGCCCAGAAGCCGAGGACGGCGGTGGCGCGGAAAACCCAGTCGCGCGCAACGGTGCCGGCGACGGCGAGCAGGGGTGGGCGCGCCAAGCCGAGGTATTTCGACATTGGCACCCCCGCCGTCCGCAGCGCCGCCAGGGTGACGAACGCCGCATGGGTGATCGTCCGCAGGCCGAGATCGCTGACCGGTTCGGCGGGGTCGGTGAGGCGCTGGGGAAGCGATTCGTCTTTGTAGATCTCCCGCACCGCTTCGATTTCCCCGCGGATGCCCTTCCTCTCCTCGTCATTCGCATCGCGCTCGAGGTCCAGCGGCTTCGCGGCAGCGCCTTCGCGTCGGTCCCGCCGCGACTCCTTCTGGACCAGAGGCAGCTCCCTGCGCACGACTTCGAGCTGCACGGCGCGCTGGAAGAGGGCACGGGTGAAGGGGAGGGGCCTGCTTTCGTCGCTGCTCTCTTTGGCTTCGTCTCGCGCCTGCAGGGCGGCCAGCTCTCGTTCGATCGCGCAGATCACCCTCCGCCGCGCGCCCTCCTCTTTCGGGGTCGGCGGTGCCTTGTCGGCTTCCAGCGCCTCGACCACCAGCCACTCCCGCTCGGCCCGGTGCTCGTCGTCGGTGGAGCCGAGCAGGGCATCGGCAAGCTTGGTGCTCCGTTCGGTTATCTGGGCGCCTCTGTCCTTGGTATCGGCGCCGACTCCAAAGTCGGTCGACGGTGAATCGAGCAGCAGGTCGACGATTCTGGCCGCGGCGTCCAGCCGCCCCCACATGAAGTCGTTGGCTCGCCACGAGCGTCGATAGAAGCCGGCGAAATGACCGAGCCCAACTCCGGTCAGCTTTTCCTCGGCGGATGCCGGGCTGTGCAGGTGCAGCGGTCCTTTGGTGAAGATTGGCGAAGTGACCGCGGGCGTCAGCTGGATGAAGCTGAGTTCCTCGGCGCTGTCGATTTCGGTTTCGGAGGCGAGGCTGCGACGTACGACCTCGATCGCCAACACCCGGCGGAAGAAATGGCGGAGTTGCTCCTCGTCCCCGCCATCGGGGTTGCCGAAGAACGCCCTCGCCAGCTCTGCCGCCTCGTTGCTGGTGCTTTCCCGATCTCGCAGGCACTCTCGAAACCTGGCCGCGGCCGTCTCAACCGCCGCTCGCGTCGTCGGTGTCTGCTCTCGCGCTTTGTCGATCGCTTTCTCGACCCGCGTGATCTCCGCTTCGGGGTCGAAATGGGATGGATCGCTCGCCGATTCGGCGGTGGTTACCGCTTCGTGGACGTCACCCAGCTGCCGTAGCTGCTCGTCGATCGCGATCCTCGTGTTCAGCAGGGCCCCTCGTTCGGCATCGCTCCCGGCCGACGCGATTGCCGGTCGCAGCGAGTCGAGCAGGAGGTGGAGGGCACGCTGGGCGGGGCGTTGGCCCCAGCTCCACTCCCCCGCGGCAGGCGGGTCGAGCCGGGCGGGGATCCACGGCAGGCGGCCGACCGACTTTTCAATCACGCCTTGCATCGAGAGTGCGTCTCCAGGCTCTGAGATCAGCTCCTCGAGCGATTCCAGCGTGCGCCTGCGGCAATAGGGCTCGAACAGAGTCTGAGCGGTCGCCTCGAGCTTCTCCAACTCCATCTTCAACAGGCGGTCTTGGACGTCGGCCGCCCGCCGCGGTCGTTCGACCGCCTTCCGGATTGCGTAGAGATGGTCGACGAGCGGTGCAGTTCGCGGCAGATTGACGACGTAGGAGCCGACTTTTTGCAGGCCGGGTTCCGCGCCCAGTTCCGCTTCGCTACGCCCCTTGGGATCGGCGTTGACATAGCAGAAGTAGCGCCTGACCTGGGAATCGGCCGGCCGGGTCGGGATCAGGTCGAGCGCGGCCCGGATCGGGGCATTGTCGAGCAGCCCGCCGTCGATTCCATAGGTCTTGCGCTCGAGCCCCGCGAGGGCGCGGGCGTTGCCGGTCACCGGCCAGGGTTCGAAGGCGAACGGGAACGAAGCCGAGGTGCGGGCCGCGGTGGCGAGGGCTTCGTCGGTGAAGTGGCGGCGTTTGCGGAACTCGAAGCGAGGACGGTGCTCGAGGGCGATCAGCTCGCCACCCCAGGCGTCGCGGAAGCGGCGTTCAACGCCCACCACGTCGGTCATGGTCACGTCGAGACTCGGGGTCGAGGCCTGGGACTCGAGGCTGGGGCCGCACTGCTTGTAGCCGGGCACGTCTTCGTCGCTGCCCAGTACTCCGCGGAAGGTCGTCAGCAACTGCTCGTGGAACTCGACGCCATCCATCAGCGAGGTCGGCGACGGGTCCTCCTCCTCGCGAAGGATTTTCGAGAGGTCGCCGAGGTCGAGCCAGCAGTCACGGACGAAATCGGCGTCGAGCCTGCGCCCTTCTACCATTGCCGCCGCCAGCAGGGCGCCGTTGATGCCACCGGCGCTGCTGCCGGTGAGGATGTCGAGGACCAGTCGCCGGCCGAAGCAGCTGCAGAGCGCCTGGTAGATCGATGCCTCTTTTTCACCCTTGAGGCCGGCGCGGCGGGCGCGGTCGAGCTCGACCGCGCAGCCACCCATCCAGACCGCGAGGCTGACGCCACCGTTCAGCGCCATCGCCACCCGTAGTTGCTCGACGTCTGGTTCGGGCTCCGTCGGGGCCGTCGGCGCGCAGGGTGCCGGTGGGCACGGGGTAGGCGAGAGCGGGGCGTTGGCGGCCAAGAGACGCCGACCCTTTCAGCTTCTCCGCCGACAGTCAACGATGCTCTATTAAAGACCCGAGTGTGTCCCCGGGACCCGGCGACGGAGGCCGTCTAGCCCGCGTAAAGCGCCTCGATCTCGTTCTCGTGCTTCTGGGCGACGACGGCGCGCTTCACCTTCATCGTCGGCGTCAGCTCGCCGCTCTCCTGGGAGAGATCGTGGGCGAGGATCGTCACCTTCTTGACCTGCTCGACGCGGGCGAATTTCTTGTTGATCTCGTCGACATGGGCCATGATCGAGGCCTTGACGTCGGGGTTAGCGGCAAGGGCGGCCGGGTCCTCGGGCAGACCGTGCTCTTTCGCGTAGGCGACCGCTTCTTCGGGGTCGAGAGTGACCAGCGCCACCAGGTAGGGGCGGCGGTCGCCGACGACAACGCACTGAGAGACGAGGAGGTGCTGCTTAATCTCCGCCTCGAGGTTGGCCGGGGTGATGTTCTTGCCGCCGGCGGTGATGATGATGTCCTTTTTGCGGCCGGTGATCTTGATGAACCCTTCGGGGTCCATCTCGCCGATGTCGCCGGTGTGGAGCCAGCCGTCGACGATCGTTTCCGCCGTCGCCTCCGGGTTCTTGTGGTAGCCCTGGAAGACGTTTGGGCCCTTGACCAGGATCTCGCCGTCCTCGGCGATCTTCACTTCGCAGCCGGGGAACGGTTTGCCGATCGTTCCCACCTTGAAGTCGTCGGGCGAGGAGATCGTCGCTGCGGTCGAGGTCTCGGTCATCCCCCAGCCCTCGAGCACCAGGACCCCAGCGGCGTCGAAGAAGCTGAGGATGTCGGGGCTGATCGGCGCCGCACCGGAGACGGCGAGGCGGATCTTGCCACCGAAAAGGCCACGGATTTTCGAGAGCACTTTGCCGTCGGCAAAGGCGTACTGGCGGCTCAGCAGCCAGCCCGGCTTGCGCCCCGAGCGTTCGACCGCGCGCATCTTCTTGCCGACCTTGATCGACCAGTCGAAGATCGCCTTTTTGAGGCCACCCTCTTTTTCCATGCCGCTGGTGGCGGCGGTGTAGATCTTCTCGAAGATGCGCGGAACCGAGGGAAAGTAGGTCGGTTTCAGCTCCGCCAGGTTGGGGAGGATCTTGAGCGGATCCCGCTCCCAGTAGGCAACCGTCGTCCCAAGATCGAAGCTGCCGAACTGGATCAGGAGGGCAAAGGAGTGGGCGAGGGGCAGGTAGAGGTAGGTGACGTCGTCCTCTTCGATGACGCTGGTCTCGTTGACCATGTCGAGCATCGCCCGGTAGTTGCCGTGGCTGATCACGCAGCCCTTTGGCGGTCCGGTCGTGCCCGAGGTGTAGATGAAGGTGCAGATGTCGTCCGGGGTGACCGAGGAATAGCGCTGCTCCCACAGCGCCGGGTCGGCTTCGCCGCCCTTGGCGCTGAGGCCGGCCATCGAGATTGCGTCCTCGGCCTCGCCGACCATCAGCACAACCTGCTCCAGCAGCGGCAGTTGCGAGCGCACCTCGCGGATCTTCGCCAGCTGCTCCTCGTCCTCGACGACGACGACCTTGGCGTCGGAGTTCTCGAGCACGTACTGGCACTCTTCGGCCGAGTTCGTCTGGTAGATCGGGACGACGGTGGCGCCGATCGTCAGCGCGGCGAAGTCGAAGTAGCTCCACTCGGGGCGGGTGTTGCCGAGGATTGCGACCCGGTCGCCTTTCTCGATCCCAAGCTGGGTCAGCCCGAGGCCGAGCTGGCGCGAGATCTCCAAGACCTCGTTGAAGCTGCGGTCGACCCACTGATCGCCGTCCTTGTAACGGACCGCCGGCGCATCGCCGTAGGCCTGCGCCGAAAGCGGCATCAGATCCGCCAACGTCGTCGAATGGGTACCTCTCCCCGCCATGCGGGGGGAGTTTAGTTCAGTGGTGCGCCGGTGCGGGGGAAGGTCTGCCCTGAACGGTGGTCGGCTGCCGTAGTGAGGATTCGAACAGGGTCCGGTCGATGCGGCCGTGGAAGATCGGGACGCCCATCTCCACGCATTTGCCGATCACCTCCTGCCGTTCCATCTTGAGCTGGTCGGCGAGCTCGGCGGGCGTCAGGTGATTGGCCATGTAGACCTCCCATGTCGTTGAAAGTGGGTACATGCATGTCTACCGCTGGGAGCGGACGCCGTCAATCCCCGACGCCCGCAAGTTGCGGCTTCTGCACCGCGCCGAGGCCGAAGGGACTTGCTCGCGATAATGGGCGCCGATGTCCGAGACGGCAGTCAAAGCAATGCCCCGGCGCGGCCGCCTCTGGGTGATCGCGATCCTCCTCATTGGCCTCATCGGCCTCGGTTACGCGATCGTCGACATCTCGACCCAGAAGGCCGACGACGACATCATCCGCATCGCCGGCATCTCCGAAGCGCAGGAAATCTTCGGTGGCATCCCTCAGGAAGGCGACCGGCTTGGCTCCTCCGACGCGCCGGTGACGATCCAGCTGTTCAACGACCTGCAGTGCTCGAGCTGCCGCGAAGCCTTCCTCACCACGATTCCGGCGTTGGCCGAAAACTACGCCCGGCCGGGCGACGTCAAGCTCCTCTACCGCCACTACTCGAACGCCGAAAACCCGATCGAGCTCGGCTTCTACGGCGCTGAGGCGGCCGCCGAACAGGGCTACGGCTGGCAGTACACCTACCTCTTCTTCGTCAACCAGGATGAAGTCAAGGACGCCGGTCCGAAGCGCTTTGAAGAATTCCTCGCCTCGGTCGCCGGCGGTGTCGAGGAACTGAACGGGCCCGAATGGGAACGGGCGATGGAAACGACCGGCGAATCAGAAAGCCCGATCAACAGGCGCCTTGCCGGCTACGAGGAACTCGGACAGGAGCTGGAGATCCGCGTCGGCCAGGCCCTGATCGTGAGCGGACCGAACGGGACGCAGACGCTGCAGGACAGCGCGAAACTGGGCGAAATCGAACGCGCGATCGAAGCGGTCGAATAGGACCGCGCGGTGCCCGCCGCGCCGGGGTGGCTCAGGCGGCCCGCAGCCGGCGCTTCGCCCGTTGGGCGATCACGTCGCTCCAGTCGGAGTCGACGATGTGGGCCGGCGCCGTCGTCGCCATCCAGTCGCCCAGCACCGCCGCCAGGCCCTCGGGGTCTTCGAGATTGGGAAAGTGGGCGGCCTTTGGCAGCGTCTCGAAGCGGCAGTTGGGGATCGATTGCTGCGCTTCGAGGCCGTGCTTTGCCGGGATCGTGCGATCGCGATCGCCCCAGACGATCAGGGTTGGCATCTCGCCCAGCAGGTAGAGGCGGTCGCGGGCGCTGACCCGCTGGCCGTGGACGTCGATCACGGCGCGCAAGGTCTCGAGGAAGGCGCGGCGCGAGCCGTCCTCTTGCAGCGGCCCCAACGCTCGGGCGACGGCCTGCAGGTAGACGCCGGTCGAGTTGCCGCCGGCGCGCAGCCGCTTGCCGGCACCGGCCAGGGCGCCGACCAGCCGCGGCCTGGTGGCGAGCTTGAGCAGGGTCGCCGAGCCGGGCAGCGCCGCCCCGCGCAGCAGTGGGCTCACCTCGTGCCCGAGACCGCCGCTGGAGATCAGCGCCAGACGCTCGGTGCGCTGGGGGAATTGGTAGAAGAACTGCATCGCGACGCCGCCGCCAAGCGAGTGGCCGACGATCGTCGCCCGTTCGACCCCGATCGTCGTCAGCAGGTCGCGGATGCTCGCTGCGTGGGCGCCGAGCGAGTAGTCGCCCCGCGGCGTCGCCGCCTCTCCGTGGCCAATCAGATCCGGCGCGATCACGGTGTAGGAGTCGGCCAGGAGCGTCGCCACCGGCTCCCAATGTTTGGAGGAATTGATCATCCCGTGGATCAGGACCAGGTTCGGCCCGCTGCCGGCGGTCCGGTAGACGGCCCGGTGCCCATGCAGATCGACCTCATGGGCCTCGAAGGTGCTGGCGGGCGGCATCGGCAGACCCTAACGGTGTGGCTGGGCACGAGCCTCCGGCGTGTGACGACGACAGCTGGGTTCCCCGATCACTTAAGCGCCCTTTTGCATAGGGTGGGATCGATGAATCGCCGTTGCGGGGGAGATGCGTAGCTGTGGGGGCTGCCTCCAGTAGAACCGCCCATCTGCTCCGGTTGAGCACCACGGTGATTTTCCTCCTGCTCGGCGCCGGCGCCTTCCTGCTCGCGTGGACGGTGGGCCCGGGGGTCCCTCGGAGCATCCTGCAAAGCCTCGGTGGTTTCCTAATCGGAACCGTCGTGGTCAGCTATGCCTACGAATACTTCCTCCATGAGGAGACGGAGAATCGCACCGTCGCCAAGCTCGACGACGTCCTGGCTCGGAGGGTCGATGACATCTTTCCGGCGGCGAACGAGTACGGATTCAAAGGCTTTGCCACGGAGGCGCCGCGAAACTGCTTTGACGCGCTGGAGGCCGGCGACGAACTACTCTGGCTCGACACCTACAGTCCTGACCTGAGGTTGTTTGCGCCGAAACTCCGCGCCGCGGTCGAGCGAGGGGCAACGGTGCGCATGTTGATCATCGGCCCGGACTCGGAGACGGCGAAGATGAGGGCTGACGAGATCGCCGAGGCTGGCTACGACCCTGCCAGATTCGCGCAGGGAGCACGGGACTTCCTGGGGTTGCTGTCGAGTGCCGCTCGCGAACTCGAGACTGCCCGCGGCCGGGTTGAAATTCGCTGCTACGAAGACCTGCCCTGCGTGCCGATGTACATCCGCGTCCGCAACGGCCGACCGCTTACCGGCGTCACCGGATTCTTCCTCTCGGAAGCCTCGTTCAACGCCGTGCACATTTCCTGGGCGGAAGCACCGAGCGGCATGCTCTCCGGGTTCCACCACTACTTCGAGCGCAAGTGGGAGCGCTTGCCCAGTCATCTCGACTCAGCGCTGGCAACGCCCGCCTGACGCAGCAGGGCCGCTGCCGTGGCGGTGTAGAGGCCTTTTCATCGGGGCGCCCGGATTTGAACCGGGGACCTCACCGACCCGAACGGTGCGCGCTACCAGGCTGCGCCACGCCCCGAGAGCGGCGATTATCCCAGAGGGAGCGCAACGGCGTGGCGACATCCACCGGGTGGGTGGGCGCTACTTTGCGAGGTGGGCCGGTTCCCAGCAACAGATATGACCCGCAAGATCCTTCTTTTCGCCGCTCTGGCGTTGATCGCGCTGCCGTCGGCTGCGCAGGCTTATCTGCCGGCCGGCTTCATCGGCATCTCGCCGCAGAACCCGGCCAGCGCCAAGGACTTCGCGCTGATGCGGGAGGCGGGCATCGGCAGCGTCCGCTTGTTGCTCAACTGGGCCTCGATCCAGGAAGAGGGCTCGCTCGACTTCGACTGGAAGGGCTTCGACCACGAGGTGGCACTGGCGGCTGAAAACGGGATCCGGGTGATGCCGTTCGTCGTCGGTTCGCCGGCCTGGGTGGCGCGGGAATGGAAGGTGATGCCGGTGCGGAGCGCGTTCCAGCGCTGGGCTTGGAGGACGTTCCTGCGCGAAGCCGCCGAGCGCTATGGGTCGGAAGGCGAGTTCTGGGAAGAAAACCCGGACCTGGAGGACTTCCCGATCAACAAGTGGGAGATTTGGAACGAGGAGAACATCGTCAGCTTCTCCGACCGGCCCAACCCAGTTCCGTTCGCGACCTTGGTCCGGATTGCGGGTCAGACGCTGCACGGGGTCGACCCCGGCTCGAAGGTGATCCTCGGCGGCCTCTTCGGTCGGCCGCTGCAGATCCCCCCCAACGTCGCCTCCGGCGACTACCTCAACCGCCTCTACCTGCAGGGGAACGTCAAGCCCTACTTCGACGGTGTCGCCCTGCACCCCTACGTCGCCGACGCCAAGGCGATGGGAGCTCAGCT
Source organism: Solirubrobacterales bacterium (assembly GCA_035472275.1). Classification (GTDB taxonomy): domain Bacteria; phylum Actinomycetota; class Thermoleophilia; order Solirubrobacterales; family 70-9; genus VAYN01. The sequence continues at coordinate 48,194 of DATIPH010000020.1, forward strand.
AAACAACCTGCGCCGAATCATGAACCTGCACGGCGACACGAAGACGCCGATCTACCTGACCGAGCTCGGCTGGGGTTCGCGCAGCGGCCCGACCCGCTGGGAGCGCGGCCTCTACGGCCAGGCCAACCAGCTGACCAAATCCTTCGAGATGCTCTCCGAACAGCGCCTGCGCTGGCGCGTCGGCGGCCTCTGGTGGTTCACCTGGACCGACGAAGGGGGTAGCTGTCTCTTCTGTCGCTCGGCCGGTCTGCTGACCGAAGACCGCAAAGCGAAGCCGTCCTGGTACCGGTTCACGGCCTGGACCGGGGGCGACCCCGACGCGGTGCCGCGAGCTAGCTTCGATGACGAAACCGACCTCGGCGAAGAACCGGTGGTTGTTCCCGGCGACTGAGCGGGTAGCCGAAAGTCGGCGCGAGTTAGATGATCGATTCCATGACCAGCCACGCCTGGGTGACGCGCCTGGCACCCTGCGCATCTCTGCGTCCTCGGGCTTGCCTTTGCCCACCGGCAAAGGCTGCGCCCTGCGTCCTTGATCTGCTTGGCCAGTCGCGCCCCCAGTCGCGCCTCGTCATGGAATCGATCATCTAGGCTCCGCTGAAGCTTTCAAACCGATCAAAAGGGAGAACCCCCGATGGCATACGAGGTACCCGACCTGCCGTACCCCTACGACGCGCTCGAGCCCCACATTGACGAGGCGACGATGCGAGTCCATCACGACAAGCATCACCAGGCTTACGTCGACAAAGCCAACGGTGCCCTCGAGGGCACCGAGTGGGCTGACAAGGGCGTCGAGGAGGTCCTCCAGAACCTCTCCAGCCTGCCGGCCGACAAGCAGGGCCCGGTCCGCAACAACGCCGGCGGCCACTACAACCACTCGCTCTTCTGGCAGATGCTGAGCCCCGACGGCGGCGGCGAGCCGAGCGGCGAGCTGGCCGACGCGATCAACAGCGCTTTCGGCTCCTTTGACGCCTTCAAGGACGAGTTCAAAAACGCCGGCATCGGCCAGTTCGGCTCCGGCTGGGCCTGGCTCGTCAAGAACTCCGACGGCAGCGTCGCGGTGACCAAAACCGCGAACCAGGACTCACCGATCTCCGACGGCCAGACGCCGCTGCTGGGCGCCGACGTCTGGGAGCACGCCTACTACCTGAAGTACCAGAACAAACGTCCCGAATACCTCGACGCCTTCTGGAACGTCGTCAACTGGGACTACGTGGCGGAGCGGTTCGCCGCTTAGCTAGCCGGAGACGGGCTGCGCCGCTTCGTCGCGGCGCGGCTCGCTCTCGCCGCCCTTGGGCGGAATCTCCGCCATTGCGTGCTCGGCCAGTGCGGTGATCGTGAGGCTGGGGTTGACGCCGACGTTGGCGGGAACGGCCGCCCCGTCGCAGACCAGCAGGTTCTCGTAGCCGAAGACCCGCTGGCGGTAGTCGACGACGCCGTCCTCGGGGCTGTGACCGATCACGGCGCCGCCGAGAATGTGGGCGGTGGTCGGGATGTTCATCAGCGCCTCGGTGGTCGAGCTTTGGGCGACGCCGCCGGTGCGCTGCGCCAACCACTCGGCGAAGGCGTTGGCGGCCGGGATGAAGGTCGGCATCGGCCGCTCCGGGTCCTGTTCGGTCTGCAGCCGGACGTCGCCGTTGCGCTTCAGCGTCGGCCGCAGCGCGATCGCGTTGTCGAGCGTCTGCATGACGAGGACGATGATCGTCCGGCTCGACCAGTTGCGGGGCCAGAGAGTCTTCGCGAAGCTGCCGGGGTGGCGGATGATCTGCGCCAGCAGCTTCAGCGGCCGCGTCACCCGCGAGCCGTCGCCGACCATCAGCGTGTAGAGCAGGTGCATCGAGTTGCCGTCCTTGCCGTAGGTGACGGTCTCGATGTGGGTATGGGGATCCGGGTAGATGCTGGAGGTGATCGCCACCCGCTTGGTCAGGTCTTCGGGGTAGTCCTCGGGCACGGTGACGGCGAGGATCGACTCGCTGTTGGTCCGCACCAGCTCGCCGAGTCGCGAGGAGATCCGCGGCAGGGCGCCGCCGAGGCGGCAGCGCTGCAGCAGCTTGTTGGTCCCGAGCGGGCCGGCGGCGACGATGACGCCGCGAGCGCGCAGGGTGCGTACGCCGCGGCCGCTGAGGAGTCCCGAGCGGGCGCTGGTGACGGCGTAGCCCTCGCTGCCGTCCGCGGCCCCGAGCGGGCGGATCTCGGTCACGGTGCGGTCGGGCGTCACCTCGACGCCTCGATTCTCCGCCAGCCAGAGGTAGTTCTTGACCAGCGTGTTCTTGGCTCCATGCGGGCAGCCGACCATGCAGCGCCCGCACTGCATGCAGCCGGTCCGGTCCGGTCCCTCGCCGTCGAAGAAGGGGTCCGGGACGGTCTCACCGGGGTTGTCGAGGTAGATCCCGATCGGGGTCTTCTGGTAGGTCTCGCCGACGCCGATTTCCTCGCCGTATTCGCGCATCAGCTGGTCGGCCGGGTCATCGCGGTCGTGGATGACGACGCCGAGCATTCGCTGCGCCTCGGCGTAGTGGGGGGAGAGCTCCGCCTCCCAATCGGCGAGGTCGGCCCACTGCGGGTCCTTGAAGAAGTGGCTCGGCGGCACGTAGAGGGTGTTCGCGTAGCCGAGGCTGCCGCCGCCGACGCCGCAGCCGCTGACGACGGAGACGTCTTTGAACGGAGTCAGCCGGAAGATCCCTCGCAGTCCCAGCTTCGGCGCCCAGAAGTAGCGGCGCAGGTCCCAGGTCGACTTCGGGAAGTCCTCGTCGCGGAAGCGCTTGCCGCACTCGAGCACGGCGACCGAGTAGCCCTTTTCGGCGAGTCGCAGGGCGGAGACGGATCCGCCGAAACCGGACCCGACGACGATCCAATCGAAATCGAACTGGCTCACCAGCCAACCCTAACCGGTCGGCCGCCGGTCAAGCCGGTTTCGGTGCTGCTCAGGCCTCGCCGGGCTCGAGCGGGCGGAAGTCCGAGGTGCGGGCCCCACAGACCGGGCAGAACCAGTCTTTGGGAATGTCCTCGAACTCCGTTCCCGGGGGGATGCCGCCGTCAGGGTCGCCGATTGCGGGGTCGTAGATGAACCCGCAGCTCTCGCAGATCCAGAGCGTTGCTTCTTTCGTTGCCTCCATGCGCCTAGCCTAGAGATCTCTATTTATCGAAGCTGACCGCGACCGGCTCGCGCTCGGTTTTGTCTTCGATCTCGAAGTACTCGCGCGCCGTGAAGTTGCCCTGGTTGGCGATGATCGAGCCCGGGAACTGCTGGATGTCCGTGTTGTAGGACTGGACGTTGGAGTTGTAGATCCGGCGTGAGGCCTGGATCTCGTCCTCGAGCTCGGAGAGCTGGCGGCTCAGTTGCTGGAAGTTCTCGGTCGCCCGCAGGGTCGGGTAGTTCTCGGCGACGGCCCGCAGGTCGGTGAGGGCGCCGCTCAGCTGCGTCTCCGCTTTCGAAGTGTCGGCGACGGAGTGGGCCGACATTGCCTCGGCGCGGGCTTTGGTCGCTTTCTCGAAGACCTCGCTCTCGTGCGTGGCGTAGCCCTTGACCGTCTCGACCAGGTTGGGGACGAGGTCGTGTCGCCGCTTCAGCTGGACGTCGATCCCGCTCCAAGACTCGTCGACGCGGTTGCGCGAGGCGATGATCGAGTTGCGCTTGGAGATGTAGTAGAGGACCGCGATGACGAGGATCGCGACGACGACGATGACGGCGATAAGCATTGGGGCTCCTGTTCTCGGGCCGGACTTGGAGCAAAGAGTAACCCCTTAGGATCGCGTGATGGCAAGCGGCAAGCAGGAAGCGCAGGGCTGGGCCGAGGCGGTGCGCCGCTACGGCGAGCACAACGGACTCACCTACGAGGAAGTCGGCGGGATCAATCCCAAAGATGCCCCGGTGGCGCTCTGCGTCGGCGGGGTCAACCGTCTCACCGGCCAGCTCGTCGAGGGCTTCTGGGGCGCCTCCTGCGACGCCGATGAAAAGGAAGTCGGCGGCTTCCTCAGTAAGGCGATCGTGCCAACCGCGGTGCTTGCCAAGGCGCACATGCCGGATCTGGCCCAAGTCGTGCCCGCCTTCAACGTCGAGTCGATTGAGGGCCACGAGGTGGTGACTCAGAAGTTCTCGCGCAAGGTCGAATTCGAGTCGATCGACTTCAACAAGCGCTTCTGGACGACGGTGCCCAAGGAGTACGACCCGGTCTCCCTGCGGGAGCTGTTCGGCCCCGGCTTCCTCGCTTGGGTGACGACGATGACCGGCGAGATCGACTTCGGCATCAACGACCGCCAACTGTGGTTCCTCTGGCGCCTGCGCGAGCGCTCCGACGCGGAGCTGAAAGAGGCGCTGAAGAACGCCGGTCAGCTGTTCAAACGGCTGCAGGCGGAGATGGAAGAGAGCGGCATCCACACCTACCCGCCCGGCCCCTGGCACGCCGGGCTGGCGCCGTTCCCGGACGCCTAGCTAGACCGACTCGGCCGGGGAGGCGTCGTCGTAGCCGGGATCGCCGGGGAGGACGATGCGGTGCTCGTCGCCGTCTTTGAGGACCCGCGGCGTCACCGACTCGACGTCGCTGCCGCGGTAGGCGGCGAGCGCTTCGTCGGAGGTGCGGAATGCGCTCAGCCAGCGCAATTGGTGGATCGTCGGAAAGGCGAGGAGTAGGTCGCCCGCCTCCTGTGAGGCGAGCGCCTCGGCGGGCTGGAACCAGGCCGCCTCGGTGGTCTCGGTCCCATCGGCCTGGGGTGGGGTGTGGGCGGGGGCGAGGGCGAGGAAGAACCAGGCGTCGAAGCGGGTGGAGATCACCTCCGGCGTGATCCAGCGGGAGAACAGGACCAGCTCCTCGCCGGCGGGCAGCTCGATGCCCGCCTCCTCTGCGAGCTCCCGCATCGCGCACGCTCGGTAACCGGGCTCACCCTCGCCGTCGGCTTCGTCGACGGCGCCGCCGGGGAAGACCCAGACGCCGGGCATGAACTTCGCCTCCTCGCTGCGCTTCAGCATCAGCACCTCCAGCGCTCGTTCGGAGTGCTTGCCGCCGCGGCGCAGGAGGACGATTCCAGCCGCCAGGCGCGGCGTCGAGGGCGGCCCGAAGTTTGGCGTCTCGGCTGGGCCGTGCGGCCTCGAATCCTCCATCCGCCCACCTTATCGGCGGCATCCGATCCGGCGGTAGACCGGGAGGACGCGGCGGGGATCAGCTCAAAGCGCGCTCGCGCCGCTGCCGGACCCAGGCGCGGTTGGCGAGCCAGATGAGTAGCGCGATCAGCGCCAGCGGGCCGAGCACGGCAAGGCCGACTATCGCGACTCCGGCGGCGATGGCAAGGATGTGGCCGGCGTCGTGGACGGCGTCGCCGGCGTCCCAGCCGCCGCCCGAACCCGTCGCGGGCGAGTCGGGGTCGTCGCTCTTGATCCGCAGCGAGACGAGCGAGAAGTCAGCGCGCCGTTCCAGGCGAGAAAGGCTCGACTTGAGGGCGGCGGCGTGGCGGCGCTCGCTCCGCAGCCGCGCTTCGATCGCTTCGCGCTCGGCTTCGGTTTCGGTGCCGGCGAGCTCGTTCAGGAGCGAGTCGATCCGGGCCTGGGAATCGCGCAGGGCGTCCTCGGTGGTCACCGTCGGGGCGGTGATGTCGAGCGTGCCCTCGTGCCGGTAGCGAACTTCGGCGATCTCCGAGAAGGCGGCGAGCGCGTCGCTGAGCTTGGCGCTCGGGATCAGCATTTCGAAGTGGGCGCTGCCGGCTTCGCTGCCGCCGTTGACGGAGGAGGAGAGGACGATCCCGCGATAGTCATGAACGGCGGCATAGACCTTGGCGGCAGCGTCGCCAACGGCTGCGGGTTCGGTACCGAGCACCATCTGCGCCGAGCGCTGGACGTCTCGCTGGCGGTTGGCGGGGGTGTACGAGGCCGTGCCGTTGTAGCTGTCGTTGATCGCAGCTTCGGTTGAGAACGGGAGGATCTTGGGCGGAGCTTCGGCTTCGGCGGTTCCGGCGCTCGACGCTGACGAGCCGGCTGCGCCGAATGCCTCTTCGATCCGTTTCGGCGTCTGGTTGAGGTGGCGCGGGTTGGCCGGCACGACTTCTTCGGCGCCCCCGGCGGAGCTTTCAACTCCCTGGCCCTGGTCTACGCCACTCTGCTCGAGGTCCATGCTGAGGTGCGACGAGGTCGAGTTCGCAACCAGCACTGCGGCGACAGCGACCGTGGCAAGCGCCACGCCACCGCCGGCGAGGACCCATTGCCGGGGGCGCAGGGCGCTGAGCCAGGCGCGCGCCTTCGACAGGGGCGACACGCCTGAAGCCGATCGGCGCGGGAAGCCGCTGGCCGCGCGCGCATCGAGCTTGGCCGCGAAGGCGGGGCTCGGCGCCGGCCGCAGCGACTCCAGGGTCGCGAACAGTGCTTCGTCCCTAGATGGCTCCATCGCATGCCTCCCTCAGCTTGGTTACGGCTCGGTGCAGCCTGGTGCCGGCGTTGGACTCGCTGATGCCGACGACGGCGGCGATCTCGACATTGCCGAGCCCGGCGAAGAACTTGAGTGCGATCAGCTCGCGCTCACGCGGCTCGAGTGTGGCCAGCGCGGCGGAGACGGCGAGCCGGCGCTCGCTGGCAGCGGCGCTCTCCTCGACCGTCGCCCCGGCAAGGTCCTCGGGCTCGGCGGCCAGCTCGGAGTGGCGGCCGCGGCGCCGCAGCTCGTCGAGGGCGGCGTTGCGGGCGATCCCGAACAGCCAGGCACGCGGCTCGCCACGCTCGCGATCGAAGCGGGAGCGCTTGCGGTAGGCGCGCTCGAAGGCGGTGGCGGTGACTTCCTCGGCGGCGACGCGGTCACGCAGGAGGCTGGCGACGTAGGCGTAGACGTCGTCGCGGCTGGACCGGTAGAGGGCCTCGAAGGCGAGATCGGCGCCGGCCGGCACCTGCGCTGCGTCTGCGACCAAAGCTTGATCCACGCCCTTACTACGACTGACCCGCCAGTCCATCACAGGCCAAATTCAATCGCGTGGTTCCTTGTGGTCGCTTGGCGTCCGCAAGGAACCACGCGATTCGTTCGGTTTAGGCGACGGGTGGGGCGGTGCCGGCAGCGCGCTCTCCGGCCGGCGCCGAGGCGAGGGCGGCGAGGATCGAGTCGGTGGTGATCGCGAACAGGCTGCGGAGCTCCTCTTCCGAGATCGCCAGCGGTGGCACCAGCACGACCGTGTTGCCGAGCGGGCGCACGATTGCGCCCCGCTCCCGGGCCGCGTTGGTGACTCGATGGCCCATCCGCAACGACGGATCCCAGTCGCCGAGGTCGATCCCGGCCATGAACCCACGCTGGCGGATCTCCGCCACCCCGTCCATCGCCCCGACCGCCGCCAGCAGCGCTTCGAAGCGGGCGATCTTCGGCTGCAGGTTTGCCAGCGTCCGCTCCTGCTCGAAGACGTCGAGCGTCGCCAACGCCGCCGCGCAGGCGAGGGGGTTGCCGGTGTAGGTGTGGCCGTGGAAGAAGGTGCGGAACTCCTCGGCGGCGCCGAGGAAGCCGTCGTAGATCGCCTCGGTGCTCAGCGTCGCCGCCAGCGGCAGGTAACCGCCGGTGATCCCCTTGGCGAGACAGAGGAAGTCCGGCGCGACGTCCTCCTGCTCGCAGGCGAACATCGTTCCGGTGCGGCCGAAGCCGACCGCGACCTCGTCGGCGATCAGCAGCACCCCGTGTCGGTCGCAGAGCTCGCGGACCGCGCGCAGGTAGCCCTCGGGGTGAACCAGGATGCCGCCGGCGCCCTGGACCAGCGGCTCGAGGATTACCGCCGCGATCTCCTCGCTGTGGGCGGTGAGGATCCGCTCCATGTCAGCGGCGTCGCCGGGCTCGGCCATCTGGGTCTCGAAGAGGAGCGGCCGGTAGGTCGCGTGGAAGAGGTCGATGCCGCCGACTGAGACGGATCCGATCGTGTCGCCGTGGTAGCCCTCGCGCAGGTGGACGAAGGAGGTGCGGCCGCTCTCGCCGCGCTGCTGGTGGTACTGGAAGGCCATCTTCAGCGCGACCTCGGCCGCGGTCGCGCCCGAGTCCGAGTAGAAGACGCGGGAGAGGCCGGGCGGGGCGATCGCGACCAGGCGCGAGGCGAGCTCGGCGGCGCCGGGGTGGGAGAGGCCGAGCATCGTCGTGTGCGAGACGCGGTCGACCTGCTCCCTGATCGCCGCGTCGAGCAGCGGGTGGCGGTGGCCGTGGACGTTGCACCAGAGCGAGGAGTGGCCGTCCAGATAGCGGTTGCCCTCGGTGTCGATCAGGTAACAGCCCTCGCCGCGCTCGATCACCAGCGGCTCCTCCTCGACCCAGCCCTGCTGCTGGGTGAAGGGGTGCCAGAGATGGTCGTGGTCGAGCCGCGGGATGTCAGCGCTCATGGGGAAGACAGCGTATTTGACTCTGTGATTTGCATCACACACGCAAATATTGCGGTTGAGAAATGATTGCGCCAGTGCAATCATTGTTCACATGCAAGCGAGCGATGTGAAAGCAGTCGTCGACCAAGCGGCCTCCGGGACCAGCGTCGAGGCGCAGGAGACCGCGGCGCGAATGACCGCGCTGTTGCGCCACCTCTTCCTCTACGACCGCGGCAACCAGCTGCGGGTGATCGAGGACTCCGGTCTTTCGATGACGCAGTGCAAGGCGCTGCTCGAGCTCGGCGGCCTGGGACAGTCGGCCGAAACCTGGCAGGTCAGCGACCTGGCCGAGGTCTTCGGCGTCTCCGTGCCCTCGATGAGCCGCGCCGTCGACGGCCTCGTCAAGAAGGGACTGGCGACGCGGGTCGAGGATCCCGACGACCGCCGCGCCCGCCAGGTGAAGATCACCGGCCCGGGCAAGGACCTGGTCGAGACCCTGGTCGCCGTGCGGCGGAACGGGATGGAGGCCTTCGCCTCGACCCTGAGCGCGGCTCAGCGCCGCAAGCTCGACGCCGCCGTCGAGTCGCTGATGGATCGCGAGGACATCGCCCAGACCTATGAGCTCTTGAAGGGAAGTGAGTCCGCTTGACCACCCGTTACAGCCACCTGATCACCGACGAGAACCGCAAATGGTGGACGCTCGGCGCGATGTGCTTCGCGCTGTTCATGATCATGCTCGACAACACGGTCGTGAACGTCGCCCTGCCGTCGATCCAGCGGGACCTCGGCGCCTCGATCTCCGGCCTCGAGTGGACGATCAGCGGCTACACGCTCTCCTTCGCGGTGCTGCTGGCGACCGGGGGGCGACTCGGCGACATCTTCGGCCGCCGCCGCATCTTCCTGATCGGCGTCGTCCTCTTCGCCCTCTCCTCCGCCACCGCCGGCCTCGCCCCCGACGCGACCTCGCTGGTCGTCAGCCGCATCGTCCAGGGCATCGGGGCGGCGCTGATGATGCCGGGCACGCTCTCGATCATCACCGACGCCTTCCCCGCTCACGAGCGCGGCAAGGCGATGGGCACCTGGGCCGGAGTCTCGGCCCTGGCCCTGGCGATCGGCCCCGTCCTCGGCGGCTTCTTGACCGAGCACGTCACCTGGCGGGCGATCTTCTACATCAACATCCCGGTCGCGATCGGCGCCGTCGTCGCGACGCTCTTCGCCGTGCGCGAGTCGCGCGACACCACGGTCGGCCGCGAGGTCGACTACCCGGGAGTCGCGGTGCTGACCGTCGGGCTCACCTCTCTCGTGCTGGCCCTGGTCGAGGGCAACAGCTGGGGCTGGGGCTCGTCCAAAATCATCGGCCTGCTGGCCCTCGCCGTGCTTGCCCTGCCGCTCTTCGTCGCGGTCGAGAACCGGGTCAAGGCGCCGATGGTCCAGTTCGACCTGCTCTCCGATCGCAACTTCCTCGGCGCGGTCGTGGTCGCCCTGGTGATCTCCTTCGCGATGCTCGGTGTCTTCTTCTTCCTCGCCCTCTACATGCAGGACATCCTCGGCTACACGCCGCTGGAAGCGGGGATCAGGTTCCTGCCCTCGACCCTGATGATCGTCGCGATCGCGCCGATCGCCGGCCGGCTCTCCGACCGCTACGGCCCGCGCTGGCTGATCGGCGGCGGCCTCCTGATCGTCGCCGCCTCGCTGTTCAGCTTCAGCACGATCGCGGTCGACTCCAGCTACCTCGACCTGCTGCCCGGGTTCATGCTGCTCGGCATCGGCATCGCGATGACGATGTCGCCGATGACCAGCGCCGCGATGAACGCGGTCCCGGTGCAGAAAGCCGGTATTGCCTCCGGCGTGCTCTCGATGTTCCGGATGGTCGGCGGCAGCCTCGGCGTTGCCGTCACCGGCGCGATCTTCCAGGGCCTGGTCAGCTCGCGCCTTGATTCGCTCTTGGCCGGCTCCGGGATCAACGCCGCCGAGCGCTCCGACATCTCCGAACAGCTCGGCAGCGGCTCGGTCTCAGGCGCGCTCAAGGGCCTCGATCCGAGTCAGGCCGCCGAAGCGAAAGCTGCAGGCTCGGAAGCGTTCGTCTATGCGCTCGGCCACGCGATGAGCGTCTCCGGCGCAGTCGCTCTGGCGGGTGCGGCGATCGGAATCGTCGCGATCCGCGCCAAGAGCAAAGGCAAGAGCACGCTCGAGGAGGCCGAGGCGGCGGTCAACCCCGGCGGCTCGGCGGTGACCGCGATCGAGGAGTCGCCTGTGCGCGAGCCCGTCGCGGCCGGCGAGCCGGTCGCATAATGTCGCCGCGTGATGCTGATCCTGCTGCCGCCGTCGGAAGGCAAGACCGCCCCTGCGGCGGGAGCGCCGGTCGATCTCGCGGCGCTCGCCTTCGCCGCCGAGCTGACGGAGCGGCGGCAGAAATTGCTCGAAGCGCTCGCCGGTCTGGCCGGGGTGTCGCAAAAGCGCGCCCTGACGATGCTCGGTCTTTCGCCGGGCCAGACGAGTGAGATAGCGGTGGACGCCGGGCTGCGGGATGCCCCCGCGGCGCCGGCGGCCGAGGTCTACTCCGGCGTCCTCTACGACCATCTCGGCCTGGCGCAGCTGCCGGCCAGGGCGCAGAAGCAGGTGCTGATCGCCAGCGCCCTCTGGGGCGTCGTCCGTCCTGGCGACCGGATCCCCTACTACCGGTTTTCGGCGAAGGCGAAGCTGAAGGGGATCGGCGGGCTGGCCGCCTTCTGGCGGGAGGGGCTGCGGGCGGCGATGCCCGACAGGGAGGGGGACCTGGTGATCGACATGCGCTCCGGTGCCCACGCGGCTGCCTGGAAGCCGCAGAGCTCGACGCTGATCTCCGTCCGCGCCTTCAGCGAGGAGGGCGGCGTGCGCAAGCCGATCTCCCATATGGCGAAGGCGGTGCGCGGCGACGTTGCCAAGGCGCTGCTGGCGGCGAAGAAGGCGCCGAAGGATCCCGAGGGCGCGGCGGCGCTCGCCGAGGCCGCCGGTTTCCGCGTCGAGTTGAGTGACGGCTACATTGACGTCGTCGTCGATCGCTGAGCTCCGAGGCGCATTCGTTCACCCTGTGTGGACAAAAGCGACAGCCGCGGTCAAACGGCGACGCGCGGCCACGAATCGAGGGCGGCGAGGTCAATGGGGGGAAGCGTCTTGACTTCGACGCCACTGAGCTGCGCGATCGTTTCGCGGTTGGAGCTCTCGATCTCGCCGGGTTGCTCGGGCCACGGCGTCAGCACTACCGCGGCCACTTCGAGGCCGGCGGCGCGCGCGGACTCGATCGTCAGCAGGGTGTGGTTGATCGTGCCGAGCCCGGGGCTCGCTGCGACCACCAGCGGATAGCCAAGATCGACCGCGAGGTCGCGGACCGAGTAGCCGGGCGCGAGCGGCACCAGTAGCCCGCCGACGCCCTCGCAGACGATCGCGTCGGCGCTTGCGGCCGCAGTGGCCGCCGCCTCGCGCAGCCGCTGTGGGTCGATCTCCTCGCCCGCCAGCGCTGCTGCCAGATGGGGTGAGGCTGGAGGTCCGTAGCGGTAGGGGGCGATCTCCTCGTCGCCTTGGCTTGAGCCTGAAGCGCGTCGCAGCAGTTGGTGGTCGCTCTCGTCGCCTTCGTCGAGGCCGGTGACGCAGGGCTTGAAGACGGCGACGCGCTTGCCCTCGGCGGCCAGGGTGTGGGCGATCGCGGCGGCGACGACGGTCTTACCGACCTCGGTCCCGGTGCCGGTGACGAAAACGCCCGCCGCGCCGTCCGCCATGGCGCAGTTAGGAAGCGCGGGCGGTCGCCGGCTTCGACGCCGCCAGCCCAATCTCGCGGGCGGCAGCGCCGACCACTCGGGAAGCGTCCTGCAGCTCGTCGGCCGTGTGGGTCGCCATCACCGTGAAGCGCAAGCGCGAGGAGCCCTCGGGCACGGTTGGCGGCCGGATCCCCTGGGCGAAGACGCCGCGCTCGAGGATCAGCTCGCAGAGCTCCATCGTGCGCTCGGCATCACCGACTTCGAGTGGCACGATCTGCGTCTCCGAGCGGCCGGCGGCGAGGCCCTCGGCGCGCAGGCCGGCGCGCAGCGCGGCGGCGTTCGCCTGCAGGCGCTCGACCCGCTGCGGCTCGGCCTCGAGCAGGTCCAACGCCGCCGCGGCAGCGCCGACCGAGGGCGGCGGCAGCGCCGTCGAGAAGACGAAGGGGCGGGCGCGGTTGACGAGGTAGTCGACGATCTCGGTGTCGGCGCAGACGTAGGCGCCGTAGGAGCCGAGTGCCTTGCCGAGGGTGCCGACGATGACGTCGACCTCGCCGCTGAGCCCGGCGGCGGCGACCGCGCCGCGACCGCCGGGGCCAATCGCCCCCGTCGCGTGCGCCTCGTCGATCATCAGCCGGGCGCCGTGGGAGCGGGCCAGCTCCAGCAGCCCGGCGATTGGGGCGACGTCGCCGTCCATCGAGAAGATTCCGTCGCTGACGACGAGCGCCGCTCGCTCACCGGCCTCGGCCAGCCCCCAGGCGAGGTGCTCGAGATCGGCATGGCGATAGACGAAGGTCTCGGCGCCGGAAAGACGGCAGCCGTCGATGATGCTGGCGTGGTTCAGCTCGTCGGAGAAGACGACCTCGCCCTTGCCCGCGAGGGCGGCGATCGTGCCGGTGTTGGCGAGGTAGCCGGAGCCGAAGAGGAGCCCCGATTCATAGCCCTTGAAGTGGGCGAGGCGGGACTCGAGCTGGCGGTGGGGCTCCATGTTGCCCGAGATCAGCCGCGAGGCGCCGGACCCCGCGCCCCAGTAGATCGCCGCCTCGGCGGCCCCCTCGCGGACCAGCTTGTGGTCGGCGAGGCCGAGGTAGTTGTTGGAGCAGAGCAGCAGCACCCGCTTGCCGGCGAGCAGCACCTGTGGGCCTTGCGGGCCTTCGATCAGGCGCAGGCGGCGGTACAGGCCTCGGTCGCGGAGCTCGGCGAGCCGGGCGGCAACGTCGGTCACGCCGCCGTCGGGTAGGACGGTGCCCGCTTACCTTTCTTAACTACGCGAAGCTGAGTCGACGGGTCCCACATCGGCGCCTCGTCCTGGTGGTCGATCAGCTCGTCCATCGGCGTCGCCGGAGCGTCACCGTCGAGCCAGCCGGAGCGGTTGTCCGGGCGCGGGTTGGCGCCGTTGTCGGGCTGGCGGGCGACGTTCAGGCCGAGCTCCTCGAACATCTCCCGGTCCTCGGCCGGCTCGGCCCCGAGGGTGGTGAGGAAGTTGCCCATCATCACCCCGTTGAGGCCGGCCTTGACCGCGAGCTTGTGCATCGAGCCGAGGTTCTCGACCCGGCCGCCGCAGAGGCGGAAGAGGGCGCCGGGGATGACCAGGCGGAAGATCGCGATCCACTTCACTACCTCCCAGGGGTCCATCACCTCGCGGTCGCCGAACTTCGTCCCCTGCTTCGGGATCAGGAGGTTGATCGGGACCGAGGTCGGGTTGATCTCGGAGAGCTCGAAGGCCATCTCAACCCGCTGCTCCTCGCTCTCGCCGAGGTTGAGGATGCCACCGACGCAGGTCTCCAAGCCCGCCTCCTTGACCGCCTGGATCGTCCGCAGCCGCCCCTCGTAGCGGACCGTGCTCGAGACCTCGGGGTAGTAAGACTTGGCCGACTCGACGTTGTGGTGGACGCGCTGGATGCCGGCGTCCTTCAACGCCGTCGCCCGCTCCGCCGACATGTGTCCGATCGAGGCGCAGCGCTTGAGGTTGGTCTGCTCGGCGACCATTTCGGCGCCTTCGAGGATCTTCTGGAAATCCCGTTTCGAGAGGCCCTGGCCCTGGGTCACCATGCAGAAGCGGTGGGCGCCGGCGGCCTCGGCCGCTTTTGCGTGCTCGAGGATCTGCTCCGGCTCCATCATCGCGTGCATCACGGTGTCGGCGTCGGCGTAGCGCGACTGGGCGCAGAAGCCGCAGTCCTCGGCGCAGCCGCCGGACTTGGCGTTGACCAGCGAGCACATGTCGGTCGAGTTGCCGAAGTTCTCGACCCGGACCTCCCAGGCGCGTTCAACGAGAGCTTCGATCTCCTCGTGCTCGGTCAGCCGGCCGTAGGCGAGGGCTTCTTCGGAGGTGATCAGCGGTGGCATTCGCAGGTTCTGCCTGGGGAGGCTATCGGGCGCCGGGGCGGGCCCGCCCCCCGGACGGGGTGCCGGCCTGTGACCGTCCCAAACCGAGGCGTAGCATCGCGGCATGGAGCGAGCGAGAGTGCGGAGCCGGGGCAAGGTCCGGCGCCGGCGACGGATTGCCCTCGCCGGCCTGGTCGGGCTGGGACTGGGAGCGTTCACGCTCGGTGCCGCGCTCGGCGACGGCAAGGCGCCGGACCCGAAGCCGCTGCCGCCGCCGGCGGCAAAGCTGCCGCTGCGCCAACTGGCCGGCCAGCGGGTCGTGACCAGCCTCGAAAGCACCGGGGTCCCGGCGAAGCTGGAATCGGCGATTCGCCGCGGCGACGTCGCCGGGGTCGTCCTCTTCGCCGGCAGCTTCCCCAGCAGCGCCGAGGGCCGGCGGCTGATCACCCGCCTGCAGGCGGTCCCGCGGCCGCCGCTCCTGCTGCGCGACCCGTTACTGATCATGGTCGACCAGGAGGGCGGCCTGGTGAAGCGGGTCGACGGACCCCCGAACGCCTCCGCGCAGGAAATGGGGGAGCGGGGAGCCAGCTACAGCCGCGAACAGGGAAGGCTTACCGCCGCCAGCCTGGGCGGTCTCGGGGTCAACGTCGACCTGGCGCCGGTGCTCGACGTCGCCCGTCCCGGCGGCACGATCGCCGAAACCGAACGCGGCTTCGGTGCCACCGCCGCCAGGGTGGCGGCGACCGCGGTCCCGTTTGCCGAAGCCCTGCAAGCCGGGGGCGTTGCCGCCACCGCCAAGCACTTCCCGGGGCTCGGCGCCGCGAGCCTCAACACCGATGACGCGGTGCAGCGGATCCGCCTCACGAAGGCAAAGCTGCGAGCGGTCGACGAGGCCCCCTATCGCGCTTTTGTCGACGCCGGCGGCGACCTGGTGATGCTGGCGACCGCGATCTACCCGGCGCTCTCGCCATCGCCCGCCGCCTTCTCCCGGCCGATCGCCACCGGCGAGCTGCGCAACCGGCTTGGCTTCGAGGGAGTCACGGTCACCGATGCACTGGAGACGGTCGCCGTGCGCGCGTTTGGCGGTCCTGCCAAGGCCGGGGTCGCGGCGGCGCGGGCCGGCAGCGACCTGTTGCTCTACACCCACCTCGGCGCCGCCGAAGACGCGCGCCGGGCGCTGGTTGCGAAGCTTCGGGCCGGTGCCCTGGACCGCGGTGAGTTCGAGGCAGCGGTGCAGCGAGTGCTGGACCTGCGCGAAAAGATTGCGCGCCCTAGATGATCGGGTAAGGGTTCCCGATGCGCGCTGGGTTGCGAATCAGTTCCGGTGTGCTGGCGCCGGTCGCGGCGGTGCTGGCGCTGGGCGGCTGCGGTGGCGGCTCGGGCGCCACCACCGACCAGGTGTCGACTCTGGGGCTGCCGATCTGCGACGTCTCCGAGGCAGAAGGAGCGCTGACCGGGTTGGAAGCGGGGATAGACGGAATCGGGCGGGGAAACGAGCGCCAGACCCTGCGGGCGATGAAGGAAAATGCGGCCTCGATCCGGGGCCAGCTGCCAATGCTCGAAGACTGCGCGCGCAATGCGCTCCTGGAAGCGGAAGGCAAGCCCGTGCACGAAACGGCGCCACTGCGACCGCCAGCCCGGCGCACGGTTGTTGGGCACCGGCTCGGATCGGCGCGGGTCGAGCCCGGCGGGCAGGGCTTGCCCGCGAGTCCCTGCGGGACGTTTGGCAGGAACGGGACGACGACGGTCCACATCTTCTCCGACGCCCCACATTGCTCTCGAGTGGCGCCAGGCGAACGGCTCCTCTTCGTAAACGACACCGGGATCGGGCCCCGGCATGCGGGCGGGGCCGCGGTCAGGGTCCTGGTCGGAGACTACGAGCTATGGATCGGGCTGCACGGGAGCGGACTGATCCCGGCCCCTGTCGAGACCTATCTCGGCCGCGGTTCGCACCGCGTGCGGATCGCCGGCGCCCCCGGGGCAACGATCCTTCTCCTGCCTCCGGTTTGCGCGATGCGCCCGCCTGCGGCGCCCGGCGAAGAGCTCTGCTTCCGCTAGATGATGGGTTTCACGACGAGGTGGTGATTGAGGGCGCGCCAGTGATCCAGCGGCTAGGAGATCGGTGGTCCGGTGGTGTCACCGCTGACCGCCTCGCGGTTGAAGACACGGACGCCGTCGCGCCCGCCCTCCTTCGCCGCGTACATCGCGGTGTCCGCCTCGGAGACGATCGCGGCGATGTTGGTCCGCGGGCGGTCGCCGAACATCGCCACGCCGAGGCTGGCGGTGACCGGTTCGGGCTCGCCGTCGGGGTTGTGCTGGCGGATCTCGGTGGCGATCGCTTCCGCCGTCAGCCGCGCCTCGCCGACCGTGCAGCGGGGCAGGATCACGGCGAACTCGTCGCCGCCGAGGCGGGCGAGGACGTCGCTTTCGCGGGTGCGCCGGCGCAGGAGGTTGGCGACTTCGACGATCAGGCGGTCGCCGGCGAGATGGCCGTGGGTGTCGTTGACCTGCTTGAAGTGGTCGAGATCGAGCATCACCAGGGCTCCCATCGTCCGCTCCCGTCGGGCTCGGGCCAGCGCCAACTGCAGGTCTTCATTGAAGCGGCGGCGGTTCTTCAGACCGGTCAGCGGGTCCTCGCTGGCCTCGCGCTCGAGCTCCACCATCCGCTCCTCGCGGCTCCAGACGAAGACCAGCGCACCCAGCAGGGCCGCCAGTGAGATGCCGACACCGCCGAGCAGCAACGGCAGCGCCAGGCTCGGGCGGTTGGGATCGCGGACGATCAGCAGCCAGTTGCGGTCGGCGACGCGGAAGCTGGCCTGGGCAGGGTCGTCGAGACGGCCTTCCGGTCCCAGGACCCTTTCCTGGCCGACCCGCAGCTGCACCTGGTCGGAGTCGGAGACGGCCGAGACCGCCGCCGAGGCGAGATCCCGGACCTGGAAGCTGCCGGCGGTGAACCCGACCAGGGCGCGGCGCCGCTCGGCGACGGTTCGGGTCGGAGCGCCGTCGCGGTAGATCGCCTTGAAGATGTTGATGCCGACGCCGCCGAGGATCAGCGGGATCACCGGGGTCGAGACCGGCTTGCCCGTGTCGCGGGCGCGGGCGAGGAAGGGGGCGCGGCTGGAATCAGCGCCGAGGTCGTACCCGATCACGTTGTCGGAGGGGATGTGGGCGACGGCGTAGGTGACCGGGTAGTAGACGGCGTGGCGGGCGGCCGCGTGCTTCGGTTCGCCGCCGGGACCGGGTTCGGTCAGCTCGACGCCGTGAGCTCGTTCGAAGCGGCCGCGCTTCCCCGCCGGCACCTTCGCGACGAAGGCCGCCGCCTGTAGCGAGCCGTCATCGAGCAGCGAGCGGGCAACGACGTCGAACTCGTGGCCGTTGACGTCGCCATCGACCTGGAAGAAGGCGGCGGCGTTGGCGAGCTCGGCGACTGAGAGGGTGGCGACCGCCCCGGCCTGGTGGGCGGCGCGCGAGGCCTCCTCGCTCTGCATGCGGTGGAATTCGTCGCTGTCGTGCGCGTGGACGATCACCGCCACGACCACGGAACCCGCGGCGATCACACAGATCGCGGCAAACCCGATCCAGAAGCGAAGTCGCATAGTTGAGTTGTCGGCGCTCCCTGGCGGCGGCATTCAGCCTGGGACGCGCTGTGCGTACTCAGGCGTCGGGTGCGTTGTGAAGCGACTCCCAAAGGTAGAGGGAGGCGAGGCTGCGATAGGGGCTCCAGCGCTCCCCGAGCCGCTCGGCCTCCTCCGGGCTGGGCATCTCCTCGAGCCCGTACTCGATCTGGATCGCTTTGCGGATCCCGAGGTCGCCGCCGGAGAGGATGTCCGGCCGCTGCAGGTGGAAGAGGAGGAACATCTCCGCGGTCCAGCGACCGAGACCGCGAACGGCGACGATCTCCTCGATCGCCCGCTCATCGGAGAGGTCGTCGAGGCGGTCGAGCTCGAGCTCGCCGCTGAGCACGTGGGCGGCGAGGTCGCGGATGTACTCGACCTTGCGACCGGAGAGGCCGGCGCCGCGCAGGTCCTCTTCACTCGCTTCCAGTAGCTGCTCGGGGGAGGGGGTGGTGCCGTCGAAGATGTCGAGCACGCGGAGGTAAATCGTGCGCGCTGCTTTGGTCGAGAGCTGCTGGCCGACGATCGCCCGCAACAGCGCCCCGTAGGCGTCGCCGGGGCGCTCTTCGGAGCGTCGTTCGAGCCGGGTCTCGAGGTCGATCTTGCCGACTCTCTCGATCAGCGCCGCCATCGTCGGGTCGGTGGCGGCCAGCGCTTTGCGTTCCTTGGCGCCGCTCACGTTCCGGTCCAGTTCGGCCGCCGCTTCTCGGCGAAGGCGCGGATCCCCTCGCGCAGGTCGGCGGAGGAGAAGCAGGACTCGCGCAGCGCCACCAGGCCGGCCTCCTGCTGCTCGCTGAGGGTCGGGCGCGAGTTGAGCAGGTTGATCGCCGACTTGTTGCCGCGCATCGAGAGCGGCGCGTTGGCGGCAATCGATGCGGCCAGCTGCACCGCTTCATCGCCGAGCCGCTCATCGTCGACGACGTCGTTGACGAGGCCGATCCGGTCCGCCTTGGCGGCGTCGACGTTGCGGCCGGTGAGGAACAGCTCCTTGGTCCGCGCCAGCCCGATCGTGTCGAGGAACTTGCGCAGGCCGGTGTGGCCGTAGATCAGCCCCAGTTTGGCTGGCGGCATCCCCAGCTTGGCGCCGGCGGCGCAGATCCGCAGGTCGCAGGTGATCGCCAGCTCGAGGCCGCCGCCGAGGCAGTGGCCGTTGATCGCGGCGACCGTCGGCCACGGGTGCTGGGAGATCGCCTCCATCGCGGCGTGGAAGGGGTGGGCGACGAGCGCCTCGGCGTCGCGCTCGAAGGTGTCCTCGGGGATCGAGGCGATGTCGTAGCCGGCGGAGAAGACCGGTGGGGCGCCGGTAATCAGCACGCAGCGGGTCTCGATCCCGTGGTCGAGCTGCGGCAGCACTTCGGCGATCGCGTCGAGGATCTCGTGGTCGAGCGCGTTGCGGCGCTCGGGGTTGGAGATGCGCAGACGGGCGACCGCCTCGGCGGGCCGGTCGAGCTGGAGCTTGCCCCCCGCGAGCTGCTCGTTCACGACACTCCTACTCCAGCACTACGAGGACGTCGCCTTCGCTGACCGACTGGCCCTCCTCGCAGCGGATCTCCTTGACGGTCCCGTCCTCTTCGGACTCGACCGGGATCTCCATCTTCATCGACTCGAGGATGACGACGGTGTCCCCATCGGAGACTGAGTCGCCGACCGCGACCTCGACTTTCCAAACGTTGCCGGTGATGTGAGCCTCAATGTTTGGCATGGCCGCAGACAATATCCGCCGGCGGGGCGTGAGAATGCGGCGATGGGACACGAGGGCATAGGCGGCGAAAGGGACCTGGCCGTGATCGTCGCCGCCCACGACGAGGCGGATCGGATCGCGGCGACGGTGAACGCTCTGCGCTCGTCCTTCCCGGCGGCCGCGGTCTGGGTCGCCGACGACGCTTCCAGCGACGGCACCGCCGAGTTGGCGCTGGCGGCCGGGGCCCAGGTTGTCAGCCGCGGCAAGCCGCACGGCAAGGGCGCGAACATGACGGCGGCGGCGGAGGCGGCGCTGAGCGCCACGCCGGTGCCGCGGCTCGTCCTCCTCTGCGACGGCGACCTCGGCGCTTCAGCGGGGCGGCTGGGCCCGCTCGTGTCGGCGGTCCGCGATGGTGAGGCGGACCTCGCCGTCGCCGCCTTCTCGCGCAAGGTCGGCGGCGGCTTCGGGATCGCCGTCGGCTTCGCGGACTGGGCGATTCGCCGGCTCTGTGGGGCGGAGACCGAGGCGCCGATCTCCGGCCAGCGAGCCTTGCGGGTCGAGACGCTGCGGGCGACGCTGCCGTTTGCGGCTGGCTTCGGGATGGAGATCGGGATCACGGTCGACGCGGTCCGGGCGGGCTACCGGTTGCGCGAGTACGAGCTCGATCTCGAGCACCGCGCCACCGGTCGCAGCCTCGCCGGGTTCCTGCACCGGGGCCGGCAGCTGCGCGACTTCTTCGCCGTCTACAGGTCGCGAGCACGAGGTGAGAGGGTTTCGCCGTGATCCTCGCGATCGACCAGGGAACCACGGGTACCACCTGCCTCGTCTTCGATCCCGAAGGGCGGCTCGCGGGGCGCGCCTACTCAGAGTTCGAGCAGCACTTTCCGCGGCCAGGCTGGGTCGAGCATGACGCGGCCGAAATCTGGGAGGTGACCCGCGCGGTCGCCGTCGCGGCGCTCGCCGACGCCAGTGTCGAGGGGGCAGAGCTGGAGGCGATTGGGATCACCAACCAGCGCGAGACCATCGTTGCCTGGGATCCGGCCAGCGGCGAGCCGATCCATCGGGCGCTGGTCTGGCAGGACCGGCGCACCGCCGAGCGCTGCGATGAGCTGCGCGCCGCCGGCCACGAGCCGCTGGTGCGGGAGCGGACCGGGCTGACGATCGACCCCTACTTCTCGGCGACCAAGATCGAGTGGCTGCTGGCCAACGCCGAGCGGGTGGAGCGGGCGGTGTTCGGGACGATCGACTCCTGGCTCCTCTTCAAGCTCACCGGCGAGCACGTCACCGACTACTCGAACGCGGCCCGGACGATGCTGTTCGACATCCGCCGGCTCGACTGGGACGAGGAGCTTTGCGGCTTGCTCGGGATCGATCCCGAGCAGCTTCCGCGGCCGCTGCCCTCCGCCGGCGTCTTCGGGACGACGACCGAGTTCGGCGGCGAGGTCCCGGTCTGCGGGGTCGCGGGAGACCAGCAGGCGGCGCTCTTCGGCCAGGCCTGTCAGCGGCCAGGGATGGCGAAGAACACCTATGGCACCGGCAGCTTCGTCCTCCTCAACGTCGGCGCCGTGGCGCCGCCTCCATCAGACGGCCTGCTGACGACCGTCGCCTGGGGGCTGGGGGAGGAGGTCGCCTACGCGCTCGAGGCCTCGATCTTCGTCACCGGCGCCGCTGTGCAGTGGCTCCGCGACGGGCTCGGGATCATCGATGCGGCGGGCGAGACGGAGGCTCTGGCAGCTTCGCTGGATGGCAACGACGGCGTCTACTTCGTGCCGGCGCTGACCGGCCTCGGCTCGCCGCACTGGGACCCGTACGCGCGCGGCACGATCGTCGGCCTCACCCGTGGCAGCGGCCGTGCTCACCTGGCGCGGGCGGCACTGGAGGCGATCGCCTACCAGACCGTTGACGCGGTGCGGGCGCAGGAGGCGGCCGCCGGTGAGCGGCTGGAGCTGCTCAAGGCCGACGGCGGCGCTGTCGGCAACCGCTGGCTGATGCAGTTCCAGGCCGACGTGCTGGGGGTCCCGGTCGTGGTTCCGGAGATCGCCGAGACGACCGCGCTCGGCGCTGCCTATCTGGCCGGGATCGCGGCCGGGTTGTGGAGCCCAGGGCGAGTCGAGGAGATGTGGCGCCAGGCCGCGAGCTACGAGCCGCGGATGAGCGCCGACCAGCGCGAGTCGCTGCTGGCGGACTGGACCCGCGCCCTCGAGCGCTCCCGCGCCTGGGCCTGACGCGATTGCTGAATCGAACCCGCTATAGGGGGTCTGATTCAGCAATCGCCCCGTCGGATGGTGGGTTTGGTTGTGCGTAACCGCCCGGAGATGGAAGGGTTGTCTCTGAAGCGATGGCGGATATGAAGCCACAGGTCTACAAGGACCCGCGCCCGGCGGAGTACTTCGACCAGTTCCACCGTTCGGCGCGGAAGGGCTCAGTCTGGATGTACTCGATCGCGCGGGTCGTCCTCACCCTGCCGACGCTCCTGATCTACCGGGTCAAGGTGATCGGCAAGGAGAACGTGCCGCGCAAGGGCGCGCTCGTCCTCGCCCCTAACCACTTCAGCCAGCTCGACCACTTCTTCACTGGCCTCTACATGCGGCGCAAGGTCCGCTTCATGGCCAAATCGCAGATGTTCGGGCCGCCGGTCCTGACCTTCATCTTCAAGCACGGCGGCGTCTTCCCGGTCCGCCGTGGCCATCGCGACGAAGAGGCCTTCAAGACCGCCTTCGAGCTGATCGACCAGGGCGAGATGCTGCTCGTCTATGCCGAGGGTGGCCGCTCGCGCTCAGGCGAGCTTGGCGAGCCGAAACCGGGGATCGGCCGGATCGCGCTCGAATCGGGCGCGCCCATCGTCCCGGTCGCGATCTACGGCTCGGCCAAGGTCCGGCGCTGGAAGCACGGCAGCTTCCCCAGGGTCACGGTCCAGTTCGGCAAGCCGCTGACCTTTCCGGTCGAGCCGCAGCCGAGCCGCGAGCGTCAGCTCGAGGTCGCGGGCGAGGTCTTCGCCGAGGTGCGGCGGATGTACCGCGAGCTGGCTACTCGTAGCGCTTCTCGATCCGGGCATAGAAGTCCGGATCGTGCCCGGGCGTGATCACCGCGTCCGGGAACTGAGAGCGGAACAGTTTCAGCTCCTGCAGCGAGCGGCGGAAGTTGTGGGCGTCTTCGGGTCGCGGCGGCAGCGCCGCTTTGCCGAGCAGCTGGTCGAGCAGGTACATCGCGTCGCCGCCGATCACGAAGTCGCGCTGGGCCAAGCGGCAGATCACCGACATGTGGCCGGCGCTGTGGCCGGGGGTGAAGACGAGGCGGACCGAGCCGTCGCCGAAAAGGTCAAAGCTGCGGCCGAAGCTGGCGTAGGAGTCGATCTCGCCGCGGTTGAAGTCGACGGTGCGGTACTCGAAGGCGTAGTCGATGTGCTCGCGCCGGTAGCCCTTCAGGGTTCCCTGCGAACCGGTCGTCGCTTGCACCCACTCGGGCTCGGAGACGACGAAGGTCGAGTTGGGGAACTCGGAGATCGCCGAGGTGTGGTCGATGTGCAGGTGGGTCATGACCACGACCGGGATCTCGTTGGGGTCGAGGCCGCGGGCCCGCAACTGTGCCGGGGCGTCTTCGCCGGCGGCCAGCGAGGGTTTGCCGAAGCGGTTGGAGAGCCCGCCGAAATTCTGCTTGCCGTCGGTGGCGATCGACGGGTGCAGGCCGGTGTCGACGAGGATCGCGCCGGCGCTCGGGTGGCGGATTAGGAAGGCCGGCACCGGGACCACGTTCGGCGGCTTGCCGCTGAGCAGCGCCCGCAGCAGCTTCAGGGTGAGGAAGCGGCCGCCCGGGCTGACCATCGTCTTCAGTGGGAAATCAACATGGCCGGCGACCATCGGTTCGACCACGACGCTTGCTCCGGGGGTTCCCCCGGCAAGCGGCTCGTGCAGCGGCTGCGGTTCGACACTGACCTTCATTAGGGAGCCAGATTACGCAGAGCTACTCGTCTATAGGCTTCGCGGGGGATGACTGAACGTTCGCATTCGCAGGTCTTCAGGGACGGCTTGCTCGACGGTCTGGTCTGCGTCGTCTCCGGCGCCGGGTCCGGCTTCGGGCGTGAGACGGCGCTGGAGCTGGCGCGTTTGGGCGCGGTTGTCGTCGGTTGCGGCCGCCGCGCCGAGCCCTTGGCGGCGACGGCCGAGCTTGCCGCTGACCTGCCCGGCACCTTCGAGCACGAGCCGCTCGACATCCGCGAGGAGGAGGCGGTCGGTCGCTTCTTCGACGGCCTGCTCGAGCGCCACGGGCGGCTCGACGTCCTCGTCAACAATGCCGGCGGCCAGTTCCTCTCCCCGGCCGAGTCGATCTCGGCCAAAGGCTTTCGCACCGTGATCGAGCTCAACGTCCTCGGCACCTGGCTGATGACCCACGCCGCCGCGACCAAGGCCTTCATCCCGCAGAAAAGCGGCAAGGTGATGAGCGTCACCCTCTCGCCACACAACGGGATGCCGGCGATGGTCCACTCCGGCGCCGCCCGCGCCGCGGTCGAGAACATGATGCGGACGCTGGCGGTCGAGTGGTCGCGGTTTCAGATCAAGACCTGCTCGCTCGCCGCCGGCCAGTTCGCGACCGAGACTCTGCTGACCAAGTACCCCCGCGAGGTGGTCGAGAACGTCGAGCGCTCGATCCCGCTCGGCCGCACCGGCCGGGCCGAGGAGATGGCCTGGATGATCGCCTACCTGGCCTCCCCGGCGGGCGACTTCATCTCCGGCACGACGATCACGATCGATGGCGCCCGCGACAACTGGGCCGGCCCCTGGCCGCCACCCGCGCTCGCGACCGAGGACGGCAGCGTCGTCGCCGAGGAGCGCCGCTAGCGCGGCTCGAGGATGACCAGCGGGATTTCGCGGTCGGTGCGGGCGCGGTAGTCCTCGTAGCCGCCGTAGGCGTGGACCGCCTTGTCCCAGAGCGCCTCGCGCTCCTCGGGCTTGGCGACGCGGGCGCGGACCGGGCGGATCTCGGAGCCGATTTGGACCGTCGTGTCCGGGTTGGCTTTGAGGTTGTAGAACCAGGCCGGGTTCTTCGGGAAGCCGCCTTTGGAGGCGACGATGACGACGTCGGCGCCGTCCTCGACGTAGAGCAGCGGCGAGGTGCGCTTGACGCCGCTCTTGGCGCCGACGTGGTCGAGCAGCAGCATCTTGCCGCGGACGCCGGGGAACGAGTGCCCCAGGCGCCCACCCGTCCTCTTGTAGAGGAAGGTGTGGGCGCCCATGAAGCGTCGCGTCGCCGGCCAGATGTGGTCGGCGACGTCGAGATAGCGCGGCGTCCGCCGCTCTGTCGGGGTGGAGCTCAGGTGTACATCCCCCCGAACATGCCGCCGGTCACGTTCAGCACCTGGCCGTGGACGTAGTTGGCCAGCGGAGAAGCGAGGAATAGGACCGGGCCGGCGGCCTCGGTCGGCTGCGCGGCGCGACCGAGCGGGATCACGGCCTGGGCCATCGCCCGCATCTGCTCGGGGATGCCGAGCTCGATCTTCTCGCCGGTCGGCGAGGTGATCTCGCCACCCTCCTCTTTGGCGGCGGTGAGGCGGGTGTCGACGAAGCCGAAGGCGACCGCGTTGACGTTGATCTTGAACTGGCCCCACTCCTTGGCCAGGGTTTTGGTCAGCCCGACGACGCCCATCTTGGCCGCCGAGTAGTTGACCTGGCCAGGGTTGCCCATCGTCCCCGAGGTCGAGGAGATGTTGATCAGCTTGCGGAAGACCTCTTTGTCTTCGCCGCGCTCGGCCTTGGCCGCCTCGCGCCAGTGCGGGGCCAGCGCCCGGGCGACGCGGAAGGGGACGACGGTGTGGATGTCGAGCATCGCCTGGAACTGCTCGTCGCTCATCTTGTGGGCGACGCCGTCCCAGGTGTAGCCGGCGTTGTTGACGCAGATGTCGACGCTGCCGAAGGCGTCGACGGCAGCGGCGACGAGGTCGTCCCCGGCGCCGGTCTTGGTCAGGTCTCCGGCCCAGACCGCGGTCTCGCCGTCGATCTCGTTCGAAGCTTCCTGCGCGACGTCGCCGTCGAGGTCGTTGATCAGCACCTTGGCGCCCTCGGCGACCATCAGTTCCGCGGTAGCGCGGCCGATTCCACGGGCGGAGCCGGTCACGATCGCGGATTTACCCTCAAGAAGTCCCATCATCTCCCTCTCACTGTTGGATCAGCAGTCGAGCCGGGAGGCTACATCGAATCGGGCGGTCCTGGCCGACTGGCCAGTCAACTAGCTGTCAGGGAGGTAGGGGCGCGCCGCCCGTACCTCAGTTCAGCTGAACGCCGCCGTCCTCGGTCAGCGTCCAGTGCGGGTTGTGGGCGATCTCCCACGGGTGGCCGTCGGGGTCGAGGAAGATGGCGCTGTAGCCGCCCCAGAAGGCTTCGGCCGGCTCGCGCCCGATCGTCGCCCCGACCGCGCGCGCTTCCTCGATCACGGCGTCGACCTCGGCTGGCGAGCCGAGATTGAGTGCCAGCGTCGTCCCGCCCCAGCCGCCTGAGTCCTCGACGCAGCTGTCCTCGGCGAGGCGGGCCCGGTCCCAGAGTGCCAGCACCATTTCGCCGGCCTGGAAGAAGACGACGTCGTCGCCGGACTCGGCTCCGGTGCTCCAGCCGAGCGCTTCGTAGAAGCGCCGTGAGCGCTCGAGGTCGGCGACGCCGAGGGTGATCAGGCTGACCCGCTGCTTCACCCGTCCGAGTATTCCAGTCAGAATGGGCGCGTGGGCGACGTGGGGAGCATCATCGGATTGGCGTTGTTCGCAGCGGTCAACCCGACCCTGCTGGCGATGGTGACGATCATGATGCTGCTGCCGAACACGAAAAAGCTGATGCTCGGCTACCTGCTCGGCGCTTACATCACCAGCATCTCGCTGGGGATGGCGATCGTCTTCTCGCTGCACGACTCAAGCAGCTTCGACTCGGCGAAACACACCCTCAGCCCGATCGAGGACTTGGTGATCGGCGCGATCCTGCTGCTGATCGGATACGTGTTCCATAGCGGCCGCGGCGAGCGGCTGCGGGAACGGCGCAAGCAGCACAAGGAAGAGAAGTCCGGAGGCGATCCGAAGCAGTCGTGGCCGGAACGGATGCTGGGCCGCGGCTCGGCCCGGGTCACCTTCGTGCTCGGCCTCCTGCTCAGCTTCCCCGGCGTCTCCTTCCTGACCGCCCTCGGCCGCATTGCCAAGCTCGATTGGGCGGCGGCGCCGACGGCGGGTTTCGTGATCGTGATCGCGATGATCCAGCTGCTGCTGCTGGAGCTGCCGCTGCTGGGCTACCTCGTCGCCCCCGACTGGACCGGCGACGCGGTCGTCCGCTTCCGCACCTGGATCGGCCGCAGCGGCCCGCGCGTCGCCTCCTACGTGGCGCTCGTGCTCGGCGCGCTATTGATCCTGCGCGGCGTGATCACGCTGCTCTAACCAGGCGTCGAGCCGCTTGCTTTCTTGGGTGTCCTCGTAGGTCTCGTACTCGCGCAGCTTGCCCCAGGAGATCCGGCCCCAGAGCACGAAGCGGTTGTCGTAGACGCGGCCGTCCTCAGGGTCGTCGAGGTGGATGTGGCCGCGGACGCAGATCGTCTGCTTCCAGGGGAAGCCTTTGAGGATCACCTCGTCGGGGTAGATCTGCAGGCCGAGGTCGACGAAGCGTTCGAGCCACTGTTCGTGCTCGCGCTTGTTGGCGGCCCCGGGGGCGAAAGAGCTGTCGCCCGGGAATGTGAAGCTGACGTCGTCGGCCTCGAGGGCGAGGGTCGGTCCGGCGTCACCGGTGCGGATCGCCGCCATGTTGCGGGCGATCATCTTTCCTGCCAGCCACGAGAGCATCTGTGCCTCCTTGTTCGTGGGTCGGCACAACCTTACGGCGGCTGCGATTCGCCAGACTGGGTGGATGCCGTCCTGGCCTTTGTTCGTGACGCATTGGGGTTCGACGGCGCCCGAGCGGGCGGCCTCCTATCCCTGCGATCGGCTCCTGCCAGACCCGGAGGCGACGCTGTACCGCGCCGTGGACGTCGGGGCTCCGGCCGCCGACAGCTTTCGCTGGCTCTGCCAGCTGCGGGTGGCGCCCTACAGCTACGACCTGCTCGACAACTTCGGGCGCCGCAGCCCGCAGGAGCTGACGCCGGGCCTGGAGCAGTTGGAGGCAGGGCAGCCGGTGATGACGATCTTCCGTTTGGCCGAGTTCGAGCCCGGCCGCTCGTTGACGGTCGTTTCCCGAGGGCGGCTGGCGGAGGTCGTCTGCACCTACGCCGCCGAGCCCCGTGGCGAGGGCCGGTCGCGGATCGTGCTGAAGATCCTCGCTCGCTATCCGGGTCGAGTGCGCGGCGCGGCGCTGCGGCTGCTACTGCCGCCCGGCGACCTGGTGATGGCGCGGAAGCAGCTGCTCAACCTGAAGCGACTGGCGGAGCGGGGGGTCCTTAGTTAGTCGCGGTGCGCAGCGATCGCTCGCAGCTCGCGCGGGCGCAGCAGTGCCACCAGGATGGTGCCATCAACTACGGCGAGGCCGCCCTTGCGCAGCTTCGCCCTTGCGCCGGTGAGACGGGCGACCTCGTCGGAGAAGTCGGGCTCGTGGCCGACGAGGAGGACGTCGCCGCGGCCGGCAGCGAGGGAGAGCGCGTCGAAGCCGCCGCCGCGCAACTCGAGAGCGGTCTCGGGCTCGAGGCCAAGCGCCTCGCAGGCGAGCCGGGCCGTATCGGCGGCGCGAACCTTGGGGCTGGCGAGGCAGGCGTCGATCTCGACCTTTAGCGCCGCTAACGCTTCGCCGGCCGCCCGTGCCTGGCGCTCGCCCTTCGCGGTCAGCCGGCGGGCGGAATCGTCGCCGTTTCCATCCTCTGCCTCACCATGCCGCAATAGATAGATCACATTTCCGCTCCAAATCGGAACATACGAGAGATTTCCCGACACCCATCCTCACAGACCATTAGCATCCCCTCACATGCCAATCCGTCTTGGCATTCGCTTCCTCGTATTCGCGCTCGCCCTCACCGCCCTCTTGGTGGTCCCGAGCGCGGCGACGCCCGCTGGCCAGATCTCGATCTACGGCGCCGAGTCGGGGACCCACATGACCGTCACCGAAGAGGACGGGCGCCTCGTCGTCCGCGGCTTCATGGCCGCCGAGCACCCGCAGGGCTGCCGGCTCTCTGCCGACCAGATGGAAGCGATCTGCCGCCTCTCCGACGCTTCGGCGATCGAAATCACCCTCGGCAACTCCGGTGACTTCCTCAACATCGCCAGTCCGCTGCCGATCCCGGTAACCGCTTACCTCGGCGATGGCTCCGACAAAATGATCGGCAACGCCGAGTCCGACACCTGCTACTCGCAAGGTGCCCGCCGCAACCGCTGCATCGGCGGCGGCGGCAACGACGTTTGCATCACCGGCGAGAAGAACAGCGACTGCGTCGGCGACGCCGGCAACGACTACTGCGAAACCGCCGATGGCAGCGACGGCTGCTGGGGCGGCGAAGGCGACGACATCTGCAAGATGGGCCCGGGCCAGGACGGCTGCCACGGTGAAGGCGGCAACGACTTCCTCTACGGCGGCGCCAACCCCGACCAGCTCTACGGCGGCCGCGGCTACGACTACTGCGACGGCGGCCCCGGCCGCGGCCAGTCCCACAGCTGCGACGCCGGCCCCCAGCACTGACCGTTTTCTGTGCTCTTACGGCCCCCTGAGGGTGGGGGCACATCCACACTCAAAGCGGTATTCGAGTTGAGCGTCGGCGGTCGAAAGCCGTGGTTTACAGGCTATTTTGGCCCCAAATAGCAGGATTAACCCTCAGGGCGGTCCTTGACACAACAGGTCACGCTCTACCGTTGAAAAGGAGAAGCCCGGCACCCCTCATCGTAAGAGGGAACCGGGCCTCTGACTCAGGGGAGTCGCGTGGTACCGCGCGGCTCCCCTCGCTTTGCGCACAGTACTTCTCCAGCGGTGTCTCCGTGAAGGCCCCCTCGGCGAAAAACCGAGCAACTTCCGTGCGATGGGCGCGCAGGATGTCGGGCTCTTTCCTGTTCAATCGCGTCTACAACCCCATCGTCTTGCCGATGATCTCTTTCATGATCTCGTCGGTGCCGCCGCCGATTGGGCCGAGGCGGGCGTCGCGGACGGCGCGCTCGATGCCGTACTCGCGCATGTAGCCGTAGCCGCCGTGGATTTGGAGTGACTGGTCGGCGATCTCGAGGACGGCGCGCTGGGTCATCAGCTTCGCCATGCTGACCTGCTGGATGCAGTCCTGGCCGGTGTGGAAGAGGCGCAGGGCGTTGTAGGTGAGGGCGCGGGAGGCCTCGGCTTTGGTCGCCATCTCGGCGACGTGGTGGCGGATCGCTTGGAACTTGCCGATCGGGCGGCCGAAGGCTTCGCGGTCGTTGGCGTAGGCGACCGTGACGTCGATCAGGCGCTGCATTGCCCCGACCGCCCCGATCGCCATCAGCAGCCGCTCCCAGGCGAAGTTGGCCATGATCAGTTTGAAGCCGCCGTTCTCCTCGCCGAGCAGGTTCTCGGCCGGGACCTCGACGTCGGTGAAGGAGAGCTCGCCCGTGTCGGAGGAGTGCCAGCCCATCTTCTCCAACTTTTGCGCCACCTCGTAGCCGGGCATCTCGCGGTCGAGGACGAGGAAGGAGATGCCACCGTGGCCTCCGCCCTCGGTCGTCTTGCAGGCGCAGACGAGGAAGTCAGCGCGGACGCCGTTGGTGATGAAGGTCTTGGCGCCGTTGACGACGTAGCCGTCACCGCTGCGCTTGGCGGTGGTGGTGAGGCTGGCGACATCGGAGCCGGCGCCCGGCTCGGTGATCCCCAGTGCCCCGATCTTCTCGCCGGCGATGCCGGGCACCAGCCAGCGCTGCTTCTGTTCCTCGGTGCCGAAGTTGAAGATCGGCGGCATCGCGATCGAGGCGTGGGCGTTGAGCCCGGCGGCGACGCCGCCGGAACCACCGGATCGCGCCAGCTCCTCGACCCAGACCGCGTCGTGCAGGTGGTCGCCGCCCTGACCCCCGTATTCCTCGGGGAACTTGAGCCCGAGGAAGCCGAGCTCGGCGCAGCGTGAGTAGAGCTCACGCGGGAATTCCCGCGCCGCCTCCCACTCGTCGACGTTGGGCGCGATCTCCTTGGCCACGAAGCGCGCGACGCTCTGTCGCAGCTCCTCGTGCTCCTCGCCGAAGGGCGGCAGCGTCGCCCGTACCCCCGTGTCTTTGACGACGTTCATCGCTTGATCACCTGCGGCTGAATTTGCACTTTGTCGTGCGTAGGCCTACAAAGCGCAAACTCACCGATGGGGTGGGGGCTACAGGCCGTAGGAGCGGCCGATCACGTCGAGCATTACCTCGTCGGTGCCGGCACCGATCCGGTTGAGGCGGACGTCGCGGTAGGCGCGCTCGATCTCGTACTCCTTCATGTAGCCGTAGCCGCCGAGGATCTGGACGCACTCGTCGGCGACCTCGCAGCAGATCCGGGAGGCGAAGAGCTTCGCCATCGTGATCTCGCGCACCGGGTACTCGCCGTTGCCGAAGCGCCATGCGGTCGAGTAGGTGAACTGCTTCGCCGCCTCGGCTTTGGTCGCCATCTCGGCGAACTTGTGGCGGATCGCCTGGAACTTGCCGATCGGACGGCCGAAGGCTTCGCGCTCTTTCGCGTACTCGAGGGTCTTCTCGATCATCCGTTCGGCGCCGGCGTGACAGCCGGCGGCGGCGACCAGGCGCTCGCCCTGGAGCTCCCAGGCGATGTGGTAGAAGCCCTTGCCGACCTCGCCGAGGACGGCGTCGGCCGGGACGCGGACGTCCTCGAAGGCGAGTTCGCCGGTGTCGGAGGCGTGCATCCCCATCTTCTCCAGCTCGCTGGAGACGCTGAAGCCGGGGACCTTCTCGCCGTTCTCGTCGCGCAGGTCGACGACGAAGAGGGTGATGCCGGCGTGGCGCTCCTCCGGGTCGGTCTTGCAGACGAGGACGATGAAGTCGGCCCGCGGCCCGTTGGTGATGAAGGTCTTGGAGCCGTTGATCACGTATTCGTCGCCGTCGCGGATCGCGGTCGTGCGGATCCCGGCGACGTCGGAGCCAGCGCCCGGCTCGGTGATCCCGAGGCTGCCGACCTTTTCGCCCTTGAGGCCGGGTTCGAGGTACTTCTTCTTCTGCTCCTCAGTGCCGAGCAGGTGGATTGGGGGGAGGACCATGTCGGTCTGGACGGCGAAGCCCATGTTGGTGCCCCCGGAGCCCGAGTAGCTCATGCACTCGGCCCGCACCAGCGAGTAGAAGTAGTCACCACCCTGGCCGCCGTACTCCTCCGGGAAGCAGAGGCCGAGATAGCCGAGGTCGCCGGCCCGTTTCATCTTCTCGGTCGGCCAGTAGGTGTCCTCCCACTCGTTGCGGTGGGGCCAAAGCTCCTTCTTGACCCACGACTGCATCGACTCGCGCAGGTCTTCGTGCTCCTGGGTGAAGATGAAGTGCTTGCGCCCGGCCTGGTGGTCGGGCTTGATGATGCTGGAGCCGTTGGTCGCGGTCGCCACTGGTCTTTCTCCTCGCTCGATTGGTGCGTTTGCAGCTTCCCGAAAGCGAGTAGACAGTAGCACTTCCCACTTTCGACGCGTTCGTCTATTGTTGCCCCCGATGAGCCCCGGGAGCTACGAGAAGGTCGCCTACGAGGTCGCCGACGGCGTCGCCACGGTCACCCCCAACGCCCCCGAGAAGCGCAACATGCTCTCCGGCCAGATGCTGAGCGAGCTGGTCGCGGCGATGAAGGAGGCGCGCGACTCCGACGCGGTCCGCGCCGTCGTCCTCACCGGGGCCGGTCAAAAGGTGTTCTGTTCAGGTGCAGACCTTGGTGGCTTCGCTGCAGACGTTCCGCTCATCGAAAAACATTTTGCAAGTGATCTTTTCCTTGAATATTTCCGGCTGATGCCGCGGCTCGGGAAGCCCTCGCTCTGTGCGGCCAACGGGCACGTGCTGGCGGGGGGGATGGGCCTTGCTCTTTCCTGCGACCTGCTGATCGCCAAAGAGGGCGCGACCTTCGGCACCCCGGAGATCAACGTCGGCGCCTTCCCTTACATGATCATGGCGATCATCTACCGCAACGTTCCGCGCAAGAAGGTCAACGAGATGATGTTGCTGGGCGAGCGGCTCTCGGCCGAGGAAGCGGTCGAGTACGGGCTCGCCAACAAGGTCGTCCCTGCCGCCGACTTCGACGCCGCCGTCGCCGAATGGGCGACCAAGCTCGCCTCCAAGAGCCCGGTTCTGATGCGGCTCGGCCACGACGCGATGTATCGCCAGCAGGACATGGCGGTCGATGACGCGCTCGAGTTCCTGCGCTCGCAGCTCTCGCTCACCTTCAGCACCGAGGACATCGTCGAGGGGGTCACCGCCTTCTTCGAGAAACGCGACCCCCAGTGGAAAGGCCGTTAGTGGCGAGCGAAGAGAAGGATCAGAAGCACCTCCTGCCCGGCGCCGCGACGATGGCGGAGCTGAACGAGCAGATGCATGAGCGCCGCGCGACGGCGAAGCTCGGCGGCGGCGAGGCAAAGATCGCCAAGCAGCACGATCGCGGCAAGCTGACCGCGCGCGAGCGGATCGCCCTGCTGGTCGACGAGGGCACCTTTACGGAGCTCGGCCTCCACGGCCGGCCCCACTTCAGCCAGCGGGCGATGGACGGGGTCGATGCCCCCGCCGACGGCGTCGTCACCGGCTGGGGCGAGATCAACGGCCGCCGCTGCTGCATCGCGGCTTATGACTTCACGGTGATGGCCGGCTCGATGGGGATGACCGGCGAGCTCAAGGTCGGCCGCCTGCGCGAGATGGCGCTGAACAAGCGGATGCCGTTCGTCTGGCTGCTCGACTCGGCCGGCGCCCGGATCCAGGAGGCGACCGGCTCGCTCTTCGCCGGCTCCGGCCAGCTGTTCCGGGAAGAGGTCGAAATGTCGGGGGTGATCCCGATGGTGGCGGCGATGATGGGTCCCTGCGCCGCCGGCACCGCCTACATCCCGGCGCTCTCGGACTTCGTGCCGATGGTCTCGGGACAGGGCGCGATGGCGCTCGCCGGCCCGCACCTGACCAAAGCCGTCACCGGCGAGGACATCTCGATGGAGGAGCTCGGCGGCGCCAAGGTCCACTGCCGCATCTCCGGAGTGGGGGACCTCGAGGTCGCCGACGACGAAGAGTGCATCGCCGCGATCAAGTCCTACCTCTCCTACTTCCCCTCCAGCTGGGAAGAGAAGCCGCCGCTACGCGAGGAGTCAGACCCGGCCGACCGCATGTCGGAGAAGCTGATGGAGATCGTCCCCGACTCCAACCGCAAGCCCTACGACATGTACGAGGTGATCCGCGAGATCGTCGACGACGGCGAGTGGTTCGACGTCAAGCCGCGCTTCGCCCGCAGCGTCATCACCTGCTTCGCCCGCTTCGGCGGCCAGCCGGTCGGGATCATCGCCAACCAGCCCAAGCAGCTGGCCGGGGTTCTCGACAACGACTCCTCCGATAAGGCCGCCCGCTTCATCAACCTCTGCGACGCCTTCAACATCCCGCTCGTCTTCCTCCAAGACATCCCCGGTTTCATGGTCGGCTCGAAGGTCGAGCGCGCGGGGATCATCCGCCACGGCGCCAAGCTGCTCTACGCGGTCAGCCGGGCGACGGTGCCGAAGGTGACCGTGGTCGTCCGCAAGGCCTACGGCGCCGGCTACTACGTGATGTGCGGCAAGGCGTATGAGCCGGACCTGATCGTCGCCTGGCCCGACGCCGAGATCTCGGTGATGGGGGCCGAGGGCGCGGTCGAAATCATCGGCCGCTCGGCGATCGAGGCGGCCGAGGACCCGGAGGCCGCCCGCGAGGCGATGCTGAACGCGGTGCGGGAGCGGATCGACCCATACATCGCCGCCGGCAACGCGGTGATCGACGAAGTGATCGACCCGCGCGAGACGCGGCCGACGATCATCGGCGCCCTCCGCATGGCCGCCAACAAGAAGGTCGAGAAGCCGAAGAAACGACACGGCGTGATGCCGGTATGAGGGAGGCAGGGCGATGAGCAGCTTCGGAGACTCGGTGATCATCAGCTGTTCGATCAGCGGCGTGATCGCCAACCGCGACCAATGCCCGGCGATCCCCTACACGCCGGAGGAGTACGCGGCCGAGGCGCGGCGCGCGGTCGACGAGGGCGCCTCGCAGCTCCACATCCACGCCCGCAAACCGGACGGCACTCCCTCGTATGAGGTCGAGGACTTCGAGGCGATCACCGCGGCGATCCTGGCCGAGGTCGGCGACGTGATCGTCAACTACTCGACCGGCGCGATCGGGATCTCGATCGAGAAGCGGATCGAGTACCTGCGGGCTTGCCGTCCCGACGTTGCGGCGCTGAACATGAGCTCGATGAACTACGCCAAGTACTCGAGACGGCGGAAGGACTTCGTCTTCAACACCGTCTTCGAGAACAGCTTCGACACGATCATCGAGTTCCTGAAGGCGATGAAAGAGATTGGGATCAAGCCCGAGCACGAGTGCTTTGACTCCGGCCACGTCGCCAACCTCGACCCGCTGCTCGACATGGGCCTGCTCGAGGAGCCGCTGCAGATCTCGCTGGTAATGGGGGTGACCGGCGGCATCCGGCCGACGCCGCGCAACGTCAACCTGATGTCCGACCAGATTCCGGGCGGCCCCGAGGGCCGCAACCAGTGGCAGGTGATCGGCATCTCCCGCGACCAGTGGAAGCTGCTCGCCGCCTCGCTGGTGCTGGGCGGCAACGTCCGCGCCGGGGTCGAGGACAACCTCTACCTGCCGAACGGCGAGATGTGCAAGTCCAACGGCGAGCTGATCGCGAAGGCGCGGCAGATGGCGGAAGACATCGGCCGCCGGCCGGCCAGCGTCGCCGAGGCCCGCGAGCTGCTCGGGGTCCCGAAGCGCGCAGAGGTCTGAGCGTGGCCGGCGCTCCTCTCGCCGACGTCAAGGTCCTCGACCTCACCCGCCTGCTGCCCGGTGGCTTCTGCTCGTTGCTGCTCGCCGACCTCGGCGCCGACGTCCTCAAGGTCGAGGACACCGGGATGGGCGACTACGTTCGCTGGTCGCCGCCCTATTACGGAAGCGAGGAGCAGCAGAGTCTCGGCACCCGCTCGGCCCTCTACCTCTCGCTCAACCGCGGCAAGCGCTCGGTCCGTCTCGACCTCAAGAGCGAGGCCGGCCGCGAGGCCTTCCTGCGCCTGGTCACCTCCCACGACATCGTCCTTGACGGCTTCCGCCCCGGCGTTCTCGACCGCCTCGGCGTCGGCTTCGAGCGAATGAGGGAGGCGAACCCGGCGGTCGTCGTCGGCGCGATCACCGGCTACGGGCACGACGGGCCGAACACCCAGCGCGCCGGCCACGACATCAACTATCTGAGCTTGGTCGGGATGCTCGGCCTTACCGGGGAGAAGGACGGCCCGCCGATCTCCGCCGCTGGCCAGATCGCCGACATCAACGGCGGCCTGATGGCAGCGGTCGGGGTGATGGCGGCGCTGCACGAGGCGGGCCGCTCCGGCGAGGGCCAGCTCGTCGACGTCTCGATGGCCGACGGCGCTCTCTCCTGGCTGGGGATGGTCGCCGGCAAATACCTCTGCGACGGCGAGGTGCCACGCCGCGGCGAGGGGATCCTCTCCGGCGGCATCGCCTGCTACCTGCCCTACGAGGCCGCCGACGGTTGGATCAGCTGCGGCGCCCTGGAGCCGAAGTTCTGGGCCGCCTTCTGCAACGGTGCCGGCCGTCCCGACTTGCTCGAGGAGCAGTTCGCGACGCCTGGCTCGGAGGGCCACGCGAAGATCGCCGAGGTCTTCCACTCGCGCACCCGCGAGGAATGGCGCGCCTTCAACGACGAGCACGACTGCTGCATCGAGCCGGTCCTCGACGTCGACGAGGCGCTCGACTCGGAGCTCGTGCGCGCCCGCGAGATGGTGGTCGAGGTCGAGCAGCCGGAGCTCGGCCCGGTGCGGCTGCTCGGCAACCCGATCAAGCTCAGCCGGACGCCCGGCGACCCGACCCGGCCGGCACCGGCTTTCGGCGAGCACACGGTCGAGGTTCTGCGCGACGCCGGCTATTCCGAGGAGGAAGTCACGGCGATGTTCGAGTCCGGCGCCGCGGCCGGGCCGGCGGCCACTGAGCAGCCGGAGTTCCGGGCGTGACGACCCGCCTCGGCAGCGATGTTGCCCTGTTGAAGATCGGCGAGCTCGCTGAGGCATCCGAGGTGCCGGTGCCGACGATCAAGCACTACCTGCGCGAGGGTCTCCTGCCGGAAGGTGTCAAGACCAGCCGTAACATGGCCTACTACCCGTCGGAGCTCGTCGACCGGATCCGGTTGATCAAGCGCCTGCAGGAGGAGCGGTTCCTGCCGCTGAAGGCGATCCGGACGATCCTCGACGAGGACCCCGAGCGAGCCGCAGCGCTGCTCGAGCTCGAGGACCGGATCCTCGATCGGGCTCTGGTCGGCGAGCGGGCGCGGACGCCGGCGGCCGAGGTCCGCAAGCGCTACGACATCCCCAAAGAGGTGCTCGACCGCCTCGCCGAGCTCGAAGTCCTGACCCCCAACAGCCGCGGCTACTCACCCTCCGACGTGACCATCATCGAGGCGATCAGCCGCTTCCGCGCCGGCGGCTACGACGAGCAGATCGGCTTCACCGTCTACGACACCCTGCGCTACAAGACCGCCCTCGAAGCGCTGGTCCGGGAGGAGATCGACGTGGTGATGAACCGCCTCGCCGGCGAAGTTCCCCCGGAGAAGGTGGTGGAAATGCTCGAGGACGGCGCCGAGCCCTTGCGCGACCTGATTGCTGCCTTGCACACGAAGTTGATGGTGGCGGAGCTAGAGCGCAAGCGCGCCGAGCGCTCGGACTGAGTGGAGGGTTGACCGGGCGCCAGCCCGGTGGATGTTCCACTCAGGCCGCGGCCAGGGCCTCCTGATCCGCTTCGACGCGGCGCAGGGTCATCGTGTGGCCGCGGGCGGTGGCGTACTCGTGGGCCTGGTCCAGCGCTTCTTTGACTCCCTCGCGACCGCAGGCGGCGCGGGCTTGGGCGAGGGTGTGGAGGGCCGGGGGGATCTGCCAGCCCATTGCCTTGCGGGTGGAGGTGGCGACCGCCCACTCGGCCTCCTCCAGGGCCTCCTCGGTGCGGCCGAGGGCGAGGAAGGCGCGGGCTCGCAGCGTCGAGCGCCAGGCCTCGGCCTCGCCGCCGACGCCCATCGCCTCGCGGTAGAGGCGGTCGGATAGCTGCACCGTCTCCAGCGCCTGCTCGCTTTCGCCGGCGACCAGCTGGACGTACGCGGTCGCGGTCAGCGCCGTGCTGCGGGAGAAGACGTCCCCGAGCCGCTCGGTCAGCTCGCGGTTGCGCCGGGTCAGCGCCAGTGCCGCCTCGACGTCGCCGCGGTCGACCAGCAGCAGGCTCTTGGTCCCCAGTGCCCAGCTCTCGGTCTCGGGATCTTCCTGCGCGGTCGCCATCTCCAGCGCCTGGTCAAGCAATGCCTCGGCCTCCGCGACTCGGTCGCGCTCGCGCAGGGCCATCGCCTTCGCCATCGGCCCCCAGGCAAGCGGGCAGCCGACAACGATCCCGGCCCCCAGATGGGGATCTCCCGCGGTCAGCTCGATCAGCTCGTCGACCGTCGCTTCGACCCCGTCGAGATCGCCGGCGCACATGTGGGCGTAGACGGCGGCGCTGCGGACGGCGACTCGCAGCGCCGGGTCACCGGTGCCGTCGGCGAGCTCGATCGCCTCGGTCGCCGCCGCGACCCATTCGCTCGAGCGCTCGGCCACTCCCGGCCGGGCGCCGATCAAGAGCTTCAGCAAGGCCATCGAAGAGGCGTCGCCATGACGTTCCGCGATCGCGACCGCTTCCGCCGCCAATGCGTCGGCCTCGGCCCGGTCCATCCCCAGTCGCCAGGCGTATTCCAGTTGCAGCATCCGCGAGAGCAGCGCCAGCGCAACCGTCTCCTCGTCCTCGTCGAGCTCCGTGGTCAGCTCGGTGACCCGGCGCCAGAGGCGGAGCGAGTCGCGCGGCTGGCTGTGCCCGGCCCAGTGGGCGGCGCGGGCATACCAGCGCGCCGCTTCCAAGGTCTCTCCGCCCTCGGCCAGGTGGTGGCCGATCAGGCCGGCCAGCTCGTCGTGGCGAGCACCCTCGAGCTCGATCGTCGCCCGCGCCGCGGCGGCGTGGGTCTCGCGTCGGCGCTCGCTCAGTTGGGTGCCGTAGGCGACCTCGCGGGTCAGCGGGTGGCGGAAGGCGAGCACCCGCTGCGGGTAGAGCTCCGCTTCGTAGAGGAAGCCGGCCTCGATCAGATCGTAGAGGGCGCGGTCGATTTCCTCATTCTCGAGCCCGGCGGTGAGGCCGAGCGCCCGGGCGCTGACCTCCTTGCCGACCACCGAGGCGACCTGCAGCAGCTGCTTGGAGCCGGGCTCGAGGCGGTCGATGCGGGCGGCGAGGATCGCCTGCACCGTGACCGGCACGCCGGCCTCCTCGATCGGCGCTACCAGCCGGTAGCCACCGCGCTCGCCCTCGAGGTGCCCGGACTCGGCCAGCTCGCGGACGATCTCCTCGATGAAGAATGGGTTGCCTTGGGTGCGCTCGTGGATCGGCTCGTCGATCCCGTCGAGCGAGGGGTGGTCACCGGCGAGGTCGGCCAAGAGCTCGGCCGTGTCGGCCCGCTCCAGCGGCGTCAGTGGGATCTCCCGGTAGTGGGAGGAGCGTGCCCAAGGCGGTTCGTACTCGGGTCGGTAGTTGACGACAGCGAGCGTGTTCGTCCCTGCGATCGACTCGATCAGGCCGCCGAGCATCGAGCCGCTGGCCTCGTCGACCCAGTGCAGGTCCTCGAGTACCAGGACCAGCGTCTTGCGCCGGCTGGGGGCGTTGACGAGCCGACAGACGATCCCGCCCAATGCCCGCTGACGGGCCTCGGCGCTCATCTGTGGCACCGGCCGGTCGGGGTCGGGAACGCCGAGGAAGTCGAACATCAGCGGCAGGTCGTCGCCGAAGCCGGAGTCGAGCAGCAGCGCCCGGCCGGCGATCTTCTCGCGCGCCATTTGCTCGGGCTCGCTCTCGCCGATGCCGAAGAAGGAGCGCAGCATCTGCAGCACCGGCATGAACGGGATCGCCTGCCCGTGGGCTTGGGCCTGCGCCTGGAAGACCTCGACGTCTTGCTCGTGGCAGTGCTGGACGAACTCGTGGCTGAGCCTGCTCTTGCCGACGCCGGGGTCGGCGACGAGCCCGATCGCACCGCCCTCACCGGCTTGGGCCTGGGCCAGTGCCGCTTCCATCTTCTCCATCTCTTCCGCCCGTCCGACGAAGCGCGAGAAGCCGCGCTCGCGGGCGAGGTCGAGCCGCGAGCGCGCGGCGCCGACCCCGGCCAGCTCGAAGACCCGGACCGGCTTGCTGGCGCCCTTGATCTCGAATTGGCCGAGATCTTCGAGGTCGAGGTAGCCGCTGGCGAGGGCCGCCGCGTGCTCGGTCAGGTAGGCCTTGCCGGGCTCGGCCAGGGCCTCCATCCGCTGCGCAAGGCCGACGGTGTGGCCGATCGCCGTGTAGTCCCCGGCGGCGCTGATCGCGCCAGCCACCACCTCGCCGGAGTTGATCCCGATCCTGGTCGAGAAGTTGAGGCCCGGCCCGCGGCGCAGCTCGGCCGCGTATTCGGAGACGTCGTCGAGCATCTGCAGTGCCGCGTAGCAGGCGCGCCGCGCGTGATCCTCGTGGGCGACCGGGGCGCCGAAGATCGCCATGATCCCGTCGCCGGTGAACTTGTCGACGGTGCCGTCGAAGCGGGCGACGGCGTCGGCGAGGATCGAAAAGAAGCGCTGCATGATCTTGCGCCACTCCTCGGGGTCCTGCTGCTCGGCGAGGTCCATCGAGCCGCTGACGTCAGCAAACAGGACCGTTACCTGCTTGCGCTCACCGTCGTCGTTGCGTAGCTCGGACACGACCGCCTCAAGGTTACGCCCTGTTCTGGCTCGCCAGCCAGGACAGCCATATGCTGGTCGGTGTGAAGTCCGTCCTGATCACGGGAGCGTCGACGGGTATCGGCCGTGCCACGGCGCTGAGGCTTGA
Organism: Solirubrobacterales bacterium; assembly: GCA_035472275.1. Taxonomy (GTDB): domain Bacteria; phylum Actinomycetota; class Thermoleophilia; order Solirubrobacterales; family 70-9; genus VAYN01. The sequence continues at coordinate 88,824 of DATIPH010000020.1, forward strand.
CGGCGCCGGTTGGCGCGTCTTCGCTGGCGTCCGCCGCCAGGAGGACGCCGAATCGCTGGTCGAGGCCGGCTCGGCGAACCTCTCGCCGCTCTATCTCGACGTCACCGATGCCGACCAGATCGCCGCCGCCGCGGCGTTGATCGAGAACCAAGGCGACGGTCTCGCCGGCGTCGTCAACAACGCCGGGGTCGCGATCCCGAGCCCGCTGGAGACGATCCCGATCGAGGACTTCCGCCGCCAGGTCGAGATCAACCTCACCGGCCAGGTGGCGGTGACCCAGGCGGTCCTCGGCCAGGTCCGCAGCGCCGGCGGCCGGGTCGTCTTCATCAGCTCGATCGGCGGCCGCGTCGCGTTGCCGTTCACCGGCGCCTACCACGCCGCCAAGTTCGGGGTCGAGGCGGTGGGGGACGTCTTCCGCCAGGAGTTGCGCCCGTGGGGGATCTCGGTCTCGATCATCGAGCCGGGCTCGATCGACACCCCGATCTGGGAGCGGGGCGAGCGCACCTCCGACGAGGTCGGCGCCCGCTCGCCGCAGCGTGAAGCGCTCTACGGCCGGGCGATTGAGAAGTACCGCGAGATCGTCAGACAGACGGCCGAGCGCGGAATCCCGCCGGAGAAGGTGGCGCAGGCGGTAGAGCACGCGCTCAGCGCCGACCGCCCCCGCACTCGCTACCTGGTCGGGATCGACGCCAAGGTCCAGGCGCGGATCAGGCCCTTCATCCCGACGCCGGTCTTTGACCGCATCGTCGCCCGCATGATGGGCCTCTAAGCGAGCGTGGCCGGCGCATATCGGCGTCCTCGGTCGCTCGCGTGCAGAAGCACGCCACGCTTCCTGCGTCCTTGATCTGCTTGACCACGCTCGCTTAGAGCGGATCTATACTGCCATTGACTGACCAGTCAATCAGTGAGGACTCAAGGGTGCGAGCAGCGGCGGTTCAACTTAATTCTACGGCCGACAAGGCGCGGAACCTCGCGACCGCGGAGCGGCTGGTGCGCGCGGCCGCGGCCGACGGCGCCGTCTTCGTCGCCCTGCCCGAGAAGTGGAACCTGTTGGCAGCCGGCGAGGAGCTGGTCGCGGGCGCCGAGGCGCTCGACGGTCCGAGCCTGACCGCGGCGCGAGGCTGGGCGCGCGAGCTCGGCATCCACCTGCTCGCCGGCAGCATTAGCGAGAGCGGCGAGGGCAAGGCCTTCAACACCTCGGTCCTGTTCGGTCCCGACGGCGAGGACTTGGCGGTCTACCGCAAGATCCACATGTTCGACGTCGATGCCGGCGGGGTCTCCTACCGCGAGTCCGAGCACGAGCGGCCGGGCTCGGAGGTGGTGACCGCGCCGCTCGGCGAGGTCGAGCTCGGGCTCAGCATTTGTTATGACCTTCGCTTCCCGGAGCTGTTCCGGATCCTGGCCCTGCGCGGCGCCCGCCTCGTCGCCCTGCCCTCCGCCTTCACCGCCGCCACTGGGCGCGACCACTGGGAGGTGCTGCTGCGGGCGCGGGCGATCGAGGACCAGATCTTCCTCGTCGCCCCCAACCAGGTTGGTGCGGCGCCGCCCCACTACGACTCCTTCGGGCACTCGGCGATCGTCGACCCCTGGGGACGGGTGCTGGCATCGGCGCCGGACGAGGAGTGCTTTGTCGCCGCCGACCTCGATCTCGCCGAGCAGGACCGGGTCCGCGAGCAGCTGCCGTCCCTGGCCAACCGCCGGCCGCGGGCCTACGCCTGGCCGCAACTGAGCGAGGCGCGCGCCTGATGGCCTCTAAAGCAGCCGTCGACAAGCGGCGCCAGATCCTCGACGCCGCGGTCCGCGTCTTCGCCCGCCAGGGCTTCCACGCGACCCGGGTCTCCGACATCGCCGACGAGGCCGGCGTCGCCTACGGGCTCGTCTACCACTACTTCCGCTCCAAGGACGAGGTCCTCAACGAACTCTTCATCGAGCGCTGGTCGCTGCTGCTGGCGGCGATCGACGAGGCCGATCGGGCCGGCGGCAGCCACCGTTCTCGGCTGGCGGCGGTCGCCAGCTTCATCATCGACTCCTACCGCCACGACCCGGAGCTGATGAAGGTGATCATCGTCGAGGTCACCCGCGCCGCCAACTCCTTTGGCCAAACGCACCTGGAGCAAATCCGAAGCGCCTATGAGTCGATCGCGAAGATCGTCGCCGACGGCCAGGAGGCCGGTGAGTTCCGCGCTGACGTGGCGCCGCTGTTCGCCTCGATGTCGTTCTACGGGGCGATCGAGCAGCTGCTCTCGGGCTGGATCTTCGACGTCATCCCCGCCACCGACACCAGCTTCGACAATGCAAAGGACCTGCTGGTGACGACCATTTGCGACGGCTTGGAGCCGCGATAGGTATGGTCGGGCCGCGTGGATAACGAGATCGTTCGCAGATTGATCTGGAGCGGGTTGCTGGCGGCGACCGGCGCCCTCGCCAGCATCGCCGCGGCGCGCGTCTCGGCGATTCTCTACCGTCGCCTCTTCGACGAAGATCCACCGGACTGAGGAGCACTCGATGCCTGAGCCGAGCCAGACGCCTCCCCCGACCCCGCCGCCCGTGCCACCGTCGCCGGTTGAGCCGGACAAGCGCCCAGTCGGCGAGCTTGTCTTCGACGTCACCGAACGCGCTTCGACCCTGGTCCGCGAGGAGATCGAGCTCGCCAAGGCCGAGGTCTCCGAGAAAGTCGGCAAGCTCATCGGTGGCTCGGTCGTTGGCGTCGCCGCCGGCGTCTTCGCCTTTCTCGCCCTGATCCTGGTGATGGAGGGGATCGCCTGGTTGTTGAACGAAGAGGTCTTCGACGGCAAGGTCTGGCCCGGCTTCTTCGTCGAGGCTGCGGCCTTCCTCCTGATCGCGGCCCTCGCCGGCCTGATCGCCTACAAAGCCGTCAAGGCCGGCTCGCCGCCGATTCCTGAGCAAGCGATCGAAGAGGCGAAGCTGACGAAAGAGATGCTGACGAAAGACCCGACGCCAGCCGCCGACCAGCCTCCGGCCACCACGAATCAGGAGGGGGCGAAATGAGCGCCGATCCGAAACAGCCGTCGACCCCTTCGACCGGAATGCCCGGCCGCTCGGCTGAGCAGATCCGCCGCGACATCGACGCCCAGCGCCAGCAGCTGGGGACCTCGGTCGAAGCTCTGCGCGGCCGCGTCACCGAGCTGACCGACTGGCGCCGCCAGGTCGAGGATCACAAACAGCAGATCATCATCGGTGCCGCCGCCGTCGGGTTCGTGATTGGCGTCCGCGCGATGCTGCGCCGCCGTCGCGGTTAGCCCACTCTCAGGAGGGCATTGCGACGAGCTCGGTCGGGACCGAGCCGACACCAAGCAGGCCGGGACCGACGTGGGCGCCGAGGACAGCGCCGATCTCCGAGGTGAAGACCGGGTCGCAGCCGAAGATCTCGTAGCAGTCTTCGATCAGCGCCGAAGCGGTCTCGTCGTCCTGGATGTGCTGGACGACCCAACCGTCGAAGCCCGAGTCGTGGCGCTGGCGGGCGTAGTCGCGCAGCCGCTCGAGCGAGCGGGCGCGGGTGCGGACGCGCTCGATCGGCGTGATCTCCTCCTCCAGAGTGAGGATCGGCTTGATCTTCAGGGCGCTGCCGATCCAGGCCCGGGCGCCGCCAATCCGGCCGCCTCGCCGCAGGTACTCGAGGGTGTCGATTGCGAACCACATCTTCAGCCTGCCCCGTACCTCCTCGGCGCGGGCCCGCGCCGTCTCGACGTCGGCTCCGGCCGCGGCGGCGGCCGAGGCGCCGAGGACGCAAAGGCCCATCCCGCCGGCTGCCGAGCGCGAGTCCATCACCAGGATCCGCTCGCCGCCCTTGCCCTCTTCGACGAGGCGGTCACGGGCTTGGTTGGCGGCCTCGAAGGTGCCCGAGATTCCAGCTGAGATGTGAATCGAGACGATCTCCTTGCCGGCGGCGAGCAGCGGCTCGTAGACGGAGAGGAAGTCTCCGATCGAAGGCTGGGAGGTGGTCGCCCCGCTTTCCGAGGCGCGCAGCCGCTCGTAGAAAGCGGCGTAATCGGTGATGTCGGCCTCGCGCTCCTGCTCGCCGTCAACGGAGACGTAGAGGCTGATCGTCTCGATGCCCCGCTCCTCCACCACGGCCGCGGGAAGGTAGGCGGTCGTGTCGCAGACGACGGCGGTCTGGGAGCTCGCGTTCAACGCGGCGATTCTCGCAGACCGCCCGCCGCGCCGGGGGCGCCACCCCGCTCTCGCTACACTTTGTGAAGTGACGGATACGCCGAACGCAGCAATCACCCTCACCGATAAGGCCGCGGCCAAGATCGGGGAGTTGCTTGGTGGGCAGGATGACGCAGCCCAGCAGGCCCTCCGCGTTGCCGTGCGCGGCGGTGGCTGCTCCGGCTTCCAGTACGCGCTCGCCTTCGACAAGCCGAAGGACGATGACAACGTGTTCGAGGTCGACGGCGTCGCCGTCGTCGTCGACAAGGTCAGCATGCAGTTTGTCTTCGGGTCAGAGGTCGACTACGTCGAAGGCCTGCAGGGCGCCGGGTTCCAGGTCAACAACCCGAACGTCGTCGCCGCTTGCGGCTGCGGATCGTCTTTCCAGGTGAAAGACGACGCCCCAGCATCTGCCCCGGTCTAGACCGGGGCAGCCGAACTTCACCCGGGGGAATCCAAGGGCCATGAGCGAGGTTCCCAGAGGCATCTTCGACGGATTCGAGGCCTATCGGACGCCGACCCTTGGCGACTACAAGCAGGCATTCGAGTCCGGGATGGTCGTCCCGGATGCAAACGTCTTGCTGAACCTCTACCGCTACACCGACGGGGCTCGGGATGACCTTTTTTCGGTGCTAGAGCGCCTTGGCGACCGCCTCTGGGCGCCCCACCAGGCCCTGGCGGAGTTTTGGCGGAATCGCGACTCCGTGCTGCGGGACCCCCGCGGCACGGAGCGCATCCAGGCCGAAATGTCTACCCAGCGCGAAAAAGCCTCCTCGACTCTCCGCGCTTGGGCTAATCGAGTATCCATGCCTCAGGAGCGGGTCGCCGAGATGGAGGTCGAGCTCTGCGGCGGGTTCGAGGCGGTTATTGCCGAGGTCGGACGCTTCAACGACGAATCGGCGATTGAGTCCGCTCGTGATACCGATAAGGACGCGGTGCTGACCAAACTCGAGGAGCACCTTAGGGGCAAGGTGGGTCGATGCATGGACGACGACGCGCATGCTGCTGCTGTTGCCGAGGGCATGCGACGAGTGGAGGAGCGGGAGCCTCCGGGATATCTCGACAAGAACAAGGAGGACACGGCAGCAGCCGGCGACTATCTGGTCTGGGAGCAGGTTTTGATCGAGGCCCAGCGTCGCAAGTGCGATGTAGTTTTCGTAACGGCAGACGTGAAGGAGGATTGGTGGCGCCGCGAGGCGGGGGAGTTGCGAGGGCCACGGCTTGAGCTGGCAGCGGAGCTCCGCCAGCGAGCGGACGCTCGTTTGTTCATGCTGAGGCCGACCGACCTTCTTGGGTTGGCAAGGGAGGTCCTCGAGGTCACCGTCCAAGACGATTCCGTCGAGGATGCCGACCGAGTTGATCGGCTCCCATTGGACAGAAAGTCCACCTCGGCCGATGGAGGGTGGACCGCGGATGCGGTTGAAGAGCTTCTCGTCAGGTTGAGAGAAGAGGGGGCAGTCCAGGGCACTGTTATCGAGCAGGCGGCGCACGACGGAGGCTTCGTAGAGCGGGAAACCGTGTACGAACTAGCTGGCTACGACGAGGATCGGCAGCTCAAGGGGTTCACCAGGCCGGTGAACAGGATCGCTCGCGACCTACGCGAAGAGGGCCGGATCGACGAAGGCGCGGTGGACTTGCTGACCTCCTACTACGACCCTTTTTCCGCGAACCCAAGCGAGGCAGCCGGATTCCAGATCGACCCTGACGTCCTCGCGGTCGCTGAATCAGCTGTACGGAGCTGACGTTCGCGCTGGGGCCGAGGCCGGCGCTATTCGATCTGCAGCGGGGGCGACTGGGCCGGGAGGTCGTTCGCCGGCGCGGCCGCGGCCGTCTCTGGTTGCTCGAGGCCGAGTAGTTCGGCCAGCTCGCCGGACTCGAACATCTCCTCGACGATGTCCGCGCCGCCGACCAGCTCGCCTTTGACGTAGAGCTGGGGGAAGGTCTGCCAGTCGGAGATCTCGGCGGTGACTTCGCGCAGCGGCTGCAGCGCCGGCAACACGTCGATCGCCCCGTACTCGGCATCGATCGCGTCCAGGGTCTGGACGACGCGCATCGAGAACCCGCAGCGCGGCATGTCCGGGGTGCCTTTCATGAACAGCAGTACCGGGTTGGCGGCGATCAGCTCTTCTACTTTGGACTTCAACTCTGGGTCGGCCATCGGCCAAAGACTAGCCCGTCGGGTGCGCCGGCAATCAGAGCTGGGTCGCGATCAGGCCGATGATCGCAGCGAGGAGGGCGACGAATGCCGCGAAGAGCCCGCCGCCGACGACGAGAATCGTGTGCTGAAGTGCGTCGATCCGTTCGCTTTGGTGATCGATCCGGCCGCCGAGCTCATCGAAGCGGGCGTCGACCCGCGTCTTGAAGTCATCGAGGCGTGACTCCGTCCAGGTCGATCGCACTTGCTGCATGCTCCTCAGCTTAGAAAGAGAGTTCGCGCGTGTGGCGCACAGAAGTGTAACTTTTTGTCTGCGCGAGCGCTGCCGATCCTGGGACGACCTACCCGGTGGCGCCCGCGCCTACTCAGGCAGGCTGGTCTTGACAGAAAGCGCGTGGATCGTGCCGTCGTCGAAGCGCTCTTTGACGGCCGCCTTGACCAGCCGGTGCTGGTCGATCCGCGACAGGCCGTCGAACTGGGGAGCGACGACGACCGCCCGCAGATGTTGGCCACCGCCATCTTCGTCGAGAACCTCGACCGCGGCGCCCGGCAGGGCGGCCTCGATCATCGCCTTCAGCTCTCCGAGATCGACCATCGCCTAGGAGACCGTCTCGCCGAGGGTGCCGAGCATCTCCTCGACCCGCACGAACTTGACCCGGGGCCGGCCATGCGGCTCGCCGCGGCCGACCTCGGCCTGGTCGATTGCCTGCCAGTCCTCGAAGCTGACGAAGCGGACGCCGCGCTCGGAGAGGAGATCCTCGACCGCGACCGGCGCCGGGTTCTCCGGGGCCAGCAGCGTCTGCGACTCGACGTCGGCGAGCAGGTGGGCGACCGTCTCCAGTGCGTCTTTCTTGTTGGTCCCGATCACGCCCGAAGGGCCACGCTTGATCCAGCCCGCGGTGTAGTGGCCGATTTTGTGGCCACCGTCATGGGAGTCGAGGATGCGACCGCCGTCGTTGAGGATCAGGCCGCGCTTCTGGTCGAAGGGCACGCCCTCGATCGGGATGCCCGTGTAGCCGACCGAGCGCAGGATCAGGCCGCACTCGAGCTCTTCGCGCTCGCCGGTGTCCTTGGCCCGCAGGGTGCCGCCTTCTTCGACCAACTCGTTGCGGCCGATCACGATCTTCTCGACCTTGCCGTCGCCGAGGATTTCGACCGGCGAGGCGAGGAAACGGAGCACAATGCGCTGCTTCTTGCCCTCCGGCGTGCGCTCGGAGAACTCCTTCAGGGTCTCGTAGTTGACCCGGGTGGTCTTGTCGACCTCGTCGGACTCGAGGTAGGCGGCGCTGGCCGGGTCGAGCTCGACCTCGGCCGGGTCGACGATCACGTCGGCGTCCTCCATAACCCCGAGCTCCTTGATCTCGGGGTTGGTGAAGGCAGCCTGCACGGGCCCGCGGCGGCCGAGGACGACGATCTCGCGGATCTGCTTGCGGTCGAGCAGCTCGATCGCGTGGTCGGCGGTGTCGGTCTGGCGCAGCTCGTGGTCGGTCAGCGCCAGCATCCGGGCGACGTCCATCGCCACGTTGCCGTTGCCGATCACGACGGCGCGCTCGGAGGAGAGGTCGAAGTCATGGTCGGCGTAGTCGGGGTGGGCGTTGTACCAGCCGACGAACGCGGTCGCGGCGGCCGAGCCAGCCAGCTCCTCGCCGGGGATGCCGAGGCTGCGGTCGGTCTCGCAACCGACCGTGAAGACGATCGCGTGGTAGAGCCGTTCGAGATCCTCGACCTCGATGTCGTGGCCGATCTTGACGTTGCCGAAGAAGCGGAATCCCTCGCGGGCCGCGGTTTTTTCGTAGACCCGGGTTACCGACTTGATCTTCGGATGGTCGGGGGCGACCCCGCCGCGGACGAGGCCGAACGGCGTCGGCAGCCGGTCGAAGAGGTCGACCTGGGCATGCAGGTCCTCTCCTTTGAGGATGTGCTCGGCGGCGTAGAAGCCGGACGGGCCGGCGCCGACGATGGCGACTCGAAGTGGGTTGTCCTGGGTACCGATCTGGGTCATGGCGTCTCCCCTACTGGCGGGTCTGGCGAGCGCGAAAGAATAGGGAACTCGAGCTCAGCCCAGAGCTGGCGAGCCGGTGGGCACCACGCTGGGCGTGCCGTCGAGCGCGTCAAGGGCCTTGCCGACCGACATCGCGACGCAGGTGAAGATCGGCGTCTCCAGCTCGGTGTACTCGCTTGACTCGGTCGGCCGCAGCTCGTTGACGAGGTCGAGGAACATCCCCGGGTCGTCGCCCTCGAAGCAGACGACGAACTCCTGGTCGTCGATTCCGTAGGAGTAGGTCGTGTTGATCGTGATCTCGGGGTAGCGGCGGCCGACTTCGATATGGCTTTTCATGATCCGGCCGCGCTCCTCGGGGGCCAGCCCGTACCAGCGGCGCTGCTTGACCATCGGGTAGAGGAAGAGGTACTTGCGCTCGGAGGTGCAGATCTCCGGGCGGGCCTGCTCCTCCGAGTACGGGGAGGGTTTCGTCATCGAGAGAAACGAGTACGGCGTCTCCGTCCACTTGGCGAGGCCGCTCTGGCCGAGAACAACGTGGAAGGTGTGGATGTCGGCGAGGTTCGGGCTCTGGCTGAGCAGGACCAGGTCGACGTCGCCCCGCGTTCCTATGGTTGAGTAGGCGCGCAGTGAGCGGTCGACACCGAAGTCCTCGCAGGCGGCGAGGAACTCCAGCTTGTCGGCGGCCCGCAGCTCGGCGCTCTTCCGGCGCCAGGCGGGATCGATCTTGAAAAAGCTGAACTTGGCGAAAGTACGGTCGGCCATTGGCCTGACGATAGCGATAGCGCTGTTGCTGTCCCTGGGGGGAATGTCCGGTTCCGTCCCCGGCGCAGCCGCGTTCGACGCCGCCAATCCGCCGCGGGTGACCCTCGCCTGGCTGCCGTCGGGAACCAGCGTCGAGGAACTGGCACAGGCGGGCTTCTCGCCAGGGCTGATGAGTGCCGGGCTTGGCACCGTCCCGGCCGAGCAGACCTATCTCGATGTCGGCCAAGGAAACCGCGTTTTCGACTCGCTCTACGACGAGGACCTCCCCCGACTTGGCAGGCACTGTTTCCCCTGGTTCGAAGAAGTCGTCGAACGGGCGGCATCAGCGCCGGCGGAGATCGTCCCGGCGCTGCTCGCGCACGCCCTGCGGGGGGTCGCGGTGCTGGCGGTGGGCAGATCCTCCTGTGCTTTCGAACTCGAATCGGGCTACGGAAAAGGCCCGGCCAGCATCGGCATCTTCGGGATCGGCGATGCCTCCCTCGCCCAGGTAGAGGGCCGGCTCCGTGCCCTTCGCTCGGAGGACCTCCTGATCGCGATCGCCCGACCGACCGGGCGCGACGACGACCCGCTGGCGATCGGCGTCGCCGGTGCCGGCTTTGACGGCAACCTCACCTCCGACAGCACCCGCACCGACGGCTACGTGCTCTCGACCGACCTGGCGCCGACGATCCTCGACCACTTCGGGATCGACGTGCCATCCGAGATGTCGGGGGAGGCGATCCGCAGCGAGGGCTCGGTCGACCCGGCGGCGATCGAAGCGTTGGGGGCCCGGATGGAGGTGATCGGGCACCGGCGCGGGCCGGTGATCGGGTGGAGCCTGCTGGTCTGGCTGGGACTGCTGGCGCTAACCGCTGCCGCCAGCCGCGGGCGCCTGGCTCGGCCTGCGGTCAGGCTCACCGGCCTTGCCGTGATCTACATGCCGTTGACGATGCTGCTCGGCGCGGCCCTGGAACCGGGGGAGAACGCCGAAGTCCTGCTCGTCCTGCTCGGTGCGCCGTTGCTGGGCGCGCTGACCCTGGCGGCGCTGAAGGGCTACAGGGCGCTCGCTGCCGCCGCTGCGATCACGGTGCTCGCCTACGCCGCCGACGTGATCGCCGGCTCGCCCTTGACCTCGCTCTCGCTGCTCGGCCCCAACCCCGGGCTCGGGGTGCGCTTCTACGGGATCGGCAACGAGCTCGAGGCGCTGCTGGCGGTGCTGATCGTCGCCGGCACCGGTGCCGGCCTCGCTGGCTTCGTCCCATCCTGGCCGCGGCGTCGCTGCGGGATCGCCTTCCTCGTCACCGGGCTCCTCTTCGCCTTTGTCTTCGCCGCCGGCCGCTTCGGCGCCGACGTCGGCGCCGCGATCGTCTTCCCGGTCGGGGCGGCGGTGGCAGCGGCGGTGATCGCCGCTCGCAGCCGACGTGGGGTGCTGCTGGTGATCGTGGCGCCGTTCGCGGTCTTGGCGCTGCTCGCCCTGATCGACCTCGTCTCCGGCGCCAACGCCCACCTCACCCGCTCGGTCCTCGACGCCGGCGGGCTCGGCGACCTCGCCGACGTCGCTCAGCGCCGGCTGCAGCTGTCCGCTCACAGCTTCGCCCGCCCCGTCCTGCTCGCCCTCCTGCCGCTCGTCATCGCCTTCGTCGCCCTCGCGATCTGGCAGCGGGACCGCCTGGGCACCTGGCTGGCGCCGGTGCCGGCGATGCGTGCTGGCCTGATCGGCGCCGTCGCCGCCACCGCGATCGGCACCCTCGCCAACGATTCCGGTGCCCTGCTGCTGGAGATCGGCACCGCTTATCTCCTCGTCTTCACCAGCTTCGCCTGGGCCGAGAGCGCCAGCAGGTCGTCGCGAGGTCGTTGAACCGCGGCTACTCGGGCGGAGTACCACGCGGGCGGGGTATGTTGAAGCCCCGAGCTTGGATAGGAAACCTTTACGAAAGGCCGCGCGGTTTGGGCGATGAGGTGTTGGGCGTCAATCTCCTTGGGACGTTCTCGGTTGTGGTAGACGGCAAGCTGGTCGCTGACGATGTCTGGCGGCTGCGCAAGGCGAAGACGCTGATCAAGCTCTTGGCGCTGGCGCCCGACCGGCGCCTGCACGCCGACCAGGCGGCGGCGGCGCTGTGGCCGGATCGCGACCAGGCCGCAACCCGCAACAACCTCCATCAGGCGATCTACGCCGCCCGCCGGGCGCTCGACTGCGGCGATGGCAGAGGCCGCGACCTGCTGGAGCTGAGCGACGACCTGATCACGCTCGGGCCCCACGACCCGGTTCGGATCGACGCCGACGTCTTCGAGCGCGCTGCCGCCCGGGCCCGGGCCGAACAGGACCCGACGACCTACCGGGCAGCGCTAGCGGTCTACGAGGGGGAGCTCCTGCCCGAGGACCGCTACGAGGAGTGGACGACGAGCCGCCGCGACGCCCTGCGCGAGCTGCGCCTGGCGCTTGGGATCGAGCTGGCCGAGCTCGAAGCGCCGGTCGAGCCGTCGGCAGCGATCGGTCGCTTGCGCGAGGTCCTGATTGAGGCGCCGCTGCACGAGCCCGCACACCGGGCTCTGATGCGGCTGCTGGCCGGTGCCGGTCGGCGCCAGGAGGCCCTTGCCCAGTTCCAGGAGCTGAAGCGGGGATTGCGCCGTGAGTTCGAAGACGAGCCCGACGACGAGACCCGCGCCCTCTACCGAGAGATCCTCACTCGCAGCTTCGGCCCCGAGCCGGGGTCGCCGCAGCCGAGCGCCGCTGCCGCTGAGCCTGATTCCGAGCCGCTCGGCCGGCTGCCGCGACAGCTGACCACCTTCATCGGCCGCGAGCGCGAGCTGGCCGAGGCGACGGCGCTGCTGCGAGGAGCGCGGCTGCTGACCCTGACCGGGGCGGGGGGCTGCGGCAAGACGCGGCTGGCGCTGGAGCTGACCCGGCAGCAAGGCGAGGAGCCCGCGAGGGAGATCTGGGTGGTCGAGCTGGCGGCGGTGGCCAATCCAGAGCTCGTCGGCTCGGCAATTGCCGGCGCGCTCGGCACCCGGATCGCCTCCGGCCGCGCGCCGGAGCTGGCGCTGGCCGAACACATCGGCGAGCGCCAAGTGCTGCTCGTGCTCGACAACTGCGAGCACCTGATCGAGGCAGTCGCCCACCTGGCCGAGGCGCTGCTCGCTCGCTGCCCGCAGTTGGTGATCCTCGCGACCAGCCGCGAGCCGCTGCGGGTCCCGGGCGAGCTGACCTGGCGGGTGCCGTCACTGTCCCTGCCGCGCATGGGGGACGATCCGTCCGCCGAGGACTCGCTGCGGGCCGAGGCGGTGCGGCTCTTCGCCGACCGCGCCACGCGGGCCGCACCCGGATTCGAGGTCGACGCCGACAACGCCGCCGCGGTCGCCGCCCTCTGCCATCGTCTCGACGGGATGCCGCTTGCGATCGAGTTGGCAGCCGCCCGGGTCGCGGTTCTCACTCCGTCGCAGATCGTCGCTCGCCTCGACGACTCGCTCGACCTGCTTTCGGCAGGCAGCCGCACCGCGATGACCCGCCAGCAGACCCTGCGAGCGACGCTGACCTGGAGCTTCGACCTGCTCGACGAGGACGAGCAGGTGCTTCTGCGCCGACTCGCGGTCTTCGCCGGCAGCTTCGGGATCGATGCAGTCGAAGCGATCTGGGCCGGGGAGCCCGGCGGGCGCAGCGAGGCCGTCGCCGTCTTCGGCTGCCTGATCGAAAAATCGCTCGTCCAGGTCGAGGAGGAAGGGAGCGAGGGCGCCGCCAGCAGGCGCTACTTCCAGCTCGACACCGTGCGCCAGTTCGCGGCCGAGAAGCTCGACGCCGCCGGCGAGCGGGCCGACTTCGAGCGCCGCCATCGCGTCTGGTACGTGGAGCTTGCCGGTGACGACCCGACGCCGGCCGGCGAGCTGCCGGCCCGAGAGCAGTTGGCCCGCCTCGACCTTGAGCGCGACAACCTCCGCGCCGCTCTCGCTTCTGCCCTGGCTGACGATCCGCAGATGGGCTTGGGCTTGGCGGTTTCGCTCTGGCGCTACTGGATGATGCGCGGCTATCTGGCCGAGGCCTACCGCTGGCTGGCCGAGCTGCTGGAGGCGGCGCCGGAGCCAACCGCCCTGCGCGCTCGGGCGTTGCTGGGCATCTCCCTGATCGGCGTGCGCCGGGGCGTCTACGAGCGGCTCGAGGAGTACGCGGCGGAGAGCGTCGCCACCTTTGCCGAGCTCGGCGACCAGGGCGGGAAGATGGACGCGGTCGAGGCCTGGGGCGGATACCGGGTGATCGTCGGAGGCGAGGTTGAGATTGAGGCTCTGGTCGGCGAGCACGAGGGGCTGCGAGTCGACGATCTGCCCGCCGCCCGGCCCGCCGCCTGGGCGGCGCAGGTGCGCGGGGTCTCTGCTTGGTTGCGGCGCGACCTGCCGCTGGCGAGGCGAGACCTGGAGACCGTGGTCGAGCGCCTCGGCGAACTGCGCGGCGAGCGACGGCCGGCGCTGTGGCCGCTCAGCTACGGCTTCATCTCGGCCGAGGAGGAGTTCGGCTACCCGTTCCTGCTTCAGGAGGACACGGTGCTGGTCGCCCGCCGCGTCGGCGCCGAGGCGGCAATCGCCTACACCTTCATCAACCTCGCCGCGGTGGCGCGGGCGGAGGGGGAGCTGGCGCGGGCGGGGGATCTGGCGGAGGAGGGCCTGGCCGTCTTTCGCCACCTGGGCGACCCCCACGGCGAGGCCTCCGCACTCAATACGCTGGGCAACCTCGCCCGCGCCGGGGGCGACTCCGAGCTCAGCCAGGAGCTGCTGGGCCGCAGCCTCGCGCTGCGGGTGGAGACCGGCGACCGCCGCGGCAACGGCATCACGCTCCTCTGCCTGGCGCTGACCCAGGCCCGGGCCGGAGACACCGCCGGCGCCCGCGCCGCCGCTGAGCGGGGGCGCCGCTGGTTCGTCGCCAACGACGATCTGGTCGGGATCAGCGCTGCCGAGGTTGGTCTCGCCGCCGTCGCCTTCTCCGAGCTCGACCAGGCTGCTGCCCGCGCTCATCTCGAAGCGGCTGTCGCGGTCCACGCCAACCTCGGCTCGAGCCACCAGGAGGCGTGGGCGCTGGCGGTACTGGCTGCCCTCTGCGCCGAAGAAGAGGAGCAGCCGGCTGGCCGTCGCTGGCTGGGGCAGGCGCAAGAGCGCTTCCAGCGCCTGGGGGCGAAGGCCGGCAGCGCCTACTGCTTGGCCCTGGAGCGCGATAAGGGTCTGCAAAGTGGCGATTAAGAGGCACTTCCTAGGCTCGCCGCAGCAATCAAATCTGAGAAGGAGCGAGGAAGATGGCGAGCAAAGGCGTACTTGGCGAGGCAACGTTGGGTGAGTTCGAGGAGGGCCTGCAAGGCGGGCTGATCCGCCCGGGCGATTCCAACTACGAGGAGGCGCGGACGATCTGGAACGGCGCCCATGACCCACGGCCGGCGCTGATCGCCCGCTGCCAAGACGCCGCCGACGTCGCCCACGCCGTCGGCTTCGCCCGCAGCGAGGGCCTCGAGATCGCGGTTCGCGGCGGCGGCCACAGCATCCCTGGGTTCTCCGGCGTCGAGGATGGGCTCGTGATCGACCTCAGCCCGATGAAGGGAATCGACGTCGACATCACCGGCCGCACGGTCCGCGCCGAGGGTGGCGTCACCTGGGGTGAGCTCGACAGTGCCACTCAGGCCCACGGCCTGGCAACGCCCGGCGGCCTGATCTCGACCACCGGGATCGCCGGCCTCACGCTCGGCGGCGGCATCGGCTGGCTGATGCGCAAGCACGGCCTCGCCTGCGACAACCTGCGGTCCGCCGAGGTGGTCACCGCCGACGGTCGCACCGTCACCGCGAGCGCCAGCGAGAACCCTGACCTGCTCTGGGGCCTGCGCGGCGGCGGCGGCAATTTCGGCGTCGTCACCAGCTTCGAGTTCGACCTGCACCCGGTCGGACCGACGGTCTGCGCCGGGGTCGTCTTCTACGACGGCGAGCGGGCGGCGGAGATCCTCCGCTTCTACCGCGAGTTCGCGGCCGGCGCTCCGGACGAGCTGACCTCGATGGTCAACCTGCTGATTGCGCCGCCGGCGCCGTTCCTGCCGGAGGAGTGGCACGGGCGCAAGCTCGCCGCCCTGATCGGCTGCTACGCCGGCGATGTCGAGGAGGGGACGAAGGCGATGGCGCCGCTGCAGGAGCTGGGCGACCCGGTCGCCGACCTGATCGGGCCGATGCCCTTCCTGGAAATGCAGGGGATGCTCGACGGACTCTGGCCGCAGGGCACCCAGACCTACATGAAAGCCGGCTACCTGCGGGAGCTCGACGACGCCGCGATCGAGGCGGCGGTAAGCGGGCATCGCAGCGCCAGCGCGTCCTCGGAGGTCCACGTCCAGCACTTCGGCGGCGCGGTCGCCCGTGTCGGCGCGGGAGACAGTGCCTTCGCCGAGCGTCAGGCACCGTTCGTGCTCAACGTGCTCGGTGTCTCCCACGAAGAGGGCAACTTCGAGTCGCAGGTCGACTGGGCCCAGAAGGCCTATGCGGCCTTCGAGCCCTCGCTGACCGGCGGCGCCTACATCAACTTCCTCTCGGCCGAGGGGGAGGAGCGGATCCGCGACGCCTACGGGGCGGAGAACTTCGCTCGGCTCCAAGGGTTGAAGGATCGGTACGACCCGACCAACGTGTTCCACCGGAACCAGAACATCCCGCCTTCTTCTAGCTAGGGATCAAGGTTTGGGGGAGGTGGGGGTGACCCTCTGAAAACCCGCTCGCTGCGCTCGCTTTTGAGTGTTTTCAGAGGATCACCCCCACCTCCATCCGGTCGCTGGCCCGAGTTGAGGTGCCTACATGGCGGGGCCGACGCAGGGTTCGGGAAGGCCCGATTTGGCATTTAGCTTCCAAGGGACGGAAGCTCTTTCAGGAGATGGCGAGGCCGACCCGGCCAACGAAAGCTTCGGACTCTTGGGCTTTGGAATCGGATTCGTTGGGAGGGGGCGGGTACCCCCTCTGAACGTATGAGCGGGAGGAGGGGGGCTCCGTGGAGGCGCCAGCTGCTGCCTCATCAACGACGAGTTGCGAGTGAAGAGGGGGTACCCGCCCCCTCCACGCCAAACCCATCCCCAACCCAGCGCAAGCCGACCGATGCCTTACCCTGTGGAGCCCGTGCGAATAGGTCTCGTCTCGCCATATTCCTGGTCTTACCGAGGCGGAGTCAACCAGCACGTTGAGGCTCTTGCCGAGGAGTTCCTCGGCCGCGGCCATGACGTTCGCGTGCTTGCTCCCTTCGACCCTCCCGGCAGGGTCAGCCGGGTGCTGCACCGAGCCGCAGCCGAACCGCGTGAGATGCCCGAGTACCTGGTCCCGCTCGGCCGCACCGCCGGCTTCGGGGCCAACGGGTCCGTATCCAATCTGGCTCCCTTCCCCGCCGGCGGCGTAATCGCGCCCCGGCGTGCGGTCCGTGCCGGGGATTTCGACGTCCTTCACGTGCATGAGCCGGTGGTCCCGCTGGTCGGTTGGAACGCGACGCTGGGCGCGGGGGAGACCCCGGTTGTCGGCACCTTCCACACCTACTCGACCAAGCCGGTCCCCAACTACATCGCCAACGGGGTGGGCGCGCGGCGCCTCCTCAACCGGCTCTCGGCGCGGATCGCCGTCTCCGAGGCGGCCGCCTGGACCGGCCGACGCTGGTACGGCGGCCGCTACACGATCATCCCCAACGGGGTTGACGTCGACGCGCCGCCGGACACGCCGCGTCGGCCCGGCTCGGATCTGCGGATCCTCTTCGTCGGCCGGCCCGAGGAGCGCAAGGGGTTGCCAATCCTGCTCACCGCCTTCGGTGCCCTGGTCGAACACGTCCCCTCACGCCTGACCGTGATCGGCGCCGAGCGCGAGGACGTCCTCCGCTACCTCACCGACCCCGAGCTGATGGCCTCGATCGACATTCGCGGCCGCGTCTCCGGCCCGGACCTCTGGCACGAGCTGCACGAGGCCGACGTGCTTTGCGCACCCTCGCTCTCCGGTGAGAGCTTCGGCATGGTGCTGACCGAGGCGTTCGCGGCCGGAACGCCGGTGATTGCCTCCGAAATCGCCGGCTACAGCGATGTCGTCACCGATGGCGTCGACGGGATCCTGGTTCCGCCGGCCGATCCGCAGCGCCTTGCCGAGGAGCTGCAGCGCGTTCACCACGAGCCCGAGCGGCTGCGGCAGATGGGCGAGGCCGCCCGCCGCAGCGCCCAGCGCTACGCCTGGCCGCGGGTGGCCGACGAGGTCACCGCGGTCTACGAGCGGGCGATCGAGGTACCGCAACCCGCTGGCGCCGGCGAGAAGCTCGCCCACTGGGCCGGGCTGCGCCCCGCCGACGGCGAGCCAAAGGTGTCGGCGCAAAAGCTCCCCTCGCTGGACCCCCCGCTTGCCCGCGACGGCAATCGCGGGCGTCGCGTCGCCCGCCGGCTCGGCCTCGGTATCGCCGGCGCGCTCGGGATTGGGTTGACGGTGCTGGCGGCGCAGAAAATCGGCGTTGACAACGTTGTCGAAAGCATCGTCCGCTCGAACTTCACCCTCGTCCTCCTCGCCTGCGCGCTGATGGGGATCTCACTCTTCTTCCGCGCCGCCTCCTGGTACTGGATCGCGCGCGCGGCGCTGCCGAACCGGCCGATCCGCCGCCGCGATGTGACCTCGGCGACGATGGTCGGGGTGCTGATGTCGGCGACCCTGCCCGCCCGCCTCGGGGAGCCGGCGAGGGCGCTGACCCTGGCCCGGCGCACCGGCCGGATGCGGGAAACCTTCCCGGTTCTGCTCGGCACCCTCGTCTCGCAGACGATGCTGAACTTGGTGGCGCTGGTGCTGCTCGGGGTGATCATCGTCTCGACCACGCCGCTTTTCCACTCCGGCACCAAGCAGCTCTTCCTCTTCAGCCTGGTGCCGCTGCTGCTGCTGGTGGTCGTGCTGGTAGCGCCGCTGCTGATGCGCCGCAACGGCGACGGGCGCCTCGCCCGCATCGGCGCGGCAGTGCACCGGGCGCTGATCCAGGTGCGAGCCGGGCTTGCCGTCTTCCGCAATCCCCGCCGCGGCGCCGCTGCGGCCGCAGCCCAGCTCACGGCTTGGGCAATCCAGCTGGCCGCCTGCTGGGCGCTGCTGTACGCGCTCGGCCTCGACGGTGAAGCGGGCATCGGCGCCGCCGCTGCGGTTCTCTTCGCCGTCAACGTCACCGCAGTCGTTCCCGCCACCCCATCCAACATCGGGGTCTTCCAGCTGGCGGTGATCAGCGTCCTCCACACCGGCTTCGGGGTCAGCACCGCGGACGCACTCGCCTATGGCGTCATCCTGCAGGCCGTCGAGATCGCCACTGCGGTGGCTCTGGGACTGCCGGCTCTCGTCCGCGAGGGCCTCACCTGGAGTGATCTGCGAGTGCAGGCGCTGTCGACGGCGCCGGTCCGGCTGGAGTCCAAGCCCCCCGCCCGCAACAGCGAACGCAGTCGCGAGCACGTTGTTTAGGCACAAAAATTCACTGATCTATAAAAAACTCTAGTGTATTCAACTAGGATGGCCGGCGAGGCGTGCCGCCACCATTCCCAGGCCGGCACTCCTGGCTACGAGGAGGAGCGAGGTCGGCGCTGAGTCCATCCAGCCGGCGCCGACCCGCCTTCTCGGTGCCCTTGCCCGGTTCTGCTTAGGTCGCACGTCCGGCTTATCGAGAATTTCTCAGCAAAGACCACGCTGGTTCCGTAAAGTCGGTGGCGAAGGGGTGGGGTTCCAAAAGCTGCCTGAGGCGAGGTCTATGGAATACGACTCGGCTGTGCTCGAGAAAGTCACTCAGCAGGTTCGACGCGACATGTGGACATCGGTCGTGCCGGCTGCGGTGGAGGAATCGGGGGTCGAAGTGGAGAGGTTCGGGCCCGTCCAGGCGACGGCTTTCGGTGACCTCCCGGAGTTCATCATCCTCAACCAGATTCAAGGCGCCGCCGAGCCCGGAGCGATCGAGGAGGGCTATCTCGCCGCCGCGATCGAATGGATGCGCGCCCGCGAAGTCCATTTCCGGATCCCGGTCGCCGACTGCCGGCCGGGTGCCGGCAGCGCCGATGCCTGGCTCGGTGAGCGCGGCTACGAACAGGGCGACGGCTGGACCAAGCTCGTCCGCAGCACTTCCGGGCCGTACCCGGCCGCTGATCCCAGGGTCACGATTTATGAGCTCGGTCAGGAGGAAATCGACGGCGAAGCGTTGAGTGCGATCGCCGCCGAGGGCTTGAACCTGCCGATGCACGCCGGCACGCTCTTCTTCTCACTGCCGCAGCGGGAGAACTGGCGCTGCTACACGGCTGCGCTGGCGCCGGACGAGCCGGTTGTGGCGACGGCGGCGATGATGATCCAGGACGGCGTCGCCCAACTTGGACCGGGCAACACGCTGGAGCACGCTCGTGGTCACGGCTGCCATACGGCGTTGCTGCGCCAACGGCTGATCGACGCAGCCGCAGCCGGCTGCCACACGGTCGTGGTCGAGATCTGGGGCTCGACGCCGGAGCATCCCTCGCAGGCGGCTCGCAACCTGCTGCGGGTCGGCTTCGAGGTCGCCTACGCCGGTCGCACTTGGCAGCGGCCCGTGCTGCACCCGGCCTACCACTGAGGCCGGAACCCGGGTACTAGGCGTTGGCGGGTTCGGGGTCCTCGGACTCCGAACCCTCGGCGTCCGGGTCGGACTCGGGCGGCAGGTCGCCGCCGCGATCGGTTCCAGCGATCAGCTCGTCATGTGACTGTTCGGCCGGGATGAAGCCGGACTTCATACCGAAGTAGACCGCCTGCGGGTGGTGGGCGACGATCGCCACCGTCGACTGCTCGGGCATTACGGCGAAGCCGCCGGAGAGGGTCATCCCGATCGCCTCCAGGTCGAGTAGGCGCCAGACCTTCTCGTGCTCGGACTGGTCCGGGCAGGCGGGATATCCCCATGAGTAGCGGCGGCCCTGATCGAGGTCGATTTCGAGCCCGCGACGGACCTCTGAGTGCAGCCACTCGGCCAACCCCTCGGCCGACTGCACGCCGAGGCCGTGGACGTAGAGCTGTTCGGCGAACTCACCTTCGGACTCCAGCCGCCCCATCAGCTCCGTTACCTCGGCGCCGACGGTGACGCCCTGGAGGGCGACCACGTCGCGTTTGCCGGAGTCGTCGAGCGGCCGGAAGAAGTCGGCGAGGCAGATGCGGTCGTGCTTGGGCTGGCGCGGGAAGACGAGGCGCTCGAGCTCGCGCTCGGGGTTCTCGGGATCGAAGACGACCAACTCGTTGCCGTCGGAGTTACAGGGGAAGTAGCCGAGTCTGGCCCGCGGGCGCAGGTAGTCCTGCTCGCGCCACATCCGCTCCAGCCGCGGCGCGAAGCCCTCCTCCTCGTCGGTCCCCTCGACCAGTTCCCGCCAGGCCTCGCCCTTGACCCCTTTGCCGCCCCAGTGCAGCTTGAAGAGCACGTGGCGGTCGAGGTAGGGGAAGACGTCGGCGAGGTCGACCGGGACCTCGCGCACGCCCCAGTAGGGCGGCGCCGGGATCGGCGCGTCGGTGCGCACCGCCGAGCGCACGCTGTCATCCGTGGTCGGCGGCGAGTTGTCGACGACGACCGGCTTCTCGCGCAATTGCTTGGCCTCGGCTTGGATCCGCTCGACGAGGGCGCCGCGGGCCTCCGCGTCGACCAGCGCGTCCATCGTGTCGAGGCCCTGGAAGGCGTCCTTGCAGTAGAAGACGCCGGGCTCGTAGACCTCGTCGGATTCTTTGCCCTTCGGGTAGAGCGTGCGGCGGCCAAAGTCACGGTTGATCGCGGCGCCGCCGATCAGCACCGGGAACTCGAGCCCGCGCTGGTGCAGCTCCTGGACGCAGGTCGGCATCTGCTTCGAGGTCGAGACCAGCAGGGCTGAGAGCCCGATCGCGTCGGCGTCGTTCTCGACCGCTGCCTCGATGATCGCGTCGACCGGGACCTGCTTGCCGAGGTCGATCACCGTGTAGCCGTTGTTGGTGAGGATCGTGTTGACGAGTGACTTGCCAATGTCGTGGACGTCGCCGAAGACGGTCGCGATCACGACTTTGCCCTTGGTGTGCCCATCGATCCGGTCCAGGTAGTTCTCCAGTTGAGCGACCGCGCGCTTCATCACTTCGGCCGACTGCAGGACGAAGGGCAGGATCAGTTCGCCGGCACCGAATTTGTCGCCGACCTCCTTCATCGCCGGCAGCAGCACCTGGTTGAGGGTCGGGACGGCGCCGATCTTCTCCACCGAGCGGTCGATCCAGTCCTCGACCCCGTCCTTCTTGCGGCGCAGGATGTGCCAGTGCAGGGCCTCCTCCGGCTCCATCCCAGCGGTCGGGTCGGCGACCTCGACCTCGGCCTCCTCGCCCTGGGACTCGAAGTGGGAGATGAAGCGCTCGAGTGCGTCCTCGCGGCGGTTGAAGACGAGGTCGTCGGTCAGCCCCCGCTCCTCGTCGGAGATCTCGCTATATGGCGTGATGTGGTTCGGGTTGACCATCGCCAGGTCGAGCCCGGCCTCGACGCAGTGGTGGAGGAAGACCGAGTTGAGGACCGCGCGCGGCCGTGGCGAGACGCCGAAGGAGACGTTGGAGACGCCGAGTGAGGTCTTGACCCCGGGGATCTCCGCCTTCAGCCGCCGGATTCCCTCGATCGTCTCGACCGCGGAGGGGCGCCACTCCTCGTCGCCCGTGGTCAGGGTGAAGGTGAGCAGGTCAAAGATCAGCGCCTCGGGGTCGAGCCCGTGCTCGCCACAGGCGATATCCACGATCCGCTGGGCGATCTCGACCTTGCGGTCGGCCGTCTTCGCCATCCCGACCTCGTCGATCGTCAGCGCGATCAGCGCCGCTCCGTGCGCCTTGGCGAGCGGGATCACGACGTCGGCCTTGTCGCGTCCGGCCTCGAGGTTGATCGAGTTGATGATCGCCCGCCCGGGGATCGTCTCGAGCGCCGCCTTGATCACCTCGGGCTCGGTCGAGTCGACCTGGATCGGCGCCGGCTGGGTCAGCGAGACCCGCTTGACGACAGCGCTCATTTGCTCGTCCTCGTCCTGGCGCTCGGTCAATGCAACGCAGACGTCGAGCACGTGGGCACCGCCTTCGACCTGGTCTTCGGCGACTTGGACGAGGCCGTCGTAGTCGTCGGCCAGCAGCAGTTCCTTGGCCTTTTTCGAGCCCTGGGAGTTGACGCGCTCGCCGACCAGGGTCGGACGCGGCTCTTGCACCAGCGGGGTCGAGGTCATCATCGAGGAGACCTCGATCGGCCCCGCTGCCGGTCGCTTGGAGGTGGCACGACCGTCGACCTGCTCGCGGATCGCGGCGACGTGCTCGGGCGTGGTGCCGCAGCAGCCGCCGACGATGCCGACGCCGTAGCGCTCGACGAATTCACCCAGCGTCGCCGCCAATGGTCCCGGCTCTTCGGGGAAGATCGTCTCGCCGTCGGGGCCCTGCAGGGGCAGGCCGGCATTGGGGATGCAGTGGACAGGGAGGGGCGAGCTTTCGCCGAGGAAGCGGATCGCGTCGCGCATGTCCTCGGGCCCGGTCGAGCAGTTGAGGCCGACGACGTCGACGTCGAGCGCGGTTAGGGTCGTCAGCACCGACTGGACGTCGGTGCCGAGCAGCATCTTGCCGCCGTTGGGAAGCAACGAGACGCTGATCTGCAGCGGCAGTCGGCGGCCGGTCTCCGCGAACGCCTCGCGGGCGCCGAAGATTGCCGCTTTGACCTCGAGGATGTCCTGCGCGGTCTCGATGATGATCAGGTCGGCGCCGCCTTCGACCAGGCCGCGCGCCTGCTCGGCGAAGACCTCGACCAGCTTGCCGAAGGAGATGTCCCCGAGGGTCGGGTCGGTAGAGGCGGGGAGGAAACCGGTCGGGCCGATCGAGCCGGCGACGAAGCGCTCCGGCCCGGCGGCCTTGCGGGCGATTTCCGCGGCCTTCGTGTTGATCTCCAGCGTGTGCTCCCCCAGGCCCCACTCGTCGAGCTTCAGCCGGGAGCCCTGGAAGCTGTCGGTCTCGACCACTTCGGCGCCGGCTTCGAGCATCGAGGTGTGGACACCCTCGATCACGTCGGGGCGGTTGAGGATCAGTGCCTCGTGGCATTTGCCGAGCAGGCCGCCGTAGTCCTCCTGGGTCAGCTCGAACTGCTCCAGGGTCGCGCCCATGCCACCGTCGAAGACGACGACGCGCTCGCGCACCGCGGCTATGTAGTCACGCTCGGCCATGAACCTAGAGAGGCTACCGAGCGGCGTTGCTTCAGCCGCGCATGCCGAGGCGACGCTTGACGTCGCGGGCGTTGAACGCCTGGGCGACCCGGCCAATCAGGCCGCGGCGGCCCTTGGTGTACGGGTACCAGGTGGGCTCGCGCTTGGCGGCCAGGCGGGTGACGAGGATCGACTCCGGCCGGCAGTACTTCTTGATCCCGTATTCGCCGTGGCGGAACCCGATTCCAGACTCCTTCCAGCCGCCCATCGGCACGTCCATCGCCACGTAGTTGACGATCACGTCGTTGACGTTGACGGCGCCTGCCTCGATCCGCCGGGCGACCTGCTCCGCCCGCTGCTTCTCGCCGAAGACGGAGCCGGCTAGCCCGTAGCGGGTGTCGTTGGCGAGCCGCAGTGCCTCCTCGGCGTCGCGGACCTTCATTACCGCGACCACCGGGCCGAAGGTCTCGTCGCGCATCACCTTCATCGAGTGGTCGACGTCAACCAGGACGGTTGGCTCGAAGTAGTCGCCGGGGCCGTCCGCTGCCTTGCCGCCGACCAGCGCCTTGGCACCGTTGGCGACGGCGTCGTTGACCTGGTCCTCGACCACCGCGATCTGGTTGGGCGAGGTCATCGCGCCTACGTCCATGCCGAAATCACGCCCGTCGGCACCCTGTTTCAGCTTGCCGACGGCCGCGGTCAGCTTCGCCACGAACTCGTCGTAGACCGGCTCCTCGACGTAGATTCGCTCGACCGAGAGGCAGACCTGGCCCGAGTTGTACATCCCGCCCCAGGTCGCGGCGTTGGCGGCGCGGTCGATATCGGCGTCGTCGAGGACGATCATCGGGTCCTTGCCACCAAGCTCGAGGCTGACCGGGGTCAGCGTATCCGCGGCCCGGATCATCACCTTGCGGCCCGTTCTGTCAGAGCCCGTGAATTGGATGAAGTCGACGTTGTCGATCAGGGCACCGCCGGCGTCCCCGGTCCCATGCACGCAATCGAAGACGTCGGGCGCTCCGATCTCCTTCTTCCAGGCCTCGATCACCTCGGAGATGCCGAGCGGCGTGAACTCAGAGGGCTTGATCACCACCGCGGCACCGGCCTGCAGGGCCGGGATCGCGTCGCCGAGCGCGAGTGCCAGCGGGAAGTTCCAGGGGCTGATCACTCCCACTACGGGATAGGGGCGATAGACGACACTCATCTTCTTCGAGGCCAGCAACGGCGAGTGGGCGCGGACGCTTTCCTCGCCGATGAACTTCGCCGCCTTCTTGCCGTAGAAGTTGATCAGGTCGGTGAGGTAGATCGCCTCGGCGCCGATGTCGCCTCGGACCTTGCCGGTCTCGATCTGCATCGTGTCGGCGACCCGCTGCTCATTGTCGAGCAGCCAGTCGCGCAGCTTGCCGAGCCAGTGGTAGCGGCCCTCGATACCCATCGCCTCCCAGTCGGCTTGGTTGGCGCGCACTCGGGCGACGGTCTCGGCGATCGCGGCGGGGGAGTCGATCGACACCTGCGCGATCGTCTCGCCGGTCGCCGGGTTGCTGACCTCGATCGTCTCCGCGGCAGGGGCGCCGTTGGCGCTGCCGTTCTCAGTTGCCGCCGTCTCGGTTGCCTTCGCTGCCGTGCCGCTCTCCACCGGATGCTCCCTTCGTCGCCCCTCAGCCACGGTTTGGCTGCTCAGCCAAGAGTAGCCGCTGAGAAGGAAAGCGACGATTAAGGACCGGTCGCGATCATCGCCGCGATCACACCGAGGAAGCCGATGAACATCGTGCCGAAGAGGCCAGCTCCGATCTGGAGAGTGGCACGCTGGACCGAGTCGAGCCGGAGATTCATTTCGCTGCGGAGTTGCTGCGTTTCCTGGCGCTGTTCGCGGAAGTCTTCGTCGGCCTTCCGAAAGCCCTCGTCGACCCTGCGAAAGCCCTCGTCGACTTTCCTGCTCAGCTCGTCGAGGCGCCTGCTGAGGTCATCGAGGCGCTGGTCGGGTGGGGCTGGAGGTTCGATGACTGCCATGGTGGCACTGTAGACAGAAAGTTTCAACGCGACGCACGCAGATTGCAAAGACTTCGTCGCGAGGGCCGAGCGAGATCAGCGCGGGACGAGCCGGTAGACCGGCCCTTCGAGCGAGGCGACATAGAGGTGGTGGGCGTCGTCTTCACCGAAGGAGGTGGGGGAGGCAACCGAGAGGCCGAGCTTGTGGTCGCCGCCGGCGCGCCGCAGGTGCGGCGTCAGCGCCCGCAGTTGGCCCTCGCAGAGGTCGGCGTATACGTAGCGCTTATAGAGAGCCCGGAGGCTGCGGTCGGCGACGACGTAGCCACCGATGATCGAGCAGCTGCCCGCGCGGCTGTGCGGGTAGGCGAAGATCGGTTTCGTCGTTCCGCCCGGGTCGGGAGTGCCGCTGTTTTCGTCCTGGTAGGTGGAGAAGCCCTCGAAGGCGTCCCAGCCGAAGTTGGCCCCGTTCGCCGCGCCGACCGTCGTGTAGTCGAGCTCCTCGAAACGGTTCTGGCCGACGTCGCCGATCGCGATCCGCGGCTGCGGGGCGCTGACCGTGTCGAAGGAAAAGCGGAACGGGTTGCGCAGGCCGTAGCTGTAGATCTCGTCGCGGCCGGGCTTGCCGACGAAGGGGTTTGAGGCAGGCACCGAGTACGGCTGCCCGCCGCTCGGCCGCGGGTCGATTCGCAGCAGCTTGCCGAGCAGCGAGTCGTTGTTCTGGGCGTTGTTGGGCGGGTCGCCGCCGGAGCCGCCGTCGCCGGTGCCGAAGTAGAGGAGGTTGCCGAGGAACTGCAGTTGGCCGCCGTTGTGGTTGGCATTGACCGGGTGGGGGATGCGGATCACCGTGCGGTCGCTGCTCGGGTCGGCGCGGGTCGGGTTGCGGCGCTTGAATTCGTCGATGCGGATGTTGCCGGCGTTGTCCACGTAATAGACGTAGAAGCTGCCGCTGCTGGCGTAGTCCGGCGGGAAGGCGATCGAGAGCAGCCCGCGCTCGGCGCCGTCGTCGCTGACGCGCGGGTCGACTTCGAGGAACGGATGGGGAAGGCGGTGGCCGTTGCGCAGAACCTCGACCCGGCCCGGCTGCTCGACCACGAACAGCAGCTGCGGAAAGCCCGGAGCGGCGGCGATCGCGACCGGACTGTCGAAGCTGCCGATCTTCTTCAGGGCGACGCCGCCTTTGGCGCGGTCGGCCGCTTCGCCTTCGGCCCCGCTGGTCCTCGGCTTCGCCGCGGCCGTCGTCGACGATTCATCGGCCGAGCCGCAGGCCGGCAGCGCCAGTACTGCCAGGACGGCAGCTAGGAGCGCGAGTGTGGGCCGGCGCATGCGCTCACGCTACCCGCCCTACTTCTTCTTTATTTCAACCACTTCGCCGGAATCGGTGACTTCCAATTCCGGCGTTTCGCGGCTGATTTCGGTCACGAACGACCCTCCCGGCGCGACTTCGTCCTTGCCGGTCACCGCCTTCTCTTCGCCGCTGAGGCCGGCGTCGATCCGGTAGAGGAGCGTGAACTTGCCGGCCTTGACTGCGCTCAGCTTCCAGACGGCCTGCGCCGTTTCTCCCGGCTTCAGGGGGCCGAGGCTGAAGGTCTTGCGGTTAGAGGTGCTGGTCCCACCCGGTTCGGTTGAGCCGACGAATTTCGGATAGCCCTGGGCCAGGACCCAGACCGGGCGGTCGGACTGGGCGAGGCCGACCTGCGGGTCGTGGATCCCGAATGGCAGCGAGGAGTCGCTTCCCTGCTTGCCGGCGATCGTGACCGTCACCGTCAGTGCCGGCACTTCGTGCTTGCCGGTGTTGCGGATCCCGAGCGCCAGCACCGAGGTCTGGCCGAGCTGCTGGTCGGTCGGGAAGCTGGCTTCGGTGACTTTGACGTGGTAGGTCCCGGCGCGCTCGTTGGAGTCCGACGATGATTCGCCGCAGGCGCCGAGCAGCACCGCCACCGCCACCGTCGCGAACCCGGTCGCGGTGACACGGAGGCGGGTGCGCCGGGAATGTCTTCCGGTCCCCCGCAAAGCGGCCCGAACATAGCACGGGGTTTCCCCGCATTACTTGCCTTTTCAGGCTCTTGGAAAGGGTTAGCCGGATCTCAACACTGGGCTAACGGAAGGCGCTGAGTCATCCCATAGACTCAGTCGGGCGAGTGGGGCGTTGCGGGACCTGTGACGCGGCTCGCGGAGGAGCAGATGGTCGGATCCGCGGTCAACAGGGCTTTCTTGCCCGCTAAGTCTGTATTCGAGCAGGTGGGAGAGATGATGCTCCTCACCTCGCGAACGATCGTCTCTGCGGTCAAACCGCCGTACCCCTACGGCGAGGAGTTCATCGGCCAGTTCCTCTTTGCCCTGCAGCTCTGCTGGTTCCCGCTGCTGGTCTCGACCGTCGCCTTCGGCTTCGGCGCTCCCGGCCTGCAGGCCGCCAACTTCCTCTCGCTGTTCGGTGCGCTCGACCGCCTCGGCGGCTTCTTCGTGCTCGCCTCAATCCGCGAGTTCGCGCCCTTCGTCACCGCCGTCGTCGTCGCCGGCGTCGCCGGCACCGCGATCACCGCCGACCTTGGTGCCCGCAAGATCCGCGAGGAGCTCGACGCCCTGCAGGTGCTCGGCGTCGACCCGATCAAGAACCTGGTCGTGCCGCGCTTCCTGGCGCTGATGCTGATCACCGGTCTGCTCGACATCTACGCCTTGGTCTTCGGGATCAGCGGCGGCATCCTCACCGAGCTTCTTTACAACCAGCCGCTTGGCGGCTTCTTCGCCACCCTGTTCTCGAACGCTTCGATCACCGACCTCTGGGGATCCGTCCTCAAGTGCACCCTGTTCGGAGCGATGATCGCCGTCGTCTGCTGTTACAAAGGGATGACTGCGTCCGGGGGCGCCGCCGGCGTCGGCCGCGCCGTCAACGAGGCGGTCGTGATCTCGTTCATGGGGGTCTTCGCCTTCAACTACGTCTTCACCCAGACCCTGCTCGCCACCAACCCGGAGCTGCAGACGATCCGATGACGGTCCTTACCTTGAAGTCGGAGCGGGTGAGCATGCGATGAACGCCTGGCTCGAAGTCCCGCGTGGCTGGCTCGACTCGTTCGGGGAGATCGCCCGCTTCGGCTCCCGGGTCGCCGGCCTCGTCTATTCCGGCCGCGTCTTCCGCTTCTTCGGCGAGAGCCTGCGCCAGGCCGGGATCCTGATCCTCGGCTCGGCCCTGATCATCTGGGGCCTCGTCTTCACCCTTGGCCTGCAGTGCGGGATCGAGGGCGCCTACCTGCTGCGAGCCCAGGGCGCGCCTGCCTACGCCGGCGTCTTTTCTGCCTGGTGTGACCTGCGCGAGATCATGCCCTACGCCTTCGGCTACATGCTGGCGGCCAAGGTCGGGACCGGGATCGTCGCCGAGCTCGGTGCGATGCGGATCTCCGACGAGATCGACGCGCTCGAGGTGATGGGCGTGCCGCCGGTTACCTTCCTCTGCGCGACCCGCCTGCTCGCCGCCTGGATCACCTTCCCGTTCATGTATCTGGTCGGGATCGGGATCATGTACCTGGCCAGCTACCTGGCCGTCGTCGAGCAGATCGGCGACGTCTCCTCGGGCGGCTACGAACTCATCTTCTGGATGTTCCAGAACCCACCAGACCTTGTCTTCAGCTTGATCAAGGGAATGGTGATGGCGACCGCGATCGTCTTGGTCGGCTGCTACTACGGCTACACCGCATCGGGGGGACCGGTGGGGGTCGGTACCGCGACCGCCAAGTCAATGGTTCTCAACATCGTCTTAGTTCACATCATCGGGATGCTTGGGACCCTTGTCTTCTGGGGGGCCAACCCGAGGGCGCCAATAGGAGGCTGACGTGTCGAACGACGAGGACAAACGCTTCGAGGAGGCCCAGGAGGCCCAGTACGCAGGGGAGGAGGAGACCAGCGCTGAGCTCGCGCGGCCACTCGACAGCACCGCGCCGGCGACCCCGGGCCACCCAGAAAGCGCCACCGGCAGCGGCCCCTACGTGAGCGAGGACGGGGCGACGATGGGCCGTGACTTCGTCATCCCCGGCGTCGACCCCGCCGAGCACGACCCCTACCGCTTCCATACTGGCCGCAAGCGCGACCATGGTGGTGAGGACGCGATCGAGATCATCGACCTGGTCAAGCAGTTCGGCCGGGCACGGATCCTCAACGGCCTCAACCTCGGCCTGCCCGAGGACCAGGTCTCGATGGTGCTCGGCCCCTCGGGGACCGGCAAGAGCGTGCTGATCAAGCACATCGTCGGCCTGCTCTATCCCGACTCCGGCGACGTCCTCGTCCACGGCGAGTCGATCCCGAACATGACCGACGACGAACTCTTCGACGTCCGCAAAAAGTTCGGCCTCCTGTTCCAGGACGGCGCCCTCTTCGGCTCGATGAACATCTACGACAACACCGCCTTCCCGCTGCGCCAGCACACCGACAAAGGCGAGGAGGAGATCGGCGAGATCGTCAACCGCCGGCTCAAAGAGGTGGGCCTGACCGAGGCCACCTTCAAGATGCCCAACGAGCTTTCGGGCGGGATGCGAAAGCGCGCCGGCTTCGCCCGGGCGCTGGTGCTGGAACCGGCGATCGTGATGTTCGACGAGCCCGACTCCGGGCTCGACCCGGTGCGGACGGCGCTGCTCTGCGAGTTGATCCGCGAGGTCCATGCCGAGAACGGCGGCTGTTACCTGGTGATCAGCCATGACCTCGGCACGGCGCGGCGGATCGCCGACTTCATCGCTGTGTTGTGGAGCGGCAAGATTGTCGAGTCCGGACCGAAAGAAGAGCTCTTCGACTCCAGCAACCCGTTCGTCAACCAGTTCCTCAACGCGGACATCAGCGGCCCGCTCTCGATGGATTGAGCATCCCCCGCCGCCTCGGCAGCGTCGCCGCTTGGGCGGCCGGGCACGCGCGGGCGGTCCTCGCCGTCTGCGGCTTGGTTGCGGCCCTCGCCGCAGTTGGCGCCACCCAGGCCCCGACCGATGCCGGCATCGGGACCCTGGTCGACTCCGACACCGGCAGCTACCGGGCGACCCAGCAGGTCCGCGACGACTTCGGTGAAGAACCGATCGTCGTCCTCGCCGAGGGGGATCTGCAGCGACTGGTCCTGACCAGCAACGTCTTCCGTTTGCTGCGGCTCGAGGGCTGCCTCTCCGGCAAGGTCCCGAAGGGGGCTAGCGCGCTGCCGGGACCCTGCACGGAACTGGCGGAACTGGAACCGGTCGAGTTCCTCTCCGGCCCCGCCACCTTCCTCAACGAGGCGGTGGTCCAGATCGAGACCCAACTGCGGCGGCTGGCTGAAAACGTGCCGGCGTCTCAGCTGCAGGAATATCTCGTCGCCGTCGCTTCGCGGTACGGGATCACCACCGTCCCCAGCATCGACAACGAAGAATTCGTCGCCACCGTCGTCTTCGACCTCTCGCGCCCGCGGGGGACGCCGAAGGCGCGGCTTTCCTACCTCTTCCCCAACAGCCACTCGGCCCAGATCGTGATCCGGCTGAAGCCGGACCTGAGCGACGCCGACCGCAAGCGGGCGATCGACCTGATCGAAGCCGCGGTCGCCGAAACGACGCCGCGCAAGGCCTGCGCCGAAGGCAGCAAGCCCGCCCCCTGCTTTGAGCTGAAAGGCGGCAACTACGTCGTCTCCGGGGCGCCGGTGGTCGTCGACGGTCTGGCGGCGGCGCTGAAGGACGCCCTGCTCCTCCTCTTCGCGGTCGCGATCGCGGTGATGGCCGCGACCCTGCTGCTCGTCTTCCGCTCCCGCCTTCGCCTTCTGCCGCTCGCCGTGGCGCTGGCCGCGGCGGCGATCGTCTTCGGCCTCCTCGCCCTCGTCGGAGGCACCCTGACGATGGCCTCGATCGCCGTCCTCCCGATCCTGATCGGCCTCGCCGTCGACTACGCGATCCAGTTCCAAGCGCGCTTCGACGAGGCTGAGGAGTCCGGCCTCTCGGGAGTTGAGGCGGTTCGCAGCGCCGCCAGCTCCGGAGGCCCCACGATCGCGATCGCGTGTTTGGCGACGGCCGCGGGCTTCCTCGCCCTCCTCATCTCTCCGACGCCGATGATCAGAAGCTTCGGGCTTCTCCTCATCGCCGGCGTCCTGATCGCCTTCGCCTTTTCGCTGACCGCTGGCTTCGCCGCCCTCGCCCTGCGTCGCCAGAAAAAAGACGGCTCCCCGGGCGGGTGGCGCTGGGGTGGGGGCCCCCCGCGGCGCGCAGGCGCGTCCAGCGCCGAGCACCGTGGGGGAAACCCCAGCGACAGGCCCCGCCCGCCGGAGCGCCTCCTGTCCCTCGCGATTCAGCGCCCCGTCGCCGTGCTCACCGTTGGTGCAGTCCTCGCCATCGCCGGATGGGCACTCGGCACCCAGATCGAAACCGTCTCGGACGTCCGCGAGCTGGCGCCACAGAGCATCAAGGCCGTTCACGACCTGAACGAGGTCCAGGAAGCGACCGGCGTCTCCGGCGAGGTCGACGTCAGCATCGAAGCCCCGGATCTAACGGATCCGGCGACGATCGAGTGGACGGCTGGGTTCAAGCGGAGGGTGCTGAAGGCCAACGGGTTCAGCGGCAAAGATCCGAGCTGCCTCGAAGCTGAAATCTGTCCCGGTCCGGCGCTGTCGGACTTCCTCGTGCGGGGAAGCGAACACCCGACCCAGGCGCGGATCAAGGCGACGCTTGCCGCGCTGTCGCCGTACGCGCTGCGAGGGGTGGCGCCGCTCGACTCCACGACGGGTGAAGTTGGACACCAGGCGCTGATCTCGTTCGGGATCCGGGCGCAGTCGCTCGATGACCAGCAGGCTTTGATCGACCGCGTGCGAGGGGCGATCGGCACGCCGGGTGAGCCGGGTGGCCCTCCGCCCGGGGTTACGGTTCGGCTTGCCGGGCTGCCGGTGATCGCCGCCGAAGCCGCCTCCGACCTCTCGACCAGCCGCTACTGGATCACCCTCGCCGGCCTCCTCCTGGTGGCGCTGGTCCTGCTTGCCGCTTACCGTTCGCTTTCGCGGGCGCTGGTGCCATTGGTCCCGACCGTCCTCGCTACCGGCTGGGCCTCGCTGGTGCTGTGGCTGACGGACATCCCGCTGAACCCGATGTCCGCGGCGCTGGGGGCATTGACGGTGGCGATCGCGACCGAGTTCGGCGTCATCCTCAGCGCCCGCTTCCACGAGCAGGGCGGTGGGGTGGAGGCGGCGCTGCGCAGTGCCTACGCCCGGACTGGGGCTGCCGTGCTCGCTTCCGGCGCCACCGCGGTCGCTGGCTTCGCGGTCCTGATCGCGAGCGAAATTCAGATGCTGCGGGACTTCGGCGTCGTCACCGTCATCGACCTCGCCGCGGCCCTGCTCGGAGTGATGGTCGTGCTGCCGGCGGTCCTCAGCTGGAACGAGGGGCGATGAAAGACCGGTACTCGATCTTCGTCGGTCTCGCTTTCGTCGCCCTGGTCCTGATCGCCTCGATCCACACCCTCAGCAGCGGCGGCGGCGAGGGAACTCTCGGCCTCGACAAGCAGCCGCCACGCTGGCCGTTGCCGGAGTTCGCCGTGCCCGACGCCGCCGGCTCGCTCGAAGGCGACGCCAACGTCGCCCAGGATGACTGCGAATCGGGCGCCCTGCCTTGTCCCGAGGACGATCGCCGCCATCCCGCCTGCGAGATCAAGACCGCCGGCGCGATTCGCGTCTGCGACCTCTTCAACCGGCCGCTGGTGATCTCGTTCTGGTTCAGCAAGGGCAGCGAATGCGAGAACCAGCAGGACGCGGTCAACTCCGTCTACCAGCGCTACCGTGGAAGGGTGAACTTCCTCTCGCTGGACGTGCGCGATGGTCGCGAAAGCGTTCGCGAATTGATCCGCAGCCGCGGCTGGCGGATGCCGGTTGGCTATGACCGCGACGGCGCCGTCGCCAGCCTCTACCGGATCGGTGGCTGCCCCACCTACGCCTACGTCTATCCCGGCGGGACGTTGGAGAGCGCCAGCATCGGAGATCTCAACGCCTCGCAGCTGGACCTCCGGGTGCGGCGGCTGCTGGCGGCGACCAGGGCGGCGGAAGCGAGTTGAGATGGTCGGGGGTGATTCAAGCCCCAGGCTCGGCTGGGACCCGGCGCCGAAGCAGGGCTGGGTCGCGCCCCACGTCGCCGCCGAGTTCCCCGGGCTGGGGATCGCCTGGGTCGTGGTCGAAGCCCGTCCCCGGCGCAGCAGCGACTCGGTCCAGCGGCGGCTGCACCATCTCTCCGACCGCTTTTTCGGCGCCCACGCGATCCGGATGCGGGAACGGCCGATCCCCTGGGCCTACCGCGTCTTCTTCCGCCACATCGGGCTCGACCCTGACCGCACGCGGACGCCGGTCGAGCAGTTGGCATTGGACCGCCTCCACGACGGCGCCTTCCGCAGCCACGGGTTGCCCGCCGACGCGCTGACGATCGCCACCGTCGAGACCGGAGTCGCTCTGCGGGCCTTCGACGCGGATCGCGTCCAGGGGCGCCTCTGCATCCGTGACTCGGCGCCGGGTGAGTCGCTGGCGGGCAGCCCTGGGGAGCTGGCCCAGGGGACGCTGGCCATCGCCGACGAAATCGAGCCGATGGGTGTTCTCTTCGGCGATACCGCCGAGGCTTTCGCGGTCGGTTCCGGCGCTCGCCAGATCGCAGTGGCGGCCATTGCGGTCGAGGGAGTGCCGCGGATCGCGGTCGAGGAGGCGCTCTGGATCGCCGCGGCTGAACTCTCGAGCGCTTAACGAAGCCTCATTCCCCCGCGTGAAATCGTGATCTAGACTCGGAGCACGATGCCCGATCTGCTCTCGAAAAGGAGCTTGGAGAGAGGCGGCGCCGGGGCTGGCGAGCAGGGACTCGGCAGTGGGGTCGACGAGCGCCTCGCCCGGGTCGAGCTGCGGCGCCAGGTTGGCCGCCTCGAGCGCGACCTCGGCCGCCTCGTCGGCGAGGCCTTCGGTCGGACCGAGGTCGACTACCGGGTCGTCGCCGCCGGGTCGCCCCGTCTGCTCGACCTCGGCGAGCTCGAGCGGCTGCGTGACGACCTCGCGGAGCGGGTCGCCGACGCGCGGTTGGTACTGCGCGGCAAGGCCGAGGTAGAGACTGCCAACCGGGAGCTGCTGGAGCAGATGCTGACGGCGCCGGCCGAGTTCAAGTGGGTCCGGATCTCCCGTGCCGACGTCGGCGAGCCCGGCTGTGGGGGTTGGCACTCGCGCCCCCGGCTCGGCCCTCTGGGGATGCTGATGGGCTGGTGGCAGGTCAAGGTCTCCTCTGGATGCCCGTTATCCGGGCGGCTTGCGGCCGTTGAGCAGGAAGCGCAAGCAGCGCAAGAAGGGGCCGCGGCCGAAACAGGCTGGCGTTCAGCCGAGCGCGCAGGCGGCCTCGACCCTGGCGCCGAAGCCGGTGTCGCGGCGCTCGCCGGACGAGCGCCCACCGGCGCCGTGGGGTGCGGTGCCGCTCGCCGAGCTGGTGATCTTTGCCGGGATCGTCTCTCTGATCTACGGGATCGTCGGCCAGCAGACGACCGCGATCGGGATCGGGGTGGCGCTGGCCGGGCTGGGCGGGATGGAGGTTGCGATCCGCGAGCACTTCGCCGGCTACCGCTCGCACACCACGCTGCTCGCCGGGTTCGTCTTCGTCTTCACCGTGGGCGGCATCTACTACGGCGCCCACGAGATCCTGGCGGTCTCTCTGGCGATCGGCGCGGTCGCCTTCCTGATCGCCTTCTACCTAGCTCGCCGCGCATTCCAGCGCGCATCCGGGGGGCTCAGCTACCGGATCGGCGGAATGCGCGGCTGAACTTCAGCTAGGCGGTGGCGTGGGCGCGATCGCGTTCGTGCGGCGATCGCTGGGCGAGCTCGGTCGAGAGCAGCTGGCGCTGGCGGGAGGTGAGGGTCCCAAGTTGCTTGTTCTCGTTCAGCGAGAGCGGCATCAGGAACTTGCGGGCGCGGGTCCGTCCCCAGCGGCGCTGGCTGGTCAACAGCTCGGAGA
This sequence comes from Solirubrobacterales bacterium, assembly GCA_035472275.1. Lineage (GTDB taxonomy): Bacteria > Actinomycetota > Thermoleophilia > Solirubrobacterales > 70-9 > VAYN01. Next base: position 123,957 of record DATIPH010000020.1, read on the forward strand.
TCGTCATGCTCTCGGTCTCCCAGGGACAGTCGCGGACAACCGCCGAGGCTTCCATGTCCCCCCGCGCTATCGCACGCTTCAACTCCGCCCGGGCAAGCCGAACCAGATTTGCCCGTTCGAGTGCCCTCATGTGTTGAGGGGCTTCTAAAGATGCGTTAGTCGTTGCGGGTGCCGTAGCGGCAGCGTCCACTGGACTCCTCCCTTCAAAGGAATCGATTTAACTGGGGTGGCCTCGCCGCGACCGGTCGGTCCGAGCCGTGCCCTGAACCCACAGACCGAGACTCTGTTTCTACGGCCCGCCCGGGTCGATCGGCGAGGAGGCCAAGCTATGTCGTCCGGGTGCCGGCCGTCAACCCGACATGGACGAACCGGACCGCGACCCGACCGCTAAGAGCAACAATTTCGCGCGTCGCCGCAGCTTGTCCCGATCCGCCCAAGACTGAAACTACCCACAAGGGGGGATGTCAAGATCCGGTTATCCCGGGATTAGGATCGCGGCAGGTCGGGGAACTTCTCGATCACCCGTGCGATCGTCCCCAGGGCACCGTCGAGATGCTCGCGCTCGTGCGTTGCCATCAGGCTGGTCCGCAGCAGCGCTCCTCCGGGTGGGACCGCCGGGTGGATCGCGACGTTGGTGTAGACGCCGGCGTCGAACAAGGCCTTCCAGAGCAGCACCGCCTGCCAGTCGTCGCCGACCATCACCGGCACCACCGGCGTCGTTGCGACGGTGCCGTCGGGCAGGGTCCCCGGCTCGATCACCTTCAGGCCGAGGTGGCGCAGGCCCTCGCGCAGGTACTCGGCATTGGCGAGCAGGCGCTCAAACAGGGCGGGACCGTCGGCACGGATCACGCGCAGCGCCGCTAACGCGGCGCCAACCGCGGCCGGCACCGCCGAGGCGCTGAAGATGAAGGAGCGCGAGGAGATCCGCAGGTACTCGATCACGTCGGCGGGACCGGCGATGAAACCGCCGCAGGAGGCGAGGCTCTTGGAGAAGGTCCCCATCCGCAGGTCGACCTCGTCCTCGAGTCCAAACAGCTCGCAGGCGCCGGCGCCGCGAGCGCCGAGGACGCCGGCGCCATGGGCCTCGTCGACCATCAGCCGCGCCCCGTGGGCTTGGCAGAGCTCGACGATCCGGGGCAGGTCGCAGACGTCGCCCTCCATTGAGAAGACGCCGTCGACGATGACGAGGACGCCGCCGCCGTCCTCGGCCGCCCGCTGCAGCATCTTCTCCAGCTTGTCCATCCGGTTGTGGCGGAAGGGGCGCAGCTTGGCGCCGGCAAGGCGGCAGCCGTCGAGGATCGAGGCGTGGTCGCCGGAGTCGCAGATCACCGTGTCCTGGGGTCCGAGGATGGTGCCGATACAGCCGACGTTGGACTGGTAGCCGGTGGTGTAGACGATCGCGTCCTCGGCCTGCATCCACTCGGCCAGCTCGCGCTCGAGGTCGAGGTGCAGGGGCGTCGTCCCGTTCAGTAGGCGCGAGCCAGTGACACCGGTGCCATAGGTCTCCAGCGCCTCTCGGGCCCCGTCCTTGACCCGCTCGTCGCCGGTCAGGCCGAGGTAGTTATTGGAGCCGAGCATGATCGTCTCCCGCCCCTCCATCGCGACCACAGGGCCGGCCTGCGAGGTGAGCAGGCGGAAGTAGGGGAGGAGGTCGTGCTCTTTGGCCGCTTCGAGCTGCTCCAGCCGATCGTGGCTGCGGGCCTTCTCGAAGACGTCGACCGGGGCCTTCGCGGTCTCGCTCATCTGGCGAAAGTGTAGGTTGCCCACCGATGGGAAGCGTGACGATCCGGCCGGTGCGCAGCCGGCGCGAGCTGAAGGGCTTCGTCAAGGTCCCTTTCAGCCTGCACCGCGACAACCCGCAGTGGGTGGCGCCGCTGATCTTCGAGCGGATGCGGTTCCTCGACCGCAAGAAGAATCCGTGGTTCGAGCACGGCGAGGCGGAGTTCTTCGTCGCCGAGCGCGACGGCGAGCCGGTCGGCCGCATCAGCGCCCACCTCGACCACCGCTGGGATCAGTACCAGGGCGGCAAGGACGCGATGTTCGGCTTCTTCGAGACCAGCGAGGATCCGGAGGTCACCCGCGTTCTACTGGAGGCCGCCTGCGAGTGGGCCAAGGACAAAGGCCGCGAGCGGATCCTCGGGCCGATGGACTTCACCACCAACGACGAGATCGGGATCCTGATCGAGGGGTATGAGCGGCGGCCGATGATCCTCGAGCCCTGGCATCCGCCCTTCTATCGGGAGCTGATCGAGGCCGAGGGCTTCGCCAAGGCGATGGACGTGCAGATGTGGGAACTGCAGTTCGGCGACCTCAAAGAGGGCGAGAGCTTTGACCCGGCGATCCACGTGGCGGCGAAGAAAGCGCTCGAGGACGAAGGCATCGTGATCCGCAACATGAACAAGCGCGACATGGCCGGCGAGGTCAAACGCTTCATGGACGTCTACAACGAGGCCTGGGGGAAAAACTGGGGCTTCGTCCCGATCACCGACGCCGAGGTCGAGTTCCAGGCCAAGAACCTGAAGCAGGTCCTGGACGAGAACTGGGCCTACATCGCGGAAAAAGGCGACGAGGTCGTCGGCGCGGCGCTGACCCTGCCCGACATCAACCAGGTGATGGCCAAGCTCAACGGCAAGCTCCTCCCCTTCGGTTGGTTCAAGTTCTTGCGCGGCAAGCCAAAGATCGACCAGCTGCGCGTCTTCGCCCTCGGCGTCACCCACGCCTACCGCCATACCGGCGTCGCCGCCGGCCTTTACCTGCGCCACCTCGAGGAGGCGGCGAAACCGGGCGGGATCGGCGGCGGCGAGATGGGCTGGATCCTGGAGACGAATGAGGCGATGAACCGGGCGATGGAAGGGATGGGGGGGAAGGTGGTCAAGAAGTACCGGATCTACGAGCGGGCGTTGTAGGGCCGTCGGGCGGGACCCGCCTGCGCGGACTTCATGGAGGCTTGGCGGGTCCCGCCCGACGGCCCGGTAAACCCCGCAGGTTGCGGTAACAGCTGGGGAGGTGACTGGGAGCGTCGCTAGAGTCGCCGGGGTGAGTCAGGTTGACGTCGAGGGCGAGGTTTTGGCGGAGGAAGACGCCGAGCTGGACGACGCCACCGGGTCGGTTCGGGCGCTACCGACGACCTATGAGGAACCGTCGCTGCCGGTGATTCGCGCTGAGGTCAAGTCCGCTGCGCTTGCTGCGGCGGGAGGCGTGCTTGCCGGCGCCGCGACGGTAGCCGCGGTGCGGGCTGTCTCTGCCGTCGGCTCGCGCTCGCGTGCTCCCCGCCGGATCGGGGGGCGGCGCCAGCGCCCGGCCAAGGTGGTCGCCAGCCGCTCCTTCCTCGTCGACGTCCACCTGCTCGGCCGCTGACCGCGCCGGTCCAGGTTACGGTTCGAGTTCCTGGCCCCTACCGGCTGCCGCGGACCAGCACTGACCGCACGCTGCTGGTGCGCAGTGGCGTCGCCACCCGTTTTCTCCAAGTCGGCGCCTGCCCAGTGCTGGTGCGCGCCTGGCAGCCCGCCCGGGACCGCGTCATCCTGCGGGCGGAGGCCGTCGAGCCTCGGCTCGTCTCGCTGCCGGGGGCGGCTGAGGTAACACCGGAGCCTGCCCGGCGTGAGCAGCTCGAGCTGGGGGTTGAGCGGATGCGGTTCGCGCTGGGGGTCGACCTCGACCTCGGCGCGTTCCAGCGCCGCTTCCGTCGTGACGGTCTACTCGGTCCTCTGATCCGTCGCATGCCGGACTACCGCCCTGGTCGCACCCTTTGGCCCTGGGAGGCGCTGGTTTCGGCGATCGTCGGCCAGCTGATCGAGGCCGACCGCGCGGCGCGAATCGAGCGCCGCATCGTTGGCCGTTGGGGAGCGCGTATCGGGGTCGGCCGGGCCGCCCTGCGCGACGTGCCGGCGGCGGCGATGATCGCCGGCCGGGCGCCGGCCGAACTGCAGTCGATGGACCTCTCCGCCGCCCGCGCTGTCGCGCTCTGTCGGCTCGCCCGCCACGTCGCCGCCGGGCGCTGCGCGCTCGAGAGTGAGGGCGCCGACCAGCGCCTCCTCGCAACTCCGGAAATCGGCCCCTGGACCGTGCAGCGCCTCGCCCTCTACGGGCGCGGCGACCTCGACTCGCTGCCGGCCGGCGACCTCGCATACATCAAGCTCGTCGGCCGCCTCGCCAGTCTTGGCCGCCGCGCCACGATCTCGGAGGTCGAAGAGTTCTATGCGCCGTACGAGCCCTATCGCGGCCTCGCCGGCTGCCTCACCCTGGTCGGCCTGCACCACCGGATTGCCCAGGGCCCGCCGCTGCGCTACGCGGCCTGACCCACCCTTTAGTGCGCTATGCGCATCCCTACTTGAACTGAAAACTGGTCAGGTCAGCGCCGAAGGTTTCGTTCCAGATGATCTTGTTTAGATCGATCGACTTCGAGACGAAGGTCGAGAGCGTCCGCGTCCCGTAGGGCGCCCACGGGGCCAGCTTCATGTAGCTGTGGTCGAGCGCGGCGTATCGAGCTTCGGGGATCGGGCCCGGCTGTTTGTCCAGTTGTTCGATCCTCTGGTTGAGGTCGGGCACGTCGATCTCGGCAAAGTTGCCGTTGTTGGTCTGGAGGATGCTTTCCCCGGACAGCAGCGGCTGGAAGAAGTCGTTCGGGTGCGGGTAGTCCTCGAACCAGTCCGACCAGCCGGTGTCCAGATCCGGCGTCGCCTGGTTGCCGATCACGGTGAAGTAGTTGTCGGCGTTGAGCACTTTCAGGTGCGCCTTGAAACCGAGCTCTCTGAGCGTGCCGGCGTAGTATTTGCCCGCTTCGTCGTTCGGGCTTTCGTCGTCGGTCCAGACCGTTATCTCCCTGTCCGCAGGGTGCACCCTCCTGATCATGGCTCTCGCTTTCGCCATCTCGAACGGGTAGAGGTTGAGCTTGCCGTAGCCGGGCATGCCTGGAGGGAGGATCTGCTGCGATGGGCTGATCTGGCCCGCGTAGATCCGGGCAAGGGCATTCCGGTCGAGCGCGTAGTTGACCGCCCGCCGCACCCTGAGGTCGTTGAACGGCGGCTTCGTGGTGTTCATCCAGAAGTAATAGGTGCTGTGCGTCAGCTGTTCTCGGAACTGGGTTCCGAGGTATCGGTGTCTCAGTTCGGCGATGCGGGAGGAGGGCGGTGGGTTCTGCATCCAGTCGTACTTCCCTCGCTCGACGCTGTCGACCTGCGCCTGGCCATTCCTTACGACTTTGACCTCGATCCTGTCGAGGTGACCGCTCGGCAGCAGCGGCAACAGCTGCCCGTTGTTCGATTCCCACTCCGGATTGCGTTCGTAGGTCCAACCGAGCCCGGGAATTGAACTGGTGATCGCGTATGGACCGGTGGCCGGTGGCGGGTCGGCGCTGCGATCCCAGAACGGAGTGCCCGGCGGCACCAGCGCTACGAACGGCAGCGCCAGCTTCTCGGTGAAGTCGTTTCGGGGCCGGGTCAGGTGAATGACGATCTTGCCCGTCCGGTTGTCGGTCGAGATGCCGCTGACGGCCCTGCTCTGCCTTCGGAGGAACCGCTCCGAACCGACGATGTCCATGTAGAACGGAAAGCCTCCCGAACCGACGCGGAACATTCGCTCGATCGTGAACGCGAAGTCGGAGGCCCGGACCGGCTGGCCGTTGGAATACTTCAGCCCCTTGCGCAGGAACACCGTGTAGGTCTTGCCGTCGACGCTGACCTGCGGCAGTTCGCGGGCAAGGCCGGGGATGACCTCCGCACCTGCCTTGCCGCCCGCATGCCTGTAGGTGAGGAGCGGGATGTAGGTGTCGTACATCGCATTCCAGCCTTCGAACGTGTACGAAAGCTGCGGGTCCATGTAGTCAGGGAAGGAGGAGAAGGTGGCGTGCAGCGTCCGGGACGGCGCGGCGGCGCCGCTCGCAACGAGTGCCAAGCTCGCCATCGCGGCTGCGAGCGCCACTCCGCACCACTTCCCGATCCACCTCCGCCGCATGAGGCGCAGGCTACTTGTCGAGGAGATCGAGAATCTGCCGGCTCATCGACATCAGGGGGGCGTCCCGCCTGAGCTTGCGCTTCTCCCGCGCGCGGGAGATCTCCTTGCGCAGTAGGCGGCGTTGCAGTGGGTCGAGCTCGGGCAGCATCCTCCGCGCCAGTCGCAAGCCGTAGTACTGCTCGAAGAGGCTGTGGGGCGCGTCGATGATCTCGAGCACGCTGACGAAGTCGCGGTAGGCGGGGTTGGCGAACATCAGGTTCAGGGCGATCACCCGCAATGCATCCGTTCCCTCGCGGAGCCAGCCGATCACTTCCGCGGGATCGAACTCGGCTTCCAGGCCGACGGCCTGCATGCGTTCGCCGAGGTCGTCGAGGTCTTTCGTGCGCTCCGGGCCCGGCGGTTGCGTGCGGCGGATGTGCTCGTAGAGGCCGTAGAGGCCGACCAGGCGCTGCAGCACGATCGCCTGCCCGCGTAGGGTCTCGTCCGCGGCCGAACCGCGGTCGGCAGACTCGACGAACTCGAGGCGCCGCTTGACCACTTCTCGGACCTGGACCTTGGCGCCGAGGAACTCGAAGCCCGCCAGCTGGATCCGCTTTCCCAGCGCGGCGACGATCAGCAGCACGACCCCGAGCGTGAGGAGGAAGGCGCTGCGCGGGTCGTGTTCGGTCGTGAACAGCACCACGACCCCCGCGACAAGCGCGGCGGCGCCAACTGCGCCCAGCGCCCACGGGAGCCGGTGCCGCCAGTGATGGTGCATTTGGATGGCGCGCAGCCTGAGCGACGGCGCCGCCGGATCACGACCCATCGACCGATCCTAGGCTTCGGGCTCCGGGGCCGCCGCCTCGGCTGCGAGTAGTCTGCGCGTTCGCGAGGTTCTCAGCCGTGACATCCATCCCCAGTCGCCCTCGGTGATCGACCGCAGCCCCCGCGGATTTAGTGGGTTTGCGAAAGCGCCCGAACACACCCGGCGCCGTGCAGGAGATCGTGCCTGCGTAGGCACGGGGTCAAGCCCCTCGACCATTTGTCGATAGAGGACGCGATGCCGGACAGTGGGGACAAGAAATGGCCTGAACACGCGGTCGACGAATTCCTCGACCAGATCGCCGCCGGGGGACAGGACTACCGGCGCCTGGTCGAGCGCCTGCCGGTGATCGTCTACGCCGCCGAGCTCGGCGAGCACGGCAAATGGCGCTACGTCAGCCCCCAGGTGGAGGACATCCTCGGCTACACCGCTGAAGAGTTCAAACGCGATGCCGGCCTCTGGGCGCGGTTGCTGCACCCTGACGATCGCCTCCACGCGCTGGAGATGGAAAGCAAGGACTTCCTCGGCAACCGCAACACCAGCCCGGTCGAGTACCGGATGCGGACCCGCAGTGGCGGCGTCGTCTGGATCGTCGACGAGGCCGTGCTCGAGGCCGACGAGAACGGCGTTCCCGTCTGGCACGGGGTTCTCTACGACATCACCGAGCGCAAGAACGCCGAGGCCGACCTGCAGCGGGCGCTCTCCCAGCAGGCGGTCGTCGCCAAGCTCGGGGAGCTGGCGCTGCAGAACAGTGATCCGGATTCGCTGATGCACGCCGCCGCCGGCCTGATCGGCGAAATCGACGGCGTCCACAGCGCCTGCATCTGGGAGGTCGGCCGCGACGGCCGCCGCCTCAACCTGCGGGCCGGGCTCGAGGACGAGGTGGTCGGTGCCGGCCGCCGCGTCTCCGCCGCCCGCGACTCGCACGCCGGCGCCGCTCTGGACTCCGGCGCGGCGACGATCGTCCCCAACTGGCCCAAGGAGGAGCGCTTCACGATGCCGCCGGTGCTGCGCGCCTTCGGCGCCGCCAGCAGCCTGGCGGTGATGATCGACGGCAAAGACCACCCCTTCGGTGTGCTCGACGTCCACGCCACCGAGCCCGAGCGCTTTACCCCCAAGGACGTTCCCTTCCTGCAGGCCGCCGCCAACGTCCTCGCCGATGCCTTCGAGCGCCACGCCGCCGACCAAGCGCTGCGCCACCGCGTCCTCCACGACGCCCTCACCGGCCTACCCAACCGGCTCAGCTTCGTCGACGCCTTGACCGAGGCGCTGCGGCGGGCCACCGGCTCCGGCTCCCCGGTCGGGATCCTCTTCCTCGACCTCGACCACTTCAAGCTCATCAACGACAGCCTCGGCCACCACGCCGGTGATGCCCTGCTGCGGGCGGTAGCGCCGCGGTTGCGCGCCCACCTGCGCCCCGGCGACGTCGTCGCCCGTTTTGGCGGCGACGAGTTCGGGATCCTGATCGACCGCCTTGCCGACGAAGAGGAGGCGATCGCGATCGCCGACCGCGTCTCGACCGCCTTCGCGCAGCCGTTCTCGATGGAGGGCGTCGAGCACTTTGTCAGCGCCTCGATCGGCGTCGCCGTCGCCCGCGCCTCCGACCAGCGCACTGTCAACGCCGAACTTCTGATCCGCGACGCCGACGCCGCGATGTACCGGGCGAAGGAGAGCGGCCGCAACCGCTGCGTCCTCTTCGACGAAGAGATGCGGGCGGGAGCGGTGCTGCGGCTCGAGGTCGAACGGGAGCTGCGCCACGCACTCGACCGCGAGGAGCTGGCCCTTCACTACCAGCCGGTGATCAACCTCCGCACCGGCGACGTCACCGGGCTCGAGGCGCTGGTTCGTTGGCAGCATCCCAAGCGCGGCCTGCTCGACCCGGCCGAGTTCGTCTCGATCGCCGAGGACTCCGGCTTGATCGAGCCGATCGGGCGCTGGGTCCAGGAGCGGGCCTGCCGGCAGGCCCTCGCCTGGCACGACCTGCGCCCCGACGCTCGCCCGCTCGACGTCGCCGTCAACCTCTCCGCCCGCCAGGTCGCCCACCGCGACCTGCCGGCGACCGTCGCCGAGATCATCGCCCGCACCGGGATGGATCCGGTCCACCTGCGGCTGGAGATCACCGAGAGCGTCCTCGTCGAGGAGTCGGCGACCGCGATCGCCTCGCTCGAGGCGCTGAACGAGATCGGCGTCCGCCTCGTCCTCGACGACTTCGGCACCGGCTACTCCTCGCTCGCTTACCTCAACCGCTTCCCCTTCCACGCGCTGAAGATCGACCGCTCCTTCGTCGACGCGCTCGGGATCGAGCAAGAGCGGACCGCGATCGTCGAGGCGATCATCGGCATGGCCCGCGCCCTCTCCCTCGACGTCATCGCCGAGGGGGTCGAGAACGAGATCCAGCTGGCGGAGCTGCGCCGCCTCGGCTGCGACTACGCCCAGGGCCACCTCTTCCACGCCGCGATGCCGGAGGCCGACGTCACCCGCCTGCTCGGCGAAGGGGCGCTGCGCTATTCCGGGATTTCGCCCGGCAGGTAGGCGTTGGTCAGCAGTTCCGAGGCTTTCGGCAGCTGCTCGATCAGTTCGTTGTCCCGCATCCAGCCGATGAAGTTTTCCCAATCCTCCGTGTTTAGGTAGCCGAACGGCTGCCGCGGGTCGACGTTCGGGTTGAGTAGCGGCAGCGTCGCTTCGACCTCCGCTTTCGTCAGTTTCGGTTCCAGCGCGTCGTTGGCTTCGAGGATCGCCTCGGTCGCTTCGTTCGGCCGTTCGGCCGCGGCAGCGGTACCGCGGGCGAGGGCCGCGATGAAGAGCCGGATCGCTTCCGGTTCTTCTTCCAGCTTTTTGCTGTTGGCGACGAGGACGAGCTCGTCGTAGATCGGCACGCCGAGTTTGTCCACCGGCGTCACCACCGGTTGTTTGCCGCGTTCGCGCAGGTCGACGCCCTCGACGTTGCTGTAGCCACCGAGCATCGCCTGAGCGGAGCCGCCGACCAGGGCGGGGAGCAGGCCGAAGCCGACGTTGACCGCTTTGACGTCGGCGGGCGTCAAGTTGGCGCGGCCGAGAATCGTCTTCAGGAACGCGTCCTGGTAGGGGATGCCGGCGGTGGCGACGGTTTTGCCTTTGAGGTCGCCGACCCCTTTGATCCCCGATTTCGCCAGCCAGATCATCGAGGTCAGTGGCCGGTTGACGATCGCGGCGACGGCGGTAATCGGCAGCCCTTGTTCGTGGGCGAGGACCACCTCGGGCTCGTAGGAGATCGCCAGGTCTGAGCGCCCGGCGGCGACCAGTTGCAGCGGCGCGGCTGGGTCCGAGGGCGCGTTGATGCTGACGTCGAGCCCCGCTTCTTCGAAGTAGCCGAGCTTCTGCGCCATGTAGATCCCGGCGTGGTCGGGATTCGGGTAGAAGTCGAGCGTCAGCGAGAGCGACTGCGTTTCGCCGCTGACGTCCTCTGACTTTTCGCCGCAGGCGGCGAGCCCGAGGGCGAGGAGCGCGACGGCGACGGCGATCGCCGCGATGCGGGGTGGCTTCATCCCCCTGAGTTCTACCGCCAAGTGATGACGAGGCGCTCGGCGAGGGCCACCAGGCCGAAGAGAGCCATCGACATCAGAGCGAGGACGAAAGCAGCCGCGAAGACCTCGGCAGTGCGCAGATTGCTGTTGTACTGGAACACGAGCCAGCCGAGACCGCCCGAGCTAGAGCCGGACCACTCGGCGAAGACGACAGCGATCACGGCGACCGCGACCGCAACCTTGGCGCCGCTGAAGGCGCCGGGAAGCGCCGTCGGAGCTTCGACCCGGCGGAATATCTGCCAGCGCGAGGCGTCGAGCGTGCGCATCATGCTCACCGCTCCTGGCTCGACTGAGCGCAGACCGTCGAGCGCGGTGACCGTGATCGGGAAGAAGCAGATGATCGCGACGATCGCGAGCTTCGGTCCGATTCCGTAGCCGAAGAGGACGATCAGGACCGGAGCGAAGACCAGGATCGGGATCGCCTGGGAGCCGACGAGCAGCGGGTAGAAGGCGATCCGCAGCGTCTCCGACAAATGCAGGCAGACGGCAAAGGTGAGGCCGGCAACCAGCGCGCAACCGAACCCGAGCAAAATCTCCCGCAGCGTTACCCAGCCGTTTTCCACGAGCAGCGAGCGGTTGTCCCAGAGAGCGCTCGCGATTTCCGAGGGGGAGGGAACCAGGAACGATTCGACCCCGAATACGTCGGCGAGGGCGCCGCTGTCGGCCAGGACCTGCCAGAGCCCGACGAGCGCCGCCAGCAGCAGCGCCGGGTAGAGCCAGCGCTTCCATCGCGTGGTTCCTTGTAGAGGCATACCGTCCCTAAGGAACCACGCGATTGGTGCGCGTGCCCTCACGGAGCGACCGCAGGGCTTTCTCGCGGGCGGCGACGAAGGCGGGGTCGGTGACGGCGGCGTCGCGATCGTCGGCCCGCGGGTTGGGCCCGCGCAGCTCGGCGACGATCCGCGCCGGGCGGGCGGAGAGGATCGCGACCCGGTCGCAGAGGTAGAGCGCCTCCTCGACGTCGTGGGTGACGAGGACGACGGTGCGCGGGTCCTCGCGCAGCGCACCGGCCAGCCACTCCTGCATCTGCCCCCGGGTGATCGCGTCGAGCGCCGCGAACGGCTCGTCCAGCGCCAGCAGCGGCTTGCCGGCCAGCAGCGTCCGCAGGAAGGCGACTCGCTGGCGCATCCCGCCGGAGAGCTCGGCGGGGGCGGAGCCCTCGAAGCCGCCGAGGCCGAAGCGCTCGAACAGCGCCGTCGCTCGGCGGCGTGCTGCGGCCTTGCCCTCGCCCTGGTTTCGCAGCGCCAGCGCCGCGTTGTCGAGCGCCGAGTACCAGGGCAGCAGGAGGTCGCGCTGGGGCATGAAGGCGCAGCGGCGAAGCCGCTCCTCGCTCTTACCGGCGCCGCCGACCGCGATGGTGCCGGCGTCCGGCTCGCGCAGGCCGCTGATCAGCTCCAGCAGGGTCGACTTGCCGCAGCCCGAGGGCCCGACAAGGCCGAGGACGCCGTGGGCGGCGAGCTCGAGGTCGATTCCGTCGATCACCCGCAGCTCGTCGAAGGAGTGCTCGACGCCGGAGGCGCGGAGTCCAGCTCCGGCGGGCGAAGAAGGGGATTCGGGCGGGCTCACGAGGGCGCTGTTTCCGCCGGTTTCCGCATCCATCTTGGTATCCTGGCGCACTCGGCACTCCTGACCAAGACAGTCAGGAAAGTCAGGAGGTCGAGAAAGTCGAGAGGCACCGGCGCGTCGAGGCGCCGCTTCATTTATGGACCCGGCAATCGTCCTATTCGGATTGGGCATCGGCCTGCTGGTCGGCATGACCGGCATGGGCGGGGGATCGCTGATGACCCCGCTGCTGATCCTGATCTTCGGCACCAATCCCTCGACGGCGATCGGGACCGACATCTTCTACTCGGCGATCACGAAGATGTTCGGCAGCTGGCGCCACCTCAAGCTCGGCACCGTCAACCTGGAGCTGGTCAAGTGGCTCTCGTTCGGCAGCGTCCCCGCCGCGGTCGCCGGCGTCGGCCTGATCTCGGTGGTCGAGCAGCACGTCTCCGAAGACCGCCTCAACGAACTCCTCTACGCCGTCCTCGGCGGCACCCTGCTGATGGTCGGGATCATCACCCTGACCCGGGCGCTGATCCTGCGCAGCCTGATCGACGAGCGTGAGCGCTTCGAGGTCGAGCGCCGGCACAAGATCGCCGCGGTCCTGATCGGCGCCACCACCGGCTTCGTGATCGGGATCACCTCGGCCGGCTCTGGCACGGTGATCGCGATCCTGCTGATCGCCGTCTACCGGCTCTCGCCGAAGAAGGTCGTCGGCACCGACATCGTCCACGCCGCGGTCCTGCTCAGCGCGGCGGCGATCGCCCACTGGGTCGGGGGCAACATCGACTTCGGCCTCGCCGGCAACATCCTGGTCGGCTCGATCCCGGGCGTGATCATCGGCGCCTCCCTTTCAGGCAAGGCGCCGCAGGGTCTGATCCGGGTCGCGCTCGGGCTGGTCCTGATCGGCTCCGGCGTCGTCACCCTGCTGAAGGGGGACCCCGATGTCTGGCCGATCGCCGCCGGCGTAGCCGCAATCGGGCTCGGCGGCGTCCTCTACGCGCCCCACTACATGAACAAACGCCGCCTGCAGCAACTGGAGCAAGAGGCCAGTCAGACACCAGCGGTGGCGCAGTCGCTCCCAGTCGATTGATTAACTAGACCCATGCGTGTCTCAGCCAAGGCCGACTACGCGGTGCGTGCCGCCGCGGAGCTAGCGGCCGCCGACGAGGGCCCCGTCAAGGGCGAGAAGCTCGCCGAAGCCCAGGACATCCCCCTTCAGTTCCTCGAGCACATCCTGCTCGAGTTGAAGCACCACGGCATCGTCCGCGCCCGCCGCGGCGCCAAAGGCGGCTACTGGCTGGCCCGCCCGGCCGACGAGGTGACGATCGCCGACGTCGTCCGCGCCGTCGAGGGACCGATCGCCGACGTCCAGTCGACCCCACCCGAGGCGATCGAGTACCGCGGCAACTCCGAGCACCTGCGCGAGGTCTGGGTCGCGGTCCGCGCCAGCCTCCGCTCCGTGCTGGAGGAGGTCACCCTCGCCAACCTGGTCGCCGGCGAGCTGCCGCCCGTCGTCGAGGAGCTGATCTCCCAGCCCGACGCCTGGCACGCCAGCACCTCGACCAAGGAAATGACCGGCTAGGTCACTCCGCCGCGGGCACGCCGCCGGCGACGACGTTGACGAAGTTCTCCAGGTGCTGGGTGGTCCAGCACTCGAAGGCTCCGTCGCAGTAGCGCTCGTAAGCGGCCATAACCGAGTCGCCGTAGTTCCAGTAGAGCTTCGGCTCGGGATTGAGCCAGAAGAGGCGGCCGGCGCGTTCGGAGACCTGGGCGAAGACCTCGGCATGGGGGGCGCGGCCGTTGGTGCGGGCATCGCCGAGCACGATCACGGTTGAGCGCGGGTCGAGGTCATCGGAGATCTCGGTCAGGAACTCGAGCCAGACGCGGCCGTAGTCGGTGTAGCCGGAGACGTCGGCGACGCCGCCCTCGCTCGAGATCTTGCGGGCGACGACGGCGAAGTCGCGCTCGTGCTCGAAGACGTCGGTGACCTCGGAGATCCGCTCGATGAAGACGAAGCTGCGCAGTTTGCGAAACGAGTCGTGCAGCGCGTGCAGGACCGAGAGGAAGAAGACCGAGGCCGAGGTGACCGAAGTCGAGACGTCGCAGAGGACGTAGATCTCCGGCCGGCGCGGCCGCTTGGGCTTGTAGCGCAGGCGCAGCGGCACCCCGCCGGTCTCCAGCGAAGCGCGCATCGTCTTGCGCACGTCGACCACCTGGCTCTTGCTGCGACCGCGCTGCTCTTGGCCCAGCGTCGCCAGCCGCCGCTTCATCTGCGAGACGGCGCGGTGGACGGCGGCCAAGTCCTGGGTCGGGCTGGTCGGCAGCGTCCGGTCGAGCTCGGCCAGCGGTCGCGAGGGGGGGAGGGTTTCGGTCCGCTCGATCAGGTCGCGTTCGAGCTCGCGCCGCAGGTGGCGCTCGAAGCGGTTCAGCTGCGAGCGGTCGATCGGCGGCCGCTCCTCGCCGTCATCGCTCTGCGGCTGGTTGCCGGCGGTGAGCCCGAGCGTGCGCCGGATCCGCTGCACGTCGACCCCGACCACGCCCGAGCCCTCGCCACGGCCGAAGGCGGCGATCGCCAGCCGCGCCAGGTCGCGCAGCGCGTCCTCGTCGCCGGCCTCCAGCGCCTCGCGGATCTGCTCACGCAGCTCGTCGATGTCGATCTGCTCGCCGCCGGTCTGGCCCTCGCCAGTGCCGCCCTCGCCTTCACCCCCCTCGCCGCCATCGGCGCTGCCGTCGCCCTCGGTGATCCCGTGCGCGACTGCCTCCGCCTCGGCGGCACGGAAGAAGTAGCGGTCGAAGAGCAGCTCGAAGACTCGGCGGTCGTCCTGGGACTTGGCGATCGTCGCCGCCAGCGCCTCGCGGAAGTCGTCGTGGGAGGTCCACTCGACGTGCTCGAGGGCGGCGAAGGCGTCGAGGATCTCGGAGGTGCCGACCGCGACCCCCTCGCCGCGCAGCTCCTCGCAGAAGCCGAGCAGCTTCGCCGCGATCCCCGGTGGCCCGGGGTCGGCCTTCGGACCGTACGGTGATCCCGCGTTCACTCGCCCGATAATAGGAAGATGAGCCAGGGGCCGGGCAGCGCCACACTGCCGACCGGGATCGCCGCGCTGCGCCAGATGCGCGCCGCGCGGCGCCGTCGTTACGTCGAGCAGGTCGATCTGATGGAGGTTCTCTACCGGGTCTACCTCGGCTTGATCTTCGGCGGCTTCGGCCTCGCCCTGCTTGCCGGCGCGATCCACGAGGCACCGGCGACGCCGGCCGCGCTGGAGTGGATGCGGACCAACCTGGCCGCCGTGATCGGGCTCGTGCTCGCCGTTGGCGTCTACGCCGGCCTGCGCACCGGCTCCCGTGGCGGCCCGTTGGCGATCGAGGCGGCCGAGGTCCAACACGTGCTGCTGGCGCCGATCGATCGCGGCACTGCGTTGCGGCCGGCAGCGCTGCGACAGCTGCGGGGCGGCGTCCTGGTCGGGCTCGTCCTCGGGGCTGCGATCGGCAACTTCGTCTTCCGCCGCCTGCCGGGCTCGCCGGTCGAGTGGATCGTTGCTCTGGCGTTGTTCGGCGCCCTCGTCCCGGCCGCCGTGCTCGGCGCCGCGCTGCTCTCCAGTGGCCGCCGCCTGCGACCGCTGCCGGCCTTGGCGCTAGGGCTGCTCTTGATCGGCTGGTCGGTCGCTGACCTCGCCCTCGGCGCGACCACCTCACCGGCGACGATGCTGGGCGAGCTCGCGATCCTGCCGTTGCAGAGCGGCTCGACGGCGACTCTGGCTGTTCCCGGCGCGCTGCTGGCGCTGGCCCTGCTCGCCCTCGGCCTGCTCGGCATCGGCGGCACCTTGCTGGAGGCGGCCCGCCGGCGGGCGGCGCTGGTCGCCGAGCTGCGTTTCTCCGCTTCGGTCTCGGACCTTCGCACGGTAATTCTGCTGCGCCGTCAGCTCGCCTCCGAGCGCCCGCGGCGCCGTCCCTGGATCCGACTCGGCACCCGGGTCGCCGCTCGTTTCCCGGTCTGGCGGCGTGGCTGGCAGAGCTTCCTGCGCTGGCCGCTCGCCCGCATCGTCCGGGTGGTCGTGGTTGGGGTTGCGGCTGGAGCGTTGGCAGCCGTCGCCTGGAGCGGCGCGATCGTCGCCTTCTTCCTGCCCGGCCCGCTGCTGTTCGTCGCCGCGCTCGACCTGGTCGAGCCGCTTGCGCAGGAGGCGGACCATCCGACCCGGCTCGAACTGCTGCCGGTCGAGTCCTCGGTGCTGATCGGCCACCACCTGGTTGCTCCGGCGATGGCGCTCGGCGGCGTGGTCGCGATCGGAGCGGTGGCGGCGGCCGTGGTCGGTGGCTCGGCCGCGACCGCGCTCGGCGTCGGCGCCGCGATGCTTGTCCCCAGCGCGCTCGCGCTTGCCTGCTGCGCGGCCTTCAGCGCCACGAGGGACCCTTACGCCAACGTGCTTTCCCCGCCGGAAGTCTCCTTCGCGCTGTCAATGGTGCCGCTGCTGGCCGCCGCGGTCGCGATCGGCCTTCCGCTCGTGGTCGCCCATGCCGCCGCCGAGCACGGCAGCGCCGCCGTCGGTGGCGCGCTGAAAGTCGCGATCCCGCTCACCGTGGTCGCCGCGGTCGCGGTTCCCGCCCTCGGGTACCGGTTCAGCAAACGCGGAGCGCTGGCCGCATGAGCTCCAGCGAGAGCCTCCTCCGCGCCCGCGACCTGCGCCGCACCTACGACGGGTTCATCGCCCTCAACTCCTTCGCGATCGACGTCGCTGCCGGGGAGCTGGTCGCCCTGGTCGGTCCCAACGGCGCCGGCAAGACGACCTTCCTCACCCTCGCCGCCGGCTTGCTGGAGCCGAGCTCGGGTGCGGTCCTGGCGGCGGGTCAGCCCGCTGGCACGATCGAGGCCCGGCGGGCGCTCTCCTATCTGCCGGACACCCCGGTCTTCTACGAAGACCTCAGCATCGGCGAGCATCTCGGCTACATCGCCGCGTTGCATGGGGTGGAGGAACCGTCGCCGCGAATCGAGGAGCTGCTCGCCCGGCTCGGCCTCGCCGAGTGGAGCGACGCGCTTTCGACCGAACTCAGCCACGGGATGAAGCAGAAGGCCTCGATCGCCCTCGCCTTCGTCCGTCCCTTCCGGGTTCTGCTTGCCGATGAGCCCTTCGACGGCCTCGACCCGCCGAGCCGTGAGGTCCTCTTCGAGCTGCTCGCCGAAGTCCGCGCCGACGGTGCCGCGGTCGTGGTCTCGACCCACCGGCCGGACGTGATCGCCGCCGCCAGCCGCTGCGTCGGTATTCGCGACGGCAGCCTCGCCTACGACGGTCCCGCCGACCCGGCGGCGATCGCCGAGTTCTTCGATGCCGAGGAGCTTGGCCCGAACCGGGCCTAGCCCGCGGCCGGGCTCGAGGGCTCGGCGAGTTTCATCCCGACCCGCTCGGCGACGAGGGCGATGTCGGTGCGGTGCTTGACGATGATCGACATCGACTGGTTGAAGGTCTCGCGGTCGATGTCCTCGGCGCCCATCAGCAGCAGCGTCCGCGCCCAGTCGATCGACTCGGCGATCGAGGGGGGCTTCTTCAGGTCGAGCGCCCGCACCATCTCGATCACCTCGACCAGCCGCCGCGTCAGCGTCTCCGACAACTCCGGCGTGTGCAGGCGGATGATTTCCATCTCGCGCTCGATCCCCGGGTAGTCGAGCCAGAGGTAAAGGCAGCGTCGCTTCAAGGCCTCGGTCAGCTCCCGCGAGTCGTTCGAGGTGAGGACGACGATCGGCATCGTCGTCGCCGAGATCTGGCCCAGCTCGGGGATCGTGATCTGGAAGTCCGAGAGCAGCTCGAGCAGCATCGCCTCGAACTCCTGGTCGGCCGAGGTCGAGGAACGAGGCCGGCGTGTTGGGGTCGCCCTCGCCCGAGGCAATCGCCTCGAAGACTTTGTCCAGCTCGGCGCCGAGGAAGATCGAGATGATCGCCGGTGGCGCCTCATTGGCTCCGAGGCGGTGGTCCTGGCCGATATTGGCGACCGAGGCCCGCAGTAGCCCCTGGTGCTTGTTGACCGCCTGGATCACCGCGGTGCAGAAGAACAGGAACTGCAGGTTCTGGCCGGGGGTCTGGCCCGGGTTCAGCAGGTTCTGACCCGAGTCCGTGCCCAGCGACCAGTTGTTGTGCTTGCCCGAGCCGTTGACGCCGGCGAACGGCTTCTCGTGCAGCAGGCACACGAGCCCGTAGCGGCGGGCGACGTTCTGCATCACCTGCATCGTCAGCTGCTGGTGGTCGCAGCCCACGTTGGAGTTCTCGAACACCGGCGCGACCTCGTACTGCGCCGGCGCGACCTCGTTGTGGCGGGTCTTGATCGGGACGCCGAGCCGGGCGAGCTGCTGCTCGGTCTCGAGCATGCAGGCGAGCACGCGCTCGGGGATCGACCCGAAGTAGTGGTCGTCGAGCTCGTGGCCCTTCGGCGGCTTGGCGCCGAACAGCCTGAGCGCCTTGACGGCCGCGCCCGAGAGCGCGTCCATCGAGCGCAGCAGCGGGATCTTCATGTCGAGGGCCTCGCCGGTCCAGGACGTGAACGCGGTCGGGATGCAGAGCACCGCGCCGTTCGGGTTCTCGAGGATGAACGCCGGCGAGGTCGGGTCCCACGCGGTGTAGCCGCGCGCCTCGAACGTCGCCCGGATGCCGCCGGTCGGGAACGAGGACGCGTCCGGCTCGCCCTGGATGAGCTCCTTGCCGGAGAAC
>DATIPH010000021.1:0-61250 GCA_035472275.1 Solirubrobacterales bacterium
GCGCTGGCTGGAGTCAGGCCCCTGAGCGCGGCGGTGAGCGGCTGGGGGCCGCTGGCGGTGAGGTTGGTCGTTTTGGTTTCGCCCGCTTCCTTGGAGAGGACGAGCTGGGGCAGGCCGGTTTCGGGGTTGGTGCCGACCGAGCTGATCGTCGTTTCCAGCGGGATGCCGGGGCCGCTGATTGCCTGGCCGGGGGCGAAGGTGCCGGCGGAGGTGGTGAGGTTTTTGACCACCTTCGAGCCGGTGGCGATGTCACCTTTGCCTTTGACCGTGGCCGGGATCGAGGCGTCGGGGAGCGGTGCGCTGAGGGCGTCGGTGAAGCCGGAGGATTCGAACGTGGCCTGATCGACGTATTCGAAGCGGGCGGAGGTGACGTTTGCGCCGTTGGGGTCGATCGAGGCTTGGAGGGAGACGCTGGTGTCGGCAGCGGAGAAGCTGCTCGATTTGATCAGGGGCGGGCCGAGGGCTAGAGCGCTGGAGGGTACGAGAGCGAGAATGAGGGCAGCAAGAAACACACCTTTGCTGCCGCGCTGACCCCAAAGTCGCCTCATGTCTTCCTCCTTTTCGGCTACGTGCAATCGGTGGGTGGCCCGGAGGATGCAAAGACCTCCGGGCCACCGACGGCCCCTCAGCTCAGGGGCATTTGTTGGGGTTGCCGACCGGGAGGCTGGGACTGCATCCGGTGACGGCGAACGTCCCGCTGGCCGCGGTATTTTCGGTTGGAGGCGCGAAATTCAAAATTGCGCCAACTCTGCTGGCCCCCGGTTCACCACCGCCGGTCGGAACAACACTTTCGAAATTGGGAAATTCGTCAATGTTGCCAACGAAAATACAGAGCTCTCCGGGAGCCGCACCTGGGTTTTCAAAATTGCCGGGGCAGAGAGGTGACGCCGCCGGCGGGTTGTAGTGCGCGTGCGCTTCCGTTATTACCTGAGACAACTTGATTGGGAAGGAAATAGGTACGCGGATTCCGGCGGTGTCGGCGGCCGTACCGGTAAATGCCCAAATCCCGGTCTCGGTGGATCCTGGAGGCAACGTTCCACCAGCCGTCCAGGGCGAGCCTTCTTTACCGTTGCAGACGTTCGATTTGACACCTTCGACCGTGTAGGTGACGCCACCGACACCCCCACAGGGGTTTCCGGTCGGTTCGGCGTTGCCGGCGAACGGGGTGCCGAATGGGCTTTCTCCCGCTACGCCTTCTTCACCGTTGCAGACAAAGGTCGTGGCGCTGGCGGATTTGACTTCGATTCCGCCCTGCCCTTTGGTACAGGTTCCTTTCGAGCCGGTGAAAGCAACCGTCGTCGCGCTGGTTCCTTCTTTGCCAGCGGCACCGGCGCTCCCGTTGGCGCCATCTTTGCCGTTGGTACCGTTGGTGCCGTTCGCGCCAGCCACCCCGGGAGCCCCAGGTTTGCCGGCGTACTTCTTGGCGATCTTTTCTACTTCCTTCTTCTGCTTGCCCGTGAGCGCGCCCGAGGCCGCGAGAGCGGTACCGCTGAGCGCTGCGATGAGGGCAACGACGGCAACGATCACGCCGGCGGTGCCAAAGCGGTTCTGAAATCTCCGATACATGTTTCCCTTATCTCTCCTGTGGTAGGTCGAGCTGCGATCGCTGCGAGTCAGCGCTCACCTGTGTCCCGATTGCTTTACCTGCTCGCCCTCCCTGGACGTGCCGAAAAAGCGTAGAGGATGCAGTCTTCAAATGTCAAGGAATTGTTCCCAGTCTAGAATGACTGTGCAAACCCGACTGTTTTCCAGCATTCGACGAGCCCGGCTTCGGGCGTTGGCACGAGAGCTGTTCGGAGGCCGCGTTAGGACGCGGTGCGAGCGAAGCGCAACGCCTGCTGGCGGCCCAGGTACGGCGTCAGGGTGAGCTCGACCAGGTCGGGCAGGAGCTCGGGCAGGGCCTCGCCCTCCCCCGCTTCGACCTTACGGACGATCAAAGCGGCGACGCCGCCGACCAGCGCCTGCTCGGCGGCGGCGGAGATCGGTCGGGTCTTCGGCGGCGGCGGCATCGCCGCCGTGCAGTCGGCCAGCGCCTGACTCAGGGCAAGGCGGTAGCGGGCGACCAGCGCCTCACCGGCTCGCGGTGGCGCGAGCAGGTAGAAGCGGGCGAGGTCCGGGTTTGCGGCGAAGGTCTCGAGCATCGAGGCAAGCTTGGCGCGAGCCTGCTCGGCCCAGTCGGAGTCCGGGTGGGCGGCCGCCGCGGCGGCCTCGCGCAGGTACTGGCCGATCTCGTCATAGGCCGCGAAGAAGCAGGCCTCCTTGGACTCGAAATAGCCGTAAAAAGTGCGGCGGGAGATGCCGGATGCGGCGGAGATGTCGGAGATCGTGGTCTCGTGGAAGCCTTTTTCGGCGACCGCCGAGATGATCCCGGCAGTGAGACGCTGGCGCTGGTTTTGCTCGACGAACTCGCGGCGCAGACCGTGGCGACCGGGAGGTAGGCGCGGCAGCCCGGAGGGCTCCCCGTTCTCTTTCTCGCCCTTGGCCACGGGGAGAAGATATCGGCAGCAGGTCACGCATTCATCTTTGGGTGCCGGAATGTTTACGCGCTTGGGGAGGCGGGTCGCCCTCCGGTGGCGGCGGCATCTCGAGCTCCTCGCGGGCCAGCTCATGGCCGAGGTAGGGCCTCACCGCCACGTACATCAGCTGCGGCACGATCATTTCGGCCTTGCCGGTGCCCAGGCCGCTGGCGAGATCGCGGATCGCGAGTTCGTAGATCGAGCCCAGCACCGCTTCGGCGACGCCGCGGCCGATCGAGTCGGGATCAGCGAGCTCGTGGCGCCCGGCGTCGATCAGGTCGACGATCGGGTCCATCATCCCCGCCCGGCGCGCCTCGGCCATCGAGCCGACGGCCAGCATCTGCACCACCCCGACGTGGGCCAGGCGCGGGTTGTCCCGCACGTAGCGGGCGGCGGCGTAGCCGCCGGCGCGCATCGAGTCACGCCAGGTCTCCTCCCGGGCGGCGGCGGCGAGGACGTGCGCGACGAAGTGGCCGAGGTACTCCTCGTAGAGCTGCAGCGCGCAATCCTCCTTGCCGTCGAAATAGCGATAGAAGTCCGCGCGCGTCACCCCGGCGCGCTCGACCAACATCTCGAGCGTCGTCGCCTCGTAGCCATGCTCGGCGGCGAGGTCGATCGCGGCGGCGGCGATGCGCTCGCGCGCACCCGGCGAGCGCTCGGGCTCGGCGGCCAACTCAGCCACCGCCGCGAACAGCTTCGGGCTGTGTGGGCCGGAGCCCTAGGCGCTGGTAGGCGTGCCGGCGGCCAGAGCCGCCGTCGCCTCGGAGCCGAGATAGGGCTCGAGCACGATCTCGAGGACGTCGGCGAAGTGGGCGTCCGGGTCCTTCAGCTCGCTCTGCTGCAAGCGCTGCTGCAGGTACCAGAGCAGGCCGCCGATCACCGCTTCCTCGAGTCTGCTCGGCAGCTCGGCGGCGAACGGGCTCTCCTCGCGCGCCTTGGCGAGCTGGGGGATCCAGGCGTCGACCGTCTGCTGGTAGCGGGCGAGCGCCAGCGGGCCCGCGGTCTGCACCTCGACCAGGGCGATGCGGGCGCTCAGCGGGTGCTCGGCGATCTGCGCCAGAAGGGCATGGAGGGCGCCGGCCGCCCGCTCGGAGAAGGGGCCCTCCGCCAGCAGGCGATCGCAGACCCCCTCCCGGAACTCGGCGAGGACGCTTTCGTAGACAGCGAGGAAGCACTCCTCCTTGCCGCCGAAGAGTCCGTAGAAGGTCCCGACGCCGATCTTCGCCGCGGCGACGATGTGGTCGACGGTGGTAGCGCGATATCCGCGCTTGGCAAAGACCTCTGTAGCGGCGGCGAGGACGTGGTCGCGCTGGTGATCGCGGTAGACCTCGGGCTCCAGTGGCCGCCGCCCGACCGCCACGGGCTGCAGATGCTCGGGGAGCGCTGCCATCGGTCAAGCCTAGCGGATAAGTCAGCCGCCAAGCGCCTTTTCTTCGCTTAGGAAACCTGTACGTTTTCGGATTGAGGATCACGTCTCTATCTAAGAGTAAATTAGTTTCCGACTAAGGCGAGGAGGGGACCTGAATTGAGCGAGCCGCGCGCGGGGAGATCGAGCCAGCCTGAGGACCACGCAGATGAAGCGTTGAATCTGCGTGAGATCGCCGCTGCGCAGGTGCGGGAGCAGATCCTCGAGGCGGTCCTGCGCGCCTGCGGTGAACTCGGCTACCAGCGAACGACGGTCGAGGACGTGTACCAGCGCTACGGCGGCTACCGCCTCGAGTTCTACAACCACTTTGCCAATAGGGCCGAGTGCTACGCGATTGCCTACGAGCGCGAAATCGAGCGCCTGTGGCGGCGGCTGATGAGAGCTTGCGAGGCGGCGGGCGACTGGAGAGATGGGTTGCGCGCGGCACTTGCCGAGCTGGCGGCTTTCGTCGAGGAGGATGGCCCCCTTGCCGCGGGCCTGCTGGTAGAGGCGCACATCGCGCCGGCCCCGATCAGAGCCAAGAGGACGGAAGTTTTCGAGCGCCTCACCCGCGCCATCGACAGCGCGCGCCGCGAGACCTCGGCGTCTCGCCATTCTCCACCTCCGATAACTGCCGCCTTCATCCTAAGCGCGATCGAGGAGTCTGTGGTCAGCGCCTTGGCGCGCGGGGTACCGCAGGACTTTGGCGCCTCGGTCCCCTCGCTGGCCTGGCTCGGTGCTTACCTGTACTTCGGCGAGGGCGGCGACGCCTAGACGATCCGGCTGCCGGCCAGGATCTTGGTCGCCTGCTCGATTCCCAGATACGACGTTCCGACGAGCAGGGTCATCTCTCTGGTCTCGTCGGGCAGGGTCTGAGCTTCTTCCTGGCGCACCTTTAGCGCCGCCAAGGAGATGATGACCCGCGCCAAATAATCCTCGGCGAAGGGCATCGGCTCCTCCGCAGCCGGGCTCTCGCTTCGCCCTCGGGCCAGCAGTCCCGCCAGCGCCGAGACCCCGGAGTCGAAATCCGGATCTCCGGACTCGAGGAAAACGCCGAAGGAATGGATCAAGAGCATCTCGGCGAGCAAAGGGTCAGCGGCGGTGGCACCGTAGAGCCCGGCAATCGCGGCCTCGACGTCAAGCAACCACTCGCCCTGCTCGCCACCGATCTCTCGAAGCGAAGCGAAGAGGTGCTCGAAGGCTTCGCCGACTCCGTGGCGCAGGCACGCGTTGACGTTGTCGAACTGTTCGTAGAAGGTGTTCCGAGCCGAGTGGGCGGTCCGGCAGATCAACGTCACTGTCACCGCGTGCACACCGAATTCGTGGGCGAGCTCGGCGGCCGCGAGGGCCAAGCTGCGTCGCCGGTTGGCGTCGATGAACTCCTGCTGCAGAAGTGGGCGCCGCTGCACCGCGGTCACCTCCGGCTGCCCTCCCGCCCCATGAGAGCAAATTTAGCGCATGAACTTGATATTTGTAAACGCCATCCTCTATGCTCGACAGCGCCTGTACGAGGGTCGACCTCTTGTCCCGCAGGCGTCGCTCCATTCCCTAGCGGCCACCCTGCCGTTAACGGAGCGAGGCGGTTGTCTGTTTGTCCCTGGAAGGCGCCGCACGTCAAGCACAAGCGGCCGGGGCCGTGACCCACACGGTCCCGGTCCTTGAGCCGAGGGTCGAGTCAATGGGTCGCGGCTCCGGCAGCGGAATGCGCGAAGCGGGAGCGACGGGACTCGAACCCGCGACCTCCGGCGTGACAGGCCGGCGCTCTAACCAACTGAGCTACGCCCCCGAGCGAGACTCGGACGGGCCTGGGACTGCGCCCGGCCGCAAAGCTAGCGGATTCGCGGCGGCTCTATGGCGTCGCCGGCTCTGGCTCGCGGGCGGCCTGGGAGAGCTCCGGCACGAGCTGGGGGGCCTCGACCGCGGCGATCTCTTCGAGGGTTTCGCGCAGCTCGGCGATGCGGTCCGCTCCGTAGCGCTCGGCCCAGCGCTGCTCGATCGTGGTGAAGAGGCCGAAGCCCACGCGTTGGGCCTGTTCGCCCTTCTCGGTCAGGCGGATCAGCTTGGCGCGTTTGTCGGCCGGGTCGGGGATGCGCTCGACGTAGCCGCGGGACTCGAGGTCGTCGACGATCTCGCCGATCGACTGCTTCGTCATCCCCGCCACCTGGGCGAGCTCGGTCAGGCGCATGCCGTTCTCGTGGACGAAGCGGAAGACGCAGCCGTGGGTCGGGCGGACGTCGCCGTAGCCGGCCTCGACCAGCTCGGCCCGGAACTCGATGAAGAGCGCCTCGGAGGCGACTTCCATCAGGCCCGGGAGCGGGACCAGGTTGAGGGGGGTTTTGGGGTCGGAAGGCATTTGGTAAGGACGCCTGATAAGGTCGCTTGATCAGGGAGCCTGACAAGGCGTCCTGACAATTGTAACCGACGCAATGGAGACCTTCGAAATGACCTCCTCCGATACGAACCGCAAGTGGTGGACGCTGGGCGCGGTCTGCGTCGCCACCTTCATGCTGCTGCTCGACATCACCGTCGTCAACACGGCCCTGCCGGCCATCCGCAAGGACCTCGGCGGCAGCTTCTCCGACCTGCAATGGGTAGTCGACGCCTACGCGCTCTCGTTGGCCGCCCTCGTCCTCACCGCTGGCTCGCTCGCCGACCGGCTCGGCCGCCGCCGCATCTTCGCGATCGGCCTCGGGATCTTCTCGGTCGCCTCGCTGCTCTGCGGCCTCTCCCCCGACCCGACCTTCCTCAACGTCGCCCGCGGCCTGCAGGGAATCGGCGGCGCGATCATGTTCGCCGTCTCCCTGGCGGTGGTCGCCCAGGAGTTCCCGAGCGGCCCCGAACGGGGCATGGCGATGGGCATCTACGGCGCCACGATCGGGATCGCGGTCGCTGTCGGCCCGCTCGTCGGCGGCCTGCTCACCGACGGCCTCGGCTGGGAGTGGGTCTTCCTCCTCAACGTCCCGATCGGGATCGCCGCGATCGCCGTCACCTACTGGAAGCTGGCCGAGTCCCGCGACCCGAACGCGACCCGGATCGACTGGGGCGGCCTCGTCACCTTCTCCAGCGCCCTCTTCGTGCTGGTGCTGGCGCTGGTCCGCGGCAACGACGAGGGTTGGGGCAGCACCCTGATCGTCTCCCTGTTCGCCGCCGCCGCGGTGCTGATGACGGCGTTCCTCGTGATCGAGCTCCGGGCCAAGGAGCCGATGCTGCCGCTCGGCCTCTTCAAGCGCCGCGCCTTCACCGGCGTCCAACTGGCGGCCTTCGCGGTCTCCGGCTCGATGTTCGCGCTGTTCCTCTACCTGACGCTCTACCTGCAGAGCTTCCTCGGCTACTCGGCGATCGACGCCGGGCTCCGCTACCTGCCAATCACCCTCGCCTCGTTCTTTGTCGCCCCCTTCGCGGGGATGGCGCTGGCGAAAGTGCAGGCCCGCTACCTGCTCAGCGCCGGGCTGGCGCTGGTCGGGGTCGGGCTGCTGGCGATGGGCGAACTCGGCGTCGACTCGGAGTGGACCGCGCTGCTGGTCGGCTTCATCGTCGGCGGCGTCGGGATCGGCCTCGTCAACCCGGTGATCGCCGACGTCGCCCTCAGCGTCGTCCCCAAAGAGCAGAGCGGGATGGCGGCGGGGATCAACGACACCTTCCGCCAGGTCGGAATCGCGGTCGGCATCGCCGCCTGGGGGGCGATATTCCTCGGCTTCGGCGCCTCCAAGGCGCAGGAAGTCGCCGGCTCCGGCCTCAGCCACGACGAAGCCCGCGGCCTGATCGAAGCGACCTCCTCGGGGGCGCTGCCCCAGGCGCTGAACTCGGTCCCGGCGGGGGCGCGCGACGTGACGCGGAGCGCCGCCGAACAGGGCTTCATCCACGGCCTCAACGAGATCCTGCTGATGGGGGCGATCCTCTGCTTCGCCGGCTCGGCACTCGCCCTGTGGCTGGTCCGCGAGCGAGACATCGAACGCGAGACCCTGGTCGGCACCGAGTTCGAGACCGAGCCGGAGCCCGCCCACGCCTGACTCGTCATCGAGTCCGTTCTCATCCGCGCATATCGCGGTTGAGGACGGACTCGGCGTCTTGATCGCGTCGCGTAGGCTGCCGCGCATGAGGTTGGTGACTTACGACGCGGGGGATGGGGCGCGCGCCGGGTACCTCGAGGACGGGCTTGTGGTCGATGCTTGGGCGGCGCTCGGGGAACCGCACCGGGGCGGGATGCGTGAGCTGCTGGCGGCGGGTCGGATCGACGACCTGCGCTCGACCCTCGGCGACCGCGGCCACCCCTCGCACCCGCAGGGCGCGGTCGCGATCGGACCGCCGGTCCCCGACCCAGACAAGATCATCTGCATCGGCCTCAACTACCGAAAGCACGCTGCTGAGACCGGGATGGAGCCGCCCTCGCACCCGATCGTCTTCGGCAAGTACCGCAACGCCCTCGCGGCGCCGGGCGCGACGGTGAAGCTGCCGGCCAACAGCGACAAGGTCGACTACGAGGCCGAGGTCGCGTTCGTGATTGGCCGTCGCGCGAAGGAAGTAGCTGAGGCCGACGCCCTCGACTACGTGGCCGGCTACACGCTGCTCAACGACCTTTCCGCCCGCGACCTGCAGGGCCGTACTTCGCAGTGGATGCCGGGCAAGATCTTCGACGGCGCCGCGCCCTGCGGGCCCGCCCTGGTCACGCCCGAAGAGGCCGGGCCCGCCGACGCAATCGAGATCTCGCTCACCCTCAACGGCGAGCAGATGCAGGGGTCGAGCACCGACGATCTGATCTTCTCGATCCCGGCGCTGATCGCCGACCTCTCTTCCCTGATGACGCTGGAGCCGGGCGACATCATCGCCACCGGCAGCCCGGAGGGGGTTGGAATGGCTCGCGACCCGCGGGTCTGGCTGCAGGACGGGGACGAGATCGTGATCGAGTCGCCGACCCTGGGCCGGCTCGAGACGACGATCGCCCGCTGAGCAGCGGCCGAGAATCCGCTACTGGGTCCGCGAGCCGGCCTCGGGCGGGATCTCGTAGGCCTTCGCCGGCAGTGAGGCCGAGAGCGGGCGCCGGGCCTCCTGGGCGCGCTCCGCGGTCAGATACGAGCCGGCGCGACCGGCGGAGCTGGTGCCAGCCCGGGCCGCAGCAGCCCATTCCACCCGCTCGGGCGTAAAAGAGAGCAGCGCCTGCCAGGTGTCGGTGCCGATCCGGCCGTCGACTTCGAGCCCGTGCGCTTCCTGGAAGGCGCGCACCGCGGTCCGCGTCTGGTTGCCGAAGATCCCGGTGATCGGCACTTCGTTGCCGGCGCCGACCAGGTGCTCCTGCGCCCAGACGACCATGTCGCCCTTGTCGCCGCGCTTCAGCAGCGGGTGTTCGACTTCGGCGCGGAAGCCGGTCACCGGCTTGCCCGCGCTCTTGGCGCCGAGCGCCCCCCACTCCTTGCCGGCCGTCTCCTGCCAGTCCCACCAGCTCGGCGGCTGGCCACCGTAGCTGGCGGCGAAGCGGCGGAACAGCATCAGCGGACCGTTGCCGGGCGCTTCGTAGGTCTGGCCGATCGGGTAGATCGGGTGGCCCCAAATCCGGTTGTAGAGATAGGTGTGCGCGTAGACGGTGCGGACCGAGGTGCCGATCGTCTTCCAGTACATCTGCGGCTGGTTGAACTGGGCGCCGCCGGGGCCGAGGAAGACCGAGTAGGGGTAGGACGGGTGGTAGTCGACATAAGGGAAGCCGGCGAGAGAGATCGGGTAGGTCTCGCCGACGGCGGCGCGCAGGGTCCGCATGTAGAGGTCGGCGGCGGCGTACTTGCCCTCGTAGTCGGCCTCGGCATCGATCACGAAGCAGTCGGCGCCACGGGCGACGGAGGTCTCGGCGACGCGGGCCTCGGCGGCGGGATGGTCGCCGTAGACGAACTGCCAGGCGCAGACGTCGATCCCGCCGCGGTGGAGCCGCTGCACCAGCTGCTTGTTGAACTGGTTCCAGACCGTGCTGCCGTCGCCGGACTTGATGTAGACGGTGCCGATCCCGTTGCGCTTGGCGCGGGCGATCATCGCCGGCACGCTGCCGCCCTCGGACTTGGAGACGTACCAGATCCACATCCCCTGGCGGTCAAACGGGGTGTTGCCGGGGACCGACGCTTCTTCGACCTGACCGGCGCCCCCGGTTTCGCCGGTACCGGGGGCGGTTTCGGCCGCTCCCGACGCGGGCAGCAGGAAGCCCACCGCGAGCGCGGCGATCAGCACCGGCGCCGCCAGAAGCCGGCGCCGCCATCGAGTCGAGTTGAAGCTCACGTCACTCCTGATATCGACAACCCTGCCCCACGGAACACCCCCGCACCCCGAAGTCGCGCCCCCTCGCAAGATCGCGTGCGCGACCCCATGCAACCGATCGCGCCCAGGCTACGTAGTGATATCCCGATGAAGATCGCGATCGTCGGAACCGGCATCTCAGGCCTCGTTGCTGCCCACCGGCTGCACCGCGAGCACGAGATCACCGTCTTCGAGGCGGGCGAGCGGATCGGCGGCCACACGCACACGGTCCCGGTCGAGACCGAGGCCGGGACCGAGGGGATCGACACCGGCTTCATCGTCTTCAACGACCGCAACTACCCCAACTTCGAAGCGCTGCTGGCGGAGCTCGGGGTCGCGACCCAGCTCTCGCACATGGGCTTCTCGGTCGCCGACGGATACGGCCACTTCGAGTACTCGGGGACGCCCCGCGGGCTCTTCGCCCGCCGCTCCAACGTCGTCAACCCGACCTTCCTGAAAATGCTGCTCGACTGGCGCCGCTTCAACCGCGAGGCGCCACAGCTGATCGGCCGCAACGGCGGCACCCCCTCGCTCGGCCGCTGGCTCGAGCAGCGCGCCTACTCGCGCCCGTTCATCGAGCGCCTGATCGTCCCCCAGGCCGCCGCCGTCTGGTCCGCCGACCCCGAGCAGATGTGGAGCTTCCCGGCCAGCTTCATGGCCGAGTTCTTCGCCAACCACGGCATGTACACGCTGCGCGAGCGGCCCAGGTGGCGGACCGTCCGCGGCGGCTCGCACAGCTACCTGGACGCGATCACGGCGCCGTGGCGCGACCGCGTGCGGCTGCGGGCAGCGGTGCGGCGGATCGAGCGCCGCCCGGACCGGGTCCGGCTCGAGGCCGACGGCTGCGAGAGCGAGGACTTCGACCATGTGGTGATCGCCTCCCACTCCGATCAGGCCTTGGCGATGCTCGCCGACCCGAGCCGACCCGAGCGCGAGATCCTTGGCGCGATCCCCTACCAGGCCAACGAAGTCGTTCTCCACACGGATGCCTCGTTGATGCCGCGCCGGCGCGCCGTCTGGTCGAGCTGGAACTTCCACCTGCCGGAGGGGCCGCCGCGCGGGAGTACGGTCACCTACTGGATGAACAACCTCCAGCAATTGCGCACCGATCGCGACTACTTCGTCAGCCTCAACCGCGGCGAGGCGATCGACCCGGCGCACGTCCTGCGCAGCTTCAGCTACGACCACCCGATGTACACCGCCGCTGGCGTCGCCGCCCAGGCCCGCCACGCCGAGATCTCGAACGCCGCCCGCCGCACCCACTACTGCGGCGCCTACTGGGGCTGGGGCTTCCACGAGGACGGGGTCGTCAGCGCCCTGCGCGCCTGCGACGGGATCCCGGGCGCCGCGGTCGCGCCACCCGTCCCCGCGGCGCCGGCGATGGAGGCGCCATCCGACGCCGAACCAGAGGCGCTGGCCGCGTGACCGCCTCCGCCGTCTACGAGGGCTGGGTCCGCCACCGGCGCTTCGAGCCGGTCGAGCACGCCTTCCGCTACCGCTTCTTCCTCACCTACCTCGACCTCGCCGAGCTGCCCGGCGTTCTCGATCCCTTCCCGCTCTACTCGGCGCGTCGCCGCGCCCCCGCCCGCTTTCGCCGCAGCGACTACCTCGGCGACCCGGCGCGACCGCTGGACGAGTGCGCCCGCGACGCGGTCGAGGCCGAGATCGGCTCGCGCCCGGCCGGCCCGGTCCGCCTCCTTACCGGCCTGCGCTACCTCGGCCATTCCTTCAACCCGGTCAGCTTCTACTACTGCTTCGACGGGGGTGATGAGCGGGTCGAGGCGGTCGTCGCCGAGGTCGCGAACATCCCTTGGGGAGAACGACAGACCTACGTCCTTGCCCGCGGCCAACGCGAAGGTACTGTTTTACGTGACGAGCTCAACAAGACTCTTCACGTCTCTCCCCTGATGGGCATGGATCAGACCTACGCCTTCAGCGCCACCGAGCCCAGCGCCCGCCTCTCGGTCCACATCGAGTCGCGCCCGAACCGGGGCGATGCTGCGGAGGACGCCGCTGGCAAGTCTTTCGACGCGACCCTCTCGCTGCGCCGGCGCGAGCTCAGCCGCCCGCTGATGGCCGGCCTGCTCGCCCGCTACCCGGCGATGTCGCTGCAGGTGGTAGCGAAGATCTACGCCCAGTCGCTGCGGCTGAAGCTTAAGGGCGCGCGCTACTTCCCACACCCGGAGGGCAGCCGGCCGAAAGGGTTCCTCTCACCGTGAGGGACGCGCTCTCGCGGACCGCGGTTGGCGCCGTCCTCGGGCGGGTCAAGTCCGGCCGCATCGACGTCGTCGACGGCGCGCGCCAGCGTCGGTTCGGCCCCGCCGACGCGGAGCTGCGGGCGACGGTGACGATTAACGACCCGGCCGCCTGGCGCGGGCCGCTGCGCGGCAGCGTCGGCCTCGGCGAGGGCTACGTCGACGGGCTCTGGGAGACCGACGACCTCGTCGCCCTGATCCGGATCGCTGCCCGCGAGCTGCAGCAGCTCGACGGCTGGCGCGGCGTCGTCGCCCGCCCGCGCGGGGTCCTGCACAAGCTGCGTGGGACGGTGCCGCAGAACACCCACGACCGCGCCCCCTCCCACATCGCCGCCCACTACGACCTCGGCAACGACCTCTTCTCCGCCTTCCTCGACGAGCGGATGATGTACAGCTGCGCCTACTTCCCGAGCGCCGAAGCCAGCCTCGACGAGGCCCAGCTGGCGAAGCTTGACCGGATTTGCGACCAGCTCCGGCTCGGCCCCGACGTCCACCTGCTGGAGATCGGCAGCGGCTGGGGCGGGATGGCGATCCACGCCGCCCGGCGCAGCGGCTGCCGGGTGACGACGACGACGATCTCCCGCGCCCAGCAGGAGCTGGCGATCCAGCGGGTCAGGGAAGCCGACCTCGAGGACCAGGTGACGGTCCTGCTTGAGGACTACCGCGACCTCGAGGGCACCTATGACCGGCTCGTCTCGGTCGAGATGATCGAGGCAGTCGGCTGGCAGTACTTCGACGAGTACTTCCGCCGCTGCGACCAGCTGCTCCGCGACGATGGGGCGATGCTGCTGCAGGCGATCACGATCCGCGACGACTTCTACGAGGCAGAGAAGGCGGCCCGGAGCTTCGCCAACACCCACGTCTTCCCCGGCGGCTGCCTCCCCTCCGAGGGGCTGATAACCAGCTGCCTGGCCCGCACCAACATGCGCCAGGTCTGGGCCGACGACATCACCGCCCACTACCCGCCGACCCTCGCCGCCTGGCGCGAGCGCTTCTTCACCGCCTGGGAGCGACTCCGCGCCCACGGCTACGACGAGCGCTTCCGCCGCCTCTGGGACTTCTACCTGAGCTCCTCCGAGGCCGGTTTCCGCGAGCGGCGGATCCGCGACGTGCAAGCGCTGTTCGCGAAGCCGGGATGGAAATGAGCGGCGGCGCATTGGTGCCGGGCGGCGCGGCCGGCGGCGAGCGCGAGCCGCTGGTCCTGATCCACGGCCTCGGCGGCTCCGGCGGCGTCTGGGACCCGGTCGTGCCACTGCTGGCGGCCGAGCGCGAGGTGATCGTGTTGGAGATGCCGGGCTTCGGCGCGGCGCCACCGCTGCCGGCCGGGGTCGAGCCAACCGCGGCCAACCTGGCGGCGGCGCTGCACGAGGAGTGCGAGCGGCGCGGGGTCGAGCGCCCCCACGTCGCCGGCAACAGCCTCGGCGCCTGGGTCGGGCTGGAAATGGGCCGCTGCGGCTGGGCCGCCTCGGTCACCGCGCTTTCCCCCGCCGGGCTCTGGCGAGCGCCACTCGGCCCACGCCCACGCGAAGTCCGCAACTGGGCCCAGCGCGCCCGGCCGCTGGTCCTGGCGGCGCTGGCGGTGCCGGCGCTGCGCCGGCGGATGACCTCGACCTTTGCCGCCTACCCGGAGAGGATCCCGGCTGGCGCCGCCCGCGAGCTCGTCCTCGGCTGGGTCGACGCCGAAGGCTACGAGGGCGCCAACCGGGCGATGCGCACCCACATCTTCGACCCGGAGGGCTACCCGGCGGAGGTGCCGGTGACGATCGCCTGGGGCGAGCGCGACCGCCTCGTCGGCCCGCCTAAGCCGAACCGCCGCCCCGCCGGCGCCCGCTTCCTCGTTCTCCCCGGCGTCGGCCACACGCCGATGTGGGACGACCCGGAGCTGGTCGCGCGGACCCTGCTGGAGGGCAGCGCCGTTTCGGCCGCCGCCTGAGTTCTGGGAGAGTTAGGCGAACGTCAGCGAACCGAAGGGAGCGCAGTTGATCGTCGAGAGGACCGAGAACCCGATGTGGCTGTCGAACGCCTACCTCGTCGCCGACACCGAGACCAAGCGCGGTGTCCTGATCGACGGCAACGACGAGCTCGCGCCGCTGCTCGAGATGATCGGGCGCGAAGGGATCGAGATCACCCACATCCTCGTCACCCACCCGCACGGTGACCACATTGCCGGTCTCGCCGAGGCGCGCGAGAAGCTCGGCAACCCGCCGGTTGTCGCCCACGCCGCGACCGCCGAGGAGATCGACCTCCCGGTCGATGTCACCCTCGAGGACGGCGACGTCTTCGACGCCGGCCCGCTCGAGATCAAAGCGCTGTACACGCCGGGTCACGCCGCCGGCCACCTCGCCTTCCTCGTAAACGGCACCGACCTTTTCACCGCCGACGTCCTCTTCAAAGGCACGGTAGGCGGCACGATGGCGCCCGGCGCCAGCGGCTTCGACGACCTCAAGTCCTCGGTGATGGGGCTGATGGAGCTGCCGCCGGAGACCGTCGTCCACCCCGGCCACAAAGAGCCGACGACGATCGGCGAGCAGTGGGCCGAGAACCCCTTCGTCCGGATCTGGCGCGGGCTCGACGCCACCGGCGAGGAGGAGGTGACGGTCTGGGGACGGCCGGCGACGATGAAGCTCTGGGCGCCGGACTACGACGGCGGCAACAAGGCCTGGATCGTCTTCGGCGACTCCGGCGAAGAAGCCATCGTCGGCGGCTCCCAGGTCGAGCGCTAGCCCGACCTGGGAGTTAGCCGTTAGCGGATGACGGCTTCCATCAGGATCCAGCAGCCGTTGGCGTCGGTGGCGCCCTGGAGGGGGCCGCCGGTGCGCAGGGCGGGCGAGAAGATCAGCGTGTTGTGGCCGCCGGAGGAGCAGCGGATCATCGAGCTGATGTTTCCGCGCAGGGCAAGCTGCTGGCCCTTCTTCACCGGGATGCTGACGTTGAACGACTCAACCTTGTAGCTGTCGTCTTCGTAATTGGCTTCGGTCTGGCCCGTGTAAGAGAGCTTCGGGCCGCTGTAGGTGACCTTCGCTTTGGTCGCGCCCAGCGTCGTCGACGCGGAGTGCTTGACGGTGGCGATCTGCGGCCGGAAGCTGCCGGGGCCGCCGGCGATGATCCGGATCTTCTTGATCGTGCCGGTCTTCGGCGCCAGCTCGCCGCCGTCGGGGCGACCGTAGGCTTCGTCCTGGACCATCGTGCAGGCCGTGCCGGGCATCGCCGCGCCGCCGCAAGTCATGCCCGGGAGCGAGTTCGAGGGCTGGATCGTTGGGTTCAGCTTCGAGCCGAACTTGACCGGAGCCGCCGCCAGCCCCTGGGCCGGGGCGACCATTGCCGCGGCCAGGCCGGCGAGAGCGAAGAAGAGACCGGCGCGACGGCCGAGCTTGCTGGTGAGGAGGTGGATGCGGGACATTTGGGGTTCCTTCCGTGGGAGTGAATGGTTGACGAGGCGTTTGCCTTTCGTGCAACCAGATTCGCTCGGAACCGAGCCCACTCCCAGAGACCCCAGGGGTGAACCCGCTCACCCCGATCGCGTGGTTCCTTAGTCGCCCCTGAGGTAACTAAGGAACCAGGGGATAGGCGGCTACAGGTCGCGCTGGGTGATGACGCCACTGTTCAGCGCCCGCTCGACCAGCGCCACCCGCTTCTGGTTCTGCGGCAAGTCACCGACGCCGAGCCTCTCGAAAAGCGCCCGCATGTGGGTCTTGACCGCGTCGACGCTGAGGTGCAGCTCGGCGCCGATCTCCTGGTTGGTCGCCGGCGTCGCGAAGTTGCCGCCGTCCTTATAAGGACGGCAGAGGGCGAGCAGCACTTTGCGCTGCGCCGGCGAGATCGACGCTGCGGCCGAGGACTCGGCGGCGAGCACCGTCTCTTCCAACGTCGTGCTTTCGCTTGGCCGGCGAAAGAGGACCGCGGTGCGGCCGAAGCGGATCGTGTCGCCGTCGCGCAGCCGACGCCGTCCCTGCACCCGCTCCTCGCTGACGAAGGAGCCGTTGCGGGAAAGGCCGTCGTCGACGAGCGTGCACTCGTCACGGACAACCTCGATCTGGGCGTGCAGCCCGGAGACCTCCTCGTCCCAGGCGAGGCGGACGTCGGCCGAGTCGCCGCGCCCGACCCAGAGCTCGGTCGTCCCGGCCGCGACCGTGACGATCACCTGCTCGCCGTCGCCGTCGCGGTAGACGAGAAACGGGTCGCCGCCGCGTTCGGCCTCGATCTGGGCTTTCAGCTCCGGGGCGCTGGTATTCCTTGGCATTTGCGGCACCTTTAGCGTTTGCAACCGATCTAGACGCATGTCCGATGGGGGTCTCGACTGCGACCGTCCACACTATTGACGATGGCGCAGGAAATTCAGAGCTTCTTCTTCGACTGGTATCCCGTCTTCGGGGTCTTCTTCATGGCGCTGCTGTTGTTCGTCTTCTTCCGCCTGATGCGGAGCACGATGGGCACGACCAAGCCGGAGACGGTGAAGGCGAGCCAAACCGAGCCGGTGCTCTGGGAGGAGGTCCAGGGAGTCGACGCGGCCAAAGACGAGCTGATGGACGTTGCCGAGTGGCTGCGCGACCCCAAGCGCTTCGGCGCCCTCGGTGCCCGGCCGCCGCGTGGCGTCCTCCTCTACGGCCCGCCGGGGACCGGCAAGACGATGCTGGCCCGCGCCGTCGCCGCCCAGGCCGGCGTTGACTTCTTTGCTGCCTCCGGCTCGAGCTTCGTCGAGATGTTCGTCGGCCGCGGCGCTGCCCGCATCCGCCGCCTCTTCAAGGAGGCGCGCAAGTCGGGCCGCGCGGTGATCTTCATCGACGAGATCGATGCCGTCGGCGGCCACCGCAGCGGCGGGGGCGGCGACGGTGGCAGCGGCGAGCGCGAGCAGGCGCTGAACCAGCTGCTGGTCGAGCTCGACGGCTTCGAGAAGGATCCCGGCACGGTGATCGTGATCGCAGCCTCCAACAACGTCGAAAAGCTCGACAAGGCACTGCTGCGGCCGGGCCGCTTCGACCGCCAGGTGCTGGTCTCCCCGCCCGATAGGACGGGCCGCGAGGCGATCCTCAAGAGCCACGCCAAGGGCAAGCCACTGGCCGCCGAC
The DNA here is from genome assembly GCA_035472275.1 of Solirubrobacterales bacterium. Taxonomy (GTDB): domain Bacteria; phylum Actinomycetota; class Thermoleophilia; order Solirubrobacterales; family 70-9; genus VAYN01. Next base: position 17,515 of record DATIPH010000021.1, read on the forward strand.
CTCGACCTCGCCGACGTCGCCCGCAAGACGACTGGGATGACCGGCGCCCAGCTGGCCAACTCGCTGAACGAGGCCGCGATCATCGCCGGCCGCGCCGGCCGCACGGAGCTCTCCCGCGACGACCTCGACGAGGCGCTGCTGCGGCAGTCGGTCGGCTCCCAACAGGCGCACCGGCTGACCGACAAGGAGCGGCGGATCGTCGCCTACCACGAGGCCGGCCACGCCCTCTGCCGCAAGCTGGTCGGGCTCGACCCGCCGGAGATCCTCAGCATCGTCCCCCGCGGGCCGGCGCTCGGCTTCGTCGCCAGCTCCCCCGAGGAGGACTCATACATGGCTTCCCGGGACGAACTGCTCGACGAGGTGGTGACGCTGCTGGGCGGCCGCGCCGCCGAGCAGGAGGTCTTCGACGAGTCCTACTCGGGCGCCGCCGGCGATCTGCAGCGGGTCCACCTGGTCTGCCGCCAGATGGTCACCGAATTCGGGATGGGGGTCGCGCTCGACCACGACGGGCCGGCGCCGATCGCGGTCCCGACCGGCGATTACGCGGTCTCCGATTCGACCCGCCGCGACGTCGACCTGGCGGCGATGACGCTGGCCCGCGAGGCCTTCCGCCGCGCCCGTGCCCTGCTCGCCGGCAACCGCGAATGCCTCGACCACCTCGCCGCCACGGCGCTGGAGCGAGAGACGCTGGCCCGCGAGGAACTCGACGAGGTCTTCGCTGCCCACGAGCTTCATGGCCTGACCGAGCGCCGCGACTCCGGCGCTGCTCTGGTTGCACTCAACCGAATTCAACCGGACATCGGCAAACGCGATTAGACTCCTGGCCAGGCAGCCAGGATGAGCGACGAGACCCATTACTTCCCCGCCGGTCGTTCGATGGCCCGCCGTGTCCACGGCGACCGCGCGGTCGGTTTGCTCTACGGCCAGCGGGCGCTGCTGATCGGCGCACTGGAGCCGCTCACCTACACCGGCACGATGCTGAGCACGGCATCGAAGAACATGCCGTTCACCCGCCTCGCCCGCACCGCCAAGATCCAGGAGACCGTCTTTCTCGGCACCCGCGAGGAAGCCGACAAGGCGCTGGCCGCGGTCCACCGGCTGCACGAACGGGTCAAGGGCGAGCTCGCCGAGGACTCCGGGGTCCACCCAGCGGGAGCCGCCTACTCGGCCTTCGACCCCGAACTGATGCTGTGGACGCTGGCGGTGATCGCCGACTCCGGCCGCGAGATGTACGAGACGATGGTGCGACCGCTGAGCGAAGCCGAGCGCGAAGCCCTCTGGCAGGACTACGTCCGCTTCGGCGAGCTGTTCGGCTTGCCGCGCAGCGAGGTGCCGGGGACCCACCGCGAGTTCGCCGCCTGGTTCGGCGAGCGCCTCGCCTCCCCCGACCTGCACGCGACCCCGCACGCGCTCGAGATGGCGCCGCTGGTCGCCTTCCGCCAGCCGGTCCCGCGCGCCGCCCGCGGCAACCTCGCGACCCAGAACCTGGTGATCAAGGGGACGCTGCCGCCACGGGTGCGGGAGATCTTCGGGATCCCCTGGACGCCCGCCCACGAGGCTGGCTTCCGCGCTATCGCCACCAGCCACCGCCGCGCCCGCCACGCCTTCCCGCGGCAAATGCGGCGCGGTCGCAACGACATCTTCTTCAACACCGTCGCCCGCGCCGAGCACCAGCGTGGCGGAACTGCCACGCCGCAGCTGACCCCGAGCCCGTAATGGAGGTGCGCTGGTGGTCGATGCGGCCGGCGCAAAACCTGAAGCCGGCGACCTACCGCTGCCCGCTCTGCGGCAAACACCTGCCGGCGCTCTCCGAGCACGTCCTGATCGCGCCCGAGGGCGACAAGTCGCGCCGCCGCCACGCCCACACCGCCTGCGTCCTCGCCGCCCGTAAAGCCGGCAAGTTGCCGAGCGAGGAAGAGTGGCGGGCGACCCTGCCGCGCTCGTCCTCGCGGCTCGGCCAGCTGCTGGCGCGGCTCTTCGGCAACACTTGAGCGATGCTGAGCCTGCTTGCCGTCGCGGCGGCCGGAGCCGCGGCGGGCGTCTCGAACGCGCTCGCAGGCGCCGGCTCGCTGATCACCTTCCCGACCCTGATCGCGGTCGGCGTGCAACCGCTCTCGGCCAACGTCACCAGCACCGTCGGCCTCGTCCCCGGCGCCGCTGGCGCTGCCCTCGGCTACACCGACCTACTGCACGAGCAGCGCGGGCGGATCGCGCGCTTCGCCGTCCCAACCCTGGCCGGCGCCGTGATCGGCACGGCCCTGCTGCTGATCACCTCCAACGACACCTTCGAGGACATCGTCCCCGCTCTCGTCGCCGGCTCCTGCCTGCTGTTGCTGTTCCAGCCGCAGCTGACGCCGCGGATCTCCCACGCCGGCAACGAGCACTCGCCGTACCTCAGCGCCGGCCTTCTCTTCTCCGGCGCCTACGCGGCCTACTTCGGCTCGGCGGTCGGGATTCTGCTGCTGGGCCTGCTGGCGCTGTTCGTCTCCGACTCGATCCAGCACCTGAACGCGGTCAAGATCCTGCTCGCCGGGGTCGCCAACCTACTCGCCTCGCTGGCATACGCCTTCTTCGCCGACGTGCAGTGGAAATACGCGGTCTGCCTCTGGGTCTCCTCGCTGATCGGCGGCTGGCTCGGGGCGAAGCTGGCGCGGCGTTTCTCCGGCGACGTGCTGCGGGTCGCGATCGCGCTGGTCGGGTTGGTGGTTGCTGCGGTACTGGCGGTCCGCGCGTTCGGTTAAGGCCGACAGCGCGATACGCACTGATCGTGGCAGTCCTTTGTGTCGCTGTACGGGACAAAGGACTGCCACGCCCGGAGGCCGGGTAGTGTGATCGACGTGAGCCGCCGTTCGCTGTCGATCCTCGTCCTCCTCACTTTCGCCGCCTTAGCCCTGCCGGCCGCGGCGAGCGCCGCCCGCACCGTCGCGGTGACGGCTGACGCGACCCTGAAGGTGGCGAACGACAGCGCCCGCGCAAGCTTCGGCGTCAGCAAGGAACGGCGCACCCGCGGCGCGGCGCTGCAGGCCGCGTCGGCCAAGCTGCGGGACGTGATCGCCGCCGTGCAGAAGGTCCCCGGGGTCGGCGCCGGAGACGTGCGGACCGGACGGATCTCGGTCCACAAGACGTTCCGCGGCAGGAAAGCCGTCTACCGCGCCAGCGAGGGCATCGGCGTCGTCCTGCACCAACCCGACTTTGCCGGGGAACTGGTCAGCGCCGCGATCGCCGCCGGCGCCACCGGGGTCAGCGGTCCCACCTACTTCGTCGGCGACACCGAAGCCGCGGAAGCGAGCGCCCTTGCCGCCGCCTTCCAGAAAGCGAGGGCGCGGGCTGCGGTGCTGGCGACCCAGGCCGGGGCGACGCTCGGCCCGGCGCTTCAGATCGACGAAGGCGAAGGGGTTCAGTTCGAACCGCAGTTCGACGAATCAGCCAAGGGGGTCTCGGCGCCCTCCTGCGGCACCGGCAGCGCGCCGAGCAAGCGCGCCAACGCGTCCGTCTGCACGACCGGCGCCCCGGCCCCGACCAAGCCCGGCAACTCGACGGTCAGCGCCACCGTCCACGTCATCTTCGAACTGCTCTAGCCCCGAGCTCTCCTAGGAGGATCGACCCCGGATGCTCGCCGCCTACGCTGCCCGCCTCTCCCCCGACGACCCGCTCTCCGCGCTCGAGGTCGGCGAGGTCCCGGAGCCGAACGTGCCCGAGGGCTGGGAGCTGATCCAAGTCCGCGCCGCCGCCCTCAACCACCACGACGTCTGGTCGCTGAAAGGCGTCGGCCTGCCGGAGGAGCGACTGCCGATGATCCTCGGCTGCGACGCCGCCGGGATCGACAGCAACGGCAACGAGGTCGTCGTCCACTCGGTGATCGGCGACCCTGACTGGCGCGGCGACGAATCGCTCGACCCCAAGCGCACCCTGCTCTCCGAGCTGCACCCCGGCAGCCTCGCCGAGAGGGTCGCGGTGCCGCGCCACAACCTGGTGCCGAAGCCGGAGGCGCTCAGCTTCGAGGAGGCGACCTGCCTGCCGACCGCATACCTCACCGCCTACCGGATGCTGTTCACCCGCGGCCGGCTGCGGCCCGGGGAGACGGTCCTCGTCCAGGGCGCGGCCGGCGGCGTTGCCAGCGCCGCGATCGCCCTCGCCCGCGCCGGTGGCGCCCGTGTCTGGGCGACGAGCCGCGACGAGGACAAGCGCAAGTACGCCGAGGAGCTCGGCGCCCACGAGGTCTTCGAGGCCGGTGCCCGCCTGCCAGAGCGGGTCGACGTCGTGATCGAGACCGTCGGCGAGGCGACCTGGAAGCACTCGCTGCGCGCCGCCAAGCCGGGCGGCCGGATCGTCGTCGCCGGCGCCACCAGCGGCTTCAACCCGCCCGCCGACCTGCCCCGCGTCTTCTTCCTTCAGCTCGAGGTGATCGGCTCGACGATGGGGACCAAGGACGAACTCGGCGACCTGGTGCGGATGATGGAGAGCACCGGCCTGCGCCCGCGCATCGACCGCACCCTCCCCCTCACCGACGTCGCTCAGGGCATCCAGGCCCTGGTCGACGGAAACGTCCACGGCAAGATCGTCATCACCCCCTGATCACCGCGAGTCCGTCGAAAACCGCGATATGCGCGGCTGAGGACGGACTCGGCGATCAGCGGTCTTCGAAGCGGCGCAGCTCCATCCGGGCGATCGTCCGCTTGTGGACCTCGTCGGGGCCGTCGGCGAGGCGCAGGGTGCGCTGGTGGGCCCAGTTCTCGGCCAGCGGGAAGTCGCCGGAGACGCCGCCGCCGCCGTGGACCTGGATCGCGCGGTCGAGGATCTTCTGCGCCACCTGCGGCGCCGCGACCTTGATCGCTGCGATCTCGGTGCGGGCGTGCTTGTTGCCGACCGTGTCCATCAGCCAGGCGGTCTTCATCGTCAGCAGCCGGATCATCTCCAGGTCGATCCGCGCCTCGGCGATCCAGTCCTGGATGTTGGCGTTCTCGGCGACCGGCTTGCCGAACGTTTTCCGCTCCAACGCCCGTTCGCAGATCATGTCGAGCGCCCGCTCGGCGGCGCCGATCGAGCGCATGCAGTGATGGATGCGGCCCGGGCCGAGCCGCGCCTGGGCGATCGCGAAGCCGTCTCCCTCGCTGGAGAGGACGGCGCTGCGCGGCACCCGCACGTCCTTGAAGTCGACTTCGCCGTGTCCCTCGCGGTCCTCGTAACCGAACACAGTGAGGCCGCGGACGACAGTGATCCCGGGCGTGTCGAGTGGCACCACCAGCATCGACTGCTGCTTGTGGGGGGCGGCGTCGAAGTCGGTCTTCCCCATCACGATCAGGACCTCGCAGTTGGGATGGAGGACGTTGGTCGTCCACCACTTGCGGCCGTTGATCACGTACTCGTCGCCATCGCGCTCGATCCGGGTCTCGATATTGGTCGCGTCGGAGGAGGCAACCGCCGGCTCGGTCATCGCGAAGGCGGAGCGAATCTCGCCGTCGAGCAAGGGCTTCAGCCACTGCTCTTTGTGCTCCTCGGTGCCGAACAGGGTTAGCACCTCCATGTTGCCGGTGTCCGGCGCGTTGCAGTTCATCGTTTCTGGCGCGAGGGAGACCGAGCGGCCCATGATCTCCGCCAGCGGCGCGTACTCGGCGTTGGTCAGCCCCGGCCCCCACTCCTCATGCGGGTGGAAGAGGTTCCAAAGGCCGCGGGCGCGTGCCTCTTCCTTCAGCTCCTCGACGATCGGCGGATGGAAGTAGGGCGTGTCGGCCGCTTTCAGCTGTTCGTGGAGGACCGGCTCCGCCGGGTAGACCTTCTCGTCCATGAACGCCTGCACCCGCCCCTGGAATTCCACGCAGCGGTCGGTCAGCTCGAAATCCATCGCTCCACTCCCTCGTCTCGTCGGTCCTCCCAGGCTATGGGACGAACGGTGCGCCGCCGCCGCGGTGCTTGTGAGAAGGCCAAGTCGCAGTCCGGCGCTGACCGTTGCCACCGGATGGGCGGTACTGGGCTCGAACCAGTGACCCCTTCCTTGTAAGGGAAGTGCTCTCCCAACTGAGCTAACCGCCCCGGGGCGCTAAATGAGCGCTCGCCCAGGGTAGCGCCAGGGCGGGGATCCAGCCCATGCGGCAGACTTCCCGGATCGAACCCGAGCATCGTCCGTCCGTCACCCTGCCTCGCAACCAGCTGATCGCCCTGATCGTCGGCGTCTGCATCCTCAGCGCCGCGATCGGATCGGGGCTGGCGTTGCTCGCGCAGACCGGTCCGGCGGGGCCGGCCGGTCAGCAGGGAAAGCGCGGGCCGCAGGGCAAGCAGGGGGCGGAAGGGCCCTCGGGCGCGGCGGAAATCGGCGGCCTCGAAGAAGAGGTCGGCGAACTGGAGGGCCGGGTCGAAGACGTTGAAGAACTCGAAGGCCGGATCGAAAACCTCGAATCGGAATTCGCCGAAGGCGGCGGAGTCAGCCCCTCCGAATTCTGCGAAGAATTCGGCGTCGACTGCTGAGCGGTCGACTCTCGGTTCCATTCGCCTTGAACCGGGGCGGCCCGCGCCCCGTACTCCCGGTCGATGGCAGCTACTCAGACGATCTGGCGCGGGGCGCGATGGGCGGGGATGTTCCTCGCGGTCGGGCTGATGGCACTGGCCGTGATCGGTCTGCGCAGCGAACTGGCGACCGCCGGGCCGACTGCGACCGCGAGCAAGACGGCGAGCGTCGACATCAACCACTTCGCTTTTCACCCGCCGACGCTGACGGTGAAGAAGGGGACGGAAGTCGACTTCACCAACTCGAGCAACGTCACCCACACCGCGACCCGCGGCGGCAGCTTCAACACCGGCCGGATCAAGCCTGGGACGACGATCAGCTTCCGCTTCAACACGAAGGGGACCTTCGCCTATCACTGCTCAATCCACCCGAAGATGCACGGCAAGATCGTCGTCGACTAGAGCGAGCGCGCGTCAGCTAGCCTCGTCCGCATGAACTTGCAGACGCTGTGGAAGGCAGCGCTGGTGCAGCTGATCTCGGTCGGAGTGCTATTCGCGGCGCTCGCCCTGGCGCTTCCACGCGACTTCTTCATCGACTGGGGCTGGATCACCGGGCCAGCCGCCTGGATGCTCTGCGCCGCCGTCACCGCGCGAATCCTCTCGCTGCCGCTGGTGCCGGCCCTGACCGGCGCCGTCCTCGCCGGCCTCCCGGCCCTGCTCGCGGTGCTGCTCAACGCACATTCGGTCGGCACCGTCGTCGCCGTCGGCCTCTTCGCCCTCTGGTGCGCGCGCCTGCCGCGCGACGATGTCCTCGCCGGCTAAGGCCGGACCCGACCACGGCTTCGCGGCCTACCGTCGGGTCCTCCGCACCCCAGGTGTCGCCGCGATCGCGGCCTCCTCGCTGGACTCAGGCGCCCCGGGGGCTCTGTCCATCGGCGAACAGTTCGAGCGAGAAGCGGACGACGTGAACGGCGGCGCCAAGTAGCAGCAGGAGCAGCCCGGTTCCCGGCACACCCACCAGCACCGCCAGCAGCGCCACCGCCATCAGCGCGTAGAAGAGCAGCGCCAGCAGTTCGGTGACGCTCACCAGCCTGTCGAGATCGAGGAACCGCATCGTCCCCGGTGGATTCGCGAAGCCGCGGCGATTCCCTCGTCTCCGCCAACCGAAATCGGCGCGTCAAAGTACTCATTGGTTTTAAACTTTTCGGTATTGCCATCGGGGGCGGCAGGTCGGAGGCTGGCCAACCGATGCCCGAGGAGACCGATCCTGCCCCCAATCCCAGCCCGGGCAGCGATTCGGGTTTGAAAAAACTCTGGGGGAAGATCCCGGGGATCGTCAAGGCAGGGGCGGGACTCCTCGGAGTCATCGCTCTCACCGCCTTGGCCACCCTGCATTTTGGCGGAGGCTCGGACTCGAGCGAAGCGTTTCCGAAAGACGCACCGGCCGAGTTCCTCTATCTCGACAGCGGCCGCGCCGCCTCCTACCTCGCCCAGATCAACGGCGGTAGCTTCGACGAAGAAAAGGTCGTCAACAAACTCACCGATTCACTCAACGCCAAGTTGACGCTCCCGGGCAACGGCGAAACTGGGGCGACCCGAGCGCGCGAACTCCTCACCGAACGCGTGCTGCAGCCGACCGACGCCAGCACCTACTTTCGCCTCTCCGAAAAGCTCAACGCCGGCCATATCGAAGAAGTTCACCTGCGGCACTTCGAAAGCGAATTCGAAAACCCCGAGAGCGGCCTGAACGAGGGTGACTTCATCACCTTCAAGAACACGGCGATGATCGCCCCTCTCTACATGAATGCGTACCTAGCTGTGCGCCAGGCCAAGCACAACCTCGAAGCGCTGTTCCCCCGGTCACAGGGACGGCGGGAAGCCGCGCGCGCGTTCTTCGACGACGTCGGCATCAACCCACGCGCCGTCTTCGCGCTGCGGCCATACAAGGAACCTGACGAAGAAAGCGAAGCGGGCGGGACCGGCGGGCTAGGGGCGTCCGGGGGTAAAACGGAAGACGCCCCCGAGGAACTCCAGCGCAAGCACGTGATCTACCTACTGCCGATCCGTGCCCGCTCCCTGACCGCCGAGCGCAGCCTGCTCAAATACGGCGGCGGCGAATTTACGGTGGTCGGCAAGGTCGTCCGTATCTTCCCCGAGCTCTCCGACAAGCACGAGCCCCCGTACATCGACTCGCCGACGCTGGAGACCTGGGAACAACCACTCCGGCGAGCTCCGGGCGAACTGCTCTGTCGCACCGAACAGAAGTGCATAGACGACGTCCGCGAAGGCATCGTCGTCGACAAGGACGGAGACGAAACCAAGGTCGACCATCCCCTGGCCGGCGAGCAGCGCCGAGAAGCGATCGAGGAAGCGCGCGACCGCATCCTCACCGCCCTCAAGTCACAGACGACAATCGACCGCCGCGGCGCCGTCATCCTCCCGATCGCGATCTACAAGTAAGGCACTTCATCGCATCCCCTTTCGTTTGGATCGAGGAGCGAGGGTGGCCGGCCAAGCTTGGACGGAGATGAAACGAAACGGGCCGAGGCCTAAAAGTTCGCTGAGGCCCGGGCCAGCTCCCCGGTGTCGGGCGGGGCGCTGGGACGTGGGCTAAGGCCCTGGTCGGGCGGGATGTCCTTGCCGGTCTTCGAGAGGTGGTAGACGAAGGCCGCGATCGCAGCGGCGAGGACGAGACTGACCGGGCCGGTGCCGAGGGCAAGGCCGCCGCGGGCATGGGAGACGGCGAGCCAATCGGCGACCGAGGCACCGAGCGGTCGCGTCACCACGTAGGCGAACCAGAAGGCGAGGATCGAGTTCCAGCCGAAGCGGAAATAGCCGAGGGCCGGGATCGCGATGATCGCCGCGAAGAGCAGGATCGAGCCGAAGTAGCCGAGGTTGAAGGTGACAGCGGTGAGGTCGCCGGCGGCGGTACCGAGGGCGAAGGTGGCCAGCACCGCGGCCCAGTAGAAGAGCTCCCGCCGCGGCGTCGTGATGCTGTGGATCGAGAGCGTGCCCTCGCTCAGGTACCAGGTGCGGAAGACCGCGGCGAGGACAATGGCGTAGAAGATCGTCGAAGCGATGTAGGGGACGCCGAGGCCGACGTGGAGGACGTCGGCCGCCATCGTCCCGAAGACGCCGACCATCGCCACCGCCAGCCAGTAGGCCCAGGGCACGTAGCGATCCTTCGTGAACTGCAGGTAGAGCGCGACCGCGAAGGCGATGCCGCCAATCACGACCGCGGCCTCGGGCACCAAGGTGTGGACCAGGAAGTCGGAGGTCGACTCACCCATCGCCGTCGTCAGCGCCTTGACGATCCAGAAGAAAGCCGTGATTTCCGGCACCTTCGAGAACGCGTGACGCTTGCCTGCCCCGCTCATCGGCGCCAAGGTAGGAGGGGTCGCTTAAGCGCAGATGAGAGCCGGCCTCAGGCGACGGGCGGGCGCGGGCCCTCGATCGGCAGCGTCAGCCGCACGTCGGCACCGCCGCCCTCGGCGTTCGCGGCCTGCGCCTCGCCCCCGTGCGCCCGCGCCACCGTGCGCACGATCGCCAGACCGAGCCCACTGCCACCGTCGCGCCGGCTGGAGCTGGCGCGGCTGAAGCGCTCGAAGGCCCGCGGCAGGAAATCCGGCGGAAACCCGGGGCCGCGGTCGCGCACATGGACCTCGACCTGCCGCTCTCCGGCGACCACCTCGAGGGTGATCGTTCCGGCGCCGTAGCGGAGAGCGTTGTCGACGACGCTGCCGATCGCCTGGTCGAGCCGCAGCCGGTCGGCGCGGATCGCCAGCGCCGGCCCGCTCACCTCGATCTCTCGTCCTTCGTCCGCCGCCCGCCGCTCGAAGCGCCGCTGCACTCCCTCGAGGATCTCCTCCAGATCGACCCGGGTCAGCCGCAGCGGCAGCTCACCGCGCTCGGTCTGGGCAATCGTCAGCAAATCTTCGGAGAGCTGACTGAGGCGGTCGGTCTCCTCGGCGGCGGAGGCGATCGCCGCCCGCAGCTCCTGTGGCGAGCGCCCTTCCGCCAGCGCCAGCTCGAGCTCGGTCCGCAGGATCGCCAGCGGCGTGCGCAGCTCGTGGCTGGCGTCGGCGACGAAGGCGCGCTCGTGCTCCAGCGCCTCCCCCAGCCGCTCCAGCATTTCGTTCAGCGTCGTCCCGAGACGGGCGACCTCGTCCTGGGTCGGCGGCACCGGCAGCCGCTGGTCGGGCTCGGCGGTCGAGATCTCGCTGGCCCGCGCCCGCATCGCCTCGACCGGGTGCAAGGCTGCCGCCGCGACCCAGTAGGCAGCGAGCGAGGCGAGGATCAGCGCCACCGGACCACCAACCAACAGCAGCTGCAGGAGGTCGGTCAGGGACTCGTCGCGAGCCTCGGTCGAGGTGCCGACGACGACGATCCGCTCACGCCCGTGCGCTTCTACCGGCACCGCCAGCAAGCGTGAAGACTCCTCCAGCCCCGGCAGCGGCCCACGGTCGACGATCAACGGCCCGCGCAGCGCCGCCCGCCGCTCGGCGGGCGAGAGCAGTACCTGGCCGCCGACCGCCTCCGAGGAGTCGGCGACGCGACCGTTGGCTTCGAGCACCTCGGCGAAGCTCTCGCTACGCCCGACCAGGTTCTGGCGTTCCTCGCTCAAGCCCGAGTCGGCCTCCTTGACGAGGGCAACGACGTCGGCGGCGCGGGAGCGCAGGCCGGCGTCGATCGTGTTGTCGAGCTCGGCGCTGAAGCGGAGGTAGACGAAGAGGCCGATCGCGCCGAGGATCAGCGCCATCACCGCCGCGAAGACGAGGGTGACGCGGAGGCGAATCGAGAGTCGCCCGAGGGCAAGGCGGCTCAGCTGCCCCCGTCCTTTCGCAGCCGGTAGCCAGCGCCGCGCACGGTCTCCAGCGAGGCGACGCCGAAGGGGAGGTCGATTTTGCGGCGCAGGTAGCGAACGTAGACCTCGATCACGTTGGAGCGGTGTTCGTAGTCGTACTCCCAGGCCTGCTCGAGCAGCTGGGTGCGGGTGAGGACGTGTCCGGGGTTGCGCATGAAGGCCTCCAACAGCGTGAACTCCTTGGCTGACAGCTCGACCTCCGCCTCGCCGCGCCAGACCTGGCGGCTGGCGGGGTCGAGGCGCAGGCTGCCGACCTCGATCACCGTCGGTCGCTCGGCCTGACCACGGCGGACCAACGCCCGCAGCCTGGCCAGCAGCTCGGCGAAGGAGAAGGGCTTGGTTAGGTAGTCGTCGGCGCCGCCGTCGAGGCCGGCGATGCGGTCGACGAGGGCGTCGCGCGCGGTCAGCATCAGAACCGGCGCCCAGATTCCCTCAGCCCGCATTCGGCGGCAGGCCTCGAAGCCGTCGATCCCGGGCAGGATCACGTCGAGGACGATCGCGTCATAGCTGCTCGCGCCCGCCATCGGCACCGCGTCCTCGCCGCTGGCGGCAACGTCGACCGCCATCCCCTGCTCGCTGAGGCCGCGCCGGATCAGCGCCGCCATCTTCACCTCGTCCTCGACGACCAAGACGTGCATGGCCCCCACGATCAACCCAGAAGATGAAGAGGAGATGAGAGCGGGCGTGGGCTTCGCGCCCCTCAGCCGCCGCCGTAGGCGACGACCATGTCGGTGACGACGCCAACTAAGAAGCCGGCGGAGAGCAGCCAGAGCGCGAGCTCACGGTGGCCGTAGCGGCGCATTCCGTTCCAGATCTCACCGATCACATAGAGGACCGCGCCGCCGGCGAGCGCGTAGAAGGCCAGTTCGAGCGGTTCGGAGCTGACGCTGTAGCCGAGCATCGCTCCCAGCAGGGTCGGTGCTCCGCCGATCAGCCCGGCAATGCCGAGCCACTTCCACGACGGCTTCACGTCCCCCAGTGGGCCGACGATCCCGAACCCCTCGGTCGCGTTGTGGAGGGCAAAGCCGATGATCAGCACCGTGGCCAGCCCGATGTCGCCGGCGTTGGCCGAGACGCCGATCGCCAGGCCCTCGGCGAAGTTGTGCAGGCCGATCGCGACCGCGATCGTCATCCCGGTGCGCAGTGCCCGCGCCCGAGCCGCACCCGCCTGGCGCGCAACGACGTCCGCGTCGAGCTCGGGAGCGAGCGCATCGACGGCGCCGCCGCTGATCGGCGGCAGCGTGTTGGCATCCCGCATCCGCCGCTCAACCGCGCCCAGCCCACCGAGTCCGAGGGCGAAGCCGCCACCGAGCATGGCAGCGAGCACAATCGCGTGGCCGAGGCTGCCGGAGTCGTCCTTGAAGCCTTCGACCGCGGTCTCGAGGATCGCGATCGCGTGCTCCATCACGTCGACGAAGATGAAGGCGAGGATGCCGACGGCGAGGAAGGCGAGCCCAACCCGGGTCCTCGCTCCGAGCGCGTGCAGACGCCCGAAGGGGAGCCCGAGAAAGATCGTGAAGCCGGCGAGGGCGCCGAGCATTGCGGTTTCCGAGAAGGACATGGGTGCGGGTCTGAGACGACCCTTAGGCGACCCTAACAACCAATTATGAGAACGAGCCCTCGGCTCGGGCTGACGCTAGCTGACCGCCGCGACCACCTGCGTCGGATAGCCGAGCTCCGCAATCCGCTGCGGCAGGTCGACGTGAAGCCAGTGCGAGATGTGGCTCGGCGGCGTCTCGATGATGATCTCCGCGTAGGCGCTCGCCTCGAGCTCTTCGATGATGTCGTCGTAGGCGTTGGGGCTGTTGGCGACGCGACCGTTCACGGTCTCTCCGGCCGGGCCGCGCAACTGGGGCAGAGCTCGCGAGAGCAGCGCCGTGCCGTCGCCGCGGTCGGGAGCGTTGCGGTCGAAAGCGAGGTGCTCGGGGTTGGGGACGAGGACGTAGAAGCGGGCGGCGCCCTGGGCGGCGCGCTGGCGGACGGCGTCGAGCAACGATGCCGTCGCCTCGACCTTGTTGAGGACGACGAGCACCGCCGGCGCCCCATCGCCCGCCGCCGCGGACGCCGGCAACGGTCCCGCGCGGATCACGTCGCGCTTGGAGGTCGCGAGGAAGATGACGAGGGCGAGGATCGTGCCGAGGAAGATGATGCTCGTCAGGTTGGTCCCAAGACCGAGGCCGCCTTCCGCGGTCGGCGAGGCGAGGTAGTCGCCGATCGAAGCGCCGAGCGGGCGAGTGAGGATGTAGGCGAGCCAGAAGGAGAGGATCGCGTTCAGCTTCAGTCCGAAGTGGAGGACGGCGACGACGACGATCGCGCCGGCGAAGATCCCCAGCGCCGCCAGGTAGCCGAGTTCGAGCTGCTCGGAGAGGTAGTCGCCGGCCGAGGTGCCGAGGGCGAAGGTGAAGAGGATCGCCAGCCAGTAGAAAGCCTCGCGCCGGGTCGTGTAGATGGTGTGGACCGAGAGCGTGCGCTCGACCGCATACCAGGCGCCGAAGACCGCGATCAGGGCGATGCTGAAACCGATCGTCGTCGCTTCCAGCGTCACCCCGTTTTCGACCAGGTTGTCGCTGACCAGGGTGCCGACGACGCTGATCAGCACCACCGCCAGCCAATAGATGCCGGGTATGTACCTCCGCGCCCGGAACTGGAAAAAGAGAACGCCAATCAGCAGCGCCCCCATCAGGTAGCTGGTCCCGGAGAGCCCGAGGCCGAGGTTTTCGTTCAGGTTGTCGGCGAAGGTCTCGCCCACCGTCGTGCAGAGGACCTTGATCACCCAGAAGTAGGCCGTGACCTCGGGGACCTTGTTGAGCATCTGGCGCGCCCACCACTTGGTGGAACCGGTGGACGAGGGGGCGGCTGGGAGCGTCCGGGCGGAGTTCATGGCGCGGCAGTATGGGGCGCCGCGCTTAATCGAAGATGAGAGCTCGCGAGCTCGCCCGGCTCTCATCGCGGCCGGGTCGTGCTGACGGCACCCCGGATCGCGAAGTGGAGAATCGCAACGGTCGCCAACGGCAGCAGCCACCAGGCGGCGAGGCCGAGACCGGCGAGCCCAGCGGTGGCGAGGAGTGCGACGACGACCGCGGCCGCGACTCGCCAGTCGTCGCCGACGACGAACTCCAAAACCCCTCTTCCGAGGCGCGCGATCACGCGGCCACCTCGCCGGCCCCCCGCATCCCCGGCCCGCGCAGATCGCGCACCATCAGCAGCGACGCCGCCAGGATCGCCAGTGCGAGTGGCGCCAGCGCCGCCTCGCCACCCGGCCAAGTGGCGCCCGCCCCCTCGGCGCCCCAGAAGACGCCGAAGGTGGTGATCAGGACGCCGACCGCGAACTTCATCGGGTTCTCTGGGACGCGGGCGAGCGGCGCCCGCGCCGCGATGCCGGCCGCGATCACGACCGCTACCGCCACCGCAGCGGCGGTCGCGGCCAGCGGGACGCGGTGCTGGTTGGCACCGAAGGTGAGGACGATGAAGGCGACCTCGAGCCCCTCGAGCAGGACCGCTTTGAACGAGATCGCGAAGGCGTATCGGTCGACTCCCTCCTCGGCCGGCGCCTCGGCGGCGGCCTCCCGCTCGTCGGCGAAGGCGGCGAGCTCGTCGTGCAGGGCCTTGGCGCCGGCGGCGCGGAGGATCGCCTTGCCCAGCCACTGCAGCCCAAAGACGAGTAGCAGCCCGCCGACGGCGACGCGGAGGACGTCGATCGGCAGTCGCGTCAGCGCCGGCCCCAGCGCCCCGACCAGGACCGCCAGGACGAGGACCGCAGCGCCGACCCCGAGCAGTGCCGAGGACCAATGTCGGGTCGAGCCGACCGCGAGGACGATCGTGAACGCCTCCACCGCCTCGACCGCGCAGGCGAGGAAGACCGAGACGATGAGACTGATTTCCGGGCCGGTCACGCCGCGCTCAGGGTAGGGGCAATGGCACCCCGCTTGCCGTATTCGCTATTGTTCACCAAATGGTTAACGATTCATTCAGAGCGCTCGCCCACCCGATTCGCCAGGAGATCGTCGAACGCCTCGCCACCGGTCCCGCGACCGTCGGCGAAGTCACCCGCGGCTTCGACGTCTCCAAGCCCGCGATCTCCAAGCACCTGAAGGTGCTGGAGGAGACTGGCGTCGTCAGCCGTGTGGTCAAGGGCCGGACGCACGTCCTCTCACTCGAGACCGAGGCGCTCGGTGAGGCGGCCGACTGGATGGATCGCCAGCGTGCGATCTGGACGCGCTTGTTCGACGTCGTCGACGACTACCTGAAGGAGGAGCAATGAACCTGCCACCCGTCGTCTCAGCGGAGGAGTGGAACGCCGCCCGCGAGGACCTGCTGGTCAAAGAGAAGGAGTTGACGCGCGCCCGCGACGCGCTCGCCGCCGAACGCCGGCGGATGCCGCGGCTAGCGATGACCGAGGAGTACCGCTTCGAGGGACCGGACGGGCCGGTGAGCCTGCCGGACCTGTTCGAGGGGCGGCGCCAGCTGATCGTCTACCGCTTCTTCTTCGACCCCGACGTCGACGGCTGGCCCGAGCGCGGCTGCCGCGGTTGCTCGATGGTGGCCGATCAGGTCGCCCACCCCGCCCACCTCAACGCCCGCGACACCACGCTCGCCTTCGTCTCCCGCGCGCCGCAGGAGAACATCGCGGGCCTGAAGCAGAAGATGGGCTGGGGGGACATCCCCTGGTACACGCTGACCGACGACTTCGACGCCGACCTCGGGGTCGACGAATGGCATGGCACCAACGCCTTCATAGTCGACGGCGGCGAGGTCTTCCGCACCTACTCCGTCGACAAGCGCGGCGACGAATCGATGGGCGGCACCTGGGCCTACCTCGACATCACCGCGCTCGGGCGGCAGGAGATCTGGGAGGACTCGCCGCAGGGCTACCCTCAGACCAAGGCCTACGGCTGGTGGAACCGCCACGACGAATATGACGAGGCGACCGTCTTCGAGCACGCCCTCTCGGAGGAGACCGCCTCCCAGCGTGGGGCGAGCAGCACGTGATCCCGCTCGGACACGTCGCCGGCATGCCGGTCGAGGAGTTCATCCCCGCGGTGGCGAGCACCGGCGTCAGCCTGCTCGCCGCCCGGGTCTGGCTTAGCCTCCACCTGCGACGCCACGAACGCCGGGAGCACAAACGATGACCACCACCGAGCCCCTCCGCATCGAGCGCACCTTCCAGGCACCGGCCGAGCGTGTCTTCGACGCCTGGACCAGCGAGGAGGTGATGCGGCGCTGGTTCCACGGCCGTGAGGCCTGGGAGACCCCCGTCGCCGAGGTCGACCTCCGCGTCGGCGGCGCCGTTCGCGTCGTCATGCGCGACCCGCTCGAGGGGACCGAACACGGCGGTGGCGGCCACTCCACCGAGATCGACCCCCCATCCCGCCTCGCCTTCACCTGGAGCTGGGACGACGACCCGACCGAAACCCTGATCGAGCTCGACTTCAAAGAGGCCGAAGGCCAGACGACGGTCGTCCTCACCCACAACGCCCTCCGCGACGAGGACTCGGTCCGCTCCCACCGTGAGGGCTGGAACACCTGCTTCGACAACCTGGAGCGGGCGCTGGCGGGAGGCTCCCCGGCGAGCTAGCTCCAACTCTCTGGCCAAGGAGAGATAGGCTCGTCCTGATGGGAGCGGAGCAGGAGACGGTGCTGGTTACGGGGGGCTCCGGCTTCCTCGGCGGCTGGTGCGTAGCCGAACTCCTGCGCCGCGGTTACTCGGTCAGGACCACGGTTCGGGATCTCTCCCGTGAGGCGGAGCTGCGGAGCCGGGTGGAGAACCTCTCGGGCTCGAGCGCGGGCGATCGCCTCGCCGTCGTCGCCGCGAACCTGACCAGCGACGACGGTTGGGATCGGGCGGTGGACGGCTGCGAGCGGATCCTGCACGTCGCCTCACCCTTTCCCCTGGCGCAGCCGAAGGACCCCGACGAGCTGATCGTGCCGGCGCGGGAGGGGACCCTGCGAGTTCTCCGCGCGGGCCTGCGGGCCGGGGCGGCGCGGATCGTCGTCACCTCCTCCGTGGCGGCAGTTGGCGGCAACGACAAGGCGTCCGGGCGGCCGCTGGACGAGTCCGACTGGACCGATCTCGGCGATGCGGCAGTGACCCCCTACGCGCGCTCGAAGACGATCGCCGAGCGAGCGGCCTGGGATCTGGTCGAGGAGATGGGCGAGACCGAGCGCCTGGCGACCGTCAACCCGGGGGCGATCCTCGGGCCCGTCAGCGGCCCCGACCGCTCCCCCTCACTGGAAGTCATCCAGCGCCTGCTCAACGGCATGCCCGGCACCCCCAACATCGGGTTCAATCTGGTCGACGTCCGCGACGTCGCCGATCTCCAAATTCGGGCGATGAGCGACCCCAAGGCGGGGGCCAAGCGCCTGATCGCCGTCCGCTCCTTCGAGTGGATGGCCGACGTCGCCAAGATCCTGCGCGATCAACTCGGCCCGGCGGCGCCCAAGGTCCCCAAGCGCTCCGTCCCCAATCTCCTGGTCCGCACCATGGGCCTCTTCGACCCCGGCATCCGCTCCGTCGTCGGCCAACTCGGCCGCCAGCAGGAATACACGAGCGCCCGAGCCAAAGAGCTCCTCGACTGGTCCCCACGACCGATCGAGGAAACGATCGTCGACTGCGCCCGCAGCATGCTCGACGCAGGCTGAGTTCGCTCTTCGGCTGAAAGCCCGAAAAACATTTGCTCTGCGCGGAGCTATGAATCGGCTCAGTACGCGGCGGCGCTGTGGGCGCGATCAATGAGCTCGTCACAGCAGCCGGAGATGGTGAATCCGAAGCCCTCAGAAGACTGATCGACTTCGGTCACGACTGCGGTTCCCCCGTGCTGGGTGCAGAGCACGCTCTCGATCTTGGCGGTCATCTGCTGGATGGCGAGCTGTCGCCCGCCGCCGGCGATGACGTCGAAGAACTCGTTGCTGGAGACCGTTCGGCCCTCCAGCGCGTAGGTGACGGCTGCGCTCATCCCTTTTAGCGTGACAGGTGCACGCGTCCGGGTGGATCGCCCCTTGGTCTAGCTGTCGCGCGCTACGGTGCATCGGGTGGAAGCCGTCACGCATCTCTACACCTATCCGCAGGCGCTTGAGGTCGAGCAAGATCGCGACGAAATCGAAGCGGCCCTGGTTGAGCTCTCGGCCGAGCTGCAGTTGCCGCACGCGCTGCGGATCAAGCCAGGCCACGTCGGCCGCATCACGGTTCCCGACACCACTCCCGACGAGACCTGGGCCGCGATCGGGCGCGTGGTGACCGACTGGCCCGAGCTGTTTCTTCCTCGTCCGACCGATTGACGCGACCGCAGGTCGGAGCGAGCGGGAGGCGGCCCCAGGCACCGCCTCCCTCCTGCAGAGCCTCTAGCCGTTGACAGCCTTCTTCAGCTCCGCGCCGGGACTGAACTTCGCAGCCGTCTTCGCGGCGATCTGCAGCGACTCGCCGGTCTGGGGATTGCGGCCTTCCCGGGCCGGTCGAGCGACGGTCGAGAATTTGCCGAAGCCGGTGAATTTGACCTCGTTGCCGGCCGCGAGTTGTGCGGTGATCTCCTCGATCGTCGCCTCCACTGCCGCCTTCGCCTGACCCGTCTCGAGTCCGGTCCTCGCAGCTACCTGCTTTGCCAGCTCATCCTTGGTCGTGATCGCCATCTCATCTCCTCGAAGTAGGGGGCGCCAGGCCCCGTTAGGCCCGCTACCCAGTGGCTTTCTACAGGCCGGGTCAGGCGGAAGCGCTGATCGCCGGCTTAGCCGGCCTCGATTTCAAGCTCGATCTCGCCTCAGGTCTAGTTGGACGACTCGTGGATGACGTCCTCGATCGCGGCGACCACAGTGTCGGGAGCCTTGTTGAGGATCTGCGTGTGCTTGTGCGCATCTCGTCCTCGGTGGCGCCCGAGTGGGCTCCGGTGCCAACCACGAACGCCGTCGGGCAGTCCAGCGCCGCGAGTCGGGAGCGGGCAGAATCTCCAGGGTGGCCTCCTCGGGAAAGAGCTCGGCAATCCCTTCGACGAGGAGGCCAAAGTGGTCGCGGTCGATGAGGATCGCCTCGCGCATCTCTTGGGGTCGAGGCGAAACCATTGTCTATCCTTGACAAAACCATTCTCTCGCTCTAACTTTCGAGCTGCGACCAGGGAGGGAGTCGCTCTCCCGGCAGAGCACGAGGAGTCCGGTAATTCCCAGCCGGCTCGATTTACCGTGAGGTCGCACCACCCCGATCCACTCCGCGTCCCTGTCGGAGTCGACTCGGCAGCGACCGCCCTGTCCCTTCTCATCAGGGCGGTCGCCCCTTGCGCGGTATGGCCTAACCGACGCAGCGGCGAGCTGCCGAGGATTCCGGGGGCTACCCGAGCGCGGACGGAGCGATCGCGGCAACCTTCCAGGCACCTCCGTCGCGGACCATCGGGGTGAAGTAGTCGGCCCCCTGGGCGCCGTGGAAGAGAAGAAACCCGGATTCGCCTTCGACGCGGAAGGCGCCGACGTCGGCCACAGTGGCTTGGCGCAGAGCGTCAGCGGAGATACCGACGGAGAGCGTGGCCAGGAACTTCGCGCAGCTCGGCTCCTCGCCGCTGTGACCGGAGGCGAGCTGACCGAGCTGGGAGACCACGACGGGACTGAGGTCTTCGCAGGCCTCTGCCCAGGAGCGGGCCGCACGGGCGTCGAGATAGCCGTGCAGGGCAACGGCGGCTTCGTCGAGCTCGGAGCTCGAGGCCTCCTCGCCGTATTCCTGGATCGAGTTGTCACCGCTCTTCGACTCGAACTGCCGGGCGCCGCCGCCGGAATCATCCGGCGTCGCGCCGGAGGTCGAGACGCCGGTTCCAGTGGGGGACGTGGCCCCGGAACCGGAGCCGCAACCCCCCCACACCAAGGTCAGGGCCACGATCGAAAAGAGCAAGGCAACTTTGAGCTGGCTCATGGTTGTTGCTGGGAATACTATTGGTTCCCATACCAGTCCGTGAAGCGAGGGTGGCGCCCCGCGCCGCTATCGCGCGGAGCGCCGGCCCACCGCTAGAACGTACTGACGGTCACCAGGCCACCCGAGCGAAAGATTTCGATTTTGCCCGTTGCGGTGACTTTCTCACCTTTGGTGGTGAGCCCGATTTCCGTTTCGGTGAAATCGACGTGAGACGCAGTCGTACCTGAACCGTTGGTAAACGGAGCGTCGTTGCCACCCTCGAACATGGCCCGCCCTGCCCATGGTGCCGCAACTGCGGTGCAACACTCGGTGAAATTCATGAATAGTTTGCTGCCGCCGGCGGTTACTTCGGTGTCTAGACCCCAACCCCATACCAACCCGTTCGCGCAAGTGACTCTGTTTTCATACCAGAGCGTGCCGATGGTCGCGGCGGATTCTTCGTTGAAAGTAGAGACAGACGTCGCCGGGATCGTGCACGCCACCGGGGAGGCACCATCTTTCTTCAGGGTCAACGTACCTTTCACGCTGGCGCTGGCAAATCCCGTAACATTCCATTTCGTGCCGGTCGCAAAAGCCGGCGAAGCCATCAATGCGCCAACGATGAGCGCGAGCGAGGCTGCCACTACCAGTCGCTTAACCATCTTCATAAACGCTTCCTTTCTAGTTGAGTGGTGAAGCGCTCGCAGGCTTTCAGATGGAATATCGGGGCGAAACGGTTTCGGACCGCTCTGTCCATAAGGCCGACACGCTGACTTCGAGGTCCGGGCACGAGTCCACACCCGTACCGCCGGCCGCACGACCCTCCAAACGAACCACTGACGTTCACCGGACCCATCGGCCATTCGTCTACAGTTACGCGGTGAGCCCAGGCGCCGAGGTCCACTCCACCTGGCTCGAGGTTTTGGTCGATCCGGTCAGACTTAACGTACTCCTGGCGCTCGGCGATCGCGGTGCCGGCACGGCCGGCGAAATCGCAGCTCGGTGCCACGCCAGCGAACGGACGGTGAAACGACACCTCGAGGCCTTGGTCACGCTTGGAGTCACGCGCAAGGCGCCCGCGGAAAGCGACGGAGAGAGGCCGGGCCGGCCGCCGGCGCGGTTCATCCTCGACAACGCCGCCCGCGAGCAGGCACGGACGCTGGTCGCTCTCCTCAGCCAACCTCTTGGACCTTCCTGAGGACGAACTCGCGAGCGGGCCCCGGGCCGATGAAGGGCGCCAGCGCGATCTGGGTGCATTGGGGAAGGAGGCCGGGAATACCCCCCGCCCCCGCTCGCGTCAAGCCGCGACGCATCAACCCGTGAATCGCGAAGGCGACCGCTTCCGAGCAGACCCGCGGGTCGCCCGCCAAACGGCTCGAGCGACGGATCCCCTCCTCGAGGAAGAGGGTGAAGGCGAGGCAGTTTTCGTGCGAGCGGAGGATTGCCCGGGTTCCGGCGGACTGCGCCTCGACGATCCCCGCCCGGGCCAGGTCCGGGCGTTCCGCGACGTAGTAGAGGAGGCCGGCGAGGCCGTTCCAGATGCGCTCGGGCCAGCTGGCGCCGATCGCGAACCGCGACGCCGCCGCCGCCATCGCCCCGCGCAGGATCTCTTCCTGGACGGCGAGGAAGGCGCCCTCCTTGCCCGAGAACTGCGAATAGAAGGCGCTGCGCGGCACCCGGGCGGCAGCGACGATGTCCGCGACCGTCAGCTCCGCGAAGCCCTTCTCGGCCGCGGCCTGCGCGGTTGCAAGGACGATGCGATGCCGGCGCGAGGCGTCTCCGGCAGCTGTGTCTAGGGCGCTGCGCCCGCGCGGCAGCAGCGAGAAGTCGGGCTCCTTTCCGGGCTCAGCCGGGGTGAGCGACCGCCCCAGTGCCGCCCACTCCTCCTCTGAGAGGCAGCGCTCGCCGTCGGCCTCTACATAGCTCGCCCCCCAGGCGAGAAGATCGTCCACGAGCTCGGGCAGATGGTCCCCCCGGCCGCTCAAGAGCCGCGTCGCGATTACACCGGCCACCCCGTCCAACAGGGACGAGGCCGGTAGCTGGACGGCGAACCGTCCCGCCAGCGAGGTCTCGATCACCGCCGCCACCCGGGCCAGGAAGCGATCGAACTGGCGCCTCGCGGCCGGCGTCGCACCCGGAGTCTCGACCAGGAGCAGCCTCGTCGCGGCGGGGTTCTCGACAGCGCGAACGAAGACGTCCTCGAGCACGGCTGGGAGGCTCAGACGCGAGCTGGCGTCGGCCCCGATACAGCGCAGCGCCCGCTCCGCCGACGCCTCCTGCGCCGCCAGGAAGCAGTCCTCGCGGTTGGAGAAGTGCTCGTAAAAGGTCGCCCGCGAGGCGCCGGCCAACTCGATCACCCGGGAGACGCTCGCCGCCGCGTAGCCGTCCCGCGCGGCTGCCAGCACCATCGCCCCCAGCAACCGCTCCCGGGCATCCCCGGGAGCGGTGACCTTCCTCAGATCATCGACGGCGATGGTTCCGCTGCGACGCGGTGGCAGTGGATCCGCAGGGCACCTGCAATGCGGTGCGGAAGTCGTGGACCTTGCCGTTGTGCCCGTCCATCTGGACGCTGGCGCTATGCGTGCCCCGGCAGATGTCGGTGCTGTTTTCCAGCAGCGAGTGCTTGCCTGCGGGCAGGCTGAGGACGATTTTCTCCACCGGTGCGTCGGGAATCGTGGCGAAGGTCGTTTTCAGGCCTTCGGTGCGCTTGTCGACCCCGATGTAGCCGACGGCCTCGATGTGGATCTGGCCGTTGAGGCTCGCCACCAGGTCGGGCAGGGCCCGTTCGCCGCCGTTCGCGCGCAGGTAGACGTTGCCTTCGAGCGGTCGTTCGAGCAGCGGGCTCCAGGCGCGGACCTTGCCGTAGACGGACTTCGCCGGGCAGCCGGCGCCCCCTCCCCCGGCGGCCGCGTACTGGACCCTGGTGCAGATGTCCGCCAGGTGAGACTGGGCGACGAACTCCGAGTGCGGCAGGATGACCTGGACGCGCGAGGCGTTGGCACTGGCGCCGCCCTGGGGCATCGCAAGGACGGCCCGCAGGCCGGGGTTGCCGCCGCGGTGGGTCTTGCCGGACAGCTTCAGCGAGAGGCTCGGCTTGAAGCCCAGCCGTTCGCAGCTTGCGACCTGAAAGCGCTGGCTCGGCTTCGCCACCGCCCCCAGCGTGCTGGTGATCGTCGAGCCGATCTGCATCGGGTCGCAGCTCGTCGGGTTGAGCGTGAAGTGGTCGCGGTCGACGCTGACCCGGACGTCACGCAGGTCGAGCGGGATCCCGTGCAGGATCGTCGGCAGCGGGTCGCTGGTGACGGTGAGCTGGGCCGTGGTCGGGTCGACCTTGATCGCGTTGCGAACGACGACCGAGCCGAGGTCGAAGGGCCCGGCCACCGCCGGAGCGACGACCGCGAGTGACAACGGCGCGCCTTTGTACGGGCCCGCCAGGTAGGCGCGACCCGACTGCGTGTAGAACGGACTCGGACCGGCGCCGGCGCCGACCGTGACGATGCCGACGCGGCTGGCGGCCGGGCAGCTCGGCGAGGCTTCCTGGCCGACGCCGGTTCCAAGCTGGTCGGAGATCCCCGCGAGCACAGCGTCCGGGCAGTACGGGATGCCCTTCAGGTAGCCCGAGAGACCCGGTGGCAGACTGACCTGGAGCCCGCCGAGTTCCTGCGTCCCGTCTTCGCGCTGCAGCCGCAGGACGAAGGGACTGGTCGTACCGGCGATCGGGTTCTCGGTCCCGGCGCTGAGCTTCGGGTCGAAGCCACCACCCCCGCAGCCGGTGATCGCGAAGCTGGAGCCGACGGCACTCGCGGGGTTACCCGACCAGGGGGTGAGGGTGGCCTGGGTGGCGTAGGTCCCGCAGCTCGCCGGCGTCCGCAACGGCGCCCGGGTGCCGCCGAACAGGTCGACGTGGAGGTCGCTGAACGGGACCTGGGGCGCGTCGCGGAAGACGGTCGTCAGCTGGCCATTCGGCCCGGTCCTGATTTCGCCGGCCTGCTTGACGACCACGCCCTGGCCTTCGGCGACGAGGTACATCGCCAGCAGCGAGCCGAACGGGTTGTCGCCCTGCTTGGCGAGGTAGACCGCTCCGGTCAACGGTTCGCTCAGCAGCGGCGTGCCGATCGTCAGGTCACCGATCCTGGCCGCGTTCGGACAGGCCGCCGGTGATTCGTTGAAGTGAATCGGCGACGACCCGACCGGCGTGATCAGGCCGATCTGCTGCGAGCTGCAGGCCGCGAGACCCGTCGCGGATGACGGATTGAGGGTCATCCCCTGCGGCAGCGCCACTTCAGCGTTGCGCAGGTCGGACTGGCAGATCGTGTCGCGCTGCTGCCAGCAGCCCTGTGGGACCCGCAGGTGCAGGTCGAGGCCGGACGGGCTTTCCGCCTGGGCGGTCGTCGGCGCCGCTTCCAGCGTCGGTTTGAACGGGACTTTCGCGCAGCCGGTCGGCCCCTGCGAAGCTCCCCATTCGGACACGCTGTGGGGCAGACCCGGCGCCAGATGGCTTGCGGAGCTGGCTTCGGCGAAGACACCCGGGTGCGCCCAGGAGTCAACCTTGACGGAGCTGACGCTTCCGGATGCTTCGTTTTCGCAGGTGGTGGGGTTGCGCCAAAAGGAAGCCTGAGGAGCTTCGCTGGCGCACGTGGGTCCTCCATATGATGGTGGGTTCGATTCGTTTCGACAGGCGCGTTCAGGGGTATGGACAGGGTCGGAAGGAACTCCCCAGAGCGTCAGCTCGGTGCCGGTGAAGTTGAGGCCCTGTGAGATCTTCGATATCTCCGCGGTGATGCCGTAGTCACTGCTGGCCCGGAGCTTGGCGTCGATCACGACGATCGTGCCGAGAATATTGAAAGCCAAACGCGCAGGGGCGTCGGAGGGTGGAGTCATGTTGAAAACGGGTACACCCTCAAACCCGTTGTTACCCGGTATCCCACGGAGGCCTTTATCCGTCCTGATTTTCGTCACTCCGATCTGTGAGGCGGGAGGACACAATGGCCTGGCACCAATCCCACCGTCGCCGTTGGCCAGGTCGGGAAGGCTGCATCGCGGGATTCCAGCGGCGTCACCGAGAAAGCCGGGTGGCAGTGACACGGAAATGTCCTTCGTCGGCTCGACCGGCCTCGGTGAGCCCAGCAATGGCCTCGCGTCCGCAAGACTGTTGAGGTTGATCGAGGTGGTGACGTCGTATGCCCGACCACCGGCCTGGGTGGAGATGCCGCCTTCGGCATCGGCGCGAGCCACCTGGTCGAAGCCCTCGACGCCAAACGCGGGCGGAGTTGCGGTGATGATGGTCGGATCGATCGCGGTCGCCAGCGGTGCGCCCCCGCCCTGCATCCGAAATTCCGGAGTCAGGACGCCGGAAGCGCTGGATTCGACCGCGAGCTCGACGCTTAGGACAGCATTGCAAAGACTCACACCGCATTCCCCAGTACCTGCGTTCCAGGGCTGTGTATCCGAGGAGTCTTTGCAAACACCGGTGCTGGCAAAGCTCGAACAGTCCCAGCCAGGGTTCAAGAAACTGGATGCCTGAACGGGAGAAAGCCCGGGTGGCAGAACGACGGTGAAGACCCAAGGATCCACCGTAGCATCTGCGGTGGTGCCGGTAGGGGTCATCTGCACGCGATACTTCACCGTGCTGCCCGGAGCCGCGCTGGTGGGCGCCAACGAATCGATTCTCCATTCGGGACCGGCCGCCGCGGCGGGAGCGGCGCTTGCCAGCGACAACACCGCGGCGGCGGCGAGCACTGCGAAAACGCCTCGGCGCCGGTTCCTCGACTCGGCCATCTTCATTTCCCTGCCCTCCCGTTGTCGCTGGCGGCTCGCCGGTGCTTTTTCTGATGGTGCTTTCTGCTCTGCTTCTTGACACAGCGAACCCTGCCGCCCTTGCGGACGGCACGGGTGTCCCTGGGGCAAGCACGGCGAGGATCACCCGGCCCATTGACCGAGCCGCTGCCGTTAGTCGACGGCGGAGGCGGCACAGCAAGCGCACTTCGGCAGCCATCGGTGCCGGAGCAGCGATCCGAGCCCGCCGGGGGCTCGAGGAAGCCGCCGCCTACCCGCGCGTCGTAGAGGTCATACACTTGATCATCGTCCCAGCCGGACAGTCGGGCGCGGGTTACGAAGAACACATCGCTGCCATTGGCGCTGGCGTCCATCAGGTAGGAGGGCGCCGAGTCCGTTCCGCCCGAGATCAGGCGCGGCGTGGACCGATCAACGTCATATTCGTAAACATCGACTGCGTTGTTCGTGTCCTCGGCAACAAGCGCAGCTTCGGTGTCGAAGAAGACCCGACTGCCGTCTTCGGTGAGCGCCCGGGAGAGATGCTGAGCCCGGAGCGACGATCCTACTCCTTTTACGGCATTGAGAAAGGAGTTACCAAAAAGCCCTGGCTGGGAGAGATCGCAAGAAGCACAGACGATGTCGGGTTCGGTCGGGGTCGAGCTATCTGCCTGGTAGAGATAGAGCTCACTGCACTGACCCTGATTGGCCCCGGTGATGGCGTCAACACACACACCATGCTGATAATGAGGTGGAAGTTCCGCCCCATCGGTGGCGATGAAAAGAAGTGCACGACCATCGGGCGTGACTCGAGCGTCGAGCGCTTTTACGTTCCAAAAGACGTTTCCGGGTGGGCCTAGCACCTGGAACCGCAAATCAGACAGCGGTAGGGATGCCACGTGTGAGAGCGTGCCGCCGGCAACACCGTCAGCATCCTCCCAGTACCAGATTTCGCTATCGCCTCGGCTGAAGTAGACGCGGTGACCGTCTTCGGACGCCCCGATCAGCGCCGAGGCGTCTTGGCCGATCAGGCTGAGGTTCTCCACCCCGTTGGTGGTGTGAACGGACGCAGTCGCAGAACCACCCGTCAACCCGCCGGCGTCGGCGGTGAGCTGCATCACGTCGACGCCGGCGAGACCGCCGGTGAATTCGACCTCGAGCGGAGCAGTGCTGCCGGGGCCGCCGCTGACCGCCACGTTGCCAGTCCCAATCTGGTCCAGGGCTTCGAGCGCCGACTGCACGTCGGCCGCGGTCGCGTTCCAGGGAAGCGGGCCAGTCGTATTCTCGAAGCTCGCGGTCAGCGCCTCGGTGACGCTTTCGGTCGCTTCAGCCGAGAGGAAGATCGTTTCTCCCGACGTCGCCACTTTCGCAACCGTCGTGCCCACGGGAATGCCCGGTGCGGAGATCGTTTGGCCGACGGTGAAGGAGCCGGTGACACCGGTCACTTCGGTCGAGTTTTCGGTCAACGTGCCTGAGCCGTAAGAGGGCTGTGAATGCGCGGTGAGGGTGAGGTCGCCGCCGGTGGCGTCGACCGCCAGCTCCTGGGTCTCGTTTTCGTCCTGCCGCTCCCACATGTAGAGGCCCGAGCCGGGGGTCGCGGTCAGCTGCTCGTCAGAGGTGAAGAAAACGCGGCTTCCGTCGGCGCTCGCGGTCCGGTAGACCGCTGCCTGAGCCGTTTCGGGCGAGGGGTTCTCGGACATGCTGAGCTGGATCAGCGCGTCGTCGTCGCTGGCAGAGGTCCCACCGTCGTCCACCTGGTAAAGCCGGCTGACGAGACCGGGGGTGGAGTTCGGGGTCGTGGATTGAGCGGTCCCAAACGGAGTCATGAAGTTCACCCGGCTGCCGTCGTCCGATATGACGTGCGGAGTGTCCCTGGCGGGGCCGCCGTTAAGCAGCGTGGATCCGAGACCCGCACGCGAGCAGGGAAAGACGGCGTTGGCGACAGACTGACCTGCGCAGGATCCGTTGGCGGTGATGAGATGAACGACGCCGTCGTCGGACCTGTAGAGCTTGGTGTTGGGGCCGGTGGCGTCGGACGTGAGATTGAGCTGAGACTCGAAAAGCACGTGCCGCATGTCGGAGGACACTCCCGCGATCCACGGCCTGAAGGCAGCAGCTTCGATCAGCGGCGCCTGCGGCGTGGAAGAGTCGGTAAGGAGCTGATAGCTGCCGATGCCAGCGGTGCGGAGGTCGTCCCGCAGGTAGAGGTCGGGTACCTCCTTGGCGTTCGCGGACGTGCCCGGGAGCGAGGCCAGCGCGCGGAAGACCCCCTGGGTCAGATCGGGTGAAAACAACTCGTACAGGGGGTCGACCGAGGAGATGCCCCCCCAGTAGGAGGAACCGCCCTGCATCGGCGTGATCCCCCGAAAGCGCCAACCGCTCGTCCCCGGATTCCCGTCGCGCTGCGACAGGTAGTCGAAGGCGGTGCCACCCCCGCTGGCGTCGCCCATTCCGCCAAGCGCCGAGAACTTCACTGCCATCGGCAGGCCTGCCGCTTCGCCGGCGGCGGCGACCGTACGGCTGCTGTCCCCCATGATGTCGATGCCGGTGTCCGGGGTGGTCAGCTCGTAGGCGCGGCAGGCGGGCAGGTACGTCGATTCCTGTTCGAGGCGGCGGGCTTCGTTCGGGCATGAGCCGGCGGCGGCGCTGAAGGTGCGGGCCGGGCCGGTGGTGGTCCCGGACGAATTGCTCGCGATCGCCCGGAAGCGGTAAGACGTGCCGCCCATCAGACCGGCAACGGGGGTCGTTGCAAGGTGGATGGTGTTGTCCGAAGCCCCGAGCGCAGTCGCCGGGGTCGTCGCGGCGCCGGCGAAGCCGTGCGCCTGGAAGTCGGCCTCGGTCACGTACTCGAAGTGGTAGGTGGTTTCGGCGCCCCCGGGCTGGATCTGGGCGTTGAGGGTGGCGGTGGTGGCGGCCGGTTCGGAGGAATAGGTGAAGCCAATGATCGGCGCGATCAGGTCGGTCGTGAACGGAGCCGCGGCGGCCGTACTCTCGCCGCCGAGGTTGGTGGCGTGGAGAGTGACGGTGTAGGAGGTGTGCGGTTCGAGGCCGGTCGCGTCTACTTCGACTTCGTGACTGGCACCGTCGGCGGGAACGGTGCCACCTTCGAAGCCGGGACAGGCGGGGACGCAGGTGAAGCTCCAGCTCGCTTCGAAAGCGGGGTCGGTGCCGTTCGGGTCGACATGGCCGGCGAAGTGGGCGGTGGTGCCGGCGAAGGTGGTGACGGGTTCAATCGACACCGTCGGTTTGGCGACGGTGAGGGTGGTGAAGCCCGGGTTCGGCCCCGGCGAGTCGGCTTCGACCGAGAGCGAGCCGAAGTTGGTGGCGACGGCGTGCAGGCGAACTTCATACGGAGTGCCGGGGCTGAGGTTGGCGGCATCGCCTTCGACGGTGATCGGGGTCGACCCTTCGGCTTCGGCTTCGGTGATGTCGCCACTCAACGCCGGGCTCCAGCTCGAGCCGCCATCGGTCGAGACCTGGAATTCCCAGTGGATCGGGATCGTTTCCGGGCCGACCGGGTTGACGTTGCCGCCTTCCGGGTCGACGGTGCCGACCAGGTGGGCGGTGGTGTAGCCGAAGACGGTGACCGGTTCGATCGTCAACGCTGGGGTCGCCGCGGCGTCCATCGTGAAGGTCGGGTACGGCAGCGGGGTTTTGACCTGACCGGCGCCGTTTTTGGCGACGAGGCGGTATTCGTATTCGTGGCCCGGCTGCAGCTCGCCGCTGAAGCCGAAGATCGCTTCGACCCCGACCGGGTTCGCTTCTTCGGAGGCCGGCGGTTCGATCGTCCCTTCGTTGGCGTTCGTCCAGGTTTCTTCGCCGGCCGGGCTGTACTGCAGGCGCCAGGTCGTGTTGCCGTCGCCGCTGGTGCCGTTGGGGTTGACCTGGCCCGACAGCTTGGCGGTGGTGACGCCGACTTCGGAGGCGGTCTCGCCGGAGACGGTCGGCAGGGTGTCGGCGGCGGCGGTCGCCGGCAGGACGAGGGCGAGGAGCGCGAGGACAAGGGCCGCGAGGAGACCGGTCGTGGGCGCACCACTCCCGTCACTGCCGCAGCGGACGACAGGCTGGGCGACGGGCACTGCGCCAAGGCTCCGGCCTTCGGCGGAACGACCGAGCACGGCAGCGAACACGTCCCTTGCCTTCACGTAATTCTCCTTGTCCCTGGGTCCCCTGGTGACCCTTTATCGGTGGCTGGGTTGCCGCCCTGGCGGCCTCCCCCCTGCCATGTCCCCTACCCGAGAGGACGGCGGTACCGTAGCGGATGATGCTCGGTGATGCAAGGGAAAGAGAATGGTTTCGCGAGAACGTGTCGTCGGTCGCGGGTAACGCGGCCTGATCGGAACGCGCGGGGCGACTCAGCCGGAGACGGCGATGCGCCGCGCCTCGGCCGGGCCGAGGTACGGGGTGAGCACGAACTGGACGAGGTCCGGGAGGAGCGCGCCGAGGTCCGGTTTCGCGGTGCCGGCGACGTGGCGGGAGATCATCGAGTTGACCGCTCCGAGCAGGCCCTTCTCGGTCGTCTCCGGCAGCGGCTCAGCCCCATCTCGCAATGCCCGGCCCTCGCGCAGGAAGGGCGTCAATTCCTCCAGCACGGCCTTGTGGCGGGTCGCGATCAGCGGCCCGGCGACGAACGGCTCGGTGGTGAGCAGACGGGCGAGGTCGGGCAGCTCGTCGAACTCCCCGACCGCGGCCGCGAGCGCGGCGGCGATGCGCAGCGGCCACTCCTCCTCGGAGCGGTAGGCCTCGGCCACCAGCGGCCGCAGGTCGGCGACGCCCTTGTCGAAAGCCGCCAGGCAGCAGTCTTCGACCGTCTCGAAGAACTTGTAGAAGGTGCGGCTGGAGACGCCCGCGCCCTCGGTGACGGCGGTGATCGTGGCGCCGCTGTAGCCGACCTCCCCGATCAGGGCGGTGAACGAGGCGATCAGCCGTTCGCGCTGGTTGTGGTCGACGAACTCCGCCGGCAGGCCGTGGCGCCCGTGCGGAAGCTGGGCCAGCTCGTCGGGTGGATGCGACCCCTCATCCGCTGAGGCTTTACTTGACGTCGAGGCTTTACTTGACACCGGAAAAGCATTCTAAGCCCCGCATTCGGCTACTCGGACGGCAAAAGCTCCAGCAGGCCGGCCTCGGTGCCGAGGTAGGCGCTGATCGCGAGGAAGCGCAGCTCCGGGAGCTGCGAGCGCAGCTCGCCGCTCGCCGCACCCGTCGCGCAGTACCGGTAGATGCGGTCGAAGAAGATGCCGACGATCCAGCGCGCGGTGGCGGGCGGGACGACTTCGGGATCGTCGAGATCCGCGCGCACCGCGTCCAGCATCGTCGCCAGCTTGGCGCCGAGGGCGCGCTGGCGCTGGCGGCCGAGCTCGCCCGCCGTCAGCGCCCCGACAACGAGGAAGTACGCCTCACGTGGATTGGCTTCGACCAGGTCGACGACCTCGGTGGCGCCGGCGCGGAAGCCATCGCGCCACTCATCGGCACTCCCCGTGGCGCGCGCCAAGCGCTCGAGGAGTGTGGTCTCGAGGCGCTCCCAAGTGGCGACGAAGCGCTCAGCGTCGGCGGCGAGGAAGCCGCGCGACTCGAAATCCCCGAGGTACTCGTCGACATCGCTCACCGGGGTCGCCCCCGGGCTGCGAGAAGCCCTAGGAGGTGGCGGCCACGCCGGCGGCCCCGGCCCCGATGAAGGGGATCAGCGAGAACTCGGTCAGCTGCGGCTTCATCCGCACCACCTTCTTCGGCCGCTCTTCGAGCAGCGCGTAGTAGAGGAGCCAGTAGAGCCCGCCGACAACGGTCTCCTCGACGGTCGCCGGCAGCTCCCCCTCCAGCGCCTCGCCCCGGCCCGAGCGCAGGATCTCGGCGAAGTCCTCGATCAGCTTCTCGAAGCGCGGCGCGATCGCCGGCCCCACCGCCGGGCCCTCGACGACGCAGGCGCGGGCCCGCTCCGGGTCGGCGTCGATGCTGCTGAGCAGAGCGGCGATCCCGGCCCCGACCCGCGTCGGAAACTCGCCCTCGCCCGCCTGGCAGGCCTCCCGCACGGCGCTCAGCGCCTCCTCGGCAGCGCTGTCGTAGAGGGCGAAGAAGCAGTCCTCCTTCGAGGCGAAGTGTTCGTAGAAGCGGCCGCGCGCAATCGCCGCCGCCTTGACGATGTCCGCAACCGAGACCTGGCGGTAGCCACGCTCGGCGATGACGCGGCCGGCGGCGGCGATGATCCGCTGCCGCTGATGGTGCACAACCACCTCCGGGCGCAGGGGATGGCCCCCGGGCTGGACCCGCCGCCTCCCTGCTCCTGCTCGCGCCATGTGGAGAGGATAAACCCCCCGCGCCCGGTCGTCCCGCTGATCCCATCGCGGGAGAACCATAATTATTCCCAGAACGGAACGGCTGCTGTTTTAGATCGTACCCATTTGCCTGCTAGGCGATACCATCGTTCTCGTGCCAGTCTCAACCCCGGGTGCGGATGTCCTCTCGGTCTCCGATCGCGACCAGATTTTGCAGGCGATGGCCGACTCCTGCGCGCGCAGGGGCTACCGCGAGACGACGATCGAGGCGGTGCTGGAGCAAGCCGGAGTCGAGCGCGACACCTTCGACCTCCACTTCGCCGGCAAGGAGGACTGCGCGCTGGCGGCCCTCAACAAGATCGTCTCCGAGTGCCTGGCGCGGATCTCGATGATCGAACAAGCGGGGCTGACGCCGGTCGAACGCCGCAAGTACGAGGCGAAAGCGCTGATCGACCTGATCTGCACCCGCACCGCCTTCGCCCGCCTCGGCAGCATCGAGGCGCGCCAGTTGGGGACCCAGGCGATGCGGGAGTCCTACGAGTCGGCGGTCCGGGTGCTGGCGCTGATGATGGAACGCCTCGGCGGCGAAACGGCGGCGGCGAGCTCGACGATGACGGCGCGGGCGGCGCTCGGCGGGATCGAGGCGCTGGTCCGGCGCGAGCTCTCGGCCGGGCGCGAGCAGCGGCTGCCACAACTTATTCCGAACTTCGTCTATGCGGCGCTGGTCCCGTTCGTGGGCCAGGGGGAGGCGCTTCGTCAAGCGAAGCAGGCCGCGAGGGTGGTAGCCGAGGAGGGATGATGGATCCGCAGAGAAGGGATGTGCTGTTCCGAGCAATTCTGGAAGAGCTGGTCAGAGAGGGATACAGGGACACATCGGTAGAACGGGCGCGCACGATCGCCGGGGTTTCGGCGACCGAGTTCGCCTCCGAATTCGCCGGCAAGGACGGCTGCCTGGTCGCCGCCTACGAGGACTTGGCCGAGGGGCTGGTGCGGAAGGCCAGCGCCAGCTGCGACAGCGCCGAGCCCTGGCCCGAGCGGGTGCGGTCGGGGCTCTCGGCCCTGCTCGCGGAGCTGGCGGCCGAGCCGGAGATGGCGCGGGCGATCACCCGCTCCTTCCCCGGCATCAGGCCTTCGGCCTACCAGTTCTACGTCGACCTGTTGGAGCGCTTCGTCCCCTTCATGGAGGAGGGGCGGGACTATTCGGAAGTGGAAGAGGAGCTTCCCGGCGAGGTCGAGCTGCTCGCCGTCGGCGCGGCCGAGGCGATCATCTTCGCCGAGGTCGACGCCGGCCGGGCCGAGGAGCTGCCCCGGCTGATGCCGGAGATCCTCTTCTCGGTCCTGGTCCCGTTCATGGGCCCCGACCGGGCCGCGGACGAGATGCGAAGCGCGACCGCGATCCGCTGAGCGTGGAAGAAGAGATGGGCTTCCTGTCCGATTCGGACCGGGACCGGTTGATCGTCGCGGTCGCGGGGCTGTGCGCCGAACGTGGCTACGAGGAAATCGAGGACGATGAGATCGCCGCCAGAGCCGGCCTCGCAGCCGGCGCCACGGTGGCGATCTTCGGCGGCAAGGAAGAGTGCGTGAAGGCGGCCGAGAACGCGATCCTGCTCGAGGTCGTGAGCGTGGTCTCGCGCAGCTACTCGGCCGACCGCTCGGAGTGGGACAACGTCGTCCTCGGGGTGAGGGCGCTGCTCGAGCTGATGGCCCAGCAGCCCACCTTCGCCTATCTCGGCTACGTGGTCTCGCGACAGATGGCGCCCGACGCGGTGCTCGAGATCAACCGGACCGGCCACCGGATGATCGAAGCGATGCTCGAGCGCGGCTGGGAATACTCGCGGTCGGGTCCGCAGCCGCCCCGCGTCGCGCTCGGGATTCTCGGCGGCGCCCAGGCGATCATCCGTCGCGAGGTCACGGCCGGCCGCGCCGCGGAGCTGCCGCGGCTGCTGCCCGACTGCACGTACATCGCGACGGTGCCGTTCCTCGGCCAGCGGGAGGCGCTGCGGCTGGCGCGGGAGAGCGCGGAGCTGCTGCAGGGAACGCGCTGGGCGTGAGCGAAACGGCGGCGAGTTCCGAGGCCGCCGCGCGGGCGGCGCTGATCGCGGCGATGGCGGAGAGCTGCGTGGAGCGCGGCTACATCGACACGACGATCGAGGACCTGCTCGCCGCGACAGGCCTGCGACGGTCCGACTTCGACCGCCACTTCGCGGGCAAGGAAGCCTGCGCGGTCGCCGCCGTCGACGAAGCCCTGGCTGCGGGACTGGCGACGGTCACGGCCGGGTTCTCGGGCGACAGGCCCGAGGGCGAGAGCGTGCTGCAGGTGCTGCTCGGGCTGTTGGAGCTGTTCGCCGAGCGACCGGCGCTGGGCAGCCTGGCGATGACCGACGCGCGTCAACGCCTGCCGAGGGCGGCCTTCGAGCGCTACGCGGGAGGGTTCGCGATCCTGATCGCCACCCTCGACCGGCTGCGCGCCGACGGCGCGCCGGGGGCGATGGCGCCGCCGAACGCCGCCCGCGGCGGGATCGGCGGATCGGAGGCGCTGATCCGCAGAGAGCTGGCGCGCGGCCGCGCGGCGGAGCTGCCGAGGCTGCTCCCGGACCTGATCTACTCGGCCGCCGTCCCCTTCCTCGGCCAGAAGGAGGCGCTGCGGCTCTCGAGGCAGGGCGCGGAGCTTCTCAAGGGGAAGCGTGGGGAGTGAGCAACCATGCCCCGACTTATAGGATGCAACGTGTTCCTATATAAAAAGGGTAATGGTTTCAAAAGAGATGGGCAAATGGCCTCCCGGGCGAGCATCGATCCCGCAGGAGATGTCGGAGGCCCTCAAGCGGGAGCGGTGCGCGGCCGCTATCTGCGAGCTGGCGCACGAGGTCGGGGCGGCCCGGCTCACGGTCTCGCTTGTCACGTCGAGGTCCGGGATATCGCGCTCGACCTTCTACGCCCTGTTCGC
The DNA here is from genome assembly GCA_035472275.1 of Solirubrobacterales bacterium. Classification (GTDB taxonomy): domain Bacteria; phylum Actinomycetota; class Thermoleophilia; order Solirubrobacterales; family 70-9; genus VAYN01. The sequence continues at coordinate 52,668 of DATIPH010000021.1, forward strand.
CGGGTTCGACGCGGCCACCGACCACGCGCTGAACCTCAGCCGCGGGAAGCTGATCGAGCCGATCGAGGACGCAGTCCGGACGGTCGCGCCCTGGGAGGAGCAGGTGAGATCGCTCCTCGGCGCCCTGACCGGGGCCGCGCTCGCCGACCCATTCGCCGCCGAGCTCTGCCTCGTCCACGGTCCTGCCCTCCTCGAAATGCCGACCGGACCGTACGACCGCGACGTGGTCCAGGCCGTCGCGGGAGGAATCAAGGAAACCGCCCCCGCTAGCGATGGATCCCCGCCCTTGCTCGCCGAACTCTGCGCCTACGGCGCGGTCTCGATGGTCTCCCAGTGCCTGGTGGACTCCCGGCTTGATGACCTCGCCGACCTCCACAACCCGGTGGCGGAGATGATCATCCGGCTGTACGAGGAAGGTGTCGCCTCGTCGAGACAGGGCTGTTCGTGAGTAAGCCCAATCGCCAACGAGCCAAGGTTGTCTCTCTCCAGGCCAACCCCCTCTGTCACTCTGGATCGGTGCTCTTCGCTCTTACCCGGCGCACCTCAATTGGTCTTCTGGCAGCGACCCTGCTGGCCAGCCTCACCCTCGGGACCTTGTCCCCGTCCCCTGCTGGCGCCGCGCCAAGCTGCGCCGAAGGCCCACAGACGGTTGGCACCGAAATCGTCGGCACGCCCTGCGCCGACACGATTCGCGCGCCACGCAACATCACCACGGTACGCGGAGAAGGGGGCGACGACGTGCTCTATGGCCAGCGCGGCAACGACAGCCTCTTCGGCGGCGAAGGGGACGACCGACTCTACGGCGGTGTCGGCGACGACCGCCTGCGCGGCGGCCCCGGTGGGGATCGCCTCTCCGGCGGCTTCGGGGCCGACTCCCTCGATGGCGAAGCCGGCGATGACCTCGATCGCGGCGATGCAACCGTCGACGCGATCGGCGACTCGGGCGGGGGAACCGACATCCTCAGCTTCGCCACCGGCGCGACCCCGGGCTTCCCGAACCAAGGGGCGTTTTTCGACAATGCCGGCTTTCCCGCCGACGTCGGCAGAGGCGTCTACGTCGACCTCGGCGCGGGCTTCGCGAACGACGGCCTCGCCCCCTCCGGAGGCGGGGTCGACGAACCGCTCGCCCCCGAGACCAACTTCGCCAACTTCGAGACGGTCATCGGCACCCCGTTCGACGACTACATCGTCGGCACTTCGGATGCGGAGACGTTCTATGGCGGCGGCGGGGCCGACCTGATCGAAGGGGGCGGGGGAGCCGACGTCGCCTACGGTGGCGCCGAGGGCGACGGGTGCATCGCACCCACCCGCCTGGAATGCGAGTCGACCACGGCCAAAGTGACCCCGAGGAATCCCGACACGGTCTCGGCGGGCCTGATGGCCCAGCAGTCGAACACCGGGCCGGCGCTCTTCTTTTCCGGAACCGAGGGTGAGGACAACGTGGTCGCCTCCTACGCTGCGGGGCAGGTCAGCTTCACCCTCGACGGGAACCCGGCCGGCTCGTTCCCGGTCTCCGAAGCCCCCGACTCCGTCGTCCTCGCCGGGCTCGCCGGTGACGACAGCCTCACCGCCACGAGCTTCCCGGAGACGACCTCGGTCCTCCTCCTCGGCGGCGAGGACGAGGACACTCTGACCTCGGGCGCCACCGAAGACGCGGACATCGACGGCGCCGGGGACGACGTGGTCAGCGCCGGGGCCGGCGACGACGCGGTCCCCAACAATGGCGGCGGCGACGACCTCGACGCCGGTGAGGGCGATGACCTCTTCATCGACAACGCGGTCTGCGACGGCGACCAGCTCGACGGCGGAACGGGACGTGACAACGCCAACTGGGCGAACTTCGGGGCGGCGATCTCGATCGACATGGCCGCCCATAGCGCGGGGCTCGTCGGGGGCAGCGGTCAGCCGAACTGCCCGAGTGGGACTCCCACCTCCTTGACCGGCCTCGAGGACATCGAGGGCACGAGCCTGGCCGACACGATGCTGGGCGACGCCGGCGACAATCAGCTCCTCGGCCGCCCGGGCGCCGACACCTTCCACGCAGCCGGCGGCAATGACTCGATCCTCGCCAACTCCGGGACGCCAGGCGACGATCCCGACGCGACGATCGACTGCGGCGAAGGCTTCGACACCGCTCAGATCGACCGTCCGGCCAACGGCCCGGACCCGGCCCCGATCGGGTGCGAGGCCGTCGAAGAGCGCGACCCGAACAGCTTCCGGCCTCCCGACACCCCGCCGGATACGCCCGAGACCTCGATCGGGACCAAGCCCCCGGCGCTGACGCAGAGCACCTCGGCGGAATTCAGCTTCAGCGCTGACCCTGCCGCCGGAGCCACCTTCGAATGCAAGCTCGATGCGGGTCCGTTCGCCGACTGCGCGTCGCCCCAGACCTACTCCGGGCTTTCCGGAACCGCCGCCGCGACCGGAACCGCCCACACTTTCCAGGTCCGGGCCGAGAGCGCTGGCGGCACCGATCCGAGCCCGGCCTCCTACAGCTGGACGGTTGACACGGTCAGGCCGACGCTGAGCCTCACCTCCCGCCCGCCAGACCCGAGCCGAGCGAGCAGCGCCTCCTTCGCCTTCTCGGCCGACGAGCCCGCGGTCTTCCGCTGCAGCCTCGAAGGGCCGAGTCCCTCCGGCGCCGCATCCTGCGCCTCGGGGATCGTGTACCCGAGCCTGTCGAACGGCGCCTACACGTTCACCGCCACCGCCACCGATCAGGCTGGCAATGTCAGCGATCCAGTCAGCTACGGATGGCGGGTCCAGGACCTGATCGTCGAGCCGCCCCTACCGCCGCCCGATCGGACGCCCCCCCAGACCCGACTCGCCAGCGGGCTGCCGAAGCAGCTGCGCGCCACCCGCTCGGGCCAGCGCCGCGTCGTTCTCCGCTTTTCATCCAGCGAGCGCGGTTCGCGCTTCGTCTGCGGGCTCGACCGCCGCGCCGCGGTTCCCTGCGCCTCCCCGCGCGCCTACACCGTTGGGGTCGGCCCCCACACCTTCCGCGTCACCGCGACCGATGCCGCGGGCAACACCGATCGCTCGCCGGCAATCATGCGGTTCCGAGTAGTGCGCAGGTGAAAACAGCAACAAAAATGTTGGCCGCAAGAGCGCCCAGATCAGGGCGTCGCTCAGGGGCCGGCCGGTGAGGGCAGCTGCTGGCCGAGGGCCGAAGGCATGAGGATGCGCTGCCGGACCGATTCCTCACCCAGATAACAGGTCCAACGAGTTCCTTCGGCATTCTGCGAGCGGCAGCCCCCGTTGACGCGATTGGTCGTCTTGTCGATGCTGCCCAGGACGACTCCGTCCCATTCGCCCGGCTTGAGCTTTTCGCCGTTGATCAGCTGAGCATGATCGACCACGCAGTCGTACTCCAGGCCCTGGCGGACGGTCGTGCAGGTCGGTTCGGCGCCGAGGAAGGCGATGCTGCCGGCGATGGAGTCGGCGACCTTCTGCTCGGAGCTGAACACTCCCGTGGCGATCGCCGCCGCGGGGACCGCGAGGGCGGCCGCGGCGAGCGCGACGGCGGTGCGGGTGCCGATTCGGCGGTTGCGCCGCTTCGATCGGGCATCACCGGAGCGCGCCGGTGCGGTCGTCGTCTCGGTCCGCGCGAGGTCGGCAGCGGCAGCTTCCCGGAGTGCGTGTCCGAGGAGCGAAAGGCGTGGGTGGTGGGTGGTCATCCTTGGTCCTCCTCCTTGTTGGAAATTCGCTTGCGCAAAGTGGCGAGCGCGCGGTGCACCCGGACTCGGGCAGCCGAGGGGGTGGTGCCGAGCGCGTCCGCCACTTCGTCGTAGGTCAATTCGTCGACTATCCACAGCCGCAGTGCGTCCCGCTGGGGGAGCGGAAGCGAATCGAGCAGTTCGTCGGCGCCGTCGGCCCATGCCGCCTCCGGTGCAACGTCGCCGCCGTCGAGATCCAGTCGTTCGAGCACCCCGAGCCGCGCCGCCGTACGTCGCTCGACCGTCCCGCGTCGGATCGACATCAGCAGGACATTGCGAGCGATGCCAAAGAGCCAGGGCGCCGCCGAGCCCTCATAGCGATCCTCGAAGCGCTCCCTCATCACCCAGACCCGGGAAAAGGTCTCAGCGCTCAGTTCGAGCGCTGCGTCCTCACTGCCGGTGCGGCGGGCGAAATAGCCGAAGAGACGCTCCCGGTAGCGGTCGTAGAGCTCCCGAAAAGCATCCGGATCGGAGCGCGCCGCCCGCAGGAGTTCGGCGTCGACCGGCATTTCGGCGGGCTTGATCCGGTCGAGTTCGCGTTCGCCGGGGCCGGCCCGCTCGGCCACAGCGACCGCGTGAAGAGGCCTTGGTTGGTTCGTCATGTCCACTTATTGCAGGAGCGCCGCCCTGCGTTACAGCAGTGCGGCGAAGCAGCATCTTGTGCTGGTTGACGCTTCTCGCGCCACCCTCCCAGGAAGGCTCCCGCGGAGCAAGCGACTCACTAGGGGCCGAAAGGGCGCGAAAACCGCTTGAAATAGGGGAAAAATCAGTGCGCCCGACGGAAGTCGAACCCGCGACCTTCGGCTTTGAAAGGACGGGTGGCGTTCGCAACAGAAGCCGGCTTGCGACGGTGATGTGACCGAAATGCGACCCACAGGGAGCCGTCGTAGGACTAGGGCGTCAGGCGTCTGAGCCGGCGGTCGAACCGTCCGTATGAGCAAGTCGTTCGAGGCTGGCGGCGAACTCACGTAGGTCGTCGAGGTGGGCCAGTGACGCGAACACGGCGCGATCGTCGATCTCCAGGTACAGGTGCACGATGAGATTGCGCTGCTTCGCCGCGTCAGCGAGACGGTGCGCAAGATCGCTGGGAATCACTCCCTTCTCCCCGAGAATCTTGAAGACCTCGGAATAATCGGAAGGCGGCCGCGCCGACTGCTCGGTGACGAGCTGCGTGCCGAGGTCAATGCAGATCTGGACCGCGACCTGCAGCCAGCGCTCGGTCGCGGCGCGGCGCTGCTCATCGGCGAGATACGCATCCTCCCCGCCTCGATGCACCTCATCGAGGCGCTCGATCAGCTCCTCGAGCCTCTGGACTCGCGCTTCAACCCGGCTGGCGTCGACCAAAGCGCCCTTCCTCCATCCGCCGGCGCACGCCGCGTCCCAACTCGGCCCGCAGCGGCGCGGTGTCGAGGTATTCGAGGATGGCCCGCGTCTCCAGCCGCACTCGCTCGTCCCGATCCCGCTCGACCAAACGTTTGCCATCGCGAATGGCGCGGTGCTGCAGCAATGGCGGAGCGTGATTGAGCATGACGACGTCGACCTCATCCGTACCCAACGCACCCCGCGCATCGCTAGCAAGAGCCAACTGAAGATCGAAGCGACCGAGAGAGTCGAGCTCGGGGTCATGCCAAATGGCGATATCCACATCCGACAGCGGTCCCGCGGTCCCCCGCGCCTGCGATCCGATCAGCATCGCGGCGACCACGCCGTCACGGTCCAGCACATCGCTGAGCCGCTCCAAAGCCGCCTCATCGATCACTGGCACCCGCGATTTCTCGTCAACCACCACCATCACTCACATCGTCCCCGATCGACCGGACCAAGTCCAGCTAGCTCGACCAAGGAGCCGAGACGCCGAGGATCAGGAGCGCAGATCGCTCCGCAGCAATTCGCTCCAGGAAGCCAATCGTCGCCAAATTGAAAGGACGGATGCCGCCCGCAGGGTGGAGCGGTATCGCAGCGCCGATGCGACCGGGATCCCCCGCTCCCACCAGCGACCACTGGAATGGCTACGGCCCGTCATTCAGTCGCATCGCTTCTTCGACGACTTCCTCCAGATCCGCCAAGCGGTCGAGAACCGGCCCCAACTCAGCTACGCGCCTCACGAACTCTCTCTGGGCACTAGCTGCCTGCTGAGAGGTGGACATGCCGGCTGCGCTCTCGTTGCCGACCGGAATATCCAGAAGGGCCTCTGCGGTCGTACCGAGTCGCTCGGCGACCCGCTTCACCTTCTCGTACGTGTAGGCCTTTTGGCCTCCGCCACGCCAGAGACTGATCGTCTCCTTGTTCACGTCGGTCTTTTCGGCCAGCTCCAACGTGCCACATTCTGCTCTCTTCATTTGCGCGACAAGCCGCTTCGGAAAGCCTGGAGAGACAACTATCCGCGAGAACCCAGAATACGGAGGCATCCGTATTAGCTTGCCAGAAATGTCCGGGTTAGTCCGTATTCTGAATTTGATGTCCGGGTCCGTCCGTATCCAACCGCCTCGTCTGCGCTTAGTCGTCGACGAACAACGTCGAGGCGGTGGCGAGGAGATCCTCGTCCTCCCCGCGTCGCAACGACTTGAGCGCTTTGTAGCTACTGCCGCCCGAGCCGGACTTGGGGCGGCAGAGGCCATTGGCCTAGTGGTTGAGTATGCGCTTGCGCTTCAGGACGCCACGGCCTTTGGCTTGGATGCAGATACCGCCAGGCGACGCCTCAACGAGGCGGCCGACCGTGCGCGGGCCGCACGTCCGCTCGGCCCTTCTGAAGCTGCTTACGTTAGGCGGCTCACCCACCCGACCCCACGGCCGGCCCCGACGCTTCCCAACGGCTTGCGGGTACACCTCGGCGAGCGAATCTCGACCCGAGCTCGCGGAACACTGAGTGAAGCCGTCATCAAGCCCGGGGCGGTGGAGGAGATGGTCTCCTGGAAAATCGCAGCAACTCTCGAGGGCAGAACCCTGGGCGAGTGGGCTCTTCACAACCTGGCCCGCAGTCGCGAAGCGGCTTAGTTGCTAGCCGGAGGATGACTCGTCGTCGGCTGCGTCGTCTTCTTCGAAATCGAGCGGCTCCTCAACCTGCGCTTCCATCTCAGCAAGACCGTCCGCCAAATCCCGGAGGCGTTCACTAAAGACCGCCATCAGTTTGAATGAGTTGATCGCGAACGGTCGAAGGGCCTCTCCAGCCAGCTCAATCCTATCCTCACGACTAGAGAACTCACCCTCCTCAAGCTCGGGTGAGCAAGCTTTCCAAGCCTCCGGCGTCAGGTGCACGACATCGACAATTGCCTCTGAGTCACACTCCTTAGCCAACTTGGTGACCTTGTTCATCGCATGGGCGACGACATTGTTGCCGTCGTCCTCTTCCAGCTCACCGGCGTGGGCACCTACATGGAAGCGCCAGGAGATCTCTTCGAGGCCGGTGGAACGGAGTGCGGCCGCGTGGTGCATGATCGCGGCACCGCAGATCACCGCTGCATCGCCAGGAGGAAATTCAATCCAGACTTCATCTCCCTCTCGCGGCTTTCCTTCACGGCCGGTGAGGGCTCGCGCCCACTGCGCCGCCAAGTTGAGGCCGCTTCCAATCCACCTGCGGTGGTCGGGTGCGTCGTGACTGCTGCCATGCGCCGAGGATTCGGCTATGTCAACCGAGAGCACGGTAACCATTCGCTGATTCTCGCCAAGAGGACCCAAGTGCCCATCCCAGAAACCGCGATAGAGCCCAGCTATTGCAGCAACAAAGGCGCGTACCAATTCGATCACGTCAAGTAGTTCCTCAGCGGCAACAACCAAGGCTTCCCGCTGATCATCAGGCGGAGCTAGGTGTCCTACCCACAGACGTTGTGAACGCGACTGATCGGGGGCCGGTCTCCCAATGAGCTGTGTGGGCGACGCCGGTTGTAGTAGCGCAGGAAGGATGCCAGGGCCCTGGTGCGCTCGGCGGAATTGGGCCAGGAGTGGGCGTAAGCCCACTCCCTCTTCAGGGTCTGGATGAAGCGCTCGACCTTCCCATTCCAGCGCGGCGTGTAGGGCGGGATCAGGATGTGGCGGGCGCCGTGGGCGGCGAGCTGATCGCGGAAGGCGTTTGAGCGTCGATAGGCGAGTGCGTTATCGCTCATCACCGCCCCGGGCGCCTTCATCCCAAGAGCTGTGAAGTGCTCGATCGCCCGGCCCAGCACGGCCGCCGCGGTGTCCCCGCCCTGGTCGGGGTGCTGCTCGACGTAGGCGTAGCGGGAGTGGTCGTCGATTACGCAGTGCAGGTAGGCGTAGCCGACTCCGGCCCGTTTCTCGGCGCCGGTCTTGTCCCGGATGCCGGTAACCGCATGCCCGGGGCGATTGAAGCGCGCCAGGCGAGCGACGTCGACGTGAAGCAGCGCTCCCGGCGAAGACCACTCATAGCGGCGGTAGGTCTCCCTGGCGGTCTTGCGTCGTTGGGAGAGGCCGTGGCGGTGGAGCACCTTCCAGATCGTCGAACGAGCCCGGCGACAGATTCCAGCCAGGCGACCGGGACCGAGGTTGGTCTGCCGACGAGCACGCAGGATCGGCTCCTCCTCGGCTGCCGAGAGGCGTCGGGGTTGGCGGTGAGGGCGGGAGGAGCGGTCCCTCAGCCAGGCTCCAGATCGGCGCTCGAGCTCATCTGCCAGGCGCCAGCGGTGCCACCAGCGATGGGCAGTGGCGGGCGCCACGCAGAAGGCGGCAGCTGCCGCCTTCTGCGTCATCCCCGACTCGATCGCTTGGACCAGCGCAAGCCTGCCCGCTGGTCCGAGAGCAGCGTTACCGTGAACCTTCATCCGGGTCCTCCTTGAGGCGTAGGGCGTAGACACCCCAAGCCTCTGCGAGGGCCCGGATGGCCTTTCAGGCGTTCACAACGTGTGTGGGCGGGTCA
>DATIPH010000022.1:0-240175 GCA_035472275.1 Solirubrobacterales bacterium
GCATCGTCGTCGCCGAGATCTGGCCCAGCTCGGGGATCGTGATCTGGAAGTCCGAGAGCAGCTCGAGCAGCATCGCCTCGAACTCCTGGTCGGTCTTGTCGATCTCGTCGATCAGCAGGACCACTGGCTCGGGGCTGGAGATCGCCTGCATCAGCGGCCGCGTCAGCAGGAAGTCGGAGCTGAAGATGTCGTCCTGGACGTCCTCCCAGCCAGCCTCGCCGCCGGCCTGGATCCGCAGCAGCTGCTTGCGGTAGTTCCACTCGTACATTGCCTTCGCCTCGTCGAGGCCCTCGTAGCACTGCAGGCGCACGAGCTCGCGGCCAGTGGCCCGCGAGAGCGCCTTCGCCAGCTCGGTCTTGCCGACCCCGGCCGGGCCCTCGACGAGGACCGGCTTGCCCAGCTCCTGGGCGAGGTAGGAGACCAGCGCCGCGGGCTCGTCGGCCAGGTAGCCGACCTGGGCCAGCGCGTCCTTCACCTCTGCCACGGAGCGGTTCGCCATGGGGGCGATGATAATCAGGCCCTCGTGCCCGACCTCGGCCCGCTGCCCGCCGCGCTGCTCTCATCCAGCCCCGGCCCCTACATCGCGCTGATGTTGGCGGGGTTCGTGGTCGGGATCCTCGGTGCGCTGACGAAGATGCGCTTCCTGGTTGCCGCCGGCGTCATCCTGATCACCCTCGGCGCCCTGTTGCTGCCGCTGGCGGCGAACCTGACCAGCGAGCACCGGCCGCCGCCGGTCGAGGAATCGCGCGGCGATTCGGGCGAATGAGCGCGCGGCGACAGCCGACGAACGTCCGCGGCAGGGCCCTCCGCCGGCCTCAGTCCCTACGATCTGGCCAGAGCCTGTTCCCGATCCCGAGGAGCTTCATACCTTGAGCCGCATCCGCATCGCCGCGCTGTTCGCGACCATGGCCGCCCTGGCGGTCGTCTTCGCCGCTTGCGGAGGTGGTGGTAGCAGCAGCGACGAAGATCCACAGTCGGTGCTCGACAACGCGACTCTGGCCGGGGTCGAAAGCGGGACGCTCGACCTGAAACTCGGGATCAAATCGACCGGCTCCGAAGGCGGCAACGTCAAGGCCAGCCTCTCCGGGCCGTTCCAGGCCGGCGAAAAGGGCCAGCTGCCGCAGCTCGACCTCAGCGTCAAGGCCAACGGGGACGCGGCAGGCGAAACGATCGACTTCGAAGGCGGTCTGACGCTGCTCAGCGACCGCGCCTTTGTCGCCTACAAGGGCACCGAGTACGAAGTCGACCCGACCACCTTCGGCTTCGTCAAGTCCGCCTTCGAACAGGCTCAGCAGCAGGGCGGCCAGCAGGGTGGCACCACCGCCTGTCAGGAAGCCGCCGCCGAACTCGAAATTTCCCAATTCGTCGACAACCTGACGAACGAAGGCAGCGCCGACGTCGATGGCACCAGCACGACCAAAGTCAGTGGCGACCTCAAAGTCGACAGCGCGGTCGACGCGATCATCGAACTGACCAAGAACAAGGCCTGCAGTTCCCAGCTAGAAGCCGCCGGGCCATTGCCGCTCGACGAACTCGAAGAAGCCAAGAGCGAGGTCGCCGGTGCCGTCAAGAAAGCCCACGCCGACGTCTACGTCGGCGACGACGACATCGTCCGCAAACTTGCCGCCGAAGTGACGGTGGAACCGAAGGGCAGCGACGAAACGGTCGAAGTCGAATTCGAAATCACCCTCGGCGAAGTCAACGAGGAACAGGACATCTCGGCGCCGGCCAACGCGAAGCCGCTCGAAGGCCTCTTCCAGGAACTCGGGGTCAACCCGCTCGAACTGCTCGAAGCCGGCAGCAGCGGAGACCTCGGCGAACTCTTCGAAGGTCTCTCCGGCGGCGACGAAGGCGGCGGCTCCTCAGCGGAATCGGGAGGCGGCTCCAGTCAGCAGGAATACGTCGAATGCCTGCAGGGATCGGAAACCCCGACTGACCTGCAGAAGTGCGCCAACCTGCTGGAGTGACCGCCTTCCTGCGGACGCCGCAGGGCTACCCCTATCTGCTGGCGCCGCTGATCCCGATCGCGGTGGTGCTGGACATCGCCGGCGTCCCGGCGACGGTCGTGTTCGCCACCTCGGCGCTGGGGATCATCCCCACGGCGGCGCTGATGGGGCGGGCGACCGAGGAGCTGGCGGCGCGATCGGGCCCCGGCATCGGCGGCCTCCTCAACGTCACCTTCGGCAACGCGCCGGAGCTGATCATCGCCCTCTTCGCGCTTGGCAAGGGCCTGCAGGAGGTCGTCAAGGCCTCGATCGTCGGCTCGATCATCGGCAACATCCTGCTCGTCCTCGGCGCCGCGATGCTGGCCGGCGGGATCGGCCGCGACAAACAGCACTTCAGCAGAACCGGGGCCAGCATCCAGACCTCGATGCTGATGCTGGCCGCCGCGGCGCTGCTGATGCCAGCGATCTTCGAGTTGGTCGAGGGCCAGGGCCTGCCGGCGCCAACCGACGAGTCGGTCCACTACGGCGGCACCGTCGAGCATCTCTCGCTGGCGGTTGCGATCGTCCTCATCGCCACCTACGTGATCGGCCTCTTCTTCTCGTTGAAGACCCACCGGGACATCTTCAACCCCGACTACGAGGACGAGGACACTTGGGGTTGGTCGACCCGTAAGTCCGTGCTCGCCCTGGCGGGCGCCGGTGTCCTGGTCGGGATCATGTCCGAGGTCCTGGTCGGCTCGATCACTGAGGCCTCACACTCGATCGGCCTCTCCGAGTTCTTCATCGGCGTCATCGTCGTCGCGATCGTCGGCAACGCCGCCGAGCACTGGGTCGCGGTCCTGGTCGCGATGAAGGACAAGATGGACCTGGCGGTCAACATCGCGATCGGCTCCAGCGCCCAAGTCGCCCTCTTCGTCGCCCCAGTCCTGGTTCTCGCCTCCTTCTTCATCGGCCCCTATCCGCTGGCGTTGGTCTTCAACGGCTTCGAGCTCGGCGCGATCCTCTTGGCCATCCTGATCGCCCAGTTCGTCACCCAGGACGGCGAGAGCACCTGGTTCGAGGGAGTCCAGCTCCTCGCCGTCTATTTCGTCTTCGGCCTGGCCTTCTACTTCGCGTAGGGGGACCGTCAGCGCCGCGCTTGCGACATTGACCCCGCTCTGGTGTGGTCAATGTCGCAAGCGCGGCTCAATCTCGGTCGTTGTAGAAGATCTGATCGAAGCGTTGCGGCAAGGAGTCAAGCTCGGTCTCGTGAACCACGCTGGCGAATGCGAGGCCGACCAGCGTCTGGTTCAGGCGATCCTCGAGCTGGCGGCGCTCTTCGATCTCCGGCGGCTCTACCTCGTCGGGCAAGACCAGGAGCAGCCAGCCCTTGGCTGCCCGCGAGGTCAGCTCCCGATAGCGGGCTATCTCCCCGAGCATTTCGTCTGCGCGGGTTCGCGCCAGCGTCCGCATGCTGCGGGCCTGGCGGACGACCTTGAGGCTGAGGATTACGTCCGAGCCCTCCCTGTTCCTTGCGCGATAGAGACCGTCGAGAAGCACCGTCTGAGTTCCACGACTGGTCTTGACATTGGGAATGAACTCATAAGGGGCGGGCGCCGACTCCGTCAGCGTTCGGTGCACGCGATTCTCAATCCGGATGATGTCCTCCCGGCGCTGCTCATAGCTCCCGGGGCCGACGCGTTTGGCCGGCGCCGGCTGGGCTGGAGGTGCCTCTGCGGGGGCGAGTTGCGGCTGACGCCGCTCTTCCTCCAGCGCGGCCTGCGTCTCGACCTCCCGTTTCGCATCGACTTCAGATTGAGACATCCGATCGATCTCGATGTCGTCGCGCTTGGCCTTGCGGTCGACGGCGGCGTCTTCCTTCCTTGCGCAACGCGAAGTCGCCGGCCGCCGAGCCAGAGCGCGGTGATGCCGCTGATGGTGAGGACAGCGGCGAACCCGAGCACCCAGACTTCGAGGTCAGCCTCCCGCCGCTGGCGCGTTTCCAGCGCCTCGCGGCCCACATCCGTGAGGCCGTTCAGTTCTTTGACAGGAATTCGCAGCGTGTCCGTGTCGTGGAAATAGAAATAGGGGACCAGGACCGCCGCCAGCAGCAGAAGCAGGCCGAGCGAGGTTAGGAACCGGTTGAAATTTCCGGTGTCGGTCCGCAGCATGATCGGACCCTATGTCGGCATTCGGCGGGAATTGAGCGGTGAGGACGGGAGGGTGATCTCCCCACCCACTAGCCTGCCTAGATGGAAGTAGTCCTCCTCCTCGTCAGCTTCGCCATCGTCCTCACCGGCGCGCTGCTCTTCACCAACGCGGTCGAGTGGATTGGGCACAAGTTGCACTTGGGGGAGGGGGCAGTGGGGTCGATTCTGGCCGCGGTCGGGACGGCGATGCCGGAGACGCTGATCGCGATCGTCGCCCTGATCGACTCGACCGAGGGCTCCGAAGACGTCGCCGTCGGCGCCATCGTCGGCGCTCCCTTCCTGCTGGCGACGCTGGCAATGGGACTGGTCGGCCTCTTCGCCTACTCCTACCGCCACCGCCGCGCCCAGGGCGTCCACCTCGACACCCACGGCCCGACCCTGGAGCGGGACCTACTCTTTTTTCTTGCCTTCTTCACCCTCGCCGGCCTGCTTGCCTGGGGACCGCCGGCCGCTGTCCGCATCCCCTTCGGCGTCGCCTTCCTCGCCGCCTACCTGCTCTACATCGCCCGCACCCTGCGCAGCGCCGGCGAGGTGCAAGGGGAGGAGTCGCTCAACCCGCTGCTGTTTGAGCGCCGGCCCGAGCGCCGCGAGGACCCCGGCCTCGCCCTCTGCATCCTGCAGTTGCTGGTCGGCCTCGGGGCGATGGTCGGCGGCGCCCACCTCTTCGTTGAACAGCTGCTCGGCGTCGCCGAAGACCTCGGCGTCGACGCGCTCGTCCTCGCCCTGATCCTGGCCCCCCTCGCGACCGAGTTACCGGAGAAGGTCAACAGCTTCTTCTGGGTCCGCGAAAGCAAGGATGCGCTGGCGCTCGGCAACATCAGCGGTGCGATGGTCTTCCAGTCGACGATCCCGGTCGGGATCGGCCTGATCTTCACCGACTGGTCGCTCGACGCCAACGCGATCCTCTCGATCGGCCTCGGCGTCGCCGGCGGTGTCCTTGCCTACTTCAGCCTCCACCGCGCCGGCCAGTTCAACCTGCCGTCGGTGATCGGCTGGTTCGGCTTATACGTCAGCTTTATCGTCGCTGTCGTCCTCAGCGCCTAGCCGAGCACCGTCGGGTCCCCGGGTGGGACTCGCCAAGCCTCCCATCTGTTGCGCAGGTGAGTCCCACCCGGGGACCCACACCCCTCAGCGTTCCGCTAGCGCTTTCAGGACCAGCCCGTCGTGCTTTTTGGGCTGCACTTTCGGGAAGACCTTCGCGATCTTCCCTTTCGGGTCGATGATGAAGGTTGAGCGCAGCATCCCCATGTACTTCTTGCCGTACATCGACTTCTCGCCCCAGGCCCCGTATTTCTCCGCGACTTTGTGGTCGACGTCGCCGAGCAGGGTGAAGCCGAGCCCGAACTTGTCGTCGAACTTCTTGATCGCCTCCGGCTCGTCGGGGGAGACCCCGATCACCTTCGCTCCCGCCTTCACGTACTCGTCGGAGCGGTCGCGGATGCCGCAAGCCTGGGTCGTGCAGCCGGGCGTGTCGGCGCGGGGATAGAAGTAGAGGACGACAGTCTCACCCTTGAAGTCGGAGAGCTTGACCTTGTTCCCGTCCTGATCGGGCAGCGTGAAGGCGGGGGCTTTGTCGCCCTCTTTCAGCACCGGCTTAGTCCTCGCGGCCGGGGTCCTGGCCGTCCTCGTCCTCGTCGACCTCGTCGTCGCCCTGTTCGAGCGCGGTCTCGGAGACGGAACCAGAAGAACCTGGGTGGTAGTGGGTCTGGAAGCTCTCCAGCGCCCGGTCGCGCCCGTCCTCGTCGATCGGGACGTCGTCGGAGATCCGCACCCAGTCGGCCCCCTCATAGGCCTCCATGTTGAAGACCTCCTGGTCGATCGAGGCGGAGTCGTCGACGACGACCACGACCTCGGTCTGGGGGTTGAAGTAGGTGCCGGGCTGGACCAGCAGCTGCTCGACCTCGTAGAGGTTCTCTTCGGGGGCGGGGCTCATTGGCGCGATCCTACGAGATCTGCCAGCTGACGTTCAACCTCTTCCTCGACGCTCAACGGATGTCGGCCTTCCCGCCGCCGGCGTTCGTTGCGGGCGATCACCAGCTGGCGCACTTCGGCCCGCAGTTCGGCCGCCATCGCGTCCTCGCCAGCCGGCGTTCCGGTGCCCGCCAGCAGCCGGCTCGCCTCCGCCTCGACGTCGACTGGCTGCTCGCCGCGGCGCCGCTGGCGCTCTGCCCGCGCGGTCAGCATCTGGCGCACCTCGGCGGCCTGGATCGCCTTCTCGGCGGGCGTCGGGCGCGCTCTTGGCAGGGCCGGCTCAGGCGCCCCCGGCTCGATTGCCAGCGGCCCTTTGCCGATCGATCCCCAGGCCGGACCGGAGCGAGCGAAGGCGATCGCAGCGATTGGCGTAACCAGCAGCGTGATCAGCACCAGCACGGTGCCCGCATCGATCGCGACCAAGCCCGTCGCAAGTGGCATGGATCAAGGGTAAACGGCCCATGCAACCCGGGTCATCCGCTAACCTTCGCAGTGGTTGACTGACCAGTCAATCGGTGGACGCCTGTCTGCTAGGGGCGCTCCAGAAAAGCTTCGAAAGCAACCGAAAAGGAGCATCGACCGGTGGTTGACTTCACCCTGACCGACGAGCAGAAGGACCTGCGCGAGCTCGCCCACAGCTTTGCCGAGAAAGACATGCGCCCAGTCGCCTGGGAGTACGACGTGGACGGCACCTGGCCGCAGGACGTCATAAACAAGGCCTGGGAGGTCGGGTTGATGAACACCCACATCCCCGAGGCCTACGGTGGTCCCGGCCTCGACTACCTCTCCGGCTGCCTGATCGAGGAGGAGCTGGGTTGGGGCTGCTCCGGCATCGGCACTTCGCTGGCCGCCAACGGCCTCGCCGCCGCCCCCGTTGCCCTCGGCGGCTCCGAGGAGACGAAGAAGAAGTACCTCGGGATGCTCAGCGAGGAGCCGAAACTGGCTTCCTTCTGCCTGACCGAGCCCGACGCCGGCTCCGACGTCTCCGGGATGAAGACCCGCGCCGTGAAGAAAGGCGACAAGTACGTCATCTCCGGCTCCAAGTGCTTCATCACCAACGGCAGCTATGCCGACTGGTTCACGGTCTACGCCAAGACCGACCCGGAGGCTGGCCACCGTGGGATCAGCGCCTTCGTCGTCGACGCCAACTCCCCCGGAGTCAGCGTCGATAAGAAGGAGGACAAGATGGGCCAGCGGGCGTCCAACACCGCGACCATCTCCTTCGACGAAGTCGAGGTCCCGGCCGAGAACCTGATCGGCGAGGAGAACAAGGGCTTCAAACTGGCGATGATGACCCTCGACCGGACCCGTCCCGGCGTCTCGGCGATGGCCGTCGGCATCGGCCGCGCCGCCCTCGAGTACGCCGCCGACTACTCCAAAGAACGGGTCCAGTTCGGCGTTCCGATCGCAATGCACCAGGCGATCCAGTTCATGATCGCGGACATGGCGACCAAGGTCGAGGCCGGCCGTCTGCTGGTCTGGAACTCGGCCGTCCTGCTCGACCAGGGCCTCCGCAACAGCAAGGTCTCCTCGATGGCCAAGCGCTTCGCCGCCGACTCGGCGATGGAGATCACCGTCGACGCCGTCCAGGTCTACGGCGGCTACGGGTTCATCAAGGAGTACCCGGTCGAGAAACTGATGCGCGACGCGAAGATCATGCAGCTCTACGAGGGCACCAGCCAGATCCAGCGCCTCGTGATCGCCAAAGAAGTCCTGGTTCCGCGCCCGGCCGGCGAGCGCATCCCGGAGGCCGAGGCGAAGGCCGCCGACGCCGCCCGCGACTCGCAGTCCGAGCAGGCAGCCGCCACCGTTTAGCGCTGCGACGGCGGGCCGGTTTCCCACGAGACGTTGGGAAATCGGCCCGCCGCCATGTACGGTCGGCGTATGGACGTCGCCGAACGCACGGCGGCGGGCAAGGCGGCCCGCTCGCAGTCGCCGCGCTCCGGCGCGGCCGACTGGTCTGCGGCCAACGGCCGCATGGACCCGATCGCGATCCTCGAGCAGCAGGCTGAGACCCGCCTCCAGGACCTGGTCCCGATCCGCTACGGGCGGATGGCGGCCTCGCCCTTCGCCTTCTTCCGCGGCGCCGCGGCGGTGTTGGCCGCCGATCTGGCCGCGACTCCGGTCTCCGGCCTGCGGGTGCAGGCCTGCGGCGACGCCCACCTCTCCAACTTCGGCGCCTTCGCCGCCCCCGACCGGCGCCTCGTCTTCGACCTCAACGACTTCGACGAGACCCTGCCCGGACCATGGGAGTGGGACGTCAAGCGGCTCGCCGCCAGCTTCGCGGTCGCCGCCCGCGAAAACGGGCTCAAGCGCAAGCAGCGCCAGGCGCTGCTGCTTCGCGTCACCCGCACCTACCGCGAGTCGATGCGGGACTTCGCGGCGCTCGGCAACCTCGAGGTCTGGTACGCGCGCTTCGACATCGAAGCGGCGCTCTCCGAGGTCGAACACGACGACCCGGCGGAGCTCAAGCGAGCACGCAAGGGCGTGACCAAGGCCCAGGCCAAGGACAGCCTCAGGGCGCTGGAAAAGCTGACCGAGACGGTCGACGGCGAAATCCGCTTCCGCAGCGAACCGCCGCTGCTGGTCCCCGGTGAGGAGCTGGTCCCGGCCGATGATGGGCGCTCCGTGATGGAGATCCTGGCGGGGGTGCTGGAGGCCTACCGCGAATCGCTGCCGCCCGACCGCCAGGTCCTCCTCGACGGCTACCGCTTCCGCCAGATCGCCCGCAAGGTGGTTGGCGTCGGCAGCGTCGGCACCCGGGCCTGGGTGGTGCTGTTGACCGGCTCCGATGACGACGACCCGCTCTTCCTTCAGGCCAAGGAGGCCGAGGCCTCGGTGCTCGAGCCCTTCGCCGGCGCCAGCCGCTTCCGCAACCACGGACGACGGGTGGTCGAGGGGCAGCGGCTGATGCAGGCCGCCAGCGACATCTTCCTCGGCTGGGCTCCGGCGACCGGGCTCGATGGCCGCCAGCACGACTTCTACGTGCGCCAGCTCTGGGACTGGAAGCGCTCGGCCGAAATCGAGCGCCTCAGCCCCAGCGGCCTCGGCGTCTACGCGCAGATGTGCGGGCAGACCCTGGCCCGTGCCCACGCCCGCTCCGGCGACCGGATCGCGATCGGCTCCTACCTTGGCTCCGGCGACTCCTTCGACCAGGCAATCGCCGACTTCTCTGAGGACTACGCCGAGCAGAACCTGCGCGACCACCAGGCTCTGCTCGACGCGATCGACTCCGGCCGGGTCGAGGCCGAGACCCGCTACTAGCCGGTGGTCCGCCGCCGGTAGGCGCGCAGGGTCAGGGGCACGACGACGGCGAGGATCGCCAGGCACCAGAGGACCGAGCTCAGGACCGGGTGCTGCAGCGGCCAGGCAGCGTCGGCGGGGGTCGCCGTCGGGTTCCCGAACAGCGTCCGCAGGCCGGCCGCCCAGGCGCTCACCGGGTTGTATTCGGCGAACTGGCGCAGACCGTCCGGCAGGCCGCCGACCGGCACGAACGTGGTCGCGATGAAGGTCAGCGGGAAGATCACCAGGAAGGCGATCCCCTGGACGACGTCGGGCGAGCGGGCGATGACGCCGATCAGCGTCCCTAGCCACAGCATCGTGATCGCCAGCAATCCGGTCAGCGCGAAGGCGCCGATCGCTTCCGCCGGGCTGCTGTGGATCTCCCAGCCGACGATCAGGCCGGTGAGGACCATGATCGTGACCGCCAGGACCGAGGCGGCCAGCTCCGCGGTCAGGTGGCCGAGGAGGAAGGCAGGGCGCAGCATCGGCAGCGAGCGGAAGCGGTCGAGGATGCCCTCGCCGAGGTCGGTCGCCATCGAGACGCCGGGGCCCATCATCCCGAAGGCGAGGGTCTGGACCAGGATCCCGCCGATCAGGTATTCGCGGTAGTCGCCGCCGCCGGGAACGGCGATCACGCCGCCGAACACGAACGAGAACAGCAGCACGAACATCAGCGGCTGCAGGGTGACGTCGAACAGCTTCTCCGGGATCTGACGGATATGGGCGAAGCTGCGGCGGGCGATCGCGAGGCTGTCGGAGACGAGCCAGCGCAAGCGGGCGGGGCCGGCGGCGGTGCGGGGGAGAGTGGTGGTGGTCATCGGTTGGCCTCCTGGCCGTTGCTGGAGCGGGTGATGGCGAGGAAGACGTCGTCGAGGGTTGCTTCGCGGCGGTGGACGTCGGTGGCCTCGACGCCGGCCTCGTCGAGGGCGCGGACGACCTCGATTAGCCGCGTCGACTCGCTCGCCGGGGCGCTGACCAGCGCTGCTTCGGCGTCGATCTCGGCGGCGCCGGCGGCGACTCGTTCGAGGGCGCCGGCGGCGACCTGCAACTGCGCCTTGGCCGGGACGGAGACGGCGATCCGCTCGCCGCCGTGGCGCGCCTTCAACTGCGCCGGCGAGCCGGTGGCGGCGATCTGACCGTGGTCGAGGAGGACGATGCGGTCGGCGAGGTGGTCGGCCTCCTCCAGGTACTGGGTGGTGAGCAGCACCGTGGTGCCGTCGGCGACCAGGGTCTGCAGCAGGGACCAGAGCTCGTTGCGGCTCTCGGGGTCGAGGCCGGTGGTCGGCTCGTCGAGGAAGAGGACCGGCGGCGCGGCGACGAGGCTGGCGGCGAGGTCGAGCCGACGGCGCATGCCGCCGGAGAAGTCGCGCACGAGTTTGTCGCCGGTGTCGGCCAGCCGCAGCTTCTCGAGCAGCTCGGCCGCGCGCTGGCGGGCGAGTTTGCGGGGCAGGTGGTAGAGGCGGCCGATCATCTCCAGGTTCGCGGCGGCGTCCATCAGGCCGTCAACGGTTGCCGCTTGACTGGTCAGCCCGATCCGCTCGCGGACCTCGGCCGGTTCGGCGGCGACATCGAAGCCGGCGACGCTGGCGCTGCCGGCCGTCGGCTCGGCGAGGGTGGTGAGGATGCGGATCGCGGTCGTCTTGCCGGCGCCGTTGTGGCCGAGCAGGCCGAGCACGGAGCCGGCGGGGACCTCGAGGTCGAAGTCCCGCAGTGCCCACTGCTCGCCGTAGCGCTTGCCGAGCCCGGTGGCCGCGATCGCGATCTCGGTTTGAATTTCAGCTTTCATTTCGTACCTCGTACGTAGTCGTAGTACAACGTACGAGAAGACTAGCAGTACGATGTACGAAATGTCGCCGGGTTCCAAGAAATCGTCTCGCTCAGATGAATCCCGCCGCCTCGAGCGAGTGCAGGAGCGGGTGGACCGCAGTCTCGAGCGGACCCAGAAGAAGGTCGACCAGAGTCTCGAGCGGGCTCAGAAGCAGGTGGACCGCGCAACCGAGCAGGCCGACCGCGCGATGGAGCAGGCCGGGCAGGCACTGGAGCCGCTGGTCTGGATGCGCGAGGAGCCGAGCGCCCGCCGTTCGACCCACACCCGGGCCGAGATCGCCGCCGCCGCGCTCGAGATCGCCGACGCCGAGGGCTTCGATGCCGTCTCGATGCGCCGCGTCGCTCAGAAGCTCGACGCCGGCACGATGACGCTGTACCACTACGTCGCCAACAAGGACGAGTTGATCACGCTGATGGTTGACGCGGTGATGAGCGAGCTGCTGGTGCCCGACGACGAGCTCGCCGACGACTGGCGCACCGCGATGACCCAGATCGCGATCCGCACCCGCGACGCCTTCGCCGCCCACCGCTGGACCCTCGACCGTCTCGGCGACCGCGGCCCGGGCCCCAACGGCATGCGTCACTTCGAGCAGTCGCTGCGGGCGGTGGCGGGCCTCGGCCTCGACGATCAGCTCGTCTTCGAGTTGATCGGCCAGCTCGACGACTACGTCTTCGGCTACGCCCTGCGCGAGGCCCAGGAGCTGGAGGAGCACGAGCGTGGCTGGCCGCCCGAGGTGCTCGAGTTCTTCCAGCGCGAAATTGACACCGGCAACTACCCGCTGATCCGCGAGTTCCTCGGCGACGACGCCGACGCCGGCGTCGAGCGAGTGCAGGAGCTGCTCGGCAAGGACGGACGCTTCGAGCGCGGCCTCAACCGCCTCCTCGACGGCATCGAAGCCAACCTCAAGAGCTCCGCTTGACAAGCAGCAGGTAAGGGGGGAGGGACAGGGGCGTGGCTGAGCTTTCAGACGCTATGCGACTGGAATCTCAGCCACGCTTCTCCAAAGTGGCGGATTTAGCGGAGCGGCAGCATGGAGTTGTCTCGATTCGACAACTGGAACAGCTCTTCGGCTACTCCCAGAGAGCGGTGTCGCGAGAGGCTGCGGCGGGACGGCTCCATCGTCTGCACCATGGCGTTTACGCAGTGGGGCATACGAACATCTCACTACATGGCCAATGTCTTGCCGCCGTCCTCGCATGCGGCCCCGATGCGCTCTTGAGTCATTACTCCGCTGCATGGCTCTGGCGCCTCACCCGCAATACCCAGCCTGTTCCGGTTCACGTTACGAGCCCCGTGCAGCGCGGAAAGAGGCAGCCACTGCGGCTCCATCGGGCACGGAACCTTGCGGTCGAGGATCGAGCCTTGGAAATGGGAATCCCGGTGACCTCCGTCCCGCGGACGTTGCTGGACATGGCAGCGGTCGTCGACTCGCCCTGGCTGCAGCGAATCCTTGAGCGCTCCGAAGAGCGCAAGCTGTTCGTGCTCGGGCCGGTCGAATCGGTCATCGCCCGCAACAGGGGACACCACGGCTCCGCCCGCTTGCGGCGCGCGATCGCGTCCTACAGGCCACCCGCCTTGACCCGCTCAGACGCCGAGAAGCTCTTCCTCGCCCGGCTCGCTGAGGCAGGGCTGCCGCGTCCCGCTACCGGCTACAACTTGGCCGGGCACGAGCTCGACTTCTACTGGCCGGATCTGCGCTTCGCAATCGAACTGGACCTCTTCGAGACGCACGGGACGCGAGATTCGTTCGAGCGCGACCGATTGCGCGACGAGGATCTGGCGCTGGCCGGGATCGAAGCGCGGCGTGTCACCGGTCGTCGGCTTGAACGCGAACCGGCGAGGGTCATGGAGCGGGTCTCGCTACTGCTGGACCGGGCGGCCGCTCGGTCTAGCGCGGAGCGGCGGCGCCGCGCTTCGACGCCTTGAGCCGCGAGATTTTTTCGAGCTCGACCTTGCGCAGGCGGACCGACTCGGGGGTGATTTCGACGCACTCGTCCTCGCGCACAAACTCCAGCGAGCCTTCCAGCGAGAGCCGAGTCGCCGGCGCCAGGCGGACAAGGACGTCGGCGCTCGCCGCCCGCATGTTGGTCTGCTGTTTGGCCTTGGTCGGGTTGACGTCGAGGTCGTCGGAGCGTGCGTTCTCGCCGATGATCATCCCTTCATAGACCTCCTCGCCGCTGCCGACGAAAAGGGTGCCGCGGTCCTGCAAGCTCATCAGCGAGTAACCGGCGGTCTGGCCGCGGCGGTCGGCCACCAGCGAGCCGGTCTGGCGCGTGCGCAGCTCCCCCGCCCACGGCTCCCAGCGGTCGAAGACGTGGTGGAGAATGCCGGTGCCGCGGGTCTCGGTCAGGAACTCGGTGCGGAACCCGATCAGGCCGCGAGCTGGGACCAAGTAGTCCATCCGCACCCACCCGGTCGAGTGGTTGACCATCTGCTCGAGCCGCCCTTTGCGGCCCGCCAGCATCTGAGTGACGGCGCCGACGTGCTCCTCGGGCACGTCGATCGCCAGCCGCTCGACCGGCTCGTGCACCGTGCCGTCGACGTCGCGGGTGACGACCCGCGGCTGCCCCGCGGTCAGCTCGAAGCCCTCGCGGCGCATCATCTCCAGCAGGATCACGAGCTGCAGCTCGCCGCGGCCCTGCACCTCCCAGGCATCGGGCCGTCCGGTGTCCTCGACCCGGATCGATACGTTGCCGACCAGCTCTTGATCGAGCCGGTCGCGGATCTGCCGCGCGGTCAGTTTGCTGCCCTCCAGGCCTGCCATCGGCGAGGTGTTGATCCCGACCACGACCGAGAGCGAGGGCTCGTCGACGACGATCACCGGCAGCGGCTGCGGGTTCTCGGCGTCGGCCAGGGTCTCGCCGATCGTCACCTCTTCCATCCCGGCGACAGCGATGATTTCGCCCGGCCCCGCTTCTTTGGCGCTGACCCGCTCCAGTCCTTCGGTGATGTAGAGCTCGGAGACCGTGGCGCGTTTGACGCTGCCGTCGGCGCGGCACCAGGCGATCGGTTGTCCGGCGCGGATCGTCCCTTGTCGCACCCGGCAGATCGCCAGGCGGCCGACGTAGGGCGAGGCGTCGAGGTTGGTGACGTGCGCTTGCAGCGGCGCCTCGGTGTCGTACGTGGGGGCGGGGATCCGCTCTGCCATCAAGTCGAGCAGGGGGGTGAGGTCCTCGCCCTCGACCCCCTCTTCCATCGCCGCCCAGCCGGCTTTGGCGTTGGTGTAGACGATCGGGAACTCGATCTGCTCGGAGTCGGCGTCGAGGTCGATGAAGAGCTCGTAGACCTCGTCGACGACCTCGGCGATGCGGGCGTCGGGGCGGTCGACCTTGTTGACGACGAGGATGATCGGCAGCTTCGCCTCCAGCGCCTTGCGCAGCACGAAGCGGGTCTGCGGCAGCGGCCCCTCAGAGGCGTCGACCAGGAGCAGCGCCCCGTCGACCATCGTCAGCGCCCGCTCGACCTCGCCGCCGAAGTCGGCGTGGCCCGGGGTGTCGACGATGTTGAACTTGATGTCGCCGCGGTTGACCGCCGTGTTCTTGGCGAGGATCGTGATCCCCTTCTCGCGCTCGAGGTCCATCGAGTCCATCACCCGCTCGGCGACGTCCTGCCCTTTGCGGAAGGTGCCGGTCTGCCACAGCATCGCGTCGACCAGGGTCGTCTTGCCGTGGTCGACGTGGGCGATGATCGCCACGTTGCGGAGGTCGTCTCGGGTCGTAGTGCTCATGCGGGGTTGAGAGTAGGGGACAACTGGAACCGGTTCAGACCAAGAAGAAGCCCGCCTGACGGCGGGCTTCGGACTGCTGAAGCGTCAGCCAGTACTTGCTACTGCTGCTGAACGCTCGCGGCGGCCGGGCCCTTGGGGCCTTCTTCGGACTCGTAGCTCACTTTGGCGCCCTCAGTAAGGGACTTGAATCCCTCGCCGAGAATGGCGCTGTGATGAACGAAGACGTCCTTCGAGCCGTCATCGGGAGTGATAAACCCGTAGCCCTTGTCGTCGCTGAACCACTTAACAGTTCCAGTGGGCATGCATTGCCTCCACATCATTGTGCTGCGAACGCGGAGGATGCTGGTAAAGCAACGACTGCGAGCGCTTCGCACGAACTTTTTTGCCGGTTCTCCGGCCCTAACACGCAGGACCGTAGCAGGATCGCCCGCTACGGAGCCGCAGATTTCGTGAGTGCGGGCGTCCGGGTGCCGATCTAGCGTTCCTCGGGTGCGCTTTCTCGAGAGCATCGACCGTGAGGCGATCTCCGGCCTACTCGAGCGCGACGAGTACTTCTGGCTCGACCTGACCGATCCCAGCGAGGCGGAAGTGCAAGCGGTCGGCGAGATCTTTTCCTTCCACCCGTTGGCGCTGGAGGACATGCGCAAGCGCGGCCAGCGGCCCAAGCTCGACGACTTCGGCGACTACATGTTCCTCGTCTACTACGGCGTCAGCGAAGGCGACGGCAGCGAGATCGAGCTCGAAGAGGTCCACGCCTTCCTCAGCGGCGGCTACATCGTCACCTCTCATGCGCACCCGTTTCCGGTCCTGAAGGAAGCGCGAGAGCGCCTCTCGGCGCAGACCCCGCGCTCGGAGCAGTTCGTCGTCTACCGGGTGATCGACGGCCTCACCGACACCTTCTTCCCGGTCCTCGAGCGGCTCGACGAGCGGATGGAACAGCTCGACACCGAGATCTTCGACCGCACCGAACCGGGCCAACTGGAGGAGATCACGGCGCTGCGGCGCAAGCTGGTCGAGCTGCGCCGGGTGGTGACCCCGCAGCGCGACCTGTTGGCGCGGGGGATCGATGACATCCTCGAAATCCCCGGGCTCGAAGCCGACTCGCGTAACTACTTCCGCGACGTCTACGACCACGCGATCCGCATCTCCGACCAGATCGACTCCTACCGCGACCTGCTGGCCGGCAGTCGCGACGCCTACCTCTCGGTCGTCTCCAACCGGCTCAACCAGATCACCAAGCAGCTGACGGTCGTGGCGACGGTCTTCTTGCCGCTCTCCTTCGTCGTTGGCTTCTTCGGCCAGAACTTCCGCTGGCTGGTGGTGAACATCGACTCGGCCACTTCCTTCTGGGTGCTTGGGGTCGGAAGCTTGGTGCTCTCGGTCGTCGTCCTGCTTGCCTGGTTCCGGCGCGCCTCTTACGTATAGGGAGGGTCATGGCGACCGCTTTCAAGGGACCGAGCGGTGATGTCGATACGGATCCCAGATGAATGCTGCTTGCGCCTCACACGGCTGCCGTGGCCGCCGCTCGGCGCTCGCCGGGCTGCTCGCCGCCTGCCTTGCCGCGCTCACCGCGGCTCCCGCCCCGGCCGCCGCCGCGCCTGCTGAGAGCGCTCTCTCGCCGCGCTTGGCCGAGCTCGCCACGCCGTCCGTCCGCGCGCTGACCCCCGACCAGCAGTCGCGCCGCCTCGACCTCCCCGCCAGTGGCCCGGTCAGCCTGATGCGGCGTGGTAGCCGGGTCGTCGCCGAAGTGCGCTTCGAGCAGGGAGCTGCCGCCGGCGCCGAGGCGCTTCGCGCCGCCGGCGCCTCGGTCCTCGCCGTCAGCCGCCGCTACGGGATCGTTACCGTCGCCGCCGCGCCCGCCGACTTGCCCGCGCTCGGCGCCGTCGCCGGGGTCGGCGGCGTCACCGAAGTGCTCGAACCGATTGTCCGCGGCGTCGACTGCGGCGGCGCGGCCCGCTCTGAGGGCGACAGCCAGCTCAACACCGGCAGCGCCCGCAGCAGCTGGGGGGTTGACGGCAGCGGCGTCACCGTCGGCATCCTTTCCGACTCCTTCGACCGTCGCACTGCCGCCGTTACCCACGCCGCCGCCGACGTCCTCAGCGGCGACCTGCCCGGCGCCGGCAGCCCCTGCGGATCCCCGCAGCCGGTCGGCGTCCTCTCCGATCCCTACTCGGCCGGCACCGACGAGGGGCGGGCGATGGCCCAGATCGTCCACGACCTCGCCCCCGGCGCGGCGATCGACTTCGCCACCGCGATTGGTGGCCAGACCACCTTCGCGGCCAACATCAAAGCGCTCGCCGCCGCCGGTGCGAAGGTAATTGCCGACGACGTCTTCTACCCCGACGAGCCCTTCTTCCAGGATGGGCCGGTCGCGGTCGCGATCAACGAAGTCGTCGCCTCCGGCGCCTCCTACTTCACCGCCGCCGGCAACGAAAACGTGATCCTCGAAGGTCACGACGCCGGCTCCTTCGAAACCCAGTTCGCGCCCGTCGGCTGCCCGACGGGGGTGCCGGTGGGGCTGACGACGTGCGCCGACTTCAACCCCGGCGCCGGCACCGACAACGCCTACGACATGACCGTCGAACCGGGTCGGGAAGTGATCCTCGACCTGCAGTGGGCCGAACCGTGGGGAGGGGTCGCGACCGATCTCAACGCCTACCTGGTCGACGGGTCCGGGACCCTGCGGGCGGTCTCGACCGCTGACAACGTCGGCGGCACCCAGCGGCCGTTTGAGGCGCTCGCCTGGAAAAACACCGGCTCGACGACGGAAACCGTCAAGCTTGCGGTCGCTCGGGTCGCCGGCACCGGCACGCCGCGGCTGAAGCTCGTCCAGATCGGCCGCGGGACGATCGGGGTGGCGCCGACGCCCGCCCAGTACGCGATTTCGAGCGTCGCCGGCAAGGTCGGCCCGACCGTCGTCGGTCACTCCGCCGCCGCTGCCGCGATCAGCACCGGTGCTGTCAGCGTTGGCAACTCGACTAAG
Organism: Solirubrobacterales bacterium; assembly: GCA_035472275.1. GTDB lineage: Bacteria > Actinomycetota > Thermoleophilia > Solirubrobacterales > 70-9 > VAYN01. The sequence continues at coordinate 17,927 of DATIPH010000022.1, forward strand.
CCTGAGAGCTACTCCTCGCGTGGCCCGTCGGTCCAGCTGTACGGTCCGGTCACCGGCAGCGCTCCGGCGCCGCCGACCGCGGAAGTCGTCCTCGCCAAGCCGGATCTGGTCGCCAGCGACTGCGGCGTCACCACTTTCTTCTCCTTCAAATCGGCCGGCGTGTGGCGCTTCTGCGGCACCTCCGCGGCGGCTCCACACGCCGCCGCGATCGCGGCCCTGATGCGCCAGGCCAATCCCGGCGCCAGCGCCGCCCAGATCCGGGCGGCGCTGCTGGCCAGCGGCCGTCCCGTCGGCGCCTTCGGCCCGACCGCGGTCGGCGCTGGTTTGCCCGACGCCTACCGGGCGGTCGACTCGGTGGCACTGCCGCCGACCGTTGCGATCACCAAGGCTCCCGCCGCAGACTCGCGCGAGGGGCGCCCGGCGATCGAATTCGCGGCCAGCCGCCACGTCGCCTTCGCCTGCTCGCTGGACGGCGCCCCGCCGGCCCTCTGCGCCTCCCCCTACAGGCCGCCCTCGAAGTTGCGGGACGGCAAGCACCGCTTCCTCGTCACCGGTACCGACCTCGGCGGCCGCCAGGGTACCGCCCCGCCGGTCTCTTTCCGGGTCGACACGAAGGCCCCACGGACGAAGATCGCCAAGCACCCGCCGAAGCTGGTCCGGAGCAAGAAGGCCCGGACGAAGGTCGTCTTCGGCTTCCGCTCCAACGAGGGTGGGACGAAGTTCGCCTGCAAGGTCGACCGCGGCCGGCGCAAGACCTGCAACGGCCGTCTCGTCGCCCGACTCGGGCCGGGCAACCACAAGGTCCTCGCCCAGGCGGTCGACGCCGCCGGCAACGTCGACCCGACGGCGGCCGTCTTCCGCTTCCGCGTCGTGCGGACTCGCTGAAGCGGTCTACGCCGAAGATGCTGCTTGGCGCCGCACGATCCAGTTGCCGAGCAGGAGCAGCCCGAGCAGCGCCACGACCGAGCCGATTACGAGCGGGTCGGTCAGCTTCATCCCCTCGAGCCGGGTGCCGAAGTAGACGGCGATCGCGGTGATCGGCATGTAGCCGACGACGGTGGTCCAGGTGAAACGCCAGAGCGGCACCCGGGCGGCGCCGGCGGCGTAGCCGACGAGGCTGAAGGGGACGATCGGGATCAGTCGCAGAGCCAAGAGCAGGGTGACCCCGCCGCGCTCGATCATCGCCTCGAAGCGCTCGAACCGCTCGAGCCCGAACCAGCGGTCGAGCAGCGGCCGCGCCACCCGGGTCCCGACCCAGTAGCAGAGCAGGGCCGAGCCGATCCAGCCGACGGTGACGAGGGCGATCGCGGGGAAGAACCCGTAGGCGAAGCCGGCAGCGGCGTTGACGATCTCGGCCGGATAGATGACGATCGTGTGGAGCAGGGTGAGGGCGATGATCAGCAGCGGCCCGGCAGCACCGAGTTCGTCGATCTGGTGGCGGACTTCGCTGGTGTCGCCCTGGACCGCCGCTTCGAGGGCATGTCGCAGGGCCGGGATTCCCAGCACCAGCGCCGCCAGCAGGGCGATCCCGACTAGGGTCGCACCGATCTCGAGCCAAGGCAGTCGGGGTCGCTTGCGCTTGGCTCGATCCTCCATCGGCGAAGTATCGCCCCCGCCGCAGGCGGGCCCGGCGCTAGCCGCGCAGGCGGTCGGCCAGCCCCGAGTGCCGGCCGCCAGAGTCGTCACGGCCGACGGCGGCGCCCAGGACCGAGCGGTCGCCGACGAGGATGCAACTGCTGCGGGCGCGGGTGATCGCGGTGTAGAGCAGAGGGCGGGTCAGCATCCGTGCGTGCGAGCGGTGGCAGACGCCGACGACGACCGGCACCTCGCAGCCCTGGGCCTTGTGGACGGAGATCGCGTAGGCCAGCCGCAGGGTGGCCGTTTCGTCGTAGGGGATCACCAGGGTGCCGCCGTCGTCGCTGTCGACGACGATCACTTCCTCGTTGGGCTCGTCCTCACGGAGGAAGACGATCGAGCCGTTCATCAGCCCGAGCTCGTGCGAGTTTCGGGTCTGGATCAGGCGGTCCCCGATCCGGAAGCGCTCGTTCAGCGCTCGCTTGCCGTCGGGGTTGAGCTCGGCCTGCAGGCGCTCGTTGAGAGCGTCGATTCCAACCACGCCCCGGTACATCGGCGCCAGCACCTGGACCTCGCGGATCGGGTCGACGCCGAAGCGGTCGGGGGCGCGCTCGGCGACCACCTCGACCACAGTGTCCAGCGCCCGCTCGGGGTTGGCACGGTCGATGAAGAAGAAGTCGTGGTCCTGGTCGGGCCCGGGCTCGAGGTGGGGGAGGCGGCCCTGGTTGATCTCGTGGGCGGCGGTGGTGATCATCGACTGCGCCGCTTGGCGGAAGATCTGCGTCAGCCGCACGACTGGCACCGCCCCCGAGGCGATCAGGTCCTCGAACGGCTTGCCGGCGCCGATCGGCGGCAGTTGGTCGGCGTCGCCGACGAAGACGACGTGGGTCGACTCGGCCAGCCCGTTCAACAGCACCTCGGCCAGGCGCAGGTTCAGCATCGAGGACTCGTCGACGATCACCAGGTCGGCCGGCAGCGGCCGCCCCGGCCGGAATGCCGGTTCGCGTCCCGGCATCCACTCCAGCAGGCGGTGGATCGTCTTCGCCTCGTGGCCGGTCGCCTCCTCCATCCGCCGCGCGGCGCGGCCGGTCGGGGCGCAGAGGGCGATCGTCGCGTTCGCCGCTTCGGCTTCGGCGACGATCCCCAGCGTGCATTTGGTCTTGCCAACGCCCGGGCCGCCGGTGAGGACCGAGATCCGCGCCCCGAATGCGCTCCGCACCGCTGCCCACTGCTCATCAGTGAGCCCGTGCTCGGGCTCCTCGCCGGGCTCGTGGTCGAGGTGGGCCGGGGCGGCGGCCCGCGTCGCCAGGGTCACCGCCACCGCGACCTCGCTGGCGTGGGTCGGCTCGCGGTAGACCCGGTCCTCCTCGGCCAGCAGCCCCGGCGCCTCGGCCAGCACCTCGGGGTCGGCGGCGAGGCCGAGCAGCCGCGCCGTGCGCCGGGTCAGCTCCACCAGCGGCAGGTAGCTGTTGCCCTGCTGCTCGGCCTCGGTCAGCGCGTAGAGCGCGGCGGCCTGGGCGCGGCGGCTGGACTCGGGCGGGACGTCGGCGGCAAGCGCGATCTTGTCGGCACGGGCGAAGCCCACTCCCGGCACCTCGGTAAGCCGGTAGGGGTCCTCGTGCAGGATCGTCATCGAGCTCTCGCCGTAACGGGCGTGGATCGGCGCCGCCAGGTGGGCGAGCCCGTGTGGGGCAAGCTGCACGTGGAGGTCGCGGACGGCGCGGCTGGCGTGCCAGGATTCGGTCGCGGCGGCGGCCTGGTCGACGCTGACCCCGCGCAGCGAGGAGAAGATCCGCTGGGGGTCGGCGGCGATCTTCTGCAGGACCACCTCGCCGTGCTCATCGACCAGTCGCTCCGCCCGCGCCTGGCCGATGTGGCGCAGCGTGGTCAGGTAGGCGATCTGCCCCTCGCGGTCGGCGGGGTCGAGCGGCAGCGCCCCCTGCGCGCGCAGCTGGCGCCCGTAGCGGGAGTGGGTCTGCCACTCGCCGCTGACTTCGGCGCGGTCGCCCTCGGCGAGGTGGGCGACCGGGCCGACCAGGCCAAAGCCCTCGCCGGACTCCATCTCCCGCACCTCGAGCACCGCGTAGCCGTCGTCCTCGGCGCGAAAGATCACCCCGAGCACCTCGACCGTCCCCGTATAAGAGGCGGCATCGGCGTCGAAGAGGGTGGCGGTTCGCTGCACCCCTCAAAGCTAGCCTGGGACGAGGCGGGAGCCCACTGACCCGGAGCCCGCAAATAGCATGCTCGTATGGCGGTTGACGCGGATGCCCTCCCTTTTGTCGACGAGCACGCCGTCGAGGTCGATGCGCCGCCGGGCCCGACCTGGGACGCGGTCTTGGCGGTCGCCGAGCGCTCTTTCGCTGGTGGTGCGGCGCCGCGCTTCGCGCGGCTCGTCGGCTGCGAGGACACGATCCCGTCCGGGCCGCGCCCGCTTGCGGTCGGCTCGGCCATCCCCGGTTTCCACGTCGGCGCCGCCGAGCCGGAACGAGAGCTGGTCCTGCTCGGCGCCCACCGCTTCTCCCGCTACGCGCTGACCTTCCGGCTCGACGACCTCGGCGGCGGCCGCACCCGGCTGCGGGCCGAGACCCGGGCCGAGTTCCCCGGCTTCAAGGGAGGTGTCTACCGAGCACTGGTGATCGGCACCCGGATGCACGTCCTCCTCACCCGGCGGATGATCGGCGCCGCCAAGGCGCGGGCCGAGCGACGGTGAGTCGCCCGGCCCCCGACCACGGTCTCTGTGACCGCTGTCGCCACCAGCGGCTGGTCCCGAATACCCGTGGCTCGGTCTTCTCGCTCTGTGAGCGCTCGCGGACCGACCCTGACTTCCCGCGTTACCCGCGGATCCCGGTCCTGCGCTGCCGCGGCTTCGAGGCTACGCCGCCGCCATCGGGTCCGGCTCGCCCAGCTTGCTGACGTCGGGGGCTTGGTAGGGGCCGTCCGGGATGCCGCCGACGACGACGAGGCGGATTCCATCGGGGCCGGGCCAGACCTTGCGCTTGGTCCCCGCGGGGACGCTGGCGATGTGATCCGAGTCGAGCGGGAAGCGCTCGCCCTCGATCTCGATCTCGCCGCCGCCGCGCATCGCCAGGAAGACCTCCTCCTGGCCGTCGCCGGCGTGGTCGTGCTCGGGGTAGTTCTCGAAGTTGGGCGGCAGGTCGATCACCGCCATCCCGAACGACTCGATCCCGAGCTCGGCGCGGGCGCGCTTGAAGGCACCCATGTACACGGCCTCCATTTCGTCAATCTTCTTCGCTCCGTGACTGCTCATTGCGTATCTCCTCCCACTGCAGATTTGTACGAACGTTCGTGCTTTTATATATCCTTTCGACGATGAGTGCCAGCACCGGGTCGGCGACCAAGGCGACGGAGGCTCCTGACGAGCGCCTCGGCAAGGGCGAGCAGACCCGGGCCGCGATCCTCGACCGCGCCGTCGATCTCGCCTCGGCCGAGGGCCTCGACGGGCTCACGATCGGCCGCCTCGCGACCGAGCTGGGGATGAGTAAGAGCGGCCTCTTTGCCCACTTCGGCTCCAAGCAGGAGCTGCAACTGGCGACGGTCGAGGCCGCCGCCCACCGCTTCGCGGCAAACGTGATCGCGCCATCTCTGGATGCGCCCGACGGGCTGCCGCGGCTGCGCGCCCTCGGCGAGAGCTACCTGGCCCAGCTCGACCTCTACTCGGGCGGCTGCTTCTGGGCAGCGACCTCAGCCGAGTTCGACGACCGGCCCGGCCCCGTCCGCGACGCGATCGCCGCCGCCCTCGACGCCTGGATCGGAGAGCTGACCCGCCAGGCGCAGATCGCCGGCGCCGCCGACCCCGACCGCATCGCCTTCGAGCTGTACGCGATCGTGATGGGCGTCAACTCGCGCTATCGGCTCAACGGCGACCGCCGCGTCCTCGAGTACGCCCGCGCCGCCTTCTGTCGTCTCGAAGCCGAGCTCTCCGGGTAAGTAGGTTTCGCAGGACCCCCGTCCCGAACCTGTAGGAGAGAGCGAATGGACGTATCGATCGGACTTCCGAACGCGGTTCCCGGCACGACCGGCACCGACCTGACCGAGTGGGCGAAGCGAGCGGAGGCGCGCGGCTTCAAGAGCCTCGGCACGATCGACCGCATCGCCTACGGTAACTACGAGCCGCTGGTCGCGCTCGCCGCCGCCGCCGCGGTGACCGAGCGGATCGGGCTGACCACCTCGGTCCTGTTGGCGCCGCTGCGCGAGAGCGCCACCTCCGTCGCCAAGCAGACGCTCAGCATCCACGCTCTTTCCGGCGGCCGGATGACGCTCGGGATCGGCCTCGGCGGCCGCGACGACGACTACGCGATGGCCGAGGTGCCGATGGACACTCGCGGCGAAGTGATCGACGAGATGCTGTCGAAGATTCGCGAGGTCTGGGAGCACGAGCAGGTTGGCCCCGAAGTTCCCTACTTCCCGCGGCTGCTGGTCGGCGGCGGCGTTGACGCCTCCTTCGCCCGCGCCGCCAAGTACGGCGACGGCTGGATCTCCGGCGGCGCCCCGCCGGAAGTCTTCGCCGAAGGGGCGGAGAAGGTGAAGGCCGAGTGGGCTGCCGCCGGCCGCGAGGACGCGCCGCGGCTCGAGGGCCTCGCCTACTTCTCACTCGGCGACGACGCCGAGGCCAACGCCAACAGCTATCTCAAGGACTACTACGCCTGGCTCGGCGAGGACGTCGCCAACTTCATCGCCGGCTCGGCCGCCAAGGATGCGGAGACGGTCAAGGGCTACATCGCTGCCTTCGAGGGTGTCGGCTGCGACGAGCTGATCCTCTTCCCGAGCTCGAGCGACCCGGCCCAGGTCGACCTGCTCGCCGACGCGGCGGGTCTTTAGGAGCGACGGGAGAACTGCTTGCGACATTGACCACGCTCTGGTGTGGTCAATGTCGCAAACGCTGAGAAGGCTATGGCCGACGAGCTTCCGATCCTCCTCTTCGCGACCCCTGCCGAGCTCGAGGCTTGGCTCGAGGGCGACGGCGGGAGCTCCCATGGGGTCTGGCTGAAGATCGCCAAGAAGGGGGCGGAGGTGCCGAGCGTCACCTATGCCGAGGCGCTCGAGCTGGCGCTCTGCTTCGGCTGGATCGACAGCCAGAAGCGCGGCCACGACGACCAGCACTTCCTCCAGCGCTTCACGCCGCGCCGCCCGCGCGGGCGCTGGTCGAAGATCAACCGCGAGAAGGCTGAAGTGTTGATCGCGGCCGGCTCGGTGCGCCCGGCCGGCCTCGCCGAGGTAGAGGCGGCGCAGGCCGACGGCCGCTGGGAGGCCGCCTACGAGGGTCAGCGCACGGCGAGGGTCCCGGACGACCTCCAGCGCGAGCTCGACGCAAACCCCGCCGCCCGCGAGTTCTTCGCCGGCCTCGATAGCGCCAACCGCTACGCCGTCATGTACCGCCTCAACGACGCGAAAAAACCGGAGACGCGCCGGCGCCGGCTGCGCAAGTTCATCGCCATGCTCGAGCGCGGGGAGAAGATTCACCAGTAGGCGAAACGGTTCGAGGTCGCTGTGTCGGGTTACCCTTCCGACGTGGAGAAGCTCCGGAAATCAGTGGCTGTCGACAGGCCTGGAGACGGCGACGTCTGGCGCGACACCGAAGAGCCCCACCGGCGCCGGTTGCGAGAAGACGGCCGGCGACCGCTGGCGGTCAACCTGGCCGAAGGCTTGGCTCTGACCGAGTTCCTTTCTCGCTTCACGGGGAGCGCTCGCTCGGGCTGATGCCGGCGCCGCTGCGACTCGAGGAGTTGCTGCGCCGACTAGCGAAGGCGGAAGTTCGCTACGTGCTGGTCGGCGGTCTCGCTGTCAACGCCTGGGGTTATCTGCGAGCGACCCGCGACGTTGACCTTGTGCCCGATCCGGTCGCGGACAACCTGATGCGCCTCGATGAGCTGCTCAGAGACTTGGGCGGGAGGGTTGAGGTTGGGGACCAGCTTCTCGATGGGAGCGCGATTTCCACGTTTCTGCGGACGGGAGATCGCACTCTTGTGCTCACCGAACTGGGTCACGTCGACGTCCTCCAGGGGCTTCCGCAGGTTCCATCCTTCTCAGCTCTGGACGAGGCGGCAACCGACGTCGACCTCGAAGGCATGACGGTCAGGGTCTGCTCGCTAGCTCACCTGCTGGAGATGAAGCGGGCGAGCGACCGGACCCGCGACAGGGAAGACGTAGAAGCGTTGGAGACGGCGCAGGGCGACGGTTAGCCGATCGCGACCTCGTAGGCGTCCTCGGGCTCGAGGAACGGGGCGAGGGTGACGTAGACCACTGTGGGAACGATTTCCGGCAGCGTCTCCGGACCCTTCTTGTTGACGTGGTCGTAGAGCACCGAGTAGAGGGCGCCGCCGATCGCCTCGGCCGCGATCGGCGGGGTGTCGGGTTTCAGCTCGTAGCCGGGGGCGAGTAGGCCCTCCATCCCTTCGGTCACGACCTCGCGCTGGTCCAGCGCCCTTTTTCCCGCCGCGTACATCTCGACCCCGCCCAGTCGCGCGTACTCGGGCTCTTCGGCGCCGAAGGCGAACATCGCCTCCTGGGTGTCGTGCACCGCGTGCTTCCAGTCGGGCGCGCGGCGGAAGGCGGGGAGGGCGGCGGCGAGCATGTGGGCGGAGCCGCTGTCGAGAGCGGCGACGATCGCGTCCTCCTTGTTCTTGAAGTGTTCGTAGAAGGTCCGCTGCGAGGTGCCGGCTTTCTCGACCACGTCGGCGACGGTGGTGTCGGGGTAGCCCTTCTCGGCGACGACCGCGGCCAGCGCCCGCAGGATCCGCTCCGGCGGGTTGGCGCCCCTTTGGCGCTCGGCGAACGGCAGCGCCTTGACGTTGCGCCGCCGCGTCGCCTTCAGTGGGCCGGGAGGGATCGGGTAGCAGAAGAGCCAGTCCCAGAGCTGCGGGATCAGGTCCACCAACTCCTCCTCCTTGCCGCGGTAGAGGCGCTTGTGGATCACCTTCTGGATGCCGCCGACGAGCGCGTGGACGAGCTCGATCGGCATCCCCTTGCGGTCCGGCACCTGGTTGAGCAGGCGGGAGGTGAGCTGGGTGACCTGGTCGATCGAGCGGTCGATCAGGGCCGCCCCCTCAGGGCCGGCGGCGTAGACCTCGACGATGCACATCTTTGCGGCGGCCGGCTGGGAGACGATCAGCTCGATCAGCGACTCAAACGCCCTCCGCGCCCGCTCGACCCCGGCCGGGGCGCTCTCGTCGCCGGCGATCCGTTTCAGCGCCGGCTCGACCATCGCTTCGATCGCCGCCAGGAAGCAGGCCTGCTTGTCCTCGAAGTGGCGGTAGAAGGCGCTCCGCGAGACCCCGGAGAGCTCGACCAGATCGGCGACGGTGGTCGCCTCGTAGCCCCTCTCGGCGACCGTCGCCACCATCGCCGCGAAGAGCCGCTCGCGCTGGTTGCGCTCGGCCTCCTCGCGAGGCGTTCCTCGCCCCGGCCGCAGCCGTCGCTCCCGCAGCTCGGCCGCATCCCCCCACGGAGTTTTCGTCATCGCGGAGGGAAGATATCCCGGCATCTCACTGTCTCTCAGGGCGACCATGCAAGAACTCTCTAGTGGTACGTATTCTACCTCTAGATTTCCCTATATAGAAGGAAATAACTGCCCCTCAGTTGTAGTTTCTTGACAAACTGGTCCGTGTCTGTTCTTATTTATCGGGCCTGCGGAGCGAGCTTGCCTTCTCGAAGGCAGCACGGGTGTTCCAAAGGCGGGAGAGAGCAAACGGCCGAACGCCTCGGTCAGGGGACCCGTGATCCGGGTCGGGACAGAGGCAAGGGCTACGGGACAAGGAGAGCTACGTGAGACGTCACCTGAAGGCTTCGTCGGCGCGATCCATCGCGAACCGCAACCGCGGCAAAAGCGCGCTGATCGCGACGGCCCTGGCCGTCGTCGCGCTCGGCATCGCCGCCGCCCCGGCGCTGGCCGCGCCGCCGACGGTGAGCTTGACCCCCGGCGCCTTCACCGCCTCCTACACCAGCGCCCATGTCGAGGGCAAAGTGAACCCGGAGGACAACGAAACCTTCTACTACTTCCAGTATTCGGCTCACCCCGAAATCGAAGGCTGGAACTTCGCAGCCTTCCCGCCCGCCTTGGCCGCCAACTCTGGCGAAGCCACGGTTTCTGAAGACTTCGTTGGTCTCAGTCCCGGGACCAAGTATTTCGTTCGTCTGGTGGCGACCAACAACATCGATCCCGAAGTCATCTCCGCCGAACCGAACCCTTCCTTCACGACCCTGCCCGTCGCTCCGCCAGGGGCCTCGATCGCGGCCCCCTCCTCGGTGACCGGCGCTTCCGCTCACTTCTCGGGTCAGATCACCCCGGGAACGCCCGCCGGCGATCCGGCTGCCTTCGACGTCAGCTGGCGCTTCCAGTGCAATCCCGAATGCCCCGGCCTCGGCAATCACACGATCCCGGCCGACAGCGGCACCACGGAAGTTTTCGCCGCCGACGACACCACCGGCCTCAAACCGGCCACCACCTACGAAGTCACCCTGGTTGCCGAAAACGCCGGCGGGCAGACCGTCGCAGGCCCCGAATTCTTCACCACCGACCCAGTGCTACCGGAAATCCTCGACGTCGGCGCCGCTCCCTCCGCGACCGAAGCCGAATTCAAAGCGCGGATCAATCCCGGCGGCGCCGAAACCACCTACCACTTCGACTACGGGCCGACCGCGAGCTACGGGCAGAGCACTCCCTCGCGCACGCTCCCCGCCGGGCTCTCGGCGACCACCGTCAGCGCCCACGTTTCAGGCCTCTTGCAGGCCAGCGGCTACCACCTCCGCCTCGTCGCCGAAAACTCGGCGGGTGTCGTGGAAAGCCCCGACCGCACCTTCACCACCAGCCAGTCCGGCTCTGAGACCGACAGCTGCCCCAACGCCGCGATCCGCGCCCAGCAGGGCTCGTCGTGGCTCGCCGACTGCCGCGCGTATGAGCGGGTCTCACCGGCTGACAACGCAGGGGTGGCGGTCCAGCCGGGAAATGCTGAAGGCTTTATGGCAACCACGGACGGCGACAGGGCACTATTTACCACCGCCGGTGCGAGCTATCCAGGATCGGAAGCGACGCCCCTGCACCCCAAGGCTCTGGCCACCCGTACTGCAACCGGCTGGCTTACCAAACCGCTTGACAAACCGATCACCAGCACGGTCGCGGCGAGTCTATTCAAGAGCATCTGGGCGGTTTCGAGGGACCTGACTCGCATGGTTGTAACTAGTACGTTCAGCCTGGGTGGGAAAGGAGTCGCCGGGAACAGCAACCTTTACATCTACGACATCGCCACGGGCGAATACACCCTTGTCATGACGTCGCCCGATCTGTCGCTCTTCGCCGCGTCAGCGAGCGAAAACATCACCGCCGAATGGTTTGGCGGCTCACCGGACTTCAGCACGATCGCTTTTGGATTCGGCAGGCCCAATCAAATTTACGTTTGGTCAGAGGACGACGGTCTGCGCTCGATAGGCGTCGGCGACGGACTGGAATCGACCGCATACGGCGCCGTTGCGGATATCAAGACGCGACCAGGTGTGGTCTCCGAAGATGGGTCCCGGATCTACTATCGAGACGAAGCGGGTGCCGCCGCCGTGAATGAAAACGGCACGAGCAGGGTCATTTCGATTTCTCGCCGTGCAGGCGACCCCCCTGATCCAGTCGCGGCCTGCCCTGAAATGGCTTCTCCCGACGGTCGCTTCCTCTTCTTCTCGGCCAACGCGCCGTTGACGGATGACGCGACTGCCGGGACCAGCTTCTATCGCTATGACGCGGAATCCGACAGCCTTGAATACCTCGCAAATCTGGCCTCTGACCCCAGGTGTGGGGTGAGCGGCCCGCCAACTGGGGTTGTTCAAGGATGGCCCGAGCGCAGTGAGGCGTATCTGCGGCGTTTAATCGATGGCAATCTCTATCGCTTCCATGACGGCCAGCTCACGATTGCGGTGCCGGATCCGTTCGGCGGAGCAACTCCAGGCACGAGTGCCAGTCCCGATGGCCGCTACCTCGCTGTCGTGACCGGGCAGCAGCTGACCGACTATGAGAATGACGGGATTGCAGAGGCATATCTCTACGACTCGCAGACCGAATCGCTGTCGTGCGCGTCTTGCCGTGAAGATGGGGCGGCGCCCAGCGGATCGGCCTCTGGCATAACGAACTACTCAGCTGGATCATTCGGTCATCATGTGCCGGCGGCAGTGACCAATGATGGAACGGTCTATTTCGATACCCCAGACCCCCTCATCGCCACCGACGTAAACGGCACTAGGGATGTCTACTCTTACCGCGATGGACAGGTAACGCTGATCAGCCCCGGTACGCAACCTGTCGACGCCAGGTTCGCAGAAGTGACGCCGAGTGGCCACGACGTTTTCTTCACCACCGTGCAGCGCTTGGTTGCGAGCGACCGTGACAATGTTCTCGATCTGTATGACGCCCGGGCCGGCGGCGGTATCGCCGCTCAGAGCGCGGTGCCGGTTCCGCCCTGCAGTGGCGACGCCTGCCGCGGCGCCGGCTCATCTGCCCCGGAAGCCCCGGGTGCCCTGACCGAAATGCCGTTTGGGTCTGAGGGCCCCCGCCCCGGTGCAAAGCAGCGCTGTGGCAAGAGCCGCTCGCGTCAGGCGGGCAAGGGCAAATCCCGCTGCATCAAGCAACCCAAAAAGCACGGCAAAAAACAGGCCCGCAACCGGAGCGTGGGCCGATGAGCTCCGCAGTCAGATATCCAGAGCAGGGCGAAAGGGAGGGGCGAGCGATGAAGCGGATTCGACGTTTGGCCGGCGGGGCGCTGGTCGCGGTGGCGGGTTGTCTGGTTGCGATGGCGTTGGTCTCTCCGCTGGCCGCCGCCGCGGTGCCTTTCTCGATTTCGGAATTCGGAACCTCGGCATCGGTCGACGGTCAGCTCTCGCGCCAAGCGGGAGGGCACCCCGACTTCCGGGTGAGGATCGCGTTTCCAATCGAACCAGCCGCCACCGAACTCGAATTCGACCGTGCTGTCGGCAACCCAAAGGACATCCGTGTCGACGTGCCGCCCGGCCTGATCGGAGATCCGACGGCGGTGCCGACCTGTCCCCCCGGCCTCCTCTTGACCACTGAAGCATGTCCATCGGAGACGCAGATCGGGGTCGTCCACGTCAAGCTCACCAGCTTCAGTTTCCCTCTCACGAGGGCTGTCTACAACCTCGAACGCCCTGTAGACACGCCGGCGCTCTTCGGATTCATGGCCGCCACCGTGCCCGCCTTCATCAAGTCGGTCGTGAGGCCCGATGACTTCGGAATCTCGACGCTCAGCATCAACACCAGCCAGCTTCAGGCCCTTCAGTTCGTCGACCTCACCCTTTGGGGCATCCCGGGTGATTCGAGCCACGACAGCGAACGCCTGGAAGGTCTCGAACCCGGTCACAATCCCGGCACCCGCCGCCCATTCCTGCGGATGCCTACCTCCTGCCCCGGCACCCCGGCGCAGTTCGGCGCCGAAGTCAACGCCTGGGAGCACCCTGACATCTACTTCGCCAAAACGGTGACCACCGACCTCGAAGGCGAACCCTTCGTCTTCGGCGGCTGCGAGAAACTCGCCTTCAAACCCGCCGCCGCGATCGATCCCGACACCCACCGCACCGAATCCCCGAGCGGCCTCGGGGTCGAGATCACCGTCCCCCAGAACGAAAGCCCCGACGGGCTCGCGACGCCCGACGTCCGCAAGACCGTCGTCACCTTCCCCAGGGGCGTCGCGATCTCGCCCTCGGCGGCCTCTGGCCAGGGCAGCTGCTCACCGGATCAGATCAAGCTCGGCACGAACGACCCGCCCACCTGTCCCGACTCCTCCAAGGTCGGCACGGTGGAGATCGAATCGCCGCTGCTGGACGAAACGCTGAAAGGCGACGTGATCCTCGCCAAGCAGAACGACAACCCGTTCAACTCGCTGCTGGCGCTCTACCTCGCCGTCAAAGGCCCGGGCTTCTACCTGAAGCTGCCCGGCAAGGTCGACCTCGACCCGGTCACGGGCCAGGTCACGAGCACCTTCGACAACACGCCGCAGCTGCCGTTCGAACACCTGCGCCTGCAGCTGAACAGCGGCAGTAGAGCGCCGCTGGTCACCCCCAGCGCTTGCGGCACCTATAACACCCATGTCGAGATGACCTCTTGGGCCTCGAGCGTGCCGGTGCAGATGAACTCGCCGATGACGATCAGCGAAGGCTGCAACACGGGCGGCTTCAACCCCGTCCTCAAAGCCGGCTCCCAGAGCCCGGCCGCCGGCGCCTTCTCCCCGTTCCTGCTGCGGATCACCCGCAACGACGGCGAACAGAACCTCGCCCAGATCAACGCCACCCTGCCCCCGGGCGTCCTGGCGAAGCTCGCCGGGGTGGGCGTCTGCCCGGAGGCGCTGACCGCCTCCGGCAACTGCCCGGCCTCCAGCCAGGTCGGCACCACCACGGTCGGCGCCGGCCCCGGCGAAACGCCGGTCTTCGTCCCCGAACCCGGCAAGGCCCCGACCGCCGTCTACCTCGCCGGCCCCTACAAAGGCGCCCCCTACAGCCTCGTGGTCAAGGTTCCCGCCCAGGCGGGACCCTTCGACCTCGGCACGGTGACCGTGAGGAACGCCCTCTACATCGACCCCGAGACCACCCAGGTGACCGCCAAGTCCGATCCTCTGCCGCAGATCCTGCAGGGGATCCCGATCACCTACCGCGACGTGCGGGTCGAAGTCAACCGGCCGGGCTTCACCCTGAACCCGACCTCCTGCGAACCGATGAAGGTCACCTCGACCCTGCTCGGTTCCGGTGGCGCCAGCGCCAGCCCGGCGACCAACTTCCAGGCCGCCAACTGCGAACGGCTTGGGTTTGGGCCGAAGCTGGCGCTGGGGCTCTCGGGCGCTCCCACCCACCGTGGCGGGCACCCGAAGCTGAAAGCGGTCCTGACCGCGGGCAAGGGCGAAGCCAACATCGGCAAAGCGGTGGTGACGCTGCCGAAGACCGAGCTTCTCGAGAACGCCCACATCGGGACGATCTGCACCCGGCCCCTCTACGCGGCGAACGCCTGCCCGGCGAAGTCGGTCTACGGCTACGCCAAGGCCTGGAGCCCGCTGCTCGATCAGCCGCTGCAGGGCCCGGTCTACCTGCGGGCCAACGGCGGCGAACGCGCCCTGCCCGACCTGGTCGCCAAACTCGACGGGCAGATCCACGTCGACCTGGTCGGCTACATCGACTCGGTCAACGCCCGGATCCGCACCACGTTCGCGGCCGTGCCCGACGCCCCCGTCAGCAAGTTCGAGCTGACGATGAAGGGCGGCAAGAAGGGCCTGCTCGCCAACAACACCAACATCTGCGCGACCACCCCCCGCGCAGACGTCGAGTTCACCGGCCAGAACGGGAAGGTCTCGAAGACCAGATCGACGGTCAAGGTGGCCTGTACGAAATAGGTCCCTCCAAGCCCGCTGCGCTCCGACGGGGCGCAGCGGGCGCCACCTCGCTCTCGGCTCGGGTCTTTTCGGGACACCGACGTACCGCTGATTGAGGTCGGGGCGTCTAGACTTCCCGTCCAATGGGAGCGTTTTGCGGTCGCTGAAACATCGCGGCGCACTCACGGGGCTTGCCGGCGTCGTGCTGCTCTGCGCGCTGCTCGGGATCGCCGGGCTCGGCGTCGAGGGCAAGCTCGATCCGCTTTCGCTTAAGGTGCCCGGAACCTCTGCCGCTCGAGGAGAAGAGCTGGCGGAGAGCCATTTCGGCGATTCGACGCCGTTCGTGGTCCTGCTCCGGGGGCCGGGCCGGTCGATCGACCGTCAGGGCCCGGAACTGGTCGCGGCGCTGCGGCGCGAGCCGCGGGCGACGGTGCTCTCGCCCTGGGATCGGGGGGCGATGGCGGTGCTGCGTCCCGACCACAACAAGGCTCTTGTTTTAGTTGACTTCCACGTACCATTGGCGCGGGCGATGCGGGACACGGTGCCGGCGCTCGAAGGCCTGATCGAGGCGCATGTCCGCGCTCCGGTCCGCGCCACCCAGTCGGGCTACGCCAGCGTCGCCCGCGCCCTGCAGCGGGAATCGCTCGGCGCCACGGAGCGGGCCGAGCTGCTCGCCGCGCCGCTCCTGATCCTCGTCCTCCTGCTCGTCTTCCGCTCGGTCGCCGCCGCCGCGCTGCCGCTGGCCTTCGGCGCGCTCACCGTCTTCGCCGGCCGCGGTGTCCTCGCCCTGCTCAGCTCGGCGATGACGATCGACTCGCTCTCCCTCGTCGTCTGCACGATGATGGGCTTGGCGCTCGGCGTCGACTACTCGCTGCTGATCGTCTCCCGCTTCCGCGAGGAGATGGACCGCGGTCTCGGCCCCTGGGAGGCCGCCTTCGCCGCCCGGCGGAGCGCCGGCCGCACCACCTTCCTCGCCGGGTTGACGCTGGTCGTCGCCCTCGTCTGCTCCGCCTTTCTGCAACCGGGGACGCTGCTGCTGTCGCTGGCGGTGGCGACGGCGGTCGTGGTCGTGATCAGCGTCGCGATCTCACTGCTCGCCCTGCCGCCACTCCTCGCCCTGCTCGGGCCGCGGATCAACGCCGGTCGGATCGGTCGCCCCGCCCGGCGCGGCGGCCAGCGCCCACCGTTCACGATCGCCGGCGCCGCCCGCTCGGCACTGCGCAACCCGGCGTTGGCGGCGGCCCTCGTCGCTGTGCCCCTTGTTCTCCTGATCCTGCCGACGCTGGCCTTCACCACCGGCGCCCCCGGAATCGACGAGCTGCCCAGCTCCAACCCCGCCCGTGCCAGCGCGGAAACGATCGACGCGGCGGTCGGCCCAGGCTGGGAGTCGCCGTTCGTCCTCGTCGCCGCCACCCGTAGCGGCCCGATCACGACCCACGATGACCTCGCCCTGCTGGCGCGCTGGCAGCGGCGGATCGCCTCCGAGCAGGGGGTGCGGGCGGTGATCGGGCCGGCGCCGGTCGCGCGCCGCACCGCGCCCTTGCACGCCCTCGGCGCCAAGCTCAGCGCCGAGGGGGGCGAGTCCCCAGAGCAGCTCGGCGCCCTCGGCCCCGGGTTGCGCCGCGCCGCCGACGCTGTCTCTGAGCTGCGCGGTGGCATCGCCGAAGGCGCCGCCGGCAGCGGCCTGCTCGCGGAAGGGTCGGCGCGGGCTGCGGACGGGGCGGGAACGATCGCCGAGGAGCTGCGCCGCGCCGCGGTCCGCGGCGAAGAAGCGACGGCGGCGATCGGGAAGCTCGAAGGCGGGAGCAAGCAGCTCGCGGACGGTCAGCGCCAGGTCTCGGTCGGGACCCTGACCCTGGCGCTCGACCTGCGCTCGCTGCTGCCGCAGATGCGGGGCGGGGAGCTGGTGCGGTCACGGTCGCTCGCGCGCGAGCTGGAACAGGCCGCCGCCGGGGATCCCTCGCTGCGGCCGGTGGCGAACCAGGCGCGAGTGCTAGTTCGCTCGATCGCCGCCAGTCGCGACGAAGTGCGACGCCTGCGCGACGTCGCCCAGACCGTCAACGGCGGCGTCAACCGCCTCGTCCCCGGCGGCAAGCGTCTCGAAGAAGGGGTCGGCCAGCTCTCCGACGCCGCCGGCGAACTGAGCGGCGGCCTCGACCGCCTCGGTTCCGGCGCCGAACGGCTGGCCGGCGGCCTGACCGAACTCGAAGGCGGCGCCGGCACCCTGCAGGCAGGGCTCGCCGAAGGCTTCCATCGCTCCTACCCGCTGCAGTCCCACCTGCGGCGGGCGGGCGTGCGGGTGACGGCGGTGGCGGCGCCGCTCGAAGCGGGCGCCCGCCGGCTGCGGGAGGACTCGCCGCACCTGTTCGACTCTGGTTACTTCGTCCTCTCCGCCCTCGACGGCGCCCCGCGGCAGCGCCGCGCCGAAGCCGGCGAGGCGATCAGCATCGACAGCGGCGGCCAGGCGGCGCGGATGCTGGTCGTCTCCCGCTACGGTTTCAACACCGACGGGTCGAGCGAGGTCGGTGATCGCCTGCGCGCGGACGCCGACCGGATCGGCCGGGAGGGGGGACTGCAGACCGGCCTCACCGGCGGCGCCGAGACGCTCAATACCTACGGCAATGCGACGAGGGAACGGCTGCCCCTGGTGATCGGCGCCTTCGTCCTCTTCACCCTGCTCGCGCTCGTCTTCGTCCTCCGCGCGCCGTTGCTGGCGTTGCTCACCGTCTGCCTCAACCTGCTCTCGGTCGCCGCGGCGATCGGGGTGATGACGCTGGTCTGCCAGATCCCCGAGGGCTACCCGCTCGGCGGGCACCCCTACATCGACACGGTCGGTGCCGGGGCGATCTTCGGCGTCACCTTCGGGCTCTCGGTCGACTACGCGGTCTTCCTGATCGCGCGGATGCGGGAGCGCTACGACGTCGACGGCGACAACCGCGCCGCGATCGAGTTCGGGCTCGAGAAGACGGCCGGGGTGATCACCGGCGCGGCGGCGATCATGGCCGCGGTCTTCGTCAGCTTCGCGACGGCGCCGATCGCGACCGTGAGCCAGATGGGGGTGGGGCTGACGGTTGCGATCCTGCTCGACGCGACGATCGTGCGGATCGTCCTCCTGCCGGCGCTGATGCTGCTGCTGGGGGACCGGGTCTGGCGGGTGCCGCCGGGCATTGACCGCATCCTTCCCCGCCGTGAGGTGCTGGGATCATCATGACCCGGAACTGGATTGCCGCCGTCCTCGTCTTGGCGCTGGTTCTCGCGGGCGCCACCGCCGCGGCGGCCGAAGCACCGACCCGGGATGAATACGTGGACCAGCTCGAGCAGGTCTGCAAGCCCGACACCGAAGCCACCCAGAAGGCGATGAAGGGGGCCCGTGCCGACGTTAGTGCCGAACGATTCGGGGTCGCCGCCGGCAAGTTCGGGAAGGCGAGCTCGATCTTCGGCTCGACCGTCAAGGAGATCGCCGCTGTTCCCAGGCCCGAGTCCGACGCCGTCAAGCTCGGCAAGTGGTTCGGCTACCTGAAGGCTCAGGAGTCCTATTTGAAGCAGATCACCACGCAGCTGCGTGTCGGCCACGGGATCAAGGCCCAGCGGCTGACCGCGCGCTTCATCCACAACGGCAACTTGGCAAACAACGTCGTCCTCGCCTTCGGCTTCGACTACTGCAGCTTCAAGTTCTCCAGGTACGGATGAGCGAACGCCGGCGCAAATCGGGATCGCGGCGGCTGGTGGCGGCGCTCGTGGTTCTGCTCGCGCTGGCGGCCTTTGGTGCCGGCCTGGCGCGCGGCGAGCGGACCCAGCACGGCAACCTGATCGTCTCGCTCGACGGCGGGCTGTCGCCGCTGCAGCTGCCAAGGGACCATCCGTCTCCGGTCTCCGTTCATCTCTCTGGTGGCCTGCAGACGGCGGACCGCTCGGTCCTGCCGCGGGTGACCAAGATCGAATTCGGCCTGCCGGGGCAGGGAGTACTGACCACCCGGGGGCTGCCGGTCTGTCCGCAGCGTCTGATCCGGCACACTCTTCCCGTCCAGGCGCTCGCCGCATGCCGAGCGGCGCTCGTCGGCCACGGCAACCTCCGCGCCGAAGTCCTGCTGCCCAACCAGCCGTCGTTCCAGGTTCACGCCAGCCTGCTCGCCTTCAACGGGAACGTCGAGGGCAAGCGCGCGGTGCTGCTCCACGCTTACGTGCAGGATCCACCGACCGTCATCGTCCTTCCCTTCCGGATCCGGCTCCGCTCCGCCCGCCTCGGGACGACGCTGGTTGCCGACCTGCCGCCCTCGCTCGGTCCCTGGCCGCACTTCGCCCATTTCGAGATGACGCTTTCGCGGCGCTATGCCTATCGCGGCGAGCGCTACAGCTATCTCGGCGCCTCGTGTCCGATCCCGAGCAGTCTCACCGCCGGCTTCTTCTCCTTCGCGCGCGCCACGTACACGCTCGCCGGCGGTCGCGAGGTCGGCACCAGCATTCCTCGCAGTTGCCGCGCCCGCTGAGTCGCGGCAGCGATCCGGTTGTGCTCCCTCCACTCCAGATGGTAGGTTCACGTTCCTAATTTGATGGCTATCGGGGTGAGTGGAGTTGAGAGGGAACGACGACCCATCGGAAGCGCCTCGCCAAGACCCTCTTCCGGGTCCGCTCGGCGCCCTCGAGAGCACGGTGCTCGACGCCTGCGCGGCCCGGGAGGAGTGGCCGGCGCAGGTCGCAGCGGGGATCAACGCCGGCGTCGATTTCGTCATCGACAACGCCTCCCTGATTGAGTCGTGGGTAGCTGAGATTTCACCAAATCAGCTCTACAGCAGCTACTACGGGCCTATGGTCGCGCGCCTCACGACCCTGATCCGCTTGCGGGCGCCGGTCGACGAGCGGCTGCCGGCGTCGACCGACGAGGCCCTGGTCGCCGGCATTATCGGCCTCGTCGGAGACCTCGTCCGGCTGCGCCGCCTCGACCGTCTCGCCAAGCTCAAGCCGGAGCTCGTGCAGTTGGCGCTGCTGCCCTACCTGGGCTTTGCCGAG
The DNA here is from genome assembly GCA_035472275.1 of Solirubrobacterales bacterium. GTDB lineage: Bacteria > Actinomycetota > Thermoleophilia > Solirubrobacterales > 70-9 > VAYN01. The sequence goes on from DATIPH010000022.1 coordinate 37,873, forward strand.
TCGCAGCAATGGGCAAATAGGTCGGCGGAGTGGACGTAGCACTGGTTGACAGAATGGTATGTCTATGTTCTCATTAGGCCGGTCGCGGCTCCCTTTCAACGCCGCGGCTTTCGGGTCGTCCTGCACTCCCTGGGCAGCTTCGACCCCGTGATCACGCAGGCGTGACTCGGCCCAGAGGAGCCACCCTTCCTCTGGGCCGGTTGCGTCAGTCTTGGCGCCGCCGGCCGTACTCGGCGATCGCGTCCTCGAGTGAGCGGCGCGAGAAGTCGGGCCAGAGCTCGTCGCTGAAGACCAGCTCCGACTCGGCCACCTGCCAGAGCAGGTAGTTGGAGAGGCGCCGCTCACCGCCGGTCCGGATCAGCAGCTCCGGATCCCTCATGTCGGGGGCGTAGAGGAGGCGGCGGAAGTCCTCCTCGGTCCCGCCCTGAAACCTCGCCGCCGCCTGGACGATCTCGGCCCGGCCGCCGTAGTTGAACGGCACGAAGAAGCTGATCCGCCGATTGCCGGCGGTCAGCTGCTCGGCCCATTCCATCTTCTCGACGACTCGGTCTGGCACGGGCGCCGCGCGGTGTCCGATGAAGCGCATCCGCACGCCCTCGGCATGCAGCTCCGGCGTGACGCCGTCGATGTACTCGGCGAGCAAGTCCATCAGCCCCTTCACCTCCTCCGGCGAGCGCGTCCAGTTCTCGGTCGAGAAGGCATAGACGGTCAGCTCGCGGATCCCGAGTTCGACCGCATGGCGCAGCGTGGAGCGGACCGTCTCGGCACCGGCGCGGTGGCCGGCGCCGATCGGCAGCCCCCGTTCTTCGGCCCAGCGGCCGTTGCCGTCGGTGATGATCGCTACGTACTGTGGCGGGGGGCTCATCGGGAGAGCTTCAGCGCGGCGGCCAGGGGTCGGGTTGCCGGCCCCGCCGAGCGAGCCAGGCGGCGCCGTGCAGGGCGCGGGAGGGCGCCCGCGCCTGGCGACGCGAGGTAATACGCGAGGACGCCGGCGAGGATTGCCCGGTGGCGCCTGGGGTTGCGCAGATTCCCGGTGCGCTCCCGCGCCGTTTCCGCGATCAGCTCGAGGCGTTCGGCGGCTTCGCCGGTTCCCGCGTAGTAGTCGAGATAGCTGTGCTCGCCGGCGGCAAGGTCCTCGTCACGGTCGACGAGGTCGTCGAGGATCACGGTGAGGGCGCCTATCGCCGGGAAGTAGGCGTCGTCGACCGCCTCGGCCTCGGCGCTGTCGGCCGCGGGATCCGCGGCCAGCGCGATCAGGGCGTGGGCGGCGACCGACGAGCAGGCGCCGGCCGCGACCTCCCACCACCGGAAATCGGCCGGGCCTGGAACCGCCAGCGACGAGCTCCAGGCCTCGAGCTCGCTCGCCGTGCCCTGGGCCGCCGCATGGGTATGGCTCTGCCCCTCACCGCAGCGCACTGCGGCGCGCCGGGCCGCCGGCAGGATCGTCGCCTGTGAGGGAAGTTCGCGTACGCCCTCCTGGCAGCGGGCCACCAGCCGGCCCAGGTAGCCGCCGTCCTCTCCGTGGGGATGGTGGAGGTACCAGTCCTGCGGCTGCGCGTCGGGGCTCAGAGCGGCGCCGAGCGCCGAGTGGAGGCGAAGACCGTCCTGCAGCGGGTCCGGCACCCCTTCCTCGCCGAGGACGTCGAGGTAGTCGGTCGCGATCTGCAGCGCGGCCGAGATCCGCAGGGCCGCGAGGCGGTGCTCGGCCGGGGCGAGCGTCGCCAGCACCCCCGTCGCTTCGACGTTGGCCGCCTTAGCGGTCAGCGCCCTGGTCGCCGCTTGACGCAGAATCGGGTCCGGGATCTGCTCCGCGACCAGGCGCCAAGCGGCCATCTCCTCGCGGACGGCGGGGAGGACGGAGGTCCGGTAGGTGCGCAGCGTCGCCAGCGTTTCGATCCCCTCCTTTGCCGCGCCGATCACCGGTCGCGATCGTATTCAGGCCGGCAGCCGTACTTTTGATGTCCCAAAATGGTACGCAGAAATCTCGAACATCGATTCAGATCAAGAGGCAGATAGAGAAACATTGATGTAGGTTGGAATGAAGATGTTCCTAAGTTTGGACCCCCCTTTGGCTGCTGCCGGAAAGGGACTGCCATGAGCCCCGCGCGCTCCCCCCGGCCGGTTCTCGATCCGGCGATAGTCGCTTCCTTCAAGCGGCGCCGCATCACCGACGCGTTGGCCGCGCAATGCGTCAGTGAGGGCTACCGAGCGACCACGATCGACAAGCTCTCGCGCCGGGCGGGGGTTTCCCGCTCGACTGTCTACGAGCATTTCGAGAACCGCGATCACATCTTTCTCACCCTTGTCGACGGGGCGGTCGCTGAGTTGCTGGAGCGAACCGAATCCGCCTGCGAGGAAGCGCGCGCGGTGACCGAGGATCCCCTGCAGGCCGGCCTTCACGCTGTCCTCGACTGGGTCGCCGAGCGGCCGGCACATGCCTGGGTGCTGATGGTCGAAGCGTTTGGCGCGACACCGGAGTCGATGCGGCGCTACCTCGCGGCGATCGCCGAGTTCACCGCCTTGTTCAGCGCGGTCGCGCCCAGTGAGATCCCCCGGCCGAAGGCAATCGAGGAATCGCTGGTCGGCGGGGTTGCCTCTCTTCTCTCCGGCCTGATTCGCGCCGGCGAAGCGGAGCGAGCCCCCGAGCTGCTGCCCGAGGTCTCGATCTTCCTGCGCGGCCCCTTCCTCGAGGTCTGACCCGGTGAAGGGTCGGGGCGGCGGCCCCGGCTAACCTCACCCTGTGGACCGCGATCTCCTCGCAACGACGCTGGCGGATGCCGGCGAGCCCGACTACCGCGCCGCCCAGGTCTGGGAGTGGCTGGCGCGTGGCGCCGGCTCATACGAGGCGATGACGAACCTGCCGGCGGCGCTGCGCGAGCGCCTCGGCGCCGCGGTGCCGCTCTCGACGCTGACACTGCAGGCCGAGGCGAAGTCCGACGACGGCACCGTCAAGTGTCTCTTCCACACCGCTGACGGCCGGCCCTTGGAGGCGGTGCTGATGCGCTACCGCGACGGGCGCCGCTCGGTCTGCGTCTCCTCGCAGTCGGGCTGTCCGCTGACCTGCACCTTCTGCGCAACCGGGCAGATGAAGTTCGGCCGCAACCTGACGACTGACGAGATCCTCGACCAGGCGCTCCACTTCCGCCGCACCGAAGCGATCGACCACGTCGTCTTCATGGGGATGGGGGAGCCGACGATGAACATCGACAACGTCCTCGCCGCCTGTGAGCGCCTGCCGGACCTCGGCGTCAGCAACCGCCGCACCGCGATCTCGACCGTCGGCTGGGTGCCCGGCATCGACCGGATCGCCGATTGCGAGATGCCGATCAGTCTCGCCCTCTCCCTGCACGCGCCCAACGACGGCCTGCGCTCGCAGCTGATGCCGGTCAACGATCGCTACCCGCTGGCCGAGGTATTGGCCGCCTGCGAGCGCTACCTAGCCAAGCGCCGGCGCAAGGTCTTCGTCGAGTACGTGATGCTCGCCGAGGTCAACGACCTGCCCGAGCATGCCCGTGAGCTCGCCGCCCTGCTCGATCCCCGCGCCTACAAGATCAACCTGATCCCCTACAACCCGACCGGCGCCTACGACGGCTCCTCGCCGGAGCGGATCGAGCGCTTCCGGGCGATTCTCGCCGAGCACCATCTGACCGCCACCGTCCGCCTCACCCGCGGCCGCGACATCGCCGCCGCCTGCGGCCAGCTCGCCGCGAGCTCGACCTAGGACATCTGAGCCGACCGGCTCGGTTGGGCTTGACACTTTCGCATACCACTGCTTACACTCCGCCACGCCGCTCAAAGACGGCGGGAGTATCGCGATATTGGCTTCGGGGCAATCCCTGTGCCCGCCGTCCGTTCCCGGGACGGCGCCATGAGCGAGGACAGCCCAGGGCGTCGGGACTGGTCCCCGGTACCGGCGCCCGGCTGTTCCCCCCTGTCTTGGCGCCGATATGACCACCGATACCACCGATATCGACGACCTCGACAAGCGGCGAAGCCGGCTGATCGTCGCATTCTCCAAAGCCGTCGGGGAGCAGGGCTACTCGCGGCTCGACGTCGAGCGGGTCAGCCGCTACGCCGGTCTGCCGCCAGAGGCCTTCTACGAGCAATTCGCGAACGTCGAGGAGGCCCTGGTCGCCGCCCAGGAAGCGTTCCTCGGCCGTCTTTGGAGCGAGGTCACGACCGCCTGCGAGGAGGTCGCGGTTTGGCCGTTCCGAGTCCGCGCGGTGGTCGCGGCGGTGGTCGAATCCCTGGTCGAATCGAGCTCCCTGTCCCGGGTCTTCGCAATCGAAGCCCCCGCCGCCAGCCTCGCTGCGGCCGAGCGCCAGTTCGCCGCTCTCGACCGTCTCGCGGGCCTGCTCGCCGAGGGGCGCAAGCGCTACCCGCAGGCGGCCCGCCTGCCGGCGATCACCGAGCGCGTCCTGGTCGGCGGCGGCGTCTCGGTCATCGCCCAGTACCTGCTGGCCGAGGATCCGAAGACGATCTCGGCCCTGCAGGAGCAGCTGGTCGAAGTCCTGCTCTCGCCGTATCTCGGCGAGCTGGAGGCGCGCCGCGTCGCCGTCGGCTGAGCGCCGCCGGCCTCAGGCGCGGTCGAGCGACGCCAGCGCCAGTCGGATCAGCTCCGGCGCCATCGCCGGCAGCTCCGCCCGTCGCCCGTGGTGGATCTCGTGCTGGATCACGGCCCAGGTGCCGCTGGCGATCGCCTCCCGCACCGCCACCGTCGCCGTCCCCATCTCCTCAGCCCCGGCGACGGGCTCGAGGAAGGCGGTAAAGCTGTCGAGGATGGCGTCGGCGCGGTCGAGGGCGGCGGGGCCGGCGCTCGGCAGCTCGAAGAAGGCGAGCCGGGCAAAGATCTCGCTGCGGGAGATGTGCTCGAGCAGCGCCCGCATCCCGGCGCCGAGCGCCTCGGGGCGGCTCTCGCGGGCGGCCAGAGCCGCCGTGGAGAACGCCAGCGCCTCGGCGGTGAGCAGCTCGAAGGCGGCGAGGAAGGCGTCGCGTTTGCTGTCGAAGTGCTCGTAGAAAGTCTGGTTGGAAACGCCGGCGGCGTTGGAGATGGCGGGGATGGTGAGCGCTCCGTAGCCACCCTCGACGACCAGCCGCGCGGTGCCGCGCGCCATCCGCTCGCGCTGGCTCAGGAGCCGGCGGCTGGAGGTGCTGTCTGGCGGCTCCTCCCAGGGGAGCTCGTCGGCGGCCGGGGGCAGGGGAGGGGGTGCCGGTTCCTCGGCCGCCGCCATCGCCTGCAGCGTCACCTCGCTCTCCGGGTCTTGGTAGTGGAGCGCCCAATCGACCAGCTCCTCGACCAGTCCCGGCAGCTCCTCCTGCCGGCCGCGGCGCAGGCGGCGGTAGGTGACGCCACGGACGCCGGCGACGACGGCCTTCACCGTGCTCGGGGATACCTGCCGCGGCGACGGGGAGTCCTCGTAGGTCTGGGCGACCATCGCCTCGAACGCCTCCGAGGCGCGCTCCCGGTGCTCGACGCCCGCTGCGCCCAGGGTGAGGGACTCGACCGCTCCCAGCGAGGCCGCCGCCGGCTCCTCGACCGCCATCCCGAGGAAAACGGACAGCCCGGCGACGAAGCGTTCGCGGATGTCGCCCTCGCCCCGATAGGCCTCCACCACCCGGTCGCGGAGGATCGCACTAATCTCGTCGAAGGTCGAGAGGAAGCAGTCCTGCTTGCTCTCGAAGTGCTGGTAGAAGGTGCTCTTGGAAACGCCGGCCAGGGTGACCAGCTCCCGCAGGGTGGTCTCCGCGTAGCCGTGCCGCGCCACCGCCTCGACCATCGCCCCCTCCAGTCGTGCCTTCTGGTGGCGGGCGACCTGCTCGGCGCTCGGCGCCCCGCGCCCCGCGGTCAGGCGCGGGAACAGGGGTCGGGTAGGCGGGGTGGTCGGATCGGCGGCGCTCACGACCACTCAAGATAACTGTGCGAGCCCGCGCGGGCGGCTTCCAAAGCCAGACGGGGCGCCTCGTTTCGGACCAATCTACAAATACCAACGGTTACCTTTTTCGAGTACCACCCTTGACTTTCAATGCGTACCTGTGATTACATCGCCCCGTCCGCCTGGGTTGCGGACGGGAATGAGAACGACCGGGCCAGGGGCCCGAGCCCTCCGAGCAGCACCGGAGGGCCGGGAGAAACGGCCGGTCAGAGCAAGGAGAGATATCGAGTGAAGCGCCAAGCGAAGGCACCGTCCGCGGGATCCACCGACGGCAACGGCAAGGGCCGCGGCCTCCTGATTGCTGCCCTGGCCGTGGTCGCCAGCTTCGCGCTAGGCGCCGGCGTCGTCTCCGCCGCTGACCCCACCGTCACCGTCGACCCCGTCGCCACCCACGCGATCACCACCGCCCACGCCACCGGCACCATCACCACCGATTCCGAAGCCAACGGCGGTGCCGAAACCAATTACTTCTTCGAGTTCCGCCAGGTCAAACCGGTCGGCGAAGAGGAAGGCTGGAGCTTCGGTCCCCAGGCCTTCACCCGCACCGTCCCGGCCGAAACCACCGCCCAGGCCGTCGAAGAAGACCTCACCGGACTAAAGGCCAACACCGCCTACGAAGTCCGCCTCGCCGCCTTCCCGGTGATCGGCGGCGAATCCGTCTCCGCCCCCAGCGCCCCCTTCACCACCGATCCCGCCCCCAACGCCCCAGCCCTCGCCCTCGACCCCGTCGTCCCCTTCTACACCTCCGCCCAGCTCTCGGGCACCGTCGACCCCGAAGGCGGCAACCTCAACTCGCCGAGCAACCCGGTCCCGATCCACTGGGCGATCGAGATCTCCGAAAGCGGCGACCCCGGAACCTGGGGCCCCGTGGCCGAAGGCGACATCACCGAAGCCGAAGCAGAAGGGACCGCCCCGATCGCGGTCCCTGCCTCCGCTGCAGAACCCACCGGCCTGGCCCCGAACACCACCTACCACTACCGCCTCCGCGCCGCCTACGCCGGCCTCGAAGTCGAAACCAACTCGGCCGCCACCTTCACCACCGAAGCGGTCGCCAAGCCGACGGTGACCCTCGACCCGGTCACCACCCACGACGACACCACTGCCACCTTCACCGCGAACATCGACACCAACGCTCCGGCCGGTCCCCTCAACCCGCAGGCCGAAGCCGCCTTCAAGGCCGAATGGCACTTCTCCTGCACCCCCGCCTGCCCGAACCTCGCCCCGGCCGGCGGCGCCGGCACGGTCGAAGCCGCCGAAGGCTCGAAAGCGATCTCGGTCGAAGCCACCGGCCTCGAACCGAACACGAGCTACGAAGTGACGCTCGAAGCGAGCAACGCCGGCGGCGCCGAAAGCGACGCCCAGACCTTCGCCACCGACCTGGTCGCCCCGAGCGTCAATCCCGGCCCCGGCAGATCCGACGGCCACGGCGGCTACCACCTCGAAGCCGCCGTCAACCCCCGCAACTCGGCGATCAGCTCCTGCGTCTTCGAATACGGCCCGAGCGCCGCCTATGGCCAGAGCATTCCCTGCGACTCCGAACCCGGCGCGGTCAACAAAACCGTCTTCGTCACCGCCCACGTCACCGGGCTCACTCTCGGCACCCCCTACCACTTCCGCGTAACCGCCGCCAACGGCGCCGGGCCGGCGACCAGCGCCGACGCCACCTTCGTCCCGACCGGCGGATCCTGCCCCAACGAAGCCCGGCGCGAAGAACAGGAATCGGGCTTCCTGCCCGAATGCCGGGCCTACGAGATGGTCACCCCTCCGTTCAAGCAGGGCTTCGAACCTCAAAAGCCACAATATGGCGACGGGGCCGTGGCCTACTACTCGACCGGCAGCTTCGACGGCAACGCCTACGGGGGCCTCGGCAACCAGTATGTGGCCCGGCGGTCGGAGACCGGGTGGAGCTCGATCGCGATGAACCCGCCCGGCGAGCCGTGGGTCTTTGGGGTGTCCGCTGAGGGTACCCGGGACGGTATGTCGAGCGATTTTCGCTCCGTGATGTGGTGGATGCGGCCGCGCACGGAGGGGCCTGGCGAGCGCAACGCCGATCATCCCGAGCGCAACGATCTCTATGTGCGTCGGCCTGACGGGACGTTCTCGTTGGTCGCCCCCAACCCCGGAACCGGAATCCCCACGACCTATGCGACCACGGCCGATCTGTCACACGTGGTGGTGGGTGATTCCTGCCTCGGCGGCCTCTGCGGGCCTCTGTATGAGGTCATCGGTGGTGATCAGGTGCTGCGGCCGATCAGCGTCGACAACACCGGAGCACCGCTCGCGTCGCCGTGCTCGCTGGGCGTCTCCGCCGATGGCCGGGTGATCTTCTTCGGGGACGGTAGTCCCGGGGGCTGCTTCAAGCCGCGGGCGCGGGTCGATGGCACGACCACGATCGAGATGTCGGCTTCGCAGTGCACGCGGGGTCCGGGTGATCCCGGCGGACTGTGTAACGCGGAGGCCAACGTAAACCCTGTGGGGTTTGCCTCAGATGGCTCGCGGGCGTTCATGACCACGACCCAGCAGTTGGTCAACGGCGATACCGATGAAAGCAATGACCTGTATGCCTGTGAGATTCCAGCCGGGACGATCGCTCCCGAATTGCCGCTCAACAAGTGTCCGAACCTGCGCCAGCTCACGACCGGTGCGGACGTGGAGGGCGTGGCCGGTCGCAATGGCACCGGTGTCTCTGCCGATGGCTCGCACATCTATTTCGTCGCCCAGGGTGTCCTGGCCGCCAACCAGGGTGCCAACGATGAGACGGCAGTCGCCGGGGCCCACAACCTGTACGTGTGGGAGACCGATGCCGAGCATCCCGAGGGCCACATCAAGTTTCTTGCTCGGGTAGCAAACCCCCAAGATGTGGTGGACAACAGCACGATCCAGACCACGCCCGATAACCGCTACCTGCTCGTCTCCACGACGGACCCGTTGGTGAGCTCCGGTCCAGACGCCGACACCGATGGCGCCTCCGACGTGTATCGCTATGACTCCCAGACGGGGGAGTGGCTGCGGATCTCGACCGACGCCACCGGCAGCGGCGGCAACGCGGAGATCTCCACGTTGGTCGGGGTGGCTGGTCGGAAAGCGATATCCGACGATGGTAACACCGTCGTGTTCGTGACTGCTGAGGCGCTGGCCCCGGCCGACAGCAATAGCGACTTGGATGTGTATGCCTGGCACGATGGGCGGGTCTCGTTGATCAGCCCTGATGGTGGTCTCGACTCTGTGTGGTACGGGTCCCCCGGGATCACCGCTTCGGGGACCGACGTCTACTTCACGACCACCAGTCAGGTGACCGCGGACGATACCGACACCAACTCTGACGTCTACACCGCGCGGATCGGTGGCGGCTTTGACCTGCGCGAGCCGGCGCCGCCGTGCGAGGGCGAATCCTGCAAGGGCCCGCCCACGACTCCGCCGAGCTCCTCGGCGCCGGGCAGCGCCGGCTTCTTCGGCCCCGGCAACGTCAAAGAGAAACCGAAGAAATGCCCGAAGGGCAAGCGCAGGGTCCAGGGCAAGGCTGGCAAGTCTCGCTGCGCGCCCAAGAGATCGGGCTCCAAAAAACACACTACGAGACACCACACTGCCGGTCGCAATGGGGGTGCCCACAAATGAAGGGATTTATGAACCGCCTGCTGATCGCATCGCTGACCGTGCTCGCGCTGACGCTCGGATCGGTGGGCGCTGCCCAGGCCGCCGACCCCCCGCCCTTCGAAGTGCTGGGCTTCACCGCCCGCGCGCTCGACCCCGTAGGCAACGACTACACGGTCGCCGGCGGCCACCCGGAGGAAGCCGTCACCTCGTTCCGTTTCCCGGTGATGGACACCGGCCTCGGTGGAATTGTGCCGGTCGAGCCGCCGAAGTCGACCTTCACCGAGCTGCCAGCGGGGTTCCTGGCGAATCTGGCCGGTGTCGCGCGCTGCCCACTTTCGAAGTTGAACCCCGGCAACTATTCCACCGCGTGTCCGGGCGCGGCCCAGGTCGGCACGGTGGGTGTGAGCATCAACGGAAGCACGGGCTCTCCGATTGGGTTGTACAACCTGACGCCGGAGCGGGGGTATCCGCTCGAGTTGGGGTTCACCTACTTGAACAAGCCAATCGTGTTGTATCCGCTGTTGCGTTCGCGGACGGACGGGTACCGGGCGACGGTCGCGGTTCTGGGCGCCGCCGATTTCGCGTTTACGGGTGCTGACGTGCAAGTGTTCGGGGTGCCGTCAGCGCACACGGGGGCGGGTGTCCCTGGACTGCCGGCGCTGATCAACCCGACCGACTGCTCGGCCGGGGCGCCGGTGACGCGGATGATCGTCGACTCGTGGACGCGACCGGGGAGGTTGACGGTCGACGGCTTCCCGGATCTGAGCGACAGCCGCTGGAAGACGGCGGTCGCGCCGGCACCTCCTGTGACCGGCTGCGACAACCCGAAACTGGCCGAGCAGTTCGACGAAACCACGATCGAGGCGACTCCGCTGCAGACCCCCGGCGGCCCGATCCAGGCCGACCAGCCCGCGGGCCTCGGGTTCGACCTGCATTTCTCCCAGGCCAACGACCCGACCGATCCCTCCTCGGCGATCGACCCGGACATCCCGGCCACCCCGCCGCTGAAGAACGCGATCGTCAGCATGCCGGCCGGTGTGTCGATCTCGCCCTCGGCCGCCAACGGCCTCGATGGCTGCTCGGAACTCGCCTCCGACCCGGCCGGCGATCAGGTCCGCTACGACGACACCCTCCCGGTCACCTGCCCCGAGGCCTCGAAGATCGGCACCGTGGTCGGCACCTCGCCGCTGCTCGCCTCCCACGATCCCACTACCGACGCCGTCACCGGCGCCGAGCCGATCGGGGGCGACGTCTACGTCGTCAAGCCCCATCCCGGCGACCTCGCGCCGGGCGGCCAGGGCGAGGGCACCTTCAGGGTCCTGATCCAGCTCGAATCGGAGAAATACGGCGTCAACGTCAAGCTGCCCGGCACCGTCAAAGCCGACAAGAACACCGGCCAGCTGACCGCGACCTTCCTCGAAAACCCGCAGCTGCCGGTCAAGGACCTGCACCTCGAAATCGAACCGGGCCCGCGTGCCGCGCTCGCGACCCCGGTCACCTGCGGCGCCTTCACCACCACCACCGACCTGGTGCCGTGGTCGACGCCGGGGACCCCCGACGCCCACCCGTCCTCGAGCTTCCAGGTCACCAGCGGGCCGAATGGGAGCCCCTGCGCCGCGACGCCGCAGGCCCGCCCCTTCGCCCCGGCGCTGACGGCCGGCACGCAGTCGGCGGGTGCGGGCCAGTCGAGCCCCTTCGTCCTGCGCCTGACCCGCAAGGACGGCGAAGGGGAGTTCAGCTCGCTGGAGGCGACGCTCCCCAAGGGCCTCGCCGCCAGGTTCGTCGGCATCCCCTACTGCTCTGACGCCGCCCTTGCCGCGGCGGCGGCCCGCAGCGGCAAGGCCGAGCAGGCGAACCCGAGCTGCCCGGCCTCCCGCATCGGCGCAGTCACCGTCGGCGCGGGCCCCGGCACGAACCCCTTCTACGCCAAGGGCACCGCCTACCTCGCCGGCCCCTACAAGGGCGCCCCGATGAGCGTGGCGGTGATCACTCCCGCGGTCGCCGGTCCCTTCGACGTCGGCACCGTGGTGGTCCGCAACGCCCTCTTCATCGACCCCGAAACCGCCCAGGGCCACGTCGTCTCGGATCCGTTCCCGAAGATCCTCGACGGCATCCCGCTGCGGCTGCGCTCGATCGAAGTCAACCTCGACCGACCGAGCTTCACCCTCAACCCGACCAGCTGTGAAGCGAAGTCGATCGACGTCAAGGTGACGAGCACCGACGGCGCCCTCGCCAGCCCGACGAACCACTTCCAGGCGGCGGGCTGCGAGAAGCTGGGCTTCAAGCCGAAGCTCTCCCTGCGGCTGAAGGGAGAGACCAAGCGCAGCGGCAACCCCGCCCTGACCGCCGTCCTCAAGGCGCCGGCGGGCCAGGCCAACATCGCCAAGACCACGGTGCTGCTGCCGACCAGCGCGTTCATCGACAACGCCCACGTCAACAACCCCTGCACCCGGGTCCAGTTCAACGCCAACGCCTGCCCGCCGGGCTCGGTGCTGGGCACCGCCACCGCCTACACGCCGCTGCTCGACCAGCCGCTTTCCGGACCGGTCTACTTCCGCTCCAACGGCGGTGAGAGAGACCTGCCCGACCTGGTCGCCGACCTCAACGGCCAGGTCCACGTCACCCTGGTCGGCTTCATCGACTCGGTGCCGATCAAGGGCACCGAAAAGAGTCGGGTCCGCACCCGCTTCCAGAGCGTCCCCGACGCCCCGGTCTCGACCTTCGTCTTGAAGCTGAAGGGCGGCAAGAAGGGGCTGATCGAAAACAGCAAGAACCTCTGCAAGCACCCCGGCGCCGCCACGGTGCTGATGGAAGCTCAGAACGGCCGGACCAATGATTTCCAGGCGCCGCTGAAGACCAGCTGCGCAAAGACCAAGTCGAAGAAGAAGGGGAAGGTATGGGCAGCTGCTCTCGGAAGTCTCGTTGGCTGGCGTTGACGGGTGCTGTCATCGTCAGCGCCGTGGTCGGCGTCGGCGCAGTCTCTGCGGCCGGGAGCAAGGAATCGGTGGTCGTCGGCAACGTCGAGTTCAGCGCCGGCGGCGGCTTCAGCCCCAAGGCGCTGTCGAAGACCGCGCTGACGCCGATCGCCTTCACCGCCGAAGGCAAGATCGGGACGCTCGACGGCACCCATCCGCCGGCGTTGAAGGAAGTGCTGGTCGAAGCGGACAAGAACAGCGCCGTCACCACCAAGGGCTACCCGACCTGCAAATCGGGCCAGCTGCAGTCCCAGGACACCTCGCACGCCGAAGCGATCTGCAAGAGCGCAATTATCGGCAAGGGCACGACCAGTGTCGAGATCGCCTTCCCGGAATCGAAAGTCGTGCCGGTGAACTCGAAACTGCTGGTCTTCAACGGCGGCGAAAGCGGTGGTGTCACGACCTATTACATCCACGCCTACATCACGGTGCCGGTCCCGGCCGCGATCGTGACCACGGTGAAGATCAAACGGATCCACCACGGACGCTACGGGCTGTTGGCGACCGCGTCGATTCCCAAGATCGCCGGCGGCTCCGGGTCTGTCACCTCGTTCAGCCTCAAGATCGACAAGAAATTCACCTACAAGGGCAAGCAGGTCAGCGTCCTCTCGGCCAAATGCCCGGACGGCAAGCTGCAGGCGCACGCGACGGCGGTCTTCGCCGACGGCACCCGCGCCTCGACCGAATTCATTCGCCCCTGCATCGGCAAGGGCTAACTCACCTGGGTACGTCCTGTTGCCGATCATAACTGGCTACGCAGCCAGTTATGATCGGCGGCGATGGCGACGCTCGACAAGACGGGGCCGGTGGCGCGGCCGCCGCAGATGTCGGCCAACCCGCTGCGGCGCGTCGTTGGGGACTTCGTCGACGAGTGGCGGGGGAGGGGCAAGTTCCCGCCGGGGCCCAACGACTTCAGCCTCGCCCGCACCCATCAGATCGCCCATGACCCGTTGCCGCTGCTGCTCGGCGCCTACGAAGAGTTCGGCCCGATCTTCAGCACGCGACTGCTGCACTCGCGGGTCGTCTTCATGCTCGGGCCCGAGGCCAACCACTACGTCACCGTCGGCCACCCGGAGAACTTCCACTGGCGCGAGTCGAGCTTCGGCGACCTGATTCCGCTGCTCGGCGACGGTTTGCTGACGGTCGACGACGACTTCCACGACCGGGCCCGGGCGATCATGATGCCCGCCTTCCACCGCGAGCAGGTTTCGGCCGCGGTGGAGGCGATGGAGATCGAGGCCGCGCAGGAGATCGAGCGGCTGCGACCTGGCACCGTCGCCGACGTCTACGACTGGATGCGCAACCTGGCGATGCGGATCGCGATGCGGGCGCTGCTCGGGCTCGATCCCGACGAGGCCGGCAAGGGCGCCGCCGCCGCCGAGCACTTCGAGCGCGCGCTCGGGTACTACGGGATCGATTTCCAGTGGCGGCTGGTGCGCGGCCCACGCTCGCCCTGGAGCAAGTTGCTCGCCTCGCGCAAGGTGCTCGACGAGATCGTCTTCGGCGAGATCTCCCGCCGGCGCGCCAACCCCGAACCCGAGCGCCACGACATCCTCAGCCTCCTCGTCGACGTCCGGGGGGAGAGCGGCGAGGCATTCACCGACCGTGAGATCCGCGACCAGGCGATGACGCTGATGTTCGCCGGCCACGACACCTCGACCTCGACCCTGACCTTCATGATGCACGAGCTGGCCCGCCACCCCGACGTCGTCGAGAAGCTCGTCGCGGAGCAGGACCGGGTGCTCGGCGGCGCGACCCCGACGATCGACCAGCTCGAGCGCGAGATGCCGTACCTCGACATGGTCCTCGACGAGGTCCTGCGCCTCTACCCGCCGGCCTGGATTGGTCCCCGCCGCGCCGTCCGCGAGTTCGAGTTCGGCGGCTACACGGTGCCCCGCGGCGCCTACGTCAACTACGTCTCCTGGGCGAGCCACCGGATCCCGGAGGTCTTCCCCGACCCAGAGGCCTTCATCCCCGAGCGCTTCACCCGCGAGCGCAAGGCGGCGCTGCCGCGCGGCGCCTACGTCCCCTTCGGCGGCGGCCAGCGAATCTGCATCGGCAAGCGCTTCGGTCAGACCGAGGTGAAGCTGGTGGCGACGATGCTGCTCCAGCGCCGCCGCCTCGGCGCCCTCCCCGGCCGGACGATGACCGTGCGGCAGATGCCGACCCTCTCGCCCAAGGGCGGGCTCGAGATGCGGATCGACGCCCGCGGCTAAAATCTCTCTTCTGGTGGGGGGGAGCAGACAGGGGACTCGGGGCTTGGCGGCGCTCGCGGCGCTGCTCGGTTGCTTTGCCGTGTTGACGGCGACGTTGATGGCGGGAACGGCGACGGCGGCGATCTATTGGGGGCAGGGCTCGCTTGGCGCCGCCAATCTCGACGGCAGCGAACCCAACTTCGAATACCTGAAGACGTCGCTGCCGCCAACCTCCATCGCCAGCGCCAATTGTGGCGTCGCGGTCACGCCCTCCTTCATCTATTGGTCCGGCATCCTGGGGATCGGGAGGGTCAACCTCGAAGGGCCGGCGACGCCAGCGACGGTCGTCCCCAGCCCCGCAGAGCAGTGTGGTGTCTCCGCCGACTCGGCCAGCCTCTACTGGGCGAACACGGAAGCGGGCGGGATCGTTCGCGCCAACCTCGACGGCAGCGGTATCAACGCCAGTCTCGTCACCGGGCTCGACCATCCCTGCGCCACCGCCGTCGGCGGCGCTCACCTCTACTGGGTCGATTGGCGCGGCGTCGGCCGTTCCAACCCGGACGGCTCGGCGCCGGAACGGAACCTGATCCCCACCGCCCCTGGCGGCTGCGGCCTTGCCGTCGACTCGACCTACCTCTACTGGAGCTCCAGCGTCGCCAACCAGGGCGCGATCGGCCGCGCTCGGCTCGACGGCTCCGAATCCAACCCTTCCTTCATCACGGGCCTGCCTGGCCATGTCGGCGCCATCGCCGTCGACGCCGGTCACGTCTACTGGACCGAATGGCACGAAGGGATGGTCTTCTCGACGATCGGCCGCGCCAGCCTCGATGGCAGCGCCGCCAACGGGTCCTGGATCACGACCAACAGCTTCAACCTGGGCGGGATCGCGGTCGATGCCCGACCGACGCCACCCCCATTGCCGCTGCCCTCGCGCTCGATCCACTTCGGCCCGCTCCGCCACAATCTCCGCACCGGTGTCGCCATCCTCGGCGTCTTCGTTCCGGCGCGGGGTGACCTCTCAGTCGTCACGCCGCAGCTGGGCTGGAAGGTGTTGAAGGGCAGCCCGCCGTCGTACCTGGCGGGTTCGTTCCGCTGGCGGCTGAAGCTCTGGCCGGGCAAGCGCGGCAAGGTAGCCAAGAACCTGCGCACGCAGCTGCGAAACAAGGGCAAAGCGGCGGTGACGCTGACCCTCTCCTACAACGAAGAACACCAGCTGCCACTGACCGCGACGAAGCGCATCAGCCTCTGGAAGACGAAGCCCCACGCCCGACATCGGTGAAGATACGGCGCGATGCGCGCGCTGGTCATCTCCGACACCCACTTCGGCGCCTGGACCGGGCGCGACCTGCTCGCCGAGGAGTTCTTCCTCGAGCGGCTGGCGCCGGCTCTCGACGGCGTCGACGAGCTGATCTTCCTCGGCGACCTCTTCGACTTCCTCTTCGGCTCGGTCGACGACGCGGTCGATGCCGCCGGCGGCCTGCTCGACCTCATCGAGACGAAGCTTTCCGGCAAGCGGCTCGTCTTCCTCGCCGGCAACCACGACCACCACCTCGTCCACCGCGACGAGGAGGACCGGCTCGAGGCGCGGCTGGCCGAGGGCGCCACGGCGCCGAACGGCGGACCTCCCGGTCCTGGTTTCTTCCGTGCCTTCCTCGAACGCCGATTGCCTTCGCTCGAGGTCGAGATCGCCTACCCGACCTACAGCTTCGGCGGCGTCCTCTGCACCCACGGCCACTACCTCGACCCGCACGCCCGTCTCAGCGGCTCCCGCGCCGACCAGCTCCTGACCAGGACCCTGTGGTCGATCGCCGCTGGCGGCCCGGAGGAACCGAAGTGCGTCGAGGACTACGAGTCGGTGATCACGCTGCTGACCGAGTGGCTCTACATCGCCGCCCAGATGCCGCACGGGACTCACGCGCAGCAGAACGTCTTCCGCACCGCGCAACGGGCGGGTCGGCTCGTCTCGCGCTTGGGGGCGCCGGTCCGCGGCGCCGAGCGCCTCGCGGCGCGCCTACGCGAGGGCGGCGCCGCCGCGGGCGACAAAGGTTCGCTGCCGAGCGCCGAGCACTTCGACCGCGTGATCCGCGCCGAGGCCGAGCGCCAGGCCCGCGAGCAGCCGCTGCAGAGCGCGCCGTTCTCGCGGCCGCTCTACCCGGAGCCGACCGTGATCTCGCGCAGCGACCCCTCCGAGCACGCGCTCGACGCCTTCGCCCAGGTGGTCGAGAACCTCGGTTGGGGCGAGGAGGCGGGGACGATCGTCTTCGCCCACACCCATCAGCCGCTGGCCGACGTCCGCTGCCGCGCCGGCATCAGCACCCGCTTCTGGAACACCGGCTCCTGGATCTACGAGCCGGATCTCGGCTCGCGACAGGCCTATGCCCGCTACCTGCGCTACGCCTGGCCTGGCACCGCCGTCGTGATCGACAGCGACGGGCCGGAACCCCGCCTGCTGGAGCTGCTCGCCGACCTCAACCCGTTGCAGGGCGGTCCCGGCCTGCCGGAGGCGCCGTGATGCCGCTGGCGCTGGAGTCCGCCTGGGCCGTCGCCGGCGGCCTGATCCCGATCGTCGGCGCCCTCGGGATCTTCTTCATCATCTTTCTCGCCGTCAGGGACAGCCCCGACGAGGGCGAGGGGGGGGACCGGCGCGACGGCGAGGAGTAGCGCCTCGTCGGGGGTAGGCTGACCTCGCATGCTTCTCAGCTTTCAGATGCTGCCCGAGCAGCCGGCACAGGAGTTGCTCGACGCAGCGGTGCTTGCCGACAGGCTTGGCTACCACGCTTGCTACAGCGCCGACGAGATCTACCACAAGGATGCCTGGCTGCTGTTCGCGGCCCTCGCCCAGCGCACCGAGCGGATCCGGCTTGGCCCCTGCGTCGCCCCGATCTACATGCGGGAGCCGACCTACGTCGCCCAGCTCGCGGCCACGCTCGACGAGCTGAGCGACGGTCGGGCCGAGGTCGTGTTCGGAATCGGCAACATCGCGATGCTCGAGCAATACGGCGTCGAGTGGCGCGGGACGCGACCGATCGCTCGCCTACGCGAGGCTCACCACATCATGCGCACCTTCCTCGACGAGGGCTCGATCGACTTCGAGGGCGATTTCTACAGCTACTCGGGAGTCACGACCGCGGCTCGGCCCCGGCAGGAGCATTTGCCGCTGAAGATTGGTGCGATGGGCGGCCCCAAGTCGATGGAGCTGGCCGGCGAGATCGCCGACGGCCTTCACACGGCGTGCGCGTACTCACCGGAGGCGCTGGGCTACGCGGTGAAGCACTTTCGGGCGGGGGCCGATCGCGCCCACCGAAGCCCCGATGACCTCGATCTCGGTGACTCCCTGTTGGGGGCGATCGCACTGGACGGCGAGGTGGCCCGCCGGGCAGGGAGAATCCTGGCGGCTTTCTACATCCCGTCGATGCCCCCGGCGCTCCTCGAACGTCACGGGATCGAGCCAGATCGAGTTGTGCCGGTCAATGAGGCCTTCGCGGCGGGGGACGTTCAAGGCGCGCTGGAAGCGACGCCGGAGGAGGTTGCCGATCGGCTCGTGGTCGCCGGTACGCCCGAGGATTGGGTTTCGTGGCTGAGGGACAGATACTTTCCCGCGGGCCTCAACCACGCATTGGTCTCATTCGCCGATCCCTTCACCTTGAAGGCTTGGGCCGGGATCGAAGTCAACGGCCTACCCGAGCTGAGAGAGCAGATTCGGCTCGTCGGCGAGCAGGTCATCCCCGAAATCGCGGCGCTGTGAACGAAGGATCCCCCGAACCGGGCCGCCCTGCATAGCAAAGCAAAAGGCCCCGCCCTGGCGGGGCCTTTTTCACGCCCGGAGCGACGGAGCTACTTGATGAACAGCATCTCCTCGTACTTCGGCAGCGGCCAGAGGTCGTCGGCGACGACCTTCTCGAGCTTGTCGGCGGCGGCGCGGACCTCATCCATCGCCGCTAGCTGGTTGTCGCGGGTGTAGATCGCGAAGTCGAGGCCGTCGAGGCCCGGGTCCTCGTTCGCCTCCTCCAGTTTCAGCAGCGCCCTGCCCATCGCCTCGAGCTGCTCGCGGACCTCGCCGGCGACGCCCTCGGCGACCCCGGAGGCGTTGATCAGAGCCAGGTAGCGCAGGGCCGCCGGCAGGATCATCGTCTTCGCGATCGAGTGCGCGGTCTCGGCCTCGATGTTGGCCCGGATCGCGTACTGCTCGACCCAGACCTCGAAGCGGGACTCGAGCTCGCGCTTGCTCAGCACGCTGTAGTTCTCGAAGGCGGCGATCGTCTGGTCGGAGATCACCTCGGGCAGTGCGTCCGGCGTCGTTTTCAGGTTCTTCAGGCCTCGCGCCTCAGCCTCAGCGTGCCACTCCTCGGAGTAGTTGTCGCCGCTGAAGCAGACCGCCTTGTTGGCGAGGTAGGAGTCTTTGACGACCTCCATCACCGCCTCCGGCATCTCGGCGCCGGCGTCGAGCTTCGCCTGCAGCTTGCCGGCGAGGTCGTCGATTGCCTCGGCCGCGATCGTGTTCAGGACCGTGTTCGGGAAGGCGAGTGACATGCTCGATCCCAGTGCCCGGAACTCGAATTTGTTGCCGGTGAAGGCGAACGGAGAGGTCCGGTTGCGGTCGCCGCCGTCGAGTGGCAACGGCGGCAGAACCGTCGTCCCCAGGTCGAGGAAGGAGGCCGGGGTGTTGGGGTCGCCCTCGCCGCTGGCGATCGCCTCGAACACCTTTTCGAGTTCGGCGCCGAGGAAGATCGAGATGATCGCCGGCGGCGCCTCGTTGGCGCCGAGGCGGTGGTCCTGGCCGATGTTGGCGACCGAGGCGCGCAGCAGGCCCTGGTGCTTGTTCACCGCCTGGATCACCGCCGCGCAGAAGAACAGGAAGTGGATGTTGTCCTCCGGCGTGTCGCCCGGGTTCAGCAGGTTGCTGCCCCCGTCGGTTCCCATCGACCAGTTGTTGTGCTTGCCTGAGCCGTTGACGCCGGCGAACGGCTTCTCGTGCAGGAGGCAGACGAGGCCGTAGCGGCGGGCGACGCTTTCCAGCGTCTGCATTAGCAGCTGCTGGTGGTCGGAGCCGACGTTCGAGTTCTCGAAGATCGGCGCGATCTCGTACTGCGCCGGCGCGACCTCGTTGTGGCGGGTCTTGACCGGAATGCCGAGCTTCCGCATTTCCAGTTCCGACTCCATCATGAAGGCCAGGACCCGCTCCGGGATCGAGCCGAAGTAGTGGTCGTCGAGCTCGTGCCCCTTCGGCGGCTTGGCGCCGAACAGGGTGCGGCCGGTGGCGATCAGGTCGGGCCGCTCGAAGAAGTACTGCTCGTCGATCAGGAAGTACTCCTGCTCGGGGCCGACGGTGGTGAAGACGCGCTGCGTCTCCTCGTCGCCGAGCAGCCGCAGCGCTTTGACGGCCGAGCGCGAGAGCGCGTCCATCGAGCGCAGCAGCGGGATCTTGGCGTCGAGCGCCTCGCCGGTCCAGGAGGCGAAGGCGGTTGGGATGCAGAGCAGCGTCCCGTTCGGGTTCTCGAGGATGAAAGCGGGGCTGGTCGGGTCCCAGGCGGTGTAGCCGCGGGCCTCGAAGGTGGCGCGGATGCCACCGGTCGGGAACGAGGAGGCGTCGGGCTCGCCCTGGATCAGCTCCTTGCCGGAGAAGTCGGCGATCAGGTGACCCTTGCCGTCGGGCTCGAAGAAGGAGTCGTGCTTCTCCGCGGTCGAGCCGGTCAGCGGCTGGAACATGTGGGTGTAGTGGGTGGCGCCGTTCTCCAGCGCCCAGGCCATCATCGCCTCGGCAACGGCATCGGCCAGGCTCGGATCGAGCGCCTCGCCACCGGCGACCGTCGCCTGCAGCCGCTCGAAGATGTCGCCCGGCAGCCGATCCTTCTGCACGTCGACGCCGAAGACGTTGGCGCCGAAGGTCGCGTTCTCGGGCAGCGTCAGGTCGATCGCACCGAGGGCCTCTCCGTTCGAGCTCCACTGAGCCGCGGTTACGTTCTGCTGGCGGATACGAGTCATCGCTTTGCTGATCCCTTTCCCTAAGTCCTTGATGAGAGCCAAAAAAGCCTAACCGCCAGCGCCAAACGGCGGCTTTGTACGGGCGTACAGTGTTGCCCGGTGCCGCTTATCCCATCTGTCGGCGCGGGTTGCGCCGCCGCGGCTCAGGAGGCGAGCGGGATGGTCGCTTCGAGGCCGAGCGGGTGGCGCAGGCGGAAGCCGCCGGTCGGCCGCATCTCTTCGCTCCAGCCGGGGCCGGTGCGGTCGCCGTCGGTGCTGTAGGAGGTGTCCCAGCGCAGGCCGGCGATGACGGCGAAGACGTGTTCGCGGTTGGCGTAGATCCGCACCCAGCTGCCACCCCCGCCGCCGCCCCAGCGCATGAACCCGGTCGAGTCGAGCGCGTATTCGAGCAGCCCGGCGTAGTGGAGGACGTAGCTGACCGAGCCCGAGCAGTCGTAGCCCTTCGAGTTGAAGCTGCGATGGCCGCCGCCCCAGTGGTAGGGCCGGTGGCGGATCCTGTTGCCGGCTTCGATCATCGCCTTCACCGCGGGTGGGGCGGAGGGGGGCGCTATCGCCTGCCCGCCCGGCGTCAGCGTCGCCTGCGGCACCTCGGCCGAAGCCGTGCCGGGAATCGCCAGCAGCGCCGCCAGCGCGACCAATAAGAGAAGGATCCTTGCCTTTTTCCCTGCAGGCATGAGGGAACCTCATCGGCAGCAAGGCCACCGAACTTGAACACCGTTTCCGACATTGACTACACCTGGGTGGGGCAAACGTCGGAAGCGCTTGCGACATTGACCCTGCCAGAGGTGGGTCAATGTCGCGAACGTGGATCGTGGCGTCGGGAGGACGCCGATGCGCCGCCGCTGCGGGTCTCCCGATAGCCTGCTTGGCCGCGCGGCCAACGCCGCATCGCCAAGCCAAACCGGGAGGATCCACACCGCATGTTTGTTTCCAAGGCCGCCGTCGTCGGTGGCGGCACGATGGGCGGGGAGATCGCACAGGCGATCGCCGCCGCCGACATCCCCGTCGTCGTCAAGGACATCGACCAGAAGTTCGTTGATGCCGCTCTAGAGAAGGCAAAAGCCGTCACCGAGGGACAGCTCGGGCGCCTCGTCAAGAAGGAGAAGCTGACCCAGGAGCAGGCCGATGCGCGCCTGGTCGAGGTCATGGGCCAGATCACCGGCACCACCAGCTACGAGGAGTTCGGCGACGTCGACTTCGTGATCGAGGCGGTGCCGGAGAAGATGGCGATCAAGCAAGCGGTCTTCCGCGAGCTCGATGCCGCCACCCCCGGCCACGCGATCCTCGCCTCCAACACCTCGGCGCTCTCGATCAGCGAGATGGGGGAAACGACGCTGCGCGCCGACAAGGTCGTCGGCTTCCACTTCTTCTACCCAGCCTCGGTGATGCCGCTGGTCGAGGTGATCGTCGGCGAGGACACCTCGCAGGAGACGGCGACCGCCGCCTACAACTTCGCCCAGGCGATCAAGAAGCAGCCGATCGTCTGCGGTGAGATCCCCGGCTTCGTCGTCAACCGGATCCTGATGGCGACGATCGGTGAGATTTGGCGCGCCCAGGAAGAGCACGGCCTCTCGCTGGCCAAGATCGACGAGGCGATCGCCGCCGCCCAGGTGGCGCCGATGGGCCCGTTCTTCCTCACCGACCTGCTCGGTCTCGACACCGTCCTCCACGTGGCCGAACACCTCAACGAGGCCTACGGCGAGAGCTTCTACGTCCACAAGGGCCTGCAGGGGCTGGTCGGCGAAGGCAAGCTCGGCGCCAAGAGCGGCGGCGAGGGCTTCTTCAAAGACGGCGTGCAGACGATCCCCGGCGAGGCCGAGCCCGACGCCGAGGAGCTGGTCGCGATGTTCACCTGCCGCGCCCTGATCGAGGCCTGCCTGCTGGTCGAGGAAGGGATCACCTCGGTCCGCGACGTCGACCTCGGGATGATGGCCGGCGCCGGCCTCGACCCGCGCCGCGGTCTCTTGCCGCCGTTCTGGAAAGCCGACGTCGAAGGCCTCGGCAAGACGCTGGAGAAGATCGAGATCCTCGAGGAGAAGTACGGCGAGCGCTTCGCGCCGCCGGTGACCCTGAAGCGGCTCGTCGCCCAGGGCCGCCTCGGGCTCGAGTCCGGCCAGGGTTTCTACCCCTACCCGCAGCCCGATGAGGGTGAGCAGGCGGAGACGGTCAAGCTCGAGACCCGCGGCGACGTCGCGATCGCCTGGCTCGCGAACCTGCCGATGAACGCGGTCTCGCCCGACGTGATCCGCGACCTTGGCAGCGTCTGGGAGCGGGTCAAGGCCGCCGACGACGTCCAGGCGATGGTGGTCGCCTCCTCGATCCCGGTCGTCTTCTCGGCCGGCGCCGATATCAAGGCCTTCACCGCGATGGACGAGGCGGCGGGGGAGGAGCTGATCCACGCCGGCCACGCGCTGCTGCGCGACCTCGGCACGGCGCCGGTGGCCACGATCGCCGCCGTCAACTCGATCGCCTTCGGCGGCGGCTGCGAGCTGGCGATGGCCTGCGACGTGCGAATCGCCGCCGAGGCAGCCGTCTTCGGCCAGCCGGAGATCAAGCTTGGGATCATCCCCGGCTTCGGCGGCACCCAGCGCCTGCCTCGACTGGTCGGGCCCAACCGGGCGCTGGAGATGAACCTGGTCGGCGACGCGATCCTCTCCGAGGAGGCGCTCGAACTCGGCCTCGCCAACCGCGTCGTCCCCGACCACGAGCTGCTGGAGACGGCGCTGATGTGGGCGCGCAAGCTCGCCGCTCAGGCGCCGGTCGCGGTCGGCCAGATCAAGCAGGTCTCTCACAAGGGTGACCTCAACGAGGGCATCGAGGCCGAGAAGGCCGGCTTTGCCGCCGCCTTCAACAGCGAGGACGCGAAAGAGGGCATCGGCGCCTTCCTCGCCAAGCGCACGCCGAAGTGGAGCGGCAAGTAGGAGACGCCGCGGCGACGGCGCGGCTGGCGGAGCTGATCCGCGAGTCGCGCTGCACCGTCGCCCTGACCGGGGCGGGGATCTCGGTGCCATCCGGGATCCCCGACTTCCGCACGCCGGAGACGGGGCTGTGGGCCAAGGTCGACCCGATGGAGGTCGCCCACATCGACGTCTTCGAGCGCGACCCCGAGCGCTTCTGGTCCTACTACCGGCCGCGCTTTGACTCGCTCGGCGAGAAAGTGCCGAACCGCGCCCACCAGGCATTGGCGGAGCTCGAACGCCGTGGCCTGCTCGCGGGCGTGATCACGCAGAACATCGATCGCCTGCACAGCGCCGGCGGTTCGCGGAACGTGGTCGAGGTGCATGGCTCGATCGCCACCTCCTCCTGTCGCGCCTGTGGCGAGTCGTTCGGGCTCGATCTGGTCGAGGACCTCTTCGACGAGCGCGGGGTGGCGGTCTGTGGCAGCTGCGGCGGCGCCGTCAAACCCGACGTCGTTCTCTTCGGCGAGATGCTGCCCGAAGCCGCTGTGGCGCAGGCAACCGACCTCGCCGAACGAGCCGAGTTGATGCTCTGCGTCGGCTCCTCGCTGGTGGTCCACCCGGTCGCCGGGCTGCCGGCGTTGACGCTCGAGCGTGGGGGTGCACTGGCGATTGTCACCCAGGGCGAGACGCCCTACGACGATGCCGCCGAGGTCCGGCTCGGGGGTGAGGTCGACGCGGAGCTGGTGGCGCTGCTCGACGCGCTCGGCTAGACCCTCGCTAGAGGATCCGGCGGCTCAGAACCTGATCCGCTGCGCTTCGCACTCGGCGACGACCGTGTTTGCGCGGGGACTATCGAATTCGGCCGCGTGGGCGCATTTTTCCTGCGCTTCGGTTCCACAGCCGCTGATCGTTTCGGCGCCGACAATCCCGGCGACATGGGCCTGGATGCAGCCGATCGGGGTCGGCGGGTTGCTGTCGCCGGCGGTGGCGAAGACAACCGCCAGGAGGGCGACGACGGTCACCACGAGCACGCCGAAGGCCGCCTTCAGCTCGCGGCCGCTCAACTTGTAGAGCGGCGTCGTCTGCCGCTCGTAGTGCCCTTCCAGTGGCATGCGGGGAACCTTAGCCGGCGCCGCCGTGGGGGCGGTACCGACACCGGGGCGAAGATTTGGGACCGATCTTTAGACACCTGTATGTATCCGCGTGCCTGCCGTGGCGGAAGGCTTGTCCCATGTCCAAATGGGCCCACTGTGTCGGCTGGGGAGCCGTCTCGTCCGAGTGTGTCGGCTCGAAATCGCCCCGCATCACGAAAGGAAGCACCAGATAAATGGAATGGTTGAACGAAGGCGCCAATTCATGGCAGCTCACCGCCGCGACCCTCGTAGGCCTGATGAGCATTCCCGGGTTGGTCGTTCTCTACGGCGGGGTTATGCAAAAACGCTGGTCGGTGAACTCGATGATGATGGCGTTCGTCGCCTTCGCCATAGTCCTCATCCTCTGGTGTCTAGTCGGCTTCAAGATGGCGTTCGGGAATCCGATGCACATCTTCGGCTCGCACAGCGGCTTCTTCGGAAACATGTGGGGCCAGCCAGGCTCGATTTTGAGCAGTGCTGACCTGCTGAAGCAGGCCCACATACCGGAGCTCGCGGAAGAAGAATTCCTCTTCCCGCAATCGACGCTGGCGTACTTCCAGATCGTCTTCGCGGCGATCACGCCGATCCTGATGCTCGGTTCGGTCCTCGGCCGCTTCAACTTCAAGGCCTGGATCCCGTTCGTCGCCCTTTGGACGCTGTTGGTGTACACGATCAACGCCTTCCTGATCTGGGGCGGTGGCTACTTCGCCCAGCAGGGTGCGATCGACTACTCCGGCGGTTACGTGATCCACCTCGCGGCCGGCGTCTCTGGCTTCGTCGCCGCTTGGGTGATCGGGCCACGCCTGCAACGCGACCGCGAGGTCGACGCGCCGAACAACTTGGCGATGGTCGCCGTCGGCGCCGGCTTGCTTTGGATGGGCTGGAACGGCTTCAACGGCGGTGACTGGTACAGCGCCGGGGAAATCGCTTCCGCCTCGGTGCTCAACACCAACCTCTGTACCGCGGTCGCCTTCCTCGTCTGGGTCGCGATGGACTATCTGACGGGGCGCAAGCCGAGCCTGATCGGGAGCGTCAACGGGATGATCGTCGGCCTCGTGGCAATCACGCCCGGCGCCGGTTTCGTCAACGGCTGGGGCGCGATCATCATCGGTGTCGTCGCCTCGATTCTCGTCTACCTGGCGCTCAACTACCTGAGCCGCGTCAACCCGTTCCGCAAGGTGGACGACACCCTCGGGGTCGTCTACACGCACGGCTTTGCCGGTGTGGCCGGTGGCCTTCTGGTCGGCGTCTTCGCCAACAAGCTGATGGCCGGCGAACACGAAGGCCTGATCTCCGGTGGTGGTCTCGAGTTGCTCAAGTGGCAGGCGCTGACCGCGCTCTGGGTGATCGTGTTCTCGGCGATCGGCACCTTCATCCTGCTCAAGCTGGTCGGGCTCGTGATCCCACTGCGGATGTCCGACGAGGAAATGGAACAGGGCGACATCGCCGTCCACGGGCACGAGGTCTACCCCTCGGACGTCCCATCCCTCGGCTACCCCGACGGTTACCCGTCGGCCCCAGCTCCCACCCCGGGAGGCGCCGCCTAGGCGCTCCTACGCAGTACCCCCAACGCAGCTCCGGAACCGCCCCCGCCCTTTCCCGGGGGCGGTTCCGCGTCAGGGCGGCGCATCCGACTTTGACCACAGTGGAGTGGGGTCAAGGTCGGATGCGCGACTCTTTACTCAATTTTGACCAGCGCTGAAGATTTGAGCGCGATCCTCTTCACGTCACCGAGGAAAGGGATGGGAAGATGGCGCAGATACTGGTGGTCGCGGATTCGGACGGAGACGCCGGCGCGGTCGTCTACCGGGAGCGGGTGGCGAGTACCGACCTCGAGTCCGAGCACTTCTCCGGGCAGCTGGTCGAGCGGGTCGGCTGGGCAGTGCTCGATGCCAACGAGCTCGAGCGCAAGGCCCAGCGGCGGCGTCGGCTCAGTGCGACCGCAGGACGTCGACCATCGTCGCCACCGCCGGCGTCGCCGCAGCGGCGCGCGGCGTAGCGGCGAAGACCTTGCGCATGGGGCTGGCCGGGTGCAGGGTGCGGACGGTGATGTCCTCGCGCACGGTCGTGAGCGCCAGCTCCGGGATCAGGGCGACGCCGACGCCGGCAGCGACCAGGCCCTGGACGGTCTGGTAGTCGTCGCTTTCGAAAGAAACGCTGGGCTCGAAGCCGGCGGCGTGGCAGGAGCGGACCACGTGTTTGGCACAAGGGCTCTGGGCCGAGGTCTGGATCCAGGGCTCCTCGCGTAGGTCGTCGAGCTCGATCCGCTTGCGCTTGGCCAACGGGTGGTCGAGCGGCAACGCCAGGTGCAGGGGGTCATCGCGCAGCTCGTAGCGACGCATGCCGGCGGACAGTCGCTCGCCGACGCCCTCGAATTCGAACAGCAGGACGAGGTCGAACTCGCCGGCCCGCAGACGCGGCGCGATCTCCTCCGGCTCGCCCTCGGCCAGGGTTACCTCGACGCCGGGGTGGGAGGCGCGGAAGGCGGCGATCGCTCCCGGCATCAGGGTCGAGCCGGCGGTCGGGAACGAGGCCGTCCGCAGGTGGCCGCCGTGGCCGCGGGCGATTGCCGCCACCTCGGACTCGGCGCTCTCGATCTGGGCGAGGATGCCGTCGACGTGGGCGGCGAGCGCGGACCCAGCTGGGGTCGGGCGAGCGCCATCGCGACGGCGCTCGATCAGGGCGGTGCCGACTTCCCCCTCGAGCGTCGCGATCGCTTGTGAGACGGCCGACTGCGAGTAGGAGAGGGCGTCGGCGGCGGCGGAGAAGGAGCCGTGGCCGGCAACCTCGCGGAAGACGTTGAGTCGGGTCAGATTTAGCATTAGCACCTCTTATCTTAAACATCAGTAATAGCAGTTGCGCTAATGGGAGACCGGTGCCACCATCGCCTCCGAACTTCGAAATAACTTCGACAGGAGGCACCGAAATGGCTCTCAAGATCATCGTTTCCTACGACGACACTGACAACGACAAAGATGCGCTGGCGCTGGGCCGTCTACTGGCCCTCGGCGGCGCCGAGCTCTCGCTGGCCTACGTCGTCCACTCCTTCGGCGGCGCACTCGACGAGAAGGGCGCGGAGGAGATGCTCGCCCGCGCGGCGGCATCGGTCGGCTCCCCCGAGATGCCCCGCCACGTCGTCGTCAACCCGGGCACCAGCGTCGGCCTGACCGAGCTGGCCGAGCGCGAGGGCGCTGACGTGATCGTCTTCGGCTCCGAGTACCGGACCTCTCCCGGCCTCGTCAAGCCGGGGATCTCTGCCCACAAACTGCTGCTCGGCGGCCCGGCTGCAATCGCCGTCGCGCCCGCCGGCCTGCACACCGCGCCCGCGGTCAGCATCAACACCGTCGGCATCATCGACGAGGGTGACGCTGCCGCTCGCGCCACCGCCGACAATCTCGCGGCCGCGCTTGGCGCCGGCGTCGGCGAGTACGGCTCCGGCCCGGTCGACGCGCTAGTCGTCGGCTCGCGCCCGGAGGCGCCGGAGGGCAAAGTCGTCCTCAGCGCCAAAAGCGACTACGCGGTCGAGGCCGCGACCTACCCGGTCGTGGTTCTGCCGCGCGGCAGGACGCTCTCCTTTTAGGAACCGCCGGGGAGGGGGCTATCCCTCGCCCTTCCTGAGGACGAGGATGACGGCCGCGACCTCCGGGTCGCGGCCGTCGAGTTTCTGGCGGGCCTCGGCCCAGTGGATCGGCCGGCCGTCGTAGCCAGAGACGACCTCGGCGGTGAACGCCTCCGGGGTCTCGGTTTCGACGATGAAGGCATCCGGAGACCGCGACGGCGGTGCCGCCTCGAGGATCGCGTGGGTGACGTTCTCGGAGGCGCGCTCGGCGTTCGACCAGCCCTGGCCGAATGAGAGGTCGGTCGTCTCCATCTGCGGACCCTCGAGGATCTTCAGCTGGCTCTTGCGCGGTACCCACTCGCGATCGCCCATCTCGATCCGCCGGTCGTCGAGCCAGGGCTCGACGACCTTCTCGGTCAGGTCCTCGCGGTTGAGGTTGAAGACCCGGGCGCGGTGGAAGCCGGCGCTGATTTCGACGTGGAACATCGTTGCGACGCTATTGAAATGATCAAGTCGATGGAGTTCAACCAACCTACGGCGGTCGTCTTCGACAACGACGGCCTGCTGCTCGACACCGAGTCGGTCTGGACCCGCGCCGAGCAGGATCTGTTCGCGCGCCGCGACCTCGAGTTCACGGCCGCCGACAAGTACGAGCTCGTCGGCACCTCGGCTGCCGTCGCCGGCAAGACCCTGGAGCGGCGGCTGGGGGAGCCGGGCCGCTCCGAGGAGCTGATCGAGGAGCTGAACGCGCTGGTCGTCGCCGAGCTCGAGCACGGGGTGGAGGCGATGGTCGGCGCTCGCGAGCTACTCGCGAAGCTGCGCGAGCGGGGCACGCCGATCGGTCTCGTCTCGAATTCGCCGCTCGTCTTCGTCCGCCGCTCGTTGCAATTGGTCGGCTTCGACGATCAGTTCGACGTCATCCTCAGCGCCCATGAAGTGGCGGCGCCGAAGCCGGCCCCCGATCCCTATCTCGAGGCCTGCCGGCGGCTCGGGGTCGAGCCGGGACCGGACGTGGTCGCGCTCGAGGACTCGCCGACCGGGGTCGCCGCCGCCCGCGCCGCCGGGCTGACGGTGATCGGTGTCCCCTCGATCGAGGGCATCGCGCTCGAGGAAGCCCATCACCTGGCCGAGTCACTGCTCGACGAGGTTGTCTCCGCCCGCCTTGCCCTCCCCTAGGGATTGCGTGGTTCCTTGTGGTCGCCTCGCGACCACAAGGAACCACGCGACTAGCCGCGCAGGACGCGGCGGCGGCGCAGGACCCGCTCCGCAATTTCGAGCAGCTCCCGTAGCTCGTTGCCCTGGGCTGAGGTCAGGGCGCCACCCGCGGCCGCCTTGGCGACCGCTGCGGCGGCGTCGCTGCGCTCACGCAGGCCGTCCATGTCGCGGGCGTGGCCCTCGTCGAGCTCACCCCGCAGCTCCGCCAGTAGTGCTTCGAGGCCACCCCGCAGCTGCAATGCCGCCTCACGTTCGCGGCCGCCGTCGAGGTCGACACGGGCGCGCAGCAGCAGCGTCTCGCAGGTGTCCAGTTGTTCGCGGCCGCCGAGCACCGCGGCGACCCGCTCCTGCGGGCGCAGCTCCTGTTCGCGCTGGCGCCGGCGCGAGATGGCCCCAGCGCCGACGTCGACCTCACGGGCTGCGCTGAAGCGTCCGTCCGCGGTCTCCTCGCCGCTCCCGTAGCCGATCCGAACCGTGGCTGCCCGCTCCGCCCCGAGTGCCTGCGAGCGGGTGTCGACCGCCGCTACCGCCTGCACGTGCAGTGCCCGGTTCAGCAGCTCGACCGCCTCTCCAACGAGCACGTCCACCGTGTCTTCTGCCTCCGTCGCCTCGTCGAGCCAGCGTGCGGCATTCGATTCGTCGTCGAACGGCGCAAACGCCCGGATCACCGTCACCCGCGCCAGCGGCAATGCGGCCGGCTCACCGGCCTCACTGACGTCCCGCGCCCGCCGCCTCCGCCGCCTCGCAGCCACCGGAGCCCCCAACGTCGAGATCACCAGCACGCTCTCGTCCCCACCACCAGCTTCCCGCGCCAGATACCGCCCATCCGCCAAAACCAGCGGCCCCGCGAAATCGAACTGAACGAATCCGAATAGTCGGTTCAAGGAGACGATTCTCCCGCCTGAGCTCGGGAGGGGCGGGGTATGCCCTCCGAACGAACTGAGCAGAAGGAGTGGAGCACCAGGCGGCGCCAGCCGCACCCTCTCCAGCGACGCCGTGCGAGAGAGGAGGGCATACCCCGCCCCTCCACGCACACCTGACTAATCGTCCCCTTCGAGCAACCCGAGGTGCTTCTTTTCCTGCTTGGAGTCGGGTTCTGAGAACTTGGAGGGCGATATCGGCACTTCGGGGTTTTCGATCTCGCCGAGGCGGCCAATCAGCCGCTGCCACTGGTCGGGTTTCAGCAAGGTCGAGAACTGGGATTCGAACGGATTGCCGATCTCGGGGTGGTAGCCGATGTGGACGTGGTCGTAGTGGTCCGGGAGGGCGAAGCTGGTTTCACCAGGGAGGTCCTCCAGGGAGATGACCTGATGCGGGTGCATCGTGCCCTGCAGCGCCAGTACGTCGCGGATCAATTCGTCGGTCATCGTTCCCGGTCCCTGGTGGCCGGTGACTGGAATTCCGTTGATGTCGGCGATGTCGACGGCGTCGCCGGTCGAGTGCTCGGAGACGTTGCCGGAGGTGGTCATCAGGCTGTGGCCGCACTCGAGCGCGGTGACCGTCAGCGTGAAGCCTTTCGAGCGCAGGTACTCGAGCACGGCGAGGATGCGGCGGTCGATGCGGCCGGCGGCGATGTCTTCGCGTCCGCAGGCGTAGATCGAGAGGCCTTGGTCGGCGAGGACCCGGTTCTGCAGCGCTTCCTTGGAGAGCAGGAGCACGCCGGCGCCGCTCAGCTTCGCAGCGAAGGGGTTCTTGCCCTTGGCGCGGTAGATCGCCGTCGCCTCCAGCAGCTTCCAGCCGTCGAGGATCGGCTTCGGGTCGATCCGCGGGGCGCCGCGGCCGGCCGGCCGGATCGAGAAGTTGATGTGCGGGTCGATGCCTTCGGTGCCGGTGCCGACGCGGGCCAGGATCGTCCCGGCGATTACCCTCGACCCAACCTTCAGGGTTCCGTCATCGGAAGCCGGGGTCGCCACTTCTTCTCCGGCGCCCTTGTCTTTGCCCTTGTCGCCGGCGCCCTCGTTCTCGCGCGAGCTGGTTTCGTCTTCACGGTCCGGGAGCGCCTGCAGACGCGGCCGCAGGTTCTCGCTTTCGACCGGCAGGCGCTTCTCCTTGCCGGTCGGCATCACTAGCGAGCGGTGCTTACGCACGATCTTGCCGAGCCCGGCGTAGGTGTAGCGGTTGCCGTAGGTGTCTTCGAGGACGAGGAACTTGCCCAACTTCGCCGACTTGCCGAGCTTGCGGACGATGCCGTCGTTGACGGCGACGACCGGCGCGCCCTCGGCAGCGAAGATGTTGATTCCGCGCCGGGTGGGCGAGGAGGAGATGACTTCGGCGGCGTTGCCGCTGATCCGCTTGTCGCTGCTCGAGCGCTTCAGCGCTGCCCGTGCCGAGAGGTCATCGGCGTAGCGGGCGTCGGCGGCGATCGGGAAGTGGGCGCCCTCGGTGAGGCCGGTCAGCGAGCCGACCAGATCCGACGGCAGGCGGCCGTAGGCGCGGGCGTAGAGGAGCACCTCCTGGACGTACCAGTCGGCGTGGTTGTAGGCGAAGATCGCGTTGTAGAGGTCTTTGTTGCCGCCCGCGATTTTCAGATAGTGGGCGGCTGCGCAGATCGCGTCGACCGGGTTGTAGGGGTCTTTGCGCCCGTCCCCGTTGGCGTCGAGCCCGTACGTTTCCCAGCTCGACGGCAGGAACTGCATCCAGCCGACCGCTCCCGCGGTGGAGACGTTGAGGTTGGTCCCGAAGCCGCTCTCGATTTTGTTGATCGCGGCGAGCACCTCCCACGGGATCCCATATTCGGTGCCGCAGGCCTGGTAGATCGGCAACAGGAAGGGCGGGATCTCGAACGAGTCGATGACGAAGTTGGGGACGCCGATCGGCGCCGGCCCGAAGGGGGCGATCGTCGTCGTCGGGTTGCCGAGCGTCGGGGTGCCGCCGGCGGCAAAGGGGGAACCGCCGTCGCTGCCTTCACCGAGTGGCTGGTCGCCGCCGCCGGTTGCGCTTGGAGCGCTGAGACCGCCGCCGTTGCCGTTGCCGCCGCTGGAGTCACCGAGGTCTTCGTTGTGGGTGACGCCGCCGCGCTGGTCGCCGCCAGCTGAGGTGTTGCCGTCGATCGTGCTGCCGTGGCGGACGCCGCCCGAGCCCTTTTCCTGGTTGCCCTGGCCTTCGTTGCCACCGCCACCTTCCGCTGCGGTGGGCGCTGCCGGCGTCGGTTCCAGCGCCCCCGCCGCCGCTGGAGCTTCGGGTTCCTCGGTCGTGTCGAGAGGAGAGGTGCAGTCGGGATCGAGCATGTCGACGAGGCCGTCGCCGTCATCGTCGACTCCGTTGGCGCAGGCCGGCGTCTGCAGCGCGGGGATGGACGGCGGCACGACTGCGCTCGGGTTGGTCGTCACCGCTTCGATGGCCGGGTCGGCGGCTGCGATCGCAGCACCGATCGCAGCAAGTCCCAGCAAGCTGGCGAAGACGACGATCGTTGCGATCTTGGTTCTCATCCCAGTGCGCTCGGAGCCGGTATCCCCGGAGGCAGAACGGAAGATCCCACCCTGCCCTGCCAGACCGACCAGGGGTTCAAGCTACCCGTTACCCCAGGGGCGTGCAACGTCATCCGTCGCCCCCCAACAAGCCCTTAATCAACGCCCGTTTCATGCCTGCACCTGGCAGCGTTTCAGCCGTGCCGGATGGGCTCGTTAAGCTGCCGTATCCGAGCGGCGAAAGGCGGGCGCGGTATGACCTATGAGCAAGAGGAGCAGGACGGGTTCAGAGCGGACCAAGACGGGCTCAGGGCCCGGTCCGAGCAGGCGATCGGCGAGCTCGCGCAGGCGCTGATCGACAACCCGACCCTTCACAACGCGATCTCCGCCGCCTTCGGCGCGCGGGAGAAGGCAATCGAGGCCCAGCAGGCGGCGATGAGCGCCCTCAACCTCTCCTCGGCTACCGACCTCGAGCGGCTAGAGCGGCGTCTGCGCTCGTTTTCACAGCGCCTGGAGGAGGTCGAGGAGCAGATCGACGACCTCAGCCGCGAGATCGGCGCACTGCGCCGCGAGGTCGCGAAAAAGCCAGCCTCGGCAAAGAAAAAAACCAAAGACTAACCCTCGACTTTAGCCTGAGAGTACGACCCGGGCCGCGGCTCCCGCCCGTTTCGCGGCCGCTGCCACCGCCTCGTCCTCCAGCTCCTCGCCGCTCGTCGCCGTGGCGACGATCAGCACCGCCGCCAGCTCCACCCCCAGCTCGCGCCCGCGGCCCAGCACCGTCGCCGTCTGCATGTCAGCCACTGCGGCCGGTCTTTCGGGCTCGCCGCCGACGGGGAGCGTGTCGAGGCTGGCCACTGGCCCGCTGCTGGCCCCGTTCCCGAGGGCGGCGAGCAGGCGAGCAGTCAGCTTCGGATCGGGGCGGGCGACGCCGTCGCCCAGCCCGGTCCCTGGCCAGCCAACCGCCTCGGAGACGACGATCAGCTGGCCCAGGCCAACCTCGGCCCGCAGGGCCGAGCAGGTCCCGACCCGAACCGCCCGCCGCACGCCGAGCTCGGCCAGGTCGGCGAGGACCAGCGCGGCGCTCGGCCCGCCCATCCCGGTCGACTGCACGCTCAGCTCGTCACCGGCCAGCGTCCGTCCCGAGTAGCCCCAGAGACCGCGTGCGTGGTTGCTCATCTTCGGTTGCTCGAGCAGCTCCTGGGCCAGCAACAAAGCCCGGCCGGGATCGCCGACCAGAACGGCGTCGGCGCCGAACGGAGCGGTGGGGCGAAGGCGCGCCGGCATCGGCGCGAGCCTAGCCATTCGGCCCTGCTAAGCGGCGCTTCTCCCGATGGGAGTAATGCCCGCAGCGGATTTTCTCCAGCCGTCTAAAGAGCTTCTCGGGGCCGCTCCATACGGTGATCGAAGCGGGGCGTGTCTCCCCGCGCTGATCCGTCCAACTGGTCTCAACAATGTCCATCGTCCAAACCCGACCGCCGGGACAGTCCTCGGCGGGCAAGGAGGAATTCCGAATGAAGAAGAGGCTGACGATCGCCGCACCCGCGGCCGCGATCGCCTCGCTCGTGCTACCGGGGGCCGCCTTCGGCGCCGACACGCCGATCCTCGATACTCCGGAAGCGAGCATCAACGCAATGTGGGTGATCGTCGCCGCCTGCTTGGTGATGTTCATGCAGGCCGGCTTCCTGCTGCTGGAGGTCGGCTTCTCCCGGGCAAAGAACGCCGGCGCGGGGGTCGCGAAGATCCTGATGAACTTCTCGATCGCCTCGCTTTGTTACTGGGCCTGTGGCTTCGCGCTCGCCTTTGGCGGGCTCGGTGAGATCGCCGGCGACCACGGCTTCTTCCTCAACGTCGGCTCATCGATCGAAGAAGCGGGCAAAGACATCCCCTTCGTCGCGACGTATTCGATCAGCCCGGCCGCGTTCATGTTCTTCCAGTTCGTGTTCTGCGCGGTCTCGCTGGCGATCGTCTGGGGCGCCACCCTGGAGCGGATCAAGTTCAGCGCCTACATCATCTACGCGATCATCTTCAGCGCCGTCCTCTACCCGATCCTCTCCCACTGGATCTTTGGTGGCGGCTGGCTGCAGGTCAACGTCGGCATGCAGGACTTCGCCGGCTCGACGGTGGTCCACCTGATCGGCGCGACCGGCGCCTTCGCGGCGCTGCTGCTGCTCGGCCCGCGGATCGGCAAGTACACGAAGGACGGTAAGCCGCGGGCGATCCCGGGGCACTCGATGCCGCTGGTCGGGCTCGGTGTCCTCATTCTCTGGCTCGGCTGGTTCGGGTTCAACCCGGGCTCGACCCTGGGCGCGATGGGCGGTCGCTTCGCCGAAGTCGTCGTCGTCACCAACCTCGCCGCCGCCGCCGGCGTGATCGCGGCCGTCGCGGTGATGTGGCTGCTCTCGAAGACGATCGACATCGGCATGGCCGGCAACGGCGCGATCGCCGGCCTGGTCGCGATCACCGCCCCCTCCGGCTACGTCGAGTACTGGGCGGCGCCGATCATCGGCGCGATCGCCGGCGTCATCGTCGTCCTCGGCGTGATCGCGATCGAGAAGTTGATCGACGATCCGGTTGGTGCCCTCTCTGCCCACGGCCTGGCCGGGATCTGGGGGACGCTCTCGTGCGGCATCTTCACCTCGCCGCGCTTGGCGGAATTCAACGAAGTCGGGGATCCGGGCCTCTGGTACAGCGGCTCCTTCCACCAGCTCGGCGCCCAGGCGCTTGGTGTCGGCGTCGCCTTCGTCTGCGTGTTTGGCGTCTCCTTCGGGATCTTCTTCCTGCTGAAGAAGACGATCGGGATCCGGGTTAGCGCCGAGGAGGAGGACGCCGGGCTCGACATCTCCGAGCACGGCATGTACGGCTACCCGGAGCAGTTCATCCCGCAGCCCGAGTACTCGACCGGCCTCCCGTTCGGGGTCGGCGCACCACCACCGTCGGCCTCTCCGGCGACGGCATCCGTAACCCCGATGTCATCCGAGTCCTAGGAGGGCTGGAAGCATGAAGAAGATCGAGGCGTTCATCCGCCACGAGGCTTTCGAGCCGATCAGGGCCGAGCTGCTCGACAAGGGATTCCCGTCCCTGTCGATCATCGAGGCCAAGGGCTCGGGCCGTCAGAAAGGGATCGTCGAGCGCTACCGCGGCTCGACCCTGACCGTCAACGTGCGGCCGAAGATCAAGCTCGAGGTCGTCATCGATGACAAAGACAAGGGGGTCGTGGTCGAGACGATCCTCAAACACGCCCGCACGGGCGAGGTCGGCGACGGCAAGATCTTCGTGCTGCCGGTGGAGGAAGCGATTCGCATCCGCACCGGCGAGGGGGGCCAGGAGGTCCTCCAGCTGCACGAGGAGTCGGACCTTCCAAACTAGATACCTGCGCGTCCACGGGGGCGGCTAGCCTCGCTCCCGTGGACGAGCGCATCTCACTGAGCGAGGCTTCGCGGCGCTCGGGCGTTCCCGTCTCGACCCTCAAACGCTGGGCTGAAGAGAAGGTCGTCCCGGTCCGGCGCGGTCGCTGGACCGCCACCGCCGCCGCCCAGGCGCGGGTCGTGGCGCGGATGCGCGAGCGCGGCTACTCGCTCGAGGACTTGAAAAGCGCGGGCCGTGAGGGACGGCTCGCCTTTGGCTTCGCCGAGGAGCTGTTCGCCGAAGACGAAGGCGAGGTGACGGTGGCGATGATTGCCGGCGAAACCGGGTTGGAGCCAGAGCTGATCGAGCGGATCCTGGTCATGCTCGGCACGCCGACCGCGCGCCAGCACAACCTCACTGCCGAGGACGCGGTGGCGATTCGCCTCTGCGCCCGGGTGCTGGCGGCGGGCTTCCCCCTGGTCGCCTTCCTGCAACTGGTCCGCGTCTACGTGCAGTCGATCCGCCGCATCGCCGACGCCGAGGTCCGGCTCTTCCACCTCTACGTGCACGAACCGCTGATCCGCGACGGGGTGCCAGAGCTGCAGATGGCGGAGGCGATGGGCGACCTGGCGGCCGACGTGATGCCATTGGCAGCGCCGCTGACGGAGTACCTCCACAGCCGCTACCTGCGCTATTACATCGAGCAGGACGTGGTCGGCCACATGGAGTCCGAAGCCGGCAACGCCGACACCACCGAAATGGAACTCGGCCAGGTCCTGGTCACCCTCTGCTTCATCGACCTCACCGGCTTCACCCGCTACACCGAGGAGGAGGGGGACATCGAGGCGCTCGACGTGGTCGAGAGCTTCGTCGACGGGGTCGAGTCCTCGCTGCCGCGCGAGGCGACGATCGTGAAGACGATCGGCGACGAGGTGATGGTCGTCTCGCCTGATGCCGCCTCGCTAACCGAGTGGGCGGTTGGGTTCCTGAACCGCTTCAGGGCTCGCCCGCGGCCGCGGGTCGGCATCCACAGCGGCGCCGCCGTCTACCGGGACGGCGACTACTTCGGGGGCCAGGTCAACCTCGCCCACCGGGTCGTCAACCGCGCCCTCGCCGGCGAGGTGATGGTCACCGACCAGGTGATCGAGGCGATCGCCGGCAACGATCGGCTCAGCTTCGAGCCGATTGGCCAGGTCAGCCTCAAGGGCTTCCCGGTCCCGACCGACCTCTTCGTCGTCCGCGCCGCCGCCTGAATCGCGTGGTTCCTTTGTCGCCTCTGTGGCACCAAAGGAACCACGCGATCGGGATGCACGGGAAACTCCGGGTGTGGACGTCGACCCTCTGCTCGAGCGCGTTCTCGCCGGCGGCCTGATCGGGCCGCCGGCGGCGCTCGTCGTGATGCTCTCCGGTGGGCGCGACTCGGTCTGCATGCTCGACCTCGCCGTCCGCGCCCGCGGGGCGGGGGAGATGGCGGTGCTGCACGTCAACTACGGCCTGCGCGAGGGGGCGGGCGAGGACGAGAGCTTCTGCGTCGAGCTCTGCGCCCAGCTTGGCGCCGAGCTGACGGTCGAGCGCCCGGTCCGCCCGGAGGGTGCTGGCAATCTCCAGGCTTGGGCGCGGGACAGCCGCTACGCCGCCGCGGCGCGGCTGGCGGCCCCGCGGGAGGCGACGATCGTCACCGGCCACACCGCCGACGACCAGGTCGAGACGATCCTCTATCGCCTCGCCTCCTCGCCCAGCCGGCGGGCGCTGCTGGGGATGAAGCCACGCGACGGCCAGCTGGCCCGGCCGCTGCTGGGCACGACCCGTGAGGAGACGACCGCCTACTGCGAACGTCACGGTTTGGGCTGGCGCGAGGACCCCTCCAACGCCGAGCCGACCTACGCCCGCAACCGGATCCGCGCCGGCCTCCTGCCGGAGCTCGCCAGGGTGCACCCGGCCGCCGCCGCCAACGTCCTCCGCACGGCGAGCCTGCTGCGCGATGAGGCGGAGGTGCTCGACGCACTCGTCGCCGCCGAGCTCGACGGCTCCGGCGAGGCGCCGCGCGGCGCGATCACGCAGGCCCGCCTCCGCGAACTGCAGCCGGCGCTGGCACGGCTCGTCGTCCAGCGGCTCGCCGACGACGCCGCCGGGCGACCCGTGCCCGGCGCCGGCAACCACGCCGAGCAGGTCGCCGGGCTGCGCCAGGGCGGCGCAATGCTCGATCTCGGCGGCGGCGTCCGCGCCCTCCTCGAGCACGGCGTCATTCGTGCCGAGCGCCCCTGAGCCCCCATATATCTAGACTGCGGCCAGTGACCGACCCGGCGATTGGGGAGATCCTCGTCTCCAAAGAGGACCTGCAGCGCCGCGTCGCGGAGCTCGGGCGCGAGGTCAGCCGCGACTACGAGGGGCGTGACCTGTTCATGGTCGGCGTCCTCAAGGGCGCCGTCCTCTTCCTCGCCGACCTGATGCGGAACATCGACGTCCCTTGCGAGATCGACTTCATGGCTGTTTCTAGCTACGGCTCGCAGACCGACTCCTCCGGCGTCGTCCGCATCCTCAAGGACCTCGACGCGCCGATCGAAGGCCGCCACGTGCTGATCGTCGAGGACATCATCGACTCCGGCCTCACCTTGCACTACCTGATGCGGAACCTCAAGGCTCGGAACCCGGCCTCGCTCGAGGTCTGCTCGCTGCTGACCAAGCCGGAGCGGCTGCGGGTCGATCTCTCGCCCAAGTACGTCGGCTTCGAGATCGCCAACCGCTTCGCGATTGGCTACGGACTTGACCATGCCCAGCAACATCGCAATCTCGATTACGTCGCCGCGCTGGCCGACTAAGACAGCGAAACCGCCCTGGTACGCTGATTTATTCCCTTGAGGCGGTTTTTCAAAAGCGCGGCATTTCCGATCCTGCTGGTCGTCATCCTGGCGTTCGTCGCCCAGCGCTGGATCAGCAGCGATCCCGGCTCCAAGGCGCCGCCGTACAACGCGCTGATCAAACAGGACACCGGCCTCATCGCCGAAGGCAAAATCGCCGAAGTCAACGTCAACGTCAAGGACTCGACGCTCGACGTCAAGCGGACCAACGACGAAACCTTCTCGACTGGATACCCGCCCGACGGCGAACAGGCGCTGATCAACCTGCTCGAACAGAACAACGTCGAAACCAAGGTCCACGGCACCGGCGGCTCGAGCATCCTCTCGCTGTTGACCTACATCCTTCCCTTCGTCCTCTTCTTCGGCTTCTGGATCTTCCTCATGAACCAGATGCAAGGCGGCGGCAGCCGAGTCATGAACTTCGGCAAATCGAAAGCCAAGCGGATGTCGGTCGACGCCCCGAAAATCACCTTCCGTGACGTCGCCGGCGTTGACGAGGCGGTTCAGGAGCTCGAGGAGATCAAGGAATTCCTCGAGAACCCGAAGAAGTTCCAGGCGCTCGGGGCTCGGATCCCGAAGGGGGTCCTCCTCTACGGCCCGCCCGGAACCGGCAAGACGCTGCTCGCCCGCGCCGTCGCCGGTGAGGCCGGCGTTCCCTTCTTCTCGATCTCCGGCTCGGACTTCGTCGAGATGTTCGTCGGCGTTGGCGCCAGCCGCGTCCGCGACCTCTTCGAGCAGGCCAAACAGAACTCGCCCTGCATCATCTTCATGGACGAGATCGACGCCGTCGGCCGCCATCGCGGCGCCGGGATGGGCGGCGGTCACGACGAGCGCGAGCAGACCTTGAACCAACTCCTGGTCGAGATGGACGGCTTCGAGATGAAGGACAACATCATCTTGATCGCGGCCACCAACCGCCCCGACATCCTCGACCCGGCGCTGCTGCGGCCCGGCCGCTTCGACCGCCAAGTCGTCGTCGACCGTCCCGATCGCAAAGGCCGCAAGCACATTCTCGAGGTCCACACCCGTGGCAAGCCGCTGGCCCGTGAAATAGACCTCGACACGCTCGCTGGCCAGACCCCCGGCTTCACCGGCGCCGACCTCGCCAACTTGATCAACGAGGCGGCGCTGCTGACCGCCCGCACCGGCAGCCGCGAGATCTCGATGAAGGAGCTCGAGGAGGGCATCATGCGCGTGATCGCCGGCCCCGAGAAGAAGACCCGGGTGATGAGCGAGAAGGAGCGGCTGATCACGGCCTACCACGAGGTCGGGCACGCGATCGTCGGCCAGCTGCTGGAGAACACCGACCCGGTCCACAAGATCTCGATCATCAGCCGCGGCCAGGCACTCGGCTACACGATCAGCCTGCCGACGGAGGATAAGTTCCTCACCACCCGCGCCGAGCTGACCGACACGATGGCGATGACGCTCGGTGGCCGCGCCGCCGAGGAGATCGTCTTCAGCGAGATCACCACCGGCGCCTCCAACGACCTTGAAAAGGTGACCGAGACCGCGAAGCAGATGGTGATGCGCTTTGGGATGTCCGAGCGCCTCGGCCCACGCGTCTTCGGCCACGATCGCGGTCAGCCTTTCCTCGGTCGCGAATTCAGCACCGAACCCGACTACTCCGACGAGATCGCCCGCGAGATCGACGACGAGATCCGCCGCATCGTCGAGAGCGCCCACCAGACTGCGAAGAGCATGCTCAACGAGCGCCGCGACGACCTCGAGCGGGTCTCGAAGCTGCTGCTCGAGCGCGAGACGATCGACGCCGAGCAGTTCGTCGCCCTGCTCGAAGGCAAGTCCGGGGATGAGGTCTTCCACGACGACGAGGAGCCGACGCCACCAGCCGAGCCGGCGCCCGAGCCCGAACGCGCCCAGCGTGAGGGCGCTCGCCCCAACCCCCGTCCGCGGCCCGGTTTCGCGGGCGGCGACGCCAGCTGACGGCACTTTCTGCAGTCAAGCTGATGGGGGTGGTGAACGTCACCCCCGACTCGTTCTCCGACGGTGGCCTCTATCTCGAGCCGACCCGGGCGATCGGGCATGGCGAGGAGCTAGTGGCGGCCGGCGCCGCGATCGTCGATGTCGGCGGTGAGTCGACGCGGCCGGGGGCGGAGCCGGTCGGGGTGGCCGAGGAGCTGCGTCGGGTCGTACCGGTGGTCGAGGGCTTGGCGGCAGGGGGCCACCAGATCTCGATCGACACTTCGAAGCGCGCGGTCGCCGAGGCGGCGCTCGACGCCGGCGCCGCAATCGTCAACGATGTCACCGCTTTTCGTGGCGATCCCGAGATGGCGGGCCTCTGCGCCGACCGCGGAGCGACGGTGGTCCTGATGCACATGGCCGGCTACCCGGCGACGATGCAGGAGAACCCGCGCTACGACGACGTCGTCGGCGAGGTCAAGGCCTTCCTCGCCGCCCGGCTTGAAGTCGCGCTTGCCGCCGGCATCGCCGAGGAGCGGGTCTGGCTCGACCCCGGGATCGGCTTCGGCAAGACAGCCGAGCACAACCACGAGCTGCTGCGACGGCTGCCGGAGCTGCGGGAGCTGGGCCGGCCCCTGGTCCTCGGCACCTCGCGCAAGGCCTTTCTCGGCCGCGCCGAAGGTGCCGGCAGCGGCGAGCGCCTCGGCGGCACCGTCGCAACCTCGGTGCTGGCAGCCGCCGAGGGCGTCGATGTCCTCCGTGTCCACGACGTTGCCGAGGTGGCGCAGGCACTTGCCGTCGCCGCGGCCGTACTCGGGTAGGTTTTCCCGGATGAACCCAGACGGCCACACCGGCGTCGATTCGAGCGCCGAGATCGAGCTCCGCGGGCTCTCGATCTATACCCACCACGGTGTCTCCGAGGCTGAGCAGGAGGTTGGCCAGCGGCTCGAGTTCGACATCTCCTTCGACGTTCCCGACTGCGACGCGGTCTTGACCGACCGTCTGGAGGACACGGTCGACTACGCGCAGGTCTGCGACATCGTCGCCTTCTGCGCGACCGAGCGCAGCTATCGCACCCTCGAGCGGCTGGCACAGGTGATCGGTGAGCGGCTGATGGAGCGCTATGGCTGCGAATCGGTGCGGGTGCGGGCGGCGAAGCCGGAGCCGCCTCTTCCCCTGGCGATCCAGGAGATCGCGGTCGAGGTCACCCAGGAGCGCGCCGGCGAAGAGGACCCCGAGGCGACCGAGGGCTAGCCGGGTGCCCTCCGGCTACCTCGGGCTCGGCTCCAACGTCGGTGACTCCTCCGCCCATCTGCGGGCGGCGGTCGAGATGCTGCCGGCCCGCGGCGTCGCGGTCGAGGCCGTCTCCTCCACCTACGTGACCGAGCCGGTAGGGGAGATCCTCGACCAGCCGGACTTCCTCAACGCCGCGATCCGGATCGATACCGCGCTCGGGCCCGAGCAGCTGCTCGACGCTTGCAAGGCGGTCGAGGCCGAGCGCGGGCGTGCCTTCGACCTGCCCCGCCACAGTCCCCGCCCGCTCGACGTTGACCTCTTGCTGCTGGGCGACCTCGAGCTGAAGACCGAGCGGTTGACGCTGCCCCATCCGCAGGTGCTGAGCCGCCGCTTCGTGCTCTCACCGCTGCTCGAGCTTGACCCCGAGCTGACGCTTCCAGACGGCACCCGTCTCGCCGACGCCCTCGCGGCCCTGCCCGAAGAAGAGCAGCGGGTCGAACGCGGCGGCCGACTCTAGAAGCTAGGCGGCGGCGGGGGCCGAAAGCGGCGCCAGCCACTCGGCCGGCAGGATCGGCGGCGTGTGGCCCGGGTAGTCCGGGACCACGCGTTTGGCCAGTGCCCCGGCGGGACGGTTCTCGATTGCCGGACGCAGGTCGTCGAGGGTCATCGCCAGGCCGATGCTGGGGGCGATCTGGAAGTCGGCGGCGTTGAGGTCGGTGCCGTTGAGGACGCCGGCGGCGATCCAGGCGTCGACCCGGTCGAGCAGGGCCGGTAGGGCGACGATCGCGGCGCGCGCGTTCTCGTCGCTGGCTTCGTTGAAGCGGGCCGAGAGAGCGACAATCGGCCCCGCCGTCTTCATTGCCAGGCCGATCGGCAGGCCCAGCTTCGCCCCTTCCGAGTAGCTGCGCAGCGGCGTCTTGTCGC
The DNA here is from genome assembly GCA_035472275.1 of Solirubrobacterales bacterium. GTDB lineage: Bacteria > Actinomycetota > Thermoleophilia > Solirubrobacterales > 70-9 > VAYN01. Next base: position 81,049 of record DATIPH010000022.1, read on the forward strand.
GCTTGATCGACCACCAAAGGATCTGACGGATGGGATGCTGGAGCTCCTCGTCTCCGCAGCGCTCAGCCTCTTCAACAGCCGTCCGCAGCTCCGGGTCGGCGGGGAATAGCGGCGGCTCCGGGCGCAGCCGGTCGAGCTCGCGGGCGATCTGCCGCGACCCCTGCACCTTGCTGCCGTCGATCTTCAACGCCGGCACCGTCTTGCCCGGGAAGCCGAGTCCGCGGAGCGCGCCCTTGGAGATCACAGGCAGCAGGTCGGTGCGCTTGTAGGCGATGCCCTTGCGCTCGAGCATCAGCTGTACGGCGATGCTCGGGTGGGAGGCCGGGATTACGTAGAGGCGAGCGCTCACGTCATGATCCTATTCACAGATGCTGCTCGTCGCCGACATCGGCAACACCCAGACCCACCTCGGCGCCTTCGAAGGCGAGGAGCTGGTCGAGCACTGGCGCTTCCAGACCCGCTCGGGGGCAACCGGCGATGAGTTGGCGGAGCGGATCGCCGGGCTGATGAACCTCAGCGGCGTCGCTTTCGAAACCGTCGACTCGGTCTGCGTCTCCTCGGTCGTGCCGCCGCTCGGGACTCAGTACGAGCGCCTCACCGAGCGCTACCTCGAAGCCGACTGCCTGACGGTTGGCCCCGGAGTCAAGACCGGGATGCCGATCCGGATCGAAAACCCGCTCGAGGTCGGCGCCGACCGCCTCGTCAACGCGATCGCCGCTTACGACCGCTTCGGCGAGGCCTGTGTTTCGGTCGACTTCGGCACCGGCATCAACATCGACGCCGTCTCCGCCGACGGCGAGTATCTCGGCGGCGCGATCGGTCCCGGCCTCGCACCGTCGCTCAGCGCCTTGATCGAACGCGCAGCGCGAATCTCCCGGATCGATCTCGAAGAGCCGCAGGAAGCGATCGGCCGCTCGACCCGGGCGGCGATCAACTCCGGCTTCATCTTCGGCTTCGCCGGCCTGATCGACGGCATCGTCCGCCGCATCGAAGAGGAACTGCCGAACCCGCGGCTGCTCGCCACCGGCGGCTACGCCGGGACCGTGGTTCCCTTCACCGAGACGATCCAGGAGGTCGACGATCTGCTGACCTTGAAGGGACTGCGGCTTATCCATGAGCGCAACCAGTGACAACGGAGCTGCCCGGCCGGCATTGACCGACCCGTTCGAGATCGGGGGTATCAGGATCTCCAACCGGGTCCTGCTGGCGCCGCTGGCCGGGATCGGCAACTGGTTTGTGCGGCTGCAGGCCAAACGGCACGGGGCGGGGCTTGCGGTCTCGGAGATGGTCTCCAGCTTCGCCCTCCACTACCGCAACGAGCGCACCCTGCGCGACCTGCTGCGGATCCACCCTGACGAGCACCCGGTCTCGATCCAGCTGTTCGGCCACGACGCCGAGGTGATGCGCTCCGGGGCCGAGATCGCCGCCGCGGCCGGCGCCGACCTGATCGACATCAACATGGGCTGCCCGGTGCCGAAGGTGCGCCGCACCGGCGCCGGTGCGCAGCTTCTGCGCGACCCCGAGCTTGCCTTGGCGCTCGCCCGCGCCGCCGCCGAGGGCAGCGGCTTGCCGGTGACGGTGAAGCTGCGCTCGGGGATCGAGGCCGGCGATCGCTCCGGCTTCGACCTCGCGGTGCGGCTGGCGGAGGAGGCCGGGGTTGCGGCGATCGGGTTCCACCCGCGAGCGGCGACCAAAGGCCACAGGGGTGCCCCCGACTACGCGCTGACGCGGGAGCTGGCGGAACGGATCGAGATCCCGGTGATCGTCTCCGGTGGCCTCAGCGACGCCACCGCTGCCCGCCGCGCCTACGAGGAGTCGGGGTCCGCGGCGGTGATGATCGCTCGTGGCTCGCTCGGCAATCCGTGGCTGTTCGAGGAACTAACCGGGGTCCGGGTCGAGCCGCCTTCGCGCGAGGAGGTCGGCGCCGAGTTGCTGTGGGTGGTCGACTGCGCCGAGCAGCATCTCGGAGCCGAGCGCGCCGAGCGCTACCTGCGCAAGTTCTACCCCTGGTACACCGAGCGGTTGGAGGCGCCTCCCGAGGTGATCGACGAGCTCCAGCGCACTGCCGACCTGGGCCGTGCCCGGCAGCTGATTGCCGCCCTGGCAGAGCCCGCAGCCGTCGCATGAGCACTCGAATTTGGGCCGGTTGGGCCCGCCCCGGCGCCTCGCTATAATCCCGCGACTCCGTGCCCGGGTGTGTCGCCAGTCGGTGGCTGCACCGGGGCGTTTTTTTCGGTCAGGGGGCTGTATTTGGCTCTCGCAACGCAATAAAAGCGAGGTAGTGCAAGGTGAGTCGTCAGGCGGTTGTGACCCCAGAGGGTCTCGAGAAACTCAAAGAGGAGATCGAGGAGCTCTCGACGACGAAACGCCGCGAGGTCGCGGCGCGGATCAAGGAAGCGCGCGAATTCGGCGACATCTCTGAGAACGCCGAATACGACGACGCCAAGAACGAACAGGCTTTGCTCGAGAACCGGATCGCGCAGCTCGAAGAGCGACTGCGGCGCGCGACCGTGATCGACGAGAAGGCGATCGCTACCGACGAGGTCGGCTTCGGCTCGGTCGTCCACGTCAAAGATCAGAAATCCGGCGACTCGCAGAAATTTCAGATCGTCGGTTCGACCGAGGCTAACCCGCTCGAACACAAGCTCTCGAATGAGTCGCCGATCGGCAAGGCCCTGCTCGGCAAGAAGCGCAACGACGTGGTCTCCGTCGAGGTCCCGCGCGGGCCGAAGAAAAAACTCAAAATCACCAAGATCGAGAAAGCCTGACGGTCTGTAGGCTCGCGCCGCGATGAGCGACGAGCCAGGTGAGGGTCTTTCCGACGTACTCCGCGACCGGCGCGAGAAGCTGGAGCGGATCCGCGACGCTGGGGTCGAGCCGTTCCCGCATGAGTTCTCCCAGCGTGAGGACGTCGCGGAGGTGCGGGCGGCCCACCAGGGGCTGGCACCCGGGATCGAGACCGAGTCCCGCCACCGCGTCGCCGGCCGCATCGTCGCCCGCCGCGGGCACGGCAAGGCCTGCTTCCTCGACCTCCGCGACGGCAGCGGTCAGATCCAGTTGCACGCGCGGGAGGACCTGCTTGGCGAGGAGGCCTACGCGCTGCTGGTCGACCTCGACCTCGGCGACATCGTCGGCGCCGAGGGGACGGCGATGGCGACCCGCCGCGGCGGCGAGCTCTCGCTGACGATCGACCGCTGGCGCCTGCTGGCCAAGAGCCTGCGGCCGCCGCCCGACAAGTTCCACGGCCTCGGCGACGTCGAGACCCGCTTCCGCCGCCGCGAGCTTGACCTGATCGCCAACGAGGACAGCCGCCGCGTCTTCAGGATCCGGGCCGCCGCGATCAGTGAGATCCGTCGCTGGCTCGACGAGCACGGCTACGTCGAGGTCGAGACGCCGGTCCTGCAGCCGCTCTACGGCGGTGCCCTGGCGCGCCCCTTCACCACCCACCACAACGCGCTCGGCCGCGACCTCTACCTGCGGATCGCGACCGAGCTCTATCTCAAGCGGCTCGTCGTCGGCGGCATCGACCGCGTCTACGAGCTCGGCAAGGACTTCCGCAACGAGGGCGTCTCGCACAAGCACAACCCCGAGTTCACGATGCTCGAGTGGTACGAGGCCTACGCCGATTACGAGAAGACCGCCCATGACCTCGAGCGGCTGGTCGCCGAGGTGGCGGAGCGGGTGCTGGGCACGACGAAGGTCGAGCGCGACGGGGTCGAGATCGACTTCGCGCCGCCCTGGCGGCGGATCACGTTGCGCGAGGCGATCCTCGAGCGGGCCGGGATCGATATTGCCGAGCACCCGACACGCGAGGCGTTGGCGCGGGCGATGGGCACCGAGCCCGACCCGAAGGAGGGCTGGGGGAAGCTGGTCGACGGACTACTTTCGCGCGAGGTCGAGCCGGGCCTGATCCAGCCGACCTTCATCTTCGACTACCCGGTCGAGCTCTCGCCGTTCGCGAAGGCGCACCGCACCGAGCCCGGCCTGGTCGAGCGCTGGGAGGCGTTCGTCGGCGGCGTCGAGATCGCCAACTCCTTCAGCGAGCTCAACGACCCAGATGAGCAGAGGCGGCGGTTTGAGCAACAGGCGGCCGAGATCGCCCGCGGCGACGAGGAGGCCCAGCCGTTCGACGAGTCGTTCGTCGAAGCGCTCGAACAGGGGATGCCCCCGACCGGCGGCGTCGGCCTCGGCATCGACCGCCTGGTGATGATGCTGACCGGGGCATCGAGCCTGCGCGAGGTCCTGCTGTTCCCGGCGATGAAGACCTGATCCGGCCGTCCGATCGGGCGCTATTGGGCGATTTGTCCCGGAAAAGCCACGGCTGTGCACCGAAAGCCCGCTCTTACCGCACAGACCGGGTCACAAGCCGGCCTGCCGGTCTCGGTAGAGTTAAGGGATACATAGGCGCCTTCCGATATCGATTGGGTGCCACCGGTAGCAACTCGGGCCACCCGAGTTCAACCAGAAAAGGATTCATTTGTTCGAGCGATTCACCGAGCGGGCTCGTCAGGTCGTCGTCCTAGCGCAGGAGGAGGCCCGCACGCTCAAGCACAACTACATCGGTACCGAGCACATCCTTCTTGGCCTGCTGCGCGAGGAGGAGGGTCTTGCTGCCCGCGTCCTCGAGTCCCTCGACATCACCGTCGAACGGGTCCGCTCGCAGGTGGTCCGGATCGTCGGCTCTGGCGAGGAGGTCACCTCCGGCCAGATCCCGTTTACGCCGCGCGCCAAGAAGGTCTTGGAGTTGGCGCTGCGCGAGGCACTCTCGCTCGGCCACAACTACATCGGCACCGAGCACATCCTGCTCGGCCTCGTCCGTGAGAACGAGGGCGTCGCCGCCCGCATCCTGCTCGACTTCGACGCCGACTCAGACAAGATCCGCAACGAGGTGATCCGGATGCTCTCCGGTCCCGGCGGTCGTCGCCAGGGCTCTGGCGGCGGTGGCGGCCAGGGCGAGGGCAAAAAGTCTTCGAAACTGCTCGACCAGTTCGGGCGCAACCTCACCCGCCTCGCCGAGGAGGGCAAGCTCGACCCGGTGATCGGTCGCGAGACCGAGATCGAGCGGATCATGCAGATCCTCTCCCGCCGCACCAAGAACAACCCGGTGCTGCTGGGCGAGCCCGGCGTCGGCAAGACCGCCGTGGTCGAGGGGCTGGCCGCCCGCATCAACAAAGGCGAGGTCCCGGAGCTGCTCAAGAACAAGCAGATCTACACGCTCGACTTGGCTGCCCTCGTCGCCGGCTCGAAGTACCGCGGCGAGTTCGAGGAGCGCCTGAAGAAGGTGATGAAAGAGATCACCCAGCGCGGCGACATCATTCTCTTCATCGACGAGCTTCACAACCTGGTCGGCGCCGGCGCCGCCGAGGGCGCGATCGACGCGGCCTCGATCCTGAAGCCGGCCCTGGCCCGCGGCGAGCTGCAGACGATCGGCGCTACCACGCTCGACGAGTACCGCAAGTACCTCGAGCGCGACTCGGCGCTGGAGCGCCGCTTCGCCCAGATCAGGGTCGACCAGCCCTCGCCCGAGGACACGGTGCGGATCCTCGAGGGGCTGCGCGAGCGCTACGAACAGCACCACCGGGTGACGATCAACGACGAAGCCCTGGCCGCTGCTGCCGAGCTCGCCGACCGCTACATCTCTGACCGCTTCCTGCCCGATAAGGCGATCGACCTGATCGACGAGGCTGGCTCGCGGATGCGGATCAAGAGCATGAGCACGCCGCCGGTCTACCGCGACCTCGAGGAGGAAATCGAGACGACTCGGCGCGACAAGGAGGCCGCGATCGAGGCCCAGGAGTTTGAAAAAGCCGCCAACCTGCGCGATCAGGAGCGGCAACTGACGACGAAAAAGCGCCAGCTCGAAGACGAGTGGGCCGAGGGCGAGAACGGTGAGCGCCCGGTCGTCGGCGAGGAGGAGATCGCCGACATCGTCTCGATGTGGACCGGCATCCCCGTCTTCAAACTGACCGAGGCCGAGACCAAAAAGCTGATCCGGATGGAGGAGGAACTCCACAAGCGCGTGATCGGCCAGGAGGTCGCGATCACCGCCGTCTCGAAAGCGATTCGCCGCTCCCGCGCTGGGATCAAGGACCCGAAGCGGCCGGCTGGCTCGTTCATCTTCCTCGGCCCCTCCGGGGTCGGCAAGACCGAGCTCGCCCGCACCCTCGCCGACTTCCTCTTCGGCGACGAGGAGGCGATGATCCGGATCGACATGTCCGAGTACATGGAGAAGCACGCGGTCAGCCGCCTGGTCGGCTCGCCTCCGGGCTACATCGGCTACGACGAGGGCGGTCAGCTGACCGAGGCCGTGCGCCGCAAGCCCTACTCGGTGCTACTGCTCGACGAGATCGAGAAGGCGCACCCGGACGTCTTCAACATCCTTCTGCAGATCCTCGAGGACGGGCGCCTGACCGACGCCCAGGGCCGCACGGTCGACTTCCGCAACGCGATCGTGATCATGACCTCGAACATCGGCGCCTCGGAGATCTCGAAGAACACTTCAATCGGGTTCACCGTCTCCGACGAGACCGGCATGTCCTACGACGACATGAAGAACCGGATCATGGGCGACCTGAAAAAAGTCTTCCGGCCCGAGTTCCTCAACCGGATCGACGAGATCATCGTCTTCCACAAGCTCTCCAAGGACGAGGTCAAGGTGATCATCGACCTGATGATCGCGCGCGTCCGCGTCCAGGTCGCCGAGCACGAACTGCAGCTGGAGCTGACCGACGAGGCGAAGGACCTCCTCGTCGACAAGGGGTGGGACCCGTCGATGGGCGCCCGTCCGCTGCGCCGGGCAATCCAGCGCTACATCGAGGACCCGCTCGCCGACGAAGTCCTGCGCCAGGGAACGATGGTTCCCGGCTCGACGGTGATGGTTTCGCGCGACGCCTCCGGCGACGAGGAAGACAAGCCGCTGAAGCTGGAGATCATCGCCCCGAAGAAGCCGCTGCCGAAGCCGAAGCAGAAGCCGGAGCCCGAGAAGGTCGGCGTCGGTGCCAAGCAAGGCGACGGCGACGAGGGCGGCTCCGACGAGGGCGGCGAAGCGCCGCACGACGACGCCGGCTCCTGAGCCGGCACCTTCGAGGCCGTCCTTGAGAGAACCAGGCCGCAGCGCGATCGGCACCTGGAGCGGCGGCCGCTTCCTCCACTTCGGCGAGGCGATCGACGAGGAACGCCTGGTCACGTTGCTGCGCCCTGGCAGCGGCATCGACACCGTCCTCAGCGCCGACGCTTACGGCCAGGGCGAGGCCGACAGGGTGCTGGGCCGGGCGCTGGATGGCGTCCCCCGCGAGAGCTACAGCCTGGTCGGCGCGGTTGGTCACGACTTCTACGAGGGCGAGCGCAACGGACCGAAAGGATTCCCGCGTTTCACCGATCCAAGCCTTCGCGGGCCCGCCGAGTATGGGGATTACCTGCGCGATGCGACCGAGAAGAGCCTGGAGCGGATCGGGGCCGAGCGGTTCGACCTCCTCCTGCTCCACAACCCCGACCGCACCGGCTACACGAGCGAGGCCGTCTGGGACGGGATGGAGGCGCTGCGGGAGCAGGGAATCGCCGGCCAGATCGGCGTCGCCCCGGGCCCCGCCAACGGCTTCACCCTCGACCTGATCGACTGCCTCGAGCGCTTCGGCGAGCGAATCGACTGGGCGATGATCATCCTCAACCCGTTCGAGCCCTGGCCCGGCGAGCTCTGCCTCGACGCCGCCGCCCGCCACGACGTCAAGCTCCTGACCCGGGTCGTCGACTACGGCGGCATCTTCTGGGGTGACATGCAGGCCGGAATGGAGTTGGGACGGACCGACCACCGCTCCTTTCGCCCAGCGGGCTGGATCGAGGCCGGGCTGGAGAAGCTGGAGCGGACGGCGCCGGTCCGCGAGCGCCTCGGGCTCACCCCGATGCACTTGGCCTGCCACTGGAACCTCGCCCACGGCCCGGTCGAGTGCGTCGCCCCGACCCTGATCCAGGAGGCGACCCCGGACGCGCGCCCGATCGAGGACAAGCGCGCCGAGCTGGCGGCACTCGCGGCCGAGAACCCGCTCGGCGAGGAGGACGTCGCCGAGCTCCGCGCGATCGGCGACAACACCGGCTGTATGGCGCTGAAGGGAGCCAGCCCGGCTCACGAAGGCGAGGAGCAGCCGGATCGGTGGAGCGTCACCGAGGAGTTGACTGTGGTCGGCGACCGTTGGGGCATCGACCCCGCGCGCGACCTCGTCGCGACCCACTGACTGCTTCCGGGACTGGGCGTCGCGTGGGAGGGCTGTCGGTGCTCCTCTCCGGGAATTGAGTCGCGTCCCCTGCGGGGACGGCTCCCGATGATGCTGCCCGCCTATGGCGGGCGATAACCGGATTGCATTTCCGCCGCTTCGCGGACATTCCCGGAGAGGAGCACCGACAGCCCTCCAACAACACGGAGTCCCGGGACGGCCCGAGGTACGAAGCTCGCGAAAGGGAAGAGGCCCGCAGCTTCGCAAGCTGCCCGCAGACGAGTTCGCCGTTGATGCTCTGCGGGAGCTTACGAAGGACGGGAAAGCGTGGCGTTGGGAGGGACGTCGGTACCCCCTCTGAAAACACTCAAAAGCGAGCGCAGCGAGCGGGTTTTCAGAGGGGGTACCGACGTCCCTCCCCGCACCGACCCCCGTCCCTCATACCCTCCCGCCCGTGAACCGCCAATGGTGGACCCTCGCCGGCGCCTGCGCCGGGCTCTTCCTGCTGATGCTGGACTCGACGGTCGTCGCCCTGGCGCTGCCGGTGATCCATCACGAGCTCGGCGCGACCTCTGAGGCGCTGCAGTGGATGATGAACGGCTACCTGCTGACGATCGCAATCCTCGTCATCAGCGCCGGCCGGCTCGGCGACATGTTCGGGCGCAAGCGCGCGTTCCTGGTCGGCATCGTCTTCTTCGCCATCGGCTCGGTGGTCTCGGCCACGGCAGCGAGTCCGGAGATGTTGATCGCCGGTCGCGTCGTCCAGGGCATCGGCGCGGCGCCGATGCTGACGCTCTCGCTGGCGCTGATCTGCAACGTCTTCCCGAAACGCTCCGAGCAGGCCAGCGCACTTGGGATCTGGGCCGCGGTTTCGGCGGTCGCGCTGGCGATCGGTCCGTTGGCGGGCGGGGCGCTAATTGAACTCGACTGGCGCCTGATCTTCTGGGTCAACCTGCCGATCGCCGTGATCGGCTTCGCGATCATGGCGCTGGCGGCGCCGGAGTCGACCGACCCGGGTTCGGGCACGACGATCGACTGGAGCGGGCTTGGGCTGCTCAGCGTCGGGCTCTTCGCCGTCGTCCTGGCGCTGGTCGAGGCCGACGCCTGGGGGGCGGGGCTGGCGCTCGCCGTCGGCATCTTCGGGGCGCTGGCCCTGGTCGCCTTCACCTTCGTCGAGCGCCGGGTCCGCGAGCCGCTGGTCGAGCTCTCGCTGTTTCGCAACGGGCCCTACTTCGGCGCCACCGCCGCCGCCTTCGCCCTGGTCGGCACCTACTGGGCGGTGATGTTCTTCCAGCCGCAGTACCTGCAGGACGCGCGCGGGCACTCGGCCGTCGAGAGCGGCCTCCTGATCCTGCCGATTACGGTGCCGATGATCTTCATCTCACCCTTCTCCGGGCGCCTGATCGGGCGCTTCGGGGCGCGCCGGCTGATGAGCGCCGGGATGGTGCTCGGGACCCTCGGCATGCTGGTCTTAACCCAGATCGACTCCTCCAGCCCCTACGGGACGCTGCTCGCCGGCTATCTCCTATTCGGGATCGCGCTCGGCTTCGTCTACGCGCCAATGTCGACCGCGGCGATGGCGGCGATGCCGGCCGAGAAGGTGGGGATCGCCGCCGGGGTGTTGGCGATGAACAGGCTCGTCGCCGGCGCCGTCGCCTTGGCCGCGAGCGGAGCGGTCTTCCACGCCCTGCTCGGCGACGGCAGCGGGTTTGCCGACGCGGTCGCCGGCTCGACCTGGGTTGTCGTCGCCCTCTGCGCGGTCGGCGCGGTGCTGACCTGGACCTTCGTCCGCGACCCTGCACCGCCGGCCGGCCCCGATCCCGCGGTGGCGGGAGACCCACCGCCCGAGCAGTTGCGCCACCATCAGCACCACCGCCGTTTTCACCTCTGACACGCCTGCAGAGCGTGTCTGGTCCACCCCGCTTGACAAAAGCTAAGCCGACCTGTCCACTCGGGTATGGGCAGGCCGCATTCCAGAGCGCTTTTTGCCATCCTCTTACTTGATGCCTTCACTGTCCGGGGATGAGCTTCACGAGCTATCTGAACGCCAAGATCCCCGCCTACTGAGAGCCCTCGACGTCGTCGCGCCCGGTGGCGCTCTGCGCGAGGGAATCGACAACATCGTCCACTCGCGGACGGGCGGCCTGATCGTCGTCGGCGACCTCGATGACATCTCCCACCTGCTCTCCGGCGGCATCAAGCTCGACATCGACTACACGCCGGCGATGCTCTACCAAGTGGCGAAGATGGACGGCGCCATCGTCCTCAACGCCGAGGCGACGAAGATTGCCTGGGCCAACGTGCAGCTGATGCCGGACCCGACGATCCTCTCCTCGGAGACCGGCACCCGCCATCGCACCGCCGAGCGCGTCTCCAAACAGACGACGGCGCTGGTGATCGCGATCTCCCAACGCCGCGACGTCGTCTCGCTCTACGTCGAGGGCGCGAAGTACATCCTTCAGGACATCCCCGCGGTGCTGGCGAAAGCCAACCAGGGGCTGGCGACGCTGGAGAAGTACCGCGAGCGCCTCGACCAGGTCTCGGCTCGTTTGACTGTGCTCGAGTTCGAGGGCGGTGGCGTCCTCCACGACGCCCTCGCCGTCCTCCAGCGGGCGGAGCTGGTGACCCGGATGGCGGTCGAGGTCGAGCGCTACATCGTCGAGCTCGGGACCGAGGGCCGGCTGATCGAGATGCAGCTGGAGGAGACGATGGTCGGCGTCGCCGCCGACAAGACGGCGCTGATCCGCGACTACAGCGTCGAAGACTCCGAGGGAAACCTGACCGCGGTCCTGCATGCGCTGAGCCGGATGCCGCACCAGGACGTGCTCGACTTCGGTCGCCTCGCCGAGCTGCTCGGCTACGACCGCAAGCTCAACACGCTCGACTTCCCGGTCTCGCCCCGCGGCTACCGGGTGCTGGGTCGCGTGCCGAGGATCCCCAAGCTTGTCGTCCAGAAGATCACCCACGAGCTGGGCGGGTTGGAGGAGGTCCTGGCGACCTCCGATGCCGACCTCGCCGCCGTCGACGGAGTCGGTCCCACCCGGGCCAAGGACATCCGCGAGGGCCTGCGCCGGCTCCAAGAGGTCGATCTGGTCGACCGGTACTTACAGAGTTGACGGCGATAGACGCCGTCGAAATGACGAAAGGAGCCACCGATTTCCGAGCTAGATGAGGCGACCGTGGAAGAGGTCTTCGAGGAGGACGTCGTTTACGTCTGTGACTTCGAGGAGGGTGACAAGGTCGTCTACCCGCACCACGGCGCGGGCCTGGTCATGACCAAAGAGACCCGTGAGCTGATGGGGAACGAGCGTGAGTACCTCACGATCAAGATCATCCACAACGAACTCACGGTGATGGTGCCCACCGAAAATGCCGGCCTGGCTGGCCTGCGGCGCGTGATCGACGAGGAAGAAATCAAGAAGGTCACAAACGTCCTCACCGATGAAGTGTCGGAGATGCCGAAGAACTGGAACCGGCGCTTCAAGTACAACCGCGAGAAGATCAAGACCGGTGACGTCTTCGAGCTTGCCGAGGTCGTCCGCAACCTGGCGATCCGCGAGATGGAGAAGGGTCTGTCGACCGGCGAGAAGCAGATGTACACCCGGGCGAAGAAGATCCTCGCCTCGGAGTTCATGTACGCGCTCGACAAAGACGAGGACGGCGCGGAGGAATACCTGGACGAGCTGCTTGAGGCGCGCTTCGCCACCACGGCGTAGCAGCCTCGGCCGCGGGGCTCCGGCGTGAGCCCCGCGGTGGCAGTCACCGCAGTCATCGCGGCCGCCGGATCCGGAGAGCGACTCGGAGCCGGTGGCCCGAAGGCCTTTGTGCCGTTGGCGGGGAGGCCGATGATCGAGTGGTCGCTGGAGGCGTTCCGGGGGTGCGAGGGCGTGGGCGCGATCGTGGTTGCGGTCCCGCCCGAGGTTCTGGCCGGTGCGGCGGAGTCGTCGGGCCGCCTCCCGGACATCCGGCAGGTAGGTCCAGGAGACGGCCCGACGACCTTGGTTGCGGGCGGGGCGACGCGGGCGCAGTCGGTTGGAAATGCGCTTCGGGCCGTGGAGACCGAGTTCGTCGCGATCCATGATGCGGCTCGTCCGCTGGTGACTCCTCAATTGATTGAGGGATTGATCGGGCGCCTCGCAGAGGCGCCCGAGGCCGACGCCGTCATCCCGGCGAGTCCGATCACCGACACGGTGAAGCGGGCCTCGGCCGAATCGATGCGGCAGTTGACCCGCTCTGAGCGGGCAAAGTGCCGCATCGTTTTGGAGACGCTGGATCGGAGCGAGCTCTGGGGGGCGCAGACGCCGCAGGTGTTTCGTGCGGCGGCGTTGCGCGAAGCGCTTCAGGTCGACGCCGCGGCCCGGGACGGGGCTACGGACGAGGCGATGCTGATCGAGCAAGCCGGCGGCACGGTCCTGATCCACCCTTCATCGCCGGAGAACCTGAAGGTCACCACGCCGCTCGACCTCAAAGTTGCCGAATTGCTGCTCAGCGAGCGCTAGGCCGCGGCCCAACTCGAGCGCCGTAGAGCATTTGCCGCATATAGAGGCAAAAGCTCTACGGCTTGTTGGAGCCGCGCTGCTTGTCGGTCATCAGGACCCAGACGAGGACGGCCGCGAAGGTGAGTTGGCCAACGCCGAAGGCGGTGCCGAGGTTTTTCGCCCCGAGCGCGAGGGCGATGAGGGTGCCGGCGCCGAAGGCGAGCGCGAGGAACAGGAGCTGACGGCCCATTGCGCCGCAGTCTAGGCGTCACGCGTCTCCGGGCCGCAGCGCAGTGTCGGCACGCCGGCGGCGGCGTTGCTTCCCTAGGCTCGCAGCATGCTGACCGACTACCACCTCCATCTGCGCCCGGACGACGGGGACACGCCGGCCGCCCGCTACTTCAACGCCGAGAACGTCGACCGCTACCTCGCCGCCGCTGCCGCGGCCGGGATCGAGGAGCTCGGCGTCTCCGAGCACGTCTACCGCTTCCATCAGGCGCTCGACCTTTGGCGCCATCCGCTCTGGGTCGAAAATGCCAACGACGACCTCGACGCTTACTGCGCCTTCGTCCGCACGACGCCGCTGAAGCTGGGGATCGAGTGCGACTACATCCGCGGCGTCGAAGACCGCACCGCGGAGCTCTTGGGTGGGCGCGAGCTCGACTACGTCGTCGGCTCGGTTCACTTCATCGGCGAAGGCAACGCCGCCGTCGACCACGAGGGCTGGGACGTCTGGGAAGGGGGCGACCCGGACGAGATCTGGCGCCGCTACTTCGAGATGCTCGCCGAGTGCGCGCGCAGCGGCCTCTTCGACATCCTCGCCCACCCGGACCTGGTCAAGGTCTGGGGCCGGGCGCGACCGCTGCCGGAGATGGACCTGCGCTCCTACTACGAGCCGGCGGTGGAAGCGATCGCCGAGAGCGGGATCGCGGTCGAGCTCTCGACCGCCGGCCTGCGCAAGCCGGTCGGCGAGCTCTACCCGGCCCGCGCCTTCGCCGAGATGTGCGTCGAGGCCGGGGTGCCGTTCGCGCTCTCCTCCGACGCTCATCTGCCGGAGCAGGTCGGGTTCGAATACGACCGCGCCGTCGAGTTCCTCGACTCGCTTGGGGTCGAGGAGATCTGCGTCTTCGAGGGCCGGCAGCGCACGCTGGCGCCGCTCGGCAGCCGCGTCGGCTGATGCCCGGCGCGGCCGAAACCGCGATCATGGGCTGATGGTCGGGATCGGCTACGACAGCCACCGCTTCGCCGCCGGCCGCCGGCTCGTCCTCGGTGGGGTCGGGATCGAGCACGAGATGGGCCTCGACGGCCACTCCGACGCCGACGTCCTCACCCACGCGGTGATCGACGCCCTGCTCGGCGCCGCCGGTGGCGGCGACATCGGCACGATGTTCCCCGACGACGACGAGCGCTGGCGCGACGCCGACTCGATCGACCTGCTGCGGACCGTGGTCGGGACCGTCTCCGGCGCGATCCTCAACGTCGACGCGACCCTGATCTGCGAGCAACCGAGGCTCGGCCCCTACAAGAGCGAGATGGAGCGCCTGCTCGCCGACGCGACCTCGGCTCGGGTCACCGTCAAGGCGACCAGCAACGAGGGGATGGGATGGATTGGCCGCGGTGAGGGCATCGCCTGCATCGCGGTCGCGATGATCCAGAGCGAATAGGCTTCACCGTTCGATGGCGAATTCAACCGTCAGCCCAGGCTCTTTGCGGGACTCGCTTGCCGACTCCGCCTTCGAGGCAAAGGTCCTGCACGAAGCCGGCATTCTGGCGCCGATGCGCCCCGACAAGGCGTTGCGGATCGCCGCCGCCTTCCTGCGCTGGGGCGCCTCGCCGGCGACCGGCGTCACCACTGCGGCAATCCACCACCCACACGAGATCGCGGTCATCGACGAACGCGGCTCGCTCAGCTGGGAGCGCCTGCACCGCCGCTCCAACGCGCTCGCCCACTCCTTCGCGGCGATGGGGATCGGCGACGGCGACGGGGTCGGGATCATGTGCCGCAACCATCGCGGCTTCCTCGAGGCGACGCTGGCTGCGGCCAAGCTCGGCGCCAGCGCCCTCTACCTGAACACGATGTTCGCCGGCCCGCAGCTGGTCGAGGTGACGCGCCGCGAGGGGCCGAAGGCGCTGGTCTACGACGAGGAGTTCACCGACCTGCTTGAGGGCGTCGACGCCGGTGTGGACAGGATCGTCGGCTGGACCGACGGCGACGGCGACGGCGAGATGACGCTGGAGAGCCTGATCGCCGCCGGTGACGACTCCGACCTGCGGCCGCCGCCGGAGAAACCGCGTTTCGTGATCCTCACCTCGGGCACGACCGGGACGCCGAAGGGGGCCCAGCGCAGCAGCCCCGACGGCCTCTTCACGCTCGCCTCGCTGATCGACAGGATCCCCTTCCGCGCCCGCCAGACGATGATGATCGCGGCGCCACTCTTCCACTCCTGGGGCTTCTTCCACTTCGTGATGAGCCTGCCGACCGCGTCGACGATGGTGCTGCGGCGCCGCTTCGACCCGGAGGAGACGCTGCGGGCGGCCGAGCGCTACCGCGCCGACGTGCTCGCCGCGGTACCGGTGATGGTGCAGCGAATCCTCGGCCTGCCGGACGAGACGCTCGACCGCTACGATCTCTCCTCGCTGAAGATCACCTCGCTTTCGGGCTCGGCCCTGCCGGGGGACCTGGCGATCGCCTGGATGGACCGTTTCGGGGACTCCGTTTACAACCTCTACGGCTCGACCGAGGTCGCCTACGCGACGGTCGCGACCCCGGCCGACCTGCGGGCGGCGCCGGGAACCGCCGGTACGCCGCCGCGAGGAACCCGGATCAGGCTCTTCGACGAGAGCGGGGCCGAGGTGCCGCAGGGGTCCGTGGGTCGGATCTTCGTCGGCAACGAAATGTCGTTCGAGGGCTACACCGGCGGCGGCAGCAAGGAAGCGATCGACGGCCTCCTCTCCAGCGGCGACGTCGGCCACTTCGACTCCGCCGGCCGCCTCTTCATCGACGGCCGCGACGACGAGATGATCGTCTCCGGCGGCGAGAACGTCTTCCCACGTGAGGTCGAGGATCTGCTCGCCGACCTCGACGGCGTCGCCGAGGTGGCGGTGATTGGAGTCGACGATGAG
Source organism: Solirubrobacterales bacterium (assembly GCA_035472275.1). Classification (GTDB taxonomy): domain Bacteria; phylum Actinomycetota; class Thermoleophilia; order Solirubrobacterales; family 70-9; genus VAYN01. The sequence continues at coordinate 96,857 of DATIPH010000022.1, forward strand.
GAGTTCGGCCAGCGCCTGAAGGCGTTCATCGCCCTCGAGGCGGGTGCCGAGCTCAGCCACGAGGAGATCAACGCCCACGTCAAGGCGAACCTGGCGAGCTACAAGACGCCGCGCGAAGTCGAGTTTCTCGACGAGCTGCCCCGCAACGCCACCGGCAAGGTCCTGAAGCGGGAGCTGAAGGCGGGCGAGCAAGAGCAGCGGTCCGCCTGACCGGGTAGTTTGCCTGGGAATGAGCGACCCAGCCAGGCAGCTGAGGGTAGTCGGAGAGGCGTCGCGGGACATGCACGGCGTCGCCCGGCAGGCGCTGGACTGGGTCCGGGTCAGCGAGGAGCGGGTCGCCGCCGCCGAGGCGCGGACCGAGAAGGTTCGCGAGACGCTGAAGGAGCGGGCGATGGAGACCGTCAAAGGTTTCTCCGAGCAGGCTCGCGAGCGGATCGACAGCGAACGCGAGGCGCGCAAGCAGGCCGAGGCGAAGCTGGGCGGCGCCGAGCAGGGCCGGGACCGGGCGGAGAAGGCTTTCGAGGATTTGCAGCAGCGCACCGAGGTCGAGCGCGAGCAACTGGTCGCGCAGCTCGCCGAGGCGCGCGGCGACGCCGAGAGGACCGTGGCCGCGGTCCGCAAGGGCGCTGAGCAGACAATGGTTGACGCTCGCGCCGCGGTCGAGCCCGAGGTCGCGCAGCAGGTCGAGCGGGCGCGTGAGCAGATCGACGTCGAGGCCAACCGCCGTATCGCCGCTGCCGAGCAGCGCGCCGCCGACGCCGAGGCGGCCGCGGCCGAGGCACACGAGTCCACGGTGCGGCTCGAGCGGGAAGTCGAGCAGCGGGTGATGGACGGCACCGAGGAGATCCGCAGGGAAGCCGAGGAGAGCGTCCGCAAGCTGGTCGAGAAGGTCGAGCGCAGCGCCGCGGACGCGGCTCGCGCCCGGGCCGAGGACCAGATGAAGGTCGAGTCCGACCGAATCCGGATCCAGGCCCAGCGTCGCGAGGAGCGCGCCCGCGAGGCAACTGAGGACGAGATCCAGGCCAGCGCCAACAAGGCCAAGCGCGAGGCCCAGGCCGCCGCCGACGAGACGGCCCCCAGCTGGCTGCGCAGCGAGTCCACCGCGACGACGAGCGGATACCGGACCTTCTAACCTCAGCCTCGCTGATGCGCGAGGTGACGATCAGGGACACGCTGAGCGGGGAGCGGCGAGCGCTCGACCCGGCCGAGGAGGTCGGGATCTACGCCTGCGGCCCGACCGTCTACAGCCGTATCCACATCGGCAACGCGCGCCCCTACGTTGTCTTCTCGCTGTTCTCCCGCTTCCTGCGTGCCGAGGGGTACGCATCGAAACTGGTCGTCAACGTCACCGACGTCAACGACAAGATCTACGCCGCCGCGGCGGCGGCCGGGGAGCCCTCGGTCGAGTTCGCGGAGCGGATGACCGCCGCCTACTTCGCCGACACCGACCGGCTCGGGGTCGGCCGCCCCGACGCCGAGCCGCTGGCGACCGAGAGGATCGCCGGCATCATCGCCTTGATCGACGAGCTGGTCACCTCCGGCCATGCCTACGAGTCCGGCGGCGACGTCTACTTCCGCGTCCGCAGCTTCGACGGCTATGGCAAGCTTTCCAACCGCCGCTTCGAGGAGATGGACCAGGGCGAGGAGGCAGGCTCTGCCTCGCTCAAGGAGGACCCGCTCGACTTCGCTCTCTGGAAGGCCCACAAGGAGGGCGAGGACACCCGCTGGGACTCACCCTGGGGCCCGGGCCGGCCGGCTTGGCACATCGAGTGCTCGGTGATGGCCGAGCAGGAGCTGGGCGCCTCATTCGCGATCCACGGCGGCGGCTCCGACCTCGTCTTCCCCCATCACGAGAACGAGATCGCCCAGTCCGAGGCGGCGGGACGGCCGTTCGCGCGGGCCTGGATGCACAACGGGATGGTCGAGTCCGGGGCCGAGAAGATGTCGAAATCGGATGGGAACATCTTCCAATTGTCCGAGGCGCTCGACACATACGGGCGCGAGGCGGTTGTCCTCTACCTGATCTCTGGGCACTACCGGCAGCCGTTGGCGTTCGGGCCGGATGAGATGGAGCAGTCCGTAGCCAGGGTCGAGCGACTGAGGAATTTCTTTCGGGAGCGGGGTGGGGCCGGAGATCCCGGGGGGGTCCCTCCGTCGCAAAGTAGTGGAGGCTCCTCCGGGACCCCCCCGGACTCTCCGGCCACGGCACGGCTCGAGAACTTCAGGGCCGCGCTCGCTGATGACTTCAATACCCCCAGGGCGCTGGCTGAGGTATTTGAGTTGATCGGGGATGCGAACCGGGGCGAGATGTCCGGCGAGGCTGCTGTTCCCGTCTTGGCGGAGATGCTTGGGCTCATCGGCCTCAGCTCCCTCACCCAGCCGGATCAGGGAGCTGAGGCCGACTCTGCAGCGCAAGAGCTGATGCTGCGGCGCGAGGAGGCGCGGGGAGCGAAGGACTTTGCGAAGGCAGATCAGCTGCGCGATCAGCTGGCCGAGCTGGGGTGGACGGTGCGGGACTCGGCTGAGGGACCGAGGCTCGTGCCTCGATGAACGACTTCATCTACGGGAAACAGCCGGTGCAGGAGGCCGAGCGGGGGAGACGGGCCGTGAGGCGCGTCTGGCGGGCGCCGGAGATCTCTGCGGAGGAGCTGGAGCGGTTGTGTGGATCGCCCGACCATCAGGGGGTGGTGGCGGAGGTCGACCCGTATCCGTACGGGGACCCGGTGGGGATGCTGCGGGGCGAGGCTCCATTGCTCGTCGCCCTCGATCAGGTGCAGGACCCACGCAACCTCGGCGCGATCTGTCGCTCGGCGGAGTTCGCCGGCGCCGCCGGTGTCGTCGTTCCCGAGCGTCGCGCCGCAGCCGTCACCGCGGTCGTCTGCAAGACCTCGGCCGGCGCCGTCGAGCATCTGCAGGTTGCCCACGTCCGCAACCTCGCCGACTGGTTGGCCGCAGCCAAGGAGGCCGGCTTCTGGATCTGGGGCGCCGACGCCGAGGCCGAGGGGGCACCCTGGTCGGTCGACCTGACCGGGCCCACGGTGCTCGTCCTCGGGGGCGAGGGGAAGGGCTTGCGCCCCCGCGTCGCCACCTCCTGCGACGGCCTCGTCGCGCTTCCGCGCCGCGGCCAGGTCGACTCTCTGAACGTCTCCGCTGCTGCCTCGGCGCTGCTCTTCGAGGCCCTGCGCCAGCGTCTGTAGCCGCGGTTCGGGCACTCCTGCCGGCCCTTCTCCCTGCAACGCCAATTGCAGAAAGTCGCAATTTGGGGTTGACAGAACTCCGTTTACCGGTAAACATGCCGGCCACACAAGGTTGAACCTCAGCTTGAGTCTGAGGCAGTAAGCACATAGTCGGCGCTCCTGGGGAGGTAAGCGGCGTCACGACCCTTCAGCAAGGAGAAGGATCTGTGGCTCTATCTACGCCTACGCAAGCCGTTCGGCAACCAGCAGCCGGACGTTCCCAGGATAACCCTCAAGCTGAGCTTGATGACCATTATCTGGTCGCCCTCGCCAAGGAGGGGAGACCGGACGCCTACGACATGATCGTTCGCCGCTACCGCGGCTTCGTCCGGCTCAAGGCCTCGTCCTACTTCCTCCTCGGCGGCGAGTCCGACGACTTGATCCAGGAGGGGCTGGTCGGCCTCTACAAGGCGATTCGCGACTACCGCACCGACCGCGAGTCGAGCTTCCGCAACTTCGCCGAGCTCTGCATCACCCGCCAGATCATCACCGCGGTCAAGACCGCGACCCGCAACAAGCACACGCCCCTCAACCAGTACGTCTCCTTCAGTCAGACGCCGGCGGCCGCGGGCGACTCGGAAACGACCCTCGACGAGATCCTGCCCGGACCGAGCGTCCATGACCCGGTCAACCAGGTGATCGCGACGGAAGAGCTCGAGAGCCTCGTTTCCTGTCTCTCCGGGGTCTCAGGGGTCCTCTCCGACCTCGAGAGCCGCGTCCTCGCGCTCTACCTTGACGGCCACTCCTACGAGGCGATCGCCGAGAAGCTCGAGTGCGACACGAAGACGGTCGACAACGCCCTGCAGCGGGTCAAGCGCAAGGTCGGCGCCCACCTCGCCAGCCGCGAGGTCGCCGCCTAGTCGCGATCGAGGTCGGCGAGCACGTAGTCGAGCAGCTCGCGCCCGTGGTCCGAGGCGACGGCAACGTCGTCGGCCTTGACTCGGACCCGGTGCAGCGACTGCATGCGGAGCACGTCGCCGTCGGTGCGGTTGTTGGGGAAGACGCCGGCGTAGGAGACGCCTAGGCCCTCGAGGTCGTCGGCGACCAATGCCGTCGCTGGCTGCTCCAGCGGCAGGTCGACGTAGACGGCGTCGAGCCCGAGGCTGTGGAAGAGGTGGTGGCGCTCGGCGGCGATCGCCGTCTCGAGATCGGCACCGGGGGCGTCGACGGTGATCAGGGCGAGGTTGTGATCGTGATTGACCTCGACGTGGAGCCTCGTGCAGGGCGGGAGCTCAGCGTCCGGCGCCGGCACCGCCAGCGTTCCCCGCAGCTCGCACAGCGCCAGGGTCTGGCCGACGATCTCGTGATGGCGCGCCGGGGCGTAGACGCGGCGCTCGCCGCCGTCGTTCAGCTTCGCGTAGAAGAGCGCCGCCGACTGTCGCCGCTGCGGCCCAGAATCGGCCGCGTCGTTGGCGACCGAGGCGGGGATCCAGCCGAGCAGGAAGCCGGTCTCGTTGGCACCGAGGTCGATGTTGGCGCGTTGGCTGTAGGGGTGGGCGGCGGTCGCCTCGCTGAACATCCCGGCCAGCCCCTGTCCCTGCGCCCAGTCCATCAGGTAGCGCTTGGTCCGCGTGAAGAGATGCTGGCCACGCGCCGCCGGCATCGTCACCGCCTGTCCCGAATGGGCGACGGCGTCATCTGCCGCCGCCAGGCTCATCCCCTCGTGGCAGAGCAACTCCCCCTCGGGGGTCTCGGCCACGCAGGAGACATAGCGTCCATCGGCAAGTCGGGCCGACACCTCGGCCTCGTCATAGACCCAGCGCACGTCATAGGTCTGGCCGTAAGCAGCTTCGATCGCCCCGGTCAGCACGCTACCCTCATGGGGCCCCAAGAACCTGAAGTTGACGTTCAGCTGTTCGTTCATAAGACCCTTCTATTGCCACCCTGCCCGCCTAGCTCAACCTGGGAGAGCACCTGATTTGTAATCAGGAGGTTGCCGGTTCGATCCCGGCGGCGGGCTTCCGAGCGAGGATCGTGCCGTATCAGCCGGCGCGATTCTCGTCACCTTGGCCGAAACTTTCCTCGAGCTCCGCGTTTAGCGCTGGCATACCCAGTCGCTTCACCTCTTCCGGGTGAGGACCAGAAGCCAAGCAGAGCTAATTCGGAGGGAAGCAGAATGACTGGAGCAGGGAAGCTACGGCTGCCTCGAATCGGGCTGGTCGCAGCAATTGCAATCAGTGCTTGGGCGTTGCTCGGCAGCGCGGCGGCAGAGGCGAACACGATCACGGTCGGCAGCGTCCTGCCGGCGGGACCGACTTCGAAACCGGTCGGCGAGGTGGACACGTTCCTGAACACGGCGCTGCCGGAGAAAGGGGCGAACCTGACTTCGCCGGTTTCCGGCGTGATCGTCCGCTGGCGCCTGCAAGGAGCCAAAGGCGGCCCCTTCTACCTGCGGGTACTGCGCCCCAATGGTCTCGGTGCCTACACCGCCGTCGGCAAAAGCGATCCGGCGACGGTGAGCTCGGCCGGTCTGCAGACCTTCAACACCAGCCTGCCGATCAAGGCCGGCGACGTGCTCGGGGTCGATCCGACCAACGCCGCCGACGAACTCGGCTTCGCGACCGCGGCGGGGTCGGCGTTCACGACGATCTTCCCGACCCCGTTTGAAGGCGCGACCGTGCCGGCTCGCGACCCCGAATCGGGTCAGGAGCTCGAGCTCAGCGCCGAAGTCCAGCCGACGCCGACCGTGACCGCGATTAGCCCCGCCAATGGCTCGGTCACTGGCGGCACCGTCGTCACCGTCACCGGCGCCGACTTCACCAGCGCCAGCGCGGTGAAATTCGGCACCGAACCGGCGGCCACGTTCAAAGTCGAATCCGACTCGGAAATCGTCGCCACCGCGCCCAAGAGCGCCAAGGTCAACACGGTGGACATCACCGTGACGACGATCGCCGGGACCAGCGCTGCGGCTCGGGCTGACCGCTTCACCTACTCGGGCTGTATCGTCCCCAAGTTGAGCAAGAAAAAGCTGGGGAAGGCAAAGGACCTGATCAGGGGCGCCGGCTGCGCGGTCGGCAAGGTGACGAAGACCCATGGCGTCACCAGCAGGACCGGCAAGGTCGTCAAGCAGGGTCCGAGCGCGGGCAAGGTCGTCGCCCGCGGGACGAAGGTGAACCTGAAGCTGGGCTGACGGACCGGACTTGCCGCCCGGTGCCTGCGGGTGCCGGGCGGCCGTCAGTCCTCGGCGAGGATCCGGGACTTCTCGGCGGCGAACTCCTCGTTGGTGAGAACGCCTTTCTCGTGCAGCGCCCCAAGCTGCTCGAGGCGCCGCAGTCGCGTGTCCTCGCCGCCGCCCGCCATCGCCTGAGTTGGTGCCTCCGCCTCCGTGGCACCCTCGGCCGGCCGGCGCACTTCCGGCAGTCTCAGTTTCGAGGCGCGCTCGCCGATGTTGGCCCCTTTGACCGCGCCGACGACTTTGTCGCGAGTGCCGCCGAAGGTGTCGCTGAACTTGGCGTCCGGGAATTCCTCCGCCGCCTGCTTACGCAGCTCGTGGATCCCGAAGGCCGCCATTCCGGCGACGACCAGGGTGGTGAGGAAGGAGCGCAGGCCCTGGGTCGAGGCCGAGAGGAAGTAGATGCAGACGATCACTGCCAGGCCGGTGTAGACCCAGGCGGCGTAGTTCTCGAGCGCCGGCGCCAGTACGCGGCGGGTGGCGCGGGCGGGGCTGGTCGGCGAGGCGAGCCAGCCGGCAAGGGCAAAGAGGACGCCGATAACGATCACCGAGGTGGCGATGCTGGTCATCAGCGAAGTGCCGATCGACCAGGCCGCTTCGCCGGCGGGCTTGACGCTCTCCTGCTTGACCAGTTGGTCGATGACGACACCGCCGGCGATGTGGCGGGCGACGATCACGCCGAAGCCGGCGGCGATCAGGCCGATGCCGCTGAACAGCACGGTCACCCAGCGCCCCCCCTTCGAGAGGTAGATCGCCAGCCCGAAGGCGAGGAAGGTGAGGATCGAGAGGACCAGCGCCAGGCCCTTGATCGCGACCGCGATGTTCTGCGCGGTCTTCAGTTCGTCGGAATGGAGGATCTCGATCTGCCCGGCGTCGGGCGGCAGTTTTTCGGCCAGGCTCTTGGCCAGGCCGATCTGGCCGGCGAGGTTGGTGATCAGGCTGCCGAGGTTGAGGCTGACGTTGCCTTCGGAGGTCGAGACCGCTTCGCCCTTGTCTTCGAGGACGTTGAGCAGCTGTTCGTGCGCGGTCCGGTTTGCGTCTTCCCAGAGCCCCTGCGCGGTCGAGGTTTCGAGCACTTTTTCGGCGCCCTGCCCTGCCACCTGGCGCAGCCCACCAGCGGCGGGCCCGGCGAGGTCCTTGGTGTCGCCGGGAAGGATTTCCTTCAGTTCTTTTTCGACGTCGACGTTTTCATAGAGCTGGTCGACGAGGTAGTCGCTGAGGGCGGTGCGGATCTTGGAATCGTGCAGGAGACGGCCGCTGGTGTTGACCCAGTCGTCGGTGTTGAGCGCCTGGCGCTCGATCCAGATCGCGAAGACGCTGAGGAAGGCGAGGACCGATCCGAGCACGATCAGGGCTTTGACCGTGCGTCGGCGTCCGCGGCTCATGACCGGGATGCTATACGTGACCAATGAAGCTAGAGGGAATCCACCACATCACGGCGATCACCGAGGACGCCCAGCGCAACGTCGATTTCTACGCTGGCGTCCTCGGTCTGCGACTGGTCAAGAAAACGGTCAACCAGGACAGCCCGACCGTCTACCACCTGTTTTTCGCCGACGAGGACGGCGACCCGGGCTCCGACCTGACCTTCTTCGAGTACCCCGGTGCGCCGCTGGGGCGGGCGGGCGCCGGCATGGTCCACCGCATCGTCTGGCGTGTCGCCTCCGAGGACGCCCTCGCCTTCTGGGCCGAGCGGCTCGCTGCCAACAGCGTCGACTCCTCGCGCGAGGGCGCCGGCCTGCTCTTCGCCGATCCCGAGGGCCTCGACCACGAGCTGCTCGTCGTCGAGGTTCCCGACAAGCCGCTGAGCGCCGAGCACCCGGAGATCCCGGCCGAGCTCGCCCTCCAGGGCTTCCACGCGGTGCGCGCCTACAGCGCTGCCCCGGACGCCAGCTCGGCACTCCTCGAGGCACTCGAGTTTGAGCGGGTCGACGGCGCCTGGGAAGCCCGTGGCGAACGGCGCGGCGGCCGTTACCTCTACGACGAGCCGCCGGCCGAGGCCGGCCTGCAGGGTGCCGGCAGCGTCCATCACGTCGCCTGGGCGTCGAGCTTGGAGGAGCACATGAAGTGGCGCGAGCGGGCCATCTCCGCCGGCGCCCGGCCGACGCCGGAGATCGACCGCTTCTACTTCAAGTCGATCTACTTCCGCGAGCCCAGCGGCGTTCTCTTCGAGATCGCGACGCTGGGGCCGGGATTCACCGTCGACGAGCCCCTCGAGCACCTCGGCGAGAAGCTCTCGCTGCCGCCAGACTTCGAGCACCTGCGGGACGAGGTTGAACCGAACCTGCGCCCGGTCGTCAACCCGCGCACCCAGCAGGCCTGACGCGGTTGCGTCCGGGGCAGGCGGCGTGAGCGCCGACTTCGTCTGGCGCGACGCCGGGCGGACCGTCGTCTGCCGCAGCGGAGCGCTCGACTCGGTCGGCGCCCTGCTCGCCGAGTACGGCTTCGAGTCGTTCACTTTGCTCAGTACGGAACGCGCCCTGGCCTGCGCCCCGGCGCTCGGCGAGGCCGCCACCGCGGTCCACCTCGTCCCACCCGGCCAGGTCCCGGCCCTCGCCGCCACCCTGCTCGAAAATGCGGCAGAGCTTTTCGACGCTATGCGAAGAAAAGCTCTGCCACGGTCGATCGTCGCCTTCGGCGGCGGGCGGGTGATCGATACGGCGAAGGCGATTGCTTCGGTCACCGGGGCGCGGGTGGCGGCGATTCCGACGACGATGTCCGGGGCGGAGATGACGGCGATCCACCGGTTGCCGGCGGGGTTCGAGGACCGGGTCGAGGGGACGGTCCGTCCCGAGCTCGTCCTCGCCGACCCGGAGGCGATGACGAGCCAGCCGGAGGCGCAGCTGCGCGCGAGTGCGATGAACGCCATCGGCCACGGTTCCGACTCGCTCTACACGCCGCTCGCGAACCCGGTCTCCGACTGGGCGGCGCTGCGTGGGGCGGCGGCTATCGCCGCCGCCCTCGACGAAGGGCGGGACGGCCGTGACCGTGCCCAGCTGGCCCTCGGCTCGCTGCTCTGCGCCTACGCGCTCGACTCGGCTGGCCTCGGTCTTCATCACGTCGTCTGCCAAACCCTCGTGCGCGTCTGCGGCAGCCCCCACGCCGAGACCAACGCCGCGGTCCTGCCGGCGGCGATGAGCTTTCTCGCCACCCGCGCTCCGGCGCTGATCGGACCACTGGCGGCGGCGATCGGCACCTACCCGGAGCAGCTCGAAGCCCGCCTGCTCGAGCTCGGAGGCAATCCCGCCGGCCTCGAGGAGATCGGCGCCGACCGCGCGCGGCTCAACGAGGCGATCGAGGCGATGCTCTCCCGCTCCGAGCTGGCGCGCGTCCCCGGTCCGCCCCTGACCAGAGCGGACCTCGCCGCCCTGATCGATCTCGCCTGGCAGCGGTAACCCCGGGTGGGTTCGCGTGTAGCGCTCTGCGTGGACGCCGAGCGACTGTCCAAATACCATGCCTACACGCGCGGTCATAGCGTCAATTGGCCCCTGTACATCCTCGCCAGGATCTTCCTGACGCCGTTCTTCCTCGTCTACTTCCGTTGGGGGCGAACCGGCCGCGCCAACGCCCGTCACATCAAGGGCGGCTTGATCGTCGCCGCCAACCACCGCAGCTTCCTCGATCCGTTTGTCGTCGGCGGCTGCCTGCCCTGGCGGCGGCCGATGAACTACGTCGCCAAGGTCGAGCTTTTCCGCCGCCCGCTGCAGGGCTGGATCCTCTCCCGCCTCGGCGCCTTCCCGATCCGGCGCGGCGAATCCGACGAGGAGTCGATGGAGACGGCGCGGATGATCGTCGAGCGCGGCGGCACCGTCTGCATCTTTCCCGAGGGGACGAGGATCCGCCGCGGCACCCTTTCGAGCCCGCGCCGCGGTGTCGGCCGGTTGGCGCTGCAGACCGGGGTGCCGGTGATCCCGGCCGCGGTGATCGGCTCAGAACACGTGCGCCGCGGCTGGCGGATCCGGCCGCGCAAGGTCAAGGTAAGGCTGGGCCGGCCGATGACCTTCCCCCAGGCCGAGGAGCCCTCGAAGGCGCTGGCGGAAACCGTCACCGCCCGGATTTGGCCCAACGTGCAGTTGCAATGGGAAGACCTCGGCGGGCTGCCGCCGCTGCGGCGCGCCGCCGTGATCGGCGCCGGCAGCTGGGGCACGGCGGTGGCGGTGCTGCTTGCCCGCGGCGGCCTCGAGGTTCAGCTTGGTGCCCGTACCCCGGAGGCGGTCGCCCAGTTGGTCGAGGACGGCGAAAACCGCCGCTACCTGCCGGAGGTGGCCCTGCCCGAATCGATCGACGTGCGGATCGCTTCGGAGATCGAGCTCGACGGGCTCGACTTGATTTGTCTCGCGATTCCCTCCAAGAGCCTGCCGCAGGCGGTCGGAGCGATCGCCGACCGGGTCGGTGGCCGCTCCTCGATTCTGCTGATGACCAAGGGCCTGATCCCGCCGCAGGGGCAGCTGCCCGCCGAATACGTCGGCGAACGGGTGCGGGCACGGGCGATCGCCAGTCTTGGCGGTCCCGCCCACGCCCGCGAGGCGGTCTCCGGCTCCGCCGCACTGGTCCTCGCCTCGGCCGACCCCGACCTGCGCCAGCAGCTGGGCGAAGTCTTCGACCACGCCGGCCTCGTCTGCGAGCGCTCGCGCGACGTCACCGGGGTCGAGATGGCCGGTGCCGCCAAGAACGCTGCCGCTCTCGCCGCCGCCGCGGCCGAGCCGCACGGACTGAACGCCGCGGGCATCGCCGTCGCCGAGATCTGGAGCGAGTGCATCGAGTACGCGATCGAGCGCGGCGCCGAGCTTGAGACCTTCTCAGGCCTGGCCGGAGTCGGCGACCTGACGGCGACGATGATGGCGCCGGCCGGCCGCAACCGCCGCGCCGGTGAGCTGCTCGGCACCGGGACCCCAGCGGCGGAGATCCCGAGGCAGATCGGGCAGGCCTCCGAGGGGCTCGACACGGCGCCGCTGCTGGCCGAAGCGGTCGCCGCTTCCGGGGTCTCGGCCGAGGCCCTGAGCGGGCTGGCGGAACTGATCGCCGGCGAGGTCGATGCCGCCGAGTGGGTCGCCGGGCTGCGGCGGACCGAGCGGGCGCGACGGGCGGCTTGATGGCCGCTGCGATCGCAATAGGCTTGATCGGTGAGCGGCCCCGAGGAGAACGTCGAGCCAGCCGACATGGCGCCGGCGGCGAAGGCGGAGCTCGACCGCGCCTTCGAGGACTTCTACCGCTCCCACCTGCGCGACGTCTACTCGTACGCCTACTACAAGGTCGGCAACCATCACGACGCCGAGGATCTGACCGAGCAGGCCTTCCTCCAGGCCTATCGCCACTTCGACCGGGCGCGGCGCGAGTCGCACGGCCGGCCGCTGCGGCCCTGGCTGATCAGGATCGCCCACAACCTCGCCTCCAACTACTACCGCGACCGCTCCCGTCGGCCGCAATCGCCGCTCGACGAGGGCGAGCCGATTGCCGCCCGTCACGACACGGTCGCGATCGCCGAGGGACGCGAGGAGCTGCGCCAGGTGATGGCCAAACTCGAGCATCTCTCGGACGACCGCCGCGAGGCGTTGATTATGCGCTTCGCGTTGGGCATGGACAATCGGGAGATCGCGCGGGCGCTGGGGCGCACGGACGGCGCCACCAAGGTCCTGATCCATCGCGCGATCAAGCAGCTGCAGGAGGAGATGAGCGATGAGCGAGCCGAGTAGCGATCCGGGCACGACTAACTGGGACGTCGAGAGTTTGCTGGCCGACGCGCTGGCGCCGATTGAGCCGCCGGAGCGGCTCTCGGGCCGGATCGAGGACACCCTCTCGGCGATCACCCAGGCGGCAGCCGAGGAGCTTTCCGACTGGGCTGAGGAGCTCTCCGAGAGTGAGCTGAGGGCGCTGCGTGATCCGCGCAACTGGGTGCGGCCGGTGGTCGCCGTTGGTGCGGGTACCGCTGCGACTGGTGCTCTGGTCCTGCTCGAGCTGCGCCGCCGCAGCCGTCAGAAAAGCGAGAGCGGGCTGAAGTCGTTAGCCGGCGGCCTGCGCTCGCGACTCTGAATCGCGCGGTTCCTTATGGACGTCACGGGTCCGAAAGGAACCACGGGATTCGCTGCGGGGCGTAGCGGCGGCTGCGGCGAGGCCCAGCAGGCCGACCGCCAGGCGCAGGGTGTTGTCGGCACCCCCGGCCGGAAGGAAGCCGAGTACCGCCTGGCCGGCGTCGATCGCGAATCCCCAGACCGCCAGGATCGTGAACAGGGTGCCGGCGGCGAGCGCGTAGCGACGCGAGGAGACGCCGGCGGCGAGCAGCCCGAGGGCGCCGCTGACCAGGTAGAGAAGGTTGGACCAGGCGTTGACTCGGAACGTCCCGAGCGCCTCTTCGACGGCACCGGGAGCGCCGAACGAGGCGCTGTAGAAGAAGCCCACGATCCCAAGCAACAAGAGGAGTACGCCGGCAGCGGCGGTGTAGAGACGGGCGGGGCTGGCGACCTCCATCGGCGCCGATTGTAGGCTCCATCGTCCCGATGGCCGAGACTTGCTACCGCCACCCCGACCGCGAGACCGCCGTTTCATGCTCTTCCTGCGGGCGCCCGATCTGCCCTGATTGCATGACGCCGACGCCGGTTGGCATGCGCTGCCCCGAGTGCAGCCAGCAGCGGACCAAAGTCGTCCGCAACCCGACTGGAGCGCCAGGGCAGTTCAGCGCCTTCCCGGCGACGATGGTCCTGATCGCGATCAACGTCGTCATGTACCTGGTGGAGATCGCCGGCGGCGCAGGGGGGCTCAACAACCCAAGCGGCAAACTCGTCGGGAACCTGGCTTTGTTCGGGCCGTACGTAGCTGAAGGTGAGTGGTACCGCCTCGTGACCAGCGGCTTCCTCCATGCCAGCCTGTTTCCACACCTCCTGTTCAACATGGTGCTGCTCTACTTCCTCGGCAGGCTGCTCGAGCCCGCGCTCGGAACGCCGCGTTTCGTCGTCCTTTACTTCGCTTCGCTCCTCACGGGGTCGCTCGGGGTGATGGTGCTTGATCCCAACGCTCTCACTCTGGGGGCCTCGGGGGCAATTTTCGGTCTCGCAGGGGCAACCTTCGTGGTTGCCCGCGGGCGCGGTATGGATGCCATCGCGGGAGAGATCGGGTTCCTCATCATCTTCAACCTGATCCTCGGCTTCACCCTCGCAAACGTCAGCATCGCCGGACACATCGGTGGTCTCGTCGGCGGTTTGATTTGTGGGCTTCTGATTGTCGCCGGGGAGCGCGGCAGGCTCGGCCCCAATCGCCTGTCGGTCGAGCTTGGGGCGATGATCGCCGTCGGCGCGATCTCGTTCATTGCCGCGCTTGCGATCGCTTGAAACCGGCGGCGCTGCTATAGCCCAATCGACGGCCGGGTGACCGGTGCGCGCAGGGGCTTGAATCCGATGTTCCCCGGTGGGTCCATCAGTTCGGGGTGGAGCAGGTGGCCGAGCAGCTCGACGCCGTCGACCAGTCGCGGTCCGGGGTCGACGAAGGCGGCGCCGGCGTCAACCGCGAAGACCCGGGTAGCACCGAGGGATGCGATCAACTCCCAGTGCTCCATCGCCTGCGCGTGAGTGTCCTGCAGGGAACCGGCGGGGAGGACGATGACGACCTCCGGTCGCAGGCTCGAGAGCTCCCCCCAGCCGACCTCGGGCGGGTTGAGGCCGGGGTCGCCGGCGACGTCGACGCCGCCGGCGATCGAGATCATCTCCGGGATCCAGAAGCCGCCGGCCCGGGGCGGGTCGAGATGCTCGAGCGCGACCACTCGCTGGCTCGCTGCCTCCGAGACCGCCGCCCGCACCGTCGCCAGCCGCCCCTCGAGCTCGCCCCGCATCTCGTGGGCGTGGTCTTCCAAGCCCGTCGCCTCGCCCAAGCGGACGATCTCTTCGAGCATCTCGCTCAGCGTTCCGATCCGCACAATTCGCCCAATATCCCACTATTCCGGGCTGCCGCGGGGTGGGCAGCTATATTCCGATCGCCGAATGGCCGACGACGTCCCAGCCCGAAGTACCGGGCCGCATAGCGGATGAGCGTTCTCCTGCTCGTCCTTCTCCTGCTGTTGATCGCGGTCAACGGCTTCTTCGTCGCGGCCGAGTTCGCGATCGTCCGCTCCCGCCGCGAGCGCCTCGAGCAGATGCGCGACGAAGGGGTCCGTGGCGCGACCCTGGCACTCGAGCAGCTCGAACACGTCGACGAGTTCGTCGCCACCTGTCAGGTCGGCATCACCCTCGCCTCGCTGGGCATCGGCTTCCTCGGTGAGCCGGCCCTGGCGACGCTGCTGGAGCCGATCTTCGGCAACTTCTTCTCGCACGCCCTCTCGCTCGGGATCTCGATCGCCTTCGCCTTCATCATCGTCACCTTCCTGCACGTGATCCTCGGCGAGCAGTCGCCGAAGATGCTGGCGATCGCCCGAGCGGAGCCGACGCTGTTGCGGATCTCGCGGCCGCTGCGCTTCTTCCGCTCCGCCCTGCACCCGCTGATCGTCGCCACCAACGTGCCGGCCAACTTCATCGTCCACAAGGTCTTCCGCGTTGCCCCCGACATCGACGCCGAGGAGACCTCGCCCGAGGAATTGCGGCTGCTGATCTCCCGCGGCGCCCAGCGCGGCCGCCTCGACCCCGGCGAGGCGGGCCACCTGGCCGGCGTCTTCCACCTGCACGAGCAGGAGGCGCGCGAGGTGATGACGCCGATCCCCGCGGTCGTCACCGTCGACTCTTCGGACACGGTCGAGGCGGCGCTGCGCCGCTGCGTCACCTCCGGCCACACCCGCCTCGTCGTGATCGAGGACGACAACCCCGACCGGGTCAAGGGGATCGTCCACAACAACAGCCTCGCCCGCCTCTATATGAGTGACGGTCCCGAGTCCACGATCGAGACGGTGATCCGCGACGCCCTGATCGTCCCCGAGACGCGTCCGCTCGACGACCTCCTGCACGACCTGCAGGTGCAGCGGACCTCGCTCTCGGTCGTCGTCGACGAGTACGGCCGTACGGTCGGGATCGTCACCGTCGAGGACATCCTCGAGGAGGTGGTCGGGGAGATCGAGGACGAGACCGACCCGCGGGCGGCGGCGCTGCGGCGGCTCGCCAACGGCGACTGGTTCGTCCGCGGCCATGTCTCGCTCGGCGATCTGGCCGACGCCGGGATCGAGCTGCCGGTCGATACCGACGCCTACAACTCGGTCGGCGGCTTCGTTTTCGGCGAGCTCGGGCGGCTGCCCAAGCGGGGTGACTCGATCAGCGTCGACGGCTACACGATTCGGGTCGAGGCGGTCCGCGAGAACCGGATCGAGGCGGTTCGGATCAGCGGTTCCGTCCGTCCCGCGACCTAACTTCTCCAGGCAACCCGCGACCCCGCCGACAGTTGGAGGTACCGCATGTGGGTTGTTCGCCTGACCGACAAGCAGCTCGAGGTCCTGAGGGCGCTGCTGCGCTCCGAGGAGCATCTCGGCCCGGCGCTGAAAGGCTCGATCGAGGCCCTCGACCTCGCCCGCTGGGATGAGCTCCCCGAGGCCGAGCTGCCCTGGGAGGAAATCGAGTTGATCGCCCGCCGCCAGGGAATATCCGAGGCCGACGTCCTCTGGGACTTGGCCGGAAAACGCAAGGCCGCGCCCGCCGAGTAGCTCAATCGTAGGAATAGAAACCTTGGCCGCTCTTGCGGCCTAGCTTCCCTTCGCCGATCAACTCGATCATCAGGCCGGGCGGCTTGCTGGCGGCCTCGCCGTTGTCGTTGTAGAGAGCGTCGCCGATAGCTTTGGAAACGTCGAAGCCGACGAAGTCGAGCAGCGCCAGCGGGCCCATCGGGTGGCCGGCGCCGAGCTTCATGCAGGCGTCGACCTCACTCGGGTCCATGCCGGTGCGCTCGACCAGCCGCACCGCTTCGAAGAGGTAGGGGAAGAGGAGGCGGTTGACGACGAAACCGGCCTGGTCGGGGACCTCGACCGCGGTCTTGCCGAGCGCCGCGCACCAGGCGAGTGCGTTCTCGCGGGCACCGGCGGCGCCGTCGGGGAAGCAGACCTCGATCAGCTGCATCCGTGGCACCGGGTTGAAGACGTGCAGGCCCCAGAGCTTGTCGGTGCCGGCGGCCTTGGCGATGTCGCCAATCCCCAGCGAGGAGGTGGTGGTGGCGAGGTCGGCGTTGGGGCAGGCTTCGGCGATCGTTCTGAGCAGCTCCCCCTTGGACTCGAGGTCCTCGACGATCGCCTCGACCACGACGTCGCAGTCGGCGAGGTCGTTGGGGTCCGTCGTCACCCGCAGCCGCGAGGGCTCCCCGCCCTCGATCTTGGCGCAGGCGGCGACCACTTTCTCCTCGGCGCGCCAGGCGGAAGCCTCGCTGCGGGCGAGCAGGATCGTGTCCGCGGTCGTGGTCGAGACCGCGGCAAGGCCGGTGGCAATCGCCCCGGATCCCGCAATCCCCGGGCTGTCGTACCCCTGTTTAGAGCTCATTGGTCGGGGTTCCTATCACGCACCGCTGGAACGATGCCGTGAGGGTCTGCAAGCGACCGCAAAGACGGCCGATTGACGAATCAGTCGGGAGCTATCATCTGAGGGCGGAGTAAGTTTCGTCACAAAACCTTGAGAACGGAGAGAGCGATGGCGGTTAACGGAAAGGGACAGTTCGGAGGGCGTGAGGTCGTGATCGTCGAGGCGGCACGGACGCCGATCGGCCGCGGCCACCCGGAGAAGGGCTACTACAAAGACGTCCATCCCTCGACCCTGCTGGCGAGGAACCTCGAGCAGCTGATCGCCCGTGCCGGGATCGACCCGATCGAGGTCGGCGACGTGATCGGCGGCTGCGTCCAGCAGTTCGGCGAGCAGACCTTCAACATCACCCGCAACGCCTGGCTCCAGGCGGGGCTGCCGGAGGAGGTGCCGGCGACCACCGTCGATCGTCAGTGCGGCTCCGGCCAGCAGGCGGTCAACCTCGCCGCGGCGCTGATCGCGAGCGGCGTTCACGACGTCGCGATCGGGTGCGGGGTCGAGCACATGGGCCACAACTCGTTCGCCAAAGGTGCCGAGGTGGTCGGCGAGTACGGCAACCCGTTCACGCCGGAGCTGATGGAGCGCTACAACCTGATCCCCCAGGGCCTTTCGGCGGAGATGATCGCCGACCAGTGGGAGATCCCCCGCTCCGAGCTCGACGAGCTTGGCGTCCGCTCTCAGCAGCTGGCGATCCAGGCCACCGAGGAGGGGCGCTTCGAGCGCGAGATCATCCCCTTCCAGGTCAACGGCGACACCTACATGACCGACCAGGGCCTGCGCGAGACGACGCTCGAGAGCCTGGCGTCGCTGAAGCCGGCCTTCAAGGAGGACGGCAAAATCACCGCCGGCAACTCCTCCCAGGTCTCCGACGGCGCCGCCGCGGTGCTGCTGATGTCGCGCGAAAAGGCCGAGGCCCTGGGGCTCGAGCCGCGGGCGCGGATCTTCGACCAGACGACGGTCGGGGTCGACCCGGTGATCATGCTGACCGGCCCGATCCCGGCGACGAAGAAGCTGCTCGAGCGCAACCAGATGGCGATGAGCGACATCGATCTGATCGAGGTCAACGAGGCCTTCGCCTCGGTCGTCGGCGCCTGGCGGCGCGAGCTCGACCCCGACATGGACCGGGTCAACGTCAACGGCGGCGCGATCGCCCTCGGCCACCCGCTTGGTGGGAGCGGCGCGCGCCTGATCACCACCTTGCTGCACGAGATGGAGCGCAGCGACAAGGAGATGGGGATGGTGACGATGTGCTGCGGCGGCGGTCTCGGCACGGGAACGCTGATTCAGCGGGTCTGATTAGAAGTTCGTCCAGCCGGCCGGGAACGTCGTCCCGGCCGGCTAGGTTGCCCCTCCTCATCAACTAGCCAGGAGAAGATCACTTGAGCAAGCGACTAACGGTCGCGCTGCTCGGGGCTCTCGTCGTTGCCCTCCTCGCCGCCGGTTGCGGCGGCGGGGACGACAGCAGCGGCGACAGCTCCGAAAGCACCGACAGCGGTTCGTCCTCGTCCCTGACTAAGGCCGAATTCATCAAACAGGGCGACGAAATCTGCAAACAGGGCGACGCTGCGATCGAAGGCGAAGCGAACGAATTCGCCAAAGAAAACAACATCGACACCGCAAAACCGACCGAAGCGCAGAAGGAAGAAGTGTATTCCCAGGTGATCGGCCCGGCACTCAAGCAGCAGTCGGAAGAAATCGCCGACCTCGGTCCGCCCGAGGGCGAAGAGGAAGCGGTCGAAGACATCGTCGAGGCGGTCGGCCGCGGTGCCGACGAAATCGAAGAAGACCCGAAGTCCGTGCTCAACGGCGGGGACCCCCTTGCGGAAGCGACCAAGCTCGCGAAGGCGTACGGCTTCAAGCAGTGCGGCGGCGCCGGATAGGGGTCTTTATTTGACTTGCATGGATTCGCGTATACCGTTGTTCCCGATTAATCAAGCTTTTCACTTTAACTCGGGAGGGCAGGGCGGATCTCATGCGACTCAAGTTCGTTTTTTCTTTGTTGGCGGTAGTGGTGATGGCGGTGCTCGTCGCCGGTTGCGGCGGTAGCTCTGACAGCGGGAGCTCCGAAGCGGGCGGCACGAGCGCCGGCTCCACCGACGGCACGACCCAGAACGCGACGGGCGACAGCAACGGTCCGCCGTTGACCAAAGCCGAATTCATCAAACAGGGCGACGTGATCTGCGAAAAAGTGCCCCAGAGCTACAACAAAAAGCTGGAAGCAATGAACGTGAAAGCCGAAAAAGAAAAAAATGCGCTGGTATCGACCGCGGAAGGGAACCTGAAGGCCGCGGTGCCCCCGCTCTACGTGGCCGCCGAAGAACTCGAAGAACTGACGCCGCCGAGCGCGGACGCAAAGGAAGCCGAAGCCATCATCGACTCCCTCGAAGCTGCGGCAAAAGGGGTGGAAGCGAAACCGACCTCCGAACTGACCGGGCCCAAATCCCCCTTCGCCGAATTCCAGGAACTGACCAAAAAATACGGATTCAAATTCTGTAGCCAGCTCTAGGTCTGCGGCCAACACAAGGGACTCGCAACCCGTGTTCCTGGCCAGGCGGCCAACTATCTATATGCTCCCCCTCCGATGGACCTGACGCTGTCGCCATCGGAGGAGGAGTTCCGCGACGAGGTTCGCGCCTGGCTGCAGGCGAACAACCCGGGGCCCGAACCCGAGGGCAGCCTCGACGAGGTAATGGCCTTCCGCTCCGAGTGGCAACTGAAGCTGCATGCCGCCGGCTGGGCCGGGATCTCCTGGCCAAAGGAGTACGGCGGCCGCGGCGCGACGATGATCGAGCAAGCGATCTTCGTCGGCGAGGCAGCTCGCCAGGAAGCGCCGAGCCCGGCCAACGTGCTCGGCCTGGCGATGGGCGGTCCGGTGGTGATTGCCCACGGCACCGACGCCCAGAAGCAGCGCTACCTGGAGCCGATCCTGACCGGCGAGGAGATCTGGTGTCAGGGCTTTTCCGAGCCCGAGTCGGGCTCCGACCTCGCCTCGCTGAAGACCCGCGCGGTCAAGGACGGCGACGAATGGGTGGTCAGCGGGCAGAAGGTCTGGACGACCTTCGCCCAGTACGCGAAGTGGTGCATGCTGGTCGCCCGGACCGACCCCGATGCGCCCAAGCACCAGGGCCTTACCTATTTCCTGATGGACATGGAGCAGGACGGAGTGGAAGCCAAACCGTTGGTCCAGATCACCGGTGAGGGCGAGTTCAACGAGGTCTTCATGGACGAAGCGCGGATCCCGGCGGAGAACATCGTCGGTGAGGTCGGCAGCGGCTGGGGGGTGGCGATCACGACGCTGATGAACGAGCGCGCCGGGCTCGCTTTTGGCGCGATCTCGCAGGTCCAGAACAGCCTCGCCCGCCTCGCCAAGCTCGCCAACGAGGTTCGCGTCGGCGGCGGCTCGGCGGCCGACGACAGCTACTACCGCCAGCGGATCGCCCAGCTCCACATCGAGGCCGAGGCGATGCGCCTGGCCGCCTACCGCGGCCTGACGAAGACGATGCAGTCGGGCATACCCGGCCCCGAGGGCTCGCTCGGCAAGTGGCAGTGGGCCGACATCAACCAGGGTCTGACCGAGCTGGCGCTGGAGATCGAGGGCGCCTACGCACCACTCTCCCGCGGTGCCGAGCAGGCGATCGCCAACGGCGCCTGGCAGTACGGCTTCCTGCGCTCGCGCGCCAACTCGATCGAGGGCGGCACGACGGACATCCTCAAGAACATCATCGCCGAGCGGGTACTCGGCCTGCCGAGACTGCGATAGCGGGAACCGACCATGTACTTCGACCTCACCGACGAGCAGCAGGCGATCAAAGCGACCGCCAAGGACTTTCTCGCCTCGCGCTTCAAATCGGAGCGGATCCGCGAGATCGCTGCCAGCCAGAGCGGCTTCGACGCCGACGGTTGGCAGCAGATGGCGGAGCTCGGCTGGGCCGGCCTGGCGCTGCCCGAGGAGTGGGGCGGCCAGGGGCTCGGGATCGTCGAGCTCGCGATCCTCTTCGAGGAGATGGGCTACGCGCTCGCCCCCTCGCCGCTGTTCTCGAACACGATCGTCGGTCTGGCGCTGAGCCTTTGCGGCTCTGACGATCAGCGCGAGCGCTACCTGCGGCCACTCGCCGAGGGTGCTCTGCGCGGGACGCCGGCGCTCTGGGGGGCGGGCTCGACCGCAACGCCGGGCGCCTACGTGATGGAGGCCCAGGCGGACGGTGACGGGGTCGTGCTCAACGGCGAGAAGGTGCTGGTGATGGACGCGGCCAGCGCCGATTTTTTCCTCGTCGCCACCTCTGACGGCCACCGCCATCTGGTCGACCGCGACGCCGACGGGGTCAGCGTCAGCGAGGAACCGTCGATCGACTCCACCCGCCGGCTCTCGACCGTCCGCTTCGACGGCGTCCGGGTTGCTGCGGCGGACACGCTTCCGGCTCAGGGGCACGAGTACGAGGCGGTTCTGGATCGGCTTTGCGTCGCGCTCGCCGCCGAGTCGACCGGGGTCGCCCAGCGCAGCCTTGACATGGCGGTCGAGTACGCCAAAGACCGCCAGCAGTTCGGTCGCCCGATCGGCGCCTACCAAGCGGTTTCGCACCGCTGCGCACAGATGCTGCTGGAGACCGAGAACGCGCGCTCGACCTTCTACGGCGCTGCCTGGGCCGCCGACGCCGAGCCCGAGTCGCTGCCGCTGGCCGCCTCGATGGCCAAGGCCTACGCCTCTGACGCCGGCTGGCGTGTCCCTGATGCCTCGATCCAGGTCCACGGCGGGATCGGCTTCACCTGGGAGCACGACCTCCACTTCTTCCTCAAGCGCGGACGCGCCAACGCGGCACTGTTCGGCGACGCCAAGTGGCACCGCGAGCGGGTTGCCGCAGCGGTGCTCGAGCGGGCCGCGGCGCCGACGGCGGCCTGAGCAAGCTCAGTGGCCGCGCTCGACCGCATCTCCGTCGCCGCGATCGGCACCTCCGTCGCCGACCTTGAGGCGGAGACGCTGCGGGCCGAGGCGGCCGGCGTCGAGTGCGTCTGGGCGCCGGAGCTGTTCCGCAGCGCCGTCACCCAGGCCGCCTATCTGGCGGCGAAGACCGAGCGGATCGACGTCGCCACCGGGATCGTCTGGGCCTTCACCCGCAGCCCCTTCATCCATGCGGTCACCGCGCTCGACATCGACGAGATGTCCGGCGGCCGCTTCCGTCTCGGCATGGGCGCCGGCGTCAAGCGCCTCAACGAGACCTGGCACAACGCCGACTACGGCAAACCGGCGCCGCACCTGCGCGAGGCGATCGAGGCGACGCGGCTGATCATGCGCCAGGCATCCGCCGGCGAGCCGATCCGCTACGAGGGCGACTACTACGACATCGACATCAAAGGCTGGGTCCGGCCGCACCCGCCGGCGCGTGAGGCCGTTCCGATCTACACCGCCGCGGTCCAGGCCGGGATGGCACGGATGGCGGGCGACGTCGCCGACGGCCTGATCGGCCACCCGATCCAGAGCCTGCGCTGGATCGACGAGGTCGTCGTCGACGCCTTCGAGGAGGGCCTGCGCCGCTCCGGACGCGAGCGTAAGGACTTCGACTACCTGCCAACGGTTTGCTGCGCGATCGACGACGACGAGGGACGGGCGATTGATATGGCCCGCCGCACGATCTCCTTTTACGCGACGGTCAAAACGTACGCGCCGCTCTGGGAGCTGCACGGCTTCGCCGACAACGCGTCCGCAGCCGGCGACGCCTTCCGCCGCGGCGACCTCGCCGGGGTGCCGGCGGCGATTAGCGACGAGATGGTCGAGACCTACTGCGCCGCCGGACCGCTCGACAAGGTCCGCGCCCGGGTCGAGGCGACCGCCGAGCGCGCCGACGGCCTCTTCCTGACGCCGCCCACCTACTTCATCTCGCCCGAGGAGCTGAGCGAGTTCCAGAACCGCATCATCGACGCCTTCGGGCCGGGTGCCTGACCGCGAGCTCGAAGTCCTCGACCGCGTGCGGGTGATCCCGCCCGGTTTCGTCCGCACCTACGGTGACGTCTCGCCGGGAGCGCCGCGCTTTGCCGGCACGGTCCTCTTCGCAGCTGACGATCCCGACCTGCCCTGGTGGCGGGTAGTCCGCGCCGATGGCTCGCTCGCCAAGGGCAACCGTCAGCGCGGTTTGCTCGTCGCCGAGGGCGTTCCCTTCAAGGGTGAGCGCGTCGAGATGAGCGTCGCCCGCCTCGTCGACGAGGACTGAGCGGGGCTCAGCCCTTCTGCATCTCGCGCTGGACGTCGGCCTCGGTGATCTGGTTGCTCGGTCCGTAGGCCTTCCAGCCCTGGGCGACGACGCCGATCGCGACGCCGAGCATCACCCACATCGGCCAAAAGTAGCCGCCGTCGCCAAGTGCCCAGATCACGACGGATACGACGATCGCCAGGCCGCCGCCGCCGACGATTCCCTTGAAGTCCTGCTTCATCTTCAACCGCTGGATCGCCAGCTCGCGAGCATTCTTGTCGCTGACGATGCCTTGCTCTGCTGCCATCGGCGTGTCGGTCATGCCGGAATCGTAGCGGCGCGCTCGACCGCCGATGGCACTTTCTCGCGCGTTACGGGCAGACGACGATCAACTGGAAGTCAGCGTCTTCGTTGGTGCCGTTTTTGTCGCGAGTGTGGACTTCGATCGCGTTCGGGTTGGCCGGGTTGACGTTGGTCTGGGCGTAGCCCGAGTTCGGCACGGTCGTGCTGGCGTTGTTGCGGCCGGCGACATTGGCGCAGCCGGCGACGTTGACCGGGAAGATCACGTTGACGGAGCCACCGGCCTCGACCACCGTGATGGTGCTGTCGCTGGCCCGGGCGAGGGTGGCGTTGGTCGCGCTCGCCGGGTTGTTGACCACCGCCCAGTAGGTGTGCGCGGCGCGCTTCGCCGAGGGCAGGACCCCGAGCTTGTTGGTGTTGATCTGATAGCCGGTCAGGGTCTTGTGCTTGATCTTGCCGGCACCGATCGACTGCTTCTGGATCGAGCCGCCGTTGATCGATTGCGCCGCGTAGGCAGTGCCGCCGAGCGCTACGACCAGGGCAATCATGGCGACGACCATGGCTGGGGACGGACGCTTGCTGATGAGCGTGCTCATCTGGACTCCCTTCCAGTTTGGGGCTGAAAATTAAGTAACCCGCAATGGGGCGAGACGCTGCGGTTTCCTACCCACGTAGGGCTGCGACGAAGCGGTTGAACGAAATCATGTCGGTCACGGCGGGGCCGTGGCCGGGCAGGATCAGCGAGGGCTCGAGCGCGGCCAGCTTGCGGATCGAGCGGCGGTTCTCGTCCGGATCGGGCGTCAGGTCCCCGGGCGGCTCGGCGAGCTTGGTTCGCAGTGAGAGGTAGGAGATGTTGCGGATCACGTCGCCGCAGATCGCGACCCGGTCGCGCTCGCGGAAGAAGATCACCTCGCCGGGCGCGTGCCCTGGGGCGTGGATGACGCGGAAGCCGGCGACCTCGTCGCCCTCCCGGAGGACCCGGTCCACTTTGTGGGGCGGGCCCTGCCAGAGGCCGCCGAAGAACTTCGCGATCGGTGCCGCCGTCGCCGCCACCGGGCGCCGCCCCTCCATCGCGTCGACGTCCGCCTCGTGACAGGCGAGCGGGATGCCCCGGGCGTCGCAGATCTCCTTGGCGCAGCCTTGGTGGTCGGGGTGGACGTGGGTCAGCGCCAGCATCGAGAGCGGCACACCCTCGATTTGCTTCGCGATCCGGCGCGAGTCCCAACGACGGCCGGCGTCGATCAGCACGTCCTCGGCGAGGTAGACGTTGATCAGTGGCCGCGGCAGTTCGTCGAGCCGCCAAACGCCCGGGGCCAGGTACTTCACGTCAGTGGGAGATGCCGAGCGTGCCGCGCGGATCGCCACTGTGCTCGGCGAGCTCTTCGAGCCGGGCGATCTTGCGCTCACCTTCGATCCGGGCCGGGTGGTCGGCCGGCAGCGGCTCGATCAGGCGGCGGATCCGGTTGCGGACCTGCAGCGCGAAGTGTGGGGTGGAGGCGCCGGCCAGGGCACGGATGTCCTCGGCGGTGATCTCGCCGGCGCGGCCGAGCAGTTGCGGGTTCTCGCTCTCGCTCATTCCGTGCCGCCGATCTTGGCCAGTTCGGCCAGCTCGTTCACTTCCGCCTGCTGGCTCACGTCGATCTTCTCCTCGTCGCCGATCACCCAGACGCGGTTGTAGAAGGCGCGGGTCGGGTTGTCGGTATAGCCGGGCTTCACGTCGAGAAAGTAGCTGCGCAGTTCGGCCGGGAGCTTAGTGGTGCTGTCGGTGAGCAGCAACGGGCCCCAGGTCCCCGAGCCGGAGAGCGCCGCCGCGGCGGCTGCGTCGAGCGGGCTCTCCTCGCGGGCGAGGACGAAGCCGTGGCCGGGGTCGTTGACGTTCCAGCCGAAGTCGCCGTCCGCGTAGCGGGCGAAAGCGATCGCGTTGGCAACCGCGTCCTCGCCGGAGATCCGCTTCACCTGCTTGACGATCTTGCCGATCCCACGCAGGACCTCGGAGGAGATCGCCGAGGAGGGGCCGAGGACGTAGACCGGGACCTTGATGTGGCGGCGCAGGGCGGTTGCGGTCGCCGCCGGCAGATCGTCGACGCCGGCGAAGAGGACGGGGTCGCCGGAGCGGGCGGCCCAGGCGGCAGCCGGCATTGCGAGCGCGGGCTTGGCGCTGGGAGCGACGACGATCGCGTTCGGCGCGGCATCGAAGAGG
This sequence comes from Solirubrobacterales bacterium, assembly GCA_035472275.1. GTDB lineage: Bacteria > Actinomycetota > Thermoleophilia > Solirubrobacterales > 70-9 > VAYN01. Next base: position 122,413 of record DATIPH010000022.1, read on the forward strand.
CGGTCGCGCAGCTTGGCGATATCGGCGCCCTGCTTGGCGGGGGAGCCGCCGCCGACGGTCCGTTCCTCCACCGGGTCGAGCGTTTCGAGTGCTTCGGCGGTGACGTCGGCGCCGTCGATCAGCACCGGCGCCCGCACCGGTTCGGCCATCAGCACTGCGGCGGCGATCGCCCCGGCCCAGTCGCCTTCCGGGACCAGGGTTACCGCGTGCGGCCGCTGGTCCGGGGTCGTCGAGGGGTAGGCGGCAAAGGCTGCCGCCGCGGCAATCGTGGCCGGGTCGGAGCCGCCGATCCGGGTCGTGTTGTTGGTCGCGAAGGCGGGGTACCCGAGCTCCGCGGGGCCTTCAGAGCCGGAGTCGCCTTCACCACCGCCCGCGCTTGGGACCGGCGCTGCCTCGCCGCTGGACTTGTCGGAGCCGCCGGTGCCACCGAGGACGGCGGCGACGATGAAGGCGATCGCGACCAGGACCAGCGCCGCCAACAGCTTCGGCGTCAACGGCTTCGGCTGGCGCGCCTTCGCGGGGTCCGGCGGCTCCGGCTCGACATTCTCTTCCGGCTCGGGCGCCTCCGTCTCCGGCAGCTCGGCGTTGATCGGGCGCTCCCGCTTCACCACGCCAACGCTACACAGGGATCTGTCGTGATCCGGAACCGGTGCTGGACGGCGAGTCCCGCAACCGGGTCGGGTAAAGTTCCGCGGGACTGGCTGACTGACCAGTCAATCGGTCCCCAGGCGTAGAAAGGCTTCCCATGAATTTCGAACTCAACGACGAGCAGCTCGAGTTCAAGGCTCACTGCCGCAAATTCGCGCGCGAGGTAATCCGCCCCGCCGCCCGCAAGCACGACGAAGAGGAGAGCACCCCCTGGGAGGTGGTCAAGGAGGCCCGTCGCCAGGGCCTACAGGGGATCGAGCACCTGCAGCGAACGGCGATGGATGGCGACGGCCAGATGGGCGCGATCGCTGCCGAAGAGATGCACTGGGGCTGCGCTGGGACTGCGCTGGCCATCGCCGGCTCCGGGCTCGCCGCTGCCGGCATCGCCGCCACCGGGACCCCCGAGCAGATCGGCCACTGGGTGCCGGAGTGTTTCGGCACCGGCGAGGAGATCAAGCTCGGCGCCTATGCGGTGACCGAGCCGCAGGCCGGCTCCGACGTCAAGAGCCTGAAGACGACCGCCAGGCGCGACGGCGACGAGTTCGTCCTCAACGGGACCAAGGTCTTCATCACCAACGGCGGCATCGCCGACGTCCATGTCGTCGTCGCCACCGTCGACCCCGAGCTGGGGACCGGCGGCCAGGCCTCGTTCGTCGTCGGCAAAGACACCCCGGGGCTGAGCCAGGGCAAAAAGGAGTCGAAGCTCGGGATCCGCGCCTCGCACACGGCCGAGGTTGTGCTCGAGGACTGCCGGATCCCGGCCGAGAACCTGCTCGGCGGCGAGGAGAAGCTGGCGCGCAAGCTCGAGCGCGCCCGCTCCGGCCAGAGATCGCGCTCGGCCGACGCCCTCGCGACCTTCGAGATCACCCGGCCGATCGTCGGCGCCTCGGCGCTGGGGATTGCCCAGGCAGCCTACGAGTGGACCCTCGAGTACCTCGACGGCCAGTCCGAATCGGGTGTGCCGATGTTGAAAGCGCAGCGGATCCAGCAGACGCTGGCCGACGTCGCGACCGAGATCGAAGCCGCTCGCCTGCTCGTCCAGCGCGCTTCCTGGATGGGCCGTAACGGCGTCCCGATGACCGGCGGTCAGGGCTCGATGTCGAAGCTCAAGGCCGGCGACGTGACGATGTGGGCGACGACGACGCTGATGGACCTGGTCGGCCCCTACGCCTGGGACGCCGACTGTCCGCTGGAGAAGTGGTTTCGCGACGCCAAGATCTACCAGCTGTTCGAGGGCACGGCGGAGATCCAGCGGATGGTCATTTCTCGCATGCAGGCGCGGGAGTACGCGGAGCGGTTCGAGTATGGGGCTGAAGTCGCGGCTGCTGCGATGAAGGTCGACAAGGAGCCGGTCGCGGCGTAGTCCTGAATAGGGATCAGGGTTGGGGGGAGGGTCGGGGGACCCTCTGAAAACCCGCTCGCTGCGCTCGCTTTTGAGTGTTTTCAGAGGGTCCCCCGACCCTCCATCCGAAATCTAATTCCGAATTGAGAGGCGAGCAAGGCGGGGCCATCGTCCCTCGGAAGCTTTAAGCCCAAGATGGCGGCTGCCCCCAAAATACTTTTTTAGCTTCCAAGGGACGGGAGCTAGAAGAGCAAGCTGGTAGCCGGTTGGCTGACGAAAGCTGCTGACCTTGGGAGCTTGGATGAGTCTTGTTGGGAGGATCGGGTGACCCCTCCCAAAACACTCAAAAGCGAGCGAAGCGAGCGGGTTTTGGGAGGGGTCACCCGATCCCACCACGCCAACCTCGTCCCTGACCTAGCCACCGGGGCCTATCCTCGCCCCATGCACGGCCCCCATGGCCACTCTCATGCACTTGATATGCGCCGCGAGGACAGCCGGCGGCGAATGTCAGTGGCACTGGCGATCAACGTCGTCCTGCTGGTCGCCGAGGTGGTCGGCGGCATTCTCACCGGCTCGCTGGCGGTGCTGGCCGACGCCGGTCACCTGCTCTCGGACGTCGGCTCGATCGTCCTCGCTCTGATCGCCGCCCGGCTGGCGGCGATGCCCGCCGCCGGTCGTCGCACCTTTGGCTACCAGCGCTCGGAGGTGCTGGCGGCGCTCGTCAACGGCCTGCTCCTGGTCGCGGTCAGCGTCGTCATCGCGGTCGAGGCGTTCGGCCGTCTCTCCGACCCGCCCGCGATCGACGGCGCCGGCGTCCTCGCCCTCGGCCTCCTTGGACTCGCTGGCAACCTGGCGGCGACCTGGGTCCTCGCCCGCGGCCAGCGCGAGGACATCAACCTCGAGGGTGTGCTGCGCCACTCATTCGCCGACGCGCTCGGCTCGCTCGGCGTCGTGCTCGCCGGCGGCTTCGTCCTCGCCGGCGGCTCCGATGTCGTCGACCCGATCGTCAGCCTCCTGATCGCGGCGCTCGTCCTCGCCTCCTCCTGGCGCCTGATCAAGGAGCCGTTCGACGTGCTGATGGAGTCGGCGCCGGCCGACCTCGACGTCGAGGGGATGGGGAGGGCGATCTGCGCCGAGGAGGGGGTGCGCTCGGTCCACGATCTCCACGTCTGGACGGTGACCGCCGGCTTCGGTGCCGTCGCCGCGCACGTGGTCGTCGCCCACGGCGCCGATCGCGACCTGATCCGGCGCAAGCTAGAGCTGACGCTGGGCGAGGGCTTCGGGATCGAGCACACGACGCTGCAGATGGAGGAGGAGGCCGAAGGCGGTCTGCTGCGGGTCGAGAACGCGCCGCTCGGCCGCGCCTAAACCCTCTCTCTGCGCCGCAAGGGCATTTGCACCGAGCAAGCCCAGTTGCAGGGACTTCTTGCCCGTCGAGCCGGAAATCGCGCTTGGCTAGCCTCGGACCGATGCTTTGGAAACGCCCCTGGGCGACGGCTCTCGTCCTTGCCGCCGCCGCGCTCTCGACGCTGCTCCTGGCCGGCCTCGCGTCCGCCGAAGACCTGCGCTCGCAGCTGGAAGCGAAGGAATCGAAGCTGGACCAGGTGCGCGAACGCAAGGGCGTGCTGACGACGACGATCGCCGCCAACAAGGCGCAGATCGAACGCCTCATCGACGAAGTCGCCACGGCCCGCAACCGCGAGGCCGCGGTGCGCTCCAGGCTTGTCGCCAAACAGGCCGAACTAGACCAGGCGGCCGCTCAGCTTCGGGTCGCCGAGGATCGGCTGACGCAGATCCGCGTCCATCTGAAACGGGCGCTGGTGGTGCTGCGCGAACGATTGGTGGCGATCTATGAGAGCGGCAACCCAGATCTGCTCAGCGTCCTGGTCAGCTCCGGCGACCTCGAAGACCTTGCTGCGCACGCCGAATACCTCGACCGCATACACGGGATGGACGAAGCGATCGTCGGCCGGGTCAGCGACCTCCGCGACGAAGTCCAGCAGCTGGTCAGCAGCCGCCGCGACGCCAAGGAGCGGATCGAATCAGCCCGCGACACGATCGCCACCGAAGGGCGGCAATTGAGCGAAACCCGGGTCACCCTGGCCGCTCGCCAGCGGGCACTGGTTGGGGCTCGCGCCGACCGCGAAGCGGCACTGGCGACGATCTCCGAAGACGAGGAAGAGCTCGACGGCGACGTCGCCTCGATCCAGGGCGAGATCGCTGCCCAGCTAGCTGCGACCGGGGCCGCGCCGCTGCCGGCGGGACCGATCCAGGAAGGCAGCGGCGGCCTAATCTGGCCCGTCAGCGGGCCGATCGCCTCCGGCTTCGGCGGTCGCAACATCGGCGCCGGCTACGAGTACCACCCCGGGATCGACATCGCCGTCCCCGAAGGAACCCCGATCCGGGCTGCCGCCGCCGGCACCGTCGCCCTGCAGCAGTCGGAGGCGGAAAGCGGCGGCTATGGCAATTACACCTGCATCGACCACGGTGGCGGGCTCTCCACCTGTTATGCCCACCAGAGCGCTTTTTCGGTCTCCCTGGGCGATTCGGTTAGTCAGGGGGAGGTGATCGGGTACACGGGCTGCACCGGTTACTGCCTCGGGCCGCACCTGCACTTCGAGGTTCGTATATACGGCGAAGTTACTGACCCGATGGGTTACCTTTAGTAATAGGCCGATGATCCGACAAGCGCAGACCTACCTGGTGAGCGCGATGTCCGGGGCGACCTTGATCGCCATCGCCATCGTCGGCTTTGTCCTGCTCGTCTCGGTCCAGGTCTTCCGCGATTGGCCGATCGCCGCTCTCGACGGCTCCGACGGCCCTCACATCTCCGATTCACGGGCGATCTCGACGCCCCCGACGGCGACCACGACCACGGCGTTTCAGACGGGGAGTGCCGCCGCCCAGGCGCCTTCGCGCAATGCGGCCGGTCCGGGTTCCCGCGGCGCCGGAACCACCCAAACGCAGGTCTCCGAGGGGGGCCAGGCGCCGAGCGCCGGCCCGACCGCGACGACCAGCCCAGTCGATAGCCCGGAAACGGGAACTGGCAACCAAGGCTCACAGGCGCCGAGCACCTCGCCAGCGAGCCAAAATCCCTCCAACTCGGGTGGCTCCAACTCGGGCACCGCGTCTTCCGGCGGTAAATCGGGATCGGGCAGCGATACGGCTGCGACTCCGACCGCCAAATTGACCGAAACCGTCAACGAAACGGTCAACCAGGTCGACGAAACCGCGACCGGCGGGGCGCTCGGCAAAACCGGCGTCACCGAAGTGACCGAAGGCGTCGTCAACGGCGTTGTCGGCCCTGAATCTCCGGTCGGCAAAGTGGTCGACGGGACGGTCGAAACCGTCACCGGTCTGCTCGGCGGCAAGAAGTAGCTGCGGCGTCGCTCGCCGCTCGGCCGTTTCCCGTCACAATGCCGCCGATGGCGGAGCGAGCGATCGTGAGCGGGGACCCGATCGAGGGTTCGCGGGTGTACCCGGCTGGCAGCCGGGTGAACCAGCGCGGCCACCTCGAGCTGGCCGGCTGCGACGTCGTCGAGCTCGCCAACGAGCTCGGCACCCCGGCTTACCTCTACGCCGAGGACGACCTCCGCGCCCGCGCCCGCGCCTATCGCGAGGCCTTCGAGCGCCGCGACGCCGACTTCGAGGTCGTTTTTGCCAGCAAGTCGTTCCCCTGCACCGCCGCCTACCGGCTCTTCGCCGAGGAGGGGCTGTCGGTTGACGTCGCCTCCGGGGGGGAGCTGCACATGGCGCTGCACGCCGGCTTCGATCCCGACCGGATCCACATGCACGGCAACAACAAGTCCGACGAGGAAATCCTGCTCGCCGCGCGCTCCGGGATCCGCCACCTGATCCTCGATTCCTTCGACGAGATCGAACGCTGCGAACGGCTTCTCGACGGGTCTCAGCGGGTGCTGATCCGGGTGACGCCGGGGATTAAGCCCTCGACCCACGACTACATCACCACTGGTCAGCTCGACTCGAAGTTCGGCTTCGGGCTCGAGGACGGGCTGGCGGCGCGGGCGATCGAGCGGGTGCTTGCGTCCGACAACCTCGAGCTGGTCGGGCTCCACGCCCACATCGGCTCCCAGATCTTCGAGCTCGAGCCCTACAAGCTGGCGATCCGCGCTCTCGGCGAGCTGGCCGGCGACTGGTGCCGGGTCGTCAACGTTGGCGGTGGCCTCGGCGTCGCCTACACCGCTGAGGACGAGCCGCCGGCGATCGACGACTACGTCGACGTCAAGGTCCGCGGCGTCGCCGACGTCTTTGGCGAGGGTGTGCGGATCCTGGTCGAGCCCGGCCGCTCGCTGGTCGCCAATGCCGGCGTCACCGCCTATCGCGTTGGCACCGTCAAGGAGATCCCTGGCATCCGCACCTACGTCGCCGTCGACGGCGGCATGTCGGACAACCTGCGGCCGATGCTCTACGGCTCCCGCTATGAAGCGCTGGTCGCCGATCGCGCCGGGGGCGAGCCCGACACCTTGGTCACGATTGCCGGCATGCACTGCGAGTCCGGCGACATCATCGTCCGCGACGTGATGCTGGCCGAGCCGGCCGTCGGTGACGTCCTGGTCACCCCGGCGACGGGCGCCTACGGCCACGCGATGGCCAACAACTACAACGGTGTGCCGCGGCCGCCGGTCGTCTTCTGCCGCGAAGGTGAGGCGCGGGTCGTGGTTCGCCGCGAGACCTACGACGACTTGACCGCGCGCGATGTCTGACGTCGGCCCCAAACCGGTGCGGATCGGCCTGCTCGGCCGCGGCAACGTCGGCGCCGCCTTCGCTGAGCTGCTGGTTGAGCGCGCTGCCGCGGTCGAGGCGGCGACCGGGCGCAGCCCGGAGCTCGCGGGGGTGCTGACTCGCTCCGAGGGCGACTTCGGCGCGATCCTCGAGGGCTCGGACCTGATCGTCGAGCTGATGGGCGGCACCGACCCCGCCCGCCAGTTCGTGATCGACGCCCTCCGCGCCGGCCGCCCGGTGGTTACCGCCAACAAGCAGCTGCTCGCCCAGCACGGCGACGAGCTCTTCGCCGTCGCCCGCGAGGCGGGGGTTCAGCTGCGCTTCGAGGCCGCGGTCGCCGCCGTGATCCCGATCGTCCGCACGATCCAGGAGAGCTTTGGCGTCACCCGGATCGAGAAGGTGTTCGGGATCGTCAACGGCACCACCAACTTCATCCTCAGCGAGATGGCGGCGAGCGGTGCCGGCTACGAGGAGGTGCTGGCGGAGGCGCAGCGGCTCGGCTACGCCGAGGCCGACCCGACCGACGACGTCAGCGGCGCCGATGCGGCGGCGAAGATGGCGATCCTCGCCCGGCTCGCCTTCCACACGCCGGTGCCGCTGTCGGAGGTTGCCTACGAGGGGATCGAGGCGATCCAGCCCGACGACCTCGCCTACGCCAAGGAGCTCGGCCTCTCGCTGAAGCTGCTCGGGGTCGCCGAACGCCGCGACGGCGGCATCAGCGTCCGCGTCTTCCCCTGCTTCCTCCACAACGGCCACCCGCTGGCGCCGATCGAGGGGCCGTTCAACGCGGTCATGGTCGAGGCGCCGGCGATCAACGAGGTGACGATGTCGGGACCGGGCGCGGGCGGCCTGCAGACTGCCTCGGCGGTGCTCGGCGACGTCGTCTCGATCCTCGCCGGCGACGCCCCGGTGCACGAGACCCGGACCGAGCTGCCGATCGTCGCTGACGTCCCCTCCGCCTTCTATCTCTACCTCGAGGTCGCTGATCAGCCCGGGGTTCTGGCCCGGATTGCGACCGTGCTGGGCGACCACGGGGTCTCGGTCCGGAGCGTCGTCCAGCGTGGGTTCGGTGAGGACGCGCGGCTGGTGATGGTCGTCCACGAGTGCCTCGAGTCGCGCTTCGCGGCCGCCGCCGCGGCGCTCGGCGAGCTCGACGAGTTGCGCTCCCCGCCCCGCTACATCCACGTGATCGAGGACGACTCATGAGGGGCTGCGGCCGATGACGGCGTTGATTGAGCGCTATCGCGACCGCCTCTCGCTCGAGCCGGGCGATCCGGTGGTGAGCCTGCAGGAGGGCTCGACGCCGCTGATCGACGCGCCACGGCTCTCGGAGCGGATCGGCGCCCAGGCCTACTTCAAGTTCGAGGGCGCCAACCCGACCGGCTCCTTCAAGGACCGGGGGATGACGGTCGCCGTCTCCCGTGCCAAGGGGCGTGGGGCGGAGGCCGTGATCTGCGCTTCGACCGGGAACACCGCCGCCAGCGCCGCGGCCTACGCCGCGCGGGCCGGGATGCGGGGCGCGGTGATCGTTCCCGAGGGCAAGATCGCGATCGGCAAGCTGGCACAGGCGCTGATGCACGGGGCTCGGGTGATTGCCCTGCGCGGCAACTTCGACGACGCCCTGACGCTGGTCCGCGAGCTCGCCCAGAAACACCCGGTCGAGCTCGTCAACTCGGTCAACCCCTACCGGATCGAAGGCCAGAAGACGGGCGCTTTCGAGGTCGTTGAGGAGCTGGGGGGGATGCCGGGGGCGCTGGCGATCCCGGTCGGCAACGCCGGCAACGTGACCGCTTACTGGCGCGGGTTCAAAGAGGTGCTGGAGTCCGGAGTAGAGCACTTCATTCGTAATGAAGAGGTCACCGGTCCCAGCTCGGGACCGGTTCTCTACGGCTTCCAGGCCGAGGGTGCCGCGCCACTCGTCGGTGGCTCGCCGGTCGCCAACCCGGAGACCGTCGCCTCGGCGATCCGGATCGGCAACCCGGCTCGCTGGGAGGAGGCGATGGCCGCCTTCACCGAGTCCCGCGGCCGCGTCGCCGCCGTCTCCGACCAGCAGATCCTCGACGCCTACCGCTGGCTGGCCGACAACGAAGGCGTCTTCTGCGAGCCCGCCTCGGCCGCCTCCGTCGCCGGCCTCCTCGCCCACGGTCTGCCGGTGGTCGAGGGTGCGGAGACGCCGGAGTCGGTCGTCTGCGTGCTCACCGGCCACGGCCTCATGGACCCCGACACCGCCCTCGGCAAAGCCCCGGCCGTCGTCAATTGCGACAACGACTTCAGCGCCGTCGAGCGGGCGGTGTTCGAGTGACCGCGCGCCACCGTCTCGTCCGTGTCCCCGCTTCCTCGGCCAACCTCGGTCCGGGCTACGACACGATGGCCGCTGCCGTCTCGCTCCACCTTGATCTCGAGGTCGAGGAGACCGGCGAGTTCTCACTCGACCCGGGCGGGCTCGAGGTCTCGACCGGGCGCGACAACCTCGTCGTTCGCGCTTTCGAGAGCCTGCACCCGGCTGACGGGATCGCGTTCCGGCTGCGCAGCGAGATTCCGCTCGCGCGCGGGCTCGGCTCCAGCGCTGCGGCGATCGTCGCCGGTCTCTTCGCCGCCGACCACCTCTTCGAGCTGGCGCTCAGCCGCGAGGAAATGCTGGTGGCGGCGAGTGAGATCGAGGGCCATCCCGACAACGTCGCGGCGGCGATCTACGGTGGCTTCATCGTCTGCGGCAGCGACAAGGAGGGAAGGCCGCTGGCGGCCCGTTTCGACCCGCCCGACGGCCTCGAGGGGATCGTCGTGATCCCACCCGAGGAGGTCCCGACCAAGCTCGCCCGTGAGGCGATCCCGGCCGAGGTGCCGCTCGCCGACGCGGTCGCCAACGTTGCTGCCGCCGCGCAGCTGGTGCTGGGACTGCGCAGCGCCGACCTCGACCTCGTCGCCCGCGGCCTCGACGACCGTTTGCACCAGCCGCGGCGCCGTGACCTTTACCCGCGCTCGATGGAGATCGTCGACGCGGCGCGTGAGCTCGGAGCGCTGGGGGCGACGATCTCCGGCGCCGGCCCGACGGTGCTGGTCTGGACCACCTGGCAGGAGGCCGGTGGCGTCGCCGCTGCGCTGGAGCAGCGCTGCGCCGGCTGGGCCGAGGTCAAGCGGCTGCCGTTCTCGCCGCTTGGCGCCGACGTCCCGGAGCTTTAGGCTCGCTTGATGGACTGGGTTGTGGAGGCCGGCCTGATCGAGCTTGCGCTCGGCGGCCTGTTGGGTTGGGCGATGGTGCTCCGCGAGGAGCGGCCGGAGCTGTTGCGGCGGATCGGGATCGTCGCCCCGCAGCGGATTCGTCAGGTCCACCTCGACTACGTGATGATGGGCCTAATCCTGATCGGGGTCGGGCTCGCCGTCCCGGACCTGCCGACCGTGGTCGCGATCGCGCTCGTCTTCGGCACCGCGGTCAACCCCTTCCTCTTCGTCCCGCTGGCGTTCAACCCCGACGCGGAGAAGCGGACCTGGTACCGGGCGCTGGCTGTGGTCTCGTTCGTCTGCGTCAGCGGCGGGCTGGTCGCCGCCGCCATCGTCGGACCGTCGATCTAGGATCGCGTCATGCCGAAAACGCCGCTGTCGAAGACGCTCGTCCCGCTTCCAATAGCGGCAAGAGCGTCAAGAAAGTTGACGGTGGCCGCAACCCCCACCTCGCTCCGGATGGCGCCACGCTCGCCTACTTCCACGAAAGCGCCAGCCACAAGCCGGAACTGAAGTTGACCACCGTCGGCGCCGGTGCCGGCAAGACGCTGATGAGCGGCTGGCAGGAACCGTTTGAGCTCGAGTGGTCGCCCAACTCCGAATTCATCCTCGCCGAGCGCGGTCCCGAAATCGGCAAGCGCAAGCTGATCCTGGTCACGGTCGCGACCGGGGCGCAGAAGGTGCTGGCGAGCGGTTTCTTCTATGGCTTCGGCTTCGACCCCGAAGGCAAACAGGTCGTCTACGCCAAGGCGAACACCGAAAAGTACCCGCCGAAGGCCGATGTCTTCCGCGTTTCCGCCGCCGGCGGCACGGCGGTCGCGCTGACCAAGGACCACGTCTCCGAGTACCCGCTCTGGGGGCCGACCGGCAAGATCGTCTTCGTCAAGCAACTCGAAGCGAGCAAGCGCCAGTACGGGCCGAAGAACGAGCTCTACCTGATGAGCGAAAGCGGCAAGGGCGTAAAGCGCCTGACCCACACCAAGGTCGACCCGCTGCTCCAGGGCCTGTTCCCGACCGCCTGGTCGGGCAACGGCAAACGGATCCTCACCCAGTTCGGCGGCCAGGACACCAGCTACGCGGTCGGCGTCAACGCTCAGTCCGGCGCCCAGAAGCCGGTGATCGAAGCAACCGAGGAGGGCATGGTCGGCTCGGCGATCTCCTTCAACGGCCAGACCGTCTTCGGCTACGAGGGCGGTTTCGACCCCGGCAACCCGCACAACGTCGTCAGTGTCACCGGCGGCAAGACCAAGGTGCTGGTGCGAAACGGAGCCGAACCGAGCTTCGGCGGGTGAGCGTGTCGAGTTTGTCACCCAAGGGTTGACAAACTCGACACGCTAGTCGAGCAAACCGACCTGGCGCAGGATCGAGACCGAGTCCGACCAGACGTCCTTGCGCTTGACGAGGCCGTCCTCGAACGGGATCACGTCGAGGCCGTCCCACTCGACCCGGTTGCCGGTCGGCTGGGCGACGAGATCGCCGCGGCGCATCGTCTGCGTGTGGGTCGCGGCGGCGGTCCATTCCTGCACGACCAGCCCCGTGCGCACGTAGAGGCGGCGGGTGCTGAAGGCGATGTCGGGCCAGGTCGCGAAGATCGAGCCGATGTGGCCGCGCGCCTGCTCGCCGCTCGCCGACTCGCCGGCGGTGTGGTTGTCGAAGACCATGTCGGGCGCGTGCATCGCCATGATCGCGTCGAGGTCGTGGGCGTTCCAGGCCGCGTTGTAGCGGTCGATCGTCTCGCGCAGCGCCTGCTCTGAGTCCTTGCCCCGGTCGGTCATCGGCAGTTAGAGTCGAACGTAATGGCAGATGGCTACTCGATCAAGCACCGCGACGAGTTCGAGGCGATGGAGGGCTCCGGGGATTGCACCTGGAAGCTCGCCCGCAAAGCGCTCGGCACCTCCGCCTTCGGCTTCAACCTGGTCCAGATCGAGCCGGGCGGCCAGATCCCCGAGCACACCGAGGAGGGGAGCGGGCAGGTCGAGCTCTACGTGATCCTCGAAGGCGAGGCGGTGCTGCGGATTGAGGGTGAAGACCACCCGGCGCCGGCCGGCACCTTTGCCTCGATCGAGCCGCCAGCGAGCCGCACGATTCTCAATCGCTCCGACGCCAAGGTGACGGCACTGCTGATCGGCGTCCAGCCTGAGGGTGGCTACCAGCCGATGTCCTGGGGCTGAACCGCTAGCCCGTACGGCGTTCGCACTTTTCCCCGCATAGCGGCAATAAATGCGAACTCCGCCCGGGAATTTGCATCCTGCACCTATAATTTCCGAGCCCGTCAACCCGTCGCGCGCCCGCTCGAAGAAGGTGTGGAATCCGGGAGGTCATTGATGCCGAAGTCCCAGTCAGCTCCTGGCGCCAGCGTCGAGCGCTACTCGCCTGAGCTTCCCTACAAGCCACTGGTCTCGCCACCCAGCGTCGAAGACAAGGACGCGTGTGCGATCTATGCCTCGGTTCGCAAGGACGCGACGCCGAGCCACGAGCCGATCGAGCTCGCGATCCCGGCGATGCAGAAGATGCTCCACCGCGCCGGCAACGTCGACGGCGAGGGCGACGGCTGCGGACTACTGCTCGACATCCCGCGCAAGATCTGGTCCGAGGAGGTTCGCAGCGGCGGCCACGACCCCTCGCTCACCCTCGACGCCCACTTCGCCGTCGCCCACATCTTCATCGAGCGCTCTCAGGACCGTGGCCAGGTCCAGCACGACGCTCGTGAGCTGCTTAACGAAGGCGGCTTCCGCGTCCTCGCCGAGCGCATCGGCATCGTCGATTCGACCGCGCTGGGCCCGACCGCGCGCGAGGAGGAGCCCGTCTTCTGGCAGATCGCCGGCCTCGTTCCCGACGCCAGCCGCCGCGACCCGATCCTGTTCGAGCTGCTGATCGAACTCGAGAAGCGGCTCGGGGTCCACGTCCCCTCGTTCTCGGCGACGACCTGCGTCTACAAGGTGATGGGCACGCCGGTCGTGCTCGGCGCCTACTACCCCGACCTCCGCGACAAGCGCTTCGAGACGATCGGCTGTTTTGGCCACAACCGCTACTCGACCAATACCTGGCCCTCGTTCAAGCGGGTGCAGCCGTTCTCGATGCTCGGCCACAACGGCGAGATCAACACGATCGAGCAACTGCGCCAGGAGGCGAAGATGCTGGCCGTGCCGGTTCGCCCCGGCGCCTCCGACTCTCAGGACCTGAACCTGACGATCGAGGCGATGGTTAGCCGCGAGGGCCTCACCCTGGCGGAGGCGATGGAGATGATCCTGCCGCCGATCGTCGCCGAGATCCGCAGCCTGCCAGCCGACCTGCACAGCTTCTACATGTACCTGCACCAGGCGATGGGGCCGTTCTCCCAGGGCCCGGTGGCGCTGATCGCTCGCCATGCCGACGAGTGCGTGTTCTCGGCCGACGCGATGGGCTTGCGCCCGCTCTGGCAGGTCGAGACCACCGATGATTTCGTCTTCAGCTCCGAGCCGGGCGTGGTCTCGGTCCACGCCATGGTCACCGAGCCGAAGCCGCTCGCCCCGGGTGAGAAGGCGCTGGTCCTGATCGATCGCGCCGAGCGCAAGTCCAGCCTGCATCCGCACGACGAGATGCTGCGGATCGTCAAGGAGACCTGGCTGCGGCGCAACGGGGTCGACGAGGTGGCCGGCTACGACCGGGCGCTGGAGACCGGCGGCCCGCTCGAGGGCGACGACGTTCCCGGCTACTCCGAAGCCGGCCCAGAAGAGCCGGTCAAGGTCGAAGACCGCGTCCTCGCCGGCTTCGGCTGGCAGCGCGACGACGTCAAACTCGTCCAGCAGATGGCTTCCAACGGGGCGGAGCCGGTTGGCTCACTCGGCTATGACGGCCCGCTGGCGGCGCTCTCGCCCGAGCGCCAAAACCTCGCCGACTACTTCAAGGAGACGGTTGCGGTCGTCACCAACCCGGCCCTCGACCGCGAACGAGAGCTCGAGCACTTCTCGACCCGCGCCCTGTTCGGGCGCCGGCCCTCGCTCGACGCCGCCGGCCAGGACACGGGCACGATCGAAACCGAGTTCCCGGTGATCCTCGGCGGCCACCACGGCCTGGCGCCGCTCTCCGACAAGACCTACCGCAAGATTGCCCGCGACCACCACACCTATTTGCTCGAGGACCTCTGGGAGGAGTTCCGCGGGCGCGCTGGCGCCGTCGACATCTCGCTGCTGGAGTCGGAGACGACCGCCGGCGCGATCGAGCGGATCAAGCAGGAAGCGGTGAAGAAGGTCCGCGACGGAGCGGAGCTGGTGATCCTCACCGACCGCACCGTCTATGACTCCGAGCGCCGCTACCTCGATCCCCACTTGGCGACCTCGGCGATCGACCAGGCGCTGAAGCAGTTCAAGGTCGAGCGCGGTGAAGAGAACCTGCGCCGCCGCTGCGGCCTCGTCCTGCGCTCGGCCGCGATCCGCAACGTCCACGACGTGATGCTGGCGCTCGGCCTCGGCGCCAACGGCGTCTGCCCGTACACGATGGTCGAGGTGATCTGCGTCGAGGACTACGAGACCGACGTCGGCAACCTCTGCGCGGCGCTGCGCAAAGGGATCGAGAAAGTGATCTCGACGATCGGGATCCACGAGGTGCGTGGCTACGCGCGCCAGTTCTCCTCGATCGGGATCAAGCCGGAGCTGGCGGAGATCTTCCAGACTGAGGCCTTCGCCGCTTCGGCCAAGGGCGGTACCGGCTTCGCCGACCTCGACGAGGCCACCAACGAGCGCGCCCGCGCGCTCTCGGGCGATGACGAGGGGGCGAAACCGGCGAAGACGTTCCGCTTCTACCCGAAGGTCTACAAGGCGGCGATCGCGACCGCCAACGGCACCGGCACCTACGCGGAGTACTCCGAGAAAGTTCGGGACCTGGAGAAGCAGAGCCCGATCTCGATGCGCCACATCATGGCCCTGAAAGGCGACCGCGACCCGGTAGATCCGGCCGGCGTCGACGCCGGCGTCGGCCACCACGACTACCCGATCGTGATCTCCTCGATGAGCTTCGGATCGCAGTCCGAACCGGCCTTCCGCGCTTACGCCGACGCGGCGAAAGCAACCAACATCCTCTGCATGAACGGCGAGGGTGGGGAGATTCGCGATATGTACGGCCAGTACCGCAACTGGCGCGGGCAGCAGATCGCCTCCGGGCGCTTCGGCGTCTCGGCGGAGATGATCAACTCCTCATACGTCGCCGAGATCAAGATCGGCCAGGGGGCGAAGCCCGGTGAGGGCGGTCACCTGCCCGGCAAGAAGGTCTCGGCCAAGGTCGCCGCGGCCCGTAACGCTGCGCCTGGCACCGACCTGATCTCGCCCTCCAACAACCACGACCTCTACTCGATCGAGGACCTGGCCGAGCTGATCGACGAGCTGAAGACCGTCAACCCCGATGTGCGGGTCTCGGTCAAGGTGCCGGTGGTGCCGAACATCGGCACGATCGGCCTCGGGATCGCCAAGGCCGGCGCCGACATCATCACCCTCTCCGGATTCGAGGGTGGCACCGGCGCCGCCCGCCAGCATGCGCTGCGCCACGTCGGCCTGCCGTCGGACATCGGCACCCGCGCCGTGCACCGGGCGCTGATGGAGGCCGGGCTGCGCAACCGGGTCGAGATTTGGGCCGACGGCGGCTACCGGACCGGCCACGACATCGTCAAATTGCACTGCCTCGGTGCCAACCGGGTCGGCTTCGGCACCCTGGCGATGGTCAGCCTCGGCTGCACGATCTGCCGCGGCTGCCAGCTCGACACCTGCCACGTCGGCATCGCCACCCAGATCGAGACCACGGAGCAGGCGCAGGAGCACGGGCTGAAGAAGTTCACGCCGCAGGAAGTCGAGCGCTCGGCGGAAAGCTGCGCTCGCTTCTTCACCGCGATGGGTGAGGAGGTCAAAGAGGTGGTGGCCTCGCTCGGCTACGACCGCGCCCAGGACCTGGTCGGCCGCTACGACCTGCTGCACCAGATTGCCGCCAAGGACAAGATCGACTTAGCGCCCCTGATCACGCCGCTGGAGGAGTTCCTCGACCTGGAGCCGCTCGACCTGCCGGTGGCAGAGGAGGTTGTCGAGGCACGGGCCGAAGCCGGCCTCGTCGTCGCTCGGCCGATCCGTATGGAGGCCAAGGCGGCGTCCAGCGAGATCGCCGCCCTGGCGCCGGAAATCTGCTCTGGCCAGACCATCCGCAGCGAGTTCCCGCGCGCGACCGACGCCAACGACCGCGTCCTCGGGACCGAGTTGGCGGGGGCGATCGCGCGCTCGCGCGTGTTCGGGGACGGGCCCGAGTCAAATGACGAAGTGCTCGCCAGCCTTGAGTTCAACGGTGGCTCGGTCGCCGGCCAGGGACTCGGTGCCTTCAACGCCTACGGGGTCTCGATCCGGGTCGAGGGTGGCGCCCAGGACGGCGTCGGCAAGGCGATGCTCGGCGGCACGATCGCGATCCTCAAGGGCAAGGGCGCCAACGGCAAGCGCCTCAACGGCTCGGTCGGCAAGTCCTTCGCCTACGGCGCCCAGCGCGGCCGCCTCTTTGTCCAGGGCTCGGCCGATTCGCGCTTCTGCATCCGCCTCTCCGGCGCTGACGTCGTCCTCGCCGGCGAGCCCGAAGAGGAGATCGACGACCGCCGCGGCTGCGTCGTCGACCGCGCCAACGCCAAGGGCTTCGCCTTCGAGTACATGACCTCGGGGCGGGCGATCGTGCTCGGCGACCTCGGCCCCTGGGCCTGCGCCGGGATGACCGGCGGTCGCGTCTACGTTCGCCACAACGCTTTCGGCATCGACCGCGACGCGATCCAGCGCCGCCTCGGCGAGGGCGCCAAAGTCGAACTCAAGGACCTCGACGCCGAGGGCCTGCTCGACATCGACGACCTGCTCACCGCCTACGCCACCGAACTGCGCGAAACCGGCCAGGACCATGAGGCCGTGCGGATCCTGGAGCTCTCCGCCGACGCGACCTCGAATTTCCTGATGGTGATCCCGCAGAAGGTCCAGGCGGATCCGAGTATCTCGACTGAGTGATTCTTGAGGGGGTGGGGGAGGTCCGTGGGACCCCTCCGGATCGCGACCATTCCGGGTCGTGCTCCGACTTGCCGAGATTGCCTCAAGGAATGGCGCTAAGTGATCCAGAGGGGTCCCACGGACCTCCTTCTCCGCTTCGAAACCAGTCGAAATCCTCGGATCTAGCTGTCAGCTTCCAAGGGCTCTTACCGTCGAGGTTGCCTTTTGCCGTCGCATAGCGTCGGAAAAGGCAACCTCGCTGAAGGTCAGGAGTCGCTCTTGCTCAAGAGGTCCGCGATGGCGCGGACCTCTTTGAGCAGACCGTCGAGCATCTGCTCGGTATCCGCGTGGATGCGGTACTCGGCGGCGGCGCGGTCGGCCTCGACCTGGTCGATGCGGCGCTCGAGGCGGGCGGTGCGGTCGTCGATCTCCTCGATCGAGCGCTCGAGCCGCTTCTCGCTCTTGCGCAAGCGCTTCTTGACGTAGAGGCGGGTGTCCTCGCGAAGGTCGTTCAGTTCCCGTTGCAGCTCAGCACTGGAGAGGCCGCGGTCTTCGGCCAGCACCTCTTCGACCCCAAGGCGGACGCGCTCGATCTCCTCGTGCAGCTGCGCGCGGGCGCGATCAGCGGCGGCCGAGATCGACGGCTGCTGTGGGGGCAGCGAGGGGTCTACCGGGTTCGGTGCGGCGTTCACCGCAAGAGATCCTAGGGACGGCGGGGGCGGGAACCTGCTTCAGCGCTCGAGGGCGTAGAGGGAGAAGCGGCCAATCGTCAGCAGGTCGCCGTCGAGCAACCGTCCCCATTCCACCCGCCGACCGTTGACGAAGACGCCGTTGAGGCTGCGGTCGTCGAGGACGCGAAGGTCCTTGCCGGGTTCGGCGACGATCAGGGCGTGGCGGCGGGAGACGGTCGGGTCGTCGAGGCAGACGTCGGAGTTGGGGCTGCGCCCGATCCGGGTCCAGCCGCGGCGGATCTCCTGGATCTCGACATCGCCCTCGTCTCCCTCGTAGGCGATGAAGCGACCGGCGCGGCTGAGCGAGCGGCGTGCCTCTGGCAGCCACGCCGGTGCTTCCTGCTCGCCCGGCGAGGGAGCTTCGACGGTGGCGACGTGCTCGTGCTCCTGGTGGTCCTCGAAGATCGAGTCGCGCCGGAACTGGGAGCTGCCGCAGCGCCGGCAACCCGGCATGCTGTCGGTCTCCCGCAGCGACAGCTGGGCACCGCAGTTGATGCAGAAATAGGTCCCTGCTCCCGGCATTGAACCAGGACCGAAGGCCTCTCCCAGAGACCGGGATCCGATGCTGTCAAAGATCTGTAACTCCCCTCTCGATTCAAGTTAGATCCTATCCGCACAAAGGCGCCCCGTCACTCAAATTTGTTGATCCGGTCCCGGCAGAGGGCGGCCGCCCGGCGTCGCCGCGAGGAATAGAATCGCCTCGCGATGGGCCCGATTCGCGCCGAACTCGAGATTGACGCTCCCCGCGAGCGGATCTTCGACCTGATCGGTGACCTCTCGCTGCGGTCCACCTTCACCGACCACTTCCTCTCCGACTTCCATCTCACCCGGATCGACCCGCGCGGGGTCGGTGCGGGGGCGAGGTTCCGGGTCCAGGCGCCGCTGCGCAAGGTCTGGATGGACACGACGATCGTCGAGCAGGAGGACGATGTGAAGATCGTCGAAGCGGGGGCCGGGGGTCGCACCAACCGGATCCGCACCCACACCGTCTGGGAGCTGACCAGCGGCACCGGTGAGCTGACGGCGGTCACGGTGACCCACTGGACCGAGCCGACCAATCCGCTGGATCGCGCTCTGGAGGTGGCTTCTGGCGGCTCCTTCTGGCAGGAGCGAGGCTGGCGCGAGGCGCTCCGGCGGCTGCGCGAGGCGATCGAGTCCGACCTTCCCGCCGGCGAGCGGATCGCCGTCGCGGGGGGCAATCGTTACGCGACCGGCATCCCTTAATAGACTCCGCCCCGCCGATGTCCCGGAACCGCCGATTCGTCCTGCCGCTGCTCGTCGCCCTGGCCCTGGCCGTGCTCACCGCCGGCGTCACCGCCTGCGGCTACTCGAGCGACTCCAAGGACGTGGCCGAGGGTGAGTCGGTCCACCTCGGGGACCTCCAGTTCAACGTGATCTTCTCCCGCTACCTGAACCCGAACGACACCGAGGACTCCGCCTACCTCGTCGGCCAGAAGCCGCCGCCCGACGGCGAAACCTACTTCGGGGTCTTCCTCCTGGTTCAGAACGAAAGCAACGAATCGCTGCCGCTGCCTTCGACGGTGTACATCAGCGACGCCGATCACAAGAAATACGAGCTGATCCCGAGCGAAAGCCTCTACGCCTTCCCGTTTGGCACCGAACTCGAAGAACAGGAACAGATCCCGGTCCTCGACTCGACCCCGCAGCAGGGTCCGATCCAGGGCTCGCTGGCGCTCTTCCTGCTCAACGAAGAGGCCGAGAACAACCGGCCGCTGACGCTTCACATCCCCGGCGCAAATGGGGAAGAAGCCGAAGTCGAGATCGACCTCTAGCGGTTCGCAGTTGGGTCCGGGTCCACCGGTCGGCTAGAGCCCGGCGGACAGCACTTCGGCCGCGGCCGGGGCCGCGACTTCGCCGCCCGCCGCTTCGGCTTCGATCAGCAGCACCCCGATCGCCAGCTTCGCCTTCTTGGCCGGGGCGAAGGCGGCGAACCAGGCGTCCTTGATCTGCTCCGGGTGTTCTTCGTCTTCGGAGTCCGGCTTCGGCCCAAGCTCCGCGGTCCCGGTCTTGCCCGCAACCTGGGCCTCGGGGATCGCCCCTGCGGTCCCGGTTCCTTCAGTCACGACCCCGACCATCAGTTCGGTCAATTCGTCGGCGATCTGCTTCTTCATCACCCGCACCGGCTTCGCGGTCGGCCGCAGCTTCTTGTTGTTGACGATCGAGGTCGGCATGCGGACGCCGCCGTTGGCGATCGTCTGCGCCACGCTCGCCATCTGCAGCGGCGTCGCCTGCACTTCGCCCTGGCCGATCGCGGAGACGCCAAGGTCGATTTCTTCCCCGATCTCCTTCGGGATCGTCGATTCGGGCGGTTCGACTTCGCGGATCAGCTTCGGCGCGTAGAGGGTCGGCGGCGAGTTGAAGCCGAAGCGTTCGGCGGTGGCGACGAATTCGTCGTTGCCGATCTGCGGCCCGAGCGGGGCGAAGTCGGCGTTGCAGGACTCGGCGAAGGCCTGGCGGAAGGTGCCGCCGCAGAGCTCGCCGTTGGCGTTTTCGATGAAGCGACCGCCAACGTTGACCCCGTCGCTGATTTCGAATTCGTCGTTGAGCGAGATGATGCCCTTCTGCAGCGCCGCGGTCGTGGTCACGATCTTGAAGGTGGAGCCGGGTGGCTGGGGGGCGGAGAAGGCTTGGCCGGCGAGGGCGCGGACGTCGCCGTTGCGGGCGTCAAGGACGGCGATGCCGCCGGCGCGACCGGCTAGCGCGGCAACCGCCGTTTCCTGCAGTTCGGGGTCAATCGTCGTCTTCACCGGCGCACCTTCTTCGGGTTTGGATTCGGCGATTACCCGCGAGCCGGACCCGGAGCCCTCGACGGCGAGCAGCTTGCCGCCGGGCTTGCCGGCGAGGCGGGTGTTGAAGGCCTGCTCGAGGCCGCTGATGCCGACCGGGGTGTCGGCGCCAAACCCGTGGCGGGCGAGCTTCGGCAGCTGTTCTTCGGAAGCCGTTCCAAGTTCGCCGACGACGTCAATCGACGCGCTCCCCAGCGGGTGTTCGCGTTCCTCGGCCGGTCCTTCGGCCAGCGGCGTGCCGTCGTTGGCGAGGATCGCCGCCCGCGGCGCCAATTCGATTTCGCTTTCCAGGTGCTCGCCACTGTGCAGTCCGGGGAAGACGAGACTCGGGTCCCATTCGATGCCGCCGTCGGCGAAGGGCAGGACCAGCTCGTCTTCGAAGCGGCCGAAGGCGGTGGTGGAGACGGTGATCGGGACTGGGACGGTGGTGCTGCCGTTGCTCGCGGCGGCGTCGTGGGCGGAGCCCGGTTCGAGGGAATTCAGCGTCGCCGTCATCTCCGCTTCGCGATAGGCGTCGGTGAATTCGGCCCGGCTGACCGCCGCCTGCGAGCCGTCGTTCAGCTCGGCGTACATCGCCTTGAAGTTGTTCGCCGTCCAGGCTGCGACGTAGCGGTCGGCAGCTTCCTTCTCAGGCGATCCGGGCGCGCCCATCGCAGCGCCGACGACGAAGGCGACGACCGCCACTGCGGCGAGGGGAAGGGTGCGGGTGATGAGGCGACGGCGTCGCTCCACCTCGGGCGTGAGGCTACTCACCAGCGGAAAGGTAATAGAGCGATCTTTCGCATGCTTCTATTCAGTGGTGACCGTACTCGACTGGGCGATTATCGCCTTCACCATCGCGCTTGGAATGTGGGGTTACCGGCAGGGATTGATCGTCGGCGCCCTTACCTTGCTCGGCTTCGGAATCGGTGCGTTTGCCGGCAGTCGCCTCGGTCCCTTGCTGCTCTCGCAGGGGTCGGAGTCACCTTACGCGCCACTCTGTGCGGCGCTCGGGGCGCTGCTGGGCGGCGCTCTCACTGCGGTCGCGATCGAGAGCTTCGCGCTCGGCCTGCGGGAGCGGGTGATCCGGCGCCCGGCGCTGCACCGGGCCGATGGCGCCGGCGGCGCGGCCTTGATCGCCTCGGTCGCGCTTGGGATCGCCTGGGTCCTCGGCGCCGTCGCCCTCCATGCCCCGGCCACCGAGCGTCTGCGCGCTGACGTCCAGGACTCGCTGATCCTGCGCAGCCTCAACGACGTGCTGCCACCGACCGGCCCGGTCCTCAACGCCCTCGACCGGGTCGATCCGGCGCCCTCGGTGCTGGGACCGATCACGCCGGTCGCGCCGCCGAGCGCTGCGGTCGCCACCGACCCCGACGTGCTGCGCGCCGGCCGCTCCGTGGTCCGCGTCCTCAGTACCGCCTGCGGCCTCGGGATCGAGGGCTCGGGCTGGGCGGTGGCTCCGGGACTGATCGTCACCAACGCTCACGTCGTCGCCGGCGCCGACGACACCACGGTCACCACCCAGGATGGGGTCGAGCTCGACGCGACGCCGGTCTACTACGGCACCCGCAACGACCTCGCCCTGCTCCGGGTTGGCGCCAACGTTCCGAGCCTGCCGATCTCCTCCCAGCGCCCGGTCGGCTCCGACGCCGCCGTGCTGGGCTATCCCGAGAACGGCCCCTACTCACTCTCGCCGGCGCGGGTCGGCGAAACGCGCGACACCGTTAGCGAGAACTCTTACGGCCGCGGGCCGGTCGACCGCGAGATCATCGCCCTCGGCGGCTCGGTCCGCTCGGGCAACTCCGGCGGGCCGCTGGTCGACCCGGCGGGGCGGGCGATTGGCGTCGTCTTCGCGACGACGACGAGCGGCTCGCCCGGCGGCTTCGCGATCCCGGCCGAGATGGTCGAGGCCGCACTGAGGAAGGTGCGGGACTCGGTCGACACCGGACCCTGCACTGATTGATGCAGTGGTTCGCGCGCCGAGCACTTACGTTGAGTAAGCTCAAATGATGGAGCCGGTCGCGCAGACTCAGGTCCAGACCGCAACCGACGGCCCCCAAAACGGCGCCGCCGGAGTCTGTCCTCACTTTCACGCCGCGATTGAGCTGATCGGCAAGCGCTGGACGGGTGCGATCGTCTGCGCCCTGACCGAGCGGCCGATGCGCTTTGGCGAGCTCGGCAAGGCCGTCCCCGGCCTCTCCGACCGCCTGCTCTCCCAGCGACTGCGGGAGCTGGAGGACGAGGGCCTGGTTCAGCGCGAGGTCGAAGCCGGCAGTCCGGTGCGGGTCACCTACTCGCTGACCGAGATGGGCCACCAGCTCGATCCGGCGATCAAGGAGCTCCGGATCTGGGCACGCCGCTGGAAACAAGCCGCCTGACGCGGCGACTAGCCTGAATCCATGGATCTCCCGGGACCCTTCCCCGTCGGTCGCTACGCCCGCAAACTCGAAGAGGAGATGAAGAAGCGGGCGCGGGTGCAGTTGATGGGCGAGGTCACCGGCGTCGGTCGCAGCAAGAAACAGGCGTTCTTCGAGCTGCGGGACAGGGAGGGAGCGGTGCCGTGCACGATGTGGCTGGACGACTTCGAGCGCTCGAAGCTGCCCGACGGCGCCCTGCGCGACGGGGTCGAACTCGTCGTCGCCGGTGGTCCCGACTACTACCGTGGTGGCAGCCAGGCCTCACCCAGCTTCTCCTTTCGAGCCACCCACATGCGCCTTGCCGGAGAGGGAGATCTGCTCGCTCAACTGGCGGCGTTGCGCACGCAGCTGCAGCGCGAGGGGCTGTTCGAGCTGCAGAAGCAACTGCGCCGGGCACAGCTGCCGAAGACGATCGGCGTCGTCACCGCGGAGTCCGGTGCCGCCCGCCGCGATCTGCTCGCCGGCCTGGCGCGGCGCGGCTGGGCGGGGACTGTGATCTGGGCCTTCGCGCCGGTCCAGGACCGGCGCGCGGCGCCAGCAATCGCGGCGGCGATCCAGGATCTGGCGGCGCGGCCCGAGGTCGAGGCGATCGTCGTCACCCGCGGTGGCGGCAGCCTCGCCGACCTCTGGGCTTTCTGCGATGAGACGCTCTGCCGCACGGTGGCGTTGCTACGGGTGCCGGTGATCAGCGCCGTCGGCCACGAGCGCGATTCAACCCTGATCGACGACGTCGCCGCGGCCGCCTGCTCGACGCCGACCCACGCTGCAGAGGCGGCGGTGCCGCTCGATTGCGTCGTCGCCCGCCAAGGCCTGCAGCGGGCGGCATTGTCCTTGCGGCGCTCGGGCGAGGGCGCGGTTGGCGCTCGTGCCCGCCACCTTGGCGCTCTGGCGCGCGGTCCAGCACGAGCCCTGCAGCGTGAGCGCAGCAGCCTCAATCAGAAGATCCGCGAGATCCGGGCCGCCTCCGAACGCGGTCTCGCCGAACGCTCCCGTTTCCAGCAGCGGATCACCACCGTCGTCCTCCGCCGTGCTCGCCAGCGCGCCGTCGAGCGCGCCGAGGCCGGGTTGGGCGAGGGGCAGCGCCGAGGTGCCGCGATCGAGCGCTCGGCGGAGCGGGCGCTGGCACGCCGCCGCCAGGTGCTGGAGCGGATCGAGCTGACCCTGCGCGCGCACGACCCCGAGCGCACGCTCGAGCGCGGCTACGCCCTGGCGGAGAGCGAGGGCGGCGAGCCGGTCGCCTCGGCCGCCGCCGCGGCCGCCGCCGGAACGGTAAGACTGCGGTTCGCGGACGGCCGCGTCACGGCCGGGATCGAGGGAGACGTTGAGCGAGAGACCTGAGAGCTACGAGAATGCGGTGGAGCGGCTGGAGGAGATCATCGATCGCCTCGACTCCGGCCAGGCCGGGCTGCGCGAGACCCTTGACCTCTGCCGCGAGGGCCGTGAGCTGGTCAACTACTGCGCGGCGGAGCTCGACGCGGTGGGCGAGGGCCTCAAAGAGCTGAAGCTGGACGAGCTCGCCGCGAAACTGGATTCTCAAGCGGCTTGAGTTTCGGCCTCTTCGGCCGGTCCTGAGCACAGGTTCCCCAACGCGGGACAGCCGCGACAGAGGTCCCAGCTGCGACGTTCGAGCGCCGCGACCGGGAACTCGCCCTGACCGATTCGGGTGACGGTGGCGGTCAGGTGCTGGCGGGCGGCGGTCATCTCCGCCCGCTCGAGAAGCGAGACGACCGGCTCCTCCGGCCGCTCGAGGAAGACGTAGGCGACCTCGACTTCGTCCGCGCCGAGCGACTCGGCGGCGGCGAGGGCGTAGATCGCCCGCTGGGTCTCGTAGCGGGAGGCGTGGCTGCGCGGATCCGAGCTGCCAAGGCGGTCGGTCTTGTAGTCGACGACCAGCGGCGGCGCCCCCTCACGCTCGACCAGGAGATCGATCGAGCCGCGCAGGACGGCGTCGCCGATCCCGAGCAGGATCGGAACCTCGGCCCGCACCCGCGTCGCTTCCTCGCCGATCCGCTCCCGCAGCGGCGAGCCGAGCCACTCTCGCGCCGGCGCCAACAGCTCCTCCGGCTCGACTCGGTCGGGGTCGAGCCCGGCCGCCGCCGCGTGGCGGCGCGCAAGCTCCTCGCTCGGCTCCTGCCACCCGTTCGCCTGGCTCCACTCGAGCAGTGCGTGGACGGCGGCCCCGCGAGCGCTCCGCTCCTCCCGCGCCGTAGGCGATCCCTCAGCCGTCCCCCCGAGCGCCGCCGCCTCCGTGACCGCGGCAGAGCTTTCCTTCGCTATGCGTAGAAAACCTCTGCCGCGCGGGGAGAGCCCCAGGACTCGTTCCATGTAGAAGCGGTAGGAGCATTCCTCGTAGGCCGAGATCGCGGTGTAGGAGAGGGGGCGGCTGGGGACGATCGGTGGCCGGCGCTCGACCAGCGGCGGCGGGCCGGTGCCGATCTCGCGGACGGCCTCGGCGCCGCTGCGGACCGCGGTCAGCTCCGCGGCGCGCTCGGGCGAGGAGAGGTTGACACGGACCGCGATCTCGGCCGGCGCGAAGGAAGCGTCGAGGCCGGGGCGGGGCTGTGGCGCCGCCACCGTCACCGTCGCATCGGCGTCGCGCCCGACCGCCAGCGCCTCGACCAGCCGCTCGACGACCGGCGTGCTCGGCCGCACCTCGCGGGCCGGCTCGGGCCTGACGACGCCGCTGAGGATCAGCCGCCGCTGGGCCCGGGTTGCGGCGACGTGGAAGAGCCGCAGCCCCTCCTCGGCGTCGCGCTGCTTCGACTCCTCGTAGAGGTCGCCGTAGTCGTAGAGGTTGATCGCGGCGCGGCCGAGCCGGCGCCACTGCAGCCCGACTCGCGGCGGCTGCTCTCGGCCCAGGGCCAGAACGGGCGCGCGCGTCCCGGCCAGCAGGCTGCGGGAGAGGTCGGGCACGGCGACGACGCCGAACTCGAGCCCCTTGGCGCTGTGGACGGTCATGATCCGGACGCCGTCGTGACCCTCGGCTGCGGTCGCCGCCTGCGCCTCGACGTCGGCTTCGGCGCGCACCGCGAGGTAGTCGAGCAGGCCACGCAGGTCGCGGCCCTCGCGCAGCTCGAACTCCGCCGCCAGCCGCATCAGCTTGCGGACGTTGGCGTAGCGGGCCTCGCCGGCGGGCCGCATCAGGACCGCCAGGTCGTAGCCGGTCTCGGTGCTCGCCGCCTCGACCAGGGCCGCCAACGAGAGCCGTGGCAGGCGCTGGCGCAGGGAGCCGATCCGCGCCGCGAACTCGGTCAGCAGCTCGCGCTCCGCCGCCGGGATCTGCTCGAGGCGCTCGGGGTCGTCGAGCTCCGCGTCCCCCGTCCCGGCTGCCCGCTCCAGTGCCGGCCAGACGTGACGCCGCCTGCCCGCCGCCATCCGCAGTAGCCAGAGCGTGTCCGGGGCGACCCCGCAGGCGGGCGAGGCGAGGGCGCCGAACAGGGCCTGGTCGTCGAGCGGGTTGGCGATCGTCGCCAGCAGCGCGCAGACGTCGGAGACCTGCTGCTGGGACCAGTAGCCGCGGCCGCCGACGACGTAGGGCTCGAGGCCGGCACGTTGCAGCGAGTCCTCGTAGGCGTCGAGATGGGTGAAGGCGCGCAGGAGGATGACCATCTCGCCGCGCTCGACGCCGTTCTCGGCGAGCTCCCGCAGGCGGGCGGCGAGGAAGCGGGCCTCGGCCAGGCAGTTCAGCGGCGTGCGACCGTCGATCGCCGGGTCGAGTTCGATGCCCTCACCGTCCCAGCCCTCACGCCCGGTCAGCAGCAGCTCGACGGCTGGGCCGGGGCCGGGCTCGGCCTCGGTCGCCGGCTCGGCCCCGACCCGCAGGTCGCGGTAGCTGGAGCCGAGCAGCGCCGCCCCGAGGTGGTTGACAGCGGCGACCACCTCTGGCCGCGAGCGGAAGTTGCCGCTCAGGGCCAGCAGCTCGGCGTCCGGCCGCTGCTCGACCAGCGCTCGCTGGTGGCGGAAGACCTCGAGGTCGGCGTGGCGGAACCCGTAGATCGATTGCAGCTCGTCGCCGACCACGACCAGCTCCGAGCCCGGGCCGCGCAGCGCCTCGATCAGCCGCAGCTGCAGGCGGTTGGTGTCCTGGAACTCGTCGACCAGCAGGTGGGCGAAGCGGCCGCGGTAGGCACCGCCGATCTCAGCCCGCTCCAGCAGCCGCGCGGCAAGGATCTGCAGGTCCTCGAAGTCGATGCCACCGCGGCGTTCCTTCGTCCGCTCGAAGGCGGCGCCGAACAGCTCCAGCAGCACGGCCAGGTGGTCGTAGGCCTCGCCGCCGGCCCCGGCCTCGGCGCAGCGCGCGATCGCCGCCGCGAGCGCTTCGTTGTAGGGAGCGAGCGCTTTCGCCTTGCTCTCGGTCTGCAGCGCGCTCAGCTGCTCGAGGTCGGGCGGCTGGCCCGCGTCCGCCAGGGTCGCGAGCGCTCGCTCGAGCGGCTCGCGTTTGGGATCGCTCTCCTTCAGCTCCGCCAGGCACTCCTGTGCCGCCTCGGCGACGCGGCGGAGCGCCGCCGCGAGGTCGGAAGCCGGCGGCTCCGGCAACTGCGGCTCGGCCTCGCCGCGGCTGCGCAGCTCGTCGTGGATCCCGATCAGGACGCCGCGTAGGCCCTCGACGTCGTAGGCCGCGACCGTCTCCTCGCGCTCGCGCCCGGCGTCGGCGAGGAACTCGGCCAGAGCCTCGTCGTAGGCCTCGCGGGCGGCGCGGGCGGCCTCCGGGGCGTCGAGCACGCGGAACCCGGGGTCGACCCCGGCGGCCACCGGATGGGCCGCCAGTAGGCGATTGCAGAAGCCGTGGATCGTCGTCACCCAGGCGCCGCCGATGCCGGCGAGCACGACCGCGGCGCGCTCCTCGCCCGCCTCGGCCCGCCGTCCGAGCTCGACCCGGATCCGCTGGCGCAGCTCCGCCGCGGCCTTGTCGGTGAAGGTGAAGGCGAGGATCGCGTCGGGCGAGATCCCCTCGTCGCAGGTGAGGCGGCAGTAGCGCTCGACCATCACCCCGGTCTTGCCGGTGCCGGCACCGGCCTCGAGCAGGGCGTCGCGGCCACGCAGGTCGATCGCCGCCGCCTGCTCCAGCGTCGGGACGCGCTCGCTCACCGTTCCTCCGTCTCTTCGTCCTCGACGTAGCGCGGGGCGCGGTCGCGGCGGCAGATCGGGGCGAAGCTGCAGAACTTGGGGCAGACGTCGTGCCCGCGCAAGCCCGCGCGCGGCCCCGGGTCGCGGCGGATCTCGCCGGCGCGCATGCGGGCGACGATCGCGCCGGCGCGGGCTCGCGAGTCCTCCAGCAGCTGCCCGAACTCCTCCTCGGGGACGACGTCGGGGCCATAGGGCCGGTAGCCGGCGAGGTCGCCGGCCGAGTCCGCCGCGATCGCCCCGCGCGGACGCCGCGCCGAGCTGCCGCGCAGCCGGTGGTAGAGGCCGGCGACTGGGGTCGCGCCCCAGTGGGTGGCGACGGCCAGCAGGTAGAGCGGTAGCTGCAGCTTCGCCTCCTCCTCGAACTTGTCGCGCGGGGTGACGGCGCTGGAGAGCTTGTAGTCGATGACGACGGCGCGGCCGTCGGCGGCGCGGTCGACCCGGTCGATCGCGCCGTGCAGGCCCCAGCCGTCGAGCTCCAGGGTCGGCCGCTCGCTGTCGGTCTCCTCGCCGCCGAACGTCGCCTCCAGCAGCCAGGGCTCGAAGCCACCGGTCTCGCGCTCGGCCTCGTCGGCGAGGAACCGTTCCAGCAGGCGCTCGACCCGCCGCTGCATCGCCCGCTCAGCCGGATGGCTGCCGAGCTCGCGCTCGGCCGCGACGGCGGCGACGATCTCGCGCCCGCGCCCGAGCCAGGCCGGCAGCGAAGCGGGGCGGGGGAGTGGGTCGCCGCCCGGGCGCTCGGCGTAGAGGCGCTCCAGCACGGCGTGCATCAGGCCGCCCTGGACCAACGGGTCCGGGGCCGGGTCAAGCGGCTGCGGCGCCAGCTCGTGGTCGGCGAACCAGCGGTAGGAGCAGACGTCGAACAGCTCCAGCGTGGTGCCGCCGTAGGCGGGGACGGCGGCGAGCGCCG
Source organism: Solirubrobacterales bacterium (assembly GCA_035472275.1). Classification (GTDB taxonomy): domain Bacteria; phylum Actinomycetota; class Thermoleophilia; order Solirubrobacterales; family 70-9; genus VAYN01. Next base: position 151,304 of record DATIPH010000022.1, read on the forward strand.
CGATCACCGCTGGGTTCGTCAGGGGGCCGGGAGCGCGCGCCGCCCGCTCCTGCCGTCGTGCCGCCCCGACCCGCCCGAGGACGCGTGCGGCGAGGGGACCTTCGATCCCCGCGGCGGAGAGCAGCGCCTCCGGCTCGGCCGCGGCGCCGTGGGCGGCCAGCGCCCGGGCGATCGCGTCCTCGGCGGGGGCCTCCGCCAGCGGCTCGACCACCCGCGCCAGGTCGCGGCTGCGAGTGATTGCCTCCTCGACCGCATCCGGCAACGGGCCGGTCGGGGGCGGGTCGAGCAGCGTCCGCAGCTCGTCGAGCAGCGGCGAGCGCGCCGTAGCGGTGCCGCTCTCGTCGCTGTCGCGGTAGGAGAGGACGAGGCCGCGGCGCGGGAGCGAGAGGCAGGCGGCGAACAGGTAGCGCTCCTCGGCCTCGCCCTCGCGGCGGGGGTCGAGGCCGAGCGAGGAGCGCTGCGCCTCGGAGAGGAAGGGGTCGGCGCCACGGTCGCGGCGTGGGAACTCGCCGTCCTGCAGCGAGCCGACGACGACGTGGTCGAAGCGGGCGGCGCGCAGCCGGTAGGGGCTGGCGATCCGGACCCGGCCCTCGACCGGGCCGCTCCAGACCCTGAAGCCGAGGCTGGCGACGGTCGCCGCCAGCTCGTCAGCTCGCGGCGCCAGGGCGCCCAGTTGCGAGAGCTCGTCGAGCGCGGCGGCGATCGCGCCGGCGGCGCGCAGCTCGAGGCCGTCACCCTGGTGCAGGGCCGGGCCGTCGCCCGCGTCGCGGAGCGGGCGCGAGGCCATCCGCGCGGCGAGAGCGCCGACCTCGGCGGCGAGCGCCGCTGGCGAGCGTCCGGCGGCCTCGCGCAGGCGGACCAGATCACGCGGGGGCTCGCCGTCCTCGCCCTGCCAGAGCGCCAGAGCGCTCGCCGCGTCTTCGACCCGGTTGCGCCGCAGCGCCCGCTCGAGCCAGTCGACCCGGCCCGGCGAAAAGCCCGAGAGCCCGCGCAGGTAGCGCAGTAGGTCGGCGGCGCGGCCGTTGCCGAACTCCGCCTCCAACAGCGCCAGCAGGGTGGCGCCGACGCCGGTTCCGGCAACCGCGACCTCGGCCTCGAGCGCGGTGGCGATCCCGTTCGCCTCCAGCGCCGCGGCGATCTCCGGCCCGCGGCGGCCCGGGTCGCGCAGCGCGACCGCGATCTCGGCCGGGTCGGCGCCGGCGTAGATCAGCTTCGAGACCTCGACGCCGATCGCTTCCGCCTCCCCGCGCGTCCCGGCCGAGCGCAGCAGCAGGAGACCCGCGCCGGGCGAGGCCAAGCCGGAGCGCGGTAGAGGTTTTCCATCTATAAGAGGTAAAAGCTCTGCCGCGGGCGAGCCGAAGGCGCGGGCGAGCGCGAACAGGGTCTCGCTCTCGGTGTTGGCCGGGTCGGCGACGGTGACCTCCTCCTCGCCGGCCCCGATCCGCTCGCGCAGGGTCCCCAGTAGCCGCGCTCGCGCCGCCAAGGCCGCGTTCCCGGTCTCGAAGGTGAGGGCGACCGTGACCTCGGTCCGGGCCGCAAGTGCCTCGACCAGCGCCAGCTGGTTGGGGGTGAGGTCATCGAAGCCGTAGAGGAAGACCGGGCGCTCTCCCCAGGCCTCGCCGTCCTCGCGCAGCAGGGTGATCGCTTCGCGGGCGATGCCATGGCTGTCGATCCGGCCGCTGCGCTCGCGGGTCTCGGCGTAGGCGGCGTAGAGGGTGGCGACGTCGCTGAGGTAGGCAGAGCCCTCGAGGGTGGCAGCGCTCGCCTCGACCGCCTCCGGCTCGACCCCGGCGCCCTGCAGCTCGTCGAGCAGCCGCTCGAAGGCGCCAGCGAAGCCCGGCCGCCCGGCCGAGCGCCGCAAAGGGCCCAGCCGCGCGCGGCGCGCCTCGATCGCGACCGTGACCAGGCGCAGGCGCTGCGCCGCCGAGAGCTCGGCGCCGGGTGGCGCTCCGGCCGCGGTCGCGACGGTACGGAAGAGGGCGCCGAAAGTCATCGCCGCCCCGCCAAGGGCGGCACCGTCGCGGCAAAGCTCGCGCTCGAAGCCGAAGACGTCGTCGAGGGTCGGCACGACCAGGATCGGGTCCTGGGCGGCGACCGCGGCGAAGCGACGCCGAATCACCCCCGCCCGGCCCGAGTTCGGAGGCCCGTGGATCAATTTCAAAGGCACCCTCCCAGCCTATGGACGGGGGCGGCGCACTTTCGCACCTGGCCGCCGCCGTCCTCCCCCGCAAACTGCGGCGCTACAGCGCCGTTTTACCGTCTACCGACCCCTCTAGATTGGCGATCAGCCCATGTCCCTGTGCTTCGTAGACCCAGCTGACGCAATCCGCGCGATCTCCGACTCGATCGGCCGTGAGGCGCGTCGTCAGCTGCTCGGCGAGGCGGTCCGGGCCTGGGTCGACGAGATCCCGGAGTCTGAGCTCGAAGTCCACTACGCGAAGGCGATCGCCGAGCTCGACGAGCACGACCTCTCGATGCTGGCCGCCTGGCACGGCTCGCTCGAGGTCGGCCAGCCGATCCCCAACCGCGACTTCCTGATGGGCGCCTTCGGCTCGCTCGGCGACAACCGCCGCGAGGCCCTCAAGCTCGCCGCCGGCTTTCGCGGCGAGGAGGCGGTCGACGCCGGCGTCACCGAAGAAGACGCGCTCGAGCTCGTCCTCAGCCTGCTCGCCCCGCCGCGCCTGATGGGGCTCGCCGTCGAGGCGGTCGAGCTCTACGTCTGGGACCGCGCCGGCTCCGACAACTAATACGCGCCGAGAATCAACCAGCGAAGGACGGGGCGAGATCTCGCTCCCCTATATCGCGCTTGCGACATTGACCCCCCTCTGGTTGTGCCAATCTCGCAAACGGCGTCGCCCGAGCTCTCCCAGGCTTGTTGTCGCTACCGGGGTCTAAGCTCCGGCACTTGGCGGACATCGACCGGGCAGTTCCCTCAGCCAGTCCCGAACCTCTGGGAGAGGACGCGGTGGAAAGGCTCAGCGGTCCGGCCCCGGCGCTGTCGCCTCACGTGCTGGTCCTCTTCGGCGCCACCGGCGACCTCGCCCGCCGCAAGCTCCTGCCCGGCCTGCTGCGCCTCTTCCAAGCCGGGTTGATGCCGGACTTCCGCATCGTCGGGGTCTCCCTGGAGGAGATCGACGAGGCCGATTTCCGGGCTTTCGCCGCCAAGGCCTGCCGCGAATTCGCCCGCCACGCCTTCGGGCAGGAGGACTGGCACGAGTTCTCCAACCGGCTCACCTACGTCCCTCACGAAGCGGCGCACAAGCAGCTGGGCGCGGTGGTCGAGGGATGCCGGGACGAGCTCGGCGACGAGACCCGTCTGCTCCACTACCTCAGCGTGCCGCCGGCCGCTGCCACCGACGTGATCCGGATGCTCTCTGACAACGACCTCACGGACCGCGCCCGGGTGATCATGGAGAAGCCGTTCGGGACCGACCTCGCCAGCGCCCGCAAGCTGAACCAGGAAGTCCACGAAGTCTTCCGCGAGGAACAGATCTTCCGCATCGACCACTTCCTCGGCAAGGAGGCGGCGCTCAACATCCTCGCCCTGCGCTTCGCCAACGGCCTCTTCGAGCCGATCTGGAACCGCGACCACATCGATCACATCCAGATCGACGTGCCGGAGACGCTCGGGGTCGGCTCCCGCGCCAGCTTTTACGAGGGGACCGGCGCCTACCGCGACATGGTCGTCACCCACCTGATGCAGATCCTCGCCTTCGTCGCGATGGAGCCGCCGACCGCGCTGGCGCCGGAGCCGATCACCGAGGAGAAGAACAAGGTCTTCCGCAGCCTGCGCCCGCTCGATCCCGACTGGGTCGTGCGCGGCCAGTACGAGGGCTACACCTCCGAACCCGGCGTCGACCCCAATTCGAGCACCGAGACCTTCGTCGCCCTTCGCAATGAGATCGACAACTGGCGCTGGAGCGGGGTCAAGTTCTACCTGCGGACCGGGAAGCGGATGGCCGAAGGCGCCCGGATCATCTCGATCGCCTTCCGCGAGCCGCCGCAGAGCATGTTCCCCGGTGACTCCCGCGTCGGTCGCTACGGCCCCGACCACCTCACCTTCGACCTCGACGAGTCCTCGCGCGTCTCGCTCTCTTTCTACGGCAAGAAGCCGGGGATGGGGATGGTGCTCGACAAGGCGAGCATGCAGTTCTCGATTGACGAAACCGGTTACGGCGGCGAAAGCCTGGAGGCCTACGAGCGGCTGATCCGGGACGCGATGGCCGGCGACCACACCCTGTTCACGACGGCGAAGGACATCGAGCGGCTGTGGGAGATCTCCGAGCCGCTGCTGCAGAACCCGCCGCCGGTGAAACCGTACCCGCCGGGATCCTGGGGCCCGACCGAGATCGGCAGCCTGGTCGCGCCCAACAGCTGGCGGCTGCCGTTCGCGCGGCGCTGGCGCCAGGCGCCGGAGCGGGACCGGGGCTGAAGCTCAGCCGACGGCGGTGCGGATCTCGGCGATCGCTTGCTCGTTGTCGCGGAAGTGCACGGCCTTGAGGCCGAGCGTGAGGGCGCCCTCGATGTTGGGCTCGAGGTCGTCGATGAAGAGGCAGGCCTCGGCGGGGAGGCCGAGCCGCTCGAGCGTCATCTCGTAGATCCGCGGTTCCGGCTTACGGCAGCCGACGAACCCGGAGTCGACGACGGTCTCGAAGATCTCGTCGACCGGCAGCATCGGCCGCCAGACCGGCTCCCACTCGCGCACGTTGTTGGTCAGCATCGCCATCCGCAGCCCGCGTTCCTTCAGCTCCCGCATCAGGTCGATCATCTCCGGGTTGGGGTGGAGGCCGCCGATGAAGAGCTCGCGGAAGCGGTGCAGGTGGGGGCGGTGGCCGAGGATCGGCTCCAGCTCGTCGCCGATCCGGCGCAGGAACTCGGCCTCGGTGATCTCCCCCCGCTCCATCGCGAACAGCGGATTGACGCCGTCCTTCTCCTGACTGCTGCGCAGCGCTTCGCCGAAGGCCTCGCGGGTCAGGCCGATCTCGTCCTGGAGCGAGAGCAGTGCCGGCAACAGCGGCGTCGTCAGGACGCCGCCGAAGTCGGAGATGATCGCCTTGATCTCAGGAGCGTCAGCCACCGGCGCGCGCCACCTCGTAGTGGCCGAGCCCCTCGCGGCCCTCGACCGACCAGCGGAAGAAGGCGATCTCGGCGTCGAGGCCCCGGCGCTTGACGGCGACGGAGCTGATCAGGGTGCCGGCGCCGCGCAGCGGTTGCGCGTCCTCGGCGTTGATCCAGAGCTCGAGCGTTGCTCGCCGCTGGACGCCGTCCTCGCCGTACTCGGTCGAGAGCAGCGCCTCGCCGAACTCGACCGGCCCGGCGTCGGGGTCGCAGAGGACGGCGACGATCTCCTCGTCTTCCTGGGCGCGGGCGCCGGCCGGCAGTGCGGAGGTCAGGGCCAGGAGGCCGCCGTCGGAGAAGACGATCCCGATCGATCGCCGCAGAATCGCCTGGCCGGAGTCGCTCATCGGCGGGGAGCCTATCCTTCGGCCGCGATGAGTCCGGTGACGATCCGCAACGCCGATCCCGAGCGCGACGCCCCTGCCTGCGCCGCGATCTACGCCCCGAGCGTCGAGGCGAGCGTGACCTCGTTCGAGGAGCGGGCGCCGGACGCAGCGGAGATGGCGGCGCGGATCGCCGGCTACACCGCGACCCATCCCTGGCTGGTCGCTGAGGATGGGGGAGAGGTGGTCGGCTACGCCTACGCATGCCCGTTCCAGGAGCGGCCGGCCTACCGCTGGAGCGCCAGCGTTTCGGTCTATGTCGCGGCGGAGCGGGCTGGCCAGGGCCTCGGTCGCGCTCTATATACGGAGCTGCTCGCGGGCCTGCGCCGGCAGGGCTTCCGCAACGCCTGCGCCGGGATCACCCTGCCGAACCCGGCGAGCGTCGGCCTGCACGAGAGCCTCGGCTTCGAGCTGGTGGGGGTGAACCGCGAGGTGGGGTGGAAGCATGGCGCCTGGCGCGATGTCGGCTGGTGGCACCTGCAGCTCGCCCCGGCGCCCGCCGGTGAGCCGCCGGAGCCCCTGCCACCCGAGCCCGCCGGCTCGCCCGGGTAGCATTCGATCCATGCCCGATACCGAAGTTCTCACCGAGGAAGACGTCTACGAAGCGCTCGAGGAAGTGATCGACCCCGAGCTCGGCCTCGACTTCGTCTCGCTCGGCCTCGTCTACGACGTCGAGATCGAGAAAGAGGACGTCTACGTCACCTTCACCCTCACCACCCCCGCCTGCCCGATCGGCCCCCAGGTCTCCGAACAGATGAAGGAGTTCGTCGGCGACCTCCCGGGGGTCTCAGCGGTCCACCCGAAGATGGTCTTCGACCCCGCCTGGTCACCGGAAATGATGACCGACGACGCCAAGTTTGCACTCGGCTTCTAGGCACGGTTTCCGGGGGCCATAAGGGGTCGGTTTTGACCCCATCCGGTCCCCACGGCGTCCCCACGGCGGGCGAACAGAAGTCCCGCCGCAAGATTCCTCAATGCCCTCGGTCCAGGGTTGCGGCCGCTGCGTTCGCCGAGCTGAAGGCCCTGGCGCTCGTAGCGCTAGTCGTCTTTCCTCTCGAGTCGCATCGCGCCGCGGTGTCCGCTCTCGTCCTCGGCTACGACGAGAAGCGCATCGGTGTCGCCGACCTTGCCAATTCTTCGACAGTCGCACCCTCCTCAGCCATCAGTTCGTGAACGAGCTTGACGACTTGCTGGAAGGTATTCGTCCGCTTCCCCATCAGGAACAACGGTAGCCCCGCCTGCCCGTGATACCCCCCGTTTTGACCCCTGAGGGGTTTGGTTAGCGGTGCGTCTGCGCCCGGTGCCCACGCTTGTCGGGGCGCGGCTTGACGCAGTGGTAGTGACCCCGTACCTTCCTCGCCCGTCGACCGTGCTTGCACTTCGGCGCGGTTCTGTGGAGCGGGGCGGGGGCACCGATGGCCGTCGAGGGCAGGGGTGACGAGATCGAAGGCGGCGGCCCCGGGCCCAGGCGTGCGTCGATGCCGGTGACGACGGCGGGCGCCGTCAGTGTCAGCACGTCCGCGCTTGACCATGAGGTCCCGTTGTTCCAGTACTGCGTGGGATAGCCATCTTCTTCTGGTTTGAACGGCGGGAGGGCGTCGATGTATTCCCGCAGTTCGACCGAGAAGAGGACTTTGTAGCCACCACCCTCGAGCCTGCCGATCGAGTAGGCGCCCCCGCCATTCGTCCTCTTGCACTTGGCTTCCTGCCAGAAGTCCAGTTTCGAGAGTTCGAGTGCAGGCGCGACGCAGACCAGGATGCCCGCCAGCCCGTGACCGTCGGCCGCGGCGGTAACGAAGCCCTTGATTTCGGCGTCGGGCTTCAGCGTCTGGTCGACGCCGCTCGTCACCTGACCCAGCGATACCGGCACCGGTTCCGCCTGCGGCCAGTCTTCGGTTTCGGCGTGATATCCGACCAGTCCGCCGTAGCTGCGGAAGTAGGGAAGCTCGCTCCGTTCGGGGAAGAACTGCAACCTGTATTCCCGTTCCCAGAGTCCGACGATCAGATATCTGCCGTCGGCGTCGGTGACCGCGCAGCCCGGTTCCCGGTCTTCGTATTCATATTTGGCGCAGACTTCTACCCCGCCGAGCGGTGTGTCGTCGAGTTCGGAGATCACCCGTCCTTCGATCGAGCCGCCTTCGGTGAGTTCCGCATCGACCCCGGTCGTGGCGGCGGCTCCCACCGAGACCGGGTCATAGTTCCAGAAGTCTTTTTGGTCGTAGTACTCCGGCAGATAATTGAGGCCGGTCCCGTGACGCGGCCAGAAGTGGACCCGGTAGGAGCCTTCGGCGAGGGAGGCGATTGCATAGGCCCCGGTCGGTTCGGTGAAAACGCAGCTCCCTTCGCTCCCGCCGATATAGATTTCCTCCACGGCGCAGACTTCGACTCCGCCGAGCCCGGCATGGGTTGACGCGTTCGTCACGGTGCCCGAGATCGAGCCGGTAGCCGCCTGGGCATCCGCGGCGCGTGCCGCCCCTAGGACGAGCGCGATCAGGAGCACGATGCCGAGCGTCCTGGTGAATGAAGAACTCTGAGAGATCAACCGGCGTCAAGTATAGATCTGTCACCCGCGAGGAGGTCATCGCTGCGCTGCGAGCAAAGGCGAGGATCAAGCCGAGGACATTCGACTCACCTTGATCCAGCAATAACCCACCCGTCAACCGCCGAGTAGACGACAAGCATCGCCTGAGCTTATGTGGACACCGGAGAGGCCTAAGGTGGCGAGGCTGGGCCGCAGCGTTAATGGTCGCGGTTTAGGTATGCGTCCAGCAGCGCCCGCGCTTCGACCTCACTGCCCGGCATCAGGTGCCGTATCGGTCGAGCGTAATCGTGATCGTCGCGTGCCCAAGGTAGGTACTTAGGGTCTTCGTGTTCAGGCAGGCGGCGATTCCGATGCGGGCGAAGGTGTGACGTCCCTCGTGGAATCCGAGTCGCTTCAGATTGTCGTCGTCCCAGCGTTTGTAGGCACGACGCCGCAGAATCGCCGGATCCGTAGGCCACTCCGGGTTGTGGGCGCTCGGGAAGAGCAAGCCGTCGCTTGGGTGGTTGAAGGCCACGAAGTGGTCAGAAGCCAGCGCCGCCAACCTGTCGATGATGGGCACAATGCGCGACTCCGCGTCTTGGTGGAATGAATTCCTTCGCGCCCGGATCCCAGCTACGCCGTACATGGATCCAGCCACCGTCCAGGTCGACGCCGGACACATCGAGGGCGAGCAGCTCGCCGAGCCCAGGCCCGCGTAGACGGCGAGCTCTAGGGCCAGACGGTCATCGGCACGGTGCGGCAGCACCTCGTTCATGCCGAACGGCAGGGCCGCACGCCCCCGCGACTTGGCTCGCTGCCAGGGCAACGACCTTGACGCCGAGGACTGAAGCGCTTAGCTTGGCCGTGGGGTTGCCGGCCTCAGCGAGAGGCCACACATTCCCGGCAGGGGCCGGGTAGCAAGGGAGGCAAGTTCTTGACCCCATCACGACAGGGCGCTATCGGCAACGAATCAATTGCCCTGTCCCTGCGCGGCCGAATTCTCGCCCGCGCCCATCAGCTCCAAGCAAAGGAGAAGCAATGCGCAAGCTAATAGTGGGCGGACTTATGTCCGCCCTCGGCGCGTTGATGTTCGCCGCATCAGCGCTCGCGTCGAGCCACAGTCCGAAAGGCGAATACGCCCAGTTCAACGAGTGCCCAATTGGGCCTGACGGAATCGATTACCGCGTGCTGTGCATGCGGGCGTCGTTCAGAGGAGTGAACGAAATCCACGAATCACTAAACAAACCGATCAAGCGAGGGACGGCCGAATCAGCACCGCTCACCTGGCCGTCTGTCCTCGGCAACAACTGCTACATCGGCTCGGATTCAACGCCGGACAAACAGAAAGTCCTCTTTGAAACGGGCTTGAGGGGCGCCAGTGCCCATGTCCGCAATTCCAATGGTTCAACGGAACGAAGCGTGGAGAGAAATGCCCAACCCGACCAATTTTTTGAAGCGGCTCAACTGAATAAATCGCCTCAGCGAGGGCGCTAACAGGAAATTCCTTGTTCGAGCGTCCTTTGCGATGCTCGCGCAGTGCACACAGGGTCTCGGCCTCCTGTGATCGCCCAAAGCAAGGCGACAGCCAGGCGCAGCCGCGCCAGGAGGCAACGTGCAAGACCCCGATCCTCCCCAAGAGCAGTTCCCGAACGGCAGGTTGAGGCTAGGCCGCGTACGGCGCGACCGACCCGCTGCGCCGTCGAGTCTGATGACGGACGAGGAGCTTGACCGCGAGTTGAGACGAGAGGACGTTCGCGACAGAAGGTGGCTCAGGCGCGGGTTGATCATCCTTCTCCTTGCCATCACTGTGACGACCGCCGTCTCCTCGGCGGTCATCGCCTTCGCCTTCGGCACCCATGAACTTCGATTTGTTCTCCCGGCCTTCGCGGCGCTCTCTGGTGCGGGGGCGGCATCCGTATTCATTGGTCGGATCCTCTGGCTCAGGCTTCGGCCGAAGCCGCCTTGGGAAGTCCGACTTCACCCCAGTCGCTCCTATGTCAAGGAGAACCTCTGAGAACTACAGGTTTTCGGGGATCTCCCAATCAAGAGGGAGAAACGGCAACAGCGGGAAACCACAGTCCCTTGGCTAGCTGCCGTCGTGATGGTGACGAGCGCGCACGCGCTCGCGTGCGGAGGGCGATTCGGCCTTCTGCGCGATGTACTGCTGTGCGACCGAGGCGAGCAAGGCGACGAAAACGCCGATGCCGGTGAGGATGTAGAAGATCGTGAAGATCTCGGTGCCGGCGCTGGTGGGGTGAAGGTCCCCGTAACCGACCGTGGTCAAGGTCACCACCGAGAAGTAGAGGGCCTCGACGACGGTCCAGTCCTCGAATCGCCAGTAGAAGATCGTCCCCGTCACCACTAGGGCAGCTGCGACGAAGGGCAACGCTTTGGTCTCGGGGTCGCGCCAGACTCCAGCAACGGCCCGTGCGAGTCCTCGAAACGCGAGGACCAAGGGAACCATGAGAGGGGGTTCGCCGAATCCATGCGGTTTCCTGGCCCTGCCTCCGCTTTGGCCTCTCGGCTCTAACCGGCGGGGGCCACGGCGGCGGGTCCTGCATCGTCCTTCAGACCACGCGAACGAGGTGACGTTTGAGGCAGCGAAACGCCTCCTTGTTGGACTTGCCCGCGGCGCGCTTCTTCGCCAGGTACGTGCGGGCGTGCGGGTGGACCGGGGCCTGGGTGGGCACTACCTTCGCCAGTCCGAGCCTTGTCCCCAAGTCCAGCGGACCTTTAGCGCGGAACGACGGGAGCCGTGATCTTTGTGACCAGCCGCGTCGACGCGGGTAGAACCGGGACTCGACTGGCGAGAGTCACCTGTGCCCCCGTCGCTCCGCTCACTCCTAGCCCTGCTTGGTGACCAGGATCGTCGGAATGATCTCGCCATCTTTGCGAGAGATCTTCATTTCCATCACCTCCCCACGGTCGGCCGGCGGGCACCCGAAAGGCCCGCTCATTCCCGACCTGAGAGTTACTGCAACTCTTTACAGCAAACCATTCTTTTGCCTCAATAAGGGCGCAGTTTCCGCTTGCAAACTGTTTCGACGATCGCTATTACTGCCGATAGTCTCATTGGACAGCGACTATTGAGGGGGACCGCTGATGGCGTCCAACACGGCAGAGATGGATCGCGCTGCGGCCGCGAATAAAGGCAAGAGCACGAAGAAGTCGCCCACCGGAAGCCGACGGCGCAAGGCGACCCGGACGCCGACCCCGAGGCAGGTCGCGAGGAGGCGGAAAAGGCGAATCAGCGCTATGTCGCTAGATGAACGCCTGCACAAAGCGCTCAATCATCCACTCCGCACCGAGATATTGGCGAAGTTAGGTGAAAAGGCTCTGAGCGCCAAAGAACTCGAGCCGGTACTCGATGAGCCGATGACGAAGATCGCCTACCACTGTCGGACTCTTCTTGACTACGGCTTTGTCGAAGTCGCCGGCAAAGAGCAGATCCGCGGTGCGATGAAGGTCAAGTATCGGGCGATTACGCGGATGCTTCTCGATGGTGAGAACTGGAACAGGCTCTCGCCTGAGACGCGGAATGGGATCAGCATCAACGCAGTCGACGAAGTCATTTCCCGGGCCACGGACGCCATCCAGGGGGACACCTTCGACAAACGCGATGAGCGCGCTGTGGCCACCTTTCGTATGGATGCTGATGAAGAGGCTTGGAGGCAGGCGAGCGAGATCGTGAGGACCGCCTACGAGCAGCTGTTCGATGTCGAGGCACAGGCTGCCAACAGGGACGGAGAGAAGTTCAAAGTGACGGTTTCCTTGCTGTGCTACGAGTCGCCGGTTGAGCCAGCGCAGGTCGAAACTCCTTAGGGCGCCTTCCGAAACTTGCCCTTGGGGTTAGCCGAGGCCGCGGGTGGTTCCCACCGCACATTTGGCAAGAGATCGCAAGGACTCATGCCGAGGGCACCTGCGAGCCGGATCAGCGTCTCCACTTGGGGAGATGCCTTTCCCAACTCAGCTTGAGAGACCGTCGAGCGATCAAGCCCACTTAAGTGGGCCAATTCTTCCTGGGTCAGATTCGCCTCCTTTCGCGCCTTGCGGAGGGCCGCGGCGAAGGCTTGCGCAATGGATTCAGAACCTCGCATTGCTGCAAATCCTTCACCCTTTGTTGGGAATAGTCCACGGGGAGAAATCCCGCGATTGCTCCCATCATTGGACTATGCTCTCTCGATCGTTGTGACCTTTTAGGAGGAAAGGCTGGATGAGTGAGAGGGAAGTACCCGAGCGGGCGCACGTCCAAGCCGGGGACGAATCGACAAGATGCCCGAGGGGGGCGACCGCTTGCAACAGGTCTTGGACAAGAACCCCAGCCGCCTCACCGCGACGCCTGGGCCAGCCCCAAGTCGCCGCGACCTTCAGAGCCGTCGAACGGGCTCCATGTTGACCGACCGGAACGGCGGACATGGCGGGCCTCACTATGACTCTGCCGAGATCGGGCGGGACAAACTCGTTCACGCGATTTCTAATCCGGTTCGCGTAGCCATTTTGGAGCTTCTCGAACGGCGGATTGTCGCGACTGCCCCGGAGTTGAGGTCTGAGCTCGACGCGGAGGTTTCGTTGGGCCTACTTGCCTACCACCTTCGGATTCTTTGCGACGGTGGCTGCGTGGTGCCCGAGCGCATCCCCGCGATTGGCGCCGAGCCCCAGATGGCGTACCGAGCAAAGATGGGTCGAATAGCTGTGGATCCGGTTCTTGAGTCCAAGGTGCCAGTCCCCACGATCGAACCTGACGAATTCCTCCATTGGCGCGAGCTTCAATTGGACGAGGTCGGGCAGGAGCAACTCATGGAGATTCTTCAGCTCACCAGCCGTCAGCTGCTCGTCATCAAAGAGCAGAGTCAACGCCGACTTGAAATCACCCAAACAGACGGAACCCGTTTCGTCGCTGGTGCGATCGCTTTTAGATCCCCAGCAAATGGGTCCCGTGGTGGTGATGTGCGGGGCGAGGGCGGTAGACCATGATGCGCTTCGCCTTGGACTGTTCGATGCGGGGCGTGGCCGCTGGATCGCAAGGGGAGCCCTCGCAGCAAAGGCTTGCCTCCAAGGAGGCAAGGGTCGGGGAACTGGTCCTTCCTGACACCCAGACGGGTACCCGCCGCCAGAGACAGGTGGCGGGTTCCTGCTCTTCTTCAGGGGCACCCGTCGACGCAGCTGATCGAGTCTCAGGAGCGCCACCGAGCTACGACGAACTCAGAATCGAGTCGGCCGTGATCGCCTACATAGCGAATGGCTCTCCCGCCGGCTCTCCTCTTAATGCACTAACGCTGGCACTTCCGTATGGCGCGCAAGAAATCGAGGACGCAGTAGATCGCCTCCAACTTCAGGATCTGGTCCACCACTGCGAAGGAAGGCTCAAACTAGAGGCAGAGCCGCAGACCCGCCGAGGGAGGTGACGTGACCACGACTTCCGGGCGGAATCCGGCCTTCGTTCCCGAGAATCTCGCGATTGCATTAGGGCATCAGCGGCGCCTTCGGATCTTAGTAGCGCTCCTCGAGGGTCCGGGGAGTGCGACGTCGCTGTGTCGCGAGCGACTATCTGATTTGACGGTCGACGCTCTCGACTACCACTTGAAGGCATTGAAGTCAGCCGGAGCGGTCTATCTCCTGGATTCACAGAAGGTACGAGGAGCGACCAAACACACGTACAGACTCTCGGAGCGGTGGCAGTCTCTCGTCAGCGCAGTCGCATCCTTCGGTCCGCGAGCCCACCGCGAGACCGCGCCTTGAATGGCGAGCCCTCAGCGCTTTACCGCCATTGATCTTGCCGGCCGCATAAGCCGGTTTCAGTCTCGGCGGAGAGCGCGACGGCAGGTTCTGACATGCAGGGTCTGATCAACCGCCACTAGGACCAGGCGCACATGTTCGTGGCTTTTGCCGATCGTCACTGGCGCTGACGACGAAGTAGACACACTGTTACTTGAGGTCAGAACGGTATAAAAGTAGGTAAGTAAAATCGGTTGAAACGTGTAAGGATGCGGCGCGCGGTCGCAGGGGCGATTGCGAAATCGTCAGACATCCAACCGTAGATCGCCGTGGGTCAGTGTGGTGCAGTCAGATGCACCGACTGCGGCAGGGGAGGCATCTGTGCAACTGAAGCGCGACGAAACCAATGGGGCGACGCAGCCGCGAGGGAATTTCAAAGCTAGGGCCACCCTGCTCGGGATGGTGTTGCTCGCGGCCCTCCTTGTGGTTCTGTGCGGGCTCGCCCTGGGTGCAGAAAGCTCTTCGGAGGACCAGAAAGCTTCGGCCGGAGATGCTGGCTCGCAAGACGCGCAGGCGGTCGAACTCCCTGTCAAGCGCACCGCAACCTCGGACACCTTCGAACTCCCCGACGGATCACGGGAAGCGCGCCTCTACCAGGCGCCGGTCAACTACCGCGACGAGGAGGGCGACTGGCAACCAATCGAAGAAGGTCTGCGGCATGACGGCACCGGCTTCGTCAACGCCGACAACCGCTTCGACCTCAGCCTGCCGGCTCGCCTGGGCTCCGAGCCGATGCAGATGTCGATCGGCGATGCGTCGATCGGGCTGCAGTTGCTCGGCGGCTCCACCGAAGCCGGCCAGCTCAAGGGCGAAACCGCCAGCTACGAAGCCGCTGCCCCCGGTACCGACTTCGAGTTCTCGACGCTCGGCACCGGCGTCGAGCAGAAGATCGTCCTCTCCGACCCCTCCCAGCCGACCACCTTCCACTACGAGCTGAGTCTCTCCGACGGCCTGAAGCCCGAGCAGCAGAAGGACGGATCGATCCAGTTCAAGGAAGGCGACAAGGTTGCCGCGGTCCTCGCCGCCCCCGTGATGTACGACGCCCACAAGCCTGCGCCGGCGACCTCTGGCGACCTGAGCTACCAACTCACGTCGCGCTCAGACGGGAGCTGGGAACTCACCCTCGAAGCCGACCGCGACTGGCTCACTCAGCCCGATCGAGACTTCCCCGTCACGATCGATCCTGCGCTCGTCAAAGAAACCACGCCCTGGGGCTGCGTGATCCGTGGCGGCGTCTACTGGGAAAGCCACCTCTGGTGCTCCAACTCCGGCTGGCCGTGGATCGAGGCCGTCGCCACCCACAGCAACAACGAAGTCGCGCGCACTCTCCTGCACCTTCTCACCTATCCGATCCCGCCCAATTCCTACATCACCGACGCCAAGTTGAAGCTCTACGGGCTCAACGAAGCCAACGCCACCAACGCCGTGCAGGCGCGACGGATAGTCGTCGAACACCCTGGCACCCCGGCTGACTTCTGGACCTCCGAAGCCACCTGGCACTGCTACGTCTTCTTCTACGGCTGCGGGCCGTGGAGCTCGTCAGGCGGCGACTTCACCGGAGAAGGGGCGGAAGTCAAAATGAGCGAACGGAGCAGCGCCCTGGGCTGGTGGGAATTCCCCCTGACCGCGCTGGTCCAGAAATGGGTGAGCGGGGTCGTCGAGAACGAAGGGGTGATCATCAAACAGGACAACGACAGCCTCGAATGCACCGGCACCGGCCCCCCCTGCACCGATCGCGCACAGGGCTTCGCATCGTCGGCTTGGTCAGAAGCTGAAAAACGTCCCTACCTGGCGGTCACCTACTGGCCACCGGCACCGGCGACGAGCAAGTTGACCTCGCCCACCGAAGGCATGATCACCGCCAGACGCCTGAAGCTCGCCTCGAGCTGGAGCGGCAAAGTCGACGGCATCACCTACCAGTGGCGCGAGGGCAGGGAAGGTCCGTTCCAGACGATTCCCGCGAGCCTCGTCCGCGACAAGAACAACCAGGCGATCACCTGGCCCCAGAAACCGGGCTCCGGCGCCACCTCCAGCGATCCCCTCTACTTCGACGCCGGCAAGGCATCCGAAGCGCTAGAAAAACATGGCGGCACGATCCAGCTCCGCGCCTTGTTCGACAACAGCGCCGAACCCGCCAGCAACGGTGTCAGCGCTTCGGTCGAAGCGATCGTCAACCGCTTCACCGGCGCCGCCAGCGACGCCACGGCCGAAGTCGGGCCCGGAACCGTGGACCTGATGACCGGCAACCTCTCGGTCACTCGCGCAGATGTCTCGCTGCCCGGCTTCAACTCGACGATGTCCTTCACCCGGACCCTCAACTCGCGCGGGATTTTGCCCGTTCCCGGCCAGCCCAACTTCGGCAACGAAGCCAAAGCGCTCGAAGAACAGAAAAAGAGCGTCCTCGGCCCGGGCTGGAAGCCGGGGGTCGCGGTGGAAGTCGAAGGCGGCTCGGAATGGCGCGGCATCCGCAAAGAAACCTTCACCGAAAAATTTGAAATCGAAGAAGAAGAATTCGAAGAAGAAACCGTCGGCTACGCGATCGTCACCGACATCGAAGGCGCAGAAATCGCGTTCGAAGAACTGCCTCTCGGCAGCGAAATCTACGTTACGCCGCCGGAAATGACCGGCTGGTCGCTCTCGACCAGCGGAGCCAACCTCGTCCTCGCCGACCCCAGCGGGACGAGGACGTCGTTCGAACCGGAACCCGGCACCAAAAACTACGTGCCGTTCCAAGTCACCTTCCCCGGCGGCAGCGGCAATGCGACCCAGATGATCTACACGTTCCCCGAAGGCAAGAAGCGCCTGAAGGCGATGATCGCGCCCTCGCCTCCCGGTCTCAGCTGCAACGAAGCCAACTACGCCACGCTCGTCGGCTGCCACGCGCTCGAATTCAAATACTTGAGCGCGACCAGCGTGGGGGCGACGGAATCGGGCCTCGGGGAACGCCTCTCCACCGTCATCTACTACGCGGCAAAAAACAATTCCGAAATGGAAGCCAAAACCGTCGCCAAATACTGGTACACGAAAGTCGGCCGCCTTGAATCCGAGACGGACCCCCAGGACCCACTCGGCCTGACGGAGACCTACGCCTACACCTCCGAAGGCCAGCTCGCGACGATCACCCCGCCAGGCCAGAAACCCTGGGAAATGGAATACGGCGCGATCGAAGGCGAGCAGGCCAACGGACGCCTGATGGCGGTAAAGCGAGCGAGCCTTGTGGCGAGTCCCTCGACCGCGACGACGACGATCTCCTACGGTGTTCCGATCGTCGGCGGCTCCGGCGCCGAAGATCTGAGCCCGTCGAGCATCGCGCGCTGGGGGCAGCAGGATCTCCCCACTGACGCGACCGCTGTCTTCCCGCCCGACCAGGCTCCGGTCTCCAGCCCGCCCAGCTCCTACGCCGGCGCCAACATCACCTACATGGACCCCGCGGGGCGGCCGGTCAACGTCGCGACCCCCAAAGGCGCGGGGACCTCGTCGCCTTCGATCTCGACCTCCGAGTACGACGAATTCGGCAACGTCGTACGCGAACTGACGCCGCAGAATCGCCTGAGGGTCCTCGCCGAACCCGAAGCCGGCCGCAAAGCGCGCTGGGAACAACTTGAAACCAAACGCCGCTACAAAGCCGACGGGACTCAGATGGAAGAGGAATGGGGTCCTGTTCATCAGGTCCGCCTCGAATCAGGGACGACGACGCAGGCGAGGGCTCACCGCCTCGTCAAATACGACGAAGGAATAAGCAGCGAACAGCTCGCGAAAGAAGACCCGCATCTGCCGACCTGGGAACAGACCGCGGCGCTGCTCTCCGGCGGGACCGAAGCCGACCAGCGGATCACCGCGACCGAATACAACTGGAGCCTGCGTAAGCCGACCAAGGTGACCGTCAACCCGGGCGGCGGCAAAGAAGAAATCCAGAGCATCACTGCCTACGACCCGGTAACCGGCCTCCCGACGGAATTCCGCCAGCCCAAAGAAGCAGGGACGGGGACCGGTGCAGGCACGACGAAGACCTTCTACTACGGCGCGCCTGGCTCGGGCGCAACGCCGTTTTGCACGAAAGCAGTGTACGCGGGCCTTCCGTGCCAAACGGAACCCGCCGGCCAGACCAGCGGCAGTGGCCGCCCATCGGTAGCCATCAAGTGGTTCTCGCAGTACAACCAGCTCGGCGAGCCGATCGAAATCCTCGATGGCATAACCGAAAGTGCCCGCTCGACCCGCTTGACCTACGACGAAGCCGGCCGCCTGCTGGCGAAGAGGATCCAAGGCGGCGGCACCGCGGTGCCGAAGATGGAAACGGTCTACGACAAAAACACCGGCCTGCCCACCACCCAACGCTTCGTCTGCGAATCGAGCTGCTCGAGCCCCGCCTCCTACCTCAGCACCTTCGGCTCCAAAGGCTCGGGTAATGGCCAGTTCAGTACCCCCGGCGCCGCCGCGGTGGACTCGTCAGGCAACCTGCTGGTCGCCGACGAGCTCAACAACCGCGTCCAGGTCTTCAACCCCGCCGGCGAATACATCCGCACCATCGGCTCCGCAGGAAGCGGCAACGGCCAGTTCAGCCGCCCCGGCGGCGTCGCCGTCGACCCCTCGGGCAACATCTGGGTCTCCGACACCAACCACGACCGGATCCAGAAGTTCAACGCCAAAGGCGAATACCTGCTGAAGACCGGGACCACCGGCACCGGCAACGGCCAGTTCAACGAACCCGAAGGTCTCGGCGTCGACTCCAAAGGCAACGTCTACGTCGCCGACAGCGTCAACGGCCGCATCGAGAAGTTCAACGAAAAAGGCGAATTCCAGAAAGTGATCGGCGCGGGGCAGATCGGTGAAACCCAGGCCGTCACGATCGGCCCCGAAAACAACATCTGGGTCGCGGGCTCGACCGCCAACAAGGTCGTCGAGTTCAACGAAGCCGGGACGAAACTGCGCGAATTCGGCTCCGCCGGCAGCGGCAACGGCCAGTTCAGCAATCCCAGCGCGATCACGGTCGACGCGGGCGGAACGGTCTGGGTGACCGACGTCGGGAACAACCGCGTGCAGGGCTTCAGCCAGACCGGCACCTACAAAGAACAGTTCGGCACCAAAGGCACCGGCGCCGGCCAGCTCACCTTTAGCTCGTGGGCCGGGATCGCCGCCGACACCAGCGGCGACCTCTACGTCGTCGACAGCGGCAACAACCGGGTCAGCAAGTGGTCCACCGCCTACGACACCCAGGCGACGACCACGACCTACGACGCCCTCGGCCGGCCGTACGAATACAGAGACGCCGACGACAACAAAGCCATGACGACCTACGACGTCGACGGCCGTCCGCTCAAAACCTCCGACGACAAGGGCTGGCAGGCGGCGAGCTATGACGCGACTTCAGGCCAGCTGGTCAAACTCGAAGACTCCGCGGCCGGCACCTTCACTGCCGCCTACGACGCCGACGGCAACATGACCGAACGGACCCTGCCCGACGGCCTGACCGCCAAAATCACCTACGACGAGGCTGGTCAACCGACCCACCTCACCTACACGAAGGCCTCTAGCTGCGGTACTAGCTGCACCTGGTACGACGAAGGGATCGAACGCTCGATCTACGGCCAGGATCTCTCCCAAACCGGGACCCTGGCGAACTACCTCTACACCTACGACAAAGTCGGTCGGCTGACGTCAACCGCCGAAACCCCGGCGAGCGGCGGCTGCACCACCCGCTCCTACGCCTTCGACTCAGACACCAACCGCACCGAAAAGACGACCCGCAACCCCGGCGTCGGCGGCGCCTGCGTCTGGTCTGGCGGAACCACCCAGAAATACAGCTACGACGCTGCCGACCGTCTCGAAGGCCCGACCTACGACAACTGGGGTCGTATCACCAGTCTTCCGGCCGAATTCGCGGGGGGCAAAGAACTCAAAACCAGCTACTTCTCGACCGAAATGCTCGCCACTCAGACCCAGAACGGCGTCACGAACACCTACGAACTAGACGCCACCGGGCGCCAGCGCCAGCGGGTCCAGGCGGGCGGGATCGAAGGCGTCGAAATCTTCCATTACGACGGGGGCTCCGACTCGCCCGCCTGGACCCAGCTCGGCTCGACCTGGTCGCGGAACATCGTCGGTATTGGCGGTCAGCTCAGCGGCGTTCAGGAAAGCGGCTCGGGGGCGACGCTGCGGCTGACCAATCTGCACGGCGACGTGGTGGCCAAGGCGAGCCTCAGCCCGACGGAAACGAAATTGCTTGCGACCTATCGCTTCGATGAGTTCGGCAATCCGATGGCGGGCAGCGCCGGGCGGTTTGGCTGGCTCGGCGGGCCGCAACGCCGCACCGAACTGGCGTCAGGCGTGATCCAGATGGGGGCGCGGAGCTATGTGCCGGCGCTTGGGCGATTCCTCACTCCGGACCCGATTCCGGGTGGCTCGGCGAATGCCTATGACTATGCGAATCAGGATCCGGTCAATGATTCCGATCTTGAAGGCACCTGCTCGAAGAAGCACACGGGGGATTGTCGCAAGGTGCTCAACAGAGCCGTGAAGAACGCCCGCAAGGAATTGGCTCGGGCCCGGAAGGCATTCAACAAGATGAAACTGGAAAAAATAGGCCACATGCACCGGAGAATCAACATCGGGGACGTTATCCACATTCCCGGGGAAAATCTCTTTAACGAACTGCTTCAGGAAGGCCAAGAAACGCTCTCACAGATCGCCTTTGGACCTCCGAGCTGCGGGAAGGTTGCAGGTTCCACGGGCGTTACGGGGGGCGTTCTCCAGGTGGGCGGGAAAAAACTCGCGGCCAAAGTCGGCGTGACGGCCGCTAGTTACCTCACCGGCGCCGGAGAGTGGATGACCCTTGCTAGCGGCGCGTTGTTCGTCATGGGCGCAGCAGGCATGTGTTGAGCGAGCTTGCCGCGTCATGATGCCGCTGTAAAATACCCAGGAAGCAGATGATGCGCCTTTCGACATGGTGGCTGTTCTTTTCGCTCATCGTGGCGGTTGCAGCCCTTTTCGTGCTCCTCCGGGGTGAAATCCTCTTCGCTGCGATCGGCGCCTACATTTCCATCCTCGGAGTTTGGATAAGCCGCCGCAAGGTGAGGCGACCGTGAACGTAAGTTCTCTTCCGCGCTGCCTTCGTCCTTTGTGAGCACCACGGAAATTCTCGCTTTGCGCCGCAATTTTCAGACCAGTGAGATATCAATTAAAAGGACGACTAATCTTGGTCGCTGGCTACCTGATCTTGTTAGTCGTAGCGTTGTTAATGGGACAGGTATGGCCTGTGGTGCCGGTCTGTGCGTTGGGCTTGGTTTATGCGCTAGACGCCTACCGCAGGGGCAAGCAGCGGTTGGGCTAAACGATGACCGGCGGTTGCCGGTCATCGTTTAGCCGAGCGTCGATTCACGCGACCATCGCTGCGGTGTGAGCTTGGCAAAAGGCAGCAATCGGTGGATTGGGCCATCCGCGCACTCGGCACAGCTTCGCTCGGACGCAGATGGCGATCCCGGTTCCTCTCGGCTAGACCGTTAGGGCGGAGCGCTCTTCGCCCGACCCGTTGCCTTCCTGCTTGTAGATGTTGGTGCAGCCGGATCTCACGGAATCGCTTTAACCTCGTCGTTCCTGTGGCCACGATGGCAGCCGATGCGACCGCATTCGGCTTACTGATGCGATGCCGGGAGGAGGGACTCGAACCCCCGACACGCGATTATGATTCGCGCAGTGACGGACTATCGCACCGGGTGGCGATTCGCGCGTGAGCCATCCGAAGTGGCTGCGAGGATGTTTTAACTGGGAATTGCGCTTGCGCCACCCGTAGCACTACGGGTGCGCTGCGTGTGTAACGGGCCAAGGCCGACCGGAGGTGTCGCGGTCCCGACCCCGGGGGGAAGGTTGGCCCGCGTTCCGTCCCCAAGACCGTCCCCACGACGACAGAAAAGCATTGATTTGCAGGGGCGGATCTACAGAGGTCGCCAGCAATGATGACCGGCTACGCCAATGCGCTGGGCTTCTAAGACGCGAAGTTGGCCTCGATCTCAGGCGTTCTTAACGGGGCGCACGACATCAAAGACGTGCGCGACTCGCGAAATCTGCATTTGGTTCACCCTCCCACGGCGTTGGACTGCTTTCCTAGGCGCTCTTTTTGACCATGTAGCTCGGTGCGCAGATATGCGCCGTTTTCACGATCTTCACCCCGTCCTCCCTTGGTCGCCAATGACCACACAGTTTGACGCCCTAACCCTCCGGCGCCACAGCCGAAACCTCCTCTCCCGGCCAGCGGTCGTCGACCACCGTGTGCGCCACCTGCTGGCTGCGCCTGTGCCCGGTGACGGCGCCGAGGAACTGGTCGCGCTCCAACACCAATAACCGGGTCGGCTCGATGGTGCGGACGGTGGCGGTGCGGGGGACGTCGTGGAGGAGGGCGATCTCTCCGAAGGATTCGCCGGGGCCCTCGTTGCGGCGGAAGGTGCCGTTTTCGAACACCTCGACCTGGCCGCTCTCGATCAGGTAGAAGCGGTCGCCGATCTCGCCCTGGACGATCACGTCTTCGCCGCCCGGTCGCTCTTCTGGGGAGAGGTCGTGGCTGAGGCGCTCGACGGTGGCGATCGGCAGGGGCGCGAAGATCGAGTTCTCGCGCAACAGCAGGTAGTGCTCCTCGGCGACGGGTGCTCCGACCTCGAAGCCGCGCAGTCGAGACCAGCAGACGAGCATGAAGGCCGGCAGCAGGGCGCCGAGGACGATCAGGGTGGCGCGGACGTCGACCAGCTCGACCAGCACCGTGGCGCCGAGGGAGCCCAGCGCCATCGCTGCCAGGCGGCCGCCTTCCATCACGCTAAGGACACGGCTCAGGGTCTCGTCCGAGCTCAGCCGCTGCAGCAGGGTCTTCGCTGGCACCTCGGCGAAGTTGTAGCCGCCGCCGACAAGCGCCCAGCCGACGTAGGCGGCGATCGCCACCGCCCAGATGCCCGGCACCATGATCGCCAGCCCGGCCACCAGGCTGCCGCCGGCGATCGCGATCACCAGCCGGCCGCGGTCGAGCAGGAGGGCGAGGGCGCCGCCGCCGGCCAGGGCGCCGAATCCCCAGGCCGCGTTGAGGAAGCCGACGCTGCCCTCCTCGAGGTGGAGGGTGTGTAGGGCCATGACGACGACGAGCACGTCGGCGAACCCCTCGAAGAAGACGAGCGCGATCATCACCGCCATCGCCAGGCGGCTGCCGGGGTGTTCGCGCAGCGCCCGCCGTCCCGCCCCGACCTCGCGCAGGACGCCGGCCAGTTCGTCCTCTCCGCTCGCGTATTCCGGGCGGCGGTCCGCCGGCACCACGGAGAGGGCGAGGGCCGACGCGAACAGGACCGCGGCGGCGACCCCGAAGATCACCTCGGTCGTCGACGCGGTGAGCAGGATGCCGGTGAGCAGCGCGGCCAGCAGGAAGCCACCGGTCTCCAGGGCGCTGTGGGTGACGTTGCCGGCCGAGAGCTCCTGCGGCGTCCGCGCCAGCGCCGGCGTCAGCGCCGACTCCGCCGGGCCGTAGCCGCTGGCGGCGATCGCGAACAGGGCGGGGAAGACGAAGACGACCCCCGAGGGGGCGCCGAGGGCGGCCGCGACCGTGGCGCCAGTGAGGACGATTCCCATCGCCAGGCTGCTCCACAGCATCACCGCGCGGCGCGGGTTGCGGTCGCCGAGTAGGCCCGCGAAGGGGGAAGCGACCGCGCCGGGCAGCAGCCGGATGACGGCGACGAGGCCGACGCCGACTACGCCGTGCGCCTCGAAGCCGTAGACGCCGAGCGCGATCGTGAAGCACCAGCTGGAGAAGGAGACGCCGAGCCGCGCCAGACCCAGCAAGGTCAAATTGCGGTTGCCGAGGTCGATCGTCAGCGCACTGAGGATCAGCTTCAGCTCGCGTGCGCCCCTCATCGTCGGCCGCAACATAGCCCGTTTGGAGGCCCAGGCCAATATCAGACTGCGGAGACTTTGACCACGGTTCTTGGACGAATGGATAAGGTTCCTAACCTTTTCGCCTGGAACGATCACCTAGATGCCGCCTCGGAGGAGACCGCTCGCACCCCGAGGGCGCCATGCCATCGTGCTGGCGTTCGCGCTCGTGGTCATCTCCGTGCTGGCGCTCCCCGCGGTCGCCTCCGCGTCCACCTACCTCGTCAACTCCCTCGGTGACGAATACAGCCCCTACGGCTGCGAAGACTTCGACGAATGCACGCTGCGGACGGCGATCTCGAAGTCGAACGAGGACGAAGAAGAAGACACGATCGAATTCGAAGTCGAAGGCACGATCGTGCTCGACCACGAACCGCTGCCCGGGATCTTCCATCCGCTGAGGATCGACGCGACGACGATCGACGGCTACGCGGGTCAGCCGCTGGTCGCGATCGACGGCAACGACGCCTTCAGCGAGGGCGCCACCGAAGGGCTCAGCTTCCTCTTCGGCTCCGGCGGCAGCCGCGCCGAAGGCCTCGCGATCGGGGGCTTCGACTACGGCGTTCGGATGGCCGGAGATACCCCGATCTGGCTCTGTAACAGCTACGTGGGGGTTGGCCTCGACGGCACCTCCGCCTTCCCGAACGAAACCGGCGTCCTCTCAGACGGACACGGCAACCGGATCGGCGCCGAATGCTCCGCGGGCGGGAACCTGATCTCGGGCAACGACGGCTATGGCGTCGTCGACGTCGGTCAGCACACGGTGATCTCCGACAACCGGATCGGCATCGACGCGGCCGGCGGGGCGCTGCCCAACGGGCCGACGGGCGGGGCCGCGGCGGGCATTCTCGTCGGCGGCGGGGCGGAAGAACCGTTCATCGGCGGCTCCGGCGGCGACGAGGGGAGCCCGCCCAACGTGATCGCTTTCAACGAAGGACTCGGGGTGCTGATCGAAGACTCGGCGAGCAACGCGACGATCAGGCGCAACAGCATCCACGGGAACTCCGTAGCCGCGATCCAGATCAGCGGCGGGGCCAAACCGCCCGTGCCGCAAGTCGAATTCAGCAAAGTCGAAGCGGGCGGCGCGGAAGCGTTTGGGACGATCAACGGCGAACCCGAAGAAAGCTATTTGGTCGATGTTTTCGCCAGCGCCAGTTGCTACCCGGACTCCGGCGAGGGGGAAGCCTTCCTAGGCGAAGCGTTCGTGACGACTGACGCGGATGGCTTCGGCATCTTCTTCGCCGACGAACTCGATGAACCCCCGGCGGGCCAGGAATACTTCAGCGCGACCGCGACGTCGGTGGTGACGGGCGCGACCTCGGCGATCGGGCTCTGCATCGACCAGCCGCCCGATACCCAGATCACTTCGTCTCCCGGCAACCCGACCGCCTCGGGCGATGCGACCTTCACGTTCACCGGCAACGATTTCAACGGCAGCGTCGCCGGCTTCCAGTGCAGCCTCGACGCCGGCTTCTTCGAATCGTGCACCTCGCCGCAGGAATACAGCGGCCTCGACAACGGTTCGCACACGTTCGAAGTGAGGGCCGTCGACAAATCCGGCACCAGCGACTTCACGCCGGCCGCCTACACCTGGACCGTCGACACGACGGCCCCCTCGGTCACGCTGCTTGGCACGCCCCCGAACCCCTCCAACCAGTCGTCGGGGACCTTCGAATTCAGCGTCGAAGACAGCGGGGGCTCCGGTCTGAAAGGGACCGAATGCCGCCTCGATGGGGCGCCCCTGGCCGCCTGCAGCTCGCCGGTCAACTACGGCCCCCTGGCCGACGGCCCCCAGGTCTTCGAAGTGAGTGCCAGCGATAACGCCGGCAACACGGCAGGCGAAACCTTCAACTGGACGATCGACACGGCCGCGCCGACGACGACGATCGACACCAACCCGCCCGCCACTTCTGCCAGCGCCACCGCGAGCTTCACCTTCAGCGGCGCCGACCCAGGCGGTACCGGGGTCAGCGGCTTCGAATGCAAACTCGATGCCGGCACCTTCGAAATCTGCGCGACCCCGCAGGAATTCACGGGCCTCCCCGATGGCTCGCACAGCTTCGAAGTCCGCGCGATCGACGCAGCCAGCAACGTCGATGCCACCCCCGCCTCCTACGTCTGGACCGTCGACACCACGGCGCCGACGACGACGATCGACACCAAACCGTCGAGCTCCTCCGCCGACCCCAGTCCGCCCTTCACCTTCAGCGGCGCCGATCCGGGCGGCTCGGGTGTGGCGAGCTTCGAATGCAAGCTCGACGCGGGCGCGTTCGCCACCTGCAGCTCGCCGAAATCGCTGAGCGGCCTCGCCGACGGCACCCACACCTTCGAAGTTCGAGCGAAAGACAACGCCGGCAACACCGACGCGAGCCCGGCCGCCTACACCTGGACCGTCGACACGACGGCCCCCTCGATCACGCTGAGCACGCCTCCCAACCCCTCCAACCAGACGTCGGCGACCTTTGAATTCAGCGCCACGGACCCCGGCGGCTCGGGCATCCAGAAAACCGAATGCCGCCTCGACTCCGCACCGTTGACCGCCTGCTCCTCGCCGGTCAACTACAGCTCCCTCGGCGACGGCGCCCACGTCTTCGAAGTCCAAGCGACCGACAACGCGGGCAACCTCGACAACGAAACCTTCAGCTGGACCCTCGACGCGACGGCGCCGACGACGGCGATCGACACGAAACCGGCGGATCCGTCGAACGAAACCGGACCGTCCTTCAGCTTCTCGGGGGCCGATGGCAGCGGCACCGGGGTCGCCGGCTTCGAATGCAAGCTGGATGCCGGACTCTTTGCCGCCTGCACTTCGCCGAAAGCGCTCGCCGGCCTCGGCGACGGCAATCACACCTTCGAAGTTCGGGTGAAAGACAACGCCGGCAACGTCGACGCGAGCCCGGCCACTTACTCGTGGGCGGTCGATACGTCCGTTCCCTCGCCCCCCGTCCTGACCTCGACCAACCCCGCCTCGCCGGCCGACAATGATTCGCCGCTGGTGATCGGCTCCGCTGACGCGGGCACGACCGTCGCGCTCTATTCGTCGGCGGATTGCGCCCCCGGGACCGAGGTGACCACGACCGCCACTCCGGCCGACCTGGAAGCCGGGATCCCGGTCACCGTCGCCGCCGACTCGGTTACCGAATTCAGCGCCACCGCGACCTCGGTTGCGCTCAACACTTCCGCTTGCTCGACCCCGATCGCCTACCGTGAGGACTCGACGCCGCCAGAGGCTCAGATCGAAAGCCCGACGCCTGCGCCGAGCTCGAAATCGAACTCGGTCAGCTTCTTCTTCGGCGGTGGGGACCCCGAAGGCTCGGGCGTGGCCCGCTTCGAATGCAGCCTCGATGGCGGCGCGTTCGCGGCCTGCACCTCGCCCAAGAGCTACGAAGGCCTCGGCGACGGCTCCCACACGTTCGAGGTCCGCGCCGTCGACGGTGCGGGCAACGCCGACCCCACGCCGGACACCTACACCTGGAAAGTCGATACCGCGGCGACGCCGCAGGCGCAGCCCCTCGTGCTCCCCGGCGGCCCCGAGCCCAGCAACGGCGAAAGCGTCGCGGTGGCGCCCGAAGGCGGCAAGGTCTTCGTCCTCCGCCCGGGGCAGAAAAAACCGACCGAACTCAAGGAAGGCCAGACGATCCCCGTCGGCTCAATCGTCGACGCCACCAACGGCAAAGTCCTCCTCACCTCGGTCAACGCCGCCGGCGAAACCCAGAGCGCGGTGTTCTACGGCGGCAAGTTCCTGATCCAGCAGCACGACGGCAGTGGCCTGGTGATCCTCAAGCTGCGTGGAGGCGACCTCACCTCTTGCGGTGGCGAGGCGCGGAAGTCAGGGGCGACGATCTCGGGCCGCAAGGGCCGGAAGCTGTGGGGCAGCGGCCACGGCAACTTCCGCACCGAAGGCAGCTACGGCTCGGCCACCGTGCGCGGGACGATCTGGTTCACCGAAGACCGCTGCACCGGCACCTTCTTCAAAACGCGGCGCGGCGTCGTCACCGTCCGTGACTTCGTCAATGACAAGACGATCTCGTTGCCCGCCGGGAAGACCTACTTCGCCCAGCCGTGAAGCTGGCAGGGTCGCTGCGGCGCCGCCGCGAAGTGGCGATCCTGATCGTCGTCCTCGGCGCCGCCGCGATCGCGGCCCTCGCCTACGCGACGCACTTGATGCGGTCGCTCGAGCTGCAGAGCGTCGACGCGCGATTCTCGGTGCGGGGGACGCAGGAACGGCCTGAGGACATCGTCGTCGTCGGGATCGACGACGTCACCTTCAGCGACCTGGGGGTTCAGTGGCCGTTCCCGCGCTCACTGCATGGCCGGGTAATCGATCGACTTCACGAGGCAGAGGCGAAGGCGATCGCGTACGACATCCAATTCACGGAGGAAACGACGCCGAACCAGGATTTCGCCCTCTTCCAAGCGGTCCGCCGTGCTGGAGGCGTTGTCCTCTCCACCACTGAAGTCGGACCGGGCGGCAGCACTGGCGTGATCGGCGGTGAAGAAGTCCTGAAAGAAGCCCATGCGCGCGCGGCCAACGGCAACATCAGGCCGGACCCGGGGGGCATCGTGCGAAAGATGCACTACGAACTCGAAGGGCTGGTCACGCTCCCGATTGCCACGGTCGAAGCGGCTACCGGCGAATCGATCGATCCCTCTGAAATGGAAGGCGACGGCAGCGCATGGATCGACTTCCGGGGTCCGCCATACACCTTCCGCAATATCCCCTTCTCGCGAGTACTGCGGGGGGAAGTGCCGGACTCTGCATTCCGCGGCAAGACGGTGATTGTCGGCGCGACGTCATCATCGCTCCAGGACCTCCACCCAACCTCGACGACTGGCGATTCGCAGATGTCTGGCCCTGAACTCGTTGCCAACGAGGTCTGGACCGCCGAGAACGGATTTCCGCTCTCCTCCTCCGGCACCTTCGTAGACATCCTCCTGATCCTGCTCCTGGCGGCGATCCCGGCGGCGATCACCCTCCGCCTCTCGCCGCCGCCGGCGCTGCTGATCGCGCTCGCTCTTGCCGCCGCCTACGCCGGGGCCTGCCAGCTCGCTTTCGAGTCCGGCTCGGTGCTGCCGGTCGTCTACCCGCTGCTGGCGCTGGTCCTCTCGGCGCTCGGCGCGCTCGCCGTCAACTACATCCTCAACGCCTTCGAACGCCAGCGGGTCCACGACACCTTTGCCCGCTTCGTTCCCGAGGCCGTCGTCTCCGAAGTGCTGGAGCGCACCGACGACGACCTCCGTCTCGGCGGCGTCCGCCGCGACGGCACGGTTCTGTTCAGCGACCTGCGCGGCTTCACCACCTTCGCCGAGACGCTCCGCCCGGACTGGGTGATCGACGTCCTCAACAAGTACCTGGAGGAGATGAGCGACGCGATCATGGACCACGGCGGCACCCTCGTCGCCTACATGGGCGACGGGATCATGGCCGTGTTCGGGGCGCCGATCCCGCAGTCCGACCACGCCGACCGCGCCCTCGCGGCGGCCCGCGAGATGGTTGAGGTGCGGCTGCCGCGCTTCAACCAGTGGATGGTCGACGAGGGGATGGGGGAGACCTTCGGGATGGGCGTCGGCCTCAACAGCGGCCCGGTGATGTCGGGCCAGGTCGGCTCCAAGCGCCGGATCGAGTACACGGCGATCGGCGACACGACCAACACCGCGGCGCGGCTCGAGGGGATGACCAAAGGCTCCGGCCACCAGCTTTTTGTTGCCGACTCGACTGTGCAGGCACTGCAGCGCGAGCGAGACGACCTCGCCTTGGTCGGCGAGCTCGAGGTCCGCGGCCGCACCCACAAGATCGTCGTCTGGACTTTGCCGCAGGAATCGCCGGCGGAGCCGTCCACGTCCATCGCCCCGGCGAGCTCAGGCGGCGACGAGCAGCGCCGTGACGAAGAGGGCGAGGACGTGAAAGGACTGGTCGACGGCGACGCGTAGCCCCGGCGAGATCACCGTCACCCTCTTGACCACGACCATGTAGGCGTCGAGCAGTCGGCCGTCGTCCTGGATCCAATGCGGGACCGCGATGACGATCCCGATCAGCACCGCCTTCGGCAGCGACGTCTCCGCAGCGATCCAGATCAGCGCCGGCAGGAAGGCGGCGGTGTAGCTGATGATGTGGTTGCGCAGCGCCCGCCGCCGTTCCGGGTCAGGGCCAAGCCCGCCGTCCTTATAACGCGCCTGCCAGTCGGTCTGCAGCAGGAAGTCCCCGACCAGGTGGGAGACGATCAGCACTGCGAAGACTTCGATCCAGCTCAAGGTCACCGCTCCGCGCAGTTAGAAGGGACGCGCCAGCCTAGGCAACCCGCCGGTCGCTGCCCACGGGCGAGTGATGAATTAAGCCGCCTATAGCCGGCTTAATTCATCACTCGTCGTCGATTTGCGGCAGTTCGCGGCCGGTGCTGGCGCCGTTGCCGTTGGTTGGGACCTCTTCGGCGGTGGCGTCGTAGTCGTAGTCGCGTCGCGGGCCGCCTGGCCCCGGGGCGCCGCCCCCGAATCCGCCGCCGCTGGCGCCACCCATGCCCACCACCGTGAAGCGCCCGATCGTGAAGCGCTTCAGCACCGCCCTCGCGATCGCTCGCGTCGGCGGGACCAAGAGGAAGATGCCGACGATGTCGGTGAGGAAGCCCGGCGCCAGCAGCAGGGTGCCGCCGATCACGATCAGCAGGCCGTCGGCGACCTCCTTGCCGGGGAAGCGCCGCTGCGCCAGAGCTTCGTTGAAGCGGCGCCAGGCGCCGCGACCCTGGTGTTTGAGCAGCAGCGAGCCGAGGACGGCGTCGAGCAGGAGCAGCGCTAGCGTCGGCCAGACCCCGATCGCTTCGCCGACCTGGATGATCACGTAGAGCTCCGCGATTGGGACGACGATGAAGAGGACGACGAGCAGGAACATGCCATCCAAGCGTAGATGAACGATCGACCGGGCTTTGACCCGGTCAATCGTTCAACGAAGGGCTAGGCAGCCGCGGTCGCTGCGCTCGCCGCCGCCTCGAGCTCGGCCAGCGAGTCGTTCAGGCCCGCGGCCAGCTGTTCGATGTCGTCCATCGAGTCGTAGTCGGCGAGCAGGCCGAAGCCGACCTTGCCGTTGTAGCTCATGATCGCCACCGCCAGGGTGTGGTTCTCCGGTAGGAAGGCGACCGGGAAGACCTCTTCCAACTCCCGTCCCAGGACGTAGAGGGGGATCTGCGGCCCCGGCACGTTGGTGACGATCATGTTGAAGAGGCGGGTCGAGAAGTTGATCCGCGAGGCCTGCGCCAGCAGGGTCGGTGGCGCGAAGTCGTTGAAGCGGGAGATCACTTCCGCCCCCAGCGCCTGTTTGGAGCGCTTCAGGTCTTCCATCGATGCGGTGATCGTCCGCAGCCGCCGCACCGGATCCTCGACGTACACCGGCAGCGGCCCGCGCATCAGCGCGATCCGGTTGCCGAGGTTGCCGCGCTCGTCCTCGCCGCGGATCGAGACCGGGACCAGCGCCCGCAGCTCCAATCCCTCGGTGCGGATGCTGCGTTCGTGCAGCCAGTCGCGGACCGCGCCGGTGACGATCGCGAGGACGACGTCGTTGACGGTGCCGCCGAGTCCGTCCTTGATCTTCTTGAAGGTCGCCAGCTCCGACCGCGCCCAGACGTAACGGCGGTGCGGTCCGATCGGCTGGTTCAGCGGCACGTCGGGCGCCGGATCGGCGAAGGCGCTGACGATCTCGCTTAGCCCCTCCAATGCCTCGACCGCCCTGCGCGCCGTGGTCTCGGGATGGCGGACCGCCGCGACGGCGCGCTCGGCCAGCTTCACCGGCGCCGCCGCCAGGTCGCTGACGCCACGCGCGACCAGCTCCGTCGTCCCCGGCTCGGCCTGCGGCACCCAGTCGTCGCTGCTCGTCGCCGGCTCCGGGATCGGCTCGAAGTCGAAGAGGACGGTGCCGATGTCGACCCCGGAGATGCCGTCGACCATCGCGTGATGGGTCTTGGTCAGGATCGCGAAGCGGTCCCGTTCCAGTCCCTGCACCAACCAAAGCTCCCAGAGCGGCTTCGAGCGGTCGAGCTGCTGGGAGAAGACGCGCCCGGTCAGCCGCTTCAGCTGCGCCTCGCCGCCCGGCTCGGGCAGCGCGGTGTGGCGGATGTGGTAGCCGAGGTTGAAGTTGACGTCGTCCGCCCACAGCGGCCGGCCCGCCTCCAGCGGCGGCACGACCAGCTTCTGGCGGAAGCGCGGAACCTGGCTGAGGCGCCCGCGCACGTGCTCGACCAGGTCGACGTATTTCGGCGCCGGCCCCTCGAAGATGAGGAGCGCGCCGACGTGCATGTGCGCGTTCGTTTTCTCGTTCGAGAGGAACGAGGCGTCGACGGCCGTCAGCCTGTCCAGGTGTCTTCCCTCAGTGCTCATCCTCCCGCAAGGCTAGCCGGATACCCTGCATAGATGCCCCAAACCGCCACCACCGCACCCAAGCGTGTACTGCTGGCCGCGCCGCGCGGCTACTGCGCAGGCGTCGACCGCGCCGTGCAGACGGTCGAGCGCGCGCTGGAGCTCCACGGTGCCCCCGTCTACGTCCGCAAGGAGATCGTCCACAACAAGCACGTGGTCGAAGAGCTCGCCAACGCCGGCGCGATCTTCGTCGAGGAGGAGACCGAGGTGCCGGAGGGCGCGATCGTCGTCTTCTCGGCCCACGGCGTTGCCCCCGCGGTGCACGAGAACGCCGCCGCCCGCAACCTGCAGACGATCGACGCCACCTGTCCGCTGGTGACCAAGGTCCACGTCTCCGCCCGCCGCTTCGCCGCCGAGGGCTACACGATCGTGATGATCGGCCACGATGGTCACGAGGAGGTTGAAGGGACGACCGGCGAGGCGCCGGACTCGATCGTTCTGATCGAAACCACCGACGAGGTCGAGGCGCTCGAGGTCCCGGACCCGAACAAGGTCGCCTTCATCACCCAGACCACGCTCTCGGTTGACGAGACGGCGGAGGTGATCGCCGCTCTGCGCGCCAAGTTCCCGTCAATCGTCAGCTCCAAGTCCGACGACATCTGTTACGCGACCACCAATCGCCAGATCGCGGTCAAGCAGCTCGCCCGCGAGTGCGACCTGGTGCTGGTGATCGGCTCGACCAACTCCTCCAACTCCAACCGCCTGGTCGAGGTCGCCCGTGAACACGGCGCCGCCTCGCACCTGATCGACAACCACACCCAGGTCGACGAGCAGTGGCTGGAGGGGGTCGAGACCGTCGGTATCACCTCCGGCGCCAGCGCCCCCGAGGAGCTGGTCGAGAGCCTCGTCTCCTTCTTCCGCGAGCGCGGTGCCGACGATGTCTCCGAGCTGCGCACCGTCCACGAGGACGTCCGCTTCATGCTGCCGAAGGAGATCCGCGAGGAGCTCGCCGCGCGGGCCTAGAGTTGATGTTGGCGACTCTCGCTCTCGCGGCAACCATGCTGACGGCGTCGACGGCCGGCCAGCCTGTCCACGATCCGTCCTTTTGTGAAGGGCAGCCAGTGCCGGTCGTGAATTCAGGATTTGGAGTCGTGATCGCGCCTGAGCACAGCACCGTTACGGTCGGCCACTCGATCTTTGCCAGGGTCGAGAACCGAGGCGAAACGACGATTACCCTCGGCCTTCCTTACCGAGTTCAGCATTTTGAGGATGGCAGATGGGCCGAAGCGCCTGGAGGCCCGGGGCCGAAAGCCCTCTGGCCAGCGGTCGGTTTCCTGCTGCCACCCGGTGGATCGGGCGTCTGTATGAAGTACAAGCCGCCGTCCGGAGCAGAGCCGGGCAGCTACCGCTTTATCCAGACGGTCACGGTCGACGGGACCAGGACCGACGTGGTGATCCGGGCGAGCTTCCGGATTTACCCCCTGGTTGGGCCTCGCTCTTAGGGCACGCCGGCGGCGAAGCTGACGGACCAGACCTTGAGACCGTCGCTTGGCCGCAACACGAGGCTGTGGGCCTCGTGGGAGGGGTGTTCCGCGATCGGGACGAGGCCCGGTGACGGGCCGACCGCGATCGGCTCCAGCCACTCGCCGTCGATCTCGGCTTCGATGCGTCCCTCGCCCTCGACGGTCACGTAGACGCCACCGGCCTGGTAGTCGAGGGCGATCGCGTCGTCTTCCGAGCTCGCGACCCAGGGCTGCTCATAAGAGCCGCCGGGGAAGTACTCGGGGGTGGGGGCGATCACCTCGGCGCCGGGGACGTCCGTCGCGCGCAGCGAGCCGAGCGGCGAGGGCAGCTCCCGCAGGGCATCGATCTCGCGTAACTCCCCCTGGATCGCCTCCTCGGTCGCCCGGTACTCGCCCTCGCCGAAGTGGGCCCAGGTGAGGGCGCCGCCGAGGCTCCAGAGGAAGAGGCTGGGCCAGCCCTCGCAGCCGTAGGCGGCCCAGAGATCGTGGTTAGCGTCGATCACGACCGGGAACTCGATCTCCAGCGCCGCCAGTCCTGCCGCAACCGCCTCGCGG
Source organism: Solirubrobacterales bacterium (assembly GCA_035472275.1). Taxonomy (GTDB): domain Bacteria; phylum Actinomycetota; class Thermoleophilia; order Solirubrobacterales; family 70-9; genus VAYN01. Next base: position 185,416 of record DATIPH010000022.1, read on the forward strand.
TCGGAGCCGAAGGGGAAGCGCGGCGCTTGCACCCCGATCACGCTGAGGCCCGCCTCTCGGTAGCGCTGCGCCCACTCGTTCAGGTAGGGCAGCGTCCGCGCGCTGTTGAGCTGGGCGAATTCGATGAAGTGGACGAGCGCCGGGCCGCCGGCCGTCAGCGCCGGCATCGACTCCGGTTCCTGGCCGATCCACTCGAGACCCACCGGCAGGTCGGGGGCGGCGATGTTGTCGCGGCCGGGGCGCACGCCCTGACGTTATCCTGGGCAGCCGTGCTTCAGCTTGGCGCCTTCTTCCTGCCTGCCCTACCGCTGCTGATCCTCTTGGGCGCGCTCCTGTTCGGGCGCTACCCGGGCCACGAGGCGATCGTCAAGCTTTCGGAACGGATCGCGGCCCACTCGCCCCGCCGCGGCGCCACCGAGCCTCGTCAGCGGGCACCGCGCCCGCCGCGCTCCTTCGCCCCCGGCGGCGGTCTCCTGATCGCCTTCGGTCTGGCCCAGCGCCCGCCGCCGCTCCTGGCGTAGTCCAGACGACAAATCCGCGGTTCCTTATGGACTCCCTACGTCCGAAAGGAACCGCGCGATTCCCGTGGACCGGGCGTGGGACTCCGCGCCCGCTGAAAAAGGAGCGAAATGAACGCCAGAATCGCAATTCTCGGAGGAGGACTCGTGGTTGTCGCCGTGGTCCTGTTGGTCGTCCTCAGCAGCAACGGCAGCGACGACAAGAGCAGCAAGACCGACGCCAACGAGGTGCCGACGATCCAGGTCAACAAGAACGGCGAACCCGTAGGCGGAATCGTCGACCTGACCTACCACAAGGGGGATCGGATCCGGTTCAAGGTCCACTCGGCGATCGCCGACGAGGTCCACCTCCACGGCTACGACATTCCCAAGGAGGTCGCGGCGGGCGGCACCGTCAGCTTCGACGTCCCGGCGACGATCGAAGGCGTCTTCGAGGCCGAGATGGAGGACCAGAAGGAACAGATCCTCCAGATCACGGTCGAACCGTGAGCTTCCTCAGCTCACTTCCCTTCGCCCACGCGCTGATAGCCAGGCAGGACCTTCCGGTCCCTGCCTGGCTCTTCGCCTGGGGGGCGTCGATCGTCCTGATCGTCTCTTTCTTCGCGCTGGCCGCAGCTTGGCGCAAGCCGCGCTTCGAGGACGAAGGCTGGCGGCCGCTCGGCGCCGGCCTCTCGCGCGCTTTGCTCGGGATCCCGGCCCAGGTCCTCTGTGGCGCGATCGGCGTCTTTCTCCTCGGTGTCGCCGTCTACTCGGCCCTGCGCGGGACCGAAGCGCCCGACCGGAACTTCTCCCTCACTTTCCTCTACGTCACCTGCTGGCTCGGGTTCCCGGTCTTCTCCGCCTTGCTCGGGAACCTCTTCAAACCCTTCAACCCGTGGCGGGCGATCGGCCGCGCCTTCGGCGGTGGCTTCGAAGCGATCGCCGGCCAGCGTGCCGCCCACCTCTCCTACCCGGAGTGGCTCGGCCGCTGGCCCGCCGCGATCGGTCTGCTCGCGGTGGTCTGGCTCGAGGTCATCTACGGCGGCAGCGGCGGCGTCGCGGTCGGACTGCAGCCAGAAGCGGTTGGCGTCGCTGCCCTCGTCTACACGGGTTACACGCTGGCGATGATGGCCCTGTTCGGGGTCGAGGAGTGGTGCGAGCGCGGCGAGATCTTCTCGGTCTACTTCGGAATGTTCTCCCGGCTCGGCTACTTCGGCGTTCGCGACGGTCGCCTCGGCCGCCGCAAGCCGCTGTCAGCCGCCACCAACTGGGCGACGATCCCCGGCTCGGCCGCGGTGGTGATCGCCTCGATCGCCTCGACCAGCTTCGATGGCGGCCAGGACGGTGCCTTCAAGGGGACGATCGAATCGGTCTCCGAATGGGTCCTCGAACTGGGCGCCAGCCCGCTGACGACGGTCCGCGTCACCGACACCGTTTTCATGCTCCTCTGCTTCGCCGGCGTCGCCCTCGTCTACCTACTCGGCGTCCGCGGCATGCGCACCGTTCGCGGCGCCCCATCGCTGGCGAAACTGCGTAACGGCTTTGCCCACACCCTGATCCCGATTGCGCTTGCTTATCTGATCGCCCACTACTTCAGCCTCTTCGTCTTCCAGGAGCAGGCTCAATTCACCTACTTGCTCTCGGATCCGCTCGGGACCGGGACCGCCGACCTCTTCGGCACCGCCTCGGCCGGCATCGACTTCACCGTCGTCAGCGCCAACGCGATCTGGTACGTCCAGGTCGGCGCCCTGATTGTCGGCCACGTGCTCGGCCTCACCCTCGCCCACGACCGCGCCCTCGCCTACTGGCCCGACTACCGCGACGCCTCGCGCTCGCAGTACTGGATGCTGGCGGTGATGGTCGCCTTCACCTGCTTCGGCCTCTACCTGCTCTCGGCCGGGAACGGATAAGGGGAGGGACGGCGCCTATCCTCGGGACGATGCTCCCCCTGGCCCACCTCGGCCACTGGCTCTGGATCTTCTACGTGCTGCCGGTGATAATCGTGATCGCCGGCATCCTCCGCTCCAGCCTGCTGGCAAAGCGGCGCGAGGGGGAGGGCGACGAGCGTAACTAGCTCGCTGGATTCGTCTTCGCAGTCCCATACCCTCGACTTTGTGGGACTCGCGGATCTCTATCGGAGCGAGGTAAAAAGCGCGCAATCAAAGGTCAAGGGAGTGCGCAGTGCACGCGATCGCAAGCGCGCACCCGTGGTGAATGCACAAAAACAACTTGCCCAGCTTGAACAGCGCGCAAGGCAAGCGCGATCAGACTCCCAACGGCAGAGCTACGAACGCCAGGTGGACACCAAGGGAAGAGAGCTTCAACGCACTCGCGACGCGCTGGATCGGGCTGAAGCTGACTTGAGTACCGCGGAGTCGAAGCTCAGCGATAGCGAGCAGAAGTTGCGACGACAAGAGGAAGCTGACGCAAAAGCAGCGGAGCGGAAACAACAGCAAGACGATCAGCGAAGAAACCAAAAAGAGCGGTTCGACGGGCAGAAAAGGGACCGCGAGAGCCGCCGGGCTGAGAGCGAACGCGCCGCGCGCGAGGCATCCCAGGATCAGAAAATTCAACTTTTGGAGGATCAGGCCTCGGGCTTAGAGCTCCGGTTGCTGGAAGCCGAGCAAAAGGCTGCACCACCCGAAGTGACGGTTCTGTTTCTCGCTGCGAGCCCTATTGATGAGGAACCTCTGAGACTCGACAAGGAGACCAGGGAGATCCAGAAGCGGATGCGCGCCTCGGATTTTCGCGACTCGATCTTTATCGAGTGGCGACTGGCAAGGCAGTTGACCGACCTTGTCCAGGACCTCAATGAAGTGCGACCAAATGTTCTTCATTTCAGCGGCCATGGGAACACCCTGGCCTTAGCCTTCGAGGACGACAACGGAAACTCGGTTCCATTGGATAACAATCAGGTTGGCAGACTGCTAAGTGTCGCCCCGGATCCGATTCGCTTAGTGCTCTTCAATAGCTGCAACTCAGCGTCCCAGGCGGAACTGGCGACCCAGCAGGTTGAACTCGCCATCGGGATGGATGCCACGGTGGGGGATGACGCTGCTCAAACGTTCGCGGGCCAGTTTTACAACTCAATTGGGTTCGGAAACTCGGTTGGAATGGCATTTGACCAAGCGGTTTTTCAGGTTGAGCTCGAGCATGGCGAAGGGCATGAGGTTCCGCGCTTATTTCACGCTAGCGGTGTCGATCCAGGTACCGTCGCACTTGTGAGGCCCGAGAGCTAAGCCAACTTCATCCGCGTCATTGGGGAATGGCGAAACTCGCACGCAGGCCCGCCCCCGCGCCTCCGACATTGACCACGCCAGGGTGGGGTAAAAGTCGGAAGCGCCCTCTGGTCTGTGTTGGCAACTCGAACCGGTGCGATATTGACCCCACCAGGGACGGGTCAATGTCGCAAGCGTGGCGTAGGGCTGGGGCTAGAGAATCTCGGCCAGGCGGCGCTCTAGCGCCGCCGAGATCTCGTCCCGGACCGGGCCCGCGGCCAGCCGTTCGACCAGCGACTCGAGGAAGCCTTCGATGATCAGCGCCTTCGCCAGCGCCGGCTCGATGCCTCGCGAGGTCAGGTAGAAAAGCTGCTCCTTGTCGATCTGGGCGATCGCTGCGGCGTGGGTGCAGCGGACGTCGTCGGCGAGAATCTCGAGGCCGGGGATCGCGTCGGCGTGGGCCTCGGTCGAGAGCAGCAGGTTGCGGCACTCCTGGAAGGCGTCGGTCTGCTGGGCGCCGGGGTCGACTTTGATCATCCCGCGCCAGACGGCGGTCGCGCCGGCGGCAAGGACGCCGCGGAAGGCGAGGTCGGAGTCGGTGTTCGGCGCTGCGTGCTCCTGGGTGGTGTCGTAGTCGAGGTGCTGGCCGGGGCCGCCGGCGTAGCCGCCGGTAACGCGCGCCTCCGACCCAGGGCCGGCGAGCTTGGTCTCCATCCGCACCTTGCCGCGAGCCGAGCCGAAGCCGAGTGCGGCCCAGTCGAGGCGGCCGTCGCGCTCGACCTGCGCCCGCTGGGTGGCGAAGATCCACGACCGCTCGGAGATGTCCTGGGTGTTGACGTAGCGCAGGGTCGCGGCCTGGCCGACGCTGAGCTCGACGACCGAGTTGAGCAGCCCCTCGACCTCGTCGTCGGGTGAGGACCAGTGCTCCCAGACCTCGGCCTCGGCGCCCTCCTCGAGCACGATCAGGGTGCGCCAGCTGATCGCGGTGCCGCTCGCCTCAACCGGGACCTCGACCCGGATTGGGTCGCTGACCTTGACCCCGCGGGGGACGTGGACGAGGACGCCGTCGCGCCAGCTCGCCTCGTTGCGGGCGACGAACGGGTCCTCCACTGGCACCAGCGAGCCGAGGTGCTCGCGCAGCAGGTCGGGGTGTGAGGCGAGGGCGTCTGCCAACGAGATGACGATCGCCCCGTCGGCGCCGGTGACCTCGACCTCGGGGTCGGTCGCCTCATAGGAGCCGATGTCGAGCCCGGAGAGATCGGTGAATTCCCACCCCTTCACCTTCTGGTCGGGCAGCGGCAGGCTCTCCGTCAGAGAGGCGCCTCGCTGGCGCCTCTCTGCAAGCCAGGTCGGTTCGGTCGCGACCTCAGCCAATGGAGCCCTCCATCTGCAGCTCGATCAGCCGGTTGAGCTCGACCGCGTACTCCATCGGCAGCTCTTTGGTCACCGGCTCGATGAACCCGTTAACGATCATCTTCGAGGCCTCCTCCTCGTCGAGGCCGCGGCTCTGCAGGTAGAAGAGCTGCTCGTCGCCGATTTTCGAGACCGTCGCCTCGTGGCCGACGTCGGCGTCGTTCTCGTCGATCCGGATCGTCGGGTAGGTGTCCGAGCGCGAGTCCTCGTCGAGCAGGAGCGCGTCGCAGACCACCTTGGAGCGCGATTCGCTGGCCCCGTCGGCGACTTCGAGCAGGCCGCGGTAGGTGGCCCGGCCGCCGTCTTTGGAGATCGACTTGGAGAAGATCGAGGACGAGGTCTTCGGCGCCGCGTGGATGATCTTGCCGCCGGCGTCCTGGTGCTGGCCGGCTCCGGCGAAGGCGATCGAGAGGATCTCGCCGTGGGCTTCGCGCCCGAGCAGGTAGATCGACGGGTACTTCATCGTCAGTTTCGAGCCGAGGTTGCAGTCGACCCACTCCATCGTCGCCTTTTCGTGCGCGACGGCGCGCTTGGTGACGAGGTTGAAGACGTTCTGCGACCAGTTCTGGACGGTCGTGTAGCGAACCCGGGAGCTCGGTTTGGCGACGATCTCGACCACCGCCGAATGCAGCGAGTCCGACGAGTAGACGGGCGCCGTGCAGCCCTCGATGTAGTGGACGTCGGCGCCCCCCCCGCAGATGATCAGCGTCCGCTCGAACTGGCCCATGTTCTCGGTGTTGATCCGGAAATAGGCCTGCAGCGGCATCTCAACCTTGACTCCGGCCGGCACGTAGACGAACGAGCCGCCCGACCAGACCGCCGAGTTCAGCGCCGCCAGTTTGTTGTCGTTCGGCGGGATGATCGTCGCCCAGTACTCGCGCACGAGGTCCTCGTGCTCGCGCAGGGCGGTGTCCATGTCGGTGAAGATCACGCCCTGGGCCTCGAGCTTCTCGTTGACCTGGTGGTAGACGACCTCGGACTCGTACTGGGCGCCGACGCCGGAGAGGAATTTGCGCTCCGCCTCGGGGATCCCGAGCCGGTCGAAGGTGTTTTTGATGTCCTCGGGGACCTCGCTCCAGTCGCGGCTGTTCTTCTCCGAGGCGCGGACGAAGTAGTGGATGTCGTCGAAGTCGATCTGATCGAGGTCGCCGCCCCATTTCGGGGTCGGGCGCGAGTAGAAGTGCTCCAGCGCCTTGAGGCGGAATTCGCGCATCCAGGCCGGCTCGTTCTTGTAGTCGGAGATCGATTCGACGACCTCGCGGGAGAGGCCCTTCGGCGCTTTGTAGGCGTAGCCGGACTCCGAATCGTGGAAGCCGAACTTCTCCTTGTAGTCGGAGTTGATGCCGGCCAGATCGCGTTTCTCTGCAAGTACCTCGGGCGTTGCCATGGTCTAGGAGACCTCCAAAGTGATGGTGTCGTCCTCGATGGCTATCGGGAACGTCTGCACCGGCTGGAAGGCGGGAAGGGTCTTCGGCCTGCCGGTCGTGAGGTCGAAGAGGGAGCCGTGGCGCGGGCACTCGACGGTGCAGGTGGCCGGGTCGAACTCACCCTCGGCCAGCGGCCCGTTGTCGTGCGAGCAGCGATCCTCGATTGCGTAGAACGTGCCCTCGCAGTTGAAGACGCCGATCTTGCGACCGTCGTGCTCGACCAGCCGCATCTCGCCGGGCGCAAGCTCGGCGGCAGGGCAGACAGCGATCGTCGTTCCAGCGGTGTCGGTCAAGAGGGTGGGTTGCTCCCCTGAGATGGTTGGTGATCTGGGGTTGGTGTAGCCGGTTAGTGCGTAAAGGAACTTAATCCTACTTCCACGGTCGGATTTTAGCGGCCGTGCCTACTCGGCCCCGTTTGGAGCCCGCGATTGGCGACTTCACTGAATCGCGATGAGTTTCGAGCCCCGACGTGGTCTGATGTCCATAACGGCAAACTTCGAGGAGAGGATGCAGGATGAGCGAGAAAACGAGCTACGCGCCGGGGACCCCGAGCTGGGTGGAACTGAGCGGCACCCCGGACATCGAGGCCAGCGAGGCCTTCTACCGCGAGCTGTTCGGCTGGGAGATGCCGGAGCAGCCGAACTCGGTCCAGCTCGGCGGCTACCGGCGGGCGAAGCTGAACGGCAAAGACGTCGCTGGGGTCTCGCCGAAGATGGACGACAGCCAGCCGACGGTCTGGGCCACCTACATCTCGGTTGAGGACGCCGCGGCAACGATGGCGAAGGTGGGGGAGGCCGGCGGCCAGACGATCGTCGAGCCGATGGACGTGATGGGGATGGGCCACATGGCCGTCTTCAGCGACCCGACCGGCGCCGTCTGCGGAATCTGGCAGCCGGGTACCTTCGCCGGCGCCGAGGTCGTCAACGAGTACGGCTCCTGGGGCTGGAACGAGCTCTCGACCCGCGACACCGCCGCCGCCAAACAGTTCTACGGCGCCGTCTTCGGCTGGGGCTTCGAGGATGAAGAGTCGGATCGGGCCGGGACCTACACGGTCTGGAAATCCGGCGAGGCGATGGCCGGCGGCATGCTCGACATGAACGCGGTCGGGATCCCGGCCGAGGTGCCGCCGAACTGGCTCACCTACTTCATGGTCGAGAACACCGACGCCGCGGTTGAGAAGGTGAAGGCGGGCGGCGGCAACATCATGATGGAGCCGATCGAGATCCCGGTCGGCCGCTTCGCCGTCGCCACCGACCAGTTCGGCGCCGCCTTCGCGATCATGCAGCCGAGCGAGGAGACGCTGGCCAACACCCCGTAGTCACCCTTCGTCGATGGCGATTTTGTACCCCCTATGGCGGGGTAAAAATCGCCATCGGCACGGGAGCACTGAGCGTTAGAGCGCCGCCGCTTCCGCCGGGTCGCCGGCCTCGCCCTCGTCCTCCCATTCGGCGGACTGGCCGAGGGAGGCGCTCTTGACGATCTTCAGGCCGAGCATCGCGCACTTCATCCGCGTCGCCGAAATCTCGATCCCGAGCAGCTCGAGGACGAAGTCTTTCGGGAGGAGAAGGAGCTCCTGGCGCGATTTGCCGACGAGCTCGTCGGTCAGCAGCGAGGTCGCCGCGGTCGAGATCGCGCAACCTTTGCCCTCGAAGGCGATCTCGGCGACCCGATCGTTCTCGTCGAGGCGGATCATCACGCGCTGCTCGTCGCCGCAAAACGGGTTCGTGTCCTCGAACTCGAGGTCGGGCGAGTCGAGCGCGCCGAAGTTGTGCGGCCGCTTGTAGTGCTCGAGGATCTGGTCGCGGTAGAGCTCGTCCATGCACTTCGAGGCTAGCGAAGCGCCCTGCCGAGTCGAGACTTCCGCTCTGTGGGAGGGTTCGGGATCGTGATGGGGAGGAAGCGACACTCGGCGGTGCTGGCGAGCGGGATGGCCGCGCTCCTGCTCCTTGTCGCGGGGGGCGCCGTGGCCACCGCCGCCTCCCCAACTGTCTACGTCGGCGACGCCAAGCAATACTCGGTCGCTTTCAAGGCCGAAGAAGGACAGGTCTACGTCCTCGAGCTCGCCGGCTCGGCCGATTGCTATTACACCGAACCACACGAAGACGTCGGCCAGCAGGCGTTCAGCGTCTTCCCGGCTCCAACCCTGATGCATCAGGGTCCCAAGGCACTGACTGCCGAAGAATCCGGCGGCAGCCTCTTCGGCGGCTGGTACTCGACGATCCGCGCCAACCTCAGCGGCGACCAGGTGACCGGGACTTACTCGTACGACGAAAGCGAGGAATCCTTCCACTGCGACACGGGCTTCTCGGAAACTCCCTTCGCAGCCACTCGCTACGAACCGGCCGGCGCGCCCGGTGCGGCCCCGCCGAAAGCCGGCGAAACCCGGGTCTACTACGGGAGCGAAGAACCGATCGAAGCCTTCCTCCGCGCGGACGGCAAAGTCGTCGGCGGCATCCGTGGGACGTTCGTCTCGCAGTGCCCCGTTGGGCGGCGGCAGCCGGCCGGGGGTCGGTATGCCCTCTTCGCTCACCCCGCCTTCGCCAAACGTGGGGACAAGAGCGGCTTTCGCCGGCACGTCGAGTCCTCGGGCAGAACGCACTCCGGCGTCCAGTTCAGGGAATCGATCTCGATCGCCGGCCGCGTCGAAGACGGAGCGATCTCCGGCACCTACACCCGCGTTCGTACCTCGAAGCCAAAGAAGGGGCAGGCACAGAGGTGCGCGACCGGCCCCCTCGGCTTCCGGGCGACCCGCTACCTGCCTGCCGCGGGCAGCTAGAGGGCTCTAGAGCCCGAAGACGCGGCGCGCGTCTTCGAGGCCCTCGACGAGGCGGTCGATCTCCTCGGGCGTCGTGTAGATGCCGAAGCTGGCCCGCGCGGTGGCGGTGATCCCGAGCCGGTCCATCAGGACCTGGGCGCAGTGGTGCCCGGCGCGGACGGCGACGCCGTGGCGGTCGAGGATCTCGGAGACGTCGTGGGCGTGGATGCCCTCGATCTCGAACGAGACCGGGCCCAGCCGCTCGGGCCCGCGTGGGGGGCCGAAGACGCGCAGTCCCGGCACCTCGGCGACCCGTGCCAGGGCATAGTCGGTGATCGCCCGCTCGTGCTCACGCACCGCCTCCATCCCGAGGCTGTCGAGCCAGCGCAGCGCCGACGCCATCCCGATCGCCTGCGCGATCGCCGGCGTCCCCGCCTCGAAGCGGGCCGGGACATCGGCGTAGGTCGTGCCCTCGCGGGTCACCTTGCGGATCATCGAGCCGCCGCCGAGGAATGGCGGCATCTCTCGCAGCAGGTCGAGCCGTCCCCAGAGCGCCCCGATCCCGGTCGGGCCGTAGAGCTTATGGCCGGTCAGCGCGTAGAAGTCGACCCCGAGCGCGGCGACGTCGAGCGGCAGCTTCGGCGCCGCCTGCGCGCCGTCGGCGAGCACCAGGGCGCCGGCCTCGTGCGCCATCCGCGCGATCTCGGCGATCGGGTTCTCGGTCCCGAGCACGTTGGAGACGTGGGCGACGGCGACGAGCTTGGGACCGCGCTCGATCAACGCCGCGAAGGCGTCCATGTCGAGCAGGCCGTCGTCGCCGATCGGCGCCCAGTCGACCTCGGCCCCGACCCGCTCCGCCAGCTGCTGCCACGGCACCACGTTGGAGTGGTGCTCCATCTCGGTCAGCAGAATCCGGTCGCCGGCGCCGACCTCGGCGTCGCCCCAAGCCCGCGCCACGAGGTTGATCGCCTCGGTCGCGTTGCGGACGAACAGGACCTCGCGGCGATCGGCGGCGCCGATGTGGTCGGCTACCGTCGCCCGCGCTCCCTCGTAGGCCTCGGTCGCCTCGGCCGAGAGCGTGTGTGAGCCGCGGTGGACGTTGGAGTGGTGGCGGCGCTCGTAGCGGGAGACCGCTTCGATCGAGGCCAGCACCCGTTGCGAGCTGGCACCGCTGTCGAGGTAGGCGACCGGCTTGCCGCCGACCTCGCGTTCGAGCGCCGGGAAGGCGGCGCGGACCTTCTCGATCGGGAAGGAGCTCTTCGCGGTCGCCTGCTCCATGTCCCGAGCGGGGCTAGGCGCTGGCGCCCGCCCCAACCTCCTCGCGGATCCAGCCGTAGCCTTTCTCCTCCAGTACCCCGACCAGCTCCGGGCCGCCTTCCTTGACGATCCGGCCCTCGAACATGACGTGGACGGAGTCCGGTTTGACCATGTGCAGGATGCGCTGGTAGTGGGTGATGATCAGAACACCCATATCGGGGCCCGCGAACTTGTTGACGCCCTCGGCGACGGTGCGCAGGGCGTCGATGTCGAGGCCGGAATCGGTCTCGTCGAGGACCGCGATCTCGGGCCGCAGCAGCGCCAGCTGCAGCAGCTCCATCCGCTTCTTCTCACCGCCGGAGAAGCCGTCGTTGAGATAGCGGCTGGAGAAGTCTTTGGGGATGTTCGCCAGCGCCATCGCCTCCTGGGCGGTTTTGGCGAAGTCTTTGATCTTGATCTGGTCTTCGCCGCGCGCCTCGCGGTGGGCGTTGATCACCATCCGCAGGTACTTGCTGACCGAGACGCCGGGGATCGCAACCGGGTACTGGAAGGCCATGAAGAGGCCGGCCTGCGAGCGCACGTCGGGATCGGCCTCGGTGATGTCCTCGCCCTTGAAGGTGATCGTGCCCTCGGTCACCTCGAGCGCCGGGTGGCCCATGATCACGTTGGCAAGGGTCGACTTGCCGGAGCCGTTGGGACCCATCAGGGCGTGGACCTTGCCCTTCTCGACGTCGAGGTCGAGCCCCTTGAGGATCTGCTTGTCCTCGACGCTCACGTGCAGGTTGCGTATCTCCAGCTCAGCCAATTTAGCTCCGTTTCGGGTCTTGTGAAGTTCTAGGCGGCGCTGCCGAGCGCCGCGGTCCGGCGCTCCTCGCTGTGGGTCGAGAACTCGACCAGCTCAGCCAGCGTGGTACCGGCGAGCGCCTTGGTGACGCCGCCCTGGACCCGCATCCAGAGCAGCTTCGTCGAACAGGCCTGGTCGCCGTCGCTTTCGTGCGAACAGAGGACTTTGCCCTCCGGGGTGTCGTGGAAACACTCCATCGGCGCGATCTGCCCTTCCAGCGCCTCGACCACCGCGTCCATCGTGATCCTCTCGGCCGGCATCGCCAGCTGGTAGCCGCCGTGGGCGCCACGGGTCGAGGTGACGAGGCCCGCCTTGCGCAGCTTCGCGACCAGGTGCTCGAGGTAGGAGAGGGGCAGTCGCTCGGCTTCGGCGACGGTGTTGAGCGAGATCGGCGCCGAACCGGGCTGGCGGCCCAGCTCAACCATCAAGCGCACTCCGTACTCGGCTTTGGTCGAGAACAGCATCGGGACTAAATCCTACTGAACGGGTCGGTTATGGCTCGATCAGGCCCCGACGAATGGCGTAGCGGACCAGCTCGACGCGGTCCCGCATGCCGAGCTTGCGCATCGCGTTGGCGCGGTGGTTCTCGACCGTCTTCTCGGAGAGGTGGAGCAGCTCGGCGATCTGTTTGGTCGTGTTCGCCTCGGCGACCAGCTTCACCACTTCCTCCTCGCGCGGGGTCAGCTCCTCTTCGCCGCTGGACCCGCGCTCGAGCACGTCCTTGATCAGCGTCCGCTGCGCCTCCGGCGTCAGGAACGGCTCGCCGCGCTCGACCGCGCGGATCGCAGCGAGGAGATCGGTATCAGCCTGCGCCTTCAACACGTAGCCGGAGGCGCCTGCTTTCAGCGCCTCGAACAGGTAGCGCTCGTCGTCGTGCATCGAGAGGATCAGAACCGAGACCTCGGGGGCCTGGCGCTTGATCTCCCGGGTCGCCTGCAGTCCGGTCAAGTTTGGCATTTTCACGTCGAGGATCGCCAGGTCGGGACGCTCCCGCACCGCCAGGTCGCGCGCCTCGGCGCCGTCGCCGGCCTCGGCCACGACTTCGATATCCGGCTGGCGCTCGAGCAGCAGCCGCAACCCGGAACGGACGATGCCGTGATCGTCGGCGATCAGGACTCTCATCGGCCTGATTCTCCCGGCACCGCGAGGCGGACGGTGGTGCCGTGGCCGGGACGGGACTCGATCGTCAGCTCGCCGCCGATCAGGAGCGCCCGCTCGCGCATGCCGCCGATCCCGAGGCCGCGCTCGGACTCCTCGAAGGCGAAGCCGCGGCCGTCGTCGGCGACCGCGAGGTCGACGCCGCCATCCTCGCGCCGCCGCATCGTCACCGCGACGCCCTCGGCCCCGGAGTGGCGGCCGGCGTTGGACAGCGCCTCCTGCGCGACCCGGTAGACAACCAGTTGGGCATCGTCGCCGAGGTCGGAGAAGTCGCCCTCGACCTCGAAGCTCGCCTCGACCTCGCCGTGGCCCAGCTGCTCGACCTGACCGGCGACCGCGGCGGCGAGGCCGAGGTCGTCGAGCGCGGTCGGGCGCAGCTGGCGAGCGAGGGAGAGCAGCTCCCGCATCGCCTGGTTGGCGAGCGCTTTGGTCTCTGCGAGTTCCGCCTCGAGCTCCGGCGGTGCCGCCTCGCGCGCCGCCTCCAAGCGCAGCAGCAGGCCGGTCAGCGACTGGTTGACCTCGTCGTGGAGGTCGCGGGCGACGCGAGCGCGCTCCTCCTCCTGCGCGGCCAGCGTCGCCGACCCCGCCCGCCGCCGCTCCGCTTCCAAGCGCCGCAGCATCCGCAGGAAGGCGAGCTCAATCCGCTCCACCTCCTCGGTCTCGCCGACGCCGTCGATCGAGGCCGGCAACGGTCCCGGCCGGCTGAGGTCGACCTTCTCCATCTCCTCGATCAAATGCTCGAGCGGCCGGAAGCGGCGTTGCTGACGCCTCAGGTTGATCGCGAGCACGATCACCGCAAGGGCGAGGACGATGATCACCAGCGTGGTCATCGTCCTAGCCTAGAAGCGAGCGGCTAGAGCTACGGAACGGGCTGCAGGCTGGCGCCGCTCGCGAGGTGTGATTCCAGCTGCTTGCTTATGCGCTTGGACATCTGCGCGAATTCCCCGGGACACTGGGTTGCTCCGCCGAGGACGCCGGTTTCGACGATTTCCTTATGCGCCTGTTTACTCGAACCTGCCAGCCAGCAGAGGATGTCGATGGAGGGCCCCAGGTCGAGAGCGTGGGCTTGGGTGTAGTCGATCAGCGCAGCCGGTTCCGAGCGATTCGTGAAGTCGGCAAGGAAGATCGATGCATCGCTGCCGTTCTTGACTCCGGCGACAGTCTGCAGGAGGAGGAGCGTGGCGATTTCATCTGCCTCGGTCTCTTCATCTTCGCCGTGAGCGTTCAATCCGTAGTTGCCGATCAGCGCATGCCCGAACACGTGCGCCAGGATCAGCTCGTCGATCTCCTTCGTCCGTTCGGCGACCTCCGCTTCGCCTGAGCCGGGGGCGCTCTCCTGGACCGCTTCGGCGGTCATTGCCGCAAACCCGTAAGGGAAGGTGACGGCGTTGTCTTCGGAGTCGTAGGCGGGGCCGTCGCCGCTTCCGTTGACGCCTTCGACCGTGAGCGGCTCTGGCAGCTCGAACGTGTGCGCGACAGTTTTCGCGAGAAGCTCCATTTCCCCCGCTTTCAGCGTTTCGTAGCCGACTTCGTCGGTCTTGGTTGCCGGCTTCTGCCAGGTGACTGCAACCGCTTCGGCTGGGGCCGCGGTGGAGTCTGAGCTGCCACAGCCTGCGGCGAGGACCGCGAGCAGCGCGAGGAGCGTGGCGGTTGACGCGATGCGGCGCGGCGGCAACATGATCAGGCAGTCTAGTAGTGAAAAGTTATATCTGAGCTAAAGATCTAGCCCTCAAACCGCGCGCTGGTCTAGGGGCCACACCCGTCGCATTCAGGGGCTGGCCCCTATGGTGGGATCGCCGTCCCGCCGCAATACTCGTCAGGCAACCCTCACCAGGAGCGAACACGCGATGAGCACCACCAAGCAATCAACTTTCGGCGCCACCCTTAGAACCACGATCCTGCTCGCCAGCCTTTCCGGCCTGCTGGTCGTAATCGGCGCCCTGATCGGCGGGCCTTCGACGGCCGCGATCTTCCTCGGCATCGCCCTGCTGATCAATCTCGGCTCCTACTTCTTCAGCGACAAATTGGCGCTGGCGATGAGCCGGGCGCAGCCGATCGAGGAGTCCGAGAACCCGCGCCTCTACCAGATCGTCCGCGAACTGACGACGCGCGCCGGGCTGCCGATGCCGCGCCTGTACATGATTCCCCAGGATCAGCCGAACGCCTTCGCAACGGGTCGCAGCCCGAAGCACTCGGCGGTTGCCGTCACCCGCGGGATCACGAAATTGCTCTCCGAGGACGAGCTGCGCGGCGTCCTCGCCCACGAGCTCACCCACATCCGCAACCGCGACATCTTGATCCAGTCGGTCGCCTCGGCGATCGGCGCCGCGATCACCTACCTCGCCTACATGCTGCTCTGGTTCGGCGACGACGACAACTCGCCGCTTGGCCTGGTCGCTTCGCTGGCGATGGTGATCTTGGCCCCGGTCGCCGCCTCGATCATCCAGCTCGCGATCTCGCGCCAGCGCGAGTATGCGGCCGACGCCGGCGGCGCCGAAATCTGCGGCAACCCGGAGTCGCTGGCGAGCGCGCTGCTGCGGCTCGAGCAGGGCGCGGCGACGACGCCAATGCAGGTCAACCAGGCTGCCGAGCCCCTTTACATCGTGGCCCCGTTCAAGGGCAAGGGGATCCAGGGTCTGTTCTCGACCCATCCCCCGATCGAGGAGCGGGTGAAACGGCTTCGTCAGATGCGCCCCTCCCTCTAGCCAGGAATTTCCTCGTCCAGCCATCACCGCGGCGAAGCTCATCAACCGGCTTCGTCGCGGTGGCGGTGTTTTCCGGGCTTAGGCGGCTTGCTTGCGCGTCAGTCTGGGCGCGAAGACTCGAAGACGAGGGTCGCGGTGGAGACGTTGATCGGCTCCTCGCCGCTCTCGATCAGGCGAGCGGCGCTGCGGGCGGCGATTTCGGTCAGCTCGTCGAGGTGCCTGAGCGCTGATTCATCGGCTTCCCTGAAGCCCTGTTCATCGACTCGGATCGGTTTGGCAAGCAGGGCCCGATGCTTTCGGGCATCGAACGTTCCCGACTCGACCGAAGCGATCACGTTGGCGAAGATTTTGCGCAGGATTTGAACGCTGGCGATTTCCCTCGCCAGCCGCGGGAACTTCTCCCAGGCCTCCGCGTCCAGCACCGGTCGAACGGTCGCCTTGTAGAGGTGCTCTTTGCCGCGGTCGCTCGTCTCGATGCCGACCAGCTCGATGAACTCCGATTCCCTGAGGATCTGGACCTGTTCGCCGACTCGGTCACCCTCTTCGTCGAGCAGTTCGGCCAGCTGCTCCGAGCTCGCCTTCCGTTCCCCGAGCACCCCCATGATCCGGTACCGGAGCGGATGGGATAGGGCTTCGAGCAGGGCAGTATTGGTCCCGACCCCTGTCGGCTTCCGCGCCTGAGGATTCTGCTCCAGCGGCATCAACGCAGTCAATCATTCAAGGCAACTCGCAGCAAGGTGGGATCGTCTGAACGTCTGCCGCTGCCCTCAGTCTTTCTCCAAGTGGCGAGAGGGGGCTCTCGCCATCGACCCGGGGGAGGTGAGAATTTTGAAATTGACTTCAGGAGTCAAGATGATCCCTGTCGCTTCGACAAAGAACGGCTAGGGCCGGCGCGGCTGGCTCCCACTCGGTTGGGAGCCAGCCGCCTCGACTACGCGGCGCGGCCGATATGGATGATCTTGTGGTCGCGCAGCTCGTCCGGGGGGTCGACGAGCACGACCTGGCCGTCGATCTCCTGTTGGCCGAGGGAGACGAGAGGCTCCAAGCCCGATGCCACCATTGCCGCCCTTACCTCCTCGACGGTGTAATGGCGCTCGCGGTGGACGTGGGTCTCGACACCCGCGC
The DNA here is from genome assembly GCA_035472275.1 of Solirubrobacterales bacterium. Taxonomy (GTDB): domain Bacteria; phylum Actinomycetota; class Thermoleophilia; order Solirubrobacterales; family 70-9; genus VAYN01. The sequence goes on from DATIPH010000022.1 coordinate 201,815, forward strand.
CGGAGATCTGCGCCTCGTATGTGCCACCCGGCTCGATTTCGCTGCTGAGCCCGCGCCAGGTCCAGTCGCCGACGCTCATCCCGTCTGAGTCGCCACTGGCGAAGTCGGAGCGGAACAGGCTCAGCGTGTTGGAGTCGAACAGCGCCATCCCCTCGGGGGCGAGGTTGGCGCGTATCCCGCTCAGCGCCCGCTCGAGATCGCCGTCCTCGGTCAGGTAGTTGACGACGTCGTTCAGCGCCCAGGCCAGGTCGAACTCGCCGTAGACCGGCAGCTCGCGGGCGTCGGCGACGTCGAGCGCGACCGCGTCGCCGAATTTGCGCTTAGCCTCCCCCAGCATTCCGCTGGAGAGGTCGCAGCCTTGGATCTCCCAGCCGCGCCGCAGCATCGGCTCGAACGCGCGGCCGGTGCCGCAGCCGACGTCGAGCAGCTTGCCTTGGTTGAGGCCTCGCGTCTCGAGCTCGGGCAGCAGAGCGCCGAACCACATCTCGTAGTCGTTGCGGTAGTTGAAGTCGTCGTAGATCGACGCCATTGCCTGATAGGCCGCTTTGGCCGATTTCTCCGTCATTTCCTCTCTTTCCCTGGACTTACTGGAGCGTAGGCTTCCTCCTCTGGGCCGCCATTTCAAGCGTCGCTATACTTTTTGAAGTAAAAGCTGATCCGATTTCAGGAGATTTACTTCATGCCCGGTACTGAGACGCCCCAGGTGACGATCGAGGAGATCCAGCCTTTCGAGGCTGCCGAGGAGATCAACGGCGGCGACGTCGTCCTGATCGACACCCGCGAGCCGCACGAGTATCAGGACTCCCATCTTGAGGGTGGCAAGCTGGTTCCGCCGGGCCTTCTCCGTGATGAGATCGAGGCGGCGGCGCCAAGCAAGTCGGCTCGCACGATCCTCTACTGCCGCTCGGGCAACCGCTCCGCGATCGCCGCTGCGCAGATGCAAGCGATGGGCTACGACAACGTCGCCTCGATGGCCGGCGGCATCCTCCTCTGGCAGGAACAGGGGCTGCCGGTGGTCTCGACTTCCGGGATGACCGCCGAGCAGCGCGAGCGCTACTCCCGACACACCTTGCTCCCCGAGGTTGGCGTCGACGGGCAGCTGAAGCTGCTGAACGCGAAGGTGCTGCTGCTCGGCGCCGGCGGGCTCGGAGCGCCGACCGCGCTCTACCTGGCGGCGGCCGGGATCGGCACCATCGGCCTCGTCGACGACGATGTCGTCGACGCCTCCAACCTGCAGCGCCAGGTGATCCACAACACCGAGCGGATCGGGATGGCGAAGACGGCATCGGCGCGGATCTTCATCGAAGGGCTGAACCCCGATGTCAAGGTTGTCGAGCACAACGGGCGACTGGACGCTGGCAACATCCTCGAGATCATGGGCGACTACGACATCGTCGTCGACGGCGCCGATAACTTCCCCACCCGCTACCTGCTGAACGACGCTTCGGTGCGGTTGCGCAAGCCGGTCGTCTCGGCCTCGATCCTTGGTTTCGACGGCCAGATCTCAACCTTCGTCCCCTTCGAGGGCCCCTGCTACCGCTGCCTCTACCCGACGCCGCCGCCCGCCGAGCTGGCGCCGAGCTGCTCCGCCAACGGGGTGCTTGGGGTGATGGCGGGAACGATGGGCACGCTGCAGGCCAACGAGGTGATCAAGCTGGTGCTTGGCGCTGGTCAGCCGCTGATCGGCCGCCTGCTCCTCTACGACGCTCTCGGCACGACCTTCACCGAGCTCAAAGTCCGCCGCGACCCGAACTGCCCGATCTGCGGCGAGAACGCCGAGGAGATCCCGGAGTCGGAGATGGGCCAGTTCCCCGACTACGACGCTTTCTGCGCCGGTGCCGGCGGCGACCGCTAAGAAGCGCCAGCTCGACTAGGATCACCGCCTCATGGCCACCGTCCGCATTCCTCCAGTCCTGCGCCCGAAAACGGGTGGCGCTTCTGAGGTCGACGCCGGCGGCGGCAACGTCGGTGAGGTCCTGCGGGCGCTGACCGCGGCGCATCCCGACACCTCGGCGCAGCTGTTCGGCGAGGACGGCGAGCTCAATCGCTACGTCAACGTCTACCTCAACGACGAGGACGTGCGCGTCCTCAACGGGCTGGAGACCGCGGTCAAAGACGGCGACACGGTTGTGATTCTGCCGGCGATGGCCGGCGGCACCACTTAAGCGCGCTCTCTCGCTGCGAGCTCGAGTAGGGCGAGGGCTCGGTGGTTAGCGGGCTCTAGTTCGTGTTTCCCGCCCGGTCGTCCCCCGTCGTCGCCGAAGAGGATTGCCGCCTGTCCTCCGTCCTCGGGGACGTGAATGGCCAACGGGTCGGAGGAGCTGGTGATCAGCTCGCCGTCGACCTCAGCGGTCATCTGTAGGGCGAAGATCATCACTCCCGGGGTGGGCAGCTGAAAGTCGGCCTGGACGCGAATCGACTCGCCCTCGTCGACCATAAGTCGCTCCTGCCTCAGGGTGACCCGCCACCCCGTGGGCGCCTCTGCCGGCATCAACGGAGCAATGAACTCGCGCAGGCCCTCATAGGCGCCAGGGGAATCTCCGTCCGTCGCGGCGTCCTCGACCAATTCATCGACAAACTCGTCGAACTCCTCACCGCTCCAAGGGCTGAGCAGGGACATTTTGACCTCTGGGTCGACGACGGCGGTGAACGTGGTCTCGACCTGAGCCCGTCCCGGCTCGACAGCGACGCCGACGGTTCCAGCGAAGTTCCCCAAGCGGGAGACGTTGAGCTCATTGGATGCGTTCCCTAGATCGTCTTCGAAGAACATCCGCCACTTCAGCCGACGACCCGGAGTACGCAGGGCGACCGGCCCGGCCTGTGCGCGGTCCGTTCCGCTGGGAACGGCGACGAGGGTCTCGAGTGCGGTCGTGGGCCCCTCCCCGCGACTCTGCCGATAGAGGCGAATGAGGGCGCCGTACCTGCGCTTGACAGTGAAGGTCGAGGGAGGGTCGGCATAGGCCTCTCCAGTCAGCAGCACGTCCTTCCCCGTCTTTACCGAGCCTCCCATTAGAACTGCGCCGGTGTCGAGCTTGCGCCAGTGGACAAACGCCATGCCGAGGAATCTAAGGTGCGAGCCCCCGTTTGACCAATACAGCGAGTTACCTTGAGGGTCAGCGCTCGAGCACTAGCCCGAGGAATTTCTTCGTCCGCTCCTGCTGGGGGTTCCCGAGCACGTCGGCGGGCGTGCCCTTCTCGACGATCACCCCTCCGTCCATGAACACGACTTGGTCGCCGACCTCTCTGGCGAACCCAAGCTCGTGGGTGACGACCAGCATCGTCATCCCTTCCGAGGCGAGCTCCCGCATCGTGTCGAGCACCTCTTTGACGAGCTCGGGGTCGAGGGCGCTGGTGACCTCGTCGAACAGCATCACGTGCGGTTCCATCGCCAGCGCCCGGGCGATCGCGACCCGCTGCTGCTGGCCGCCGGAGAGCCGTTCGGGATACTGGGTGAGCTTGTCGGCGAGGCCGACCCGTTCGAGCAGGGCAGCCCCTTTCTCACGTGCCTCCTGCTTGGAGCGGCCGAGGACCTTTTCCGGCGCCATCGTCACGTTCTGCAGCACCGACTTGTGGGGAAAGAGGTTGAACTGCTGGAAGACCATCCCGACCCGTTGGCGAACGAAATCGAGGTTCCAGCTCTGCTCGCCGGTGCCTGAGCCCGGCCCTTTGCAGATGTCCTGGCCCTCGAGAAAGATCTCGCCCGCCTCCGGCGGCTCGAGCAGGTTGACGCAGCGCAGCAGCGTGCTCTTGCCGGAGCCACTGGGGCCGAGGATGCAGATGACTTCGCCTTTGGCGACGTCGAGATCGATGCCTTTGAGAACCTCGAGCTCGCCGAAGCGCTTGCGGACGCCGCTCAGCTTCACCATCGGCTCGGCCATCAGCCGACCTCGATGTGGGCGCCACGAGCGACCTTCAGCTGGTTGCGTTTGATCAGTTTGTCGGTGAGTCGCGCAAGCGGCAGGATCACGACAAGGAACATCAGGCAGCCAAGGGTCAGAGCCGAGCTGATGAACGTTTCTGACTGGATGTCCTGGCCGACCAGCAGGACCTCGTTGAGGGCTATAACGCTCGCGAGGGTCGTGTCCTTCATCAGGGCGATCAATTCGTTCAGCATCGGCGCCGGAATCTTTTGGATCGCCTGGGGAATGATCACGCTCCGCATTGCCTGGAAGTGACTCATCCCAAGCGAGCGTGCGGCCTCCATCTGGCCACGGGGAACCGCTTCGATGCCGGCCCGGTAGACCTCAGCCATGTAGGCGCCGTAGGTGATCATCAGCGCCAGGGTCGCGTACCAGAACGGATCGGGCTTGCCGAACCAGTGGGGGATGCGGATCTCCTTGGGAATGAATTCGAGCGATGGGATTCCGGTTGCGATCAGGACGATCAGCAGCAGCAGGGGGATCGCCCGGAAGACATCGATGTAGGCGATCGTCAGGAAGCGAACCGGCATCAACCCCTTGCCCGGCAATTGCCGGAGGAGAGCGAGGATCAGGCCCCAGGCGAGGGCGAGGATGCTGGCCACGAGCCAGAGCTGGATCGTCAACCAGAACCCGTTGAGGACCTCGTCGAAGTGTTCGGCCATGAACCCGACGTCGAAGAACTGCTTGATGATCTGGTCCACTTTTCCTCTCGACCCTCGCTACCTGGCTACCGCGCTTCCAAACTTAGAGAGGGCGCCGTTTCCGGCACCCTCTCTCGTCCTCGATTCTGTGAGGCTGCAACCTCAGCTTGCTTCGTGGGTGGCGGTTTTGATCGCCGCCGGCGCTTCATGGTGGAACCACTTTTCGTAGAGCGTGTTGTAGGTGCCGTCTTCGATCACGGTGGCGAGCCCTTCGTTGATCGATTCAAGGAGTTCGGTTTCGCCCTGGGCGACAGCGATTCCGTACTCTTCTTCCGTTTCGATTGGCGACGAGATTTCGAGACCCTTGTTCGCTTCGACCGCGTTTTCGGCGACCGGGATGTCCATCACGACCGCTTCGACAGTGCCGGCGTTGAGGGCGTTGACCGCGTCGGGCCCGGTCGGGTATGGCCGGACTTCCCCGGCTTCGCCCTTTTCATCGACGAATTCCTGGCCGGTGGTGCCCTTCTGAACCCCGATCGTCGCGCCTTTCAGCTCTTCGACCGAGCCGATTTCGCCGCCTTTTTTGATCAGGATCGCCTGTTCGGAGATGTAATACGGATTCGAGAAGTCGACCGTCTTCTCGCGTTCTGGCGTGATCGTCGCCGCGGAGGCAACCGCTTCGAACTTCCCCTGCGCCAGGAACGTGAAGATCGTGTCGAAGGACGTGTCCTGGAATTCGGGCGTGCGGCCGATCTTTTCGCCGATCGCGTCCATCAGGTCGATGTCGAAGCCCGTGTAGTTCCCCGGTTTGCCTTCCTCGAAGGGGGGATAGGGGATGTCGGAGCCGACGGTGAGCGGTTCCCCGCCGCCACTGGCTTCTTCGGTGCTGGCGCTGGTTTCGCCGCCGCTGGTGGAGCTGCTGTCGTCGCTGCCACCGCAACCCGCCACGACAAGCGCCGCAATCGCGACGAGGAAGACCGCGAAGAGGGCAGTCAGCCGGGGTTTGCTCATTTGGTATTGCCTCCGATCCAAATGTTTGCTGGACCCGCGCGAAGATACACATCCGCTTCACTCGTGCAAATGGACGGCCGTATAAACGTGGCTCTCGACCCTCGCTACACTTTCTGAAGTAACGGGGCGGACGCAATGGCGGATCAACTTCTAAACAGACCCTGCGGGGGCCGTTTCGGCAACGTCGTCGAGTCGATCGGCAACACGCCGCTGGTTGAGCTGCCGCGGTTCTCACCGAAGCCGGACGTTCGCATCTACGCCAAGCTAGAGGGGCACAACCCGACCGGTTCGGTCAAGGATCGGGTCGCGAAATCGATGATCGAGGCGGCCGAGGCCGAGGGGGCGATCGAACCCGGTCAGACGATCCTCGAACCGACTTCCGGCAACACCGGCATCGCCTTGGCGATGATCTGCCGCCGCAAGGGCTACCCGCTGAAGGTCGTGATGCCGGACAACGTGACCGAGGAGCGGACCCAGCTGCTGAAGATGTACGGGGCGGAGATCGTCTACTCGGAGGGCGCGAAGGGCTCCAACGGTGCCGTCGAGGTGGCGCTGGAGATGGCAGAGGAGCCCGGCTACTACATGCCCTACCAATACGGCAACGAGAACAACCCCCTCGCCCACTACAACGGGACCGCGGTCGAGATCCTCGACGAGCTCGATGACGTCGCCGCCTTCGTCGGCGGCCTCGGCACCGGCGGCACCCTGATGGGCAACGGTCGCCGGCTCAAGGAGGCCAACCCGCAGACGCGGATCGTCGCTGCCGAGCCGATGCAGGGGGAGCTGGTCCAGGGTCTGCGCTCCCTCGACGACGGCTTCATCCCGCCGATCATCGACCTCTCGATTCTCGACCGCAAGATCATGGTCTCCAACCGCGACGCGATCCTCTGGACCAAGAAGCTGCTCGACGAGGAGGGCGTCTTCGCCGGCGTCTCGGCCGGTGCGATCGCCGCGATCGCCGCCCGTATCGCCGGCGAGCTCGACGGCGGCAACGTCGTCTTCCTGATCCCCGACGACGGCTGGAAGTACCTCTCCTCCGGCGTCTACACGAAGCCGATCGAGGAGATCGAAAACCTCGACTCCACCGTTTGGTGGTAGCAGCGCGTGGCGCGGCGCGTATTTGCGCCGCGTGGGCTCTATCGGCTCTGATCTGCGCCTTTACCGCGCCGGCGGCGGTGGCGGCGCCGGCGCCCGGCGACCTCGATCCGACTTTCGGCCAGGGCGGGGTTGCCGCTGGCGAAGGCTTCGTCAGCGACGCTTGGGCGACGATGGCGGTCGGGCCCGAAGACGAAATCTTCGTGCTCGCTCCCAGCGTTACAAACTGCGCACCGACCGAATTCTGCAAAACGGCGACGCTGAAACTCGCCCGCTACGAGGCCAACGGCGAACGCGACCCGGTCTTCGGAACCGCTGCCGAGCTGCCGGTCCACCAGAACCAGTACCAGCACAGCGCAATTGCGGTCGGCACCGACGGCAGGCCGGTGATCGCGGCGTCCGCGGAAGGGCGGATCGTGGTTGCGCGGTTCGGGAGCAACGGCGCTCTCGACCCGGGCTTTGGAGCGCTCGGGATCGCCAGCGCGAAGCTCGAAGAAGCGACCGGCAACGCGCCGGTGGTCGCCGTGCAGGCCGATGGCAAGGTGCTGGTCGCCTATGAAGCGCAGGGAACGGGCAGCGAAGGCCGCCTGGTCGTCGCCCGCCTTCTCACCGACGGCAGCCTCGACCGCGGCTTCGGCGAAAACGGGATGCGGATCGTCCCCTCGACCTACACGCACCCAGGGGGACTCGCCTTCCGCCAGAACGGCGGCTTCGACATCGGCGTCTCGCGCTGTTGCCGGGGGGAGGGCGGCTCCGACCTCAACGTCGGCGTCGATCGCTTCGGGCCCACCGGTTCCCTCGATCCCTCCCTCGCCGGCACCGGCCTCGGCCTGATCCCGCGCGCGGGCCCGAGCTTTCTGGAGGCGATCGCCGCCGGGCCCGGCGGCCGGGTGTACGTGGTCGCCAACGGGGAAACCCGCGGCTCGGTCCTGCTCCGGCTCCAGCCCGGCGGTTCGCTCGACCCCGGCTTCGGCAAAGGCGGCGAGGTCAGCCTCGGCCGCGTCTTCGGCCTCGGCACCAACGTCGCCCAGATCGCCGCCGACGGATCCGGCCGGATCGTTGGCGTCGTCGGTTACTACGGCGCCGGCTCGCACGTGTTTCGCCTGCGCCAGAACGGGACGCCCGACCCGACCTTCGCCGCCGGCAGGGCGGTCGAGCTTCCGAATCCCGGCCTCAACGCCTCCAGCTCCGGATTCGGTCTGCAGTCCGGGGGCCGGATTGTCCTCACGATCGAATCCGGCAGTTCCAGCGGCCGCGGCTACTCGCTGGCGCGGCTGGTCGGCGGCAGTAGCCACGCCCGCTGTCTCGGCAAACGGGCGACGATCGTTGGCACCAAGGCGGCGGAGCAGATCGTCGGCACCCGCGGGCGTGACGTAATCGCCGCCCTCGGCGGCGCCGACACCGTGCGTGCGCTGGGCGGCGACGACCTGATCTGCGGCGGCAAGGGTCGCGACAAGGTCTTCGGCGGCGGCGGGAAAGACAAAACTCGCCAGTAGACGGACTCCTGCGCTGGCCTGGGGGGTGCTCGGTCCGCTAGCCTCGGCGCGTGAGGATTGCTCAGGGGCTGATCGACGAGATGGTCGCGCACGCGCGCGAGGACCTGCCGAACGAGTGCTGCGGGATGATCGGCGGCCGCGATGGCGAGGCGACCGAAGTCGTCCGGGTCGTCAATTCCGCGGTCAGCCCGCTGCGCTACGAGATGGACCCACAGGGCCAGTTCAACGCTCTGAAGTCGATCGAAGACGGCGGCAACGAACTGCTCGCGATCTACCACTCGCACACCAAGAGCGCCGCCTATCCCTCGCAGACCGACGTCAACCAGGCCGTCGCCTGGCCGGAACAGATCTACGTAATCGTCTCGCTCGCCGACGAAGAGGTCCCCGACGTCAAGGCCTACCTGCTCCAAGACCTGAAGATCGCCGATGTCACGCTCGACGTCCACTAGCCACAAACGCGGATCCCATCATCGCGGCGCCCATGGGGGCGGCGGTGGCGGGTCCGACGACGGCGGTGGTGGAGGCGGCGGCGGGGGAGGCGGCGGCAAGCTGATCAAGGTCGCCTTCGCCCGCAACCAGGCGGAAGCGGAGATGTTCCAGGGCCTGCTCTCCGAGGCGGGGATCCCGAGCGTCCTCAAGCGCAGCGGCGGCTTCGACAACCCGGACTTCCTCGCCGCCGGTCCGCACGACGTGTTCGTCAACGCCGAGGCGGCGCCGCGGGCCCGCGAGGTGCTGGCCGAAACGATGGTCGAGAGCGAGGGCGAAGAGCGGACCGAGATCGAAGAGCAGGCGCGGTTGCAGCGGCGCGAAGCCGGCGTCACCTCTCCGCAGAAGCTGGCGCTCTGGGTCGGCATTGCCTTCCTCGCCGCGGTGCTGATCGTCTGGATCCTCTACGAAGTCACCTGAGATGGCCGGCGGCGAGCCGGGGGATCTGGTCGATGTCGCTTTCGCCAAGGACCCGATTCAGGCTGAGATGCTGCAAGGCTTGCTGGCGGACGCCGGCATTCCCAGCCTCCTGCAGCCGACTGGCTTGAGCGGCTTGCAGATCGGCCTCGGCCGCCTCTACTCGGGGTTCGGCGGCGGTGGCCAGCGGCTGCTCGTACACGCGGAGCGCCTCGAGCAGGCACGCGAGCTCTTGCAGGAGACGCTGGTCAGCGACGACGAAGAGAGCTGGCCCTGGCTGGCCGACGAGGAGTGAGGCGCGCGCTCAGCCGACGCCGAGGGGGCGGATGATCGAGCGCAGGTAGTCACGCCAGGCGTCCTCGATGTCGCGAAAGCGGGCGTCGAAGGCGTCTTCGAGCGTGACCGCCTGGCCACCGGGGAGGAGGCCGTCGACGAGGCGCTCGCAGGCCTCCGGCCCGCGCTCGTTCTCGAGCAGGTCGAAGATCGTGCCGCCGAGGATCACCGCGTCGCGCCGCGAGGGGGGGAAGGACGGCCGCGAGCTTTCGCGCAGGCGGCGGATCACGGCCGGGCGGTAGAGGCCGACCTGGCGGGCGAAGTACTGAGCCCCGCCTTCGACCAGCCAGGCCCAGCGCAGGTAGCGGGCGAAGCGGCGCGGGGTCCAGGAGGGCGGCAGGGCCGAGTTGTTGGCAGCAACCACCAGTTGCGCGTAGAGGCGCTCGGCGGTGCCGCGCAGGGCCTCCAGCGAGTCGTCGCCGGCGGCGCGTTTTTCCAGGTAGGGATCGTTGAGGACGTGCAGCTCGGTCGCCATCGCCCAGCCGGCGAGGTAGCGGCGGCCGGCGGGCGCCGCTGACCAGCGGGCGGCGGGCAGGAACGGGTGGGCCATCGTCAGCCAGACCGGGTTGGTGTGGACGACGACGGTGACGTCCCCGGGGACCTGCTCGAAGCGGTCTTCGAGTTTCAGCCGCAGGTTCTCCATGCGGTCGAGCGTCCGCTCCGCGAAGGCCGAGTCCTCGCTGTCATGCCGAGCGGTGAAGGACAGCGACTCCGTCTCGATCCAGGACATCGAGGCGAGACTAGCGGGGGTTGCCGGTGCTAAACGAGGGCAGGCTCGGCGTCGCCGCAGACGGCGCGGATCTCTTCGCGAGCGCGGTCGAACTCTTCGTCGGCCATCACCGGCGTTCCCTCGAAGGGCAGTTCGCGATCGATCTCGACCCAGGAACGGCAGCCGTGGTACTCGTCGCGGACGCGGACCGTGACTGGGCGCGGGATCCGGTGGACCCGCAGCAGCAGGATGTGGAGCGGGTGACGCCGCTTCCAGTTGAGCCGCTTCTCGGCGTAGTCGGGCGTCCAGACGTAGTACGGCGAGAGGCAGTCAAGAGTGCGGCGGTCGTTGATCGTGACGTGATCGGTGACCTCGGCCCAGGCGCGCAGCCGGACGCGGTCGGGCTGGGGGATGCCGCCGTCCTGGAGCAGCGCCTTCGGCGGCGGCTCCTCGTCGGGCCAGACACCCTCCTCGAGCGCGCGACGCAGCTCCGGGTGATGCGATTCCCGGACCAGGTCGTTGCGCTGGTGGTCGAAGGTGGGGTAGAGGAAGAAGCGCTCGTGCTCGAGCTCGAAGTGCTTGTTCTCCTCGCGGATGCCGCCCTTGCGCAGCGTCAGCAGCTGCTCGCCCTCAGAGAGAGCGCGGACGGTTACTGCCCATTCCTTAAGAGCGATCGGCATGTTGAACCTAATCCCTACGAAGTAGTGTTTTACCGAGGGGCTGGGGGGTGACGACGGCCATCAAAGGCGTTCCGCCCGCTCGGGTCGGGAATTCTAGACGAGCGTCGCCGATTTACCAAATAAAAAGGTCCTAACTCTGGCCGCCGCCGCCTGGCGTTTCGATTCGCAGTCGATCGCCGGGCGCGAGCTCGCCATCGGCCTTGCTGGGCAGTCGCGTGCCGTTGTGTGAGTTCACCCCGGGAGCGCCGTTTTTGGCTCCGCCAAGCCCTTTCGGAGCATGGCGGCGGCGCTCGGTAATGAGCGTGAAGTGCATCGGTGCGAGCGCTTCCAGCTCTCGCACGAGGCCCTCTCCGCCCGTATATGTGCCGACTCCGCCGCTGCCTTTGCGTAATGAGACGTTCGTCACACGAAGCGGGAACTCCGTCTCGAGCGCCTCGACCGGCGTGTTCAGCGTGTTCGACATCGCGACGTGGATAGCGCTCGGGCCGTCGCCGTCCGGGCAGGCTCCCTGGCCGCCGCCGAGCGTCTCGTAGTAGGTGAAGTCTTCGTTGGCGAGGGTGAGGTTGTTCATCGTGCCCTGGCCTTGTGCCGGAACCGGGCGGGCGCCGCCGAGGGCGGCGATCACGAGGTCGGCGACGCGGCTGGAGGTCTCGACGTTGCCGGCGGCGACGGCAGCCGGGTACTCGGCGTTGAGCAGGCAGCCGCTGGGGGCGATCACCTCGATCGGCCGGTGGGCGCCGGCGCAGGGCGGCGCCTCGGGGTCGGTCAAAACGCGGACGGCGAAGAACGCCGCTGACTTCGTCACCGAGAGCGGGCAGTTGAGGTTGCCGTCGACCTGGGGGTCGGTGCCGGTGAAGTCGAGCCGCAGGGTCTCGCCGGCGATCGTCGCGGCGACGCGGAGGACGACATCGCGCTCGTCGCAGGCCGAGTCGTCTTCGAGCACATCCTCGGCGCGGTAGGTCCCGTCCGGGAGGTCGGCGAGGGCGGCACGGGTGCGGCGCTCGGAGTAGGCGAGGATCTCGCCCATTCCTTCGCGCAGGAGGTCGGGCCCATGGCGCTCGGCGAGCTCGATTAGCCGCCGCTCGCCGACCCGGTTCGCCGCCTGCTGGGCGCGGAGGTCGGCCAGCCGCTGGCGCGGCGCGCGCATCTGCGCCACCAGGCGCTCGAGCTCCGCCTCGTCGGCGATCGTCGGCGCGATCACGACGCCCTCCTCGGTGAGCGTCCGCGAGAAGGCGGGCATCGAGCCCGGGGTCGGGCCGCCGACGTCGGCGTGATGAGCGCGGCAGGCGGCGAACCCGAAGAGCCCGCCGCCGGCGAAGACGGGCGTGACCAGGGTGATGTCCGGCAGGTGGGTGCCGCCGCGGTAGGGGTCGTTGAGGATCCAGCTGACCCCCGGCTCGTGGCGCTCGCCGAGCACGGCGGCGACGGCGTCGGGCATCGAGCCGAGGTGGACCGGGATGTGCTCGGCCTGCATTACCAGCTCGCCGCGGGGGTCGAAGAGCGCGGTTGAGCAGTCGTGGCGCTCCTTGATGTTGGCCGAGTAGGCGGAGCGGATCAGCGTCGCTCCCATCTCGTCGCAGGCCGCACGCAGGCCGCCGATCAGCACCTGCAACGTGATCGGGTCGAGCCCTGTCATCGCGTGGTTCCTTTTGGTCGCTCAAGGTCCACAAGGAACCGCGCGATGATGGTGCCGGCGTCGTCGACGGTGGCGCTCCAACCGGGCGGCAGGACCAGCGTGGCCTCGGGCAGCTCGAAGACGACCGGGCCTTCCGCGGCGGTGCCGGCGGCGGGCTCACCCCGCAGGACCGGGGTCTCGACCCATTCCTTGCCGAAGGGCACCTGGCGCTGGCCACGCTTCAGCCGACCCGCCGCAGCCGCTCGCGGCCGCGGTTCGGGCCCGGGGACGACCAGCGCCAGGCGGATGTCGACGAGGACGACCTCGCCGTCGGGGTCGCGGTGTCCGTAGCGCTGCTCGTGCGCGGCCTCGAAGCTCTCGACGAGGTCGGCCGGGTCAGGCTGGGCTGGTCCCGCGACGGGCAGCTCGAACGCCTGGCCGGCGTAGCGCAGCTCATAGGTCAGCTCCGGCGTCGCCCCCTCGAGGTCGGCGCCGGCAGCCTCGATCATCGCCCCAACCTCAGCTGCGATTCGCTCCGCGGTGAGGTCGGCGCCGGCGAGCATCACCGTGCGGGCGGTGTCGCGGCGCCGCTCGGAGGCGCAGAGGCCGAGCGCGGAGAGGACGCCACCGGCCCGCGGGCAGAGAATGGTCTCGATTCCCAGCTCCGCCGCGATCGCCGCCGCGTGCATCGGACCGGCGCCGCCGAAGGGGAGGAGGGCGAAGCCGCGCGGGTCGATGCCGCGCTCGACGGTGACGACCCGCAGCGCCCGCACCATCTCCTGGTTGGCGACGCGGACGATCCCGGCCGCGGTCTCCAGCGGATCGAGGTCGAGCGCGCGGGCGAGGGAGCCGACCGCGGCCGCCGCGGCCTCGGCATCGAGGTCTACGCCACCGGCCAACTGCGAGCCGCCGGCGAGGTAGCCGAGCAGGAGATTGGCGTCGGTGACCGTCGGCTCGGTCCCGCCGCGCCCGTAACAAGCGGGGCCTGGCTCGGCGCCGGCCGAACGGGGGCCGACCCGCAGGGCGCCGCCGGAGTCTCGCCACCCGATCGAACCGCCGCCCGCGCCAACCGTGTGGACGTCGACCATCGGCAGCTGGATCACGCGGCCGTCGAGGTGGCGCGAGTCGGTGCGGCGAACGGCGCCGTCTTCGACCACGCAGACGTCACAGGAGGTGCCGCCCATGTCGAAGCCGAGAGCGTTGCCGTCGCCGCTGGCGCGGGCCAGGAGCCCGGCGCCGATCGCCCCTCCGGCCGGGCCGGAGAGGACGCTCCAGGCGCCGGCTCGCGCCGCCTCGGCTGCGGGGGCGACGCCACCGGAGGACTGCATCACCAGCGGTGCTGGCAGCCCAGCGGCCGCGGTCGCCTCGCCGAGGCGCTCCAGGTAGCGGCCGAGCAGCGGGCTCAGGTAGGCGTCGATCGCGGTCGTCGAGCAGCGCTCGTACTCGCGGAAGCGGGGCAGCACCTCGTGCGAGGCGGAGACGTGGACGCCGGGCAGGCGCCGGCGCAGGTGGGCGGCGATTCGTTGCTCGTGGCCGGGGTCGAGGTAGGAGAAGAGCAGGCAGACGGCGACGGACTCGGCGCCGGCGCGCTCGAGCTCGCGGGCCAGGCGCTCGGGCTCCTCGTCGGCGAGCGCGGTGATCACGCCCGTGGGTCCGACTCGCTCCTCGGCCTCGAAGCGCAGGTCGCGCGCGACCAGCGGCGCCGGCTTTGGGGCACAGAGGCGGTAGAGCTCGGGGCGGTCCTGGCGACCGATCTCAAGCAGGTCGGCGAAGCCCTTGGTCGCGACCAGGGCCGTCCGCGCGCCGCGTTCCTCCAGCAGCGCGTTGGTGCCGACGGTCATCCCGTGGGCGAAGGACTCGACTGTGGCCGCCTCGGCGCCGGCGCGCTCGAGCACCGCCGCGACCGCGCTCATCACCCCCTCGGACTCCGAGCCAGGGGAGGTCGGGACCTTGGCGGTGTGGACCTCACCGCCGTCGAGCAGGACCGCGTCGGTGAAGGTCCCGCCGACGTCGACACCGAGCAGCATCTGCTCAGGTTCTCAGAGCCATTCCTCGTGCCGGGTCGAGCCATCGGCGGCGAGGACGACATGGACACCGTCAAGGGCGGGGTCGGTCTCGGGACAGTCGGCGCGGAGGTGACCGCCGCGCGACTCGGCCCGACCCAATGCGGCGCGGGCGACCGCGCTGGCCAGGGGGTAGGGATTTGAGACGAGTCGAGCGAGATCGTCGGGGTTCCGCATTGGCCCGGCGTAGCGCCAGACCGCTTCGCGGGTCTCGTCGGTCGGCGGGTCGAAGGCCCAATCGGGCGCCGCCGGAGGCGTCGCGCTGCGCTTCTCGCCGAGCGCCGCGCTCGCCGCCCGGCCGCCGAAGACGAAGCACTCGCTGAGCGAGTTGGAGGCGAGCCGGTTAGCGCCGTGCAGACCGGTGCAGGAGCACTCGCCGACGGCGTAGAGACCTGGCACCGAGGAGCGTCCCTCGAGGTCGACGACGACGCCGCCCATCGTGTAGTGGGCGGCGGGGGAGACCGGGACCGGGTCGCGGCGCGGTTCGAGCCCGGCGGCAGCCAGGGACTCGAAGACGTTGGGGAAGCGGGCGGGGTCGATCCTGCGCAGATCGAGCTCGACATTGGGCCGCTGGTCGGCCTTCATCTGGGCCAGGATCGCGGCGGTGACCGCGTCGCGGGGCGCCAGCTCGTCGGTGAAGCGCTCGCCGTCGGCGCCGAGCAGCTTTGCGCCCTCGCCGCGGATCGCCTCGGTGATCAGGACGCCGTCGGAGCGAGTGCCGGGGAGGGCGAGGGCAGTGGGGTGGAATTGGCAGAACTCGAGGTCGGCGAGGTCGGCGCCCGCCGCGGCGGCCAATACCGGCCCGGCGCCGATCGCCCCGCGCGGGTTGGTCGTCCGCCGCCACAGCGCCGCGGCACCGCCGGTTGCCAGGACGGTCGCCGCGGCGCCGATCGCGCCGCCGTCTGTGATCACGCCGTGGCAGCGCTCGCCGTCGTTCCACAGGGACTGCGCCGAGGTCCGCTCCAGCACCTCGATCCGCTCCTCGACGGCGACCATCGCCGCCAACTTCGAGGTGATCTCGTGGCCGGTCTGGCTGCCGCCGGAGTGGACGATGCGGCGGCTGGCGTGCCCTCCCTCGAGCCCAAGGGCCAGGCGTCCCTCGTGGTCGAGGTCGAAGACGACACCGCGCGCCTGCAGGTCCCGCACCGCCGCCGGTGCTTCCTCGCAGAGGACGCGGACCGCGGCGGGACGGCAGAGACCGCGGCCGGCGGCGATCGTGTCGGCGGCGTGACGCTCGGGGGTGTCGTCGGGCTCGAGCGCGGCGGCGAGCCCGCCCTGGGCCCAGAAGCTGGCGCTCTGGGAGAGGGGGGTGCGGGAGACGAGGCAGACCCGGCCGCCCTGCTCGGCCGCGCGCAATGCAGTCCACAGCCCGGCGGCGCCGCCGCCGACGACGGCAACGTCGAACTCGGCGGCCGCCTTTATTTCCCCTCCGCCTGTCTGCGGATCGAGTTGAGCTGCTCGCGCAGCCAGGCGGCGGCGCCTTCCCGGGCCCGCGCTTGCTCGTCCGCGACCGTCCGCTCGGACTCGGCAGCGCGCGCTTCGGCGGCGGCGATCCGCTCCTCGGCGGCGTCGGCCTGGGCCTCGATCGCGGTCAGCTTCTCCTCCGCGGTGGCGATCGCGCGCTCCTTCGCCTCGCGCGCCTGTTGCAGGTCTTCCTCGTGCGCGAGCCGCAGCTGTTCGAGGTCGCGGTCGGCCTCCGCCCGCAGTTTCTCGAGGTCGGCCTCGAGCGCCTTGATCTCCGCTTCGGCCTGCTGCTCGGCCTGGCCGGCCTGCTCGGCGGCAGCCTCCAGCCGGCGTTCGGCCTCTTCGACCTGGGCGCTGAAGCTGGGGCCGCCGGGCCCACCCGTCTCGGAGCTACTCATTCGCTCAATCTATTACCGGGCTCGCGGTCACGTCGCGGTAGGCCTCGATCACTCGCTCCGCCATTCGCCCCGCCGAGAGCGAGGTGGCACGCTCGGCGCCTTCGACGCGGGGGTCGTCGGCGTCGAGATGATCGCCCGCCAGAGCGGCCCAGGTATCGACCTCGAACGGGGCGCAGAGGCAGCCGGCGATGCCGCCGAGCGCGTAGGGGGAGATGCCGACCGGGGTCGAGAGGACGGGCACGCCGCAGGCCAACGCCTCGATCGCCGCCATCCCGAAGCCCTCGTACCCGGAGGTGACGAGGACGGCGGCGGCGGCGTTGATCCAGAGCGGCATCTGCTCGGGCTGGATCGCGCCGCCGCTGAGCAGCTCGGCGCCGCAGCGGGCGGCGACCTCGGCGGCGCGGTCGTGACGCTTCTCGGGTCGCGCCGGGCTGGCGGGGAAGAAGAGGTAGCGGCCGCCGGGGTCGAGGCCGAGCTGGCGCCGCGCCTCGGCGCGGGACCGCGGCCCGAAGCGCTCGAGGTCGGGCCCGCAGGGAAGGATCGCCGAGCCGGGCACGGCGGGCAGGCCGGGGCGGCCGTCCTCGGGAGCGAACAGCGCCCGCGAGACGGCGGCGACAAGATCGACGCGCCAGGCGAGACGGCGCGAGAGCGGGCCGACGACGCCGTGGCGGACGTCGGTGCCGTGGAAGGTGACGATCAACGGCGCCGCTCCGGCCAGCTTTGCGCACCAGCCGGCGAGGCCGTAGTGGGCGTGAACGAGGTCGAAGCGTTCGCGCTGCAGCAATGCCCGCAGTCGCCGAGTGGCCGGGATGTACTCGTTGCGGCCGGGGGGGAAGCTGAAGACGTCGACCTCGACGCCGCGCTTTCGGACCTCGTCGATCTGGTCGCGGACCCAGCGCCCAAGCTGCGGCCGCGTCTCGTCGGGCACGAAGTTGGTGACGACGAGGACGCGCACCCGGGTCAGGGTATCCGTGAGCGCGGCACCGGCATCAGGACCAGGCCGCGCCCGACCACTTCGACTTCCTGTCCGGGGGCGCAGGCGGCGATGTCGTGCTCCTCGCGGCGCAGGCGCCGCTGCAGGACCGCCAACGCCGGCAGACCGACGGCCGCCGGGATCAGGAGCAATAGACCCCTGTAGGCGAGCACGGCAACGGCGGCATCGGTGGCGTCGACCCCGTAGAGGATGAGGGCGCCGATCAGGCCAAGGTCGAGCCCGCCGAGCCCGCCTGGCAGTGGCACGAGCCCACCGAGCTGGCCGACGATGTAGGCGAGCAGCAGCACGTCGACCGGCGGCAGCCGGTTGCCGAAGGCGGGGAAGCAAACCCCGAGGACGGCGATGTCGAACAGCATGTAGCCGGCCGAGCCGAGGATTACGGCGGGGCTGCGCAGGAGGGTGACCGCCTCCTCAACGCCGTCCCCGGCCGCGCTGAGGATCGCCTGGACTCGTGGCCGTGCCGAGCCGGCGCTGAGGGCCCGCGCCGCTGCACCAGTGCTGAGGGCAAGGGCGATCGCCCCGATGCCGGCGACGACGGGGACGATCGAGAGCAGCGGGTTGGACGGGCCCGAAAGCAGGCCGGCGGCGAGGGCGAGGCCGCCGAGGGCGAGAAAGGCGACGTTGGCGAGGCTGGTCAGGAGGAAGAAGGCGACCGTTCGGCGGGCAATCTGCGGCCGCGGCAGCCCGCCGCGGCCGAGGATCCAGGCGCCGAGTGCGAGGCCGCCGGCGCCCCCGACCGAGAGCAGAGAGTTGGCGGCTTGCTCGGAGAGACCGATCTCGGTGCTGGTGCGCCAGCTCATCCGCTTGCAGAAAACGGCGCGGAAGACGACCACGTAGGAGAAACAGGAGAGCAACTCAAGGCCGGCACCGAGCAGGAGCCAGGGTGGCTTGCCGCCGTCGAAGCTCTGGCGCAGCGAGCTCAGCCCCGGCAGCAGCGCAATCAGCGCGATCACGACCACCGCGATCGCAGCCACGATCAGCAGCGAACGGCGCAGCCGCGGCCCCGAGAACTCGCCGGGAAGCGGATCGGCGTCGACCTCGGTCGGTTCCAGGTAGGTGACCTTGATGGAGGGACTCTAGAGCCGCACCGGCAACGTCTTCAGCTGGTTAAGGAAGGCCGATTCGACGAAGATCGACCGCCCGTCGACCTCCATGCCCGGGTAGCGGGCGAGCGTCTCCTCGAAGAGGATCTTCAGCTCGAGCCGGGCGAGGGCGGTACCGAGGCAGAAGTGGCGGCCGCCGGCGCCGAAGGCCTGGTGTTCCGGATTGCGGGTGACGTCGAAGCGATCCGGGTCCTCGTAGCGCGTTTCGTCGCGGTTGGAGGAGGCGTACCAGAGGACGACCTTGTCGCCCTCCTTAATCTCCTGTCCGTTGAGCTCGGTGTCGCGGGTGGCGGTGCGGCGGAAGTGGGCGAAGGCGGGGAACATCCTCAACGACTCCTCGACCGCGCTCGGGATCAGCGAGGGGTCGTCGAGCAGCAGTTGGCGCTGGTCGGGGTTTTCGATCAGGGCCCGCATGCCGCTGGCGTAGGTGGCCTTGGTGCTGTCGTTGCCAGCCGCCATCAGCAGGAAGAAGCCCATCACGATCTCGTGGTCCTCGAGCCGCTCGCCTTCGACTTCGGCGTGGACGAGGACGCTGGTCAGGTCGTCGGTCGGGTTCTCGCGCCGTTCGGCGATCAGCTTGTTGCAGTGCTCGAAGATTTCCGGCAGCGTTTTCTCGATCGCGCCGTCGACTCCGTCGGGATTGAGGTCGGGGTCGCTGGCGCCGAGGGAGGAATTCATCAGCTCCGCCCACATCGCATCGTCCTCGGGTGGTATCCCCATGAAGCTGCCGATCACGCGCGAGACAGCGACCTGGCCGACGTCGTTGACGAGGTCACAGCTCTCGCGGCCCTCGAGGCGGTCGAGGGTGGCGGTGACGATGCGGCGGATCTCCCCCTCGTGGGCGGCGATTCGCTTCGGCGTGAACCCGGCCTGAAAGAGCGCCTTGACGCGGTCGTGCTTGGGCGGGTCCATGCCGATGAACATCGCCCGCATCAGCTCCAACGGGAAGCCGGCGGTGACGGCGATGATGCCGCCCTTTTCGGAGGAGTAGGTCTGCCAGTCGCGGCTGACGGCGTGGACGTCGTCGGCGGTGGTGATCGACCAGAAGCCGGCCGATTCGGGGAACTCGGGCACGTGCGAGGTCCAGTGGACCGGGCACTCGCCGCGCATCCGCTTGAAGAGATCGTGGGGTGGCCCGTCGGGCCAGCGCTTGCGGTCGATCACCAGCACTTCGTCGAGGTTCTCCTCGCTGACAGCCATCGCTCTCTCCTCCTGCTCGGGTGCGCCGACATAGTAACTGGCTAGCCAGCCAGTTTTCGACGAGCGATTTGGCGACCAACCCGATGGCTGTAATCGTCGGCGATGCACGCCCGAGCCGAGCAGGCCGCAGACATCCGCGACACGATCGTGATCGTGCTCGCCCTCGCCGGCGGCGCCGTCGACGCGATCAGCTTCCTCGGTCTCGGCGGCGCCTTCTCGGCCAACATGACCGGCAACGTGGTGTTGCTCGGCGCCGCTGCCGGGAAGGGATTCGACGAGGCGCTGCTGCGCTCGGGCGCTGCCCTCGCCGGCTACGTGGTCGGTGTCTACGTCGCTGCGCGGGCGGTGCGCGCGATCGGCGGCGAGCGCCTGGCAGCCGGCGAGCTCTGGCCGGGGTGGATGACGCGCGGCCTGGTTGTGGTGGCGCTGCTCGAGTGCATCGTCCTCGCCGGCTGGCTGGCCAGCGACGGACAACCGTCACTGGCGGGAGAGGCGACGCTGCTTGCCGTGTTCGCATTGGCGATGGGGGCCCAGGCCGCGCTTGTACACCGGCTCGGGCAGCGGCCGCAACCGGGCTCAACGGCTGGGTATGGTCCTGGCGCTGGCCGTCGGCGCCGCGCTCGGCGCGCTGCTCGTCTTCCAGGCGCGGCAGGGGGCGGCCTTCCTGCCGCCGGCGCTGACGATCGCCGCCGTTGTCCTCGCCGGGCGTTACAGAGACTCTCGCGAGTAGTCCCCGAGCCGGGCGTCCCGCGTCTTGTTCGGCGCGCCGCGGCAGCCGAGAATCGCCTCTCCAAACAAGGAAGGAGGAGTCGATGCTCTACGCGCAGATGGGGTGCCTGCACGCGGTGCTTGGCATTGCACGGTCCGTCGTTTGGCGGCGGGTGCGGCTGATCCGGCGCCTGGCGGGCGGCGAGGCGGGGTCAAAGGATGATTTACGTTGGCCTGATCTACCACCCGTCCGGGTGGGGCATGGTTGGGGAGCAACCCCGGCGCAAGGCTTATTGTTGAACCGCGGGTTAGAGTGGGCGCTTGACCCTTGGACGAGGATGTCGAGCGATTTGGATACAGGGTGGTGAGCAATGAGCAGGAGCGGTGAGACGGAGGTTGTGGAGCGTCGCTCGTTGCCCTCGACACCTCTGCCGGCGATTCCTCTCCGGTACATGGGGACGAAGCGATCGCTGGGCCCGGTCGTTCGCGATGAGCTTCTGTCGGTTTCTGATGGCCGCGTCGCTGACCTCTTCTGCGGGATGGCAAGCGTCGCCGCCGGACTGGCGAGCGAGCGGCCGATTCTGGCGAACGACGCAGCAAAGTTTGCTGCCTGTTTCGCCCGCGCCCGCTTCCTCGATTCTGAGCGACCGAAGGGCTCGGAGGTCGTGCGAAAACTGATTCCACTGTTCCGCGATGCCCAGTCGAAGCTGAGGCGGCGCTACGCCCGCCGCCTCAATGCTGAGCGTAAGGCAGTTAATGGGACGGCACAAAATCTTCGAAACTTGATGGAGTGCACCCCTCACGCAGGCAATTCGGCCGACGTGCGACGCTCGATTGCACGCGTGCGGAGTCTAGACGAGCCCGATGACTATCGGTTGGCAACGCTCTACTTCTCTGCGTCCTATTTCAGCATTCAGCAATCGATCGAAATCGATGCGTTGCGATACGCGATCGACCGCATTACTGACCAGGATCAGAATGGAGTCCGTGATTGGCTCTTGAGCACGTGGCTGTCTGCGGCGGGTAGTCTGGTCAACGCACCAGGACACACTGCGCAATTTCTTAAGCCGACGACGACTGCGGTCGCGGCTCGCGTAGTGCGCCAATGGCGACGGTCAATGTGGGAAGGTTTTGTCGAGAAGCTCGGGGACTTGGAATTGCAGGGCAACCGCGAATGGCGACAGGAAAATATCGTCACTAGCCAGGACGCTTTGGATCTAGTTAGGACCGAGATGCTCGAGAACGTGACGGCAGTCTATGCCGACCCCCCCTACACGGTGGATCACTATTCGCGCTTCTACCATGTCTACGAAACGCTCTTTCTCTATGACTATCCGAAGTCCATTGGAGCGGGTCGATACCGGGATGGCCGATTCTTTACGCCCTTCTCGCGTGTGGGCGAGGTCGAGGTGGCATTCCGGGATTTGACGGGTGCCATTGCGGAGCACGGCAAACCTCTAGTCATGTCTTATCCCTCCACGGGAGTCCTGAATAAGGCTGGCGTAGATTTGCGCGACTTGCTCGGTGAGTTTTTTACACAAGTTCGGGAGATTGAGATCAAACTGAAGCATTCAACCCTTGGGGCATCGACCGGCACGCAGTCAAAGCAGGCAGTGGAGAAGGTTTATGTCTGCCAGTCCTGAGTCTGAACTTGGCGGCCATCTCAAGGGCCTAGAACAGATACGGACGGATGAGGTTCGAAAGAACGATGCGAACCCCCGGATTCATTTCACGCCCGAGGAGATGGAGCGCCTCACGGAGTCCATCGATCGGGAAGGCATCCTTGTACCGATCGTCGTCTATGAGGCCGAGGGCGGCTACGTCCTCACCGATGGCGAGCGTCGCTGGCGCTGTGCTAAAGAGTTGGGACTTGAGACGGTGCCGGCCATCATCACGGATGCGCCCAGTCCAGAGGAGAACCTTGTGCAGATGTTCAACATCCACATGGTTCGGGAGGCATGGAAAGACATGCCCACGGCTTATGCCCTTGGCAGGGTGATCGACGAGACCGGAACGGAAGACAACAGAGAACTCGGGGACATGACTGGGCTGTCGCTGGAGCGGATTAAACGACTTCGCCACGCTCTAACCCTTCCGACCGAATATCAAGAGTACATCGATAACGGCGACATACCCCTGAACTTCTTCTGGGAACTAAAACGCTATGTAATCGACCCACTGGCTGCGAAACGTCCGAGCTTGGCGGCGGAGTTCGAGGACGACGAGGTCCTGAATTCGTTTGTCCAGAAGCGACTAAGTGGTGTGGTGAGCGATGTGGTATCGCTACGACTGGTGGCTCCCATAATCAACTTCGCGGCACGTGAGGTTGATGACCCGACTGACACGTCGCCGCTAGATGACACGCTCCGCAACCTGGTTAAGGAGCCGGAACTCAGTATCGGTGAGGCGTACGAAGACACCGTTCAGGTGGTGTTCGAGACCGAGAAGCTAGAACGGCGCGCTGACAACATGGTGAAAAGTTTCACGCGTCTTCTTGGGAAGGCGCGGAATGATGACGAGCGTGGTTTCATCAAACGAGTTGGCCAGGATCTAGTCAGGCGGATTGGCGACCTCGTCGGCTAACCCAGTAGGGGTTTATGGATAACGAGTGGGAGCTTGAAGGAGATGTAGGCACGCATGGCGTCGGGGAGCGGGAGCCCCCTGAGATCGCTGAAGAAATCTGCGCTGCCGATCCCAATTGGCAAGCCGGTAAATCGGTTGACCTAGGGAGTGACGATGTGTGGAAGCCGGATCTTGTTCGGGAGGACGGATCTGCGCTTATGCATATCCACGTAGCGGACCGACTGCGAGGATATGCCACGAGAAGGTTCGCGGCAGCTCTTGAGGAGGGAATCGCCGTTCACGTGGCGACGACCCTCGGCCGGCTCTATGACGCCGAACTTCTCGAACAGCTCGCCCAGGTAGATGCCCAAGTTCACCTCATCGACGGATCTGTGCCAGTCGAGAAGGCAGAGCGCGTCTTGGCCCTTCTTGCCGATCTCCAGATTCGGGTTCCTGTTGAGTTGCGAACTGCGCTTGGGAGACACGGATGGAACATGTCTTGTAGGGACGGAACTCCTAACCAGAAGGGAAAGCGGTTTGAGGCGCTGGTCGCGTTCCTGCTGAGCCAGGTAGATGGCTTCTGGATTTTCGAGCGCAACTATAGGACGGACACGGAAGAGATCGACGCGGTGATCCAGCAGCGTGAGCTCACCGGCCGCGTGTGGTCACTCGCAAATGCACCGTTCATCCTCGCCGAGGCGAAGAATCACGCGACGGGTATTTCTCAAGGGATGTTCTCCGCATTCCGCCTCAAGATGATGACTAAGAGGGCGACCGTCCGCATCGGAGTGATGCTGTCTCGTACGACTGTCAGTGGTGACGCCATCGAACAGGAGAAGAAGTTCGCCAGCGAGGAGTTGACCATCGCATTCTTAGACGGCGACGCAGTTCAGGAGTGGATTGAGGCCGATGATCCGACGTCTCACCTCGAGAGGTTCATCAGCGAAGCGATGCTTGGCTAGCCCATCGTCACGTTCGGCTAGGCCTCAGATGCCTGACTTCCAGGCGCGCGAGCTGGTGGCGCTGCTGCCGCTTGACGGCGCCGCCGTCGTCCGCGGCTTCGGGCGCGGACGACACGCCCCACAGCGATGTCGCAAAGGCTTTGCGAAACGACTCGCAGGCTGTGACTCCCGCGTCTTGTTCGGCGCGCCGCGACGGCCGAGCATCGTCGTCCTCAACCGAGAAGGAGGAATCGATGTTCTACGCGCTGATGGGCTACGCCCACGCGCTGTTGTCCCAGGTCCACGACCGGGGGATGCGGCGGGTGCGGCTGATCCGGCAGCTTGCCGGCGGCGAGACGGGACAGGGGACGGTCGAGTACGTCGGCCTGATCCTGCTGGTCTCGCTGCTGATGGTCGGCATGGTCGCGGCGATGAAGGGGTTTCAGGGGAAACAAGGGCTGGAGCTCGCCGACGTGATCGTCAACAAGATCAAGGAGGCGGTCGACAAGGTCGCATTCAAATAGGCCGAACAGACCACGCAGTGAATTGCAGACAAAACCGCGCATATGACCACAGATTCGCTAATGTGGTCATATGCGCGAGATCGGAGTTAGAGAGTTGAAGAGCGGACTGAGCGCGGTACTGCGCGAAATCGAGGCGGGAGAGCAGGTGAGGGTGACCGTCCATGGGCGCCCGGTTGCCTACATCGTTCCTGTCGACGAGAGCTCGGAGGACCGGCAGATGCGGGAACTGATCACGGCCGGCCGTGTAACCCCGGCAAGCAAGAAGCTGCCTCGGAATGTCCCGCTTCCGCCACCGGGCAAAGGGTCGGGCACGGCGGCGATTCTTGCCGACCGCGAAGAAGAGCGCTGATGCTCTACCTCGACGCGAGCGCTCTGATCAAGCGCTATCTGCGCGAGGAGGGGACCGAGGAGTTGATGCAGGCGATGGACGAGGTGCACAGGTGGGTGACGTGCCGAGTCGGCTATGTCGAGACGGCCCGGGCGGTGGGCCTGCTCGGTGCCGACGCTGCGGTTGGCAGCTTCAAAGCCGATTGGGGCACTTTTGACGTAGTCGAGGTTGACACGGAGCTTGCCGGTGAAGCGGCCAGGTTGGCGGTTGAGACGGGCCTGCGAAGTCTCGATGCGATCCACCTCGCCGCGGCTTCCAGCCTCCCTCGGCACGATCTGGTTTTCGCCACCTGGGACGCGCGTCTCCACCGCGCCGCCAAGGACCAGGGCCTGATCCTGCTGCCCGAGTCGCTCCCGGCGTGAAAGACTCGCCCGATGCCAGCATCCCGTAGCTACGACCGCGCACCGGCCGACATCCGGCCGGTGACGATCGATCCCGGCTTCGTCGAAAGCGCCGACGGGTCGTGCTTGATCTCGGTCGGGAAAACGCGGGTGATCTGCACCGCCTCCGTCAACGAAACGGTGCCGCGCTGGATGCAGGGGCGCGGGACGGGCTGGGTCACTGCCGAGTACGCGATGCTGCCGGCCTCGACCGGTGACCGCAAGCAGCGCGACATCTCGAAGGGCAAGCAGGACGGGCGCGGGGTCGAGATCCAGCGTTTGATCGGCCGCTCGCTGCGCGTCGTCGTCGACTTCAAGGCGCTCGGCGAACGCAGCGTCTACGTCGATTGCGACGTGCTCGAAGCCGATGGCGGCACCCGCTGCGCCTCGATCACCGGCGGCTACGTGGCGCTGCGCCAAGCCTTCCAGCGGCTGCTCGACCGCAAAGCGATCGAGACGATGCCGCTGACCGGCTCGATCGCCGCGATCAGCGTCGGCATGGTCGACGGCCGCGCTCTCTGCGACCTCGACTACAGCGAGGACTCCACTGCCGAGGTCGATGCCAACGTCGTCATGACCGGCGACGGCGGCCTGGTCGAGGTGCAGGCGACGGCGGAGCGGACGCCGCTTTCGCGCGCCTCTCTGGACGAGCTGCTGGCGCTGGCGGAGGGTGGCATCACCCGCCTGCGGGAGGTGCAGGAGCGGGCAGCTTGATCCTCGCGACTGGCAACCGCCACAAGGTCGCCGAGATGCGGGAACTGCTGCCTGGGCTGGAGCTGGCGCCGCTGCCGGCGGGCTTCGAGATGCCGCCCGAGAACGGCGACAGCTTCGAGGCCAACGCCCTGATCAAGGCCCGGGCCGCCCACGCGGCGCTGTCCGGCGAGACCGTTCTCGCCGACGACTCGGGGATCGAGGCCGAGGACCTCAGCGGCGCCCCCGGGATCTACTCGGCCCGCTACGCCGGCATCGACGTCGGCGACGAGGTCAACCTCGCCAAGCTTCTGCGTGAAGTCAACGCCGCCGGCGGCGACCGTCGCGCCGCCTACGTCTGCGCCCTGGCGCTGATCGACCCCGACGGCAGCGAGCACGTCTTCGAAGCCCGCTGCGGGGGGCGGCTGCTGCGTGAGGGCCGCGGCACTGGCGGCTTCGGCTACGACCCAGCTTTCGTCCCCGACGACCTCGCGCCCGGTGATGACCGCACGATGTCGGAGATCAGCGCTGCCGAGAAGAACGCGATCAGCCACCGCGGCCGCGCCGCGAGGATGCTGGCGGCGCAGCTGGGGCTGTGCACCGAGGCCTGACGTGATCACGACCAAACGCGGAGCCGCCGGCCTCTCGATCGCCTCCAACACGATCCTGATCGCAATCAAGCTGGCGGCGGGGGCGCTGACGGGCTCGATCGCGATCATCACCGAGGCGGTCCACTCGATGATCGATCTGGTCGCCTCGGTGATCGCCTACTTCTCGATCCGCGCCGCCGACGAGCCGGCTGACGCCGAGCATCCCTACGGCCACGAGAAGGTCGAAAACCTCGCCGCCGCGATCGAGGGGATGCTGATCCTGGTTGGCGCTGGGGTGATCGTCTACGAGGCGACCCACCAGCTCGTCGTCGGCACCTCGGTCGAGCGGCTCGGCGTCGGCATCGCCGTAATGGGTTTCTCAGTCGTCGCCAACCTCGGCGTCTCCTCTGTCCTCTCGCGGCAGGCGAAGGCGACCGAATCGCAGGCGCTCGAGGGCGACGCCGCCCACCTGCGCACCGACGCGATGACCTCGGCCGGCGTCCTCTTCGGCCTCGCCCTGGTCCAGGTCACCGGCAACGCGGCCTTCGATCCGATTACGGCGCTGGTCGTCGCGGTGGCGATCGTCTGGGCCGGGTTCCGGATCCTGCGCCGCTCCTCCGCGGTGCTCGTCGACGAAGCGCTGCCGGACGCCGAGATGGACCGGATCGAGACGGCGATCGCCGCTGCTCGCACGCCGGAGGTGGCCGGGTACCACAAGCTGCGCGCCCGCCGCGCCGGCAGCAGGCGCCACATCGACTTCCACGTCCAGTACCGCTCTGGGACCAGCCTCGAGCGCGCCCACGAGCTCGCCCACGTGATGCGCGCCGCGATCGAGGCTGAGATTCCGCAGGCTGAGGTGCTGATTCATGTAGAGCCGGAGACGTCGTTTCGCGAGCCTGACGACAGTCGGTCGGGGCCTTATCGGTCGGGGTGAGTTAGGGACGGGGTTGCGTGGTGGGATCGGGTGACCCCTCCCAAAACCCGCTCGCTGCGCTCGCTTTTGAGTGTTTTGGGAGGGGTCACCCGATCCTCCCAACGGAAACTCATCCAAAACTCCCCAAGGTAGGCAGCTTTCGTCAGCCGATCGGCACCGAAGCTTTTGCGGGAGAGCTTCCGTCCCTCGGGAGCTAAATGAGAATCGATGGCAACCCCACTCTTGAGATGGGCCACCCGACCCTCCCCCCAGCCCTGATCCCTTATTTCGTGTAAGCCGGCGGCAACAGATTCACCGCCGCAGCCAGCCCGACGGCAATCAGCGTGATCGTGTAACCGGTGTAGCCGCTCAACGCAAAGAGGATGGCGGCGATCACACAGACGGCTACGACGGTTATCCAGGAAGCTCGCGCCAGGGTCATCGGTCGGTATTTTCATCTATGTGCCCGACGCTGCCGCCACCGCGCTCGCTCCGGGCGACTCCGCGCAGGGCGCCCTGGCCTTCCTGACCGAGATGTCGCCGGACCTGCGTGGTGCCGCGATCCTCGCCGCTGACGGCTCCGTCCTCGCCGCTTCCGGCGAGCCGGGGCGTTGGGGGGAGGACGCTGCCGCCCTGTTCGCGATCGCCGACGGCGCCGGGGGCGAGTCGGTCGAGCAGGTCCACGTCGCCACCGAGCAGGGGGAGGTCTTCGCCCTCCGCCACGAAGGGCTGGCGGTGGTCGCCGTCGCCGAGCGCTTCGCGCTCGCCTCGCTGCTCTTCTTCGACATGCGCTCGACCTTGCGCAACCTTGCGCATACGACCCCTTCCACTTCAGAGGGTGGAGAAAGTCGAAACGGGGGGGAGGACTGATGCCGCCGAAGCCGCACCGGATCCTGCTCGACCGCGTCTCCGGCTACGCCGACGAGGCCGCCGCCTACATGCGCCGCCGCCGCGTCGCCCGCCGACCCTTTGCCCGCCTCTATTACGCCAACGGCCGCAGCGCCGACCACGCCTTCGACTCGGACTCCGGCGCCGAGCTGTTCGTCGCCGCCGGCCGCCTGCTCGAGGTTGCTGGGAAACGGCCGAAGCCATGACCGAGCTGATCGATCCCGCCATCGCCGAGCGCGTGCTCGGCAAGGCGCTCGCCAACGGCGGTCGCTTCGCTGAGGTCTTCGCCGAACGCCGCCAGGGCTTGTCGATGGCGATCGACGAGTCGCGGATCGAGTCGGTTCAGTCGGGGGCCGAGGAGGGTGCGGGGGTGCGGGTGGTCGAGGGCAGCACCACCTACTTCGCCCACGTCGACGGGCTCGACCCGACCGACCTCGAACGCGCCGCCGAGGAAGCCGCCTCGGCGCTGCGCGGAGAGCGGGCCGAGCCGCGGGCGCTGCAGGCGCAGACGGTCGAGCCGATCCCGATCGGGGTCCGCCCCGAGGACGTCGCCCCCGAGCGCAAGGCAGCGCTGTTGCGTGAGCTCGACGAGCGCGGCCGCGGCCGCGGCGCCGAGGTCACGCAGTTCAACGCTTCCTACGCCGAGGCCCGTCGCCAGATCACCGTCGCCAACTCCGACGGTCTGCTCAGCGGCGACGATCGCACCCGGACCAGGATCGGCGCCCAGGCGGTCGCCCGTCGCGGCGACGCGGTCGAGACCGGAGCGGAGACGCTCGGCGCCCACCGCGGCTTCGAGCTGCTCGAAGACGACCCCGGCCAGATCGCCGAGCAGGCGGCGGCCAAGGCGCTGACCCTGCTCGATGCCGGACCGGCCCCTTCGGGGTCGATGCCGGTCGTCGTCGGCGGCGGCTTTGGCGGTGTCCTCTTCCACGAGATGACCGGCCACGGCCTCGAGGCCGACCACATCCAGAAGGGCGCCAGCGTCTATGTCGGCAAGCTCGGCGAGCAGGTCGCCCGTCCGCTGCTGAACGCCTACGACGACGGCCGCCTGCCGAGCGAGTGGGGCAGCGACGCGATCGACGACGAGGGGGCGCCGACCCAGAAGACGCAGGTGATCGACGACGGTCGCCTTGTTGCCTATCTCTACGACCACCTCACCGCCGAGCGCGACGGGGTCGGTTCGACCGGCAACGGCCGCCGCGAGAGCTTCCGCCACCTGCCGATCCCGCGGATGACCAACACCTACATCGCACCGGGAGACGCCACCCCGGAGGCAATCATCGCCGAGGTCGAGAAGGGCTTCTACGCGGTCTCCTTCGGCGGTGGCCAGGTCGACCCGGCGACCGGCGACTTCGTCTTCGGCGTCTCCGAGGGCTATCTGATCGAGGGCGGCAAGGTGACCCGTCCCTGCCGTGGTGCGACCTTGATCGGCAACTGCCTCGAGGCGCTGGCGGCGATCGACGCGGTCGGCGACGACTTCTTCATGAAGACGGGGATCTGCGGCAAGGGCGGCCAGCGGGTGCCGGTCGGGACCGGTCAGGGCCACGTCCGGGTCGGGGCGATGACGGTCGGCGGGACGGGGCTGTGAGGTTCACGTGAGCGAGCTTTCCGACACCGCCCAGCGCGCGGTCGAGGCCGCCCTCGGGGCGGGCGCAGGCGCGGCCGAGGCCTACGCCGCCCGCGACAGCGGTCGCGAGGTGCGGGTCCACGGTGGCGAGGTCGAGAGCCTGACCGCAGCGGCGCAGACCGGGGTCGGCGTCCGCGCTTGGATCGGCCACCGCGTCGGCTACGCCTACGGGACCGACCTCTCGACCGACGGCGTCGAGGCGATCGCCGCCCGTGCCGCGTCGGCGGCCGCGATCGCCGACGAGGACGAGTTCGCGGCGCCGCCGGCACCGGCCGAGGTCGAGGCCCTGCCCGGTCTCAGCGATCCCCGCCTCGCCACCAGCTCGGCCGACGAGGTGGCCGCGCTGGCGCTCGCGGTCGAGCGCACCGCGCTCGCCGCCGATCCGCGGATCGCGGGCGTTGAGCAGGCCGTCTACGCCGATTCCTCCGAGCGGGTCGCGATCGCTTCCTCGGCCGGTGTCGCCGGCGAGTACGAGACCTCGAGCTGCTTCGCCTACCTGCAGGCGCTGGCAGAGGGCGACGGGGCCCGCGAGACGGGGCTCGGCTTTGGGCTCGGTCGTGGGCCCGGCGATCTCGACCCAGAGGCGATCGGGGCCGAGGGGGCGGAGCGGGCGCTCTCGATGATCGGCGCCCTCAAGCCCGAGTCGCGTTCCTGCCCGGTCGTCCTCGACCCGACGGTCGCCGCCAGCTTCGCCGGCCTGGTCGGCGGCGCTCTCGGCGCCGGTGCGATCCAGCGTGGACGTTCTCCTTTTGCCGGCCGGCTCGGCGACGAGCTGGCCAGCGCCGCCTTCGTCCTCCACGACGATGGCCGCGACCCACAGGGCTCGGCCTCGGCCCCGTTCGACGGCGAGGGCGTGCCGCGCCAGCGCACTGCTCTGATCGAGGCTGGCCGGCTGCGCGGCTTCCTCTTCGACACTTACACGGCAAACCGCGAGGGCGGCGACTCGACTGGCTCCGCGGCGCGCAGCGGCTATCGCTCACTGCCCGCGGTTGCGACCTCGAACCTGGTCGTCGCCGCCGGCGAGCTGACGCTGGCGGGGCTTCTGGCCGAGGCTGGGGAGGGGGTCTACGTAACCGACGTCGCCGGCTTGCACTCCGGCGTCAACCCGGTCACCGGCGTCTTCTCGGTCGGCGCCTCGGGCCGGGCGATCCGCGCCGGAGAGCTGGCTGAGCCGCTGCGCGAGTTCACGATCGCCGGCGATCTGCTCTCGCTGCTCGGGGCGGTGAGCGCGGCCGGATCGGAGGCGCGCTGGGTCCCGTTCGGCGGCTCGGTCAGGACGCCGCCGCTGCTGATCGGTGCGCTGGCAATCAGCGGTTCGTGACATTTGGCTCGTGGCCTGCGTTTCTTACGCCCGAAGTCACTGTTAGGTTGTGCCGCATCTTCAACCCCGAGGAGGATTCTCGACGTGACCAAGGCTGAATTTCTGGACCAACTTGCAGGCGACGAGCGGCTTGGTAGCAAAAAGGCCGCCAGCGACGCTGTCGATTCTGTGCTCGACGCGATCACCGGCGCCCTTGCCGGCGGCGACGAGGTCAGCTTCACCGGCTTCGGCAAATTCCACGTTGCCGAGCGCGGCCCCCGACAGGGCGTCAACCCCCGCACCGGCGAGCGGATCACGATTCCGGGCGGCAAAGTTCCTCGCTTCTCCGCCGGCTCTGCGCTGAAGACCAAAGTCAAGGGCGGCTGATTCCCAGCCCCTTTGCTGATCGGCTGGCGGCGCTCGTCGAAGAGCGCCGCAGCCAGGTCTGTCTCGGTCTCGACCCCGACCCGGCCACGCTGGCCGGGTCGGAGGTAGGACCAGCCGACGACGGGGCCAGCGCCGCCGAGCGCGCCGCTGCAGCCGTCGTCTCGCACTGCCAGGGTCTGATCGAGCGCGCCGGACCGGCCTGCGTCGCGGTCAAGCCGCAGCTGGCCTGCTTTGAGCGCCTCGGAGCCCCGGGCTGGGCGGCGCTCTCCGAGGTCTGCCGGATCGCTCAGGAAGCGGGCCTGCTGGTCGTCGCCGATGGCAAGCGTGGCGACGTTCCCGTCACCGCCGCGGCTTACGCGCAGGCCCTGGTCGGCGAGACGCCGACGCCGTGGGGCCCCGTGCCGGGTCTCGGCGCCGACGCCTTCACCGCCAACCCCCTGCTCGGCCGCGACGCATTGGAGCCGCTGGTCGCCGCTGCCGAGGAAGCCGGCGCCGGCATCTTCGCCCTGGTTCGCACCAGCAACCCGGGCGCCGCCGACGTCGAGGACCTGCCGGCGCCACAGGCACCCCTGCACGAGCACCTGGCCGGGTTGGTCGACGGCCTCTCCGAGCGGCTGCTCGGCTCCTCGGGGCTGAGTGGGATGGGAGCGGTCGTCGGCGCCACCGAGCCTGAGCACATCGGCCGCCTGCGGGCGCTGATGCCACGCTCGATCTTCCTCATCCCCGGTGTCGGCGCTCAGGGTGGGCAGCCGCGGCTCCTGGGAGCCGCATTTAGCGCCGGCCCGGCCTCGGGCCTGGTCGCCGCTTCGCGTGGAATCGCCGCCGATCCCGACCCGGCCGCCGCGGCCGAGCGGCTGCGGGCCACGGTCTGGGATATATCGACCACCTGACGACACCCCCCGTCACTACGATCACCGCTCGCTACTCGACCCAGGTCCTCCCCGATGAAGAAGCGCACCAGCTTTATCGCCCGCATTGTCGCCGCCCTCGCTCTCGTGGGCGCGGTCATCGTGCTCGTGGTCGTGATTCCGCCGGCGCTGAAGGACAACTCCAGCGACTCCAACAAGAGTGGGAACCAGCCGGCCAAGCAGCAGCCGAAAAAACACCGGACCAAGGCCAAGACCTACACGGTCGAGACCGGCGACACGCTGATCGCGATCTCGCAGAAGACCGGCGTGCCGGTCTCCGAAATCCTCGCCCTGAACCCGGAAGTCGACCCGCAGATCCTGATCGCGGGCGAGACCCTGAAGCTGCGATGAACAAGCGCCGGGGCGCCGGCGCGACCCTGTTGGCGGTGCTGCTGCTTGCTAGCTCTGTCGTCGCCCCTGCGGCTCTCGCCGCACCGAAGGAAGCAATCGGCCCGGCCAAGGTGGTTGCGAAGCCGCCGACCCCGGGCCCACCGGTCGAAGGCCGCGCCTGGGCGCTGATCGATGCCCGCACCGGCGACGTCCTGCTCTCCCACAACGGCGCCGCTCACCTGCCGATCGCGAGCACGACGAAGCTGATGACCGCCTACGTCGCGCTCAAGGACATGCCACTCGACAAGATCGTCCGCGCGCAGCCCTACGAGGCCGAATACGGCGAGTCGCTGCTGGGGATGCGAGCCGGCCAGGAGATCAGCGTTCGCGACCTCCTCTACGGCCTGATCCTGCGCAGCGGCAACGACGCCGCCCACACCCTGGCGATTGCCGCCGCTGGCTCGACCGCGCGTTTCGTCGCCGAGATGAACCACTACGCGGCTGCGCTCGGCCTCGCCGACACCCACTACGCGAACCCGGTTGGGCTTGACCAGAAGGGCAACTACTCGAGCGCCCGCGACCTGGCGACGCTGACCCAGCACCTGCTGCGGATCCCCGCCTTCGCCAAGATCGCCGACTCGCGCGAAGCGGTCCTGCGCAGCGTCCACCCCCAGCGCAAGATCAAGACGATCAACGAGCTGCTGGAACTGGCGCCCTGGGTGACCGGGGTGAAGACTGGCCATACCTTCGGTGCCCTCTACGTCCTCGTCGGCTCCGGGCGCCAGGACGGGGTCGAATTGATCTCCGATGTGATCGGCGCCCCCAGCGACGAAGCGCGCTTCGACGGCAACCTGGAGCTGCTCGAATACGGCTTTGACCAGTACGTCGAGCGGCGGCCGATCCGCCGCGGCCAGTCGCTGGCCGAGGCGTCAATCAAGTACTCCGGTGGCGAGCTGCCGCTCCGCGCCGCCCACGGAGTCGCGATCGGCATCCGCAAGGGAGAAGAGCTCGAAGTCGTGGTTCGGGCCCCGGGCGAGGTCGAGGGGCCGATCGAGCGCGGCGCCAGGCTCGGCCAGGCTGTCGTCCTGCTCGAAGGCCGCCCGGTGGCGAAGGTGCCCCTGCGTGCGAGTCGCTCGATCTCGCAGGCCAGCCTCTTCGACCGTGGCCGCGGCGTCGTCGGCGACAACCCGATCACTATCGCGGTGGCGGTGTTCGTGATACTCATGGTCGGGGTATTGCTGTTGCGGCTGATGCTCCGCAGACGACGAAGAGGAAGCTGAGAAGGGTGGACGCCAAGTGATCCTCACCGTGACCCTCAACGCGGCCGTCGACCGGACCGTCGCGGTGCCGAATTTCCGCCTCGCTCGCCGCCACCGGGCGGTCGAGAGCCGCACCGTTGCCGGCGGCAAGGGGATCAACGTCGCCCGTGCCCTGAGCTTGCTGGGACGGCCGGTAATCGCCACCGGCTTCGTCGGCGGGCCGACCGGGACGCGGGTGCTCGAACAACTGCACGAGGAGTCCGTCCTCACCGACTTCATCCGGATCGCGGCCGAGACCCGGATCAACCTCGCGGTAATCGACCCCACTTCGGGCGACCAGACCGAGATCAACGAGCGCGGCCCCGCGGTCAGCCCGGAGGAGGTGAAGCGGCTGTTCGAGCGGATCGCCTACCTCGCCGGTGGCGCCAAGATCTGCGTCCTCGCCGGTTCGTTGCCGCCGGGCGCGGGCCACGACCTCTACGCGCGGCTGGTCGCTGACCTCAGCCGCCGTGGTGTCCCCGTCGTCCTCGACGCCGAGGGCGAGGCGATGCTGGAGGGCGTGCGGGCCGGCGCCGCGATGATCACCCCGAACGAGCGCGAGGCCGAGGAGCTGGTCGGGCAGGAGTTCGCCGACGCCTCCGACCTCGCCCAGGGGCTGGTCGAGCTAACCCGCCTCGGGGCCGCCGAGGCGGCGATCACCCGCCCCGAAGGCTGCGTCGCCGCGGTCGGCGAGGGGGCGGAGCGGCGCCTGCTCGAGGTCCATACCGAGCCGCTCGAGCCGGTTTCCACGGTTGGCTCCGGCGACGCCTTCGTCGCCGGCTACGTCGCGGCTCGCTACGAGGGCCGCTCGGCCGAGGACTGCCTCGCCTACGGAGTCGCCTGTGGGGCCGAGTCGACCCAGCACTTCGGCGCCGGAACCGTCGACCGCAACCAAGTCGAGCGCCTGCTCGGAGAGGTCGCCGTCCACGATTTGGAGGTCCCCGCGGAAGTGTAGTCTGGCTAGTTCAACGCCAGCCCTTGGAGGACTAACTTGGAAATCGAAATTGGCCGCGGCAAGAAAGGGCGGCGCGCCTACGGGTTCGACGACATCGCCATCGTTCCTTCGCGCCGTACCCGCGACCCCGACGACATCGACATCAGCTGGACGCTGGGTCCCTATCGCTTCGACATCCCGCTGCTCGCCTCCGCGATGGACGGCGTCGTCAGCCCCGACACGGCAGTCCTGGTCAACCAGATCGGTGGCCTCGGAGTGCTCAACCTGGAGGGGATCTGGACCCGCTTCGAGAACGCCGAGGAGCGCTTGGAGGAGATCGCGGCGGCGCCGAAGCACCTGGCGACGCGGATCATGCAGGAGGTCTACGCCGCTCCCGTCAAAGAGGAGCTGATCGGCAAGCGGATCGAGGAAATCAAGGCTCGTGGTGCCGTTGTCTGCGGCTCGCTGACGCCGCAGAAAGTGCGCGACCACTTCGAGGTCGCGGTTGAGGCGGGCCTCGACATCCTCGTCATCCAGGGCACGGTGATCTCTGCCGAACACGTCTCGACCACGGTCGAGCCGCTGAACCTGAAGGAGTTCATCGCCGAGGTCCCGGTCCCAACCGTGGTCGGCGGCTGTGCCTCCTACTCGACCGGCCTGCACCTGATGCGGACCGGCGCGGTTGGCGTCCTGGTCGGCGTCGGCCCCGGCGCCGCCTGCACGACCCGCGGCGTGCTCGGGATCGGCGTCCCGCAGGCGACCGCGATCGCCGACGTCGCCGCGGCACGGGCCCAGCACATGCTGGAGACCGGTGAGTACGTCAACGTGATCGCCGACGGCGGTATGCGGACCGGCGGCGACATTTCCAAGGCGATCGCCTGCGGCGCCGACGCGGTCATGGTCGGCTCGCCGCTGGCGCGCTCGAAAGAGGCTCCTGGCCGTGGCTTCCACTGGGGGATGGCGACCTTCCATTCCTCGCTGCCGCGCGGCACCCGCGTCTCGACCAAGCAGGACGGGACGATGGAGGAGATCCTGCTCGGGCCCGCCCAGGAGAACGACGGCACCTTCAACCTGATGGGGGCGCTGAAAACCTCGATGGCCACCTGTGGCTATGAGGACATCCGCTCCTTCCAGCGGGCCGAGGTGATGGTCGCGCCGGCGCTGATGAGCGAGGGCAAGAAGCTGCAGAACGAGCAGCATGTCGGGATGGGGTCGAACGGACGGGCTGCGGTTTCTGCCGGGGTTGCCGTATCGGATGACTGAGGGTTCAAGCGCGCCCGGGCCGGCGGGTCCTGTCACTGCAGGGGACCCCCCACACCTTCCGGTAGCTAAAGCTTCCTCAGGTGTGGGCCCCCCTACAGTGCCACCCCCCGGCAGGAACGCGGTTGAGGAGGTCTTGGTTCTCGATTTCGGGGGCCAATACTCACAGCTGATTGCTCGGCGGATCCGGGAATGCGGCGTCTTTGCGGAGATGCTGCCGGCGACGGTTTCGGTGGAGAGAATTAAGGAGCGGAAGCCGAAGGCGCTGGTTCTTTCCGGTGGGCCGGCTTCGGTCTATGAAGAGGGGGCGCCAGGGTTCCCGACTCAGCTATTGGATCTGGGGATTCCGTTGCTTGGCATTTGTTACGGGATGCAGGCGATGGTCCTGGCGCTGGGCGGTCGGGTTGAGTCAGCGGAGGCGGGGGAGTTCGGGCGGACGGATCTGGTGCTGCGGGACGGTGGTGGGCGTCTGCTCGGCGGCCTCCCGGAGGAGCAGAGCTGTTGGATGAGCCATCGGGACGCGGTTTTCGAGGCGCCGGAGGGGTTCACCGCCCTTGCCTCCAGCCCCAGCTCGCCGGTCGCGGCCCTGGAGCTGCCCGATCGCGGCCTCTACGGGATCCAGTTCCACCCCGAGGTCGTCCACACGCCTTACGGGACTGAGATCCTGACTCGCTTCCTGCGCGACGTTGCTGGGTGTGAGCAGC
Organism: Solirubrobacterales bacterium; assembly: GCA_035472275.1. Lineage (GTDB taxonomy): Bacteria > Actinomycetota > Thermoleophilia > Solirubrobacterales > 70-9 > VAYN01. The sequence continues at coordinate 238,772 of DATIPH010000022.1, forward strand.
AGTGGACGCCGGAGTCAGTGATCGCCGAACAGGTGGCGAAGGTCCAGGCCCAGGTCGGCGACGGCAAGGTGATCTGCGGCCTCTCCGGTGGCGTCGATTCCTCGGTCGCGGCGCTGCTCGTCCACAAAGCGGTGGGGGAGAGGCTGACCTGCGTCTTCGTCGACCACGGGCTGATGCGGATGAACGAGGCCGAGCAGGTAGTCGAGGCCTTCCAGCAGTTCGGCATCCCACTCGTCCATGTGCAGGCCGAGGAGCGCTTCCTCGCCAAGCTGAAAGGCAAGGACGACCCCGAGGAGAAGCGCAAGATCATCGGTGCCGAGTTCATCCGCGTCTTCGAGGAGGAGGCCGAGAAGCTCGAGGACGTCGATTTCCTCGTCCAGGGGACGCTGTATTCGGACGTGATCGAGTCGGGCGGCTCCGACCACGCGGCGACGATCAAGTCCCACCACAACGTCGGCGGCCTTCCCGACGACCTCGAATTCGAGCTGGTCGAGCCGCTGCGGATGCTGTTCAAGGACGAGGTTCGGGCGGTCGGCGCCGAGCTCGGGCTGCCCGAGCGGATGGTCTGGCGCCAGCCCTTCCCGGGACCGGGGCTGGGAATCCGGATCGTCGGCGGCGAGGTCAATAAAGAACGGCTCGACATCCTCCGCGCCGCCGACGCGATCCTGCAGGAGGAGATCCGCGCCGCCGAGCTCTACCGCCAGCTCTGGCAGTCGTTCTGCGTGCTGCCGGTCGTGCGCTCGGTCGGCGTCCAGGGCGACGGCCGCACCTACGCGTACCCAATCGTGATCCGCGCCGTCACCTCCGACGACGCGATGACGGCGGATTGGGCCCGGCTCCCATATGACCTTCTCGAGCGGGTTTCGAATCGGATCATCAACGAGATCCGGGACGTCAACCGGGTCGCGCTCGATATTTCTTCGAAGCCTCCGGCGACGATTGAGTGGGAGTAGTTGGGCGCGCCCAATGGATGCTCACTCAAACTTTCCGAGGTCAGCAGCTTTCGCTAGCCAGAGCGACCCGGCTTCTGGCTCTTAGCTTCCGTCCCTTGGAAGCTAAGAGAAAATGTGGGGGGAGGAGCCGAGCCTTCGTGTGGAAGCTGCCGAACTTTGGGGCCACCCGACCCTCCCCCAAACCCTGATCCCTATTCCTATTCGTCCTGCAGCGAAGCCGCCGTCTCGAAGCTAGCCATCCCGATCACAGTAGAAACCGTCTCCCTTGACTCCCCCGAAGTAATCCGGTCCTGACTGCGCAGATGCGCGGCGAGGATCTGGATGCGGAGGGGGTGCGCCAGGGCTCTGACCAGGCGTTGATCGATCGTTTCGGCTTTCTGTTTCACGGTGGCTCCTTCGAGTGGGTGGCCCATCTAAATTTACTCCCTTACTCAATAGATTATGAGTAATT
>DATIPH010000023.1:0-7011 GCA_035472275.1 Solirubrobacterales bacterium
TAAGAGCGCACCGGCGTCGCGGTGACGCGGCGGCCAGGCAAACCCCGCCCGGTGCAAGGCCAAGCAGGACCGTCGACCCGGCTCGGCGAGGTCCAGGTAGGCCGCATAGATAGATGGCCGCTCAAGACAGGATCCGGCTTATAGGCCCGCTAAAGGAAAGGCCCCGTTTACGGGGCCTTTCCCATAGATGCTCAGGACCACATCCTCCCCTTCGGCAACGCTGAACTTTCCCATTCCAGAGCCGTTTTTGTTGGTCTTTCCTCCAAATTCCGGGTGGTAGCGCCGTTTTTCTGTCTTAGCGTTTGCTAATCTGCCGCCAACTTCCGCTGAATCTCCGCCTACATACCGCGGGGAGCGGGGGACCCAATTAGTTGGGGCGAATCGCAGGCGACTGCCTGCGTAGCGCAGCTCTTTCAGCGCGAGCCCGACAGCTAACCCCGTAAGCGCCTGGAAAGAGAATGAAAGACCGCAAACACTCCATGCTGCGCTGGGCCCTTGCCCTGGTCGCGCTCACGACCTTGGCCGTCGGCGTCGCTCCGACCCAGGCCTCGACCGGTGGCGCCTCCGGACCCATGGCAAGCACCGAAGAAACGCCGGAAGGGGGCCTCGCCTTCGGTCCGATGCGGACGGCTGGCGCCAGCTGGTACGGCGGGCCGAGCATGTGGGGGCGTAAGACCGCCTGCGGGCAAACGCTGAAGCCGAGCACCCTCGGCGTCGCTCACAAGACGTTGCCCTGCGGCACCACCGTCAAGTTCGTCTATCACGGCCACGCCGTCGTCACCCAGGTCATCGACCGCGGCCCCTACATCCAGGGCCGCGCTTGGGATCTGACCCAGGCGGCCAGCGAAGCGCTCGACTTCGAGGGAGTCGGCAACGTGCGCTACGCCGTTGCCCTCAGCCTCGCCCGTAAATAGCCGCTCCTCGGGCTAGTCTGCCGTGTTTAGGCAGTGCCCATTTGACGAGAGGAGCAGCGCATATGTCGAGGTTTTCGCAGCGAGCACGTGTCATCGAGGGGATTCGTGACCGGCGCTGGGTCGTCCTCGCGGCCGCCGCGGCCTCGATCATGCTCGCGGTCGGCCTCGCCACTGGCTCCAGCGCGAAGCCGGTGACGCAGACGACGGTAATCCTCGGCCAGACCGCCTCGATTCCTGACCCGTCCTGCCCGGAGTTGCCCTGCCAGGCGGTCGGTAGCGTCACCGGGTTCCAGATCAACAACGGCCAGGCGGTCAACCCCTTCTTGGTCCCGCACGCCGGCACGATCAAGGAATGGACCCTGACCCTGGCCCAGCCGACCGCCTCCCAACGCTCCTTCTTCAACGGCTTCTTCGGCACGCCGCCGGAGGCGCGCCTCTCGATCCTCCGCCGCGTCCCGGGAACCAATCCACCCCGCTACTCGCTCGTCTCCCAGGGCGCGATCAAGGTGCTGTCGCCCTATCTCGGACAGACGGTCAAGTTCAGCTCCAACCTGGAAGTGGAAAAGAACGACATCGTCGGCCTCACGGTCCCGACCTGGGCCCCGACCTTCGCTCAGGGCCTCTCCGAAAAGATCGTCTGGCGGGCCAGCCGCGAAGCCGGCAAGTGCACCAACTCGACCGACATCCGGCAAGGTGAACCGCTCCAGAAGGTAAACCGCCGCGCCACGTTCGGGTGCAAGTACACGACGGCGCGGTTGCTTTACACGGCGACTTTGGTCGAGGGCGACTGAAAAGGGACAGCCTTGGTTTTGCGAGCGCCGCGGAGAGGGGGTCCTGCGGGCGGGGCAAACAGGCTCCGTTCTCGGACCCCCTCTCCCCGTCGCCCACTGAATCGAGACTGAGGTTCAAGCGCCGCGAAGGCGGCGCCGAAAAAGCATCCGTGCCTCGCAAGCTCAGCCGAAGATGGCGGGCTAGCATCAAGCTTCCGGTCCTTGAACCAGCTTTCAGGTCCGGAAGCTTCAGCCAAACGCCGAAGGACCAGCCAATCTCCACCCGGGCCGCTGCGGATTGCGGCCTAAATCTCGGCTTCGTTGGCGGGACGGGGGAGACCCTCAACCGAGCCTCCCCGCTGTTGCGAGGGCGAGGGTCTCCCCCGTCCCGTAAAAGCCAACCCAGGAACTAAGCCGCTGAGGGCAGAACCCGCGGCGTAGCCTGGTCTTTCGGCAGCGCGGCCGCGCTGGCAATCAGGCTCTGGAACTCGTTCAGCGCCAAGTGCCCGACCGCCTCGAGGATCTCCTCGTCGGTCCAGCCCATCTCGCGCGCCTCCTCGTGCAGATGGAGGGGCGGGGGACCGTCGGCGTCGAGTGCCTCTTTCAGGTAGAGCAGCAGCGCCGCCTCCTTCTCGTCGGCGGAAGTGAAGCTGCGGGCACGCGAAACCTCGTCGAGGCCGAGTCCGGCGCGGCGCGCCGACTTTGCGTGCTGGGCGATGCTGTAGTTGTCTTCGCGGTGCTCGGCGACGGCCAGAGCGATCCGCTCGCGGGTCGCCTGCGGCAGGACGCCGCCGCGCAGCTCTGAGCGCATCCGCGTGTAGGCGCGCAGCACGGCGGGGGAGCCGGCGAGCACGCCGACGAACTTGGTCACCGCGCCACCAGCGGCCTGAATCGTCTTGATCAACGGCGCGCTCTCGTCGGGCGCGGTTAGCTCGTCGTGGATCTGGAATCTGCTTACTGCGGTTTTTACCGTCACGGGGCTTCTCGCTTCTGGCTCTGCTGAGGGCGGGCTTTTCGCTTTACAGAGCCTTTACGTGGCCTTTACTTTACTTTCAGCCTCTTACTTACAAGGTGTAAGTTATACCGGCTTTTCTGAGCCTTTGCAAGCTCCCTGAACTACCTGTTCTCTACCCCGAATACGTCGATCCGCACCCAGTCGGTTCATTCGCCTATCGTTGCCCCCTTCTCGCGCCCACCCAGGAGGCCCCGAATTGGCTGAGCAGACCCGCAGTGCCGCCGACGTCATCAAGCTGGTGGAGGAGAGCAACGTCCGCTTCGTCCGCCTCTGGTTCACCGACGTGCTCGGCCAGTTGAAGAGCTTCTCGGTCAACGCCTCCGAGCTGGAGGACGCCTTCGAAGGGGGGATGGGCTTCGACGGCTCTTCAATCACGGGCTTCAACCCGATCGAGGAGTCCGACATGCTTGCGGTCCCCGACCCGGCGACCTTCGAGATGATCCCCTGGCGGCCCGAAGAGGACGCGGTCGCGCGGATGTTCTGCGATATCCGTGTGCCGGGCGGCGGTCCCTACGAGGGCGACCCGCGCTGGATCCTGCAGCGGGCGATGAAACGGGCCGAGGAGATGGGCTTCGACGCCTACAACATCGGTCCCGAGCTCGAGTACTTCTACTTCCGCTCGGCGAAACCCGAGGGCGGTGTCCCCGAGGTCCTCGACGAGGGCGGCTACTTCGACCTGACCACGCTCGACGCCGGCTCCGACCTGCGCCGCGAGACGGTGCTGGCGCTGGAGAAGATGGGGATTCACGTCGAGTACACCCACCACGAGGTCGGTCCCTCCCAGCACGAGGTCGACATGCGTTACAAGAACGCGCTCGAGATGGCCGACGACTGCATGACCTACCGGATTGTCGTCAAGGAGTACGCGCTCAAGTACGGCTATCACGCGACCTTCATGCCGAAGCCGCTGTTCGGCGAGAACGGCTCCGGGATGCACGTCCACCAGTCGCTCTCCAAAGACGGCAAGAACGCCTTCTACGACGCCGACGACCCGTACTACCTCTCGCCGGTGGCGAAGTCGTTCATCGCCGGCCAGCTCAAACATGCGCGCGAGATCTCACCTCTCTTCGCCCAGTGGGTCAACTCTTACAAGCGGCTCGTCCCCGGCTATGAGGCGCCGGTGTACCTGGCCTGGTCGCGTCGCAACCGCTCGGCCCTGATCCGGGTGCCGCTCTACCACCCCGGCAAGGAGAGCGCGACCCGGGCCGAGCTGCGCTGCCCCGATCCGGCCTGCAACCCCTACCTCTGCTTCGCCGGGATGCTGCAGGCCGGGCTGGAAGGGGTCGAGAAGGGCTACGAGCTGCCGGAGCCGATGGAGCAGAACCTCTATCACCTCTCCCAGGAGGAGCTCGCCCACCAGGGGATCGAGCAGTTGCCGGCGACGCTTGGCGAGGCGATCGAGGTCGCCGCTGACTCGGAGCTGGTGCTGCGCACTCTCGGTGAGCACACCTTCCGCCGCTTCGTCGAGATCAAGCGGCAGGAATGGGACGAATACCGGGTCCAGGTCACGCCCTTCGAGATCGAAAACTTCCTGCCGATCCTTTAGGCGCCGGCGGGAAGCGCGATGGCGACGCTCCACCTCCTCCGCGTCTTCTGCGACGAGGCGGGGGAGTGGGGGAACCCCCTCGGCGTCTTTCTCGACGGGGGCGAGGTGCCGGCGGCGCGGCGTCAGGCGGTTGCCAACGAGCTCGGCTTCTCGGAGACCGTCTTCGTCGACGATGCCGGGCGCGGCGAGATCCGCATCTTCACGCCGGGGTTGGAGCTGCCGTTCGCGGGGCACCCGACGGTCGGTACGGCTTGGTTGCTGGCGCACGACGGCATCGAGTGCAAGGTGCTGCGACCACCGGCGGGTGAGATCGCGGTGCGACAGGACGGTACGCGGACCTTCGTCGCCGCCCGCGCCGAGTGGTCGCCGCCCTGGGAGCTGATCGAGCTCGGCGATCGGGCGGAGATCGATGCGCTCGAGGGGCCGCTCGATGGCCTCGAGGACGAAATCTACGTCTGGGCCTGGCTCGACCGGGAGGCCGGGACGGTGCGCTCGCGCTGCTGGTCGCTGGCCGACGGCGTCGGCGAGGACGAGGCCACGGGCTCAGCCGCGATCATGCTCGCCGCCGCGCTCGACCGCGCGGTGACGATCTACCAGGGCGAGGGCTCACTGCTCCACGCCGCACCGTTGGGCGAGGGCCGCGCCGAGGTAGGCGGCCGCGTCGTCCTCGACGAAGTCCGCGAGTTCGAGGTGTGAGTCGCGATTGCTGAATCGAACTCGCCATAGCGGGGTCGATTCAGCAATCGATGCCTGATGCCGGCTATCGCCGGCTTAACTCGTCGAGCGACGCCTGTAGGGCGGAGGGATCCGTCACCGGGAGCTGGCAGGTGAAGCGCTCGCAGACGTAGGCGGCGGGCTGGCCGTCGACCTCGGTACGGCCGGCCAGCAGGGGCGGTTCGTCGCTGCCCTCGATGCCGCCGGCCACGACCAGGTGGGGCCGGAACTCGCCACGGACCTCGGTGGCGAGCTCGGCGATGCTCGCGTCATTGGGCGCGTTCGCGTCCACGCCGCCGATCAGCGCCACCTCGCGGGTCGGCTCCAGGGCGAAGTCGAGGGCGCGCAGGAGGTGGGCGAAGCTCTCTGGATGCTGGACGGCGGTGCGGCCGAAGAGGCGCAGCACGTCCTCGGCGGCCTTGCCGTACTCGCGCTCGCCGCTCAGCGCCTCGAGCCGCAGCAGGCCGAGGGCGGCCGAGCTGTTGCCGGCCGGGATCGGGTGGTCGCCGAGCTCCTTGCGGCGGGCGACGAGTTGCTCGTGGTCGTCGGAGGTCGCGTAGAAGCCGCCGCGCTCGGCGTCGCCGAAGCGAGCGAGGAGGGTGTCGGCGAGCTCGCGCGCGGCAGTGAACCAGCGCGCCTCGAAGCTCGACTCGTAGAGGGTTAGCAGCGCCTCCAGCAGGAAGGCATGGTCCTCGAGGTAGGCGTTGAGACGGGCGTCGCCGTCTTTGTAGGTGCGGAGCAGGCGGCCGTCGGTGTCGCGCAGCGAGCCGAGCACGAACTCGGCGCACTCGCGCGCGGCGGCGAGGAAGTCCTCGCGGCCGAGGACGGCGCCGGCCTCGGCCAGGGCGGCGATCGCCAAGGCGTTCCAGGACGTGAGCCGCTTGTCGTCCAGCCCCGGCCAGACCCGTTTCGCCCGCGCCTCATACAGCGCCTGGCGCGCCTGCTCCAAACCCTCCGGCGCTTCGGCCCGTGGCCCCTCCGCCAGGTGGAGGATGTTGGCCCCCTCGAAGTTCCCCGCCGCGGTCACGCCCCAGAATCCCAACAGCCTCTCTACCTGCTGGTCCGAGAGGCTGTTGGGATTCTGGGGCACCTGCAGCACCTCGCGGATCTGCTCTGGGGTCCAGATGTAGAAGCGCCCCTCCTCGCCCTCGGAGTCGGCGTCGAGGGCCGAGTAGAAGCCGCCCTCGGGTCCGCGCATCTCCAGCAGCATCCATTCCAGCGTCTGCTCGCAGACGCGGCGGTAGCGCTCGTGGCCCAGCACCTGCCAGCCGTGCAGGTAGGCACGCGCCAGCAGCGCGTTGTCGTAGAGCATCTTCTCGAAGTGAGGGACAAGCCAGACGGCGTCGACCGAGTAGCGGGCGAAGCCACCGCCGATCTGGTCGTAGATGCCGCCGGCCAGCATCGCGTCAAGGGTCCGCTCGACCACTGCCAGCGCCTCGCCGCCGGACTCGCCGCGCGTCATCAACAGCTCCAGGGCGGACGCGGGCGGGAACTTGGGGGCGCCGCGGAACCCGCCACGTTGGCGGTCGGCGCTGGACAGGAGTGCCTCGACCGCCGCCCCGAGCTCGCCCACCCTCGGCAGCTCGGGATCCGGCTCGATCGCGCCGATCGCGCCGAGCTGGGCGCGGATCGTCGCCGCTCGTTCGCGGATTTCCTCGCGTTTGCCCTCGAAGCTGGCGACGACCGCTTCCATCACCATCCGGAAGCTCGGCATGCCGCGGCCTTCGTCGGGCGGGAAGTAGGTGCCGCCGTAGAAGGGCACGCCCTCAGGGTCGAGGAAGACGGTCATTGGCCAGCCGCCCTGGCCGGTCATCGCCTGCACGGCCTCCATATAGAGCGCATCGACGTCGGGCCGCTCCTCGCGGTCGACCTTGACGTTGACGAAGTGCTCGTTCATGTAGGCGGCGGTTTCGGGGTTCTCAAAGGACTCGCGCTCCATCACGTGGCACCAGTGGCAGGCCGAGTAGCCGACCGAGAGCAGGATCGGCCGGTCCTCGTCGCGCGCCCGGGCTAGCGCTTCCTCTCCCCACGGGTACCAGTCGACCGGGTTGT
>DATIPH010000024.1:0-71433 GCA_035472275.1 Solirubrobacterales bacterium
GGGGACCCCTCCCAAAACACTCAAAAGCGAGCGAATGCGAGCGGGTTTTGGGAGGGGTCCCCACGCCCCTCCACGCCCAACCCCCTACTCAGCCTCAGGAATGATGAAGTCGGTTTTCTTGCTGTCCGAGAACTTCACCCAGCAATGCTCCGGAGCAGCGCCTGCAACGTCGACCAGGGCCTCCTCGATCCGCTTCGCGATCTCGGCCTTCTGCTCGTCGCTGCGGCCCTCGAACCAGTGGATCTCTACGAACGGCATGGGAGTCGGGCGGCGTCGCGCTAGGCGAGCGCCGGCTCGAGCTCGGCCTCGAGGCGGCGCTTTGGCAGCGCGCCGACCACTTTCTTCGCGATCGCACCGTCTTTGAAGAGGATCATCGTCGGGATCGAGAGGACCTCGTAGTTGGCGGCCGTCTGCTGGTTCTCGTCGACGTTGATGCTGACGATCTTGAGGTCGTCGCGCTCGTGGTCGATTTCCTCGAGGACCGGGTGAACGACGCGGCAGGGACCGCACCAGGGGGCCCAGAAGTCGACGAGCACAGGGCCGTCGGCGTCGAGGACATCGGCTTTGAAGGTTGCGTCAGATACGTCCGTCAATTTGCCAGTCACTGGTATCGGTCTCCCAAATCGAGGTTCTTTGCTCTGGTGCGTAGCTCAATACTTCAGAAAGTATAGCGGCGTTGTCCAGCGGTAGTGGGTCAGTTTGAGTCGGATCGCCCCTCGCGCTGATCGTTCGTCTCCGGCGGCGGGTGATCCGGGTGCTCATCGCGGAGAATCGCGCGCCGCTCAGCTACCCCGGCTCCGCTCTCTTCTCCCATCGCGAGCCGGAACGTCGCGGTGTAGCCGCAGCCCTCGACGGCAGTGGGTCAGTTTGAAAACGAAAGGTGCGTCGTCGTAACGACGGTCGTTGCTTCGGTGATTTCCCGCAGATGAAGCGCGGCTTGGGAAGCCTTGGTGCGCACGGTGAGCATTGCCTACCTCCTTTCTGCGGAAGTTGCCTATTCGAGGTGCACTTCTAGGTACGGAGCGGTATCGGATGCCGTACTCTCGCCGCCCTCGTCACCCAAGAAAGGAACTCGATGCCAATCGATCAGTCGCCGCTCGGCCAGCACATTCAGGAGCAAATGCAGGAAATCGAAGGCGATCCGGAGATCCCAGACGATGCCCAGGTAGGGCGAATCTTGACCATCGTCGAGATCATCGGACCTCAAGGAAAAGAGGACGAGTACACCAACGTTCGCGTTCGAGCCAACGCTAGGCCGTATGTCGCGGTCGGACTTCTGGAGATCGCGAAGATCCTCCAGCTCAAATCGATGGGCATCTGAGCTAATCCAGCAGCGCCGCGATCTCTTCCAGCGACCAGATGTGATCGGCGACCCCGGCAGCTATTGCCGGGGTCCGCGGGTAGCGCTCTTTGAGGGTCGCGTGCGGACGCGCGAAGTTGTAGTGCATGAAGTGGAGGCTGACCGCGTGCGCGAGGTTCTCGACTTTGCGGCTGAACCCGTTGGTGAGGCGGGTAAAACGCCGCATCCCCATACGCATCGTCAGGTTCTGGCGCTCGACGTAGCTGGTCGAGATCCGGTCAGGATCGGGATCGCCCTTCAGCGGAATCCGCTTCGTCCCCGTGCAGACCGCAGGGCTGTATTTGCCCTTCTCCGGTGACGAGGCATAGGTCTTGTGGATCTGCGCCCAATCGACCTGATGGCCGAACGACGGCCCCACCGTCGATTCGTACATCGAGTGCCCGTCAGTAGATAGCTGGATGCGCCCGGCCATACGGGAGGCGAGGTCGGTCAGGAAGACTTCCGCGTCGTCAGAGGTCCGCTCCCCGACCAGCCAGGAGGGGACGAGCTTGGTATCGGCGCAGATCGCGGTGAAGGTCCAGACATCGCCATAGCCGGGCGTCCCTTTGAACTGCTCCGGGACGTTTTTTTTCTTCGCGTAGCAGAAGCTCCAGATCTCGTCGGCCTCGATGACCTCGCAGGGGAGATCCTGAAATACCCCGTCCTGGTACTCGGCGCAGGCTTCGCCGAGATCCGCCAGCAACTTGACGATCGTGTTCTTGGCCGCCCCGGTCATCCGCACGGTGGCGCGGATGCTGTTGCCCTCGACCAGGGCACCGATGATCTGGGCACGCTTCTCGGTGCTCAACCTGTTCATGTTGACCATTATGCGTAGACGGTCGGACGGAACCAATGCATGCTTGCTTGGGTCATGCTTGCGAAGTGCAGGATTTGTCGACGTCCTTTTACCTCATGGATGAGGGAAATATGCGGTTTCTGGCTCCGATTTGTCGACGTGCTATCTTGCATGCTTGCCAAGCAAGCATAAGCAGACAGGAGGCAGTATGGCAAGCAGGGACGGAGACAAGGGGATCAAAAAGGCGGCGTCGACTGGCGGGAAGGCCAGGGCGAAGAAACTCACGAAAGAGGAGCGGCAGGAAATCGCTCGAAATGCCGCGCTCACTCGCTGGGGCGACGACGCTACGACCGCCATCCTCGACGGCGCCCTCGATATCGGGGATCAGGAGATCCGCTGCGCAGTCCTTACCGATGGTCGCCGGGTCCTCGCGCAGCAGACGATGCTGAAAACCCTGGGCCGCGCTAGGAGCGCCAAGGGTGGTCAGGGGAGTGAGAGCGGCCTTCCTCCGTTCCTCGCCGCCCAGAACCTTCAGCCTTTTATCAACGACGACTTGCGGGAGATGCTGGCGGCGATTCCATACCGCCCGCTGAGCGGCGGCCGTGCCTGGGGCTACCGAGCCGAGATCCTGCCGATGGTCTGCGACGTGTACTTGGAGGCGCGCAAGGCCGGAAAAACCACCTCGGCCCAGGACCGTGTCGCGGACACCTGCGAGATGCTTGTCCGCAGTCTCGCCAAGCTCGGGATCATCGCCCTGGTCGACGAGGCCACCGGTTACCAAGAGATCCGCGCCCGCGACGAGCTTCAGCGCATTCTGGAGTACTACATCCAGGAAGAGTTGCGACCGTGGACCAAGATGTTCCCCGACGACTTCTTCCGGGAGATCTACAGGCTCCAAGAGTGGGACTACAAGCCGGGAAGCGCAAAACGGACTCCCTATGTGGGGAAGCTCATCAATAAATACATCTACGAGCAATTGCCCCCGGGCGTCCTCGACCAGCTACGCGAGCTGAACCCGGTGACCGAGAACGGCAGGCGCAAACACAAGCACCATCAGTACCTCACGTCGGACACCGGCAACAAACACCTCGATCGTCAGATCTCGACGGTGACGACGCTGCTGCGAATCTCAGACGACAAAGCGCAGTTCGAGGAGCTTTTCGAGAAAGCCTTTCCCCCGCCGCAGACCCGCTTGGCCTTAAAGGTGCCGGTGGTCGACGTCAAGTAGACCAGCGAGCGCGAGCGGCCTTGCGCGCGGCTGCGGAGCGTTCTTTGGCCGTCATGCGCTCGGCGCGGGCCTTGCCACCCTTGGCTCCCCCAAGGCGCCCAGCCCGCGCCTGCTGGCTCTCCGGCTGCTCCGGGGTCTCGTCGGTTGCGTCCCCGACGATCGCCGCCGCCAGTCGGTTCAAGTCGGCAGGCTTCTTCGACTGCTTGGCCATAATTAGAGGCTAGCGTCCTCGTCGGGTAGCTCGAAGCGGCCCGCACGGGCGGAGCCGGGCTCCCAGGTCAGTCCAGCGAGCAACTCGTCGGGCGGAACTTCCAACGAGGCAGCGAGCTTGACCAGCGTGTCGATCCGAGGAATCCGAAGGCCGCGCTCAAGCTGGCTGATCTCCGTCCGGTGCAGGGACGCGATCACCGCCAACTCTTCCTGCGAGATTCCCGCCTGACGCCGCACGCGGGCCAGGTTGCCCCCGAACCACGCTGCTACGTCGGTCACCAGTTGTCCAGTCGATGGCAGTGGTAGGCGGCCGGGGTCACCAGCAGCGTGTTTCCGTGCATGGTGATCAGGCCGTAGCTGACGAGGTTGGCGACGGCCCTTCGCGTGGTTGCCATGCTGCCGATTTCCCGGCCCAGTTCGGGCACAGTGCGGTGATGGCGGCCGCTCTCGAAGGCCAGGGCGAGGATCGCTCGCTCGGTCTTTTCGTCGTCGCTCGCCCTGCTCCACTTAGGATTCGCCTGCATCGGAAGGTCCGTCCTTCTGGTGCCAGGCGCCCGGGCGTTCCACCGCCGCGGGCGCCATTTCGTCTTCGGTCAGGCGAAGCTACAGCGGCTTGACCCCGCTATGGGGCTGGAATTGAAACTGACCCACTACCCCCTCGACGGGGCATTCGATAGGAAGCCAGGCGCCCACGGCGCCAACCGTAGCGCGCAGGCGATGTCTAATACAAACTCTCGCGTTCTAGCAGGGAAATCAAACGTTCCATAGGATGCCGCCGGGATGGCGGATCTCCCCCAGGCAGACTTCTGCAGATTGGCGCGTGGGGGCACCTTGGCCCCTCCGGGCGGTCTGCCCGCAGAGAAGGTGGTCCTCGGGATCTCCTCTGCGTCTCACGCTGCGATTCGGCGGGTTCACAACGAGACGCCCGAAATAGCGCTCTCGAACCTCACCGGCACGCTGCGCAAGTATTTCCTCTCTGGCGGTCCAGCGGCAGAAACCGCTCGCCGTTACCACGACTGCGTGGAGACCTACATCGACTGGGACGAAGCTGCTTCCCCGGCGACGGAGACTCCCCACAAAGGGGCGCACATCGCCTATGGAGAACACATCGTGCGATCTCGTCCTGACGTGATCCTGGGCGACGACGGAACTGGCGAATACGAGGTTCGCGTTCTGCTTTGGGATGAGCTTGGCCTAAATCAGGCCGCCGCCGAGGTCATTGCTTTACCTGCGCTTGACCGGGTAGAGGAAACCTACGGCGCTGGGAAGGTGGCCATCGTCAAAGTGCTTCACCTACCCACCCGGCATCTTGAGGAAGTTGCGGAAGATGCTGCCCGAGCCCGGCGTCCCGACGTTGAGGCCTTGCTGGACGGGGTCTAGGTTGACGACCGAAGGCGTACCTATCTTGAACGAACCCAACGTTAAGGAGCTGCCATGACGGAGGAGGCACTGGCTGCCAAAGCCGAGTACATCGGCAAGGTTGCAGCAGAGGCCGCGGAGGAGTCCGACGCCATCCAGCGGAATCCGGAGATCATCGACGTGCTGGGTGAAATCGCAGCCTTCGATGGCTTGAATGATCGCTTCGGCGGGAACGGGCACGATCCCAACGCCTATGTGGCCGCACTCGCTAATGGTCTTGCTCCGTATCGGGTGCAGACCCTTGAGGAGCGTCCAGAGTTGGTGCAGAGCCTTGGATTCCTTTCGTGGGTTCTAGAAGCGCAGCGAAGTCCGGACGAAATCGGCCACATGCAGTTGCTCGCCTAATCCAGCAGTCCCGCGATCTCCTCAAGGCTCCAGCGGTGATCGGCAACCCCGGCAGCCATCGCCGGAGTCATCTTGAGCGTCTTGTGGGGGCGGGCGAAGTTGTAGAACATAAAGTGAAGGCTGACCGCGTGAGCGAGGTTCTCAACTTTGCGCGAGAAGCCATTCGTCAGCCGCGTGAAGCGCCGCATCCCCATCCGCATCGCCAGGTTCTGGCGCTCGACGTAGCTGGTTGAGATCCGGTCAATGTCGGGGTCTCCCTTGCGAGGAATCCGATGCGCCCCGGTGCAGACGGCAGGGCTGTATTTGCCAGGCGGCCCACCGGCGGCATTGGTCTTGTGGATCTGCGCCCAATCGACCTGATGGCGGAAGGCGAGCCCGACCGTCGATTCGTACATCTTGTGCCCGTCCGTCGATAGCTGGATGCGCCCGGCCATCCGAGAGGCGAGGTCGGTCAGGAAGACCTCAGCGTCGTCAGCGGTGCGCTCACCGACCATCCAGGATGGCACCAGCTTCGTATCGGCACAGATGGCGGTGAAGGTCCACACGTCGCCGTAGCCGGGCGTCCCTTTGAACTGCTCGGGGACGTTTTTGTTCTTGGAGTAGCAGTACGACCAGATCTCGTCGGCCTCGACCACTTTGCAGGGGAGGTCTTGCAGCACGCCGTCCTGATACTCGGTGCAGGCTTCGCCAAGATCGACCAGTAGTTTCGTGATCGTGTTCTTAGCGGCGCCGGTCATGCGCACGGTCGCGCGGATGCTGTTGCCCTCGACGAGAGCGCCAATAATTCGGGCGCGCTTCTCGGTGCTCAACCTGTTCATACTGACCATTATGCTTGAACGATCAGACGGAATAACCTCGGATAAGACCTTCTGCTAAATTTAGCTCTGCGACTAAATTTAGCAAGGAGGCTAATCCGCTATGAATTCAACGGAGTTTAAGAATCCATACCGGCCAGGGGCAGGCCACATGCCTCCATACCTCGCAGGACGCGAGGCGGAGTACAAGGAATTCGATCGCCTGCTCGGCCAAGATCAAATCCTCGAGAACCTAGTCCTGACCGGTCTTCGCGGGGTAGGTAAGACCGTTCTAATGGAGACTTTCAAGCCTCGCGCCCTGGAAGCAGGCTGGCTCTGGGCGTCTGCAGATCTATCCGAGTCTGCAAGCATCAGCGAGACCGCCCTTGCTCAGCGGTTATTGGCAGACCTCGCGCTTGTCAGCTCGTCCGCGACGATGGCAAATCCAGACCGCGGCAAAGAGGTCGGCTTCGCTGCATCCGCTGGTCCAGACGAGATCCCTTTGTCCCACGCCGCTTTGGTCGATGTCTTCAACGAAACGCCAGGCCTAACCGCGGACAAAATCAAGGCGACGCTCGAATTCGCCTGGCAGCACCTGAAAAACCAGGGCCAGCACCGAGTGATTTTCGCGTACGACGAGGCCCAGAACCTCTCCGACCACGCTGCCAAGGAACAGTTCCCTTTGTCAGTTCTGCTCGACGTGTTTCAGTCGATCCAGAAGAAGGGCATCCCGTTCATGCTGGTGCTCGCAGGGTTGCCAACCCTGTTCCCCAAACTCGTCGATGCCCGAACCTACGCCGAGCGAATGTTCCGCGTGCTGACCCTTTCCAAGCTGGGGCACGATGACAGCCGGGAAGCAATCCTGAAACCGATAGAAGCGGCTGTCTGTCCTATCACCCTCACGCCCGAGTCGGTCGACGTGATCATCTATGAGTCGGCCGGCTACCCCTACTTCATCCAGTTCATCTGCCGCGAGGTCTACGACGTCTTCATTAGACAGCACGCTGACGACGAGCAAAAGAGCGTCCCAATTGAGGCGATCCAGCACAAGCTGGATGCGGATTTCTTCGCAGGCCGCTGGGCGAAGATCACGGATCGGCAGCGTGAACTCCTATGGGTTGTCGCTCACTTGAAGCACGCAGATGAAGAATTCACGATCCAAGAACTGGCCGCGGAAGCAAAAAAACTGCTCGAAAAAGCGTTCTCGTCAAGCAATGCGAACCAAATGCTCGCCAGCCTCACCGAGCGCGGCATGATCTACAAGAACCGGCTCGGCAAGTATTCCTTTGCTGTCCCTTTGCTGGGACGCTTTATTACGCGGACCTACCAACCGCCGGGAGCAAAACTCCAGCCAATACCCGTGATCGCTGACCGCAGAATCTAGCGGGGGCGATCCCACCTGGTGCGAGCGGCTTTCTTTGCGATCTCGGAACGCTGCGCCGGGGACAGCTTGCTTGCCCGAGCTGAGCCGCCCTTCGTGCCCCCGAGCCGCCCCGCCCTCACCTGCTGGCTCTCTGGCTCTTGCGGCGTCTCGTCAGTTGCATCCCCGACGATCGACGCCGCAAGCCGGTTCAGGTCAGCGGGCTTCTTGGACTGCTTAGCCATCGGCCACAGCGTAGCGGCCGACAAAGCGCCCTCTCGGCGCCTCTCCAGGCTCCCAGGACATGCCGTTGAGCAAGACCTGGGGAGAAACGCCGAGCGCGCCGCTGAGCTTCACGATCGTGTCCAGCCGGGGGAGCCGAAGCGCTCGCTCTAACTGACTCGCCTCGGTGCGATGGATGCCGGCCCGCTCAGCGAGCGCTTCCTGCGAGAGACCGGCCCTGCGGCGCTCGCGCTTGAGATTGGCGGCGAACCGCTCGGCCAGCGTCACCAGGCATCCAGCCGGTGGCAATGGAACGCGGGCGACGTCAGAAGCAGCGTATTGCCGTGGGTCGTGATGAGGCCGTAGCTGACGAGGTTGGTGACGGCTCGTTTGACGACCCGTTTGCCGCCGAATTCGCGGCTCAGTTCGGGGGTCGTGCGGTAGTGCGGATGCACCGCCAAGACCAGGGCGAGGATGGCTCGCTCGGCCATTTCTTCATCGCGCGGCGCGCGCAGCCTAGGATTCGCCTGCATCGGAAGGTTCCGCCTTTCGGTGCCAGGCCGGGGGCGGTTACCGCCGCGCCCCGGCCGTTTGATCGATTTGCGGCGCTGAACCTAGGGGACTCAGCGCCTCGATTCAAACTGACCCACTACCTGTCCAGCCCCTGCCCGGGTGCTCCGGCGCCCTCCCGAGGCGAATCGCAAGCGGGGCACCTGCCAGGCGGCCTCGGCCACGATCGAGCGGTCCATCTTGGAATTCCCGGCGCGGCGATCCCGAAACACGATCGGCACCTCGATCACCTCGAAGCCCTGGCGGATCGCGCGGTAGGTCATCTCGACCTGGAAGGCGTAGCCGCGGGCCTGGACCGAGTCGAGGTCGATCGCCTCCAGCACCTCACGCCGGAAGCACTTGAAGCCGCCGGTCAGGTCGCGGACGTCGACTCCGAGCACGAGCCGGGCGTAGGTGCTGCCGCCGCGGCTGATCGCCCGCCGCAGCGCCCCCCAGTCGCTGATGCCGCCGCCGGCGACGTAGCGGGAGCCGAGCACGAGGTCGGCGCGCTTGGCTGCGTCCAAGAGCCGCGGCAGGTAGGCCGGGTCGTGGGAGAAGTCGGAGTCCATCTCGAGCACGAGGCCGGCGCCGCCGGCGAGGGCGTGGCGGAAGCCGGCGACATAGGCGGGGCCGATCCCTTCCTTGTGGGGGCGGTGGAGGACGGCGACGTTGCCGTGGCGCTCCGCCAGCGCCTCGGCGCGGGCGCCGGTGCCGTCGGGGGAGTTGTCGTCGACGATCAGGATCTGGGCGCCGGCGGGCAGGTTGCCGAGCACGGCGGCGACGAACGGTTCGACGTTCTCAGCCTCGTTGTAAGTCGGGAGCACCAGCCAGGGGGCGCCGGGTTCGGGAGCGGCCATCGGGTCGATGCTATTCGCGGTCTTTAAATTGCAGCTGTGAACAACGCCGAAATCGCCGCCGCGCTGGACGAGCTGGGCGTCCTCTATGAGCTCGATGGCGCCGTCAAATACCGCGTCCTCGCCTACGGCACCGCCGCCACCGCGATCCGCGAGAGCCCGGTCTCGGTTGCGGAGCTGGCGGCCCGGGGGCGGGCGACCGAGATACCCGGGGTCGGCAAGACGCTGGCGGAAAAGATCGACGCCTTGATCGAGACCGGGGAGATCCCGGCCGCGGCGAAGCTGAAGGCGAAGTTCCCGCCGAGCCTGATCGAGGTCACCCGCGTCCCCGGTCTCGGCGCCAAAACCGCCCGCCGCCTCTTCGACGAGCTTGGCGTGGCAACGATCGACGATCTCCGCGAGGCTGCCGAAGAGGAGAAGATCCGCGACCTCAAAGGGCTCGGGCCGAAGGTCGAGGAGAACGTGCTCGAGCGCCTCGCCAACCTCGGCGACGATGGCGAAGAGCGCGGGCGGATGCTGCTCTCGAAGGTACGCCCGATCGCCGAGGAGCTGGCGGCGGCGCTGCGCGAGCACCCGGCCGCCAACCGGGTCGAGGTTGCCGGCTCGGCCCGGCGCTGGGCCGAGACCTGCAAGGACATCGACGTGATCGCCACCGCCGAGGAGCCCACGGCGCTCTCCGAGCACCTCGCGGCCCATCCGCTGATTGCCGCCGCCGGCACCCCCGGCCCCAACGGCGTTCGCGCCCAGACCCACAACGGGGTTCAGGTCGACCTGCGGATCGTCCCCCCGGCCGCCTTCGGCAACCTCCTCCAGCACTTCACCGGCTCCAAGGCCCACAACGTGGCGCTGCGCGAAGAGGCAGTGGCGCGCGGGCTCTCGGTCTCCGAGCACGGAGTCACCGAGACCGAGAGCGGCGAGGTGACCCTCTGCGAGAGCGAGGAGGCCGTCTACGAGCGGCTCGGTTACGCCTACATCGAGCCCGAGTTGCGCGAGGGCCGTGGCGAGCTGAAGGCCGCGCGCGAAGGGAAGCTGCCGGACCTGATCGAGCTCGGCGACATCAAGGGCGACCTGCACTCGCACACGACTCTCTCCGATGGCCGCAACACGCTCGAGGAGATGGCCGAGGCCGGCCGCGCCCGCGGCTACGCCTACATGGCGATCACCGACCACTCCGCCAGCCACGGCTTCGGCGACCACGTCACCGACGAGCGCCTCTGGGAGCGGATCGAGGAAATCCGGGCGTGGAACAAGGGCCCCGGGAAAGGGGGAAGGGGCTTCCGCCTGCTCGCCGGCTCGGAGATCAACATCGGCCTCGACGGCGCCCTCGACTACCCGGACGACCTGGTCGCGGCGCTCGACTGGGTCGTCGCCAGCGTCCACACCTCGTTCGCGATCTCGGCGGCGGAGATGACCGCGCGGGTGCTGGCGGCGATCGAGAACCCGGACGTCGACTGCATCGGCCACCTCACCGGCCGCCTGATCGGCCGCCGTGAGCCCTACGGGATCGATGTCGAGGCCGTCGCCGAGGCGGCCGCCCGCACCGGCACGATGCTGGAGATCAACGGCAACCCCAACCGCCGCGACCTCTCCGACCGCCATGCTCGCCTCGCTGTCGACGCCGGCGCGACGATCGTCCTCAACACCGACGCCCACGGCATCGACACCCTCGACAACATGCAATACGCCGTCGCCACCGCCCGCCGCGCCTGGCTGACCAAAGCCGACGTCGCCAACACGAAACCGTGGTCGGAGTTCAAGAAGCTGCTCTGACGCGTTGGCGCTTTTTGGGCCCCTGTAGGGGCCACAATGTCGCCAGCGGCGCTCAGTAGGCCGAGCCGCGGGGGGCGCTGCGCAGACCCGGCGACCGCACCAGTTCGATCGGGCTCAGGGCCGAGCTGGGGACGACGTAGAACTTGACGCCGTCGCGCTGCTCGATCGCCAGCACCGCCGCCTCGCGGGTGTGCCAGGCAAGCGAGACGATCAAGGCGTAGCCGGCGCCGATCACGGCGACGCCCGGGAGAAAGAGGCCGAGTCCACCGGCGACGATCGCGGTCAGGCCGATCGGCCAGAGCCGGCCGATCGCGATCCGGGTGGGAGTCTCGGACGGGAGCGAGGTGGCGGTTTTGGCCCGCGCCAGCGGGTCGCGGACATCCTCCGCGGCGCGGGACGGGCGGCCCAGGTAGAGCCCGATCAGGAGCGAGACGAGCCACCAGCCGGCGGCGATCAGGACCACGGTGGCGTCGTCTTCGCGGTTGGCGCCAATCGCCGTGACCGCGCCCAGCGCCGTTGCCTCGGCGCCGGTGACGAAGACGGTCAGTCGGAGCAGGTCGGTGTAGGGCATCGCTACCGCGCCAGCCACTCGAGGATCGCCAGCCAACCGGAAGGACCGCCGACCTCGAGGTCGGACTCCTCGGTCAGCTCGGCCGGGCCCTCGGGGGAGAGGACGCCGACCCGGACTGCCGCCACCAGCTCGCCCTCACGGCGCAGCTCCTCGAGCCGGCGGAAGGCGTCGAGGTCGGTGCGGTCGTCGCCGGCGTAGACGGCGCGGTCGAGGCCGTCGCTCGCCAGTAGCGAAGCCACCGCGACGCCCTTGCCGCCACCACCGACGGGGCGCAGCTCCAGCACCTTGCGTCCCCAGTGGGGATCGAGCCCCGTCTGGCCGGCCTCGATCGCGATCTCGCGGGCGCGGGCCTCGGCGCCCGCCTCGTCGTCGGCACCGCGCCAGTGCAGGGCCTGGATCGCCCCCTTGTCCTCGATCCGCAGGCCGGCGCCGTCGAGCTCGCCGGCGTCGAGACCGGCGAGGAACTCCGCCGCGTCGTGCTCGCGCCCGGCCAGCGAGGGGTCGGAGCGGACCGTCTCCTCGCCCGGCAGCAGCAGCTCGAGGCCGTGGTTGCCGGCGTAGGCGAGCTGGTCGAGCCCGACCAGCCGTCGTGCCTCCTCCGCCTGGCGGCCGGAGACGCAGCCGACCAGGCCGAAGCGCTCGCTGAGCGCTTCCAGCGCCGCGCGCGCCGGCGCCGGGACCGCCGTTTCCTCGGCCCGTTCGGTGATCGGAGCGAGGGTGCCGTCGACGTCGGTCAGGATCGCCGCCTTCGCGGGAGCGTCGCGGAGCGGGCCCAGCACGGCCTCCCAGGCTGCCTCCCCAGGCTCTGATTCGCGCGGCACGGGATTTAGTATCGCGGCTTGATGTCCGAGCTGACCCGCGGGATGGACCGCGGCGACCTGTTGCGCCTGGCGGTGATCGGCAGCCTGGCCGGGCTCTTCAGCGGCCTTTTTGGGGTTGGCGGCGGCACCGTGATCGTGCCGCTGCTGATCTTCTGGTTCGCCTACGGCGAGCGCCTCGCGACCGGCACCAGCCTGGCGGCGATCGTGATCATCGGCATGCTCGGCGCCCTCTTGCAGGGCGGGATCTACGGCAACGTCCACGTCGTCACTGGCCTGCTGCTGGCAGTTCCGGCGATCCTTGGTGTCGTCCTCGGCACCGCGATCCAGCAGCGGATTCCGCAGCGCGCGGTCTCCTACCTGTTCGCCCTGCTGTTGGTAGGGATCGCGATCGAGCTGATCCTCAAATGAACGAGGTCCTGGCGGTGCTGATCGCCGTCGCGGGGGGCCTTGCGGGCGGACTGGTCGGGGTCGGCGGCGGTGTCCTCTTCGTGCCGGCGCTGACGATCTTCCTTGGCCTCAGCCAGGTCGAGGCGGAGTCGACCTCGCTGTTGATGATCGTGATCGTCGCCCTGGTCGGGGCGATCCGCCAGAACGGCTACGGCAACGTCCGGATCCGCGAGGCGATGGTGATCGCGCTGCTCTCGCCATTCGGCGTCCTGGCTGGGGTGGCGATCGCCAACAACGTCTCCGAACGCGCCCTCCAGCTGACCTTCGCGGCCCTTGCCCTGTTCATGGCTGCACAGCTGGTGCGTCGGGCGTCGCGGGTTGAGTCGAAGCGATAGCAGCGGCCGCCTGCAGCGAGCCGAGCAGCGCCAGTTCGAGCAGCTGGCGCAGTTGCTCGCGCTCCAGGTCCCTGCGGTCAAGCCAGCGCAGCACCGCGCCCTCGACGAAGAAGAACCAGCCCTGCATCGCGGTCTCGAGCTGGGGCGTGCGCTCGAGCGGCGCCCCGGCGCCGTCCCAGCCGATCATCGAGTCGACGACTGCCTCCAGCCGTTCCTCTCGCCCCTGGTCGAGCGCCGCCTGGATCTCGCGGTCGCCACCGCCACGGCTGCGGAAGATCGCCGAGTAGGCGGCTTCGTGCTCTTCGACGAAGACGAGGAAGCGTTCGAGGCCGTCCCGGATCTGCATCGCGGCGGGCAGGCCGGGGACCGCCGTCAGCAGCTCTCCCAGCTGCTTCTGCCCACGCGCGAGCGAGGCGAGGATGAAGTCCTTCTTAGTCGGGAAGTAGTGGTAGAGCAGGCCTTTTGAGACTCCGGCCGCCTCGGCTATCTCCTCGATCGAGACCTTGCCGTGCGGCTGTTGGCCGAGCAGCTGGGAACCGATAGCGAGCAGATGCTCGCGGCGATCGTCGGTGCTCATCCGACCACGCTTCGGCGCTGGCATCGGGCTTGAGGCTAAGACCTATTGACCCTCTATTCAATAGCTGGTATGACTGCGAGCCTTATTGAACTTCTGGTCAACAGACCATGAAGACCGCGACCATCGACGGTCTCGGCGCGCAGGCTCGGGCGCTTGCGGAAGGCGATATCAGCTCTCAGGAGCTGGTCGAGGAGTCGCTGCGACGAATTGGCGAGACGCAGCCGACCCTCAACGCGTTCCGCGTCGTCCGGGGGGATGCCGCGCTGGCCGAGGCCGAGGAAGCGGACCGGCAGCTGAGCAGCGGCGGGTGGGCGCCGCTGCTCGGCGTGCCGGTAGCGATCAAGGACGACGTCGACCTTGCCGGCGAGACCAGCCCGTTCGGCTGCGACGGGGTTGAGCGGGTCGCGATCCGCGATGCCGAGGCGGTTCGCCGCCTGCGGGCGGCCGGCGCGATCGTGGTCGGCAAGACCAATGCGCCCGAGGTTGGCCAGTGGCACTTCTCCGAGACCCGTGCCTTCGGCGAGACCCGCAACCCCTGGAACCACGGGCACACGCCGGGAGGCTCCAGCGGCGGCGCGGCGGCGGCGGTCGCCGCCGGCATCGTCGCCGGGGCGATGGGATCCGACGGCGCCGGCTCGGTTCGCATCCCAGCGGCTTGGACCAACCTCGTCGGCCTCAAACCGCAGCGGGGCAGGGTTTCGACCTGGCCTGACGCCGAGGCCTTCAATGGGCTCAGCTGCTACGGCCCGCTGACTCGCAACGTCGAGGACGCGGCGCTCCTGCTCGATGTCCTGGCCGGCAACGTCCCGGCGGACCGCCACCGCGTGACGCCGCCAAACGAGCCCTTCGCCGACGCCGCCTCTCGCCCGCCCCAACGGCTTCGCATTGCCCTCTCGTTCGCCACTCCGACGGGTGCTCCCGGCAAGGTCGATTCCGAGCATCGCGTTGCGGTCGAGCGGATGGCGACGACCCTGACCGAGCTCGGCCACGAGGTCGAGGAACGCGACCCTGACTACGGCCTGGTCGGCGCGGCGCTGATCCCCCGCGGCATGTCGGCGGTCGATGCCTGGCTGCGGGAGCGGGAGATCGACCGCTCCCGCCTCGAACCGCGGACCGTCACCCACGCCCGCTTCGGCCGCCTGCTGAGTGGTTTGCCGCTGGGCGCCGCTCGCGCAGCCGAGGTGCCCTTCCGGCGCCGCATCGGCGCGATCTTCAACCAGGTCGATCTGGTCCTGACGCCGACCACGGCCAAGCCGCCGCCGGCGATCGGGGAGCTTCGCGACAAGGGCTACTGGGCGACCAGCACCGCCGCCAGTGCCGCCTGTCCCTTCGCCTGGCCCTGGAACGTGGTCGGCTGGCCGGCGATCAGCGTCCCCGCCGGGTTCACCGCTGCCGGGCTCCCGATCGGCGCCCAGTTCGTCGCCCCGGCTGAGTCGGAGGCGATCTTGCTCTCGCTGGCGGCCCAGCTCGAGGGAGCCCTAGGCTGGCACGAACAGGCCCCGCCCGAGCAGCCCTAGCTCCAGCCTGCCAACTCCCATCGTCTACGCTCAAAGTGTGGATTCACTCACCTGGGAAGGCGATCTACCGAATCTCAGATCCCCGGTGTTGGTCTGTGCCTTTCGTGGCTGGAACGACGCTGCGGCGGCCGCTTCGACGGCGGTGACGACGATCTCCAGCTCCCTCGATGGCGAGCCGATCGCCCGGATCGACCCCGAGGAGTACTTCGACTTCCAGTCGACGCGGCCGACGATCAGCCTCGAGGATGGGCTGACGCGGCGGATCGACTGGCCGGAGAACACTCTGATTGCGATTCAAGTGCCGACCGCCGATCGCGACCTCGTCCTGCTCGACGGGACCGAGCCCAACATGCGCTGGCGGACCTTCTCGGAGACGGTCGCGACCGCTGCCGACGCGCTCGGGGTAGAGATGCTCGTCACCCTTGGCGCGCTGATCGCCGAGGTCTCGCACACGCTGCCGGTTCCGATCACCGGTCTCGCCTCGAGCCAGGACCTGGTCGAAGAGCTCGAGCTCGAGCGCTCGAACTACGAAGGCCCGACCGGGATTACCGGCGTCATCCACGACACCTTCGGTCAGACCGGAATCGAGTCGGCCTCGCTGTGGGCGGCGGTGCCGCACTACGTCGCCGCCGTTCCCAACCCGAAGGCGGCCCTGGCGCTGCTGCGCCGGCTCGAGGGCCTGACCGGGATCGCGGTCGAGGCTTCCGACCTGGAGGAGGAAACCGCCGACTACGAGGAGCAGATCGGACGCGCCGTCGCCGCCAACCCGGAGATCGAGGAGTTGGTCTCGCGGATCGAGGCCGAACAGGTCGACCTCCTGGCCGGAGAGGGAGCGGAGCTGCCTTCGGCCGACTCGATCGCCCGCGAGTTCCAGCGCTTCCTGCGCCAAAAAGGCAACAACACGTAGCGCCCAGCTTTCGGCTGCGGCCGGAGCGGCGGGCGGCCTAGGTTTCGGCCGCTGGGCAGATCAGCTTGTAGTCGCACCAGGAGCAGACCGTCGGTGACGGGCGCGGCTCGAAGTCCTGAGAGATGACGCCCTCGCCGACTTGGAGCACGGTGCGCTCGACTCGCTCGGCGTCGTCGGGCTTGGTCGGGGCGGCGACCTTGTCGCCGTCGAGCACGTAGTAGTAGCTGCCGATAGAGGCCTCGACGTCCCAGGCCTCGCGGGCGGCGAGCCGGTAGAGAGCCAGCTGCAGGTCGTTCTCCAGCTCGGCCGCGGTCTTGCGTTCGCCGGTCTTGTAGTCGATCAGCTCGAAGTCCCCGTCGGGCAGGCGGTCGACACGGTCGACACGGCCGCGGACGTGGTGCTCGCCGACCTTGAAGTCGAACTTCTTCTCAAGCCAGACCGGTTCGCCCTCGGCGTCCCGCTCGCGCTCCCAGTAGAGCCGCAGCGCCTCGCGGCCACGGTCGCGGTACTGGAGCTCGTCGTCGGTGGAACCGAAGCCGGTCCGGTGCCAGCCGGTCTCGAACAACCGCGTCAGCCGCCGCAGCCCGTCCTCGTCGGCCTCGGGCGGTTCCTTGTGGAAGCGCTCGAGCACGTTGTGGAAGAGGATCCCGAAGCGCTGGTTGATCGTCGGTTCCTGCGGGATCCCGAAAACGCGCGCGAACTTGTACTTGAGCGGGCAGGTGAGGTAGAGACTGAGGTCGGAGGCTGAGAGGCTCAGCATGCCGTCGCCGCGACGCGGCAGGAAGGCCTCCAGCGAGGGCTCCTCGCGAGCGGCGATCAGCTCCAGACGCCGGCCTCGCTCACTTTCGGAGTCGAGCAGGTAGGCGTCGAGCGAGGAAGCGTCGAGCTCGGCCTGCTGCTCGGGCGTCGCCACCTGGCGCAGCAGCCCGTTGACCGCCTCAATCGCCTCCACCGTCGGCTCGTCGCCGGGACGCTGGGCAAGCGCCGCCAGCTTCAGCAGCTCGAGGTAGCGGGCGATCGCCCGGTTGACGTCGATCGCCGTGTCGAGCCGCGGCTCGGAAAGCTCGCGCCCGGCCCGCCAGGAGGCCTCGAGCACTTTCTCGCGCAGCGCCCGGTAGGTCGCGTGCAGACCCTCGGCCGGCCCGAACAGCTCCTCTTCGTGCTCTTCCTCGATCGCGCCGGCGAGCGCCAGCGCCTGCTCGTAGTAGGGAGACGGGCGCGCCTCACCCTCCTCGCCGCGACGCAGGCGCGAGAAGACGAGGCCGCTGCGCGCCGGCCACCCGATTCGCGCCCAGTCGTGCTCGGCCTCCATCCCGAGCACGAAGACGTGGTCGAAGCCGATCCCCTTGACCGCGTCGATCGCCATCCCCTGGACCGATCCGGGCGAGCGGGGCTCCTCGCCGCCGGCCGGTTCGACCCCGGCCTCGGCGACGGCGCTGAGGTAGGCGACGAAGCCGCGGGTCGAGCCGTGCGGCTCGCGCCGCGCCCAAGCGGTCGCCAGCTCGGCCAAGCGCGAGAGGCCGAGCAGGCGCTCGGCGACCTCGGGCTGGGCGGCGAAGAGGCGCTGCCGCCGCAGCCCTACCGCCTCGATCAGGCGCCGGACGAAGACGTCGGCGCGGCGCTCCTCCATCACGGCGGCGGCCGTGCCGTAGAGCTTGAGGAAGGACTGGATCCGCTCCCGCGCCTCGGGCTGGAACTGGGGGCTGTCGAGCGCCGCTTCGCAGCCGGCGACCATGTCGGTCTTGCGGCGACGGGCGATCGTCGTCAGCCGCGCCAGGTCGCCGGAGCGTAGTTCCACCGGCGGCCTGGTCAGCGCCCGCGCTGCCGCGGCGGAGTCGTCGGGGTCGGCCAGGACCCGCAGCCAGGCGATCGCGTCGCGCACCTCGGGTCGCTGGAACAGGGCCGCCGGCCCGGAGAGGTGGAAGGGGATCCCGCGCTCCTCCATCGCCGCGGTGACGGCGCCGCCGTCGTGGACCGGATCGGCGACGAGGACGCAGATCGACTCCGGGTCGGCGCCGCCGGCGAGGTGATGCTCGACCTCACGCGCCACTGCCTGGGCCTGCGCGCGCTCGTTGCCACAGCTCCAGAAGCGCAGCTCCGGTGCCCGGAAGCGGTGCTCGAGCTCGATCTCCTCCGCCGTTGGGTGGACCTCGCGGAACCAGGCTGCGGCCGGGCCGGCGCCCTCGAGCGCGAAGAGCTGGTTCGGGTTGTCGGCGGCGAGCGCCTCCAGCAGGACCCGCTGGGCGCAGGTCGTCTCCTCCAGCTCGTCGACCATCAGGTGCTGGAAGCGCTTGGCGACCTGGCGGCGGACGTCGGGCCGCTCGACGAAGAGGCAGTCGAGGGCGAGGAAGACGTCGCCGCGGTCGAGGCTGCCGGACTCAGACAGGATGCGGTCGTGGGCGGTGTAGAGCTCGGCGAACTCGAGCTCCCGCTGCAGCTCCTCGCGGTCGGCCTCATCGGCGCCCTCGCCCTCGGCTGCGCGGAAACGCTCGGCGAGGCTGGTGGGGCCGATCCGGTCAGCCTTGAGGGCGTCGATCCGCGACAACAGTCGGGCCAGCAACCCGGCCGGGTTGCCGCGAATCTCGTGGCGGCGCAGCGGCAGCTCGTCGAGGCGGTCGAGCAGCATCGCCAGCCGCTCGGCCGGGCCGAGGACGTCGAAGAAGGGATCGAGGCCGGCGGCCTCGGCGTGCTCACGCAGCAGGCGCTCGCCGAGCGTCTCCCAGCTGCCGATCCAGAGCTCCTCGAAGGGTCCGTCGAGCAGGGCCTCGGAGCGTTCGCGCAGCCGCCGGGCCGTCGCCCGCGTGGAGCCGATCACCAGCACCTGTTCGACCCCGACGCCCTTGCTGGCGAGCCGGGCGAGGCGGCGGGCGAGCAGCTCGGTCTTGCCGGTGCCGGCGGCGCCGCGGACCAGCAGGGCGCCCTCGACATGCGCGACCGCGCGCTCGCGCATGTCGTCCCGTGACGGCGAGCTGATCGGGTCCTCAAGCATCGACCCAACGCTAGCGCGCCCGGTCGCTCGCTAAGTGCCGTGACCCGCGGAGTTTGCTGGCTCTGGCTTGCCCTCGTCGCGCCTGGCGGCGTCCTCGACCACTCGGCGTGGCGCCGCCACGCCTTCGGGCCTGCGTCCTCGCCAGTCACGACGATGACTGCGCCGGAGCCGGGCAAACCCCACCGGTCACGGCACTAGCATCCCGGCGATGGACGTTTTCTCCGCAGACTGGCTGGGAATCTGCCGCCGCATCGTCGCCGCCCAGCGCGAGATCTTCGCGACGACCGCGAGCAGCGAGGAACGGACCGTCTACGAGGGCGTCGGCGAGGGCGGCGACCACACGCTTGTGATCGACCGCCGCTGCGAGGACGTGGTCTTCGCCGAGCTTGAGACGCTGGCGACGCAGGGCGCCTCCTTCGTCGCCGTCTCTGAGGAGCGGGGCGAGGTTTCGTTCGGCGACGGGGGGGAGGTCCGGGTCGTGATCGACCCGATCGACGGCTCGCTCAACGCGCGCCGCACGATCCCCTCTCACAGCCTCAGCATCGCTGTCGCCTCTGGGTCCTCGATGGCCGATGTCGAGTTCGGCTTCGTCCACGACTTCGGCGCCGACGAGGAGTTCGTCGCCGTCCACGGCGAGGGCGCCAGCCTTGGCGGATCTCCGGCACGGGTTGCGGCTGAGACCGAGAAGCTCGAGGTCGTCGGGCTCGAGTCAGCGGAGCCGCAATGGACCCAGCCGGCACTGGTGGCGTTGGAGGGCAAGGCCTATCGGCTGCGGGTGGTCGGCTCGATTGCGATCACCGCCGCCTATGTCGCCGCCGGCCGCTTCGACGCGATGCTGAGCCTGCGCCCATGTCGCTCGGTCGATGCCGCGGCGGCGCAGTTGATCGTCCGCGAGGCGGGCGGCGCGGTCGCCTTCGGAGAGCTCCGGTTGGAGTCGGCGCCGCTCGATCTCGAAGCTCGCTATCCGATGGCCGCCGGCTGCGCCGAGGGGCCACTGACCACCGTGCTCGCCGCCCAGCGCGCCGGCTGAGTCGCTTGATTCGAGAGCCGTGTAACCCCTTCGGGTGGAGGGTTTAAGAACGTGTGTTCGTGAGGAACATATGTTCGCTAAGCTCTCGGAACGCCCGAGGCAGACAAACTGATACTCGAAGGGATTACCTACTTTTATGCCGACCCAGCCGAAAAAAACCAGTAAAGCCAGCAAAGCGAAAACTCAGGCCAAACGCGCGAGGACCGAAGCCAAAAAATCGGCCGCCGCTACCGCGAGCGCGACCCAGCGAGCCGCCGTCGCCGAGAAGAACCAGGCTCTTGTCGTCGCCGAGGCCGCTGTCGACCTCCCCGTCGGCGTCGTTCTCTCGGTCAGCGACCGCGTCTCCGAGCTGGTCGAACCGTGGACCGCTCGCAACAGCGCCGAGAAAAAGATCAAGGCGTACCGCAGCCAGCTCACCCGCTCCCTGAAACGGACCGAGCGCCGTGGCACCAGCGCCCGCCGCAAGGCGACCACCGAAGCTCGCAAGACGCGAAACCGCGTCGAGCGCGAGGCGCGCAAACGCCAGCGTTCGGTCGAGAGCTCGATCAAACGCAATCGCAACGAGGTCGAGAAACGCGTCCGCCGCGCGATCGACGAGCAGAGCTCGCGTGCCCAAGATCTCGTCGGAACCGTTACGGATCAGATCGCCGCGATTCGTTAGTTAGCCGCACCCACTCCGTAGTACCGACCGCCCCGGTGACCCCGGGGCGGTCGTCGTTTCAGCGCCCGGTGACGGCGATCGGGCGTGAGGTGCCGGGCTCGAACGGCCAGCCCGGCTGGGCGGCGAGGTGAGCGCGGAACTGGAAACGGACGCCGCGACTATCGTCGTCGCTGAACTCGTACGCATAGCGAAAGCGGCCATCGGCACCGGTCTGCACGGTGCGGAACTCGCTCCAGGCCATCCCCGGCAGGCGGAACTGGAGTTCGACCGGCAGGCCCGTGGTCGGGATCGCCGCGTCCTGGTGGCCGACGGCGCCGCTGAAGACGACTGGTGCACCGCCGATGTCGGCGGCGGCTGACGAAGATCGCAGCTTCACTGCGGCGCGGACGCCAAGGCGCAGGGCCCGGCCACCGCTGCGGGTGAGGACGCGATTGCCGGCAAAGGCGACTTCGATCCGCCGACTCGGTCCTGGCGGCAGGTGAACGAAAAAGACTCCGTCGGCGCCGGTCAGCGCGGTCGTCTGCCGCGCGGCGGGGGCGCCACCGGCGTCGAACGTCTCCGTCACCTGTACCGGCAGGTTCGCCAGCGGTAGGCCGCCGGCGCCGGTTAGCCTGCCGCCGACGGGAACGCCACGTCCGGAGGGGACGAGCCGCGATCCCGGCCGCCTCTCGAAGTCCTCGATTACCTGCCGCCGGCAACGCCGTTCGTCGCCCGAGCGTCGGCAGCGGTGCCAGACGAGCTGACGGCCACCGAACCCGAGCGCGAGGGCCGTCGGCGTCTTTAGTGGGTTCTCGAGCACCAACGGTGCGCCGTCGTCTCGCAGCAGGGTGGCGGCCCGGTTGCCCGCCTGGTCGTAACCGATCGCCCGGAATTCGTAGCGACCGGGCGGATAGGAGTCCGAGTCCCAGACCGCGGTCATGGTGCCGGGGGCGACCTTGGTCGCGATCGCCTCGAACGGCTGGGGGCTGCCCGCGGGTCGCAGCGCGATCGAGCCTCGTTCGGGGTCGGGACCAGACAGCGGATCGCTGACGGCGGCAGCGATCCGCTCCGGTTCGGCCGGATCCCGGTACGCCGTGAAGGAAACCCGCGGCACGGATTCGTCGATGCGGACTTGCGCCAGGGTCGGCGGACTCGAATCGCCGCCGCCGGCGCTGAAGTTGCCGACCGCGTCGCGCGCATAGGCGGCGATCTCGTGCACGCCCTCGCCGTGGACGACCGCGCTCGCCGAATCGCCGGCGGCGACCGTTGCGATCGCGCCGTCGATCGCGATCGCGGTCAGTGGGCCGGCAGGACCGCCGCCCGACATCCCCGAGAGCGTGTCGACGGCTCTGGCGGTGAGCGGCACCGCGCCGCCCGACCAGCCCCCCGGTACCTGCTCGATGGCGACCAAGGGCGGCGTGCCGTCGACCTTGAGCTCGGCTTCCCCCTCCCGCGTCGAGGCCATCCCCGTACCGGAGACGGTTGAGACACGAGCCACGTTGACCTGCTCCGTCAGCGGACCGACCGAGATGGTGCCGCCGCTTTCGCCGCTGAGGTCGACGTCCTGCGGGGTGCAGCGACCGCGGTCGCCACAGGGTCCGCCGCCGGAGCCGTGGTCGAGCTCTACCGCGTAGCCGGCGATGCCCGAGGGCGGTAGCGGTCCCTCCGGCCGCCCGATCCGCAGCTCGGCGGTGCTGCCCTCCCGCAGCCATTCTTCGGGGGCGTCGAGCCCGGGTGGGGGCGGCCGAGTGTCGTCGAAGTACAGGGTGGTGGAGGAGCGAGCGCCTGCGACGAGCCCGCTTTCGAGCCAGAGCTCGAAGCCGTAAGCGCCGGCCGGCACTGGTTCGGACCCCGGTGGCCGGGGGATCCCGGCGGTCAATTCGCGCAGCGACAGTTCGGTGACCCGGTACTCGGGGCCGACGGGCTGACCAGCCGAGTCGCGAAACCGGTAGGCGAGATGGTCCGGTGGCAGCCCACCGCCGACCGGGATCAGGTTCCAGGAAATCCGGAACTCGTTGGTGGCGGTCCAGGTCCCATAGCCGCTGGTCGGCGCCAAGCCGACCACGCTGGCGCCCAGGACCGGAGCGGCCTTCGCCTCGGAGCCGGTACCGAGCGCCGCTGCGATCAGCGCGGCCAGACTCCAGAAGCGCACGAGTCGCTGTTTCATGGCCCGAACTCTCCGGCGGCGCTGCCGCTCGATGACCCGCCCGGCGCCGGTGGCGGCGCGGTTTCGGCCGCCGGCGGCGGGGGCGTGTATTCGACGGCGCCGCTCGACGTTTCGGGCGGGAGCGCGGCGACAGCCGTCTGGTCTGGCTTCTTCGTCTCCGCTTTAGAGACGGGATCTTCCTCCGCGGCGGAGGACGGTGGCGCCGCCGGTTCGTATTCGACGCTTGGTGGAGCCGGTTCTTCGGCTGCAGTTTCGGTGGCCGTCCGCTCCAGCCCCGGCGGTGCCGAGTGGTCGGCGGCGATCTCGAGCGGGACCGGGACGACCCCGGTGGCAACGCAGGCCGCAGCGCCACCGACGGTTCCGGCGCAGACGGCAGCCAGCTTCGCGAGCGCTGCCATCCCGGCACCGCGGGTGCCCCCGGCATTGGCGATTTGGGTCAGCGCTGAGTCGGTACTGGCGCCACCGTTGAAGCGGGCCGCCAGGCCGGCGACGGCTTCGTGGGCGCGGTCGAGCAGCGAGCGGCCGACCGGCAGCGCTGGGGCCAGGGCTGCCGCGGCGGCCGGTGCCGCCCGATAGGCGCGCAACGTTGCCCGGCACTGCCCGCAGGCGCGCAGGTGCTCGCGTAGCTGCGTGGCCTCCTCGGCGCTCGCCTCGCCGTCACAGAAGGCGGAGAGCAGTGGCCGCATCTCGGCACAGCGCTCGCCCCCCTCGCTGCGGGCGACGAAGCGACGGAACCGCTCGCGGCCCTCGGCCAGGCAGCGGTTGATTTTCGTCGCCGAGTAACCGGTGATCTCGCCAATCTCGCGGTAGGAGTAGCCCTCGGCAAGGAGGGTCAGCGCTCGCAGCTCCTGCGGCTTCAGCGACTGCAATGCCTCGCGGCTGCGGCTGACCGCCTCGCGCCGCTCGGCTCGCTCAGGCGGGCCGTCGGCTCGGCTTGGGATCAACGCCACCCAGTCCTCGGCGTCGGGGTCGGGCTGGCGCGCCGCCGGCCCGGCGAGGATCCGCTCGCGCTCGCGGCGGATCGCGAGCGCCTCGTGCTTGACAACCGTCTGGGTCCACTTGATCAGTTCCCGCGGATCCTCGGACGGGGCTTTTCTCAGCAGGATCTCCAGCGCCCGCTGCAGCGCGTCTTCGGCGTCGTCGGCGCAGATCGAGTAGCGACGGGCGGCGCGGCGGAGGGTCGCCTCGTGACGGGCGTAGGTCTCGATCGCCGCCCGCTTGCGCCGGGCCTCGTCCAGCGCTGGACGCCCCTCTTCGCGGCCGTCCCCGACTGCCGTCGGCACGCGCTCATCCCCCCGATCGCTCGGATCCACCACTAAGCCCCCCCTGCCCGGTCGACTTCTTCACAGCAAACAATGTCAGGAGAAAGTCCCGGCTGTTTGCCGTCTCTCCCCCCTTTTGTGGGCGGATTTGTCCCGAATTCTCGGAAATTGCCGCGGTTCTCCGTTCCGCGCGACGGTTGCCGTCCCCGCTAGCATCCGCGGCAATGGCGACTTGCGTGGTCACCGGCGGCGCCGGCTTCCTTGGATCCCACCTCTGCGAGCACCTGCTCGGGCAGGGGCACCGGGTGATCTGCATCGACAACCTGGAGACGGGCTCGCTGGAGAACATCGCCCACCTGCGGGACGACGCTTTCGAGTTCCGCAACGTCGACATCGTCAGCTACGTCGACATCCCGGAGGACGTCGACTTCATCTACCACCTGGCCTCGCCGGCGAGCCCGATCGATTACCTGCGGCTGCCGCTGCACACGCTCAAGGTTGGCTCCCAGGGCACCCATCACATGCTCGGCGTGGCCAAGTTCAAGCGCGCTCGCTTTCTGATCGCCTCGACCAGCGAGGTCTACGGCGACCCCCAGGTGCACCCGCAGAACGAGGAGTACTGGGGCCACGTCAACCCGATCGGTCCGCGCGGGGTCTACGACGAGGCGAAGCGCTACGCCGAGGCGCTGACGATGGCTTATCACCGCCAGCAGGGCCTCGACACGGCGATCGTCCGCATTTTCAACACCTACGGGCCCCGGATGCGACCGCACGACGGCCGCGCGATCCCGACCTTCCTCCGTCAGGCGCTGCAGGACCGGCCGCTGACCGTGTTCGGCGACGGCAGCCAGACGCGCAGCTTCTGTTACGTCGACGACTTGATCCGCGGCATCGTCGCCCTCGCCGAGTCGGACGTGCACACGCCGGTCAACATCGGCAACCCCAACGAGTTCACCCTGCTGGAGCTGGCGAAGGCCGTGATCGAGGTCACCGGCTCACGATCGGAAATCGTCTACGAGGCGCTGCCGACCGATGATCCTCAGCAGCGCCAGCCCGACATCGGTCGTGCCCGCGATCTGCTCGGCTGGGAGCCGGCGATCGACCTGGTCGACGGCCTGCGCAAGACGATCGATCAGACCGGCGTCGAGCGCCTGGTCGGCAGCTCGGACTGAGCGCTCCGAACCTCCCCTGCTCCGAGGCCGCCACCGGGCGGCCTTTCTTTGGCAAAGAAAAGGGCGGCCCGGAGGCCGCCCTTTCCGTGAATCTCTCTTCGGCTTTGGCTACTGAGCCTGAGCTACGAAGGAGAAGACGCCGAGTGCTTCGCCGGCACTAATTTTGTTTTTGGCGACTTCGGCGCCATTTTTCTGCGCGAGCGCTTTCGCTTCGTCTTTTTCAGACTGTTTTGCGCATCCTTCCGGCGCCGCCAGCGGGTTTTTGCAGAATTCGAGTTCCGTGCCGCCTTCGACGTAGGCCTGGTCCACCGATACGAAGCCCTGGAGGACTTCGGCGGACACGGCCTGCAGGACTCCCGCGGAGTTGATGCCCACGGTGCGGGTCGTCGGATCTGCGGTGACGCCGGTCACGACGATGTCGGCAATCGAGCTGCGCCCGAGGTTGCCAAGGTTGAGCGGTTTTTTACCGCTGCCTGCTGGCGATTCCGCATTCGATTCGGCGATCACTTCGACCGTCGCGGTTTTCGCCGCCAGGTCGATGTAAATGCCGCCGAGGGTGATGTTGGTCGTGATCGCACCGACCTGCAGCGGCAGGTTCTGCGTCATTTTGATCCCGATGCCACTCTGCACAACGCCAGCGGTTCCGGCCGGGGAGACGGTGCCGCCGAGGATCGGGCCGGTGAACGTGGTCCCGGTCTGCTGAGTCAGGCCGAGCGTCTGGAGTTTGACTTCGACATTTTTCAGTTTCGTCAGCAAGACCGGGCTGCCGACGAACGTCATGTTCCCGACCGGGAGCACGGTGACCGTGGCCGGCTGGGTTTCAGCCGTCGCCTTGGCGATCAGCTTGTTGCCGAGGAACGGCTTTGGCTTGCCCTTCGAGTAGCCGGTCGCCTTGTTCAGCTGCTTCGCGCCGGCGGTCGTCAGCTTGACCTTGTTGATCGTCAGGTTGGCGCCGAAGCCGCTGCGCTTGGAGGACCAGCCGGCGATCGAGGCGATTTTGACCTTCTTGCCGCCGACCTTGCCCGTCAGCGTCTTCTTTTCGGTGTTAAGCACGAGGGCCTTGACCGTGGCGCTCTTCTTGCCGGCCTTGAACTTGAGGCCGCCGCCGAGGTTGACGGTGCCTTTGCCCGTGGTCGGGTCGAGCGAGCCGCCGGTGACGTTGAACGTCGCCTTGCCGCCGCTCAACTTGGCGGGGGAGATCTTCGACACGCTGATGCCGAAAGTCTTCAGGTAGTTGGTGAAGCTCTTCTGCAGCGTCATCGTCGTCTTCCCGCTCGCAAGCGGATCGGACGCGGCGGAAGCGAAGGGAGCGATCGCCAGAAGCGCAATCAGCGCTGCCGCCAGGACACCGACGGGCAGCATTCCCTTCCGAGCCATAGGCCGGGATGCATCAGACATGTATTTGTTCCTCCGTAATTGTTGCTGTCGCCCCCTGCTGTCATCAGGCGACTTGCGACAAAATGATTGGGGCCAAGCCTATTCCCGGCCGCCGACATAAACAACCCGGCTGGTCAGCCAAGGTTCCGGTGGGCGGCATCGTGCATTGGACGGACCTACCAGCGCTCGCCGCCCTGAATCGGCGGCGCTCAATATCCTCCCGGGAGATGGCAAGTGGAACTCAGGGCCCCGCGGAGGAGACCCACCGCACGATCGCGCCCCTGGTCGGTCCTGACGACGAGCGCGTCTTCACCGACTCCGGGATCGAAATCGAGGCGCTGTACGGGCCCGAGGACGTCGCGCCTGGGCTCGAGGAGCGGCTCGGAGCGCCCGGTGAGCCTCCCTTCACCCGTGGGATCCACGAGGGGATGTACCGCGACCGGCTCTGGACGATGCGCCAGTACGCCGGCTTCGCCTCTCCCGAGGACACCAACGAGCGCTACCGCTACCTGATCGAGCACGGCTCGACCGGCCTCTCGATGGCCTTTGACCTGCCGACCCAGCTCGGCCGCGATTCCGACGATCCGCTCTGCCATGGCGAGGTCGGCCGCACCGGGGTCCCGATCGACACGATCGAGGACATGCGGATCTGCTTTGACCAGATCCCGCTCGACGGCGTCTCGACCTCGATGACGATCAATGCCCCGGCGGCGGTCCTGCTGTTGCTTTACGAGCTGGTCGGCGAGGAACAGGGCGTCCCCTCCGAGAAGCTGCGCGGCACCGTCCAGAACGACGTGCTGAAGGAGTACATGGCGCGTGGGAACTACATCTTCCCGCCGGTGCCGACGATGCGCCTGACCACCGATCTGTTCGAGTACTGCCACGAAAACGTGCCGAAATGGAACACGATCTCGATCTCCGGGTACCACATCCGCGAGAAGGGCTGCTCGGCTGTGCAGGAGGTCGCCTTCACGCTCTCCAACGCAATCGCCTACGTCGAGGCGGCGCTGGAGCGGGGGCTGAAGATCGACGAGTTCGCGCCGCGGCTCGCCTTCTTCTTCAACTGCCACAACAACGTCTTCCAGGAGATCGGCAAGTTCCGCGCCGTGCGGCGGATGTGGGCAAAGATCGTCGCCGAGCGGTTCGGGGCGGAGAACCCGAAATCGATGCAGATCCGCTTCCACACCCAGACCGGTGGGGTGACGCTGCAGGCGCAGCAGCCCGAGGTCAACATCATCCGCGTCGCCCTGCAGGGCTTCGCCGCGGTCAGCGGCGGCACCCAGTCCCTGCACACCAACGGCTTCGACGAGGCCTTGGCGCTGCCGACCGAGCGCTCGGCGCGGATCGCCCTGCGCACCCAGCAGGTGCTGGCCTATGAGTCCGGCGTCTCCGAGACCGTCGACCCCTTCGCCGGCTCCTACTTCGTCGAGTCGCTGACCGACGAGATCGAGCTGCGCGCCTGGGAGCTGATGGAGAAAGTCGAAGAGCTCGGCGGCTCGGTCGAGGCGCTGGAGTTCATGCAGCGCGAGATCGAGGAGTCGGCGCTGAGCTACCACGAGCGCTACAAGAGCGGCCAGGACGTGATCGTCGGCGTCAACAAATTCGTCACCGACCAGGTCGACGACGTCGACATCCTCAAGGTCGACCCGGAGTCCGAGCAGCGCCAGCTGGCGCGCCTGAAGGCCTTCAAGGAGCGCCGCGATCAGGCCGCGGTGGAGGCCAAGCTCCAAGCCCTGAAGGACGTCGCCCAGGGCGACGGCAACCTTCTGCACCCGATTCGCGCCGCCCTCGCCGCCGATGCCTCGATCGGCGAGGTCTGCGGCGCGATGCGCGACGTCTTCGGCGAATACAAGGGCGGAGCTTTTTTCTAAACGCGAGGGTTCGAAGCGCTTGCGACATTGACCCCCATCAGGTGTGGTCAATGTCGGAAGCGCTTCTGGAGCATGGCCAGGGCCCGCGCAAGGGCTTCGCGAACTCGGTGGGGTTCGTAGCGGATCTCGTAATGGGTGAAGCGGAGCGGGGTCATTCCGGCGAGGATGTGCGCGCGGTCGCGCCGGGCGTCGCGGGCCTGGGCTGAGGGCGTGCGGTGGTAGCGCAGCCCGTCGGTCTCGACGACGAGGCCGAGGCTGGGCCAGAAGAAGTCGACCTCGAAGCGGTTGACCTTCTGTTTGCTCAGGGGCGAGGGAAGGCCAACTGCAGCCGCGATCGGGCGGAAGTAGATCTCGAGGTCCGAGTCCGAGAGCCGGAAGGTGAGGCGGTCGAGGATCTGGCGCAGCGGCCGTACGCCGGGCTCGCCAGCGTGATCATCGAGGGCGAGCCGCAGGGTCTCCGGGTCGATCAGGTCGCGCTTGTCGGCGTCGTTAACGGCCCTCTCGATCGCGATCGGCCCGAGTTCGGTGGCGAGGTCGATCAGCGTCTGAACTGGGCTCGTGACGGGGAGTCCGTCGACCAGCCGGATCTCGGAGGAGGCGAGGGATGGTCGGCCGCGAACGTGCAGGCCAGGGCGTTGGCGAACTTCGCGGCGGCGGACGATGAGGTCGACTCGCTCGGATCGCTCCTTTCCTACTCCGAGTAGCGCCGCCGCGCTTCTGTGACTGAGGACGGCGCCGTTACCGAAATAGGGCTGGGTAGGGGAAAGCGTCGCCTGGTCCCCCGCCGCTGCCGCTAGGACCGCCGCCGCCCAACGCCGCCGGCGGTCGAGATGAGGCCAGCCCACGGCGTAGATCCCACGTGCGACCCGATGGAGCCTGCCGTACGCGATCCTGTGCTCGATAGCTCGCGCGCTGAAGCCCAACGCCAGCAACTGAGGCCGCGCCAAGATCCCATGCTGCCTCGCAGCCAATCTCCAGGTTTGAGCTGAGCGCGCTTCCGACATTGACCACACCTGATGGGGGTCAATGTCGGAAGCGCGCCCCTTTCTCCCCCGGCGTCTCGCTGAACGGTCTGTTTCATGCGGGAGGCGTGGCAGGAACGTGCGCTCGCCGGCAGAAATCGGGCTCGATGATCGAGGTTTCGAGGACGCTGATGAAGTCCGAGCCCGAGCTGGCGGAGCTGATTGCGACCGTCGAGGGTCTCGAGGTGACGATGGCCGAGAAGGGCTTTGGCACCAGGGTCGAGATCCGCGCCGACGAGTCCAGCGGCATGGCCGCGGCAGATCTCGAAGCCGTGCTCGATCGCCTCGCAGAACCGCAGCGCCGACCTTTCAGCTGAATCCCCAAGAAAGAGAGTTTCGAGAGTGAAGATCCTGAAGCGGCACCTTTCGGTCGCCAACGTCTTGTCCCTTACTGCCCTGTTCGTCGCCTTGGCTGGCACGGCCTACGCCGCCGGCAAACTCGGCCCCGGCCAAGTCAAAGCGGTGAATATCGCCAGCCAGGCGGTGTCCAACCCGAAGATCAAGGCGCAGGCCGTGACCTCGGGCAAAATCAAGAACTCCGGGATCAACTCCGTCGACCTCGGCAAGGAATCAGTGACCAACGCGAAACTGGCGAAGAAAGTCGTCACCAACGCCAAACTCGGAACCGAAGCGGTCACCACCGGCAAGCTGTCGAAGAAAGCCGTCACCGCAAACATCCTTGGCCCCGAAGCCGTCACCAACGGCAAGCTGGGGAATGAATCGGTCAGCGCCACGAAGTTGGCGGGCTCCTTCTATCACCAGCTGCTGAAGAACACGACCTACGTCACGGTCGCCAGCGGCCCGGTTGAAGCCGGCGACAAAACGATCATCGCCAGCTGCCCGACCGGCAAGGAAGCGATCGGCGGCGGTGTTCGCGTCACCGGTGTCAACGGCGACGTCGTCCCGACCGAATCCGCGCCGGAATTCAACGCGGCCGGTGCCCGTACCGGTTGGAGCGCCTCGGCCCGCGATCTCGGAACTATTCCCGGTTCGTGGACCCTGCTGGCCTACGCGGTCTGCGCCGAACTCTAGGTTTACCCGCAGCATCCTGGATGGTGGAGGGCCCGCGCGAGCGGGCCCTCCGTCGTTTCCGACGGCTTCTTGACCCGCCACGGGACACCGGAACCGCCCCGTAAATAGAATCCTGCGCCGGTCCTCCAGCACCGCTGTGACCGCCCCGAGATGCGCGAGAAGAACCCGATCACCCACGACGAGAAGCTGGCCTACCTGCGCGAGCTGCGCGAGTCGGCGATCCACTCTGCCTCCGAGGAGGCGGTCGAGAAGCAGCACGCGAAGGGCAAGATGACCGCCCGCGAGCGGATCGAGAAGCTGCTCGACCCCGGCTCCTTCGAGGAGCTCGACACCTTTGTCCGCCACCGCACCTACGACTTCGAGATGCAGAAGAAACGGCCCTGGGGCGACGCCGTCGTCACCGGCCACGGCACGATCGAAGGCAGAACCGTCTTTGTCTTCTCCCAGGACTTCACCGTGTTCGGGGGCAGCCTCGGCGAGGTGATGGCGGAGAAGATGTGCAAGGTGATGGATCTCGCCGCCCAGGTCGGGGCGCCGGTGATCGGGATCAACGACTCCGGCGGCGCCCGGATCCAGGAGGGCGTCGTCTCGCTCGGCGCCTACGGCGACGTCTTCGTCCGCAACGTGAAGTGTTCGGGCGTGATCCCTCAGATCAGCCTGATCATGGGTCCCTGCGCCGGCGGCGCTGTCTACTCGCCAGCGATGACCGACTTCATCTTCATGGTCAAGGAGACCTCGCACATGTTCATCACTGGGCCGGAAGTGATCAAAACGGTGACCGGCGAGGAAGTCGAGTTCGAGGAGTTGGGCGGGGCGATGAGCCACAACTCGAAGTCGGGGGTGGCGCACTTCGCCTCCGAGGACGAGGAGAGCTGCCTCGAGGACTGTCGCTACCTACTCGGCTTCCTGCCCTCGAACAACCTCGAGGCGCCGCCTCGGTTCGAGCCTGGTGACGACCCCGAGCGCGAAGACGAGGCGCTCGACACGGTGGTCCCCGACGACCCCTCCAAGCCCTACGACATGCGGAACGTGATCTCGCTAGTCGTCGACGACGGGGAGTTCTTCGAGGTCCACGAACACTTCGCGAAAAACATCGTCTGCGGTTTTGCGCGGCTCGATGGCTACCCGGTCGGGATCGTCGGTAACCAGCCCGCCTTCCTCGCCGGCGTGCTCGACATCGAGGCCTCCGAGAAGGCTGCCCGCTTCGTCCGCACCTGCGACTGCTACAACGTCCCGCTCCTTACCTTCACCGATGTCCCTGGCTTCTTGCCCGGGACCGACCAGGAGTGGAACGGGATCATTCGCCACGGCGCGAAGCTGCTCTACGCCTTCACCGAGGCGACGGTGCCGAAGCTCACCGTCGTCACCCGCAAGGCCTACGGCGGTGCCTACGACGTGATGAACTCCAAGCACATGCTGGCCGACTACAACGTCGCCTGGCCGACGGCAGAGGTGGCGGTGATGGGCCCTGAGGGCGCCGTCAACATCATCTACCGCAAGGACATCGCCAACTCGCCGACCCCCGACGAGCGTCGCCAGAAACTGATCGACGACTACAAAGCCCACTTCGCCAACCCCTACTCGGCGGCGGAGCGCGGCTACATCGACGACGTGATCGAGCCGCGGCAGACCCGCCCGAAGCTGATCAAAGCGCTGCGGATGCTGCAATCGAAGCGCGTGGCGCAGCCGAAGCGCAAGCACGGGAACATTCCCCTTTAGGACCGAGGTGGGGAGGGGGTGGGTGGCCCTCTTCACTCGCAACTCGTCGTTGGGGAGGTTGCAGCTAGCGCCTCGACGGAGCTCCCCTCCTCCCGCTCATACGTTCAGAGGGCCACCCACCCCCTCCGTCCCAGGGAAGCTAAGGAGGAAGACCTTGCTCACGCTTCCGCTTGGGCCCCGGGGCCGATCGAAGCTTCCGGAGCGGACGAGGTCGCCTCGATCGTGCTGCTTAGAGCTTCCGAGGGAAGGGGGCGGGGTATGCCCTCTGAACGTATGAGCGGGAGGAGGGGAGCTCCAGCAAGGCGTCAGCCGGAGCACTTTCCAACGACGAGTTGCGAGTGAAGAGGGCATACCCCGCCCCCTTCATACGCCTGCCTATGGCGCCGCGGTTACCTCGGCGATCTCCGCCGCGCCGCCGCCTCTTCCACCGGTCACCCCGCCCTCCTCGCTACTCAGACGATGTGCCAGATAGACGGGGACAATGGAAATGAGGATCACGATCACGGCGACCGCGTCGACAATCGGTAGCTCGTTGGGCCGGAAGAGGTTGCGGAAGATCCAGATCGGCAGGGTTTCGTCGCCGGCGCCGATCGTGAACGTGGTGACGATGATCTCGTCGAAGGAGAGGGCGAAGGCGAGCAGGGCGCCGGCGGCGAGGGCGGTTTTCATGCTCGGGAAGGTGACGAGGCGAAAGGTTTGCCAGGGGTCGGCGCCGAGGTCGGCGGATGCCTCCTCGAAGGAGCCTGAGGTACGGCGGAGGCGGGCGACGACGTTGTTGTAGACGACGACGATGCAGAAGGTGGCGTGGCCGATGATCACGGTCCAGAGGGCGAGGCTGACGCCGAGGACCTGAGTGAAGGTGTTGCTAAGGGCAACGCCGGTGACGATCCCCGGCAGGGCGATCGGCAGGATCACAAGAAAGGAGATCGTCTCGCGCCCGAAGAATCGGAAGCGCCCGACAGCGAGGGCGGCGAGGGTGCCAAGGAGGAGGGCGATGGCGGTCGCGATCAGGCCGACCTCGACCGAGGTGAGCAGGGCTTCGCGCGCGGATTCGCTTTCGAACGCCTTGCTGAACCATTCCGTCGTCAGGCTTGGCGGCGGCCACTTGAGGATCTTGCTCGAATTGAAGGCGTAGATCCCGATCACGACCAACGGCAGGTAGATGAAGGCCAGGCCGAGCCCGACGAAGACCCGCAGCAGCGCTTCTGCCCGTCGCGAGAGTCGCATCAGAGCGCCTCGGTGGTCGTAGGGCCGGCCATCAGACGTGCTCGAAGGCGCCGAGTTTCCGGGCGACGCTGAGGTAGGCGATCATGACCACGATCGGGACCAGCGCCAGCGCCGCGGCGAAGGGCAGGTCGTTGGTGATCGAGGAGGCGATCGTGTTGCCGATGAACTGGCTGTTGGAGACCAGTTTGACGGTGATGAAATCGCCAAGCGTGAGCGAGAACGTGAAGATCGAGCCGGCGACGACAGCCGGGAACGCGAGCGGCAGAATCACCCGGCGGAAGGTCGTGAACGGCGAGGCACCGAGGTCCTCGGAGGCGCTGATCAGGGAGTTCGGAATCCGTTCGAGGCCGGCGTAGATCGGCAGGATCATGTACGGCAGCCAGAGGTAGGACATCACCAGCCAGACCGCGGTCAGGCCGTAGCCGGGCCCGTGCAGCCCGATCGGTTCCAGCGCCCAGTTGATGACCCCGTCCTCGGAGAGCATCGTGCGCCAGGAGAGGACCTTGACCAGGTAGCTCGACCAGAGCGGCATCAGGACGAGGACGACGAGCAGCGCTTTGCCGCGGCTGCTCGCCACCTTGGCCATGTAGAAGGCGATCGGGAAGGCGATGATCGCGTCGGTGAGGGTGACCAGGGCGGCGGTCCGCACCGTCCGCCAGACGATTTCCCGGTAGACGGGTTCGTTGACCAGCGATTCGAAGTTTTCGAGGCTCCAGCCCTGGACGACTTCACCGCTGAGCGGGTCGACGGTCCAGAAGGCGGTGATCAGCAGGACCCCGAGCGAGCCGAGGTAGAGGACGACCAGCCAGGCTGCGGGCGCGGCCAACAGCGACCCCACCTGCAACCGGGGCCGGCCGTGGAAGAGGCCGGCGAGCTTGCGCCCCGCCGACCTCCTCACTGCGACCGCTTCAGTCGTCATCGACTCAAGACCGCCGGCCTAGCCTTTGATTTCGGTCCAGGCTTTGACCCAGTCGTTGTAGTCCATGCAGTCGTTTTCGCCGTTGCCACATTCCGCCAGCGGCGTCTCCCAGTAGTAGACCCGCTTCCAGAACGCCGGATTGTCCGCGTGGTATTCGGTGCAGAAATTCGGGTTCTTGGTTTCGTCGCAGGCCAGTTCCTGGGCCGGCGCCTCGCCGAAGAATTCGGCGACTTCGGCATTGGCTTTCGGCGAGATGATGTAGTTCATCCACTCGTACATGCAGTTGGGGTGCTTGGCCTGGGAGCTGATCATCCAGGTGTCCGACCATCCCGTCGCCCCCTCCTTCGGCAGGAAGCCCTGGCTTGCTGGGCTTGCTTCCACCGGCACGCCTTCTTCCTTCAACAGGAAGTACTGGTACTGCCAGGTCGTGCCGAGTTCGATGTCGCCGGCGCCGAAGGCCTGGACCTGCTTCGCGGCGTCGGCCCAGTATTCGCCGACGTTGGGCTTCTGTTCCTTCATCAGGCTGACGGCCGCGTCGAACTGTTCTTCGTTCAGCTCGTAGGGGTTTTCGATCCCCAGATCGGGCTGGTGGAATTTGAGGTAGACCGCCGCTTCGGCGATCGACATCGGGTCGTCGTACTGGGTGATCTTGCCCTTGTACTGAGCGGCGACTTTGGGATCCATCGTCACGTCCCAGGAGGTGGGAGCGGGCTTGACCCCGTCCGGGTTCCACATCAGGAGGTTGGCGCCGCGGCCGTGCGGGATCCCGTAGGGCTGGTCGTCGAAGGTGTTGTAGGGCTGATCTTTGAGGTCGGCGAAGACCGTTTTGTAGTTGGGGACGAGGCTGGTGTTGACCGGAGCGACGAGACCGGCCGCCCAGAGCCGGGCGCTGGCGTTGCCGGAAGCGGAGAGGCCGTCGTACTGCCCCGATTTCATCAGCTGGACCATTTCGTCGGAGGTCCCGGCTTCCTTGTTGCTGATCTTGCAGCCGGTTTCCTGTTCGAACGGCTTGGCCCATTCTTCTTCGACGTAACCGGGCCACGAGACCAGGTTCAGCGCACCCTCGCCCTTGCCGAGCTTCTGGAGTTCTTCGCCGCCTCCACCGCCGCTGCTGCTGTCACTTCCGCCTCCACAACCGGCGAGGACCAGCATGAAAGCGACCAGTCCCGCGACGACGAGCCACGCAGACCGTGCTGGATGAGCGTCCTTTCTCCTCATGGTGCTACCTCCTCCTGATTCGATTTGCCGCCGACGACGGCCGCGTGCTCCGGGCGCCATCCGACTAGTACCTCTTTTCCCTGCTCGGTCCGCGCATCGGCTGACGCGCTATCCG
The DNA here is from genome assembly GCA_035472275.1 of Solirubrobacterales bacterium. Taxonomy (GTDB): domain Bacteria; phylum Actinomycetota; class Thermoleophilia; order Solirubrobacterales; family 70-9; genus VAYN01. Next base: position 35,822 of record DATIPH010000024.1, read on the forward strand.
TGTTCTGGCGGACCAGTTGAAGCGTTCCGCCCTGCTCGAGGGAGACCGTGTAACGCGTGACCATTCCGGCGTAGGCGACCTCGGCGATCGTCCCGCGCTCGCTGTTCAAGCCATCGGCTGCGGCGCCGGCGTCGAGCAGCTCGATCTTCTCGGGTCGGATCGTCAGCCGCTCGCCACCGCGCTCGATCACGTTCGAGACGCCGACGAAGCCGGCGACGAACTCGTTCACCGGGCGCTCGTAGAGCTCGACCGGAGAGCTCACCTGCTCGATCCGGCCCTCGTTGAAGACGGCGATCCGGTTGCTCATCGTCAGCGCCTCGTCCTGATCGTGGGTGACGTAGACAAAGGTGATCCCGACCTCGCTCTGGATCGTCTTTAGCTCGACCTGCATCTGCTCGCGCAGCTTCAGGTCGAGGGCGCCGAGCGGCTCGTCGAGCAGCAGCACCTTGGGCCGGTTGACGATCGCCCGGGCGAGGGCGACGCGCTGGCGCTGGCCACCGGAGAGCTCGGCCGGCTTGCGGTCTGCGTAGCCGGGCAACCGGACCATCTCCAGGGCCTCTTCGCCGCGCTTCGCCCGCTCCGACTTGTCCACCTTGGCCACCTTCATCCCGTAGGCGACGTTCTCGCCGACGGTCATGTGCGGGAACAGGGCGTAGTCCTGGAAGACGGTATTGACCGCGCGGTCGTAAGGGGGCACCCCGCTTACGTCCTCACCGGCCAACTCGATCGTCCCCGAACTCGGGTCCTCGAAGCCGGCGATCATCCGCAGCGTCGTCGTCTTGCCGGACCCCGATGGGCCCAGCATCGTGAAGAACTCCCCACGCTCGATTTGCAGGTCTATTCCCGCAACCGCCGTCACCCCGCCGTAGTTCTTGGTGAGGCTGGAGAGACGGATGTCAGGTGGTGCGTCGACGACGCCCGCACGTTATCCGAGGTGGCCGACAATGCAAGGACAATCCGGACCGGGAGGATTAGCCAAGGTGGAGTACCGGGGTGTTTGGTGGAGGCGAGGTCGGGGTGGCCCTCTTCACTCGCATCTCGTCGTTGGTGAGGCTGCCGCTATCGCCTCGGCGGAGCCCCTCTCCTCCCGCTCATACGTTCAGAGGGCCACCCCGACCTCGCCCAACGAATCCGCTCCGGACTTCAGCTGGCACTTGTCCCGTTCCAGCTATACCGAGCGGCACATGGACTCCTCGCCCAGCTTGGGATGGTCGTCGCCACACCACCCTCCTCGAGAGCTTGCGGATGTTGGCGGCTTCCGTGGGAGAGGGGTGGGTGGTCCCTCGGAACGTATGAGCGGGAGGAGAGCTGCGCTCCGAGGCACCAGCCGCAATCTCTCCAACGACGAGATGCGAGTGAAGAGGGACCACCCACCCCTCTCCGATGCAAGCCCCTGAACCCCGGCGCTTAGAACCCAGCGGGGTGCCGCGCGACGTAACCGATGTTGTCGCGCAGTTCCGTGTGCCACCTAGGACCGGTTTCGCCACCTTCGTCGCCCGACGTATCCAGTCGCACTCCCGCAATCACCGCGTACGCGTGCCCCGCGTTCGCGTAGATCGTGATCCAGCGCCCTTCGCCTTCCAGGCCCCAGCCTTCGAGCGAGCCGGAGGGGAGGGGGCTTTCGAGAAACTTGCCGCCGTGGAGGGCGAAGCTGACCGAGCCGGAGCAGTCGTAGCCTTTGTCCCACCAGCGGCCGTGGCCGCCGCCGTAGATGTAGGGCTTGGAGCGGATCTTGTTGGCGGCCGCGATCACGGCCTGGACTCGGGGCGGTGCGCTCTTCGGCGGCACCAGCATCCCGTTGGGCAGCAGCTTCGCCTGCTGGGTCGGGGTGCAGATGTCGATTTCGGCGGGGGAGAGTCCACCGCCGGTGCACTGAGCGGAGGCGGAGCCCGGCGCGATCATGGCGATCGCGGCCACGGCCATGAGCAAAGCGACGCTCGCCTTCGACTTGAAGCTATGCAACAGCAAACCGATCTCCTTTGTCGGCCTACGGGGTTAGCTGTCGGGCTGGCGCGGAAGGAGCCTGCGCCCCCACCCAGAGCGGGCGGGTTAGCCCCGAAAACGTGGTTCCCCCGTTCCCATCTGCCCGTGAGGCTTATGGGACTCGGCGTTTCGGGTCCTGCGAACTGGCGGCAGTGTAGACGATCCTCAGGCGCTTTGCTCACACAACGCAAATAAATCCCCCGATGTTGTGCCTGAGCAGGCATTGCCGATTGCAGCCCGACTGCTAGCTTGGCCCTTGGATGGACTTAGCGGGCCGCACAGCACTTCTGACGGGCGCCACCGGGGGCCTTGGCCGAGCGATCGCCACGGCCCTCGCCGGCCGCGGCGCCAGCCTGATCCTCAGCTCACGCAAGGCCGAGGCCCTGGAGCAGATGGCCGCGGAGCTGCCCGGCTCCGGGCACCGCGTCGTCCCCGCCGATTTGGGCGAGCCCGGCGCTGCCGAGCAGCTTGCCGCCGCGGTCGACGACGTCGACGTCCTGATCGCCAACGCCGGGCTGCCGGCGACCGGCAGGCTGCCCGAGTTCAGCTCCGAGGAGATGGTCCGCGCCCTGCGGGTCAACCTCGAGGCGCCGATGCTGCTGGCGCGGGCATTGGAGCCGGGGATGGTCGAGCGCGGGGCGGGTCACATGGTCTTCGTCTCATCGCTTTCAGGCAAGTCGGCGACGCCGCTTTCCTCGGTCTACAACGCGACCAAGTTCGGCCTGCGCGGCTTCGCGCTGGGCCTGCGCGCCGACCTCGACCCGGTCGGGATCGGCGTCTCGCTGGTCTCGCCGGGGACGATCCGGGACGCGGGCATGTACGCCGACTCGGGCGCCGACCCGATCCCTGGCCTCGGCACCGGCTCACCCCAGCAGGTGTCGGCCGCCGTGCTCAGCGCGATCGAGAAGAACCGGACCGAGGTCACGGTGGCGCCGATCCAGCAGAGGTTCCTGGCGCACTTCGCGCTGGCCAGCCCGGCGATCGCGGTGAAGATTGCAAGTGGGGGAGCAGGGCAGAAGGCAGCGGCCAACGTCGCGGCGGGACAGGCGGACAAGAGGTAGGAAGACCACCACTTTGGAGGACACGAGATGAGCAGCGATTCCTTTGGCGCCCGTTCCACCCTCGCGGTGAGCGGGCGCGATTACGAGGTGTACCGGCTGGACTCGCTGCAGGAGCGGTTCGACGTCGCTCGCCTTCCCTATTCGGTCAAGGTCCTGCTCGAGAACGTGCTGCGGCTCGAGGACGGTGTCTCGGTCAGCGCCGCCGACGTCGAGGCGATCGCGGGCTGGGACGCCGCCGCCGAGCCCAGCGTCGAGATCCCTTTCCAACCGGCACGGGTCCTGATGCAGGACTTCACCGGCGTCCCCGCCGTCGTCGACTTGGCGGCGATGCGCGACGCGATGGAGGAGATTGGCGGCGACCCGGCCGCGATCAACCCGCTGGTCGATGTCGATCTCGTGATCGACCACTCGGTCCAGGTCGACGCCTTCGGCAACGAGCGTGCATTCGCTCTCAATGCCGAGCGGGACTTCGAGCGCAACCTCGAGCGCTACTCGTTCCTGAAGTGGGGCCAGCAGTCCTTCGACAACTTCCGCGTCGTGCCGCCGGCGACCGGGATCTGCCACCAAGTCAACCTCGAGTACCTGGCGCAGGTCGTCTACAGCCGCGAGACCGGCGGCGTCCTCCAGGCCTACCCGGACACCCTGGTCGGCACCGACTCCCACACGACGATGGTCAACGGCCTCGGCGTCCTCGGCTGGGGCGTGGGCGGGATCGAGGCCGAGGCGGCGATGCTGGGTCAGCCGATCTCGATGCTGCTGCCGCAGGTAGTCGGCTTCAAGCTCGACGGCCGGCTGCCCGAGGGGGCGACGGCGACCGACCTCGTCCTCACCGTGACCGAGATGCTGCGCGAGCGCGGCGTCGTCTCCAAGTTCGTCGAGTTCTACGGCGCCGGACTCCCGACGCTCGGCCTCGCCGACCGCGCCACGCTCGGCAACATGTCGCCCGAGTTCGGCTCGACCTGCGCGATCTTCCCGGTCGACGCCGAGACCCTGCGCTACCTCGACCTCACCGGCCGCCCGACCGAGACGATCGAGCTGGTCGACGCCTATGCCCGCAGCCAGGGCATGTTCCACGACGAGTCGAGCCCGGATCCGGTCTTCTCCGACCTGCTTGAGCTCGACCTCGGCGACGTCGTCCCCAGCATCGCCGGCCCGAAACGGCCCCAGGACCGGGTGCCGCTCTCGGAATCGAAGCAGGCCTTCCTCGAGGCGATGGGCGAGTTCGACCCGGACGCCGCCGAGCAGATGGGCAACGGCCGCGACGAGGCGATCGAAGAGTCCTTCCCCGCCTCCGACCCGCCGGCCGAGGACCACGACGATGAGCGCGGCAAGCCGAGGCCCGCGGTCACCGGCGCCCCGGTCGCGACCGCCGAGCAGACGCTGACCGACGACGCGATCGGCGTCACCCTGGTCGACGGCGGCGAGGAGTTCGAACTCGACCACGGCCGGGTTGTGATCGCCGCGATCACCAGCTGCACCAACACCTCGAACCCGAGCGTGATGATCGGCGCCGGCCTCTTGGCGCGGAACGCGGTCAAGCGCGGCCTTTCCCGCAAGCCCTGGGTGAAGACCTCGCTGGCGCCGGGCTCGACCGTCGTCACCGACTACCTCGAGCGCGCCGGCCTGACCGAGTACCTCGACGCGCTCCAGTTCAACCTGGTCGGCTACGGCTGCACCACCTGCATCGGCAACTCGGGGCCGCTGGCCGAGGAGATCTCGGCGGCGATCGCCGAGAAGGACCTCGCGGTCTGCGCCGTCCTCTCCGGCAATCGCAACTTCGAGGGCCGGATCAACCAGGACGTGAAGGCCAACTACCTGGCCAGCCCACCGCTGGTCGTCGCCTACGCGCTGGCCGGCCGGATGGACATCGACCTCGGCAGCGAGCCGCTCGGGGAGGGCTCCGACGGCGAGCCGGTCTACCTGCGCGACATCTGGCCGAGCGCGGAGGAAATCAAGGAGGTCGTCGGCAGCTCCGTCGCCCAGGAGATGTTCTCCCGCAATTACGCCAGCGTCTTCGCCGGCGACGACACCTGGAACGCGGTCGAGGTTCCGAGCGGTGACCGCTACACCTGGCCGGACTCGACCTACGTGCGCCAACCGAGCTTCTTCGAGCAGATGCCTGCCGACCCGCCGGGGGTCGAGCCGATCGCCGGTGCTCGTGTCCTTGCCCTGCTCGGCGACTCGATCACGACCGACCACATCTCACCAGCTGGGGCGATCAAAAAAGACAGCCCTGCCGGGCGCTGGCTGATCGAGGCCGGCGTCGAACCCGGTGACTTCAACTCCTACGGGGCCCGACGCGGCAACCACGAGGTGATGATCCGCGGCACCTTCGCCAACATCCGCCTCCGCAACCAGCTGGTTGAGAAAGCCGGCGGCTACACCCGCCATTTCCCCGATGGCGGGGAGACGACTATCTACGACGCGGCCGTCGCCTACGCCGACGAAGGGGCACCGTTGATCGTCCTCGCCGGCAAGGAGTACGGCTCCGGTTCCTCACGCGACTGGGCGGCGAAGGGGACCAAGCTGCTCGGAGTGCGGGCGGTGATCGCCGCGAGCTTCGAGCGCATCCACCGCTCCAACCTGATCGGGATGGGGGTGCTGCCGCTGCAGTTCGCCGCCGGTGAGGACGTCGAGTCGCTGGGCCTCAGCGGTGAGGAGAGATTCGACTTTGGCGACCTCGAAGCGGGTCAGGCAAAGACCGTGACCGTTACCGCCAAGAGCGACGACGGTACCTCGAAGGAGTTCACCGCGACGGTACGTCTCGACACCCCGAACGAGGTCACCTACTTTATAAACGGCGGTATCTTGCAGACCGTGCTGCGCAAGCTCAAAGGGTAGGCGCAGCGGGGCCGCGGGAGGCAGGGGGGTCCGCGCGACCCTCACTGCACCTTTTCGCGTCGGTAGCCAGGGAGGGATGCCGACGCGGCCGTTCCCCTGGACGGGACTGCCCGGAGGAACAGTCAGCGTTTAGCTATACAGGCTGAACTTCGCGCGGTCAAGCGAAATCAAGCGCTTTTAGGTTCGGTCGGGCGCGCTTTGCGCTTGATCGCCGATGTCACCATCTGGTGAGGAAATTCCCCAACCCTTGCGTTCGATCAGCTCGATTCCGATCACACTCCCGACCGGGCCGACCGGGGTAAGGGTCGCGGCAAGCAGGGTGTAAGGCGCCTCATGCCTGACGCAGGCGATCCAAATCACTATGCAGAGGGCAATGAATCCGAGCCCGTGGGCCCAACCGAACACCATCGTCTCGGTGTCGAAGCCGGGCAATAACCAGAACAGGATCAGGCCGGAGAAGATCGCCAGCTCCACCCAGGAGAAACGCTTGACCCAGACGAACAGCCGCCCAGGAACGGGCTTCTCGAACGGGCGCGCCATCGGGCGGTTCAGGCGCCGGGTGTAAGCGCGGTCAACACGATGCGCTCCTGCTCGAGCGCGTGGGCGCCGGAGTAGCCCTCGCCGGGGCTGGCGCGTCCCGGCCGGCCGATGTAGGTGAGGTCGACGCCCTCGGGCAGGACGCCGGGGAAGCGGCGGGACATCACCTTCCAGGCGCCCATGTTGCGCGGCTCCTCCTGGACCCAGGCGATCTCCTTCAGATTCGGGTAGCGGCCGATCACTTCCTCGAGCTGCTCCTTGGCGAACGGGTAGAGGACCTCGACGCGGGCGATTGCGACGTTCTCGGCGGCCTCGCGGCGCTCGGAGGCGTCGATGTCGTAGTAGACCTTGCCGGTGCAGAGGATCAGTCGCTCGACCTTCTCGCGGCGCTCGGCCGCCTTGGGGTCGTCGAGGATGAACTGCAGCTCCCCGTCGGTCAGCTGCTCAAGGCTGGCAGTGGCGCGGTCGAGGCGCAGCAGACCCTTGGGAGTGAAGACCACCAGCGGCCGCGGCTTGCGAATCAGCGCCTGGCGACGCAGCAGGTGGAAGTACTGGGCGGCGGTGGTCGGGTTGGCGATGCGGATGTTGCCCTCGGCGCCGAGGGCGAGGAAGCGCTCGATGCGGGCGCTGGAGTGCTCGGGGCCCGAGCCCTCGTAGCCGTGGGGCAGCAGCAGCGTCAGGCGGCTGGTCTGGCCCCACTTCGCCTCGCCGGAGACGATGAAGCTGTCGATGATCACCTGGGCGGCGTTGGCGAAGTCACCGAACTGCGCCTCCCAGAGGACGAGGGAGTTGGGCGTCGCCGCCGAGTAGCCGTACTCGAAGCCGAGGCAGGCAATCTCCGAGAGCGGGCTGTTGTGGAGCTCGAAGGGGGCGGTCGCTCCCTCCAAGTTCTGGATCGGCGTGTACTCAAGGCCGGTGTTCTCGTCGTGGAGGACGAGGTGGCGGTGGGAGAAGGTGCCGCGCTCAGTGTCCTGGCCGGTGAGGCGGATGTGGACGCCCTCGGTCAGCAGCGAGCCGAAGGCGAGCGCCTCGGCCTGGCCGTAGTCGATGCCACCGTTCTCGAGCGCGTCGACGCGTTTGCCGAGCGGGCGGCGCAGCTTGCGGTGGACGTTGAAGCCCTCGGGCGTCTTCAGCAGCTCCTGGTTTAGCGCCCGCAGCTGCTCGGCCGTGACCTTGGTGTTGACCGGCGGGCTGGCGCTGCGGTCGAGCAGTTCGCCGGTGCTGGTCGTGATCCCGGTCACGGTCGGGTCCTCGTATTCGCCGGCCTCCATCTTCTCGCGCAGGCCTTTCAGCGCCGCCGACATCTCTTCCTGGCGCTGGTCGGACTCTTTGCCGACCTCCTCGGCGCTGACCGCGCCTTCGGTGATCAGCTTCTCGGCGTAGATCTCGGAGACCGGCTGGTGGGCCTTGATCGCCGCCGCCATCGCCGGCTGCGTGTAGGCGGGCTCGTCGGTCTCGTTGTGACCGAAGCGGCGGTAGCCGATCACGTCGATCACGACATCGCGGCCCCAGCGCTCGCGGTAGGCCATCGCCAGTCGGATCGCCGCGACGCAGGCCTCGACGTCGTCGGCGTTGACGTGGATGATCGGGACGTTGAAGCCCTTGGCCATGTCGGCCGCGTAGGGGGTCGAGCGCGAGTCCTCGGGGTCGGTGGTGAAGCCGACCTGGTTGTTCTGGATCAGATGGACGGTGCCGCCGGTGCTGTAGCCGCGCAGCCCCTGCAGGTTGAAGGTCTCGGCGACCACGCCTTGGGCGGGGAAGGCGGCGTCGCCGTGGAGCAGGACCGGGACCGCCAGTTTCGGGTCGGTCGTCAGCTCGGGACCGTCGATCTGCGACTGCAGGAAGCGGGCACCGCCGGTGACGACCGGGTCGACGAACTCGAGGTGGCTCGGGTTCGGGTAGAGCCGGACCGAGACTTTCTCGCCTACCGCGGTCTCATAAGTTCCTCGGTGGCCGTAGTGGTACTTGACGTCGCCGGTGCCGCCGTGCGGGATCGCCGCTACGGCTTTGACGGCGCCGAGCTTCTTGGCGCCCTCGAACTCGGCCAGGATCGATTCGACCGGGCGGCCGAGGTTATGGGCGAGGACGCTGAGGCGGCCGCGGTGGGCCATCCCGAAGACGACCTCTTCGGCGCCAGCGCGGTCGGCGAGTGTGACCAGCTCGTCGAGCATCGGCACGATCACGTCGAGCCCCTCGATCGAGAACATCTTCTGTCCCAGGTAGGCCTTCTCGAGGAAGCGCTCGAACTGGAAGACGTCGATCAGTCGGTGCAGGAGGCGGTGTTTCTCGTCATCGGTGAACGGTTGGCGGTGGGCGCCCGTCTCGATCATCTCCCGCAGCCAGATCCGTTGTTGGTGGGAGGAGAGGTGCTCGACCTGGTACCCGATCGTGCCGCAGTAGGCGGTTCGCATCCGCGGCAGCGCCTCCAGCAGGGTTTCGCCAGGGACGCCGATCCGCAAGATCGAAGCCGGGATCCGCGTCATCAGCTCCGGCGTCAGGTTGACGTTCTCCGGCTGCAGCGCCGGGTCGCCCTTGGGCTCGGAACCAAGCGGGTCGAGATGGGCGGCGAGGTGGCCGTGGGTGCGGTAGGCCTTGAGCAGCGAGGTCGCGGCCTGGACCGCCTGCAGCAGCTCTTCGTCGACCTCCCCGGGGGCGGTGGTCGGTTCCGCGCTCGGCGGCTCGCTGCTGAGCGGCAGCGGCGAGGCGGAGGCGGGGTGGGCCGAGGTGATGCCGGCGGCGTCGATCCCGAGGTCGCCGGCAACCGCCTCGTAGAAGTCGTCCTCGCCTTGCAGCAGTTGCTCGAGGCGGCGCAGGAAGGCGCCCGACTCGGCGCCCTGGATCACGCGGTGGTCGTAGGTCGAGGTCAGCGTCATCACCTTCGAGACGCCGAGCTGCTTGATCCGTTCCGGCGAGGCGTGCAGCCACTCGGGCGGGTAGGCGATCGAGCCGGTGGCGATGATCGCGCTCTGGCCGGCGAGCAGGCGCGGGACCGAGGCCACGGTGCCGATCCCACCCGGGTTGGTGAGCGAGATGTTGGTGCCAAGGAAGTCGTCGGCGGTGAGCTTGTTCTCGCGCGTCTTCGCGATCAGCTCCTCGTAGGAGGAGTGGAAGCCGGCGAAGTCGAGGTCCTGCGAGCCCTTGATCGCCGGCACCATCAGGCTGTGGGAGCCGTCCTTGCGCTCGACGTCGACGGCGATGCCGAGGTTGACCGGGCCGTTCTCGATCGCGTAGGGCTTGCCGTCGCGCTCCTCGAACGAGCGCACCATCACCGGAAAGTCCTCGACCGCCCGCACGATCGCCCAGGCGACGAGGTGGGTGAAGGAGACCTTCAGCCCCCGCTCTTTCAGTACCGCATTTATCGCCTTCCGTTTCGCATCCAGCGTGTCGACCGAGATCGTCCGGAACGACGTAGCCGTCGGCACCGCCCGACTCTCATCCATCGCCTTGGCCAGCATCGCGGCAGGTCCACGCAGTTGCTTGGCCTCGCCGGCGGCAGCCGGAGCGCCCCCGTTCCCTCCACCAGCTCCATCACCGGCGGCAAGGACATCGTCTTTAGTGACCTTGGCCCCGAATCCCGACCCGCTCACGGATCCAAGGTCAACGCCGTTCGCAGCAGCTACTCGGCGCGCGACCGGCGTAGCTTTGACGTCGGTCGAGCCGTTGGTGGGGGCGGCTGGAGCGGCCGGCTGGGCGACAGGCTCCGCCGGTGCCTCTGCGGGAGCGTCCCCGGAGCCCTCTCCAGCTTCCATCTCGGCCAACGGTGCCCCAACGGCCACTTCGTCGTCGACCGCCGCGAGCAGTTTCGTAATGACCCCGCTGGTCGGCGCTGGCACCTCCGCATCGACCTTGTCGGTCGAGACCTCGACGACGGTGTCACCCTCGTTGACGAAGTCTCCCTCGGCGACATGCCACTCGAGAACGATGCCCTCGGTCACCGACTCGCCCATCTCGGGCATGGCTATCTGCACGGTGGCCGTCTCTGGCATTTCTTCGCCTAAGTCTATGAAACCGAGCGTCTGGACTACGCGCCGAGATACCCTGATGGACGATGAGCTATTTCGTCACCGGCGCAACCGGTTTCATCGGCCGCAATCTGGTCCAGAAGCTGCTCCAGCGGGAGGGCACGATCTATGCCCTGGTGCGGGCCGGTTCGCGTGGCCGCCTCGAGGAGCTGCGCACCAGCCTGGGGGCCGATGGGGCGCGGATCGTCCCCGTCGCCGGCGACCTGACCCAGCCCGGCCTCGCCGTCTCCGAGGAGGACATGCTGGAGATGCGCGGTGAGATCGACCACTTCTTCCACCTGGCGGCGATCTACGACATCACCGCCGACGCCGAGACGCAGGAGGTCGCCAACGTCGAGGGGACCAGGCACGCGCTGGAGCTGGCCGGGACGCTGGAGGCGGGCTGCTTCCACCAGGTCAGCTCGATCGCGGCTGCCGGCCTCTACAAGGGCGAATGGCGCGAGGACATGTTTGACGAGGCCGAGCGGCTCGACAACAACCCCTACTTCCGCACCAAGCACGAGTCCGAGCGGCTGGTCCGCGAATCGGCGCGTCCCTGGCGCGTCTACCGGCCCGGGATCGTAGTCGGTGACTCGCGCAGCGGCGAGATCGACAAGATCGACGGGCCTTACTACTTCTTCAAGGCGCTGCAGCGGGCGCGTCGCGTCCTGCCCTCGTGGCTGCCGACGCTCGGGATCGAAGGCGGCGAGATCAACATCGTCCCGGTCGACTTCGTCGCTGCTGCGATCGACTACATCGCCCACGAGCCCGATCTCGACGGCCGTGCCTTCCACCTCACCGATCCCAACCCACGGACCGCGGGCGAGGTGATCAACCTCTTCGCCAAGGCGGCCGACGCGCCGCAGATGGCGTTCCGGGCAGGCACCGACCTGACCGAGCCCGCGACCGGCGCGATCCGCGGTGCCCTCGGCCTCTTCCCGCCGGCCAAGCGGGTCGTCAAGATGGGCATCGGCCAGCTCGGGCTGCCGCCGGAGACGCTCACCTACATCGACTACCCAACCCGCTTCGACTCGACCGAGACGCAGCGGGTGCTCGATGGCTCCGGGATCGAAGTGCCGCCGCTGGAGAGCTACGCGGCACGGATTTGGGACTACTGGGAGCGCAACCTCGATCCCGACCTGTTCAAGGACCGCTCGCTGGCGGGTGCGGTGCGGGGCAAAATCGTGATGATCACGGGTGCGTCTTCGGGGATCGGCAAAGCGACCGCGGTCAAGGTCGCCGACGCCGGTGCGACGGTGCTGCTGGTCGCCCGCTCCGCCGACAAGCTGGAGGAGACGAAAGCGGAGATCGTCGCCGGCGGTGGTAGCGCCCACATCCACCAGTGCGACCTCTCTGACATCGACGACGTCGCGCGGATGGCGGAGGAGGTGCTGGCCTACCACGGCCACGTCGACATCCTCGTCAACAACGCCGGCCGCTCGATCCGCCGCTCGATCGCGCTCTCCTACGACCGCTTCCATGACTTCGAGCGCACGATCCAGCTCAACTACCTGGGTGCACTGCGGCTGATCCTGGCTCTGCTGCCGACGATGCGCGCGCGCAAGTCGGGCCACATCATCAACATCAGCTCGATTGGGGTGCAGACGAACCCGCCGCGCTTCTCCGCCTACGTCGCCTCGAAGGCCGCGCTCGACGCCTTCAGCCGGGTGATCGCTTCCGAGGTCAAAGACGACAAGGTCCACATCACGACGATCAACATGCCGCTGGTGCGGACGCCGATGATCGCGCCGACGCGGATGTACGACATGTTCCCGGCGATCACGCCCGAGGAGGCGGCCGAGATGATCGCCAAGGCGATGGTCAATCGGCCGAAGAAGGTGGCGACCAAACTCGGCAACTTCGGCGAGCTGCTCTACGCGGTGGCGCCGAAGGCGAGCGACTCGATCCTCAACACCGCCTACAAGCTGTTCCCCGACTCGCAGGCCGCGAAGGGCAAAGGCGACGAGGGGCGCGACAAGGCGCCCTCGACCGAGGCCGTTGCTTTTGCGCATCTCATGAAAGGTGTGCACTGGTAGTGCTCCGGCCAGCGGGTCCTGTCCCGGTGAGGGAGGCCTGCGGGCGAGGTTTACGTTCTCGGCCTCCCTCACCGGGCCACCCGCTGGAGGAGCGTCCCCGGTGGACTTTCAGACACGCGCGAGGAGTCGAAGCTGATGTCCCCTGAGCGCAGGCTGAAGCACTGGGGGTGGGGGTACGAGGACCAGGCGCCGACGGCGACGCAGCTGCGCGAGGCGGCGGAAGGGATTCGCGAGCGCTTCGGGTTCGGCGGCGAGGTCGAGAAACCGGTCGCGCTTGAGGACGTTGAGCTGCGGGCTCCGCGGCTGAAGCCGCCGACGGGGCTTGGCGACCTCTTCTCCGACGACCGCTACGACCGCGTCTCACGCGCTCTGGGGAAGGCCTATCGCGACATCGTTCGCGGCTTCCGCGGGGCGTTCGAGAACCCGCCGGATCTAGTCGCCTTCCCCCGCGACGAGTCGGAGATCGAGACGGTGCTGAGCTGGGCCGAGGCCGAGGGCGCGGCGGTGATCCCGTTCGGCGGCGGCACCAGCGTTGCCGGTGGCATCGAGGCGCGGCTAGGCGAGCGACCGGTGGTGACGATGGACCTGCGCCGACTCGATCGCGTGCTCGAGGTCGACCCGGCGTCTTTGGCGGCGCGGATCCAGGCCGGCGCCACCGGGCCGCGGTTGGAGGAGCAGCTGCGCAAGCACGGCCTCACCCTGCGCCACTTCCCGCAGTCGTTCGAGTACGCGACGCTCGGCGGCTGGATCGCGACCCGCGCTGGCGGTCACTTCGCGACGCTGGAGACTCACATCGACGACCTGGTCGAGTCGGTGCGGGCGCTGACGCCGCGCGGCGAATGGCAGAGCCGGCGGCTGCCAGGCTCGGGTGCCGGCCCCTCGCCGGACCGGATGCTGATCGGCTCCGAGGGGATTCTCGGCGCGATCTCCGAGGCCTGGGTGCGGGTGCGACCGCGCCCCGAGTTCAAGGCCTCGGCTGGAGTCGGGTTCAGCGATTTCATGGCGGCCGCCAGCGCCGTGCGTGAGATTGCCCAGTCCGGTCTGTACCCGGCCAACTGCCGCCTGCTCGACGCCTCCGAGGCGGAGCTGACCGGCGCCGGGGACGGCAGCGCCAACCTCCTGATCCTCGGCTTCGAGTCCGCCCATGGTCCCGTCGACGGGGCGCTCGACGAGGCGCTTGCGATCGCCCGCGAGCACGGCGGCACCGCGAGTCCGTCGAAACCCGCGCATAAGACGGGTAATGACGGACTCGGCGAGGGGGAGGGGGCGGTTGAGACTTGGCGGGGGGCTTTTCTTTTGGCGCCTTACCTGCGGGACACGTTCGTCGCCTGCGGGGTCCTTTCCGAGACGTTCGAGACCGCGATCACCTGGGACCGGTTTGAGGAGTTCCACGCGACGGTGATGGAGACGACGCGCCGAGCGACGGCCGAGGCTTCCGGCGTCGCCGCCGAGGGGCCGGGCGCGCCGCGGGTCAGCTGTCGCTTCACCCACGCCTACCCCGACGGCGTCGCTCCCTACTTCACGGTGCTCGCTCCGGCGGTGCGCGGCGGTGAGGTCGAGCAGTGGGACGAGATCAAGGCGGCGGTCTCAGAGGCGCTGATTGAGGGCGGCGGCACGATCACCCACCACCACGCTGTCGGCCGCGACCATCGCCCTTGGTATGACCGCCAGCGTCCGCCCCCGTTCGCCGCCGCCCTGCGCGCGGCTAAGGCCGAGCTCGACCCTGCCGCGATCCTGAATCCCGGCGTTCTGATCGACCCCGTCTGATGCGGAGTTCGCGCTTTTGACCGCTATGCGGCAAAAAGTGCGAACTCATGCCCGGGGTGGGGGTGCGACGGCGGGCGGCGCTACCCTTTCGCGACTCGATATCGCGGGCCAGGGCGCCATCCTCCAGTCCCAGCCGCATCGCAGCGATGGAAACGATCACCTCCGAACAACCGACCGTGCCGGCTGAGCCCGAGCCTGTCCACGGCAACGTCGACGCCAACGGCGAGGTCGTCCCGCGGCGATCGCCGCTGCGCGCCGCAATCAAGACCGGGCGGCCGAAGGAGTGGATCAGCAAAAACGTCTTCGTCTTCGCCGGCCTCCTGTTCTCCGGCAAGTTCAACCAGCCCCACGACGTCTTTCTCGCCACCGTCACCTTCGTATCCTTCTGCCTGATCTCCAGCGCCGGTTACTTCGTCAACGACCTGATCGACGTCGAACTCGACCGCAAGCACCCGAAGAAGCGCTTCCGGCCGCTCGCGGCGCGCGAGCTTTCGGAGAGCACCGCAAAGGCGATCGCCCCGGCGCTGGCGGTGGTTGGGGTCGCGATCGCGTTCGCCGTCAACTGGCAGGTGGGGCTGATGGTCGTTGGCTACGGCGTCGCCCAGATGGCCTACAGCCTCGGCCTCAAGCAGATCGTGATCATCGACGTGATGACGCTGGCGGGGCTCTTCATCCTCCGCGTCGCTGCCGGTGCCAGCGCCGTCGATGCCCACGCCTCGGAGTGGCTGATCCTCTGCACCGGCATGCTCGCAGCCTTCCTCGGCTTCACCAAGCGCCGCCAGGAGGCGGTCTCCGAGCTGCACGAGGGGACCTCAACCCGGCCGGTGCTCGAGCACTACTCGCTGCCCTTCCTCGACCAGATGGTCTCCCTGGTCACCACCGGCACCGTGATCAGCTACGCGATCTACACCGTCAACTCGCCGCTGATCGGCAGCCAGATGATGCTGACGATCCCACCCGTTATCTACGGGATCTTCCGCTACCTGTACCTGATCTACGACCGCTCCGACGACCGCTCGATGGCCCAGATCGTCGCCGGCGACCGGGGCATCCAGGCCGCCGGCGCCGCCTACGCGATCACCGCCTTCCTCCTGCTCTACGTCTTCAACTAAAAACCGTACTCGCGTGTTTGGGTACGGTTCTGCTAATGGCAGGTGATGAGCTAGTCCGCAGCTATGAGTCAGCATGCGCTGATCTACATCAGCTTGGCCCAATGGCCGAAAGGCTCGTTAGAGCGCTTCTTGAGACCAGAGAGGTTCGGCCTCACTCGGTTACGCATCGAATTAAGACCGGAGAGAGCGTTGAACGAAAGCTGGGCGGGACGGATTCCAAAGCCAACAGTCTCGACGAGATCCATGATCTCTTGGGGCTTCGAATCATTACTTTTTTTCCTGATGAGGTGGATGTAGTCGCTGAGGTAATTAAGGATGAGTTCGAGATTGACACGGCAAATTCAGTCGACAAACGGGCTGTTCTGGATCCGGACCGTTTTGGCTACTTGTCGCTGCACTACGTGGCGTCTCTGAGCGACTCGCGCGCTGCTCTGACTGAGAACGCAAAGTTTCAGGGCCGCAAGTTTGAGATCCAGATCCGATCGATTCTCCAGCACGCATGGGCTGAGATAGAGCACGATCTCGGATACCACGGCCCAGCCGCGATCCCCGAGACGGTTCGCCGCCGATTCTCACGACTTGCGGGGCTACTGGAGATTGCCGACGATGAGTTCGAACGGCTGCGAGACGACGTGGCCGCCTATCAGACCGCGATCGAGGGTGAGATGAAAAGCTCGCCCGACGATATTCAGATCAATCGAGACTCGATCGCGGCGCTAATTTCGGCGGACCCGATCATCGCGGCTCTCGATGCCGACTTCATCGAGTTAGGGGGACTCGAAACAGAAGACGCGGGCGAAAGCAACCCCAGTGCGCGTGCTGAAGAGTTACAGCGCCTGGGTTTCGAGAACGTTGGTCAACTGGTTGACGAATTGGAGAGACGACAGGATGAAATCCGTCGATTCTTCAGAAGCTGGGCTCAAAGCGGTCAGATAAAAGGTGTCTATCCAGGTATGAGTCTTTTCATGCTTGAGTATCTGAAAGCGGCAGATATGGGCTCCAAGGACGCTCTGCTGAACTATCTATATGAGAGCAACATCGGCGGCGATGACGAGCGCCGGAAGCGCTTGGCTGACCGCGTCTTAGCTGCTCATGCGGAGGCAAAGAAGAAAGACCCATCCGCCTGACTTGGAGGCTCAGGCCAGCTCCGGCTCCTCGCCGCCTTCCATCAGGTAGAAGCGGCTGCGGCCGAGCTCCTCGCCGTTGACCACGACGACCGCGGCGTGGGGGCCGGCGGTCTCGAAGTTGGCGGTAGCGGCGATCGACATCACCAGGCGCTGCTCCTGGCCCTGGGGCATGCCGGGGGGCCGGCCGGTCTCGAAGTTGGCGGTCAGGCCCTCGCCCAGCTCCTGGCCGTCGGGGTCCTGAATCGTCACCACCAGCTCATGCGGGCTGTTGGTCTCGTGCCAGGCGACGTCGATGCCGAGGCCGATGTGGAAGGACCACTCATGGGGCAGCTGGGGCAGGCGGAGGACGTTCCAGCCGCCGCCGGTCAGGTAGAGCTTGCCGTTGACCGCCTCGCTGTGGTCGGAGAGGAGGATGAAGCCGATGTTCACGGGCCTTCGCCCTCCTCGTAAGGCACGATCGGCAGGTCGGATACCAACTGCACCTTGCCTTCGCGCTGGAACTGGAGGTCGACGGTCTCGTCCTTGCGGTAGGTGCCGAAGAGGCCGAGGTACATCGCCAGCCAGCGGCCGGTGCCCATCTTCTCCTTGACGATCGGGCGGGTGAAGACGACCTCGCTGCCCTCGACCGAGTAGTCCTCGCCCTCGCTCTGCTCGACTCCGTTGATGAAGACGGTGAAGGGAGGCTCGGCGCGCGCTGGCAGCTTCACCCGCTCGCCGGCGGCGTAGCTGCCCTTCGGGATCTCGGTGCTGGAATCGTTGTCGCTCATCGGTCCTCAGCTTCGAGAGTCTCCCGCACAAGCTCGAACGGCGTCTCGTGGTCTGCCGGGTCGAGCTCCGCCCGGCCGACGCCGCCGCGGTAGGGGACGAAGGTACCGTCGCCGCGGACGTCGATGCCCGCCGTCGGCTTGCGCAGAAGGCCGCGCCCGGTCAGCTGCAGGCGCGCCCGGACCTGGTCGCCGGGCTCGAAGTCCCGCAGCGACCGCACCGGCTGCGCCGGGCCCTCGGAGCGGATCTCCATCGCCCTACCGCGCATCGCCGCCACCGCTTCGCCGAGGTCGTCGAAGCTCGCGTGCTCCACGTCGGGGCCGTTTCGCACCGTCAGCTTCCACTTCGGACGAGCCACGTCAACAGCCTATGTTGGCTGGCGAATCGGTAGCCGCAGGCCTTCGCCGGTGAGGACTTCGCCCAGCTCCGCAGCTATCTCGGCTGGGTAGCTGCGGAGCTGGGCTCCGGTGTAGCGATGGACGGCGTAGCCCATGCCGCGGAGGTCGAGGTCCCGCTGGTGGTCGTCCTCGAAGGCGACGGAGCCGCGGTGGTAGTCGAAGAAGTCGGTTTCGACGATGAGGCATTGGCGGGGCCAGAGGAAGTCGACTTCCCAGGGGCCGACCTTGACGTTGACCTCGGGGAGGGGGAGGCGGTGCCGACGGTAGAAGGAGAGGAAGTCGGTCTCGAGATCCGAGCGCGAGCGGTCGCTTGGGAGGCGAAGCTCAAAGCCGAGGAACTCCGCTTGGCGTTTTGCGCGGCGGACGAGGTAGGAGGGAAGCACCGAGGGAAGATCTTCGATCGTGCGGCGCGGGGCGGTCACCGGGATACGGTCACAAACCCGCGTCTCTCCCTCCTTCCTCAGGGAGGGAGATCGATGAAGCACGATCCCCGTCCGTCGAGCCTTCCCGCTGGTGCTGGGTGAGGTGACGTGTGCGGGTCCCGGGAGCGGTTTCAGGAACCCCCACAGCACCGCCGCGCTTCCATGGCTCAACGCCGCTCCGTCCCCGCAGGCGAGCACCGCGGCCATGAACCTCCTCGTTTCGCTCGGCGCGGCGTGTCCCACCGCGTAGACGCCGCGATGTAGACGGTGCAGACGCCCGGCCTTCACCCGCTTTCGTACCGCCTCACGGCTCAACCCAAGTGCCCCAAGCTGCGCTGCCGTCACAACCCCGTGCTGCCGCTGCGCGATCCTCGCTAGTCCTCTGTCGACTTTGTCAACCAGAGGTTGACCAAGTCGACAGGCGCGGCTTGTCTCCCCCGCTTAGGCGCCGCGGCGGGGGCGTTTCGGCCGGCGGGCGGGCGGACCGGTGATTTTTTCCGGACCCTCGCGGTCCTCGACCCCGACGTAGTCGAGCTCGCGGGCGCCGGTGTAGATCTGCCGCGGCCGGGCGATTTTCGTCTCCGGGTCTTCCTGCATCTCCAGCCACTGCGCGACCCAGCCGGCGGTGCGGGGGATCGTGAAGAGGACGGTGAACATGTTGGCGGGGATCTCCATCGCCTCGTAGATGATCCCCGAATAGAAGTCGACGTTCGGGTAGAGCTTGCGCGAGGTGAAGTAGTCATCGTCGAGGGCGCGTTTCTCGAGCTCACGGGCAATCTCGACCAGCGGGTTGTACTCGGTTGCCTCGAAGACCTCATCCATGTGGTTCTGGATGATCCGCGCCCGCGGGTCGTAGTTCTTGTAGACCCGGTGGCCGAAGCCCATCAGTTTCTCCTCACGCTGCTTCACCCGCTCGAGGAAGTCCGGGATGTTGTCCGGCGACTCGATCCGCCGCAGCATCCGTAGCACCGCCTCGTTGGCGCCGCCGTGCAGCGGCCCGTAAAGCGCCGCCACCCCGGCGGCGACGGCGGAGTAGGGGTCGACGCCGGAGGAGCCGACCCCGCGCACGGCGTTGGTCGAGCAGTTCTGTTCGTGGTCGGCGTGGAGGATGAAGAGCACGTCGAGCGCCCGCGACAGCGCCTTTTTCGGGATGTGCCGGTCTTCCGTTTTCTTGAACATCATCGAGAGGAAGTTCTCGGCGTAGTTGAGCTCGTTGTCCGGGTAGGCGTAGGGGAAGCCCATGTTGTGCCGGTAGGAGAAGGCGGCCAGGGTCGGGAGCTTGGCGATCAGCCGCACCGCCGACATGTAGCGCTCTTCCGGATCGTCGATCTGCTTCGCGTCCGGGTAGAAGGTCGAGAGGGCGCCGACGCCGGCGAGGACCATCCCCATCGGGTGGGCGTCGTAGCGGAAGCCCTCGAAGAACTGCTTCAGGTCCTCGTGGACGTAGGTGTGGTGGGTGATGTCGAAGACCCAGCGGTCGAGCTGAGGCCCGGTCGGCAGCTCGCCGAAGATCAGCAGGTAGGCGACCTCGAGGTAGGTCGACTTCTCGCAGAGCTGCTCGATCGAGTAGCCCCGGTGTTCGAGGATGCCGGCGTCGCCATCGATGTAGGTGACCGAGGAGCGGCAGGAGGCGGTGTTCGTGAAGGCCGGGTCGTAGGACATCAGCCCGAATTCGCTCTCGTCGACCTTGATCTGGCGCAAGTCCATGCCGCGCACGGTCGCGTCCTCGATCGGCAGCTCATAGGTCTTGCCGGTGCGGTTGTCGGTGACGGTCAGCGACTCCCGGGGACCGGCGCTGGCCGCCTCCGGGTTCACGTCTTGGGTCTGCTGCTCGGTGGCCATCGCTCTCCTTTGAAGCTCTCTTGGGGTGAGCGAAGTATCGCAGCCCGGCTTAGCCGGTAGCGCTGGGGAGGCCGTCAAACTGGGTCATCGCGCGCAGCGCCTCGAAGCGCTCGTCGATCTCCTCGCGGGAGAGCCGCGAGACCCGCTCGGTGCCGAACTCCTCGACGTTGAAGCTGGCAAGCACGGTCCCGTAGCCCATCGCCCGTCGCAGGCAGGCTTCGTCGAGCTCGCCGCCGTGGCCGTCGAGGTAGCCGAAGAAGCCGCCGGCGAAGCTGTCGCCGGCGCCGGTCGGGTCGCGCACGTCCTCGAGCGGGAAGCCGGGAAGGGCGAAGAAGCCGCCCTCGGTGAAGAGCGCGGCGCCGTACTCGCCCTGCTTGGCGATCACCGCTCGCGGTCCCATCGCCATCACCGCCTTGGCGGCGCGGGCGAGGTTCGACTCGCCGGTCAGCATTCGGATCTCGGCGTCGTTGACGACCAGGCAGTCGACCTCGGCGATCGCCGCCAGCAGCGAGTCCTTGGCGGTTTCGATCCAGAGGTTCATCGAGTCAAGCCCGCTGAAGCTGGCCGCCCCGCACTGGGAGCGGACCTGGCGCTGGAGGTCGGGCTGAATGTTGGCGAGGAAGAGCGTGTCGGCCTGGCGCGATGCCTCTGATAGCTTCGGCTCGAACTCGGCGAAGACCCCAAGTTGGGTGTCCTCGGTGTGGGCGACGTTGAGGTCGAACTCGTAGCGGCCGCGCCAGAAGAAGGACTGGCCGCCGGCGACGCGCTCGATGTCGTCGGTGATGATCCCGCGCTGCTCCAGGACCTCGAACTCGGCCGGGCCGAAGTCCTCGCCGACCGGCCCGACGGGGCGCACCTCGGTGAAAAAGCTGGCCGCCAGCGAGAAGTGCACGGCGGCGCCGCCGAGCATGCGCTCGCGCTCCCCGAACGGGGTTTTGACTGCGTCGAATGCGATCGAGCCGACGACGGTTAGCGACATCAGGCGGCAGCCTAACGGCCCGCCCTGCGACACTGCGTCCCCGCGATGACCGCTTTTAAAGACCTTGGGCTCTCGCCCGACATCCAGCAGGCGATCGACGAGCTCGGTTTCGACGAGCCGACGCCGATCCAGGAACAGGCGATCCCGGAGCTGCTCGGCGGCCATGACGTGATCGGCCAGGCGCAGACCGGGACCGGCAAGACCGCTGCCTTTGGGCTGCCGCTGCTGCAGTACCTCGACCCCGATGACGACGAGGTGCAGGCGATCGTCCTCACCCCGACCCGCGAGCTCTGCATCCAGGTGACCCAGGCGCTGCGCACCTTCGCCGAGCACCTCGACATCGAGATCGTCGCCGTCTTCGGCGGCGCCCCGATCCGCTCGCAGCAGTCGCAGCTGCGCTCCGGCGCCCACGTCGTCGTCGCCACCGTCGGCCGGATGAAGGATCTGATGTCGCGCCGCTCGCTGGTTCTCACCGCGGCCCGCTACGTCGTCCTCGACGAGGCCGACGAGATGCTCGACCTCGGCTTCATCGAGGACGTCGAGAAAATCCTGCGGATGTGTCCGAGCGGCCGCCAGACGGCGCTCTTCTCGGCGACGATGCCGCCGCCGATCCAGAAGCTCGCCGAGGGCTACATGTACGACCCGGTGACGATCAAAATCACGCCGAAACAGCTGACGGTCGACAAGATCTCCCAGGCCTTCGTCGAGGTCCCCGCCAAGGAGAAGGCGGTGCGCCTGGTCGAGCTGCTGAAGACCGAAGAACCCGAGCAGGCGATCATCTTCACCCGGACCAAAATCGGCGCCTCGAAGCTGGAGAAGACGCTGAAGGACAAAGGCCTCGACGTCAAGGCGCTGCACGGCGACCTCAGCCAAGGCGTCCGCGACGGGGTGATGATCTCTTTCAAGGACCACCGCGTGAAGCTGCTGGTTGCGACTGATATTGCCGCCCGCGGGCTCGACGTCGAGCACGTCACCCACGTCATCAACTACGACGTGCCGAACTCCTCGGAGACCTACGTGCACCGGATCGGGAGAACCGGCCGGGTCGGCCGCACCGGCCGTGCGATCACCTTCGTCACCCCCGACCAGCGCGACGAGATCGGCCGCATCGAGCGCGACGTCAAGACCAAGATCGGCGAGTGGGAAACCCCCGAGGAGCGGCTCGAGCACGCGCCGCCACCACGCCGCCGCGAGCGCTCCGAGCGTCGCCGCAAGGTCGAGGAGGTCAAAAAGGCCGAGCAGGCTGAGCCTGTAGAGAGCGGTGCTGCCCCGGCGGCCGAAAATGGCGACGTCGCCGAGGACGAGCCCAAGCGCGACACGGTCAAGCTCTTCGTCAACCGCGGTGAGCGCAGCGGGATCAGCGAGGAGGATCTGCGCTGGGCCCTGCGCGAGGGCGCAGTGCTAGAGGACGACGACGTCCACGACGTCCGCGTCCTGCACCGCTTCTCATTCGTCGAGGTGGCCCCGGATCAGGCCGAGCGGACCGTCGACTTCCTTGACGGGACCAAGCTCAAAGGCAAGGAGATCCGGCTCGAGATCGCCAAGAGCTAGCTGCGGCTAGCTCCCCTGGGTCGCCTCGGCGCCGGTCAGCGTCGCGATTTCTCGCAGCAGGTGGTCGAAGTCGATTGGCTTGGTCACGAAGCCGTTGATCTCGAGGTCGGAGGGGGCATCGGCGTCGCCCGGGTTCTGGTGGGCGCTGACGATCAGGGCCGGCATCTCGTGGCCGGCGGCGCGCAGCTCCCGCAGCGCTTCGATCCCGGACTTGCGCGGCATCATCGCGTCGAGCAGCAGCAGGTCGGGCGCGGACTCGCCAACCCGCTCGGTCACCTCCTGGCCGTCGGCGGCGGTCTGCACTGCGTAGCCGGCGAGTTCGAGCCGGGTCCGCATTAGCAACAGGATCGTCTCCGAGTCGTCGGCGATCAAGACCGTTTTCATGCGCTCGCCTCCGGGCTTGGGCTAGGGCCCTCCAGAGGCAGGCGGAAGCGAAAGTCGGAGCCCCGGCCGACCTCGGAATCAGCTTCGATCGTGCCGCCGTGCAGCTCGACCAGCGATTTCGAGATCGCCAGGCCGAGCCCGGTGCCGCCGACTCGCTGGGTCAAGCCGGCGTCGCCGCGCACGAAGCGCTCGAAGATGTGCTCCATCTGGGTCTCGGGTATGCCCGGTCCGTTATCGCTCACACTGACCACCACCTCGTCACCGCTCACCCACGCCTTGACCTCGATATTCGCTCCTTCCGGCGAATACTCATGCGCGTTGGTAATCAGGTTCACCAATATTTGGCGAATCCGGTCGGCCTCGGCTTCCACGGTAGGCAGTTGCGGATCGAAATGCTCGGCGAGTGCCTGCTGGGATGCGTCGGTCTGGGCGCGCATCGTCCGCACCACCTCGTCGATCAGCGGTGCCAGCTCCGTCGGCCGCAGGTGAATCGAGAGCCGCCCGGCGTCGGAGCGGGCGAGGTCGAGGAGGTCGTTCAGCAGCCGCACCAGGTGATTGCAGTTGTCGAGGATGATCTGAATCGTCTCCACCTGCTTGGTGGTGAAGCTGTCGCGCTCGAGCATCAGCAGCTCGGCAAACCCCTGGACTGAGGTGAGCGGGCTACGCAGCTCGTGCGAGGCGGTGAGGACGAACTCGTCTTTGAGCCGGTCCAGCTGTTCGCGCTGGCTTGCTTCCAGTTCCAGCTGCCTGGCCATCTCGTTGAAGGCGGCGCCGAGCGTCGCCGTCTCCGAGAGGCCACCGACCTCGACCCTGGTGGTGAGGTCGCCGGCGGCAAGGCGGCCGGCGGCGTCGACCAGGTCCTCGAGTGGCCGCCGCAGCGAGGCGATCAGGCCGCTGAAGAGGAGTAGCGCTCCCGTCAGGCCGGCGATCAAGCCGGCGGCGACGAGGATCGCGGTGTCGCGGGTGTCGTCGGAGATCTGGTTGCGCAGTTCCTGGCGGTGGTTCGCTTCCTGGGCGACGACCCTGCGGGATGCCACTCCTCCGGTCCCCTGCGCGACTTCCACCCGGGCCGCCATCTCGACCTGGTAGGAACGGGCGATCGCGTCCTCGAAATCCTGCCGCTTCTGGATGAAGCGGCCGACGCCGATCACGGCCAGCGCGGTGAGCAGGGCAAAGCCGATCGCGAAGCCGATCCGGAGTCTGTTGGCGAGCGACGGGCTCAGCCGCCGCCTGGGTCGGGAATACTCTCTCTCGGGTATGGGCGACGAGGCTACAGGCCGCGCCGACGGCTCGGCTGTGGGCACGGACGGGATCGAGCGCGAGGGGGTCGAAGCGTGGTTCGCCGCGCACGCCGCTGCGGCCGAGCTGCCGCTCACTTTTGAGCGCATCGCCGGCGGCCTCTCGAACCTGACCTATCGGGTCACCGACGCGGCCGGACAGCGCTGGGCGCTGCGGCGACCGCCGCTCGGAAAGACCCTTGGCTCCGCCCACGACATGGCTCGCGAGCACCGGGTGCTGACGGCGATGGAGACCACCGAGGTGCCGGTGCCGCCGCTGGTCGGCCTCTGTGAGGACGAGGCGGTTAGCGGAGCTCCGTTCTACGTGATGGAGTTCGTCGAGGGGCCGATCCTGCGTGGTCTGGCGGAGGCGGAAGCGTCCTTTCCCGGCGAGGACGACCGTCGCGAGATCGGCCTGCGCGTCGCCGACACCCTGGCTCAGATCCATGCCGTCGATCCCGACGCGGTCGGCCTCGGTGAGCTCGGGCGCAAGCAGGACTACGTCGCCCGCCAACTGCGCCGCTGGCAAGGGCAGTGGGAGAAGTCGAAGACGCGTGAGCTGGCGACCGTCGACCGCGTCCACGACCACCTCGCCGCCCGCATCCCCGAGCAGGGCCCGGCGACGATCGTCCACGGCGACTACCGGCTCGACAACATGATCCTCACCCCGGGCGGCGAGGTGGCGGCGGTCGTCGACTGGGAGCTCTGCACGCTCGGCGACCCGCTCGCCGACCTCGGCACGCTGATGGCCTACTGGCCCGAGCGCGGTGACGACACCATCGCCCTGGGGATGCCGGCAAATCTGGCGCCGGGCTTTCCGACCCGCGAAGAGCTGGTCGCGCGCTACGCCGAGGCGAGTGGCCGCGATGTCTCCGAGCTCGGCTTCTTCCTCGCCCTCGGCTACTGGAAGCTGGCGATCATCCTCGAGGGCGTCTACGCCCGCTACGCCGCCGGCGCCTACGGCAAGGCCGACGCCAACGTCGAAGGGTTCGCGCAAATGGTCGACCGGCTGGCGGATGCCGCGGAGGTGGCGGAGGCCGATTCAGGGTAGGAATCCGTCCATTTTCCTTGGAGGCGTCCGGTGTGACTGGGAATGTCAATCCGTTCCGACCCTGGAAAGGGGCCGGTTTGACCGCCCAGACTTGTTCAAGACCAAGGAGATCTCAGGTGAAGCAGATACGCAAGCGGCTCACGTACGCGAACGTGATGTCGACGATCGCGGTGTTTCTCGTCCTCGGCGGTGCGACGGCGTTTGCCGCGACGAAGATCGGCGGTAACGAAATCAAGGCCAACGCGATTTCGACCGGCAAGATCAAAAAAGAAGCGGTGACCACCAGCAAGGTCAAGAACGGCGCCATCGTCACCACCAAGCTCGGTGATGGGTCAGTGGCCAGCGCGAAACTCGGGGACGGCTCAGTCACCACCGGCAAGCTCGCGGACGGCTCAGTCACCACCGGCAAGCTCGCGAGCGGCGCGGTTACCCCTGCGCAGTTGAGCGCTGCGGCCCAGCCGACTGCCGTTGCTGCCCTCGAGGTGAAAGCCAATGGTGAAGTGACGTCCAGCACTCCTGGGGTCAAAGTCGTGAAAGTAGGTACCGGCGCTTACTGTGTTGGCGTTGGGTTCGCGGCGGTGGGTGGAGCCGTCTCGGCCCGTGGCGATACCGCTCCGGGCACGACCGCGCAGACGAACGTCCCCGCCGACGGTAATTGCAACACTCACCCTGGCTTCCAGAATGCCAGCGTGTACACGATCAACAGCACTGGTTCGCTGACCGACGAGAACTGGAGCGGGATCTTCCGCTAGTAGGCCTCGCCTAGACCATTCGCGGAGCGTGCCGGGGCTCGAGGGCCCCGGCCGCTTCCGCCTCGGCCCGCTTCGCCCAGCGGTTCAACTCGCGGCGGGCGAGGACCATTTTGATGGCCTACTGGCCGGAACGTGGTGACGAAACGATCGCCCTGCGGATGCCGGCTAACCTCGCCCCCGGCTTCCCGACCCGGCAGGAGCTGGCGGCCCGTTACGCCGAGGCCAGCGGTCGCGACGTCTCCGAGCTCGGCTTCTTCCTCGCCCTCGGCTACTGGAAGCTGGCGATCCTCATCGAGGGCGTCTACGTCCGCTACGCTGCCGGCGCATACGGCCAGGCCGATGCCAACCTCGAAGCCTTCGCCCAGATGGTTGAGCGGCTGGCGGAGGCGGCAGAGGCCGCTGAGCAGCGCCATGACAGCCGCCGAGGTCGGTTGACACCGTCCGGGTGCGTTGAGAGGTTCGAGTCACTCGTACTCAACTTAAGGAGATCCAGGTGAAGCAGATCCGTGAGCGGCTCACGTACGCCAACGTGATGTCGACCATCGCCGTTTTCCTCCTGCTAGGTGGCGCCACCGCCTTCGCTGCAGGACAGCTCGGCCCCAATACCGTAGGCACCAAGCAGCTGAAGGGGAACGCGGTCACCACCGGCAAGATCAAGAAAGAAGCGGTCGCCGAAGGCAAGATCAAGAACAGCGCCGTGACCGCCGCCAAGATTGCCAACGGGGCGGTCGGCACCGCCCAGCTCGGCGAAAAAGCGGTGACCAGCGCCAAGCTTGGTGAATCCTCCGTCTCGAACGGGAAGCTGGCCAACGCCGCGGTCAGCGCTGTAAAGCTGGCGACGGACTCGGTCACGAACGAAAAGATCGCCAACAACGCCGTCAACGCGGGCAAGATCGCCGACGGCTCGGTGACGGCGGCGAAACTCGGCGCCAAAGCGGTCGGTCTGGCTCAGTTCGACGTCACGGTCGTATCGGCCCAGGTCAACGTTGCGGCCGGTGAAAACAAAGGCGTCACGGCTGTCTGTCCGGCCGGCACGAGCGTGATCTCCGGCGGCGGCGGCTTTCCGGGGGTCCCCGGACAGGAAGTGTCGTTCGTCGTCTCGGAGGCCGCCGGTGGCGGCTGGTTCACCGAAGGGCGCTCGATCACCAACACCCACACCCTGGTCGTGCAGGCCTGGTGCCTGAGGACCTCGTAACGATCTAGACCATGCGGGGCGCGTGCGCGGAGGTCAGCTCACCGCTGGCCTCCGCCTCCGCCCGCTTCGCCCAGCGGTTCAACTCACGGCGGGCGAGGACCATTTTGTGGACCTCGTCGGGGCCGTCGGCGAGGCGCAGGGCGCGGCTGAAGCGCCAGAGCGAGGCCAGCGGCGTGTCGTCGGTCATCCCGAGGCTGCCGTGGATCTGGATCGCGCGGTCGAGGACGTCCATCACCATGTTGGCGGCGACGACCTTGATCGCCGAAATCGCCTGACGGGCGGCGCGCTTGCCCTCGGTGTCCATCTTCCAGGCGGCGTAGAGGGTCAGGAGCCGGGCTTGGTCGATCTCCATCCGTGAGGTGGCGATCGCCTCCTGGACGAACTGCTTGTCGCCCAACGGCCCGCCGAAGGCGGAGCGCTCGTTGGCGCGGCGGCACATCATCTCGTGCGCACGCTCGGCGGTCCCGATCGCCCTCATGCAGTGGTGGATGCGGCCCGGCCCGAGCCGGTCCTGGGCGATCGCAAAGCCGCCGCCGCGCTCGCCGAGCAGGTTGGCGGCCGGGACCCGGCAGCCTTCGTAGCGAATCTCGCAGTGACCGGGCCCCTTGTCGTGGCCCATCACCGAGATCGAGCGGACGAGGTTGAAGCCGGGAGCGTCGGTGGGGACGCAGATCATCGAGGCGCGGTTGAAGGGCCCGGCGTCGGGGTCGGTGACGACCATCGCGATCGCCAGCTCAGCACCGACGGCGCCGGAGGTGAACCACTTGTGGCCGTCGATCACCCACTCGTCGCCGTCGAGCACGGCCCGCGTCTGCAGCAGCGTTGGGTCCGAGCCGGAGACCTCGGGCTCGGTCATCGAGAAGCAGGACCGGATCCGTCCCTCAAGGAGCGGCTCCAGCCATTTTTCTTTTTGCTGATTCGTGCCGTGCTCGGCGAGGATCTCCGTGTTGCCGGTGTCCGGCGCCGAGCAGTTGAAGGCCATCGCCGCCGCGAGTGGGCTGCGCCCCATCTCCTCGCAGATCAGCCCGTACTCCCAGTTCTTCAAGCCCGGCCCGAAGCGCTCGTCCGGCATGAACAGGTTCCAGAGACCATCCGTGCGCGCCCGCTCGCGGACCGCGGCGAGGTTTGCCGGGTAGGGGACGCCGGGACCGACCTCGGCGTCCATCGCCTCCATGATCTCCCGCTCGACGGGATAGATGTGCTCGTCCATGAAGTCGAGGATGCGCTCGCGCAGGGCCACGACCTCGGGGCTGGGGGTGAAGTCCATCAACGTCCTCTCTCGTCGATTGCTAGCGCCGACGGTAGCGGGCGAAGAGCTCACCGTCTTGCTCCAGCAGCCAGGCGAGCTCGAGCTCGGCGACCTCGGGCAGGTCGCCCTCGATAATTCGCGGCGCTTCGCCGCCGGCCAGCTTCGGGGCGATCGTGAGGAAGAGGTCGTCGACGCAGCCGGCGCCCTCGAGCTGGTTGTGGAGGCCCGGGCCTCCCTCGCAGATCAGGGCCTGGATCCCGAAATCGGCGTGCAGCTGGCGTAAGGCCTCGACGATGTTGACGAAGCCGTCGTGGCGGATCAGCCTGATCGCCGTCGCCGTCTCGGGCGGCTCTGCTTCGGAGGCGGTGAAGATCAGCACTTCGCCGGCGCCGTCGCTGAAGGCCGCCGCGTCCCAGGGGAGGTCGAGGCGGCCGCTGACGATCACCAGCAGGGGATCCGGCGAGAGCCCGAGCCGCTCGCGCTCCGCGCGGCGCTCGGGGCTGTTGGGAAGTGGGCCGTAGCGCTCGGCCCGCATCGTCCCGGCGCCGATCATCACCGCGTCGAAGCGGGTCCGCAGGCGACCGAGCATCTCGGTGTCGGTGGCGGAGCCGATCGGTCCGGAGACCCCGCCGATCGTCGCTCGGCCGTCGACGGTCGTGGCGAAGTTGACGCCGACCAGTGGCCGCTCCTGGCGCGGTTCCTCCCAGGGGCGGTAGCTGCTGAGCTGCTCGGTGACCGTGGTTGGGCCGGGATCAGGGAGCAGGCGCCGCATCGACCAGAGCCTTGCAGAATCTGCCGGCCAGATTCTTACCGGAGGAAAGTGGGTCGAGCTAGGAGTAGTCGTGCCAGCCGGCGAACTCGCGGCCGGCGAATTTCTGCAGCCCCGCGACGTCGTCGCCGAAGCGGCCGCGCAGGGTCTCGAGCAGGTCGTCGGGCAGCTTCGGCTTCGGTGCAGGCGGCTTCTCGGGGTCGTGCACGACCTTCTCGACGATCCAGCGCATCGACTCTGGCAGGCGGTCGAAGTTACGGTCGAAGGAACGGAAGCCGGGCAGCTTGATCAGCTTCTCCATGAACTGGTATTTGTCGCCCTCCTTCGCCCCCGACTTCTCCCACTCGCGGTCGAATTGCTCGGAGACGAAGGTCTCGTCGACGCCGGCGAAGGCGAAGGCCTTGCGCATCGTCTCCTCGCGTTCGGTCTGCAGCTCCTCCTGGGTGATGACCTCGATCTGGGAGCGGTCGAAGCGCTCGAGGTAGGGCTGCAGCTGCATCCAGTACTTGGAGCGGTTGACGTACTGGGTATCCGGCAGCGAGAGGGTCGGGATCATCTCCCGCGTCTCGTAGCCGGCGCCCGTCGCGTGCACCCAGTGGGAGAGGATCCGCTTGATCGGGTCGCGGGTCATGTAGAGCAGCTTCGCGTCGGGGCAGTGCTGGCGGATGCGCTCGGCGACGCCGTCGAAGCGGGGGAGGTTCGTGTAGTGGGGCGATGACTCGCCCCGGACCGGCGAGCGGGAGTCGAAGCGGCTCGCGTACCAGTCGAGGCCGAGGTCCCAGTTCATCTCCTCGACGAAGAAGTTGAGCTCCTTCGGCTTTGACATCTGGATCTCGGGGTGCAGGCCGAGGTAGTGGTGGATGCTCGTCGTCCCGCACTTGAGGCCGCCGATGATGATGAAGTTCGGCATCGCCGCGTGGCGTTTGCGCCGCCGCCGGAAGCGGCTGTTGCGGTCCGCCGTGAAGCGCTCGCGGGCACGCGCGCACATCGCCTCATCGGTCGGGTGAGGGGTGGCTGGCGGCGGCAAAGTATGCGTGTCGGTGTCCGGCACGAGCGGGCTAGTGTAGCTGCGATGCCGACCGCCGACCTTGGATCCAGCTTCGATCGGTTTTTCAACGCATCCGCGGAATTCTTCCGCCACCTCTCCGAAATCCACTGGACGCAGTTCGGGATCGCCCTGCTCTGCTTGGGGGCAATGCAGCTGGCCCGTGCCTGGGCCTGGCGCAACGTCCTGCGCGCTGCCTACCCGCAGCAGCGGATCGCCTTCCTGCCACTGGCGGCGGCGTACCTGGCCGGCGCCGGGATCAACGCGGTGATCCCGGCCCACGCCGGCGACGTCACCAAGGTCTTCCTCGTCAAGCGCCAGATCCCGGACTCCTCCTACCCGGCGGTGACCTCGTCTTTCCTCGTGCAGACGGTCTTCGACACCAGCGTCGGCGTCCTCGTCCTCCTCTACGCGATCACCCAGGGCCTACTGCCGCCGCTGCCGGAGATCCCGCACCTGCCCGCCTTCGAGATCTCCTTCTGGGCCGACCATCCGAAGACGCTGGCGATCACCGTCGGCGTTCTCCTACTCGCGCTCGTCGTCGGCATCTACTACCTGGCCCACCGGGTGCGGCGCTTCTGGGCCCGGGTCAAACAGGGGATCGCGATCCTCACCGAGCCACGCCGCTACCTGCGCGAGGTCGCCGCCTGGCAGGGCGTAGGCTGGGTCCTGCGCTTTGCCGCCTTCTGGTTCTTCCTCGAGGCCTTCGGGATCGAAGGCTCGGTTGGCAACGTGATGCTGGTGATGAGCGTGCAGGCGATCGCCAACATCATCCCCTTCACGCCCGGCGGTGCCGGCGCCCAGCAGGCGCTGCTGGTGGCGACCCTGCAGGGGCCCTCGCGGGCCGCGGTCCTCTCCTTCTCGGTCGGCACCCAGATTGCGATGGCGGCCTGGTCGGTCGTGCTCGGGTTCGCCGCGATCCTGCTCGTCTTCCGCACCACCGACTGGCGCGGGCTGATGAAACAGGCGCAGGAAGACGCTGACCGCGAGGATCCCGAGAAGCAGGAGCCGGCGGCACGAGCGGGCTCCGCCTAGACTGAGCTCGATGGCCGAGGGCGCGACCAAGATCGAAGGCGTCGACTTCATCACCCTGGGGACGGAGGACTTCGAGCGGGCGGTCGAGTTCTACGGGACGACCTTGGGTCTAGAGGAGTCGATCCGCTACGGCTCGAAACCGGGGGTCGAGTTCGAGACCGGTTCGCTGACGATCGCGATCATGGAATCGGCGGCGTTCGGGATGACCTTCGCGCCGCACACGCACCCGGTCGCGCTGCATGTCGGCGACGTCGAGGCGGCGCGGGCCGAGCTCGAATCGCGAGGCGTCGACTTCTTTGCCGACACGCTCGACTCGGGCGTCTGCCACATGGCCCACTTCGCCGACCCCGACGGCAATGTCCTGATGTTGCACAGCCGTTACGTCCCGCGCCACCACGCGGAGTAGCACCCGGAACACGGGCGCAGCTGTACCGAACGGTTTGCTTTACGGAACCTGACTGTGTGTGCGTTCGTTCATTCAATGAACTAGGTTTGCAGTGTGGCGGATCCACCCGCACCCACCAGCGTCGTCGCTGCGCCGGTCGAGTCCACGCCCGAGCCATCGAATCCCTGGGACCTCGTCCTCAAGGTCTTCGGTGCGATCGGCACGGGCCTCGGCTTGCTCGGATTCGTCACCCTCTTCGGCGGCGCCATCCTCTGGGTCCGGGCCGAAGAAGCGGGGCTGCCCGCCAACGAAGCGATCTCGGTTGTTCCGAACGGCGTCCTCGTCACCACCGGCGCGAGTTTCCTCGTGCCGGCGCTCCTCGTCGCCCTCGGCGTGGTGGTGCTCATATCCGTCGTTCATCTCGGCTTCCGCGGCGCCCTCCTGATCCAGGCGCGCGATTCCGACCGCGGGCTCGAAGTGCTCCGATACCAGGCCGATAGCGCCAGCCGCGAGGCCGAGGAGGAGATGCGGGTGGCGGAAGCGGCGCAGGCGCTGAAACAGAGCGTCAGCGGCGAGCAGGCGAGGTTGGCGCTGCGTGCGGTGTCAACCGCGGCGCAGCTCCGCAGGGATTTCGGCGATCAGCTCGCCTTCAAGCAGGTGAAGCTGGAACGGGGGCTGATTCAGTGGCTGGTCGAGCTCGGCGTCGGCTTCGTCCTGCTCGCCCTGGTTCCACTGGTCAACGGTGCGATCCTCCACCTTGATTTCTTCTGGGACGGGCTCATCCTCGTCCTCTTCGTGGCCGGGACCCTGATCATCTGCTTGACGACCTACTTCGTGACTGAAAAATTCGTCTGGTTCGGTGTCGTCACCTTTGTCGCGGTCGGTGTTTACATCGGCGCCGCCACCTACCTGAGCACGATCGGGAACCCGAAGGTCGAGCCGGCGGCGGCTCTGCGCGGCGATCTCTCGCCGGTCGTCGGCGTCTTCGTCGCCGATACCACCAGCAACGTCTACATCGGCACCTTCGAAGAAGGCGGGGTGGAACCGCGGCTCTTGGTCGTGCCGCGATCGCAGGTGACTGACCTGGCGATCGGGCCACTGCTCGACCCGGGCGAAGCGCAGAAGCGCTCGATCGCGATGGCCATAGAAGCGTGCGAACAGAAGATCCAGATGCCGGCCAGCGAAGTGGCGCCGGCAGCGGAAAAAGAAGCCTGCACCAAGCCTCAAGTCGAAGCGCTCGGTCAGCCCGGATACAACGGCGCGGCCGAAGGCGCAGAAGGCTAGCTCGACCAGCCGGGGTAGCGGCCGGGGACGTGCCACTCCCAGGGTGGCTGCTCGACGGCCGGGAACTCGTAGTGGTTGCGGCCCGGCAGGGTCTCGAGCGGAACCAGAACCGGGTCATCGCGCTCGAGCACCGCGACTCCGGCGGCGGCCTCGACGTCGGCCTCGGTCGCGCGGTGACTGATCCGCTGCCAGAGCAGGCCGGGGCGGTAGAGCCAGTAGACGAGTTCGATCCAGCCTTCGGAGGAACGGCGGTCGACGAGCTCGGTGAAGGCGGTCGTACGCCTGCCGCTGGCGGTCAGGTGGGGGCCGGCGTAGACGGCGCAGCTCTGCCGCCGGCAGCGGCGGAAGTCGACTGCTGCGAGGGGTAGCCCGGACGGGCCCGGAAGTGCGGCTGGCGTGGGCGCCAGCGCCCGCGCCAGCCGTGCCAGGGGCCAGCCGTAGGCCGGGACCAAGGGATGGTGGTGGCAGGCATCCGGTAGCCGCGGGCCGCAGGCGAGGCGGCGGCCAAGCGTCGCCGCCAGGCCACGCCCCGCCTCGATCTCGCCGCCGGCCGAGACGGCGGCGATCGCGGCGATCAGGAGCAGCGCCACCAGCGCCGCCAGGCCAGCCTGCTCGACGCTGGCCGAGCCCCGCTCCGGACCCTGCACTCGCCACTTCGATCCCGTCGACGCTGCCATCGCGCCGAGGCTAGGGCGGCGTCGCGCGCAGGTGGCGCGCAGTGGGTGCCGACTCCGTGCCGGCAGGGTCGCGGGTCTGCTTACATGGGGGCGATGGAGGGCAGCCCCTTCAACATGTTCGGCGACCCCGACGAGTTCCGCGCCAGGATGGAAGAGCTCTCGGAGCAGATGCAGTCCTCCCAGCGTGTCGCCTGGGCCGACAACGCGATCAAGCTCGCGGTCGAGATGACGGTCGCCTCGATCAACCGGCTCAACCTGCAGGGCACCGCCGACGAACAGGCGATGCAGGTCCGCGACGCGATTCGCGTCCTCTTCCCCGAGGCCGTAACTCTCGTTCGCGAGGCCCGCGAAGGCTTGAGCTGAGGCCGCGGGCCTCAGGCGCGCTAGAGCAGTTCGAGTCGCAGCGAGACGACGGCGCCGCGGCCGAAGGGGCCGCCGAGGATCTCGATCGGGATCGCAATCGCCAGCGCCGGGATCGCAAGCACGATGCTGGCGAGGGCGTCGATGCGGCGCTGCCAACGCTTCCGGGCCGGTGCCGGGCGGGCGCGGCCGAGAGCGCCGAGGGCGACGTCGTGGCCGAAGGTGACGCTGTTCAGCAACGTCTGCCAGGTCGAAGCCAGCCCGGCCAGGGGCGACCAGCGAGCGCTCTTGACGACCTGGTCGCGGCGGGCGACGAGTCGGCGCGTCGCCTCGACCGTGAATAGGTAGCGGGCACCGGGCTCGAGGCCGGCCCAGCCGGCGCTGCCGAGCGAGCAGGCGAAGCTGGCCCGGTTGGCGATCCGCAGACCCGTTTCACCATTGCCGAGGCGGTCGAGCTCGTGCAGCGCCTCTTCAGGATCGGCACCGGCGCCGATCACGCCGAGCCCGCAGCTCTCGCAGCGGCTGACCGGGCCGCCGAGGCCGGGCTGGGCCGACAGCCAGCCGAAAAGCGGCTCGCCGCAGGCGGGGCAGGGGGGATTCTCGGGGCCAGCGCCGGCCTCGAGTGGGACGACGGGGGTGCGGGGGGCAGAGCTCACGGCGATAGAGGATAGGCTGGCCGCGTGAATCGGCGGACCCGCAGCCAGATCCTCGCCTGGGAGGGGAAATGGTTCCTACCGACGGGCCTGGCCACCTTCGCCGTCGTCGCCCTCCTGATCATCGCCGCGGTCGTGATCAGCAGTGTCAGCGGAGAAGGCGAAGCCGAGCTCCTGCACAAGGCGGCGGAACACAGCTCCGACGTCACCCTTTCCTCGATCCTTGAGGCGATCGGCTTCGTGCTGATGGTGGCGCCGCTTTACTTTCTCTTCCGCGCCGCCGCCTCGCGCAGCGACAAAATGCGCTACCAGCTGGTCGGCCTGGTGATTGCGGCACCACTCTTCTTCGCCGCATCGGCGGTCACCAACGCCGCTTCCACCAACGAAGCCGCCGACCAGTTCGAAGCTGGCCAGGCGAAGTCGACGCTGACGGCCAAGGAAGCGGCTGTCGAATGCCGATCGGACCTCAAAGACGAAGGCGGCAAGGACTTCAACGAAAAGTGGGACGAAGGCGCGAGCCCGTCGGCGGACTGCGCCGATACCAAGGTCGAAGACGACGAAGCCGAAAACGCACTCAGTGACGCCTCGATGCGCGGCCTCGCCACCGGCCTTGGCCTCGGTGGTCGCCTCGGCCTCGCGGTTGCGCTCTTCTACAGCTGCCTCTACGGGATGCGGACCGGCCTGCTCTCGCGCTTCTGGGGCTCGCTGGGGATGGCCCTGGGCGTCGCGGCGCTGCTGCTGCTGGTCCAGTTCACGCTGATCTTCTTCCTCTACTTCGCCGTGCTCCTAATCGGGAAAATACCCGGCGGCAGACCACCCGCCTGGGCCGCGGGAGAAGCGATCCCCTGGCCCAGTCCAGGCGAGAAAATGGCGGCGCAGATGGAACCGTCAGATCCTGATGCGATTGATGTTGATGTGGTTGAGGACGAGGAGCCATCCCCGCCTGACAATGGGAATGGTGGGCCGCGGAAGAAGCGCAAGAAGCGCGGGTAGCTCGGGACGAGGTGGGTTGTGGGGAGGTCCGGAGACCCCTCCCAAAACCCGCTCGCGTTCGCTCGCTTTTGAGTGTTTTGG
>DATIPH010000025.1:0-82108 GCA_035472275.1 Solirubrobacterales bacterium
GTCCCAAGGGTTGGGCTGTTCGCCCATTAAAGCGGTACGCGAGCTGGGTTCAGAACGTCGTGAGACAGTTCGGTCCCTATCTGCTGTGGGCGTTGGAGAGTTGAGAGGAGTCATCCCTAGTACGAGAGGACCGGGATGAACATGCCGCTGGTGTATCTGTTGTCCTGCCAAGGGCATCGCAGGTTAGCTACGCATGGAACGGATAACCGCTGAAAGCATCTAAGCGGGAAGCCGTCCTCGAGATGAGCTCTCCCATCCCCTTGAGGGAGTAAGACCCCTGGTAGACCACCAGGTTGATAGGCCGGCGGTGTAAGCGCAGTAATGTGCTCAGCCGACCGGTACTAATGGGTCGAGGGCTTGACGGATATTTTGTACCCTTTTGCGGCCTTGTGCGGTTTTCAAGCTCCACCGAGCGTCTCGCAAATCTCCGGTGGTGCATGGCGAAAGGGAGACACCTCTTCCCATTCCGAACAGAGCAGTTAAGCCTTTCTGCGCCGATGGTACTTGGGGGGCAACCCCCTGGGAGAGTAGGTCGCCGCCGGTTCTTCTTAGTGCAGCCAGCGCCGGAATGGGGCGCTTGCTGCGGCGGCCGATGGGCGGCGCTTCGCGCCCCCGTCGGCCAGCTTGCGTAGCTCTGCTACGCGGCGCCGTCCGCCGGGAACGCGCTGCTTGCCCCTCGGCCGCCTCGCTGGCGCGCCGCATTCCGGCCCAGGCTGCGGTTTCTGCTCCTTGAAGCAGTGCTCCCCGGTGGGGCTGCTGCAGGACGGCTCGCCCCATTGCTGCGGGTGCGGTTGGGGAAGAGGACGTCGGAGAAGGACTCGCGGGATGCGATTGGCATCGGGCGGGTGCGCTCTTCGCAGGCTCGGGGAGTTCTCCCAACGGGCTCGAGCCCGTACTCCCCGAGCGTGGCGAAGTCGATCAAGAGGTCGGTTGCGTCGGCGATGCGGTGCGTTAGCGTTTGCTTAGAATCGAACATGGGTTCGTAAGGTACGCCGGTCCTCGGACGGAACTCGGTTTTGCAAGGGGAATTGCATTGAGGGGCTGTTTTGGGCTCTGGAATGCGGAGCACGCCGCAACGCTACTGATCGTCAGTAGCGTTGCGAACCCCAGAAGCGCGAATTGAGCGGCTGCTCATCGAAGCTTTGCTGTGGTCTGGTGTCCACGCTCCGTGACGCCGGTCACACGGGATCCTAGCCGCTTCTGTGGTGTCTTGGCAAGGGGGAATCGCGTCGCGGCGAGAGCGGTCGTTACGCTTGCCGACTTCATGGAGAAATTCGTGATCCAGGGCGGCGCGCCGCTCTCCGGCGAGCTGACCGTCGCCGGCAACAAGAACGCGGCCTTGCCGATCCTCGCCGCTTGCCTGTTGACCGAGGAGGAGGTACTCCTGCACCGGGTGCCGCGGATCCGCGACACCGAGGCGCAGATCGCCCTGCTGGCGCAGCTTGGCGTCGAGGTCGAGTGGGTAGGCGACAACAGCCTCCGGCTCTGCGCCCGCGCGGTCTCCGATCCTTCTGTCGATGAGGCACTCTCGAGCCAGATTCGCGCCTCGTTCTTGCTCGCCGGGCCGCTCCTGGCCCGCTTCGGTTCCGCCAGCATGCCGCCGCCTGGGGGCGACTTCATCGGTCGCCGCCGCCTCGACGCCCACCTCGACGCCTTCAAGGACCTCGGGGCCGAGGTCGCCGGCGACCGTTGGATCGAGCTGACCGCCCCCAAAGGCCTCTGTGCCTGCGAGATCTTCATGGACGAGCCTTCGGTGATGGGCACCGAGAACGCATTGATGGCGGCGGCGCTGACGCCGGGGGCGACGCAGATCTCCAACGCCGCCTCCGAGCCACACGTCCAGGATCTGGCGCGCCTGCTGACCAAAATGGGTGCCCGCGTCGATGGGATCGGGTCCAACGTGATGATCGTCAACGGCCGCGACAAGCTCGCCGGCGCCGAGCACCGGATCTCGCCCGACCACATCGAGGTCGGCAGCTTCATGGCCCTGGCCGCGGCGACCGGCGGAGAGGTGCGGATCCGCGACGTCGTCCCGTCCGACCTGACGATGACCCGGCGCCAGTTCCGCCGCCTTGGCCTGCGCTCGACAATCGAGGGGGAGGACGTCATCGTGCCCCCGGGCCAGACGCTTGCGGTCGACCCCGACCTCGGCGATGCGATCCCGAAGATCGAGGACGGGCCGTGGCCGGCGTTCCCAGCTGACCTCACCTCGATCGCCCTCGCCCTCGCCACCCAGGCCGATGGGGAGATCCTGATCTTCGAGAAGATGTTCGAGAACCGCCTCTTCTTCGTCGACAAGCTGGTTGCGATGGGCGCGCGGATCACGCTTTGCGATCCCCACCGGGCGATCGTCAGCGGTCCGAGCCGGCTTCACGGCGAGCGCGTCGAGAGCCCCGACATCCGCGCCGGGATGGCGATCCTAATCGCCGCCCTGGCCGCCGACGGCACCTCTGAGATCGGCAACATCCGTCAGATCGACCGTGGCTACGAGCAGATCGACGAGCGCCTGCGGGCGCTCGGCGCCCGCATCGAGCGCGTCCCGGTCGACGGACAGCCTTAAGACAGGTTCTGCGCCAAATCAGGTCCTAGGCAGGGCTTTTCGCCTAACTCTCGTAAGGTCAGCCCGATGATCCATCCGATTCCGCCCGGAACCCGTGACGTGCTGCCCGACGAGATGCGGGAGCTGCGCCGTCTCAACCGCGCTCTGATCGAAGTCTTCGAGGCGCGCGGCTACGGCGAGGTGGCGACGCCGGCAATCGAGTACGACGAGGTGCTGGCGCGCGGCGGCGGACGGGCTGGCGCTTCTGCCTACCGCTTCTTCGACGAGAGCGGCGACCTCTTGGCCTTGCGCTCCGACATGACGGTGCCGATCGCGCGCCTGGTCGCCAGCCGCTACGCGACGGCGGAGCCACCGCTGCGCCTCTGCTACCTGGCCAGCGCCTACCGCGCGGTGCGCCCGCAGCGGGGACAGATGCGCGAGTTCGTCCAGGCCGGGGTCGAGCTAATCGGCGCCTCAGCGCCGGAGGGGACCGCCGAGGTGATCGAGGTGCTGGAGGCGG
Source organism: Solirubrobacterales bacterium (assembly GCA_035472275.1). Taxonomy (GTDB): domain Bacteria; phylum Actinomycetota; class Thermoleophilia; order Solirubrobacterales; family 70-9; genus VAYN01. The sequence continues at coordinate 3,060 of DATIPH010000025.1, forward strand.
CGCTCGATGCCGCCGGCCTCGAGCGCGCGGTGATCGGCCTCGGCGACGCCGACCTCTACCGGCAGCTGCTGACTGAGTTCGGAATCGAGGGCGAGGCCCGCGACCCGATCCTCGCCCGCCTGGCGATGCATGACATGGTCGGGCTCGAGGCCGAGCTTGCCGCCGTCCGCGGCCTTGGCGACGACCAGATTGCGACTTGCGTCGCGCTCGCCCAGATGCGCGGCGGCCGCGAGGTGCTGGAGGCGGCCCATGGACTCGGCGGTGCCGCGGTCGAGCGGGCGACGGCGCAGATGCAGATGACCTTCGACGCGCTCGAGGCCCGCGGCGTCGCCGACCGGGTCCAGATCGACCTCGGCCTGCTGCGCGACCTCGGCTACTACAGCGGCGCCATCCTCGAGGTCTACGACCCCGCCCTCGGCCACATCCTCGGCGGCGGCGGCCGCTACGACAACCTGATGCGGCGCTTCGGGGTCGATCTGCCGGCAGCCGGCTTCGCGCTCTACCTGGAGCGGGTGCACGTCGCTCAGATGGAGGAGGAACGGCGGCAGGAGGGGACTCCATGAGCGCCGGGATCGCGGGCAGCGTCGCCCGCGCCGACGGGCCGCTGAAGGTTGCGGTTCCGCGCGGAGCGTTGTTCGGCGAAACCCTCGACGTTCTCGATGCAGTCGGAATCGACACTTCGGGGCCGCGTGGGGACTCGCGCTCGTTGATCTTCGAGACGGACGGCGTCACCCTGGTGACGATGCGACCGTCCGACGTGCCCACCTACGTCGAGGCCGGTGCCGCCGACGTCGGCATCACCGGTAAGGACGTCCTGCTTGAGCAGGCCGACCGTGCGGTCTACGAGCTGCTCGACCTCGGCTTTGGCCGTTGCCGGATGGTCCTCGCCGGCCGCCGCGGCGATGGCAGCCTCGGCGAGGCGCAGCGCCGCCTGGGAATGATGCGGATCGCGACCAAGTACCCGCGAATCGCCGAGCGCCACTTCGAAGAGTCCGGCCGCCAGGTCGAAGTGATCGAGGTCAAGGGCTCGGTCGAGCTGGCGCCGCTGATCGGGCTCGGCGACGGGATCGTCGACCTCGTCGCCACCGGGCGCACCTTGGAGGAGAACGACCTCGAGGTCCGCGAGGAGATCCTCGAGTGCACGGCCCGCTTCGTCGCCAACCGGGTCGCCCACAAGCTGAGAGCCAGGGAGGTCGATGACCTCACCGCAAAGCTGAGAGAAGCGAGCGCCGAATGAGGACTCGTCGCTTCGACTGGGGAGGAGCGGCCGCGACGGCGGCGGCGATTCGCGCCTGGGTGGCTGAGGCCGCCGAGCCCGTCGACGTCGTCCCGATCCAGCGCGAGGTGATCGAGCGCGGCGATGCCGCAGTGCTGGAGCTGACCGCCCGCCACGACGCGACCGAGAACCCGCCGAGCTCGCTGCAGGTCGATCCGGCGCTGGCCGCCGCTGCTCTGGCCGAGCTCGAGCCGCGGTTGCGCGAGGCGCTCGACATCGCCGCCGCCAACGTCCGCACGGTGGCCGAGGCGCAGTTGGGCCGGTCACGCGAGGAGGTCGAGCTTCCGCAGGGTCAGAAGGTGACGGTGCGCTGGTTGCCGGTCGGCGCCGCCGGCATCTACGCTCCCGGCGGCCGCGCCGCCTACCCGTCCAGCGTCCTGATGTGCGCGATCCCAGCCCGGGTCGCCGGCCTCGAGCGGATCGCCCTCGCCTCGCCGCCCGGGCCTGACGGGCAGCTGCACCCGCTCGTGCTCGCCGCCGCCGCGCTTTGTGGGGTCGAGGAGATCTACTCGATGGGCGGCGCCCAGGCGATCTTCGCCCTTGCCCACGGCACCGAGACGGTCACCAAGGTCGACGTCATCGCCGGCCCCGGCAATGCCTGGGTGCGGGAGGCGAAGCGGCAGGTCTACGGAACGGTCGGGATCGACTCCCTCGCTGGCCCCTCGGAGCTGATGCTGATCGCCGGCCACGACACCGACCCGCAATGGGCGGCCCTCGATCTCTGTGCCCAGGCCGAGCATGGCGCCGACAGCCCGCTGGTCCTCGTCGCGGTCGAGGAGCACGTGCTGGACGCGGTCGCCGCGGCAACCGAGGAGGGGGCATCCGGCCGACCCACCGTCTCCGACGCTCCCTTTGCGCTGATCCAGGTCCCTGACCTCTCTGATGCCGGCGATCTCGCCAATGCCTTCGCGCCCGAGCACCTCGAGCTGTTCGAGGAGGACGCGGTGCTCCTCGCCGACCAGATCACGACGGCCGGTTGCGTCTTCGCCGGCCGCTACAGCGCCACCGCCTTTGGCGATTACGTCGCCGGCTCCAACCACGTGTTGCCGACCGGTGGCGCCGGGCGCTTCACTGGGCCGCTTGGGCCGTCTGCCTTCCAACGTCGGATCTCCACCGTCGAGATTCCGCCGGGTGCCGCCGCGGCGCTGGCGCCGCACGTCGCGGCCCTTGCCGGCGCCGAGGGCTTCCCCGTTCACGGCGAGTCCGGGATGATTAGGCGATGAGCAGGAGCGCTAGCAGAGATCGAGAGACGGCCGAGACGCAGATCGCGCTCTCCCTCGACCTCGACGGCGGCGCGGCGAGCGCCGAGACCGGAGTTGGGTTCCTCGACCACATGCTCGACCTGGTCGCCCGCCACGGGCGGCTTGGCCTGCAGGTGAAGGCCAGCGGTGACCTCGAGACCGGCGCCCATCACACGGTCGAGGACGTCGGCATCGTCCTCGGGCAGGCGCTCGACGAGGCGCTCGGGGACCGGTCCGGGATCCGCCGCTATGGCTCCGCCGTGGTGCCGATGGACGAGTCCCTGGCCGAGTGCGCGATCGACATCTCCGGCCGTCCGTTCTGCCACTTCGACGCCGACCTGCCAATGACTTCGATCGCCGGCTTCGACACCGAGCTGGCCGAGGAGTTCTTCCGCGCCGTCGCCAACAGCGCCAAGCTGACCCTGCACGTGACCGTCCCCTACGGCACCAACGCCCACCACATGATCGAGGCCAGTTTCAAGGCCTTCGCCCGCGCTCTGCGGGTCGCCGTCTCGATTGATCCCGAGGAGACCGGCGTACCTTCGACCAAGGGGACCCTGAGCGAATGAGCCCGGTGCGGATCACGATCCTCGACTACGGGATGGGGAACCTGCGCTCGGTCGAGAAGGCGCTCGAGCACGTCGGCGTGACCGCGACGGTCAGCTATGACGCCGATGCCGTGCGCGCTGCCGACGGCCTGATCTTGCCCGGCGTCGGTGCCTTCCCGCGGGCGATGGAACGGATCCGAGAGCGCGGCCTCGACACTTTGATCGCCGAGCGCCACGAGGCCGGCGTGCCGCTGCTCGGGATCTGCCTCGGCCTGCAGTTGCTGTTCGACTCGACCACCGAGCTCGGCGGTGCCGAGGGCCTTGGCCTGCTCGAAGGCGAGGTGGCGGAGCTCGACGCCGAGGGCCTCAAGATCCCGCACATCGGTTGGTCGCCGGTGCGCTGGGAACGGGAGTCGCGCCTGGCCGAGGGAATCGAGTCGGAGACCCCGTTCTACTTCGTCCACTCCTTCGCGCCAAACCCGGGCGGGGGCGAGCTGCTCGGCAGCGCCGCCTACGGCTCCCGCTTTGCCTGCGCGGCGGAGAAGGGCAATGTCTTCGGAGTCCAGTTCCACCCCGAGAAGTCGAGCGCCGCCGGCCTGCGGCTGCTCTCCAACTTCGCCGGGGTCTGCGCCTCGGTCCCCGCCTAGAAGCCGGCGCAGGGTGATCCTCTACCCGGCGATCGACGTGCGCGGCGGCCAGGCGGTGCGCCTGCTGCAGGGCGACTACGCGCGAGAGACCGTCTACGACGCCGATCCCGCGGAAGCGGCGGCCCGTTGGGCCGGCTCAGGGGCGGAGTTCCTCCACGTCGTCGATCTCGACGGCGCCAAAGCGGGGGAGCCGCGCAACCTCGACGCGGTGCGGCGGATCGCCGACGCGGTCGAGTGCCCGTTCCAGGTCGGCGGTGGCCTGCGCGACCTCGACTCGGTGGCGGCGGTCTTCGACGCCGGCGCCGAGCGGGTCGTGATCGGCACCGCGGCCCTGCGCGATCCGGCATTTCTCGACAAGGCGCTGCGAAAGTGGGGCGAGGAGATCGTCGTCTCGGTCGACGCCCGCGACGGCAAGGTCGCCTTCTCGGGATGGATCGAGAGCAGCGAAACCGACGTCGCCGACGCGGTCGAGGAGCTCAGCGAACGCGGCGTCGCCCGCTTCCTCTGTACCGCGATCGAGGTCGACGGAACGATGGAGGGCCCTGCCGCGGGAGAACTTGCCCGGATCGCCGCGGTCACCAGCTCGAAGGTGATTGCCTCGGGTGGGGTCGGTGCTCTGCCCGATCTCGAAGCCCTCGCCCGCGACGCCGCCCCCAACCTCGAGGGCGCGATCGTCGGCCGCGCCCTCTACGAGCGCAAGTTCACCGTCGCCGAGGCCATCGCCGCCCTTCGCTGAACGCCGAGGTTGCCTTTTGGACGTTATGTACGTCCAAAAGGCAACCTCGGCGCTGTAGCTAGGCTCTGGCAATGGTTTTGAAGCGCGTGATCCCTTGCCTTGACGTCGACGCCGGGCGGGTCGTTAAGGGGACGAACTTTGTTGGTCTGCGGGATGCCGGGGATCCGGTCGAGCTGGCGGAGCGCTACGACGCCGAGGGCGCCGACGAGCTCGTCTTCCTCGACATCACCGCCTCGCACGAAAAGCGCGAGACGATCGTCGACCTCGCTCGTCGCACCGCCGACAACGTCTTCATCCCGTTCACGATCGGCGGCGGGATCCGCTCCGTCGAGGACGCGCAGGCGGTGCTCGATGCCGGCGCCGACAAGGTCTCGGTCAACTCGGCGGCATTGGCGCGGCCCGAGCTGCTCGAGGAGCTGGCCGCCCAGTTCGGCGCCCAGTGCGTGGTGATCGCGATCGACGCCAAGCGCGACGGCGAAGAGTGGGGGGTCTACGTCAACGGTGGCCGCAAGCGGGTTGAGGGCCGCGACGCGGTCGGCTGGGCCGAAGAGGCGGTGCGGCGCGGGGCGGGGGAGGTGCTGCTGACCAGCATGGACCGAGACGGGACCAACGACGGCTACGACATCGAGCTGACGCGGGCGGTCGCCGACGCGGTCTCGGTTCCCGTCATCGCTTCCGGCGGGGCCGGCGAGCTCGGACACCTGAGCGAGGCGATCAGCGAGGGCGGCGCCGACGCCGTCCTCTGCGCCTCGATCTTCCACTACGGCGAATACCGCGTCCGCGAGGCGAAGGAGCAGCTCGCCGCCGACGGCATCCCGGTCCGCCTCTAGGGGCCTGAAGCGAGATCTTCTTCGAGACCGGAGACTCCGGTCGAGCCGAGGATCTCAAAGCGGGCCAGTTCGTACGGGGCGTCGCTTTCCGCGTAGCCGGGGATCTCGGTGGTGGCGCCGACGTAGCCGGCCTTTTCGACCGCAGCGATCACCGTTTCGTCGAACTGTCCAGCCGGATAGCAGAAGTTCTTCACCGGGACGTGGAATTCGTCCTGCAGCAGCTTGCGGGCACCGGCCGTTTCTTCTTCCAGCTGTTCGGGCCCCAGTTCGGTCAGGTCGAGATGGTTGATCGTGTGGGCAGCGAGCTCCCAGCCGGCGGCGATCATCGCCTTGACGTTGCTTTCGTAGAGATCCGAGCCTTCGGCCTTGAGATTGAGGACCCCGGCCCAGCCGTGCTTGCGTAGCTGCGGCAGGGCGAAGGTGAACTGCGGCCGGTAGCCGTCATCGAAGGAGAGCACGACAGGCTTTGGCGGCAGGGTGGCGCCTTCGTACCAGGCTTCCTCGACCTGTTCGAGCGTCACCGCCTGGTAGCCGTGCCCATCGAGCCATTCGAGCTGGTGGCGGAAGTCGGGCCGTTCGACGTACAGCTCCGGATAGGGCGCGTCGGCGGGCGCTTCGCCGAGCACGTGGTACTCGAGGATCGGCACCGGCCCGGTGTGCGGTTCCCAGTTGGGCTGCGGGGTAGCGTTGAGCACCTTGCTCGAACCCCCGGTGCTGGTGGAGTGACCGAGGCTCTTCCCGTTGGCGCCCTGGAACACGTGGCTGCCGGGAATCACTTCGGTCAGCCCTGCCCGGCCGGAATCGGAGTCTCCGGAGCCGGCGATTGCGACGACGGCGAGCACGGCGCCGACGGCGAGGGCCAGGACGCCGCCTGCGATCAGCCGGCGATGGTGGATCTGACGCTTACGCTCGGCTCGACGGTCGCGCAGCTCCTCGCTGCGCCGTCGCGGCCCTTCGGGCCCATCTGTCTGCTCGCTCGCCATCCGCGCAGCGGGTCATGGTAGGGAAGGGCAGCGATGTCGAGCCTGATCCCGCAAGAAAGCGTTGCCGCGGCGCTGCAAAGCGCCTACCCCGAGCTGGACGCGATTGCGGTCGCCGGCGGCGTGGGGACCTTCCTCGTCGGCGGTGCCGTCCGTGACCTGCTGCTCGGTCGCGAGCGCGGCGACATCGACGTCGCGGTGATCGGCGATGTCGCCGCGCTGGTGGCGGCGCTCGAAGCCGAGACCGTTGCCGCGCACGAGCGCTTCGGGACGATCAAGGTGGCACTCGACGGGCACGAGATCGACCTCGCCGCAACCCGAACCGAGACCTACGCGCACCCGGGAGCCCTGCCTACCGTCGTCCCGTCCGATTCGATCGAGGCCGACCTCGCGCGTCGCGACTTCACGATCAACGCGCTCGCGCTGCCGCTCGCCGACCCGGACCGGATCATTGACCCCCACGGTGGGCGCGCTGATCTCGAAGCCGGACTGCTGCGCGTCCTACATCCGCAGTCCTTTGTCGACGACCCGACCCGGGCGATCCGGGCCGCCCGTTACGCGGCGCGCTTCGGCTTCGGGCTGGAGCCGGGAACGGAGGAGTTGCTGCGCGCGACCGACCTCGGCACGGTCTCGGCAGAGCGGCGTGAAGTCGAGCTTTTGCGGCTGGCGGCTGAACCAACGGCAGCCCAAGGGCTCGAAAAACTGGCTGGGTGGGGGCTGCTGCAACCCGGCGGGCGGTGGGGAGCCCTGGCCGCTGCCTTGCCTGAACTGCTCGCCGAATCACCTTGGGCCGGGGAGGTTGATGCCGCCGAGGCTTGGCTGGCGGCGGCACTGGGACCGCACGAGGACGCCGAAAAGTTGGCTCACACCCACCCCGCCCAGCCTTCCCAGGCCGTGTCCCAGGCACGTGGCCACAGCCCGACTGAGCTCGTGCTGGCACGAGCCCTGGGCGCCGAGTGGCTCGACGACTACGTCGCGGTCTGGCGCGACGTCTCGCTCGAGATCGACGGCGACGACCTGATCGCGGCCGGCGTCCCCGCCGGCCCCGCGGTCGGCCGCGGCCTCGAAGCGGCTCTGCGGGCGAAGCTCGACGGTGAGATCTCGAGCCGCGACGAGGAGCTAACCGCAGCCCTCGAGGCCGCCCGCAACAGCTAGCGACCGCGGCGCTTTGGCAAGGTGAAGGGATGCGCTGGCAAGAGCACGACGGAGTCAAATGGCTGGTCGCCTCGATGGACGGAGCCCGCGTGGCGTTCTCGACCCGCCGCGGCGGCGTCAGCACCGGGTCGTTCGAGGGTCTCAACCTCGGCTTCCTCACCGACGACGAGCCTGCTGCGGTGAGCGAGAACCGCACCCGACTGGCTCGGGTCCTGCGGCTCGACCCGTCGTCGATCCCGATCGCCCGCCAAGTGCACGGCAACCGGATCATTCGTCACTCCGGCCCCCAGGACCCCTCGCCGTACGCCGCGCCCGGCTCAGATCTGCCCGAGGCCGATGGGCACATCGTCGCCGAGCCGGGACTGGCGCCGCTCGTCTTCGTCGCCGACTGCCTCCCCGTCGCGCTCCGCGGTCCGGGCGGGCTGGCGATGCTGCATTGCGGCTGGCGCCCGCTCGCCGCCGGAATCATCGCCGCCGGCGCCGAGGTGGTCGGCGCCACCGAGGCAGTGGTCGGCCCCGGGATCGGACCCTGCTGTTACGAGGTCGGGCCGGAGGTGCTCGAGCCCTTCGCTGCCCTCGGCGACGGCATCGCCGACGGGCGGATGCTCGATCTCGCCGAGGTGGCGCGCCGGCTGCTGCGCGAGGCCGGAGTCGAACGCGTCCAGAGCGCCGGCCTCTGCACCTCCTGCAACCCCGAGCTCTTCTTCTCTCACCGACGCGACGCCGGCACCACCGGCCGTCAGGCGGGCCTCGCTTGGCTGACTCCGACCCGCTTCCCCGGGGAGGCCTGAGTGGCGGAGCTGATCCACGGGATCGACCCGGCTCGCGTCGGCGCCAACCTGGAGCAGGTGCGGGCCGTCGCCGGCGAGGGAGTCGAGATCCTCGTCGCTTGCAAGTACGTGTCACTGGCGGAGATGGGGGCGCTGGCCGAGGCGGGGGTGACGTTGGTCGGCGAGAACCGCCAGCAGAATCTGGCGGCCAAGCACGAGCGCTGGGGGGACACCTTCAGCTGGGACTTCATCGGCAACCTGCAGAGCCGCAAGCTGAGGCAGATCCTGCCGCTCTGCCGCCTGATCCACTCGGTCGCCACCGATTCGGTGCTCGACCAGCTCGGCAAGCACGGCACGCCAGAGACCGAGGTCCTGATCGAGGTCAACGTCGCCGAGGAGAAAGGAAAGGGCGGCGTCGCACCGGCCGAGCTTGGTGAGTTCATCGCCCGCTGCCCGGCTACCGTCGGCGGCCTGATGACGATGCCCCCATTCAGCCAGGACCCGGAGTCCTCACGCCCGCATTTCGCCCGGCTCGCCGAGCTGGCGGCCAAACACGACCTCCAGCGACTCTCGATGGGGACCTCGCAGGATTGGCGCGTGGCGGTCCAAGAGGGGGCGACGATCATCCGCCTGGGCACCACGCTATTCGTGTGAATCGGCGCTAATCTCCCTGCATTGGGTGGAGGAGTCGGTACTCCAAGCCCGAAGACACGCCCTAGATATGGCCCTTCGCGATAGCTGGCATAAAGCACTCGTCTACTTCGGCCTCGCCGAGGATCACGATTACGGTCCCGAATACGAGGACGAGTTCGACCCGGAGACCGGCTCCGAGGAAGTCTTCGAGGCCCGTCGCGAGCGCGACCAGGGCTCGGTCCGGCGTCTGCCGACCTCGCGTCGCGCCCGTCGCGACGAGATCGACGACATCTTCGCCGACGACGAGCCGATCGCCGCTAGCCGGACCCGCACGCTGCGGCCGGTCGACAACGGTGGCGACATCCAGGTCCACCTGGTCATCCCGCGCAACTTCAACGACGCCCAGCAGGTCGCGGACCAGTTCAAACGGTCGGTGCCGGTGATCCTCAATCTTCAGACCGCCGATCACGAGCTTTCGAAGCGGATGATCGACTTCTGTTCTGGGCTTACTTACGCGCTGGATGGCGGCATGCAGCGAATCGCCGAGAAGATGTTCCTGCTGACGCCGCGCAACGTCGACGTCTCCGCCGAGGAAAAGGCGAGGCTGATCGACAAGGGCTTCTTCAACCAGTCCTAGCCGGCACGTCTCCGCGGTTCTCTTACATCCCGGTCACGGGAAATTCACGCTGTCTAAACAGGTCAGCCACAACCCCTTCGTGGCCCGCTCCTAGCGTGGCGGACGTCCAGTCCGACGTCTCGAAACCGAACCAGAGAAGGGGAATCGATGAAAGGCAAGCGTCTCACCGCCGCCTTCGCGGCCGCACTCGCCGTGATTGCGGTCGGCGCCACCACCGCCCTCGCCACGGGGGTGTTCTCCCATCACCACCAGAGCCGAACCGAGCAGGCGTTCTCCCGCGCACTTCATGACCGCGAGCCGAAGAACGTGATCTTCCTGCTCGGCGACGGCATGGGCACGCAGGAGATCACCGCCGCCCGCTACTACCAGGGCGTCCACAACATGCTCAACGTTGATCGCATGCCGTTCACCGGCTTCGACACGACCTGGTCGGTCAAGTCGGCTGCCAGCGCTCCCTACCTGCCGGACTACGACCCCGACTCCGCTTCGACCGGAACGGCTTGGGCAACCGGCCGGAAAACGCTCGACGAGCGGATCTCGCAGGGTCCGAGCAGTGGCATCACCGTTCCTGGGACGAACCTAAAGACGGTCCTCGAGATCGCCCAGAAGAACGGGATGAAGGTCGGCGACGTGTCAACCGCCGAAATCACCGATGCGACCCCGGCGGTGCTCGCTTCCCACGTCTCTCAGCGTGGATGCCAGGGGCCAAAAGACACCAAAGCCCTTTGCCCGCTGGAGACCAAGAGCGCCGGCGGCCTCGGTTCGATCGCCGAGCAGGAGGTCGACCACAAGATCGATGTGCTCCTCGGCGGCGGCCGCTCCCGTTTCGAACAGACGATCGAAGGCGGCCCGTACAACGGCCAGAACGTGCTCCAGCAAGCGCAGGCTCTCGGCTACCGCTACGTGACCGACGCTGACGGCCTCAGCACGGTGTCGAACAGCAAAAAGCCGGTGCTCGGTCTCTTCAACAGCGGCAACATGTCGCTTGAGTGGACCGGTCCTGCTGCCTCGACGGGCAAGGGGAACACGGCGGAAGCGTGCAAAGAAGGTCAGCGGCCGGCCAACGAGCCGAGCTTGGCGGCGATGACCCGGCAGGCGATCGGGCTGCTCTCCGAAGACAACAACAAGGGGTTCTTCCTCCAGGTCGAGGGTGCCTCGATCGACAAGCAGGACCACGCCACCAACGCCTGCGGCCAAATCGGCGAGACGGTCGCCTTCGACCGGGCGATCGGCGTGGCGCTCGACTACCAGGAAGACCACCCGAGCACGCTGGTGGTGGTCACCGCCGACCACTCGCACACGAGCCAGATCGTCGGCGAGGACTCGACCGGCTCCGGCCTGCCGACCGGCTATTCGACGAACCTGCTGACCAAGGACGGCCAGACGCTGAGCCTGACCTACGGGACGGCGGGATATGGCGGACCCGGTGCTGGCCCGGCGGCGGTGCCGCCGAGCCAGCAGCACACCGGTGCAGTCGTCCCGGTATGGGCGGCGGGCCCCGGCGGCCTCGACGTGCTCGGGACCAACGACCACACCGACCTGTTCAAGACGTTGGGCGGGTAGCAAGCCGCGACCATGGCCCGGGGCTAATCTCCCGGGCCATGGTTATTGGCTTCATCGGGTCGGGAAACATGGCTGCCGCGATGGCTCGCGGTTGGAACGGTGCCGGTGAGCCGATGCTGTTCTCTGACGCCGGGTCCGGCAGGGCCCGGGAGCTGGCAGAGGAGCTGGGCGGCGAAGTCGCGTCGAACGAGGAGATCGCGGCGCGCGCCGACGTCGTCGTCGTCGCCGTCAAGCCGGCCAAGCTGGACGAAGTGGCACCGCAGCTGGGGGAGGCCAAGGAGGTCGTCTCGATCCTCGCTGCGGTCTCCGTGACCCGCCTCGATCAGGCCTTTCCCCAGGCGCGGGTGCTACGGGTGATGCCGAACGTCGGCGTCGAGGTCCGCCGCGGCGTCCTCTGCGTTGCCGGTGACGCGGCGGCGGAAACGCGGGCGAAGCTGGAGCTGCTCGGCCACGTCGTCGACCTCCCCGACGAGGACTTCGACGAGGCGACCGCGATCATGAGCTGCGCTCCCGCCTACCTGGCATTGGCCGTTGAGGCTCTGGCCGACGCGGGGGCCGCCGCCGGCCTCGACTCCGAGCTGGCGCGGGAATTGGTGGTCGAGACCACGGCCGGCACCGCGGAGCTGCTGAGGCTCCATCACCCGAGCGATGTCCGCCGCGCGGTCGCTTCGCCGGGTGGCGCCACCGAAGCCGGCCTCGATGCCCTCGATCGCGAGGGTGCGCGGGCGGCGTTCGAGGCCGCGGTGCAGGCCTCGTTGGAGCGGATGCGGCGATGACCGTGCTCGCCGCCCTCGAGGTCGCCGACTACGTCGACGCCCTCTTCGTCGTCTACCTGATCCTGCTGCTGCTCAACGTCCTCTCCTCATTCGTCCCTCGCATGCCCTACAACCCGTGGCTGCGAGCGATTCTCGACTTCGTCACCGAGTCGACCGACCCCTACCTGAACATCTTCCGGCGGGTATTGCGGCCGGTCGGCGGTGGCGGGATGGCGATCGACCTCAGCCCGATGCTGGCGATCATCGTCCTGCTCGTGGTGCGCGGCATCGTCGTCGACGTGATCTTGCGATGAGCCGGGCGGCAACCCGCGCCTGGTGGCTGGCGGGGGTGCTCTGCGTCGCCGTCGTCATCGTCGACCAGATCGTCAAGGCGGTGATCGAGGACCGGATCGTGCTGGGCGAAAAGGTCGACCTCCTCGGCCCGCTGAAGCTGACCCTCTCCCACAACGAAGGGGTCGCCTTCGGGCTCGCCGGCGGCTCCGGAGCGCCCTTGGTGATCGTCACCGTCCTCGCCCTGGGCGTCGTCCTTTATCTCTTCTCCCGCAACCCGGCGCGACCGCTGATGTGGATCGCGACCGGGCTGCTCGCCGGCGGCGCGGTCGGCAACCTGATCGACCGCATCCGCGCCGGTGCGGTCACCGACTTCATCGAACTGCCGCACTGGCCGCCGTTCAACCTCGCCGACTGCGCGATCAGCGTCGGCGTCGTCCTGCTCGTCCTCATCTACCTGCGCGAAGCCGAGCGCGCGCCCGAGAGTGGCTGAGCCAAGGCTGGCGATCGTCCACCTCGACGACTCGCTGGCCGTCGTCGAGAAGCCGGCCGGGCTCGTCGTCCATCCGGCGCCCAGCCACAGCGGGCCGACGCTGGTCGACGAGCTGGCCGACGTCCTCGGCGGCGGCGCCGATCCGGAGCGGCCGGGGATCGTCCACCGGCTCGATAAAGACACCAGCGGCCTGCTCGTCGTCGCCCGTGATGATGAGACCCACGCGGCGCTGCAGGCCGCAGTCCAGCGCCGCGATGTGGAACGCGTCTACTTGGCCCTGGCGGGGGGGAGGATTGGCTCGCGGACCGGGACGATCGACGCCCCGATCGGCCGCGCTTCGCGCCAGCGCCACCGGATGGCGGTCTCCGGCGCCGCCTCGCGCCAGGCCCGGACCCATTTCGAGGTGCTGGAGTTGCTTCCGCACGAGAGCTACCTGCAAGCGCGACTGGAGACCGGACGCACGCACCAGATCCGCGCCCACTTCGCCGCGATCGGCCATCCCCTGGCTGGAGACGAGACCTACGGCGGCGCTGATCGCTATGGGCTCGGGCGCCAGTTCCTGCACGCCCACCGGCTCGCTTTCGAGCATCCCCGCAGCGGCGAGCGCCTCAGCTTCGAGTCGCCACTGCCCGATGATCTGGCGACGGCGTTGGCAGCCGCTCGCGGCGGCGCCGAGTAGGGACGCCCGGCCGGCGCCGGCCCTCTACAATCGGCACTTCGGAAACTCAACCCCCGTTCAGGGCGAACCGGATCCTGCCTGTGCCACCTGGCCAGGTCCCGGCAAGCGGAGCGGGAGCTTTCACCAATAACCAAGGAGATTTAAATGCCCGAGGCGGGCTTGAAAGAGCTGCTCGAGGCCGGAGTCCACTTCGGCCACCAGACGCGTCGTTGGAATCCCAACATGCGCCGGTTCATCTTCACCGAGCTGGACGGGATCCACATCATCGATCTGATCCAGACCGAGGCGCTGCTGGAGAACGCCCGGCGCTTCGCCGGCGAGCTCGCCAGCGGCGGTGGCACGGTGCTCTTCGTCGGCACCAAGAAGCAGGCTCGCGACACGGTCCAGGAATGGGCCGACCGCTGCCACATGCCCTACGTCAACAAGCGTTGGCTCGGCGGTCTACTGACTAACTTCAACACGATGTCGGGCCGGATCGCCCGCCTCCATGAGCTCAACGGTTGGAAAGAGGAGGGCAAACTCGATCTCCTCCCAACCAAGGAGCGGATGGGGATGGAGGCCGAACTCGCGAAGCTCGAGTACAACCTCGGCGGCGTCCGCGACATGGACCGGTTGCCCGACGCGGTCTTCGTCACCGACCTCAAAACCGAGGAGATCGCGGTCCACGAGGCAGCACGACTGCGGATTCCGATCATCGGTCTCGTCGACACCAACTGCGACCCGACCCCGGTCGACTACGTGATCCCCGGCAACGACGATGCGATTCGCTCCTGCGAGCTCGTGATCGGGACGATCGGCGGTGCGGTCGAGGACGGCTCCAGCGCCTGGCGGGTGCAGGAGGAGAAGCGAATCGCCGAGGAAATGGCGCGCCGCAAAAAGGACGAAGAAGAGCGGAAAAAACGCGAGGAAGAAGAGAAAGCGCGGGTCGAAGCGGAGGAGGCCAAAAAAACGGCCGACGAAGCCGCGGCCAAAGCTGCTCAGGCCAAAGCGGCGCAGGCACAGGCCGCCAAGGCCGCGGGTCCTGTCGCCGGTTCGGGCGCCTCGCCCTCGCAGGCTGCGGGCGAGACGCCCTCACCCGCGCCACCCGCGGCAGAGGCCGCTGCGCCCAAAGCTGAGGCTCCGGCCGCTGAGGAGAAAGCTCCAGAGGCTCAAGACGCACCGGCTGAGGCGCCTGCCGCTGCGGAGCCGAAAGCTGAGGAGGCTCCGGCCGCGGCTGCACCCGAGACGCCCGCTGAGAGCGAGGGGGAGAGCAAATGAGTATTTCCGCTGCTGACGTGAAAGCGCTCCGGGAGCGAACCGGGGCGGCGATGATGGACTCGAAAGCGGCCCTGGTCGAGGCCGACGGGGACGTTGAGCGCGCGGTCGAGATCCTGCGCGTGAAGGGCCAGGCCTCGGCCGCCAAGCGCGAAGGCCGCGGCACCAATGAGGGCGTGATCGCCACCTACATCCACGCCAACGACAGGGTCGGGGCGATGGTCGAAGTCCAGTGTGAGACCGATTTCGTCGCCCGCACGGAGGAGTTCAAAGTCTTCGCTTACCAGGTCGCTCTGCACGCCGCGGCGACGGCGCCCAGCTACGTCTCCACCGACGAGATCCCGGCCGAGGAACGCGACGCCGAACGGAAGGTGTTCGAAGAGAAGGCGCGCGAAGAAGGCAAGCCCGACAACGTCGTCGAGAAAATCGTCGAGGGCCAGCTCTCGAAGTGGGCGAGCGAAGTGGCACTGCTCGACCAGACCCACGTCAACACCGAGAAGCACGACTCGAAAACGATTGAGCAGCTGCGCCAGGAGTTGGCGGCCAACACCGGCGAGAACGTCCGCATCGCCCGCTTCTCCTACTTCCGCGTCGGCGAAGACTGAATAGAGTCACGCAGACGTGACCAGCTCTCCCGATCCCCGATTCGGGCGCATCCTGCTGAAGCTTTCCGGCGAGGCCCTGATGGGCGACCTCGACTACGGCACCGACGGTGCCGTAGTCGCGCGGATCGCGCGCCAAGTGGCCGCCGTGCGTGAGCGTGGGGTGGAGGTAGCGATCGTGGTCGGCGCCGGCAACATCTACCGCGGCCTCGACGGGGCGGCAAAAGGGATGGACCGCGCCACCGGCGACTACATGGGGATGCTGGCAACGGTGCTGAACGCGCTCACCCTGCAGGACCACCTCGAGGGCCTCGGCCAGTACACCCGCGTGCTCTCGGCGATCGACGTCAAGGAGGTCGCCGAGCCCTACATCCGCCGCCGCGCGATGCGCCACCTCGAGAAGGGGCGGGTGGTGATCTTTGCCGCCGGCACCGGCAACCCGTTCTTCACCACCGACACGGCAGCGGCGCTGCGGGCGCTGGAGATCCACGCCGAGGCGATCCTGATGGCAAAGAACGGGGTCGAGGGCGTCTTCGACTCCGATCCGGCCACCAATCCCGACGCCCAGTTCATTCCGGCGCTGACCCATCGGGAGGCGATCGAGCGCGGGCTGAAAGTGATGGACTCGACCGCGCTCTCGCTCTGCATGGACAACGATCTGCCGATCTACGTCTTCAACATGGCCGACGAGAGCAACATAGATAGGATCGTCTCCGGCGAGAAGGTGGGAACGCTGGTCTCCAACGGGCCGGCCGCTGAGTGAGGAACTTATGCCGGAGCTGATCGACGAACTTCTCGAGGATGCCAAGGGGCGGATGACCAAATCGGTCGAGTCCAGCCGGGGCGAGTTGGCCACGGTCCGCACCGGGCGCGCCTCCCCGCACCTGCTCGATCGCATCGTCGTCGACTACTACGGGAACCCGACGCCGCTCAAGCAATTGGCCAACATCGCTGCCTCGGACGCCCGGTTGCTGACCGTCACCCCGTTCGACAAGGGCTCCCTGGGGACGATCGAGAAAGCGATCCAGGAGTCCGACATCGGCCTCACCCCGAGCAACGACGGCAACGTGATCCGGCTTTCGATCCCGGAGATGACCGAGGAGCGCCGCCGCGAGATGGTCAAGGTGGTGCACGGCGTCGCCGAGGAGGGACGGGTCGCGATTCGCAACGTCCGCCGCGACGTGATGTCGGACCTGCGCGACCTGAAAAAAGACGGCGAAGCCGGTGAGGACGATGAGCGCCGGGCCGAGACGTCGCTGCAGAAGCAGACCGACGAGGCGATCGCCGAGATCGATTCGCTCCTCAAAGGCAAGGAAGCCGAGATCCTCGAGGTCTGAGGCGCCTCGCGGATGGCCGTCTGCCCGTGAGCTCACCCAGATACGTCGCGATCATCACCGACGGGAACGGTCGCTGGGCGCAGCGCCGTGGGCTGCCCGTCGCCGCGGGGCACCAGGCCGGTGCCGACGTCGTCAAGGCGCGGCTGCGCGACGCCGCCGAGTTCGGGATCGAGGAGCTGACCGTGTTCTCCTTCTCGACCGAGAACTGGAGCCGCTCCGACGAGGAGGTCGCCGGGCTGATGGGGATGTTCGGCGAGCGGATCGCCTCGGAAACTCCGGAGCTGGACAAGGAAGGGGTGCGGATGCGGTATCTCGGTCGCCGCGAGGGCCTCAACCAGGCGTTGGTCGAGCAGATGACCTGGTCCGAAGAGACGACCGCCGGCAACGACCGCATCACGCTCTTCGTCGCCTTCAACTACGGCGGCAGGGCGGAGATCGTCGATGCGGCGCGAACCTTTGAAGGCGGCTCCGAGGAGGAGTTCCGACGCCACCTCTACGCGCCCGAGATGCACGATCCCGATCTCCTGATACGAACCAGCGGCGAGCAGCGGGTATCCAATTACCTGCTGTGGCAGTGCGCCTACTCAGAGCTGGTCTTCCGCGAGGAGCTCTGGCCCGACTTCGACCGCGCTGCCTTCGAGGGGGCGCTGGGCGAATACGAGTCGCGCCAGCGGCGGTTCGGGGCAAGAACGTGACCGTCGAACTCTTTGACGACGAGATGTTCGAGCCGGACCCGCCGCCGGAGCCGAAGCCCCCGCGTCAGCCGCGCCGGCGCGGGATGCGGGGGGAGACCGCGAAGCGGGTCCTGGTGGCGCTGCCCTGGATCGTCTTCGCGATCGCGATCACGGTCGCCGGCGGCCTCGTCTTCGCCGCCGCGATGATCGCGATCGGCGTCGTCTGCCTCAGCGAGTACCTGAAACTGACCGAGGGCGCGCGGCCGCTGCCGATCCCGGCCTACCTGGCGGTTGCGGCGCTGATCCTCGCCGCCCACTTCGGCACCGCCTTCAACGTCCTCCTGATCCTCGCCGCTTCCTTCCCGGTGCTGTTCGCCTTCGGTGCCCGCAGCCGCCACACCGACGGCTTCACGGTCTCGATCAGCGTCACCCTGCTGGGAATCGTCTGGATCGGAATCCCGCTAGTCCACGCGGTGCTGCTGCGCGACCTGCCCCACCACGGTGCCGCGCTTCTGATCGACGTCCTCGTCGGCACCTTCGTCACCGACACCGCTGCCTACGCCTGCGGGCGCCTTTTCGGCAGCCACAAAGTGGCGCCGACGATCTCTCCCAACAAGACGATCGAGGGCCTGGTCGGCGGTTTCGTGATCGGCACCATGGGCTTCTGGTTCGCCGGCCTCTACCAGGACTGGCTTTCGGGGACCGACGCGCTGATCATCGGCGCCGCCGTCGCCGCCGTGGCGCCGGTCGGGGACCTCTTCGAGTCGATGCTGAAGCGCGACCTCGGCCAGAAGGACACCGGCACGATCTTCGGCCCTCACGGCGGCATCCTCGACCGTCTCGACGCCGTCTTCTTCACCGTCGTCGTCGGCTACTACCTCGCCGTCGCCCTCGTCTACTGATCGCCGAAGGACCCGGAGGGGCGGCTCCGTATCCTCTGGAACGCATGAAGAAGGTCTTGATACTCGGGTCGACGGGCTCGATCGGAACCCAGGCGCTCGACGTGATCGGCCGCTCGCCAGAGCTGCAGGCCGTCGGCCTCGCCGCCGGCTCCGGCTGGGAGCTGGCGCTCGAGCAGGCGCGCGAGCACGGTGTGCCGACTGTCGCCCTCGCCAGCGAGGAGGCAGCCACCAAGGCCCGCGCCGAGTGGCACGGCCATGTCCTCGCCGGCGAGGAGGGCGTGCGGGAGCTGATCATCGCCTCCGGTGCCGACCTCGTCCTCAACGGGATCGTCGGCGCCGCCGGGCTCGCCTCAACCGTCGTCGCCCTGACCGAGGGGATCGACGTCGCCCTCGCCAACAAGGAGAGCCTCGTCGTCGGTGGTGAGCTAGTGATGGCGCTGGCCGAGGCGACCGATAGCCGCCTGCTGCCGGTCGACTCCGAGCACTCGGCGTTGCACCAGTTGATTGGCGCCGAGGCGCCGGGAACGGTCGAGAAGCTCGTCCTGACCGCCTCCGGTGGACCCTTTCGCGGCCGCGCCGATCTCGGCGACGTCAGCGTCGAGGATGCGCTCGCGCATCCGACCTGGGAGATGGGCGGGCGGATCACGATCGACTGCGCGACGCTGATGAACAAGGGCTTTGAGGCGATCGAGGCACACCACTTCTTCGCCGTCCCCTACGAGCGGATCGGCGTCGTCGTCCATCCGCAGTCGCTGATCCATTCGTTGATCCAGCTCAACGACGGCTCCTCGCTCGCCCACCTCGGCTATCCCGACATGCGGGTGCCGATCTCCTATGCGCTCAACTTCCCGCAGCGGGCCGACGTCGACGTGTCGCAGTTGAACCTGGCCGATGTCGGCGCCCTCACCTTCGAGGAGCCCGATCTCGAGACCTTCGCCTGCCTGCGCCTGGCCCTGGAGGCCGGCAGGGCAGGGGGGACCGCACCTTGCGTTCTCAACGCCGCTGACGAGATCGCCGTCGCCGCCTTCCTTGACCGCCGCATCCCCTTCACCGGCATCGCCGCCGTAATCGAACGCGTGCTGGAGCAAATGCCGGCGCAGCCGATCACCCATTTCGACGACCTCTTTGCCACCGATGCCGAGGCCCGCGAGCGCAGCCGCGAGGCGATTGCGGGGTTGACCAAGGTATGAGCTGGCTCCTGGTCTTTCTCGGCTTCTGCCTGCTGATCATGCTGCACGAGGCGGGGCACTACGTCGCCGCCAAGGCGACCGGCATGCGGGTCGAACGCTTCTTCCTTTTCTTCGGGCCGACGATCTGGTCGTTCAAGCGCGGCGAGACCGAGTACGGGGTCAAAGCGATCCCGCTCGGCGGCTACGTGAAAATCAACGGCATGAACCCGGAGGAAGAGATGCCTCCGGGGGAAGAGCACCGCGCCTACTACCGGCAGAAGGTCTGGAAGCGAATTGTCGTCGTTGCCGCGGGACCGGCGGTGAACATCGTGCTCGCCTTCGTGATCCTCGTCTCCGTCTTCAAGTTCGGCGGGCTGGAAGACATCCAGCCCACGGTCGGCGAAACGATGAAAGGGACGCCGGCTGCGCGAGTCCTCCAGGACGGTGACCGGATCGTCGCCGTCGACGGACAGCGCTTCCCCGCCCTCGCTGCGGAACCGAAGATCAAACACTTCGGCGAACTCGTCGCCTCCCACCGCTGCGCCGGCAAGCAGGTCGAGGGCTGCACGGCGCAGACGCCCGTAACGCTGACCGTTCTGCGCGAAGGGCAGCTGCGGACGATCACGGTCAAGCCGCGGTACAACGCCGAAGCCCAAAAGCCCTTGGTCGGCTTCTCCTATGGGGGCGAATTCGTCCCGATCTCGCTTAACCACGCGGTCAACCGCTCGCTCGACTCGATCTGGGAAGTGACGAGCCGAACGGCAACCATCTTCGCCCGGATCTTCGACGCAAAGGAACGCGGGGAACTCTCAGGCGTGGTCGGGACCAGTGACGTCGGTCATACGGCGGTCGAAACGGGCTGGCGACAGGCACTGTTGCTGCTCGCCCTGGTCAGCCTCTCGCTCGGCCTGATCAACCTGCTGCCGATCCTGCCGCTTGACGGCGGCCACATCTTCTGGGCGATCATCGAGAAACTGCGCGGCGCCCCGGTCTCGCTGCGGGTGATGGAGCGGGCCAGCATCGTCGGCTTCGCTCTGGTCGCGATGCTGTTCTTCATCGGCCTCTCCAACGACATCGGCCGGATCACCGGCGAAGGCTTCAACGTCCGCTGAGCCACCTGGCCGCGTGCAGGACCGCGGACCCGCACGGATAACCTTCAGATATGGCTTCAAAAAGGCAGATCTTCGTCGGCGGGGTGCCGATTGGCGGTGGCGCGCCGGTCGTCGTCCAGACGATGACCAAGACCGAGACCGCGAACCTGGCCGCGACGATGGAGCAGATCCGCAAGGTCGCCGACGCTGGCGCCGACGTCGTCCGCTGCGCGGTGCCGCGCGAGCAGGACGCGGAGGCGCTGAAGACGATCGTCAAGGAATCGCCGATCCCGGTGATCGCCGACATTCACTTCAATCACACCCTGGCGCTGAAAGCGATCGACGCCGGCGCCCACTGCATCCGACTCAACCCGGGCAATATCGGCGGCCGCGAGAAAGTCGCCGAGGTGGCGGTGCGGGCAAACGAGAAGAACGTGCCGATGCGGATCGGGGTCAACTCCGGCTCGCTGCCCAAACACCTGCATGAGCTCGAGAAGGAAGCCCCGGTCGAGGCACTGGTCGCCGCCGCGGTCGAGTTCGTCGAACTGATGGAGGGGCTCGACTTCACCAACTTCAAGGTCTCGATCAAGTCGACCAACGTCCCGTACACGATCGCCGCCAACCGCCTACTCTCGGAGAAGATCCCCTATCCGCTGCATCTGGGGATCACCGAGGCGGGGACGAAATGGTCGGGCTCGCTGAAATCGGCGGTCGGACTGGGAACGCTGCTGGCCGACGGGGTGGGGGACACGATTCGGATCAGCCTCTCGACCTTCCACGCCGAGGAGGAGGTCAAAGTCGCCTGGGAGATCCTCAAGGCGCTGCAGCTGCGCGAGAAAGGCCCGGTCCTGATCGCCTGCCCGACCTGCGGCCGCCTGCAGTTCGACATGGACTCGGTTGTGGCCGAAATCGAGCAGCGGCTGGAAGCCTACGAGGAGCCGGTCGAGGTCGCCGTCCTCGGCTGCGCCGTCAACGGCATCGGCGAGGCCAGCGCCGCCGACTTCGGGATTGCCGGCGCCAAGAACGAGGGCCTGATCTTCGCCGGCGGCAAACCGCTACGCAAGGTGCCGCAGGCACAGTTAGTCGACACCCTGTTCGAAGAGATCGACAAGTCGCTCGACCGCGGCGGCAAAGTCGAGTTCGACGAGGCCAAGTCGCGCGAGGGCGCCGAGTGGGTGGCCAACATCGAGCGCGAAAACGCCGGCGACCTGACCCCGGAGAAGATCGCCCAGATGGAGCACGAAGCGGCCGAAAAGGGCGAGTCCGACAAGGTTCTCCTTGACGAGGAGGCGTCCCCGACCGCGGGGCGCCGGTTCACCAGGGCTTAGGCCTGGTGGTCCAACCCAACATCTCGAAAAACGCCCTCGGTTTCGGTCCGGACGTCATGTGTCGTCCCGAAGGAACCCTTGAGCTCCAGATCAGGTCCGAGGATCTGGCCAACGGAAATCGACCGGGTCGGATCCTCAATGTTGTCGCTGGACGTCATGTCTTTCGGTTGGAGAGGAGCAAGGATTTAACGCTGGGGTTTTGGCATGGATGCCCAGGGAGCGGCACTCACAAAGCTGAGGTCTCTCTAAGAGATCTTGGACTGCCCACCGCCCTCTTCGTTGCCCTTACCTGGGCGCCCTACGCGGCAACCCTGTCGGTAGGCAACCTTGACCAATCCGGTCCTAAGCTCCACCGCGCAGAGGGCGAGCCCACGGCGAGACGTCTCCTGGTTGGCGACACTGGCGAAATCTATGAAGTAGGCGCCGAGGGAGTCGAGGTGGCTCGCTTTTCTTTTCGGAGGGCGGGGGAGATTGAGCTCGAGCCTTCCGCTCTAGAAACCTGGCTCTCCTCCATCGAAGCGATCAAGCTCATGAGCGCCGCAACCTCAGCCGCTGGGCGTCTTTTCGAGATCGCCCAGGCAAACGCCATCGTTTCGATACTCGTGACCAGTTTCGAGGTGTTTTGCCAGCGTCGCTTTCGCGAGATTTCGGGCGAAGGCATCGCTCCTGACATGACCGCCCTGGCAAAGGCATTCTCAAGGATTGATTCCATGCCCGATGATTCCTGGTTGATTGAGCAAGAGAGGGATGTACTCCCGTTTGTCTCTCGGAGAGGCATTAACTTCCAGAATTACGAGCAATGCAAGAAGGCATATTCAGCTGCCTATGGAATCGGCCTCGCTAGTTCTGCGGACATTGACTCAAAAGATCTCAAAGCACTTAAAGATCTAGTCGCCCACCGGCATAAGGTCGTCCATGTCTCTCCAACCCAAACAACAATTGGGCCCCTGGAGAGGGAGTCGCCAGTTTTCGTAAGCCTGGAGGCCGCTCAAGACGCGATTGAGGTCTTCGAGAGAGTTATTCATGGCCTTCATGCGGCGACCCTTTCACTCCGCTCCCCTGACAGCGCGGAGGGCAAGGAGCCTCAGATCTTGGCGCGCGGATAGGTTTCCCGGCGTGAGCCGGCTTAGCCAGACCTTTCTTCCCACGCTTAAGGATCCTCCCGCCGACGCGGAGGCGATCTCGCACAAGCTGATGGTGCGGGCCGGGCTGATCCGACAGCTCGGCGCCGGCCTCTGGACCTACCTGCCGGCGGGTTGGCGGGTCGTCCGCAAGGTGGAGGCGATCCTGCGCGAGGAAATGGAAGCGATCGGCTGCCAGGAGATCGTGATGCCGGTCCTACAGCCGGCCGAGAACTGGGAGAAGACGGGGCGCTACGCGATTCCAGAGCTGTTCAAGCTCGAAGACCGCAAGGGCTCGCCGATGGTGCTGGCCTTGACCCACGAGGAGGCGATCACCTACCACGTCGCCCGTGAGATTCGGTCCTACCGCGACCTGCCGATGATGCTGTTCCACATCCAGACCAAGGAGCGCGACGAGGCGCGGCCGCGGGCCGGCGTCCTCCGCACGCGCGAGTTCACGATGAAGGACGCCTACTCCTTCGACCGCGACGAGGAGGGCCTGGCGCGCTCCTACGAGACCCAGGCGGGTGCCTACGCGCGCGCCCTCGACCGTTGCGAACTGCGTTGGTATCGGGTCGAGTCCGACGTCGGGATGATGGGCGGCTCCGGCGCCGACGAGTACATGGCCCCCTGTCCGGCGGGCGAGGACGAGGTCGCACTCGCGCCCGGCTACGCCGCCAACGTTGAGGTCGCCTCCGCCCAGGCTCAGCCGGTCGAGCTGCCGGCGGCCCTGCCGGCTCCGGAGAAGGTTTCCACCCCGGGAATGACGACCGTCGAGATGGTTTCAGCCGAGCTGCGGGTCGCGCGCGGCGCCCTGATCAAGGCCCTGCCCGTGGTCGTCGAGGGTCGTGGGATGACGATGGTTCTGCTGCGCGGCGACCACCGCCTGAACGAGGTCAAGCTGCAAAACGCCCTCGGCGAGCCCTTCCGCCAGGCTTCGACCGAAGAGATCGACGCCGAGGTTGGACCAACCGGGTTCATCGGCCCGGTCGGGGCGAAGATCCCGGTGATCAAGGACGCGGCGATCGACGGCGACTCCTACGTCTGCGGCGCCAACGAGCTCGACGCCCACCTGCGCGGGGTCCAACCCGGGCGCGACTTCCAGTTTGAGGAGATGGACGTGCGCACGGTCGAGGCCGGCGACAGCGCCCCGGGTGGTGGCAAGATCGAGATCGAGCGGGCGATCGAGGTCGGCAACATCTTCAAGCTCGGCACTCGCTACTCGGTGCCGCTCGGCGCCACCTATCTCGACGAGAACGGGACCGAGCAACCGATCGTGATGGGCAGCTATGGAATGGGACCGGCGCGAATAGCCGCGGCGTCGATCGAGCAGCGCGCCGACGATCGCGGGATCGCCTGGCCGCCGGCGATCGCACCCTGGAGCGTCCACCTCGTCTCGCTGGCGAAGACGGGTGAGCCTGAGCGCGAAGCGGCAGACAAGATCTATGAGGAGCTGCTCGCCGCCGGAATCGAGACGCTGTACGACGACCGCGACGCGGGGACGGGGGAGAAGCTGACCGACGCCGAGCTGTTGGGTTGCCCGCTGCGAATCGTCGCCGGCCGCCGCGGTCTTGCCAACGGCATCGTCGAGGCGAGCGAGCGCGCCACCGGCCGCGAGCACGAGCTGCCGGTGGCCGCGGCGGCAACCGGCGCGAAGACCCTGCTCGACGGCCTCGCCGCGGCCGGCCCGGCGGCCGACTGAGATGCCGGACACGGCCCCATTCGGCCGTGGTCGCCTCCGCCGCCGCTTCGGTCTCGACCGCAGCGGGCCGCAACCGAAACAGACCCGAAAAGGGGAGCCGCTGCACCCCTGGACGCTGCCGAACATGGTCGGCTACGTCCGCCTGGCGTTACTGCCGGTCTTCCTCGTCCTCGCCTACAGCACCGACGACGGCACCTCGCTGCTCTCGGCGATGGTCTTCTGGCTGATCGCCGCCGGCGACTACCTCGACGGCTTCCTCGCCCGCGCCACCGGCCAGTACAGCCGCCTCGGGGCGCTGCTCGATCCGCTGATCGACCGCCTCACGATCCTCTCCGGCGCCGTCGTCTGCTGGAGCTTCGAGCTGCTGCCACGCTGGGCGCTGCTGGCACTGGCGCTGCGGGAGGTGGTGATGCTCTTCCTCGCCCAGTACGGCCTTCGCCATGGCGTCGACATCGAGGTCAATTGGCCCGGCCGGATCTCCGTTTTCCCGATCATGGGCGGGATCTTCCTCGCCCTGCTGGCGCCCGGCTGGGTGGCGACGGCCCTGCTGATCTGGGGTCTCGTGATGGCGATCATCGCTACCGCCCTCTACGGTCGCGCAGGCCTGCGGGCGTCGCGCGCCGCCCGCGCTGCAAGCTGAGGACCATCCGGGCCGAACCTTCAACCTGCAGTTGAACCTTCGGCCGATCTGGGCCTATACTCGCCACTCGCGCAAACGGAGGCGCCAGCCCCCTCTAGTCAGGAGCATCCATGGAGGACACCTTTCCCGATCTCGGCTCGCTCAGCGACAAGGAGCTGAAGGACCTGATCGACAACCTGATGGCGGAGGAGAACGAGATCTCCTACAAACGGCGGGTTCTGCACGGGAAGATCGACATCCTCCGGGCGGAGCTGGTCAACCGGCTGCGCCAGAAACGAGAGGGCGGCGAGGCGCTGATCTCCGGCGACGACGTCGAGCAGCTGACCGAGATCCTCGCCGGCAAAGCCCCTCCGGCGCCGGACGACGAACCGGCCGCCTGAGCCCAAGGCGGAGGCTGGACGATGGCCGTTCACTGTCCCGAGTGCGGGTTCGCCAATCCCGAGGGCGCCAACTACTGCCAGAAATGCGGTGCCTACCTGGGCGGTCCGTCGGAGGGCGGTGAGGACCCGACGACGATGACCTACCGGGTCGACGAGACCGGCGAGATGCTGCCGGTCGACATCGACGAGGTCGTCGAGCAGTCGGGCGCGGCATTGGTGATCCGCGCCGGCGGCGGCCGCGCGGGGGAGAGCTTCAGCATCGGCGAGGACCGGGTCTCGATCGGGCGCAGCCCCGACGCCGGCGTCTTCCTCGACGACGTCACCGTCTCCCGCAACCACGCGCTGCTGGTCCGCCGCCGCGACGGCCTCTATATCGACGACCTCGGCTCGCTCAACGGCACCTACGTCAACCGCCGCCGGATCGAGTCCCACCGCCTTGCCGACGGCGACGAGATCCAGGTCGGCAAGTACAAGCTGAGCTACCTGGAGCGCTGAGCGATGCCGATCTCCGAGTCCACCGTCCGCACCCCCGATTCGCCGAGCCGGCCGCGCAAGGCGCTGACGATCGGCGCCGTCTGCAAGATCCTGCAGAACGAGTTCGACGATGTCTCGATCTCGAAGATCCGCTACCTCGAGGACCAGAAGCTGCTGAACCCGCGCCGGACCTCCGGCGGCTACCGCCTCTACAGCCAGTCCGACGTCGAGCGGCTGCGGACGATCCTGCGCCTACAGCGCGACGAGTTCCTGCCACTGCGGGTGATCCGCCAGGAGCTGGCGGCCGGTAACGACATGATTCTCGGCGGGGGCGACGGCGACCGCAAACCCGCCGGTGGTGGTGTGCGCCGGGCGATCCTGGTCGACACCGCCCGCACCTACCTGACCCTGGAAGAAGTCGTCGAGGAGACCGGCGCCCGCGAGGAGCTGGTCGCCGAGCTCGAGAACTTCGGCATCGTCCAGCCCGAGAAACGCGACGGCAGAGTCGTCTACGACGAGACCGACCGCGAGATCGTCCGCGCCGCCAGCGAACTCTCACGGGTCGGGGTCGGCGCCCGCAACCTGCGCATCTTCCGCTCCTCGGCCGATCGCGAGGCGCAGCTATTGGAAGCGCTGCTCGGCCCTTCGCTGCGCTCGCGTAACCCCGAGCGCCGTAAGGAGGCGCTGCAGAGCCTGGAAAGCCTGGCGGCGACCGTCAGCCACCTCAAGCACCTGCTGCTGGTTCGCGACCTGCGCCGTCTCGCCGGGGACTGACGGCCGGCGCGCCGTGCCCCGGGTAACCCGCAAGCGGACGATCGAGGCGCCGGTCGCCGAGGTCTGGAAACTGGTCTCCGACCCCTACAGCCTGCCGCGCTGGTGGCCGCGAACGGGACGGGTCGAGAACGTGGCGGAGAAATCCGGCGGCCGCCGCGGTCAGTGGACCAAGGTGCTGCAGACGGCCGAGGGTAGGGGCGTGCGGGCCGATTTCCGCTGCGTCAGCTCCGCCACCGAGGAGCGCTACGTCTGGGAGCAGGAGCTGGAGGGGACGCCGTTCGCCAAACACCTGCGCAGCTCCATCGTCGAGATCGGGCTGAAGTCCCAGGGTGAGAAGACCGCGATCAGCATCGCCTCCGTGCAGCAGCTGCGGGGGATGTCCCGGATGGGTGGGCCGATGATGCGCCACGGCCAGGGCAGGTTGCTCGATGAGGCCCTCGATGGAATCGAGAGGGCACTGACGTGAGTGGCGTGGCGATGTGACCGCCCCACGGCGCGATTCGAACTGGTGGGGATGGGGCGACCCGTCCGTGCGGCCGGAGCTCGACTCCGAAGCGCTCGGCGTGCTGCGCGAGCGGCTGGGTGAGCTGGAGCCGTGGCCACTGGCGACGGAGCTCGGCGAATTCGCCCTGCCCGCCGCTCAGCCGCTGTCGCAGAGCGTGATCGACGCGGTCGGTGCCGAGAACGTCTTCGACGGGCACGAGGACCGGCTGCGTCACGCCAGCGGTCGCGGCTACGCCGACCTCGCCCGGATGCGCCTCGGCCGTCTCGAGGACGCGCCCGACGCGGTCCTGATGCCACCCGACACCGCCGCCCTGCGCCGCCTGCTCGACGCCTGCGCCGCGGCAGGCGTCGCGGTCGTCCCCTTCGGCGGCGGCACCAGCGTCGTCGGCGGCGTCGAGCCGCTGCGCGGCTCTCACGAGCGCCTCGTCAGCCTCGACCTCGGCGCCCTTCGCAGCGTCTCGGTCGACCGCCGCTCGCTGACCGCGCGCCTCGGCGCCGGCCTGCGCGGCCCCGAGGCGGAGGCGGCGTTGGCGCGCGAGGGGGTCACGCTCGGCCACTTCCCGCAGTCGTTCGAGTACGCGACGATCGGCGGCTTCGCTGCGACCCGCTCCGCCGGCCAGGCGTCGAGCGGCTATGGGCGCTTTGACGGTCTCGTCAGTTCTGTGCGTCTCCAGGCCCCCGCCGGGGATCTGGAGACCCTGGAAACGCCCCACACCGCCGCTGGACCGGCCCTGCGCGAGCTCGTGATCGGTTCCGAGGGCGTGTTAGGCGTAATCCCGGACGTGACCGTGCGCGTTCGTCCGGCGCCGCCTGTGCGCCGCTACGAGGCCTGGATCGCCGAGAGCTTCGAGGCCGGGGCGGAGATCGTCCGCACCCTCGCCCAGGGACCGGGGCTGCCGACCGTGATCCGCGTCTCCGACGAGGAGGAGACGCAGGGGTCGCTGGCGCTCTCCGGTCCGCGCGGAACCAGCGGGCGCCTCTTCGACCGCTACCTCGGCCTGCGCGGCAAGCGCGGCGGGGCGCTGATGATCGTCGGCTTCGAGGGCGGGGAGGAGGCGACCGCGCGGCAGCGGGCGCTGGCCGTGCGAGCGCTGCGCGGGGGCGGCGCCGCCTACCTCGGACAGGCCGCGGGCCGCTCCTGGGAGCACGGCCGCTACCAGGGTCCCTACTTGCGCGACACGCTGATGGGAATGGGGGCGATGGTCGAGACCCTCGAGACCTCCCACACCTGGAGCCGGCTCGGCGAGCTGCACCAGCGGGTCAGCGGGGCGATTGCGGACTCGCTCTCGGCGCAGGGCACGCCGGGGCTGGTCTGGTGCCACCTCTCGCATGCCTACGCCGACGGCGCCTCGCTCTATTTCACCTTTTCCGCCCGCGCCCGCCGCGGCGCCGAGCTCGAGCAGTGGCAGACGGTCAAGCAGGCCGCCTGCGAGACGATCGTGGCCTGCGGGGCGACGATCACCCACCACCATGCGGTCGGCCGCGACCACGCCCCTTACATGCGGGCAGAGGTTGGGGAGACCGGGCTCGACGTGCTGCGCGCCGTCAAGGCCGAGCTCGATCCAGCCGGGATCATGAACCCGGGCAAGCTCCTCGGCTGATCCGGCCGGCGCATTCCGGCGTCCTCGGTCGCTCGTGTGCAGAGCACACCACGCTCCCTGCGTCCTTGGACTGCTTGGCTGGATCAGCCGAGGTCGATCAGCCTTCTTCTTTCTTTTCTTCCTGGCGGACCTGGGCGCCGACGACCGGGCCGGTGACGGTGCCGCTGAGGACCGATTCGCCGGTGTATTCGGGCGCTTCTTTTGCTTTCGTCGCCGCCGCCAAGGCGGTCTCCAGGGTCGCGTCGTCGGTTCTGGTGACGACGATGTCGCTGAAGGTTTCGCTGGCGAGATAGGCGAGAACTTCGACCGGGACTTCGAACTGGGCGCCGATTTTGCCCGAGCTCGGCACCGCGGTCGAGGCGAGCGGCAGCATTTTCTGCGGCGAGGCGGCCAGCCAGACGGTGTAGGAGGTGCCTTTCGGGGTTGCTTCGAGGCCTTCGGCGGCGAGCTCCAATGCAAGCTTGTTTTTGAAGCGACCGAAGATCGCGACGCCCTTGGCACCGGATCCACCGACTTCGTTCAAGATCGCTTTCGTGACCTGCTTGGAGTCGGTCGTCGGCTTGTTGCTGGCTGCAGTCGTCTGGTCGCCGGAGGACGCGCCCGTGGTCGAGTCATCGCCGCCGCCACTGCTGCTGACGATGCCGATGATCACGATCAGGGCGATGACGATTACGCCAGCGGCGATCGCGGCCCGCAGGCCGGATCTGGAGGGCATCGAAGGCTTCTTACGGGGCGACTTCGGCGCCGCTGCCGGTGCCGGTGCCGCAGGGGCGGGAGCGGGTTTCGGCGGCTCCTTCGCCTCGGGCGCCGCAGAGGCGGGCTTCTCAGGCTTCGCTGCGGGCGGCTTCTCCGCGGCCGCCGAGCCTGCCAGCGCTCCTTCGTCGTCAAGTTGGCCCAGCGCCGCAGCGACCTGCGCCCGCACGTCCTCGACACTGAGGCCTTTCAGGGCCGCGATGTCCTCATAGCCCTGCTCGCCGCGCTGCGCCACCAGGCGCAGCATCGCTCTCTGGTCGTCGCTCAGCCCCATAGTCAGCGAACCCTAAGAGGAACGGCGGCGGTGATGGCGCCATCCAGCCGAGGGACTCGAAAGCTTAATCTCGACCGTCGGTAGGGTTGGCCGCCGTGGCCGACGAGCTGAAGCTGCCGCCGCCGTTCGACACCATGCGCTCGCCCTTTGACGAGCTGATCGGGGGCGAGGTGACGAGCATCGATCCCGACGCCGCCCGCGCCCGAGTCGCGATGCGGGAGGAGCTGGCGCAGCCGTTCGGGCTGATGCATGGCGGCGTTTACTCGAGCGGGATCGAGGGACTCTGCTCGCTGGCGACCGCAGCCGCGGTCTGGGACGACGGGATGTTCGCCGTCGGACAGGCGATCAACGTCAACTTCGTCCGCCCGGTCACCGAGGGCGCCGCCGAAGTCCGCGCCCGCGCCCGCCATCGTGGCCGCACCACCTGGCTCTGGGACGCCGAAGTCGTCGATGACGAGGAGCGCCTCTGCGCCACCGGGACGATGACGATGGCCGTCCGACCGCGCCCCGGCAGCTAGCCTCCCCGCCTTAACCGCCGTACCTGTTGGTGATCGGCAGCCGGCGGTCCTTGCCGAAGGCACGCGGCGTGATCCGGATCCCCGGAGCCGCCTGGCGACGCTTGTACTCGGCGCGGTCAACGAGCCGGATCACTTCGTCAACCGTCGCCGCCGGAATTCCAGTGGCGACAACTATTGCCTCGCGGCCCTGGTCGCGCTCGACGTAGGCCTCGAGGATGCAGTCGAGCAGGTCGTAGTCGGGCAACGAGTCGCTGTCGAGCTGATCGGGGCGAAGCTCAGCCGACGGCGGGCGCTCGATCACCGAAGCCGGCACCAGCTCGTGGCCGGCGCGCTCGTTGCGGCGCTCGACCAGTTCGTAGACCAGACCCTTGGGCACGTCCTTGATCACCGCGAAGCCGCCCGCCATGTCGCCGTAGAGAGTCGCGTAGCCGACCGACATCTCGCTCTTGTTGCCCGTCGTCAGCACCAACCAGCCGTGGCGGTTGGAGAGCGCCATCATCAGGTTGCCGCGGATCCGTGCCTGGATGTTCTCGGCGGCAAGGTCAGGACCGGCCGGGGCGGCGCCGAGACCGGCCAAGGCCCGCTCGTAGCGGTCCATCATCGGCTCGATCTCGATCTCGAGCAGCTCGCAGCCTAGGTTTGCGGCGATATTTCTGGCGTCCTGTTGGGTTTCGGAGCTGGAATGCGGCGACGGCATCACCACACAGCTGACCCGTTCGGGCCCGACGGCATCGACCGCGAGCAGCGCCACCAGGGCGGAATCGATCCCGCCCGAGAGGGCGAGGCCGACGTGGCGAAAGCCATTCTTCTCAACGTAGTCGCGCAGGCCCAGCGTCAGTGCGGCATAGACCTCGTCGACTTCGGCGAGAGGCTCGGCCAGCGGCCCCGGCTCTTCGCTGGGAACCTCGCAGAGCAGCAACTGCTCCTCGAACTGGGCAGCGCGGGCGAGGATCTCGCCGCCGGGCGCCACCACCAAGCTCTGGCCGTCGAAGACGAGCTCGTCCTGGCCGCCGACCAGGTTGCAGAAGGCGACGAAGGCGCCGTACTCGCGGGCGCGTTCGGCGAACATCACCTCCCGCTCGCGTCCCTTGCCGCGGTGGTACGGGGAGCCCGAGGGATTGGCGATCAACTTTGCGCCCGCCTCCGCCTCGGCCTGAGCCGGCGGCCCCGGCGCCCAGCAGTCCTCACAGATCGTCAGCCCGATCGCGGTGCCGCCGGCGTCGATCGTCAACGGCTCGCTGCCGGGGAGGAAATAGCGCTGCTCGTCGAAGACGGCGTAGTTGGGGAGGCGGTTCTTGCGGTAGACGGCCTCGATCGTCCCCTCGGCGAGGACCGCGGTCGCGTTGTAGGCGTGGCGGAAATCGGCCTCGGCGCCCGCCGGCTCGGCGAAGCCGACCAGGGCCGTGATCCCCTCGACCCCGCGCGCCAGCTCCTCGACCGCACGGCGGTTCGCGGCGACGAAGTGGGGCTTCAGATAGAGGTCCTCGGCTGGATAGCCGGGGATGCAGAGCTCGGGGAAGATCACCAGCTCGGCGCCGGCTGCCTTTGCCCGCTCGGTCCACTCGGCAACCTTGGCGGCGTTGCCGTCGATGTCGCCGACGGTGGGGTCGATCTGGGCGAGGGCGATTCGCATCCGAGCAGGGAGTATCGCCGTCGCGGCGCCCGGGCCGGCTCCAGACCCTGGTCAGAGGGTTTTTACCTGCAACCCGTAGAGTTCTGGCGATGAGGGACCCACGCCGCTGTGTGGTCGGGATCTCGGCGGCGGCGCTACTCGCCCTCGCCATGATGCCGGCTGCCGCCGTCGCCTCGGAGGGCATCTCCCAGGCGGCGCCGAGTCTGGCCTCGCCGGCGCAGAAGCCGTTCATCGCGCCCAAACCGCGGCCGACCGAAGGGCGGGGGAGGCCGACCGACGACCCCGACCCGAACCGCAACGCGTACTCCGTGCCGCAGGCGAAGCGCTCGCCCGCCTGCGCACTCCACTTCTGCGTCCACTGGGTCGAAGAGGGCCTGGACGCGCCGAAGCTGACCGACACTGACGGCGACGGGATTCCCGACTACGTCGAGCGCGTCCTGCGGGTCGCCGAACACGTCCACTATGTCGAGAACGACAAGCTTGGCTGGCGCGAGCCCAAGAGCGACGGCCCACGCGGCGGCGGCCACGGCAAGACGGATATCTACCTCTCCCAGATCGGCGGCGAACTGTTCGGCTACGCCGCCCCGGATTCCGGCCAGGACAGCAAGGAGCACCCGCTGCCGCGGCGGCTCTACGGCTACCTCGTCCTCGACAACGACTACAGCCCCTTCGAGTTCCCGCGCACGACCCAGATGCACGACCTCGAGGTGACGATTGCCCACGAGTACAACCACATCCTCCAGTTCGGCTACGACGCCTACCAGGACCCCTGGTTCGCGGAGTCGAGCGCGACCTGGATGGAGGATCAGGTCTACAACGGGATCAACGACTACCTCCGCTACGTCGGCCGCTGGGTCCACCGCTTCGACACGCCGCTGACGACCAGCTCGATCAAGGAGTACGGCTCGGCGGTCTGGAACGAGTGGCTCGCCCACCACTACGGGATCCCGATCATCCGCAAGATCTGGGTGCGGGCGATCCACGCCCGCCCCGGCGGCTTCTCGGTCAACGCCTACGAAGCGGCGATCCGCGCCGCTGGCCCGTCTGATCTCAGCCGCGATTTCACTCGCTTCGCCGCCGCGGTCGCCGAGTGGCGCACCGGCAGGGGCTTCCGCGAGAGCCAGCTCTACCCCGACATGCCGCGCCAGGGCTCGTTGCCGCTCGACGGCCAGCACCTGACCCGCTTGCTCAACCACACGACCTTCACGATGCTCGGCGTCGCCGCGCGTAGCGGCAAGGCCGTCGTCGTCGATGCGGTGGCGCCGGAAGGGACCGCCACCGGGCTGGCGCTGGTGGGCCGGGTCGGCAGCGAAAAGCACGGGCGGCCCGTTGCCCGCATCGACTTCAGTCCCGCAGGAGGCAAGCTGAACGTACGCCTGCCGAACCCCGGCCGCTTCAGCCGCATCACCGCCGTCCTCGTCAACGCCGACGCCAGGGCCGATGGCTTCAGCGCCCGCCGCCTCGACTGGAGCTACCTAACCGACCGGCTCCCGTTCGAAATCAGCGGCCGCATCGTGAAATAAGGCGCCGCCTCCTCTGCTCCAGCGGGGCGGCTTGGTCTACGGCGTGGGCTCGGCTGCGAGTGCGCCGCTGCCGTTGGCTGAGGACTTGCTCGCCTGCTTGGCTTTCTTCGCGGTCGGCAGGGTGGCGACGGCCTCGGCGGTCGCGGCTTCGAGGTCGAGGGCGAAGCTCTCGAGGTCGGCCATCGCGTCGTAGTCGCCGATCAGGCCGAAGTTGACCTGGCCGTTGTAGGACATGATCCCGACGCAGAGCGCTTGGCGACGCGCCAGCGGCACCATCGGGAAGATCGACTCCATCTGCCGGCCGAGCACGTAGAGCGGGAACTGCGGCCCCGGCACGTTGGTGACGACGAGGTTGAAGAAACGCTGCGCCGGCTGTAGACGAGCGGCCTGCGAGGCGATCGTGGTCGGCGCGAAATCGGTGATTTTGGTCAGGATCTCCGCCCCGACCGCCTGCCCAGAGGACTTCAGGTCGCCCATCGCCTCGGTCACGATCCGCAGCCGCTCGACCGGGTCCTCACACCAGACCGGGAGCGGGGCCATCATCGCCGAGATCCGGTTGCCGAGGGCGCCGTGCTCTTCTTCGGCGCGGACACTGACTGGGACCATCGCCTTCATTTCCAGGCCCTCGGTGTCGTGGCCGCGGGCGCGCAGGTAGCGGCCGATGCCGCCGGCGACGATCGAGAGGATGACGTCGTTGACGGTGCCGCCGTGCTCGTCCTTGACCCGCTTCAGGTCGGCAAGCGAGGTCTGCGTCATCGCGAAGCGGCGGTGCGGGCCGATCTCGACGTTAAAGGGGGTGTTCGGGGCGCTGATCCCGGTGGCGGCGAACTTCGAGGTGGCGCCGACTCCGCGCAGTACCTGGCGCGGACGGCGGAAGACCGCGCGGACCCCGCGAACGATCTCCGTCGGACTGGTCAGCCGCTCGCGCAGGGCGTCGCCGAGCAGCTTCATGTCGGTCGGTTCGGGACGGGCGAGCCAGCGTGGCGGAGTCGACGGTGGCCCCTCCGGCTTGCGGTCGAGATCGAAGAGGACGGTGGTGATGTCGACCCCGGAGACGCCGTCGACGAGAGCGTGGTGGCTCTTGCCGATGACCGCGAAACGGTCGTCGTCCAGCCCCTCGACCAGCCACAGCTCCCAGAGCGGCTTCGAGCGATCCAGCTGCTGGGAGAAGATCCGCGCCGCCAGGTTGCGCAGCTGCTCGTCGGAGCCCGGTGCCGGCAGCGCGGTCTGGCGCACGTGGTACTCGAGGTTGAGGTGCGGATCGTCGACCCAGACCGGCCGGCCCTGGTCGAGCGGCACCGTGCGCAGCTTCTGGCGGAAGCGCGGCACCAGGTGCAGGCGCGAGGCGATGTGGTCGCGGAACTCCTCGTGGGAGGGGGCCTGGCCTTTGAAGATGATCGTTGAGGCGACGTGCATGTGGGCGCCCTCCCGCTCCATGTGGAGGAAGGACGCATCGAGCCCGGTCAGTCTGTCAGCAGCCACGAACTCATCTTTGCACACGCCGCTCAAGCGGGATAGGGCAGCTTTTCCGCTTTGCAGAGCGGTTTGCCTCCAAATTCAGGCCGAAAGGCTGAGTCGCAGCTGCGGTCCGGAGTCCTCCTTCGGATTGGCGTCCGCTTCGTTCTCGAAGGACGCGAGGCGGACGCCGAGCAGCCGCACCGGCCGCTGCGGGTCATATGCCCGCAGCAGGTCGAGGGCGACCGGGACGACAACCGCGGGGTCGTTGGTCACCGCCTCGACCGAGTGCGAGCGGGTGACGTTGGTCCAATCGTCGAGGCGGATCTTGATTCCGACGCTGCGGCCGCGCAGCTCCCGCTTGGCAAGGCGCCGGCAGAGCTCCTCTCCGAGCTCGACCAGGTGCCGCTCGAGCTCACCGCGCTGGCTGACGTCGGTGTCGAAGGTGATCTCCGTCGACTGCGACTTGGTCTCGTGTTCGACCGAGATCGGCGTCTCGTCCCAGAGCCGGCCGCGGGCGTGCAGCCAGGCGCCCGAGCGCGGCCCGAAGGCGGCCTCCAGCTCGGCCGCCTCGCGGCCCTGCAGGTCGGCGAGGGTGCGCACCCCCATTCGTTCCAGTCGCTGCACCGTCTTCGGTCCGATTCCGGGGATCAGGCCCGGGGATTCGGCGGCGAAACGCTCCAGCGCCGTCTCACGGGAGAGGACGACGAGGCCGGCGGGCTTGCCCAGCTCGCTGGTGATCTTTGCCAGCATCCGGCTCTCGGAGATCCCGACCGAGCAGGTGAGGCCGGTCTCCTGGCGGATCTGAGTGGCGGTCCGCCGCATCGTCGCCTTCGGCGCAAAGAGTCCCGTCAAATCTAAATACGCCTCGTCGAGCCCGACCACCTCGACCACCTCGACGTTGCGCCGCAGCACTTCCATCACCTGAGCCGAGGCCTCGCGGTAGGCGGGGAAGTCGGGCTTGATGTAGACCGCGTCGGGCAATCGCCGCCGCGCCGTCGCCGCCGGCATCGCCGAATGGATTCCAGCCAGCCGCCGCGCCTCATAGCTCGCGGTCGTTACCACCGCCCGCGGCCCCGACCCGCAGACGACGACCGGCTTCCCCTTCAGCTCCGGCCGCCGCCGCAACTCCACCGACGCGTAGAAAGCGTCCATGTCGAGGTGCGCGATCGTCCGCTCGAAGGCCACTCCTGGATCGTAGGCACCAGGGGAGACGCGAACGGGCGTTCGTTCGTCCTCAAAACCGGGTTCTCACTCGGCCGCCGCGCCGGCGTCGCCGCTGTCGCTCGCAACCGGCAGCGCGTAGTAAATGGCCAGCGCGGCGCAGATCCCGAGCGAGATGTAGGGCGAGACGGGGGCGAGGGCGACCGCGAACAGGTACGGGACGACCCCGAGCGCCGCCAGGCGCAAGGTGCGGAGCCGCGCTCGCTCGTCGACTTCCTCTGCGAGGAACTGGGGACGGCGGAAGAGGATGTGGCGGTTCATGCCGGCGAAGACAACGCCCATCAGCAGGAAGGAGCCGCTGTAGATCCCGGCCGCCAGGCCCTCGCCCTCGCTCTCCTTCAGGTAGGCGGCCATCAGCGCCGTGGTGAAAGGGAGGATTGAGACCGTCATCAGCAGCAGCAGGTTCCAGACCAGGATCGAATGGTCGGCGACCCGCAGGCGCCGCAGCATCGCGTGGTGGTTGATCCAGATGATCCCGATCGTGAGGAAGGAAATGAAGAAGGCGGCGTAGCTCGGCCACTGAGCCGCGAGCTCACGACCGAGCTGCCCAGAACCCGGATCCGGAACGTGGATCTCCAGTACCAGGAGGGTGATCGCGATCGCGAAGACACCGTCGGAGAAGGCCTCGAGGCGGTTGGTGCTCACGGCGGAGATTCTGCGTTACGCGCCGGAGGGAACCGGACTCGCAAGCGGCACCTACACTTTCAGGCGTGGCGACCCCCGAGTCGAAGAACCTGGAGGCGATCTCAAAGGCGATCGACCAGCACAACTCGAACTGCCCGTTTCCGGCGGCCGAGGTGCGGATGAACCCGTTCGAGGTCGAACGGCTCGGCTGGGACACGATCCGCGGCCTCCCGGTCATCCCCGATGCTGAGATCGGCACCGGCCGTTTCCGCATCGTCTGCTCCCGCGACCTCGAAGACGACGGCCTCGAAGTCACCGAGGCGGTCGGCAAAGAGCTGGAGACCGTCGCCCCGGTCCAGAACTAGTAACTAGATGTCTCGGAGAAATGCGAGCGGCTGGCCCTCCCCGCAGACCTTCGCCGGGAACACCTTGAGTCCATACGAGGTCACCTTGGCGCGGCCTCGGCGATAGAGCTTGGGTGACAGCTCCTCGAGGTACCGGATCTCAGTATTGCCATAGACATCAGGCTCGACAGCTTTGAACAGAGCGGATGCCGCGGTGTCCGCAATTTGCAGGAGTTCTGCAGACTTTGGACTGGCGATCCTGAACGGATGACCCTCGAAGACCGACCAGCGGATATCGACCTCATCCGTAGCTTCAAGAGCCGCTCGATAGTCGTGGAGCTTCTGCGCCTTGAAGCCCTTCAGGTGCGCGAACGTCGCAATTGCCCGATCGCCGTCGCTTTCGTCGATGAACCAAGACACCCTCTCCAAGAGCAGCCTCAGGGCCCACAGGTACATCGGGTCCGGTCGAGAGATGTGAGCCATCTCGCCAGTCGGCAAAGGCTGGCCGATCAGATCCTTGTGGACGATGACATTGATGATCGCGGCCAGCGACGAAGACGCGATCTCCTGAACAGCCTTGAGCCGCTGGGAGTGGCTGAACTTCACGAAGTGCAGGACTTGGCCGGGATGGCGTCCAAGCTCACTCCTCAACTTCGCCAAGTGTGACCTAAGCGCTGCATCGTCATCATCGGCAACGACCACTGCCGAGACCACGAAGTGACAGCAGGAACGGCGAGCAATCCCGCGATCTCCTGCCTCGTCCACGTAGACGCGATAGAGCCCCAAAAACCCCTCCCAAGACGAAAGGATGGACCGGGGCCGCCTTCAGCCGCTTGTTGCCAGCGGATGCTGTCTGTGAAGACAGCAGGCGGGTTTCCCCACGACCATCCCTTCTAATTGTGGCAGATTAGAGGAAGGCTCGGACAGAACATTTCAGCTCAGACGCTGTTCCAAAAGTCGAGGCCGAGGCCTTCGAACCAACTGGAAACTTCGGCGTTGAGCTGGGTGATTTCTCCGGTCAGGATCAGGATGCCCATCGCGATCAGGATCACGCCGCCGGCGGCGACGATCACCTGGTAGTGGCGCTTGACGACGGCGAAGGCGGTCGTCATCCGCGAGAAGGCCAGCGCCGTGAGCAGGAAGGGGATCGCAAGGCCGGCCGAGTAGACGGCAAGCAGGAAGGCACCGTGGCCGGCGGACCCGGAGACCGCGGCGGCGCCGAGAATGGCGCCGAGGGTGGGGCCGATGCAGGGCGTCCAGGCGATCGCAAAGGCCGCTCCGGCGATGATCGGGCCGCCTTTGCCGGCCCGCGAGAGCAGAGCGTCGACGTGCCACTCGCGGTTCAGTTTGGTGATGAACAGCGAGGCGACGAAGAGGACCCCCATGACGATGATGAGGACACCGGAGACCTTGATCAGCAGTTCTTTGTGGTCTTGCAGGACCGAGCCGAGCCCGGTCGCGGTCAGCCCGAGGAGGATGAAGATCGTCGAGAAGCTGGCGACGAACAGCAGGCTCGGCCCAAGCACTTTGCGCCAGCCGGCATCGTCGAGCTCCGCCGCGGAGACGCCGGTTACGGCCGAGAGGTAACCGGGCACCAGCGGCAGCACGCAAGGGGAGAGGAAGGAGACGACGCCCGCCGCGAGGGCGGCGAAAACCCCGACTCCGGCGGCCGGATCCGAGCTGATCGCAGCGATTACCACTGGCTCAGAGGTTACCCTCGGGCAGGTGCCGACCCCCGCGTCCTCGAGCCCGGCCCCGGGCCTCTTCAACCCGGCCGGGACCGCCCGCTACCTGCGCGCCTCGCCGCTGTTCGCGATCGGCCCCGCCGAGCCGGGCCCGGCGCTCCGCCGCGGCTTCCTGATCGCGGTCCCGATCGGCGTCTGCCTCGGGATCGAGTTCGGCTTCGATGCCCCCACCCACGGGGCGATCGGGACCGGCGCCCTACTCGCGGGCTTCGCCGCAATGGATGCGCCAGCGCTGCCCCGCGCAGGCTGGCAGGCGGCGGCCGCGCCCCCGATCGGGATTGCCGCCGCGATCGGCATCCTCAGTAGCCAGTCGGCCCCCGTCGCGGTCCTCGCGATGGGGCTGCTCGGGGCGATCTCCGGCTACCTCTTCGCCTACTCGCTGCGACTGGCGATCTACGGACTCTCGGTCTCGCTGGCGCTGATGGTCGCCCAGGGCTTCTTCCTGCCCGCCGACGAGGCATTGCCGGCGCTGCTCTGGGTCACCCTTGGCGCCCTCACCCAGGTCGCCTGGTCGCTGCTCGTCTGGGTCTTCGCCGAGCACCGGGCACGGGGTGAGCCGAGCGGCTGGGATTGGGGTGCCGTCAAGGCCGCGTTGCGCTCCAACCTCACTCTCGAGTCCGCTGCCTGCCGCCACGGGATCCGCTTCGGGACGGCGCTGGCCGCCGGCGTGGCCGTCTACCGGATCTTCGACATGGACGACCACGGCTTCTGGATCCCGCTGACGATCCTCTTCGTGATGCGCCCGGACCGCGACGAAACGTACCTGCGTCTGGTTCTGCGGGCCGCCGGCACCGCAGTCGGCCTGGTGATCGCAACCGCTGCAGCGGAGACGATCGGCGGCAGCGACCTCGCCGTGGTCACGATCCTCTTCCTCGCCGCCGGCTTCTGCTTCGGCCTGCTGACGGTCCAGTACGCGCTGTTCACCACCTCGGTCACCGTCTACGTCGTGCTCCTCACCGACACGCTCGGCGAGGACGCCTGGCATGCCGCCGACCTGCGCGCGATCGGCACCGCCGTCGGGATCCTGATCGCCTTCCTTGCCTGGGTGCTGTGGCCCGATCCGAAGGCGGGGAGGGGGCTCGACTTCCAGGCCCTGCGGCCGCCGCCGCCCGCGCCGCAGGCCGAGTCGCGCTAAATTTGGCTGA
Organism: Solirubrobacterales bacterium; assembly: GCA_035472275.1. Taxonomy (GTDB): domain Bacteria; phylum Actinomycetota; class Thermoleophilia; order Solirubrobacterales; family 70-9; genus VAYN01. Next base: position 43,085 of record DATIPH010000025.1, read on the forward strand.
CCAGCCAAACGCCGCGGGCGGGACCGCGGCCGCTACGAGGAGCAGACTTTTGAGCAACCGGACGTTCGTGATCGGTGTCGGGATGACCAAGTTCGAGAAGCCCGGAACCAAGGAGGGCGACTACCCCGACTGGGCCAAGGAGGCGGGAGAGAAGGCGCTAGCCGATGCCGGCATTCCCTACGACGACGTCGAGCAGGCCTTCGCCGGCTACTGCTACGGCGACTCGACCTACGGCCAGCGGGCGCTCTATCAGCTCGGCCTGACCGGGATTCCGGTCGTCAACGTCAACAACAACTGCTCGACTGGGTCTTCGGCGCTGTTCCTTGCGCGCCAGGCGGTCAAGGGCGGCGTCGTCGATTGCGCCCTTGCGCTCGGGTTCGAGAAGATGGAGCCCGGCAGCCTCGGCGTCAAGTACACCGACCGCACCAACGCGCTCGACAAACACGCGACGCGGATGTTCGAGATTCGCGACCCGGAGGCCTCGCCGCCGGCGCCGCAGATGTTCGGCAACGCAGGCCGCGACCACATGGCCAAGTACGGCTCCAACCCCGACCACTACGCCTGGATCGGGTGGAAGAATCACAAGCACTCGGTCAACAACCCCTACGCCCAGTTCCAGGACGAGTACACGCTCGAGGACATCAAGGCGGCGAAGATGATCCACGACCCGCTGACCAAGCTGCAGTGCTCGCCCACCTCCGACGGCTCCGCCTGCGCGATCGTCGCCTCCGAGCGCTACGTCGACGAGCACGATCTATGGGGCAAAGCGGTCGAGATCGTCGGCCAGTCGATGGTCACCGACCTCACCTCGACCTTCGACGAGGCAGCCGACTGCATGACGATCGTCGGCTCCGACATGTCACGGACCGCCGCTGACCGCGCCTACGAGGAAGCGGGGGTCGTCGCCGCCGAAGTCGACGTCGTCGAGCTGCACGACTGCTTCAGCGCCAACGAGCTCATCACTTACGAAGCTCTCGGTCTGGCGGCCGAGGGTGAGGCCCACAAGCTGGTCGAGGCGGAAGCGACGACCTACGGCGGCGACGGCCCGGTGGTCAACCCCTCCGGCGGACTGATCTCCAAGGGCCACCCACTGGGCGCAACTGGGCTGGCGCAGTGCTCGGAGCTGACCTGGCAGCTGCGCGGCGATGCCGATAAGCGCCAGGTCGAGGGGGCGAAGGTCGCCCTCCAGCACAACATCGGCCTCGGCGGTGCCGCCGTGGTCACGGTCTACAAGCCGGTGAGCTGAGGCTCACCGGACGGGAAGCACGGGAAAAGGAGCGAGGGAGATGGCAAAGCAGCGGCGTTCACTGAACGGGAAAGTGGTCGCGATCACCGGCGGTGCCCGCGGCATCGGCAAGGCGACGGCGACGGCACTGGTGCGCAAAGGCTGCCGGGTCGCGATCGGCGACCTCGACCTCCCCCTCGCCGAGGAGGCGGCGGCGGGGCTCGGCGGCGGCACGATCGCGCTGGCGCTCGACGTCACCAACCGCGCCTCCTTCGAGGCCTTCCTCGATGAGACCGAGCGTCAGCTCGGCCCAGTCGACGCGGTCGTCAACAACGCCGGGATCATGCCGGCGACTCCGTTCGTCGACGAGAGCCCGGAGTCGATCCGGCGTCAGATCGACATCAACCTGCACGGCGTCATCACCGGCACCCAGCTGGCAATCAAGCGCCTGCAGCCACGCGGCGGCGGCTACATCGTCAACATCGCCTCGCAGGCCGGCAAGGCCGGGATCCCCGGCATCGCCACCTACTCGGGGACCAAGCACGCGGTCGTCGGGGTCAGCGAGGCGGTGCGGGCAGAGCTGCGCGGCAGCGGCGTCGAGGTCCTCTGCGTGATGCCGACCGTCGTCAACACCGAACTGACCAGCGGCGTCGGGCAGAAATGGGTGAAACCGGTCGAGGCCGAGGACGTCGCCAACGAGATCGTCGACGCGATGGAGATCCCGCGCTTCGACGTCTTCGTGCCGCGTGCCAACGGCGGCCTCTACAAGTTCATGCAGCTGCTGCCGCGGACCTGGCGCGAGGGCATGGGTCGGGCGATGAAGGTCGACAAGCTGATGCTCGAGGTCGACCACGGCGCCCGCCGCGCCTACGAGGAGCGGGCCGCCGCCAGCGAGCCGAGCGCCGACGCCCCGGCCGAGGAGCCGGCAGCGCCGGAGCCCGCGCAGCGCGACGCGGCCTAGCTTGGGGCGGATTTACAACGCGACGTGGGGGCGGCTCTTCGCCGCGACCTATGACCGTGGGCTGAAGGCGACCGAGGAAGCCGGGCTGCGGCGGATGCGGATCGAGCTGCTGGCGGGAGCAGGGGGGAGGGTGGTCGAGATCGGCGCCGGCACCGGGGTCAACCTCGAGCTCTACCCGACCGCGGTCACCGACCTGGTGATGGTCGAGCCCGACCCGCACATGGCGAAGCGACTGCGGTCGAAAGCCGCCGAAGCGAGCAGCCACGCGACGATCGTCGAAGCCCGGGCGGAACAGCTTCCGTTTGCCGACGACGAGTTCGACGTCGCGGTGGCGATGCTGGTGCTCTGCACGGTGCCCGACCCCGTTGGCGCGATCGCCGAGCTGGCCCGTGTACTGCGACCGGGTGGCGAGCTGCTCTTCGTCGAGCATGTGCGCTCAGAACGTCCGGAGTTGGCGCGCTGGCAGGATCGGCTTGAGTCTCCATGGCGCTTCCTCGCCGACGGCTGTCACTGCAACCGCGACACGCTGGCGACTCTCGCCGCTTCCCGCTTTGAGCTCGGGGCCGTCGAGCACGACCGCACGCCGAAGGCGCCGCCGATCGTGAGTCCCCTGATCCGTGGCCGCGCCCGGCTCGACGCGGTTCCGGGCTCTTAGCGGTCGAGCAGGCGACCGGCGAGCTCGGCAGCGCTGACGCCGATGAAGGCACCGACCAGCACATCTGCGGGATAGTGGACACCGGTGTGAACGCGCGAGTAACCGACCAGCGTCGCCAGCGCCCGCAGGGGGGCCGAGAGCGAGGGCTGGGCCTGGCCGGCCCCGGTCGCGAAGGCGAAGGCCGAGGCGGTGTGGCCCGAGGGGAAGGAACTGGTGCGGGGCATCGGTACATGCCGCCGCTCGAGTACCTCGAGCGCCTCGCGATCGGGGCGGCGCCGAGTCGTCAGCGGCTTGGCGACGAGGTTGGCGAAGGCCGAGGCGATGCCAAGCGAGACCAGCCCGCGCTTCGCCGAGCGCCGGCCGCCCTCACCGCCGAGCACCGCCATCGCCACCGCCGCGCCGACCCAGAGCTTGCTGTGGTCGGCCGCGCCGGAGAGTCGGCGCATCGCGCTGTCGAGGCGCGGCGTCTCGGTTCCGGCGACCGCCGCGTAGACGGCCACGTCCACGGCGTCCGCCTCGCTGAGCCAATCGCGCATCGGGCGATGATATGAGCCGCCGCCTCGGCGCCATCGTCGCGCTGTCCGGCGGAGCCGTCGCGCTTGCCCTCGCGATCGAGATCTTCGTCGCCGACTTCCCCAACGGCCTGATCGTCGTCGCCTGCGTGCTCCTCGCCCTCGCAGCCGCCTGGCTCGGGCTGCTGCGCCGCGGTGCCGCACGCCTCGCCGGCATGGCCGTCGCCGCGCTGCTGATCGGGCTCGGGATCGGCGTCGTCGTCAGCGGCGAAAACGCGGTCACGCTGGCGATCGTGATCGTCGCCGTCCTCGTCTCGACCGTCGGCGCGCGGGCCGCGTTCAAGCCGGAACGCTCGCTGCCGCGGATGCCGCCGCCAAACCACCCGGTGCTGTTCGTCAACCCGCGCTCGGGGGACGGGCGCGCCGCCGAAGTCGGTCTGGTCGAGGCCGCGCGAGGACTCGGGATCGAGACGGTCGAGCTTGGCCCGGGCGAAGACCTGGAGCAGCTGGTCCGGGCCGCGGTGGGGAGGGGGGCTGACGGTCTGGCGATGGCCGGCGGCGACGGCTCGCAGGCGCTGGTCGCGGCGATCGCCGCCGAGCACGACCTGCCCTACGCCTGCATCCCCTCGGGTACGCGGAACCACTTCGCCCTCGACCTCGGGGTCGACCGCGAAGACGTGGTCGGGGCCCTCGACGCCTTCGTCGAGGGGGGTGAGTGTTATGTAGACCTGGGGGAGGTGAACGGGCACGTCTTCGTCAACAACGTCTCGCTCGGCGTCTACGCTGAGGCGGTCGGCCAGGACAGCTACCGCAACGCCAAGCTGCAGACCCTGCTCGACACGCTGACGAACTCACTCGGGCCCGAAGGCAAGGCTGCCGAACTACGCTGGCGCGACGAGGACGGAGCCGAGCAGGTGAGCACGGCCCTGATCCTGGTCTCCAACAACGCCTACCGGCTGGGGCCGACGATCGGCTCCGGCACCAGGCCGCGCCTCGACGCCGGCGTCCTCGGAATCGTCGACTTTCACCCGCCGACGGCCGCCACGGGCGCGCAAACGGCGCGCTACCGGGAGCTGGCGCTCTCAGAGCTGGAGATTGAAGCCGACAAACCGGTTCCGCTCGGAGTCGACGGAGAGTCCCTGACCCTGGAGCCGCCGCTGCGCTTCCGGATCCGCCCGAAAGCCCTCAGGGTCCGCATCTCGCACCGCCATCCCGGTGCCTCGCCGTCGGCGGACGTTCCCAGAGGCGCCCTCAGCGCTCTCAAGGCGCTCGTTCGCATCGCCACGGCTCGATAGCGTCCGCCCGCACCCTCCGACAGGCCCAGCATCAACGCACGATAATCGTTCTTATGTCAACTCAGGCGGGAACGGAGACCGGATCGGGCCGAGGCGCCGATCCGGGTGCCCTGTCCCGTCTCAGCTCGCTGCGTCGATCGCTTCTTCGAATTCGCCTGGGCTCTGCAGGGTGCCGAGCAGTTCGATGCCGTTCGTGCCCGGGCCTTTGATAGCAAACGAGGGCGTGCCGTTGAAGCCGAATTTCTGCGCTTCGACGTTGGTCGCTTCGACTTCCTTGGCGGTCTTCGGTTCCTTGCGCACCTTGTTCCACTGGGCGAGGTTTTTCACCCCGACGCCTTTCGCGATCGAAGTCATGAATTCGTCGGTGACGTAGCCGGAGCGCTCCTCGCCCTGATTGCGGTAGAAGAGCTCGATGTAGCTCCAGCCAAGGCCCTGTTCGCCGGCGGCGATCGCGGCCGCTCCGGCCGGTTTCGATTCTTCGCTGATGATCGTGAAGTTGCGGAAGTCGATCTTCGCTTCGCCGGACTTGACCTTGTTGTCGATCACTTCCGGCAGGATTTCTTCCGAGTACTCCTTGCAGATCGGGCACTGCAGGTCCCCGAACTCGATCAGTTCGACCGGCGCCGAGGATTTGCCGAGGACGAGGCCTTCCTGCGGGATCCCGGTCAGCAGCTTTTCAACGGTGGCGACTTCCTCCAGCTTGGTGTCGCCGCTGCCGTCGCTGCCGCCGGAGCTGCCAGCGACGATCACGACCACGACCGCGACAACGACCAGGAAGACGGCGCCTGCGGCCATCTGCAGCAGCCGCTTGCGCCGATCGACGGTGTCGACCTTTGATTCCTCCGCCAGTCGTTCCTCGCGACGCTTTTCCCGGTCCTTCTGCCCGCTCATCTGATCCCGCTCCCTTTCATCTCGTGCTGGCTCAGGCCCGTTCCGGTGACGGCGCTCCGTCGCTGCCCGCGTAGCCGATCAGGCGAGTGGCGTTGAGCAGGAACAGAATCGTCATCAGGATCGCGCTGCCGACGCACCATTGGCAGATCGCTTCGATCTTGAATATCTCCAGGTACGTTAAATAGACGCTGAAGCCGAAGCCGCCGAGCGCGACGGCGAAACCGCCGAAGCGAGCCACGTCGCTGACGATGAAGGCGCTCACCATCAGCAGCACGTAGCCGACGACCCCGAAGATCGCGATGTTGACGCCGGCGATGTGCGAGTAGGAGCTTTCCGCGACCGTCGCGCAGCCACCGCCGCCGGCCAGGCAGGTCGGGTGGCCACCGCCCGAGTCGGCAATCGTGATGTAGGTCGCGACGCCAATTCCAAGCGTCGCGACGAAGGCGATGATCCGCCTCAGGGTCCCCTCCGCCGGCATCCTCATGGCGACCACGATAAAGGCTTTGAGTGGTTCTCGCCGCGCACCCTCAGCTCCCCGAGTCGGGATGTTCGCCGCAGAAGGCGACGATCTCGCGGGACAACTTGCCCCCTTGCCAGGCCAGCGGCGACTCGTCGTCCCCCTCGCTGACCAGTCGCGCCTGCGGCAGCGCCGCGGCATAGGCCGCTGCCACCTCGTAGGGATGACCGGGGTCGGCGGCGTCATGGCTGGCGACGACCAGCGCCGGCACCTCCAGTCCACGCAGGTCCTCGAGCGACTCGAACGGGCGCGAGCGCGGCATCGACCGCAGTGCCTCCGCCAGCGCCTCCGGGTGCTCGTGCAGCAAGATCCGTTCGCGGGTGAAGCGCAGCACCGTCTCGCTCCACTCGGTGGCGATGCCCTGGTTGGCGGCGATGTAGTCGACGAAGCCGTCGACGCCGCCGGCCTCGAGCGCGTCAGCCAGCCCGTCCCAGTAGGCGAGCGTCATGGGCGAGGTCTCGCCCGTGAAGACGGGCCCAACGATGATCAGGCCGGCAAGGCGATCGGGGTGTCGCAGCGCGTAAGCGACTGCGGTGTGGGCGCCCATCGAGTGGCCCGCCAGGAAGAATTGGCCCTCCCCCAGCTCGGCCGCGACCACCCGCTCTAGGTCATCGACCAGGAGCGGGTATTCATAACTCTCTCCGGCCGGAGCGGGGTCGGACTCACCGTGGCCGCGCGCGTCGTAGCTGAGGACGCGGAAACCGGAGCGCTCCAGCACCCGCGATCCCTGGACGACATAGCGACGGGTCGCGGTCACCCCGTGGCAGAGGACGATTGGGGTCCCCTCCCCCGCTACTTCACCACGGATCACCGGCGCCGGTCCGACGGCGAACTGCAGCGGTGCGCTGACCGCCATCAGGAAATCGCGGCGAGGGCCTGCTCGAGGTCGTCGACGGACTCGTAGGTGAGCCCGGCAAGCGTCACCTTGCGATGGCGGATCACACCCTGCTCGTCGACGATGAAAATCGCCCGCCGCACCATCGGCCCCGCCAGCACACCGTAGGCGCCGGCCACCGACTTGTCCTCATCGGCCAGCAGCGGCACGTTCAACCGCTTCTCCTCGGTGAACCGCTCGTGCGACTCGACCGACTGCGGCGAGATTCCCAGCACGTCGGCACCGAGACCATCGAGCTTTTCGCCTTGGTCGCGGTAGGAGCAGAACTGTTTCGTGCAGACCGCAGTGAAGTCGCCGGGGTAGAAGGCGATGATCAGCTTGCGGCCGCGGTAGTCGGCGAGACGGTAGGTCTTGCCGCTAGTCCCGGGCAGCTCGAAATCGGGGGCCTGGTCTCCAACCTTGGGCTTGGCCATTCGCTCAGCCTAGAGGTTCGGCCTCGGCGCCAGGCGGGGCCTAGCTTCCGGGGCGCCCCGGTTCGATCGTGACCGATTCGATCAGGACCGTCTGTTTCGGTTCTTCCGTGTTGGGTTTCGCGAGTTTGCCGATCTTCTCGACGACGTCGAGGCCTTCGCTGATCTTGCCGACCAGCGCGTATTCGGGCGGCAGCCCGGCATCGGGGCCAGTGACGACGTAGAACTGGCTACTGGAGCGCCCTGGCGGGTCGGTGGAACTCTTCGCCATCGCCACCACGCCTTTGGTGTATTCGAGGTTCGAAGGCGGTTTCTCGTCGACGCTGTAGCCAGCGCCGCCGGTGCCGTTGCCGAGCGGATCCCCGCCCTGAATCACGAATTCGGGGACAATGCGGTGAAAGTCAAGGCCGTCGTAGAAGCCTTCTTCAGCCAGGTAGGCGAACGAGTTGGTCGTGATCGGCGCCTGTTTGGTGTCGAGTTCGATCTTGAAGGTGCCGCAGCTGGTTTCGACCACGGCGGTCTGTTCTTCGCCCGCTTCAATCGTCTGTTCCGGCGCCTTGAGGCTGACTTTCTTCGGCGCCGGAGCTTCGACTTCCTTGCAGCCATTCTTGGACGCCGTTGCCGTGGTGGTCGAGTCGCCAGCGTCGTCACTACCGCTACGCGAGATCAGGATCGCGCCGACAATCACGACCGCGATCAGCCCAAAAACGGCGAGGATGATCCAGCGTCGGTCGTTTGGCGCCCCCATGCGGAGATGAAGACTAGTCAAAAGCACGGCTAGGATCCCTCGATGCCAGCACCGACGCTGACTCCGCTTGCCGCCGCGGTGCTCGAGGTCGGCGATCCGGAGCGCGTGCTCGAGGTCGAGTGCGGCGCGGGCGAGGCGACCCTCTTCCTCTCACGAGAGTTCCCACGGGCGCGGATCCGTGGGGTCGATCGCTCCGAGGCCGCGATCCGGTCGGCGACGGCGAAGATCGGGCTCGACCCCGAGGGCCGGGTCGCCTTCAAGGTCGGCAGCCCGCACTCGCTGCCTTTCCCGGACACCCAGTTCGATCTCGTCGTCCTCGTCGACGCCAGCCCCGTCGCAGCGGAGATCGCGCGGGTGCTGCGCCCCGGCGGCAATTTCGTCCTCGCCGACACCGGCCGCTCACGAGCCCCCGGCGGGCTGCGAGGATGGCTAGGCCGGCGGCGCCTCGAGCACCTCGGCTTCGTTACTGTGCACGCCGCCCCGTCCGGCGACGGCAGCTTCTCTGTCGCTCGGCTAGGCGGGACCGGGCCGGCTGGCCCCTCCCTTTAGGCTGCAAACGGCATGGATATCCAGGGGATGCCACTGGCCCTGCTCGTCAACCCGTCCTCTGCCAGCGGCAAGACGCTAAAGCTGCTGCCGCGGGTCGAGGCGGTACTGGACGCCCATCGCGTCGAGTTCCGGGTCCAGCGCACCAAGGGCCTCGAGCACGGCGCCGAGCATGCGCTGCGCGCAATCGACGCCGGTGAGGTGCCGGTGGTGATGAGCGGCGACGGCCTGGTCGGCGCGATCGGCGGCGCGATGGCGGGGGCCGAGGTTCCGCTCGGGATCATTCCCGGCGGTCGCGGCAACGACCTCGCCCGCGTCCTCGGCATCCCCGACGAGCCCGAGGCCGCCGCCGAGGTAATCCTTGCCGGCCACAGCCGCCGGATCGACGTCGGCGAGGCCAACGGCAAGCGCTTCCTCGGGATCGTCAGCGTCGGCTTCGACTCCGAAGCCAGCCGCCGCGCCAACGAGGCCCGCTTTCTGCCCGGCAACCTCGTTTACGTCTACGCCGCCTTCGCGACCCTGTTCCGTTGGAAGCCGGCCGGGTTCACGGTCCGGATCGACGACGAGCGGATCCGACTCAGCGGCTACTCGGTCTCGATCGCCAACAGCAAGGCGTACGGCGGCGGCATGTTCATCGCCCCCGATGCCGAGCTCGACGACGGCGAGTTCGACGTCGTCGGCGTCGGCGAGGTTGGCAAGCTCCGCTTCCTGGCTAACCTGCCGAAGGTGTTCAAGGGCACCCACGTCAAGGAGGAGCAGGTCCGTGTCTTCCGCACCTCCCACCTCGAGCTCAGCGCCAGCAAGCCGTTCCCCGTCTACGCCGACGGCGAGCACCTGACCGAGCTGCCGACCTCGATGCGGGTTCTGCCGCGAGCCCTCGACGTGCTGGTCCCGGCAGCGGTCGAGACTTGATGTTCGGCGCCAAGGTCGCCCTCTCGCGGGCCGTCGGCGCCGCCAGCCGCGCCAGCGGCAAAGGCGGCGGCACGACGCTGCCCGGCCGCATCCTCTTGCGGCTGGAGCCCGGGGCGATCGCCCGCCTCGGAGCCGGCCTAAAGCAGGGCACGACGATCGTCAGCGCCACCAACGGCAAGACGACGACGGCCGGAATGATCGCCGCCATCCTCGCCGCCGAGGGACGAGCGCCGGTCCACAACCGAGCCGGCTCCAACATGACCTGGGGAGTCGCCACGGCGCTGCTCGAGCAGCGCGGCGAGGAGGGCCTGTTCGAGGTCGACGAGGCCTGGCTGCCCAAGGTAGTGCGCGACCTCGATCCCTCGCTGATCGTCCTCGGCAACCTCTTCCGCGACCAGCTCGATCGCTACGGCGAGATGGAGGCGTTGGCCGACGAGTGGGCGAAGACCGTCGCCGAGCGTGAGGGCAGGACCGCCTTCGTCCTCAACGCCGACGACCCGCTGATCGCCGACCTCGGCCGCGACGCCGGCGAGCGCCCCCGCCAGGGCGTCGTCTACTTCGGGATTGACGACCACTCGCAAGCGCTACCGGAGCTCCAGCACGCCTTCGACGCCAAGCACTGCCGCCGCTGCGGCCACCCTTACGTCTACGAGGCCGCCTTCGTCGGCCACCTCGGCCACTACTCCTGCCCCAACTGCGGCGCGCAGCGCCCGCGGCCCGACGTCGCCGCGACCGCGATCGAGCTGCGCGGGATGAAGGGCTCGGCGGTGACCGTGCGCATCCCCGACGGCGAGATCCAGCTCGAGCTCCCCCTCCCCGGCCTCTACAACGTCTACAACGCGCTGGCGGCGATCGCCGCCGGGCTGCGGCTCGGGGTCGAGCCGGCGCGGATCGGGGCGGCACTGGCCGGCGCCCGCGCCGCCTTCGGCCGGGTCGAGACGATCGCGGTCGGCGACGTCGCCGTCTCGATCCTGCTGATCAAGAACCCCGCCGGCGCCAACGAGGTATTGCGGACGCTGCGTCTGGAGGCCGGGAGCGCGCCGATCGACCTCTGGATCGCGCTCAACGACCGGATCGCCGACGGCCGCGACGTCTCCTGGGTCTGGGACGCCGACTTCGAGCTGCTCGGCGGCGACGTTCGCCGCGTCGTTTGCAGCGGCACCCGGGCGGCGGAGATGGCGCTGCGGCTGAAGTACGCGGGCTGGCCGACGGACCGAATCGAGGTCATCCCCGGGATCGAGACCTCGCTCGACCGCGCCGTCTCCGCCGTTGGCGATATTTTCCCCGCTATAGGGGGGCAAAAGTCGCCAGCGCGACTCTTCGCCCTTCCTACCTACACTGCGCTGATCGAGCTGCGCCGTCTGCTCGCCGACCGCGGCCTGGCGAAGGAGTTCTGGGAGTGAGCGCCGCAGATGTGAGTACGGCGACGATTTGGCACGACGTCGAGTGCGGCGCCTACAGCGCTGACCTTCCGCTCTGGGAGGAGCTGGCGGGTGATGCCGACGGCCCAATCCTCGACCTCGGCTGCGGGACCGGCCGGGTCGCCCTCCATCTCGCCCGCCGCGGCCATCAGGTGCTCGGACTCGACATCGACCCGGAGCTGATCGCGACGCTGAAGGCGCGCGCCGAGGGCCTGCCGCTCGAGACGGTCCTCGCCGACGCGCGCGATTTCCGCCTCGACCGCGAAGTAGCGCTGGCCTTGGCTCCGATGCAGACGCTGCAGCTGCTCGACGACGCCGAGGACCGCACCGCCTGCCTGCGCTGTGTCGCCAATCGTCTACTGCCCGGAGGCCGCTTTGCGGCTGCGATCCTGGAGGAGATGCCGGAGCCCGACGACTCACCGCCACCGCTGCCCGACGTGCGCGAGGTCGACGGCTGGGTCTATTCGAGCCTCGCCGTCGAGGCCGCCGTCGGCAACGGCGAAATCCTGATCCGGCGCCGGCGCCAGACCGTCTCCCCCACCGGCGAGTTGAGCGAAGAGCCCAACGAGGTCCGGATCACGACCTTCCCCGCTGAACAGCTCGAGGCCGAGGCGGCCGAGGTCGGCTTATTGGCGCAGTCGCGCCGCCCGATTCCCCCCACCGACATCCACGTCGGCTCAACCGTCGTCGTGCTCGAGAAGGGCGTCTGAGATGGAGCTGCGCGTGCTCGGCCTCTATCCCGAGCAGATGAACATCTACGCCGACCGCGGCAACATCGTCTTCCTGCAGCGGCGCTGCGAGTGGCGCGGGATCGGCTTCGCCTACGCCGGCGCCGGCCCCGGCGAGCGCGTCGACGCCGCCGCCCACGACCTCTTCTACATCGGCGGCGGCCAGGATCGCGACCAGAAGATGGTTGCCGCCGACATGGTCCAGACCAAGCGCGCCGACCTCGCCGCCGCGGTCGAGAGCGGCGCTTCCCTGCTCGCCGTCTGCGGCGGCTACCAGCTACTCGGCCACAGCTACCAGCTCGACCAGGAGACCCTGCCGGGGCTCGGCCTCGCCGACCTCGAGACGGTGCGCGAGCCGGGGCCGCGGCTGATCGGGAACGTCGCGATTGAGGTCGACCTCGGCAGCGGCCCCCGCGTCCTCGCCGGCTTCGAGAACCACGGCGGCCGCACCTACCTGGGGACCGGCGTGCCGCCCCTCGGCAAGGTGCTGAAGGGCAACGGCAACAACGGCAAGGACGGCTTCGAGGGGGTCCGCCGCCACAACCTGATCGGCACCTACCTGCACGGGCCGCTGCTGCCGAAGAACGCCTGGCTGGCCGACCACCTGATCGCCCAGGCATTGCAGCGGCGCTACGGCACCCGCCCCGAGCTCGAGCCCCTCGAGGACGACTTCGAGGACGCCGCCCACGCCAGCGCCCGCACCGCCGCCGGCGTCTAGCTGGCCGTCAACAGCTTGCGCGTAGAGCTCCGTGGGCCGCTACGGGGCTGCCGGGATCACCGCCAGGGGCGCCCCGTTTCGGCGCAGTTCGGCGGTGTCGAAGCGCGGCGAGTCGAGCCGCTGCACCTCTTCCATCGCGGCGACGAACTCCTCCTCGCTCTCGAGGAAGTCGATCCGCGGCGTCCGGTAGTGCATCGGCACCACCCAGGTCGCATCGAGGTCGTTGGCGAGGTCGGCGGCGGCGCGGCCGCCGATCGTCGGTCCGCCGCCGACCGGGAGGAAGAGCAGATCGGGACGACCGATCGCGGCGGTCTGTTCGGGGCGCAGCTGCTGCTGGCCGAAGTCGCCGAAATGCACCACCCGCAGCCCCTCGAGCTCGAAGACGAAGATCGTGTTCGGGCCGCGTTCGGTGCCGGCGACCTCGTCGTGCTCGGAGGCGATCCCGACCACCTCGCCGAGCGGCGACTCGTGGCGCCCGGCGGTCGCACGCAGGGTGTGCGGCTCGCCGCCGACCCGGTCGACCCCGTTGTGGTCGCGGTGCTCATGGGTGACCAGCAGCAGGTCCGCCGGGCCGGTCTCGATCGCCGGGTAGTCGAAAGTCATCCCCCGTTCGCGCACCAACGGACCCATGTCCTGAAAGGGATCAATGACGACGGTCTTGCTGCCGCCGCTCAGGGTGAATGCCGACTGGCCGTGCCACTCAACGCGCATGCTGCTCCTCCAGCTTCGGTTGGATCGTGGGACCGCCCCGGGGCCGCTCCGCCTCTTCGCGGTGCTCGTAGCGGCCGCCCCGCATCAGCGAGGCGCCGGCCGCGACCAGACAGGCGACGACGGCGAAGGCAAAGGCCGTGTCGAGGCCGTCCGCGAACGGCTGCGAGATCAGGTGCGGGAAGAAGGCCTGGCCGGTCAGCACCGCGTGCTGGTGGGCGGAGACGGCTCCCAGAGCTTCCGCGCCGACCAGGTGCTGGATCGGGTTGTAGCCGAGAAAGGCGGCAAACAAGACCGAGATCGGCGGCGTTTCGCCGGCCTGCTGGGCGACTCCGTGGGCGACGCCGTGGGCTTCGAGGCCGCCACTCAGCGTCGACGGCAGCGCCGAGGCGAGGCCGATGATCATCAGCGTGAAGAAGATCCCGATCGAGATCACCTGGGCCGAGTTCTGGAAAGTCTGGTTCATGCCACCGCCGGCGCCGCGGTCTCCCGGTGGCAGGCTGTTCATCACCGCCGCCCGGTTGGGCGAGGCAAACATCCCCATCGAGATTCCGCAGAAGAGCAGGATCGCGGCAAACGCCCAGTAGTCGAAGTCGATCGGCAGCCGGGTGAGGGCGACAAAGCTGAGCGCGGCGGCGATCATTCCGCCGGTCGCGAACGGACGCGCCCCGTAGAGGTCGGAGAGATAGCCGGAGACGGGGCCGGCGACCAGCAGCCCGATCGTCAACGGCAGCATGTAGATCCCCGCCCAGAGCGGTGCTTCGGTGTAGTCGTAGCCGTGCAGCGGCAGCCAGATCCCCTGCAGCCAGATGATCAGCATGAACATCAGGCCACCGCGGGCGACGGCGGCGAGGAAGGTCGACAGGGTGCCGAAGGTGAAAGCGCGGATCCGGAACAGGGGCAGCCGGAACATCGGCTCCTCGACCCGGCGCTCGATCATCGCGAAGGCGATCAGGGAAGCGATCGAACCGGCGAGCAGGGCCAGCACCCGCGGGCTCCCCCACCCCGTCGGCGAGCCGTCGTAGGGCCGGATCCCATAGGTCACCGAGACCATCAGCAGGATCAGGCCGAGGGCGAAGGTGACGTTCCCCCACCAGTCGATCTTCGCCCGCCGCGGCGTGCTCAGCTCGTGCAGCTTCATGTAGGCCCAGACGGTGCCGAAGAGCCCGACCGGGACCGAGATCAGAAAGACCAGCCGCCAGTCAATCGGTGCCAGCAAGCCGCCGAGGATGAGGCCGACGAAGAGGCCGCTGACGCCGACGATGTTATTGATCCCGAGCGCCATCCCGCGCTGGTTGGCGGGGAAGGCATCGGTCAGAATCGCCGCCGAATTGGCCAGCAGGCAGGCGCCGCCGACCCCCTGGACGATGCGGAAGACGACCAGGTACATCGCCCCCGCCTGCCCGGTCATCCAGTCGATCGCCAGCAGCAGCGAGGCGACCGTGTAGATGACGAAGCCGAGGTTGTAGATCTTCACTCGGCCGAAGATGTCCCCCAGTCGGCCGAGGCTGACGATCAGGACGCTGGAGACGACCAGATAGCCGAGGATCATCCACAGCAGGTAAAAGCTGTTGGAGGGGACCAGCGGATCGAGGTGGATGCCGCGGAAGATGTCCGGCATCGCGATCAGCGTGATCGAGGCGTCGAGCGTCGCCAGCAAGATCGCCAGGGTCGTGTTCGAGAGGACGATCCACTTGTAGCGGTCCGATGCCATCCGCAACTCATACTACACAGGCAAACTGTTTAGTTAGCCTGTGTAGTTTCGCGATATAGTCAAGCCCGTGCCAGCCACGACCGACACCGCCTCCCTCGCCAGCGAGCTGCGCGTCGTCCTCGGCCAGTTGATCCGCCGCCTGCGCGCCGAGCATCGCTTCCCGATCTCCCACGGCTCGGTCCTCGGCCGCCTCGACCGCGAAGGACCGCAGAGCGTCAGTGCCCTGGCGGTCGCCGAACGGGTGCGGCCGCAGTCGATGGCGCAAACCGTTGGTGACCTCGAGGGCGACGGCCTGGTCAAACGCAACCCGGACCCCTCCGACGGCCGCCGTCAGCTCGTCAGCCTCACCCCCCGGGGCAAGGAGACGCTGGAGGCCGACCGCCGCAACCGCGAGGGTTGGCTGGTGAAGGCGATCGAAGAACTGCCGGCCGAAGATCAAGAGACGGTCGGCCGCGCGATCGTCCTCCTCCGGCACCTGGCGGACGCCGACGTCTAAGAGGCAGCGCGCTGCTCGAATTCCTCGGCGAGCGTGGCGAGGTCCGGCAGCGGCACATATAAGCCCGCCGCAATTCGCCGCGCGTTGCCCCAGGTCGGGTTGATCTCGCCGGACTCGATGCGCGAGATCCACGTCGGGTGGATCTCAGCCCGGAATCCCAGGTCTTCCTGGGTCAGCTCACTGTCGGTTCGGAGCTTGCGGATCGCTCGGGCGAGGCCGACCTGCGGATCGTGGCGCCGGGACATCGACTCGAGGGAATTCGTCCCCAGCCGTAACGTCCATAGAGTTGAACGCTAGTGCTATACGAAAACACGCGTAGCGGGTCTTCGGTACGGAGTAATTCGTGGGACTAGCGACCGGAGGAGCCAAAGCCGCCGGAGCCGCGGAGCGACTCGGTCAGCTCGGCAACCTCAACCGGAGCGGCGATCGCGATTGGCACCAGCACCAGTTGTGCGATGCGATCGCCGGCGGCAACGCGGAAGGTCTCGGCCGGATCGGTGTTGAGCAGCAGCACCCGCAGTTCGCCGCGGTAGCCGGAGTCGATCAAGCCGGGGCTGTTGACGACCCCGATCCCGTGGTCGCGGGCAAGCCCCGAACGCGGCAGCACGAGACCGGCGTGTCCCTCCGGGATCTGGACTCCGACCCCGGTGCCAACGCTCCAGCGCTCACCGGGGCCGATGTGGGCGGCCTCGCAGGCATAGAGGTCGAGTCCCGCGTCACCCGCATGCGCCCGAGTCGGCACCAAGGCACCCTCGACGAGCTTTGAGACCGGCAGTTCCACGGCTCGCCACCCTACCGCTAGGCGACCGCGAGATCGTCGAACCTATGCAGCTCCGCCTGCGGAACCTTGGCGTGAACGAGGACGCCGTCCTCGCGGTCGGTCCGCTCCAGGTCGCCGGCCACCTCATGCAGCTCGTGCAGCCGGCCGCCCTCGCTGTAGGGGATCAGCAGCTCGACCTCGGTCAGGGTCTCGCCAAATGCCGCCTCGACCCGCTCGCGCAACTCGTCCAGGCCCTCGTCGGCGAGCGCCGAGACCAGCACCGCGCCGGGATGGCTGATGGATGCCTCGCGCCGCTCGCCCTCGTCAAGGAGGTCGGCCTTGTTGAGGACCAGCAGCCGCGGCTTCTCGCCGGCGCCGATCTCCTCCAGCACCGAGTCGACCGCCCTGATGTCGGCGAGGCGGCGCTCCTCCGGCTCGCAGGCATCGACAACGTGCAGGATCAGGTCGGCGAGCACGGTCTCCTCCAGCGTCGCCTTGAATGCCTCGACCAGTTGGTGGGGCAGCTTTTCGATGAAACCGACGGTGTCGGTCAGCAGGTAGTCGCGGCCGGAGAGCTCGAAGCTGCGGGTGGTCGGGTCGAGGGTGTGAAAGAGGCGGTCGGCGGCCTCGACTTCGGCCCCGGTCAGCGCGTTCAAGAGAGTCGACTTGCCAGCGTTGGTGTAACCGGCGAGGGCGACGCGCGGCAGCGAGGAGCGGTCGCGACGGGCTCGCATCACGCCGCGATTGCGCTCGAGCCGCGCCAACCGCCGGCGCAGCGCCGAGATCCGGTCGCGGGCGAGCCGGCGGTCGGTCTCGATCTGGGTCTCGCCCGGGCCCCTGGTGCCGATGCCGCCGTCCATACGACCGGCGCCGAGGCGCTCGAGGTGGGTCCAGAGGCCCCGCATACGCGCCATGTTGTATTCGAGCTGCGCCAGCTCGACCTGCAACTTGCCCTCGGCCGAGTGAGCGTGGTCAGCGAAGATGTCGAGGATCACCGCGGTGCGGTCGATCACCGGCACGCCCAGCGCGCTTTCGAGGTTGCGCTCCTGGCGGGGGGCAAGCTCGTCGTCGCAGGCGACCAAGTTGGCGTCGCAGGCCTTGATCTCACGCTTCAGCTCCTCGAGCCGGCCGCGGCCGAAGTAGCGGTCAGGGTCGGGCTGCGGGCGCTGCTGGGTCGCGACCCCAGCGGTGGCCACGCCAGCGGTCCGCAGCAACTCCTTCAACTCCGCCAACGGCTCCCCACTGTCGGTGCCGTCGACGATCCCGATCGCCAGGGCCCGCTGCCGCGCCCGTCGATTCGTGATCCCGGCGCCGCCAAGTTGACGCTCCGCGCTGTAGCGCGTCTCCGTGTTGCGGCCATTTCTCGAACGTTGCACTCAGGACAATTGTACGCGTAGGCCTCACCCTCACTCGCGTGGTTCCTTTTGGTCGCCAGAGGCGGAAAAGGAACCACGCGATTCTGGGGTAGGGTCTGTAACCGTGAAAGTCTTCGTCACCGGAGGAACGGGCTTCATCGGCGGCGAGGTCGTGCGCCAACTGCGCGCTCGCGGCGACGAGGTCGTCTGTCTCGTCCGCAACCCCGAGAAGGGCCAGACGGTTGCCGACCTCGGATGCCAGATCGCCGCCGGCGACCTCGGCGACGAGCGGGCGATCCGCGAGGGAATGAGTGGCTGCGACGCGGTCATTCACGCCGCCGCGGTCTACGAGGTCGGGATCCCCGTCAAGGACCGGCCGGTGATGAAAGAGGCCAATGTCGGCGGCACCGAACGGGTGCTGGGTGCGGCGCTGGAGCTGAAGATTCCGAAGGTGGTCTACGTCTCGACGGTCGGCATCGGGCAAACCCACGGCAAAGTGGTCGACGAGACCTATCAAGCCCCCGAAGGTCCGTTCACCTCCTGCTATGAGCAAACCAAGTGGGAAGCCCACCAAGTCGCAAAGCGGTTGATCGGCGAGGGACTCCCCTGCGTGATCGTGCAGCCCGGCGGTGTCTACGGCCCCGGCGACACCTCGTCGATCGGCGAGCTCCTGAACCAGTTCTTCGCCGGCAAACTGCCGCTCCTGCCTTTCCCGGACCTCGGCATCTGCCTGGCTCACGTGGAAGACACGGCGGCCGGCATCGTGCTCGCGCTCGACAGGGGCACCCCAGGCGAGACCTACATCATCGCCGGGCCGAAAGCGACGATGCGGGAGGCGGTCAACGTCGTCGCCGACGTAAGCGGTCGCAAGGCCCCGAAGCGGGCGCTGCCGACGCCGCTGATGAAGGCGATGATTCCGATCGGTCCGCTGGTCGGCAAGATGATGGGCCAGCCGCCGAACCTGCGCGAGCTGATCTCCGCCGCCGACGGCGTCACCTTCTGGGCCAGCAACGAGAAGGCCAAGCGTGAGTTGGGTTTCGACCCGCGCGGTCTCGAGCAGGGCTTCCACGACATGCTCGCGGCCGAAGGCCGCCTCCCCACGCCCGCCGCCGCCTGAGGCACCCCCGTCGCCCGTTCGGGCCGCCGAATAGAGTTCGCAGCCGATGCGCGCGATCGACGTCATGCACCTCGGGCGACCCCACGTGATCGCCTGCTGGGAGGTCGACGGCGTCCTCGTCGACCCCGGCCCTGAGTCGTCGCTGCCGACCCTAATCGAGGAACTCGGGGGTGAGCAGCCGCGAGCGGTATTGCTGACCCACATCCACCTCGATCACGCCGCCGCCACCGGGGCGATGGTCAAGCGCTGGCCGGAGCTCGAGGTCTACGTCCACGAGCGCGGCGCCCCGCACCTGATCGACCCCTCGAAGCTGCTGGCCAGCGCCGGGCGCCTCTACGGCGAGAAGCTCGAGTACCTGTGGGGCAAGATCCTGCCGGTGCCCGAGCGCAACGTGACAGTTCTCGCCGGCGGCGAGAACGTGCTCGGGATGCGCGTCGCCTATACCCCTGGCCACGCCTCCCACCACGTCTGTTACCTGCACGAGGAGAGCGGGACCGCCTTCGTCGGCGACGTCGCCGCCTGCCGGATCCCGCCCTCGAAGCTGGTCATGCCCCCCACGCCGCCGCCCGACATCGACGTCGAGAAGTGGCTTGAGTCAATCGGGATCGTCGAAGGCTGGGACCCAACCCTGCTCGGCCTCACCCACTTCGGCCCGATCGAGTCGCCGGCCGAGCATCTGGCGATCGTCCGTGAGCGCCTGCGCGAAGAGGCCGACCTCGCAAAGCGACTGCCCGAGCCCGAGTACGAGGCCGACCTGCAGCGCCGGATTCGCGCCCAACTGACCGAGGAAGGCCACGGCGGCGAGACCGTCGAGGAGCTTCTGCAGGCGGTGCCGACGGCCTACCAGTGGGGCGGCCTCGACCGCTACTGGCGCAAGCGGGCCGAGCGCGAAGCCAGTTGAGGCCGGGGCAGCGCTAGCTGAGGTGCTCGCGCATCCGCTCGACGGCCTCTTCGATCCGCTCGTCGGGCGTCGTCAGCGAGATTCGGAAGAAGCCCTCGCCGCTCGGCCCGTACATCGAGCCTGGCGAGATCACCACCGCCGCCTCCTCCAGCACCGTCTCGCAGAACGAGGTCGAGGTGTTTCCCTCCGGAACCGGTGCCCAGACGTAGATCGTCCCCTTCGGGGGGTTGACCTCGACCCCGATCTCCCGCAGGGCGGAAACGACGAGGTCGCGGCGGCGGGTGTAGGTCTGGTTCATCCGCTCTAGCGGCCCGGTCGGGCCCTCGAGCGCGGCGGCGCCAGCCAGCTGCACCGCCTCGAACAGGCCGGAGTCGACGTTGGTCTTCAGTCGCCAGTAGGCCTGGATTGCCTCAGCGTTGCCGAGGATCGCCGCGCAGCGCCAGCCGGTCATGTTGTAGCCCTTGGAGAGGGAGAAGACCTCGACTCCTACCTCCTTGGCGCCGGGCGTGGCCAGGAAGCTGGGCGCGACGTAGCCGTCGTAGGTGGTCTCCGAGTAGGCGTTGTCGTGGACGACCAAGATCTCGTGCTCGCGGGCGAAGGAGACGACCATCTCGAAGAAGCCCTCCGGGACGACGGCGCCGGTCGGGTTGTTCGGGTAGTTGATGAACATCAGCCGCGCCTTGGCGGCGACGTCGGCGGGGACGGCGCTGAGGTCAGGGGCGAAGCCAAGCTCCGGCACCAGCGGCAGCAGCTCGGCGCTAGCGCCGGCGAGGATCGGGCCGCCGGTGTAGACCGGGTAGCCGGGATCGGAGGCGAGGGCGACGCCGCCGTGGTCGAGGAAGGCGAAGCAGAGGTTGTAGATGCACTCCTTGGCGCCAATCGCCGGGATCACCTCGGAGGCGGGATCGATCTCGACGCCGAAGCGGCGATCGTAGAAGTCGGCAAAGGCCGTCCGGAACTCCTCGCGCCCGCGATTCGACGGGTACTGGTGATTGGCCGGTTCGGCAACCGCCTCCTGCATCGCCTTGACGATGTAGGGGTAGGTCGGTTCGTCGGGGTCACCGATCCCGAGGCTGATTACGTCGATGCCCGCCGCCCGCTTGTCGGCGATCTGCTGCTCCAGCTCCTGGAACTTGTACGGCGGGATCGCCTGCAGGCGCTTGGATGGATCGGCGATGCCCATGGGCGCGGAACCCTAACGATTGGGCACTAGTCGAGCTCGGAGAGCGCGGTCAGCAGCTCTGGCGAGAGCTCGCCCGAACAGACGGGCTCCGCCCAGCCATTGAGCCGCACCGCCAGGTCGTCGCCGATCTCGACCTCGAGCTCGCCGCCTTCGAGCTCGACCACGATCGGGCTCTGGGAGCCGCGCAGGAAGGCGGTCACCGCGGCGCCGCTGGCGCCGGTCCCAGAGGAGAGCGTCTCCCCCACTCCGCGCTCGAAGATCCGCGCCCGCACGGTGCTGCCGTCGATCGCGAGGAAGGAGACGTTGGTCCGGTTCGGGAACAGCTCATGGCCTTCGATCGGCGGCCCGATCTCGCCGAGGTCGAGGTCGTCGAGCTCCTCGCCGACCACGATCGCGCACTGCGGGTTGCCGATCGAGACGTGCTGGAACTCCCATTCGCGCCCGGCGGCGCTCAGCGTCCCGCGCCCGTCCTCGCCGCCCGAGGGGAAGTCCTTGGAGCTGGTCGCTGCACGCCCCATGTCGACGCTGCAGGTCAGCTCGCCGGTGATCGTCGGCGTGATCGGCCCGGCTACGGTCCTGATCGTGAACGTCTCCTCGTCGGTCCAGCCGTGGCGACGCAGGTAAAGGATCGCCTCACGGGCGCCGTTGCCGGAGAGCTCGGCCTCGGAGCCGTCGGGGTTGAAGATCCGCAGCTCGGCGACGAAGTCCGGATGATCGCTGCGGCCGAGCAGCAGCACGCCGTCGGAGCCGATCCCGAAATGCGGGTCGCAGAGCCACTCGACCCGTTTCGCGTTCAGTTCCCAGGGCAGGCTCTCCTCCTCGACGATCAGGTAGTCGTTGCCCAGCGCCTGCCACTTCTCGAATTTCACGCGGCGCAGCCTAGTCCAGCTGGCCGTCGGGGCACGCGCAGGGCGCCACGTCTCACTTCCGGGTCACGAAGATGTTGACCGGCGAAGGGCTGGTGATTTCGTATTCGGCTTCCCAGTCCATTTCGGAGCTGCACCCAATTTCCGAGCCCGCGACGCTTTCCAGCGCGTCGGAGAACTTGATCGTCGCCGGGTTGCCACCGGTCATCGTGCCTTCGATCTGCTCGGCCGGAGACCTGGCTTCGTAGTTGCATTTGACCTGCAGGCCTCCCCCGCCACCGAGGGTGCAGGCGAGTTCGATCAGGACCGGGCCGTTGCCGGCGCTGCGCAGCCGGGCCGTGCCGTTGCCGTTGACGAGGGCCGGCGGCATCGCTTCGACGTTCATCGCGTAGGGCTTGTTCTGGAAGGTCGGTTCGCACTGCGTGCATTTCCCGAACGCCGGCGATCCCAACTGGGTGTTGGCGATCAGCGGCGCCGCGTTCTGGATCGTTTTGACGATCACGACTGAGGCTTCGCAGCTGCCGTTGATTTCGGTCGAGCCAAGCGGTTCCAGCCAGTCGAGGTCGAAGGTGGCCGGTTTCTTGAGGGCCGCTTCGAATTCGCCTCCCACCGGGTAGACGAGCCCAGCGCCCGCTCCGCAGCGCGCTTCGTTTTCGGTGCAGAACACCGTCGGGAGCCGCGCCTTGGCGATCTGGACCCTGCCTCCGCCCGGCTGTTCGAAGATGAACGTCGCGTTCCAGGTTGCCGAGGCCGGACACGATCCACCGGCGCGGTTGAGCGCGACTTCTTTCGCCTGCGCCGTCGCCGCGGAGGATTTGCCCGTTACGGTCAGCTGCGCGGAGGCGCTGAAGGTGCAGTTGAGGGGTCCACATTGCATGGACACGCCTGGTTCGCCGCTGCCGCCGCTGGAGAGGGTCAGGGTCCCGTTGGCGCCGCTGGTCCATTTAAAGGTGGCGGCGTAAGGAAGTTTCACCGCGCTCGCAGTGGTGCAGGTACCGCCGACGCTGCTTTTGCAGCCCGAGAGGGTCCGGGCCGATACCGACGCTTTCAACGGTTCACCTTCGGCGGTCGGTTCTTCGCTCAGTTTGCCTTCGAGCGTCTCGCTCGTGCAGGCAATCGTGCCGAGCGAGGATTTGATCGTCGAGTTCGTCGATTTGGCGACGAAGGTCGTCCCACTGGGGTACGCGAGGCCACAGGAACCCGCGAGCGGTTCGTCTTCGCAGACGGCGGTCGCCCCCGCCGGGGCCGAGGTCAGCGCCAGCCAGACGACGATCGCCAGCAGCAGGCTGGCAGCGCCGAGCATCACGCGTGTATTTTGATCCCTGCTGCTCTCCATCCCGATCCCCGATCAGGTACGAGCCGGTTTTCCGAGGTTCAGCCTAGCTCGGACATCTCGCTTTAGTCAAGAAGCGTTAAGTATCTGAGCGATACCGGCGGCGGTCTGCTCGTCGCTGAGGTCGGTGCGGTCGACCATGGTCAGGTCCGGGATCTTTCGCATCCAGGTGAGCTGGCGGCGGGCGTAGTTGCGCGAGCGCTTTTGCATCTGGGCGACGTCGCCGGCCAGCACCTCGTCGAAGCCGAGCGCCTTGCGGGCGGTGCGGCCGGGACCGAGGGCATCGGCGCGGCGCGCCTCCTCGCCGGCGCCGGCGGCGACGATCGCCTCGGCGCGGGCGTCAATCCGCTTGTAGAGGAGATCACGGTCCATCTGGAGGCCGAAGATCGTCGTTGGGTGGCGTGTCTCAGGCGACCAGAGCTCCGACTCGGTCGATTCAGGCGGGGCTTTTTCGAGCGAGAGGCTGGCGAGGGCGGCGCGAAGATAGAGACCCGTCCCCCCCACGATGATCGGCGTCCTGCCGGCTGCCAGCGCCTGATCGACCTCCCGGTGCGCCAGCGGCATGTAGTCGCCGACTGAGAAGTCACTCGTGACCGGCACGATGCCCAGCAAGCGGTGCTCGAGCTGATCCCGCTCCGCCGCCGTGGCGGCGCCGGTTAGCACCGCTAGGCCCTCGTAGACCTGCAGCGCGTCGCAGTTGATCGCGACCGGGTCCTCACCGCGCTCACGCAGCAGCTGCGCTAGTGCGATCGCCACCCCGGTCTTGCCGACCCCGGTCGGGCCGAACAACGCCAAGACCGTCAAAGAAGCTGGCTGAGAGGGCGCGCCGCGACCCCACTCAGGGTCTGCGAGGTGGCGCTCTCGATCTCGACCGCGACGAACTCGCCGGGGTCGGCTTCGCCGTCGAAGTTGACCGCCTTGTTGTGGCGGGTGCGGCCGCGCAGCTTGGTCTCGTCGGTGCGGCTCGAGCCCTCGACGAGGACGTCCATCGTGCGGCCGACGAAGCGCTGCGAGCGTTCCGCGGCGCGCCGCTGCACCGCCTCGAGCAGCCGCTCCATTCGCTCGACCTTGACCGGATGTGGAACCTGCCCGTCCATCTCCGCTGCCTCGGTTTCACGCCGGGGTGAGAAGACGAAGGTGAAGGCGGAGTCGTAGCCGACCTCCTCGACCACTTCCATCGTCTCCTCGAAGTCGGCCCCGGTCTCGCCGGGGAAGCCGACGATGATGTCGGTCGTGATCGCGCAGTCGGGGACGTGCTCGCGGATCAGCGCCACCCGGTCCAGGTAGCGGCCGCGGTCGTAGGTGCGCCGCATTCGCTTCAAGATCCGGCTCGAGCCCGACTGCAGCGGCAGGTGGATCTGCTCGCAGAGTGCCGGCAGCTCGGCGTGGGCGCGGATCACGTCCTCTTTCATGTCCTTCGGGTGCGGGCTGGTGTAGCGGATCCGCTCGATCCCCTCGACCGCGTCGACGCGAGCAAGGAGGTCGGCAAACGTGATCCGGGAGTCCCCCGGCAGGTCGCGCCCGTAGCTGTTCACGTTCTGCCCCAGCAGCATCACCTCGCGGACGCCGTCGGCAGCCAGCGCCGCGGCCTCGGCGAGGAGCTCGCCGGGGTCGCGGCTGACCTCCCGTCCCCGCGTCGAGGGCACGATGCAGTAGGAGCAGTTGCAGTTGCAGCCCTGGGAGATCTGCAGCCAGCCCTGGAACTCGCGCTCACGGCGCGCCGGCAGGTGGCCGGAGAAGTCCTCGAACTCGAAGTAGCCCTGGGCGCTGAGCGAGTCGGAGTTGAGGAACTCCGCCAGCTTGTGGATCTGACCGGGCCCGAAGGCAACGTCGACAAAGGGGAAGCGCTGGAATACCTCGTCCTTGACCGACTGCGCCCAGCAGCCGCCGACGCCGACGACGCGCTTGGGGTCTTCGCCCTTCAGCCGCTTCGCCTCGCCGAGGTGGGCGATGAAGCGGCTGTCGGCCGACTCGCGGATCGAGCAGGTATTGAAGAGGATCACGTCTGCCCCGGCCCGCTCCGGTGCCTCCTCGTAGCCGAGCGAGGCGAGCATGCCGCGCATGCGCTCGGAGTCGTGGACGTTCATTTGGCAGCCGAAGGTGGTGACGTGGAAGGACCTGGGCATGGGTGGCAGATTAGCGGGCGGTTGCAGAGCTTCCTTGTTAGGGATCAGGGTTTGGGGGAGGGTCGGGTGGCCCTCTACCTTCGCTGGGATTTCTGCCTTTAAGAGCACCATCTCTCGCCGCCGGACACTGCAGAAATCAGGACGCCGCTCGTACGAGTGCCACCCGACCCTCCAACCGAATCGCTGGTCCCTAACGAGAAGCTTCAAAGGCGGGGCCGGAACAACCTCACGCATGACGCGCTCAGCGACGCTTCGGATGCGTCTCAAGCTTGCGCGGGACGAGCCACCTCCGCCTCTTGGCATCTTCAGCTTCACGGAAGCCGCGCTCGTCGTGAAGCGCTTGCTGGATCGTTGGGAGGGGTCGGGTAGGCCCTCTGAACGTATGAGCGGGAGGAGGGGAGCTCCGTCGAGGCGCTAGCTGCAGCCTCAACAACGACGAGTTGCGAGTGAAGAGGGCCTGCCCGACCCCTCCACAACCAACCCCAGAACTACTTGACGACCAGGGTGCCTTCCATGCCCGCTTCCCTGTGCCCGGGAATCGAACAGAAGAACGTGTAGGTGCCCGGCCCGAGTTCGACGGTCGCCTCTTCTTCGCTTTTGGAGATCGTTTCGGTGCCGCCCAGTACTTCGCCGCCTTCGTCTTCGACTTCGACGTTGTGCGGGATCGAAGAGGGGTTGTCGAAGTCGATCGTGATCTTGCCCGGCTTGCTCGTCAATTCAGTCTTGTCGAATTTGAGTTCGCTTTCGTCGGCAGCCAGTTCAAGCGTGCCACCGGGGCCGGTGGCGCCTTTGCCTTCAGCCTCAGCCGGTTCTTTGCCTTCTTTTTCGATTTCGGTTTCGGTCGAGCCGGAGCCTTCCTTGGCGCCGGCTTCTTCATACGGACCGCCCGAGGTCTCCTTTTCGATTTCCTCGTTGGCCTCCTTGAACTCGGCCGCCTTCGCCTTGTCCTCGTCCTTGGCGTGAAGGACGGCGAAGGTAGTCGCGCCGCCAACCAGGATCGCGAACCAGAGGACCACGATCGGGAAGGCTTTGCCGGGGAAGTCCTTGACTTTGAGACCGATAAAGCTGACTGACACCGCTGAAACGGCCAGCGCGATGCCGAATATGAAGAAAATCGTTTCGTTGCTCATAGATTGGCGGCCGGAATCCTATATCGATAGGCCCCGCGGACACGGCCTGGGCCACTCAGCGGCCTCAGAGCAGCCCTCAGGCGGCTTTCGCCTCTGCCACCGGAGCCTCGTCAGCCACAGGCACCGGGGCATCGGCCACAGGTGCCACCTCGCCGTCGATGCCGAGCGCGGTGCGGACCTTGGTTTCGATCTCCAGAGCCAACTCCGGGTTATCGACCAGGAACTGTTTGGCGTTGTTGCGCCCCTGGCCGAGCCGGGTCTCCCCGTAGGAGAAGAACGAGCCCGACTTCTGCACCAGGTCCTGCTCGATGCCGAAGTCCAGTAGCCCCCCCTCGCGCGAGATCCCGACCCCGTACTCGATATCGAACTCGGCTTGACGGAACGGCGACGCGACCTTGTTCTTGACGACTTTGACCCGCACCCGGTTGCCGACCGCCTCGGTCCCTTCCTTCAGGGTCTCGATGCGGCGGATGTCGAGTCGCTGCGAGGAGTAGAACTTCAGCGCCCGACCGCCGGGCTGCGTCTCCGGCGAGCCGAACTGGACACCGATCTTTTCGCGGATCTGATTGGTGAAGATGCAGACGGTATTCGTCCGGCTGAGGTTGCCTGCCAGTTTCCGCATCGCCTGCGACATCAACCGGGCCTGTAGACCGACGGTGGTGTCGCCGATTTGGCCATCGAGCTCGGCTTTCGGCGTCAGCGCCGCGACCGAGTCGATCGCGACCACGTCGACCGCCCCGGAGGCGATCAGACGGTCGGCAATCTGCAGTGCCTGCTCGCCGTAGTCGGGCTGAGAGACCAGGAGCTCGTCGGTGTCGACCCCGATCGCCCGGGCGTAGACCGGGTCGATCGCGTGCTCGGTGTCGATGAAGGCACAAACGCCGCCAAGTTGTTGGGCCTGGGCGATGATGTGGCTGACCAGCGTCGTCTTTCCGGACGACTCCGGCCCGAAGATCTCGACGATCCGGCCGCGCGGCACGCCGCCGATTCCCAGCGCCAGATCGAGCGCCAGCGAACCGGTCGGGATCGCCGCAACCTTGACCGTTCCCTTGTCGCCGAGCCGCATCAGCGAGCCCTCACCGAACTCGCGTCTGATGCCGGTGACCGCGTTCTCCAGAGCCGCGTCTTTGGCTTTGGCCTCTTTCGCCGAGGCGTCCTTCAAGTTCACTTTTTTGTCAGCCACTAGATCACCTAACTGCTGCCTGCGGACAGCTCGACTTGCGCCAGCGGGACGTATCGCGCACCCCGAGGCTGGAGTTCAGAACGGTAGAGAGAGAGTCGGACAGCTTCGAAGGTCTGCAAGAGCTCCTGCGGCAGCGATTTCGGCGGCTTCTCGACCAGGGCCGGACGCCGCGATCTGCGACCCTCCGCCCGCACCCGCGCGACCGTCACATGAGGCCAGAAGGGGCGGCTCTCGGCCTCGTAGAGGCCCGCCGCGACCAAACGCTCCCGGAGGCCCGCTTGCAGTCTCTCAGCGCTCTCCGAGCGGACCGGCAGGGCGTAGACGCGGGCACCGCCCCGCAGTGGCCGCTGCTGCGGGTCGAGCAGCTCGAGAAGCGGCGCCGGCCCGCCGCTCGCCGCCACCACGGCCGCGATCGACTCGACCTCGGCCTCGGGCCGGTGCCCAAGGAAGGCGAAGGTGACGTGAAGCGAGCGCTCGGGCACCGGCCGCAAGGCCGGGTCGCGCAGCGCCCGCTCGCCCCAGTCGGAGATCCCCGCCCGGATCTCGTCCGGCAGATCGAGGGCAACGAACAACCGCACCCGCGACTCCTGCTCTCGATCAGCCATGCCGCCACGCTATGCCGCCGAGCCGCGCGAGATACAGCGTCAGCGTGAATCCTTCGTGCCGAGATTCGCCCGAGACCGCAAAATCACCAGAGCGGCGGCTCGTCGCCGCCGAGCAGCGTCCGCAGTAGGTGCAGCCCGACCAGAGCCGAGCGCTCGCGGATGTCGGTGCGCCCGCCGGGGATCACCGGGTCGCGGGCGAGCGCGGTGCCGTCGGCAAGGCGAGCGTTGAAGCAGACGTAGCCGACCGGCTTCTCCTCGCTGCCGCCGTCGGGACCGGCGATGCCGGTGATCGAAACCGCGACGTCAGCCTCGAAGCGCGCCAGCGCCCCGATTGCCATCGCCTCCGCAACCTCGGGCGAGACCGCACCCTTGGCCTCGATCAGGGCCGGATCGACGCCAAGCAGCTCGCTCTTCGCCGCGTTCGAGTAGGAGACGGCGCTGCCCATGAAGTACTCCGAGGCTCCCGGCAGATCAGTGATCCGCGCCGCCATCAGGCCGCCGCTGCAGGACTCGGCCAGGCCCAGCTTGCGCCCTGCCAGCAACTTGGCGACGATCGAGTCGATCGTCTCACCGTCGACGCTGAAGGTCTCCTTCGGGTGGCGCTGCACCAACCCATCACGAACCTCGTCGGCGACGCCGGTCGCCTCGTCGCGGTAGCGAACGTCGATCTCGATCTCGCCTTTGCGCAGGCAGGTCGTGATCTCGACCGCCGCCAGGTCGACCCCCTCGCCCTCCATCTCGCGCAGGCTCTTGGCGATTTCGGACTCGGGTACGCCGAACATCCGCATCGTGTAGCCGTGCAGCGCCGTCGCCCGCGCCAGGATCTCCCGCACCGGCGCCGTCGCCTGCGCCGGCCCCCACATCGGCTGCAGCTCTCGCGGGGGACCTGGCAACACGATCACGACCCGATCTCCCGCCGGCACCACCAGGCCCGGCGCCGTGCCGATCGGATCGAGCGTCACCGCTCCCTCCGGCACCATCGCCTGCTTGCGGTTTGCTGCGACCAGCGCCTCCTCGTCGAGGCCGCCGCGACGACGGGCGAAGTTGCGGATGATCTCCGAGATTTTCGCCTCCATCTCGAGGTCGATCCGCAGTTCCCGACCGGCGAAGCGGGCGACGACCTCGCCGGTCAGATCATCCGCGGTAGGCCCCAGCCCGCCGGAGGTGACGATCAGGTCCATCCCCTCGGCGGCCATGAAACGCAGCGCCGCCTCGAGATCCTCGGGGCGGTCGCCGACGACCAGGATGTGGGCTACCTCGACCCCGCGGCCGGCCAGCTGCTCGGAGACCCAGGGGCCGTTGCGGTCGGAGATCCGCCCGGTCAGAACCTCGGTCCCCGTCACGACTATTCCGGCGCGAATCACGGGCTGAAGCTACCGGACCGGCAATCCCGCGGTTCCTTTTGGACGCCTGAGGTCCATAAGGAACCACGAACGGCTCAGGCGTCGGGGTCGACGTCGGCCGCGACGGGCTCCGGAGCGGCCTCCGGGCCGCCCGAGGTCAGCACCCGTCCCAGTTCCCCTTGCGAGATCAGGACCTGACGCGGTTTCGAGCCCTCGTAGCCGGAAATGACGCCGCGGCGCTCGAGCATGTCGATCAGGCGGCCGGCGCGCGTGTAGCCGACGCGCAGGCGGCGTTGGATCATCGAGACGGAAGCGGTTTCAGTCTGGACGACGAGCCGGATTGCCTCGTCCAAGAGGTCGTCGCTGTCGGGGTCGAACTCGTCGTCGCGACCCTCCCCCTCGGCCTCGGGAGGCGTCTCCAAAAGCTCGTCTTCGAATTCGGGTTCGCCCTGCTTCGCCCAGTGCTTGGTGATCCGGGCGATCTCGTCCTCGGTGATGAAGGCGCCCTGGATCCGCTGCAGCTTCGAGCTGCCGGGGCCGCGGAAGAGCATGTCCCCCTGGCCCAGCAGTGACTCGGCGCCGCCCTGGTCGAGGATCACCCGGGAGTCGGTCTGCGAAGAGACGGCGAAGGCGATCCGCGACGGGATGTTGACCTTGATCGTGCCGGTGATGATGTCGGTCGAGGGACGCTGCGTGGCCAATACAAGGTGGATCCCGGTGGCGCGAGACTTCTGGGCGAGGCGGATGATCGAATCCTCGACTTCGGCCGGGGCGACCATCATCAGGTCCGCGAGCTCGTCGATCACGCAGAGGATGTGCGGCAGCGGCGCCTCGCCGGCCTTCATGCGGGCCCGGTTCAGTTCCTCGAGGTTGCGGCAACGGGCCTGGCTCATGATCCCGTAGCGGCTCTCCATCTCGCCGATCAGGTTCGAGAGGACGTTGGCGGCAAGGCGCGGCGAGGTGACGACCGGGGTCAGCAGGTGCGGGACGTGCTCATAGTGGTTGAGCTCGACTTGCTTCGGGTCGACGAGGACGAGGCGGACCTCGTTCGGCGAGGCCTGCATCAGGATCGAGGAAAGGATCGCGTTGACGCAGCCGCTCTTGCCGGAGCCGGTGGTGCCGGCGACGAGCACGTGCGGCATCTTCGAGAGGTCGGTCCAAACCGCGTTGCCGTCGATCCCCTTGCCGAGCCAGGCGACCAGGGGCGAGGTCTTGGCCGGGCGGCCGGCGTAGATGTCGCCGAGTCGGACCATGCGGCGTTTCGCGTTGGGGACCTCGACCCCGACCGCCTGTTTGCCGGGGATCGGCGCCAGGATGCGGATGTCGGTCGAGGCCAGCGCGTAGGCGAGGTCGTTGGCGAGCTCGGTGACTTTCTTGACTTTGATTCCCGGCGCCAGGCGCATTTCATAGAGGGAGACGTGCGGGCCGCTAACGACGCCGACGATCTTCGCCTCGACCCCAAAGTGGCCGAGCGTCTCGATCAGCTTGCGCCCGATCGCCTGCTGGTCGCGCGGGTCCGGGCCTTTGTCGCCTTTGCCCCGCTCCAGGGCTTTTGCCGGCGGCGGCCGGTAGTCGATCTCTTCCGACATCGTCACCCCGCGCTTGCTTCCCATCGGGGTCAGGCCGGCCTGGGCACGTTCGCCCTCGTCAACGACCGCGACGGCGTCGACCGGGTCGTAGTTGCGCAGATCCTGCTCGGGGTCCGGCTCGTCCTCGTCCTCGTCCTCGGGCTCTGCGTCGGCGACCACCTCGGTCTCGGCCTCCTCCTTCGAGTCGAAGTCGAAGATCTGGGCGTCGAAGCCGTCGTCGTCCTCGTCGGCGAGGGCGACCGTCGGCTCGAACTCCTCGTCGTCCTCCGGATAGCCGCTCATCACGTCGGTCGGGGCGGAGCCGGTGTCCTCGGCGCCTGCCTCGCGGCGCTCACGCCAGTCCGTATGCGCCTGCGAGGCATTGCGGGCGGCCTCGGTGCCGCTGAAGAAAATCGCGCGGAAGACCGTGTGCAGGCCACGGGCGACCCCGCGGACCAGCGTCGAGACCGAGGTCCCGGTCAGCAGCATCCCCCCTGCCAGCAGCAACAGCAGGGTGAAGATCTTGGCTCCGACCGCACCGAATAGGTAGAGGAGGCCCTGTTCGATCCCGTAGCCGACCTTGCCGCCTTCCCAGCCGGCGAAGAGGACGAAGACGAGGTAGATCCCGACCGCCAGCAGGCCGAGCCCGATCAAGTCGAGGTGGCGTTGCTCCAGACCGGCCGGTAGATGCAACCCGCCCTTCGCCTTGGCTTTCGGTTTCGCTTTGGCTCGTTTCGCCCCAGCTTTGCCCCTTCGCGCCGGTGCGGCGCGCTTCTTACGCACGAACATGTCCTCCCGGTTCGACGCGCACGCTCGCTCCCCTGCGCATAAATTCGCCCTAAAACCCGCAGGGTGGACGGATTTCCGGAGCTAACATCGGCAGATGCTCAGCGAAGCCGAACAGGTTGGCGGCCGCGTCCTGATCGTCGAGGACGACGCCGACATCGCCGACGTCCTGCGCCGATCCCTCCGCAACGAGGGCTACGAGGTCCGAACATCGGCCGACGGGATCGAGGCGCTCGACGTCGCCGCCGGCTTCATTCCGGACGTCGTCGTGCTCGATCTCGGCCTGCCCGGTCTCGACGGTGTCGAGGTCTGCAAGCGACTGCGGACAGAGGGTGACGTCCCGATCTTGATGCTGACCGCCCGGGCCGAGACCGCGGACCGGGTCACCGGCCTCGACAGCGGCGCCGACGACTACCTGGTGAAGCCGTTCGAGCGCAAAGAGCTGCTGGCCCGGATCCGTGCCTTGCTGCGGCGCCGGCCGCCGCGCGGCGCCGCCTCGCTCGAAGTCGGCGACCTCCAGCTCAACCCCGACACGCGCGAGGTCAGTCGCGGCGACCGCGAGATCGAGCTGACCAATCGCGAGTTCGAGCTGCTCGAGTTCCTGATGCGCAACGAGCGCTTGGTCGTATCCCGCGAGCGGCTGCTCGACGAAGTCTGGGGCTACGACCCGATGGCCGCCACCAACACGATCGACGTCTTCATCTCCAACCTCCGGCGCAAGCTCGAGGCAGGCGAAGAGCCACGGCTGCTTCACACCAAACGTGGCGCCGGGTACGTGTTGAAGGATTAGCCGCATGCGGGAAAACCGCAGCAAGGTCGGAGCGTGGCTCCGTCGCCTCGCCCATCCGCGCTCGTGGCCGGTGCGCTGGCGCTTGGCGGCCGTCTCCTCCGGCCTGACCCTGATCATCCTCCTCCTCTTCGGCGGCGCGATTGGCAAGATCGCCACCCAGCGGATCCGAGACGACTTCAACAACGAGGTTCACAGTGCGGTTCAAATCCTCGCCGGCGAAGTGCGGATCAAGTACGACCTCCTCGGCGAAGGGCACATCACCCGCAGCGTCCAGCTCGACACCTTCGTCCGCGCCGACGAGGCGTCGGTCCGCATCTACGACATCCACGGCAACCTGATCGGCGAAACCACCAACTCCCAATCCCTGGGTAAGCCGCAGATTGGCGTCACCGACCACAACGGGATGCGGGTCGCCACCGAGCAGATCAAGGGTGAAAACGAAGAACCGCTCGGCATCGTCCAGTACGGGCGCAGCCTCGACCACGTCGACGACACCATCAACCGGGTCTGGCTGCTGATCTTCGGCGGCATCATCGGCGGCACCCTCTTGGCCAGCCTCGCCGGGGTCGCGATCGCCGGCCGGGCGATGCGCCCGATCGCCTCCCTCACCACCACCGCGCGTGAGATCGCCACCACCCGCGACCCCTCGCGGCGGATGCCGGAGCCGGTTGTCGAAGACGAGGTCGGCGAGCTGGCGCTGACCCTGGATCAGATGCTGCGCTCGCTTGATGCCGCCCGCTCTGAGCGCGAGGGGGCGATGCAACGCCAGCGCGAGTTCGTCGCCGACGCCTCGCACGAGTTGCGCACGCCGCTGACCAGCGTCCTCGCCAACCTCGAGCTGCTGCAGGAATCGCTCGCCAACCAGCGCCAGGACGAGGACCGCGAGATCGTCGACTCGGCGCTGCGCTCCTCGCGGCGGATGAGTCGCCTGGTCGGCGACCTGCTGCTGCTGGCGCGGGCCGACGCCGGTCGCCTCGACAAGCACCGCGACTGCGACCTTGCCGAAATCGCCGGCGACGCCGCTGCCGAGGCAGCGCCGCTGATGGGCGATCGCACATTGACCGTCGACAACGATCGGCCGCTGCCGATCGAAGGCAGTCCCGACGAGTTGCACCGGATGGTCCTCAACCTGCTCGAGAACGCCACCCGCCACACGCCTTCGGGGTCCCAAATCGAGCTGACTCTCAGCCAGCACAACGGCGACGCGATCGTCGAAGTCGCCGACGACGGCCCCGGCATCCCTGCCGGCATGCGGACCCAGGTCTTCGATCGCTTCGTCCGCGGAGAAGGACCGGCCGACACCGTCCGCGGCACCGGCACCGGGCTCGGCCTAGCGATCGTCAGCGCCGTCGCCGAGTCCCACGGCGGCAGCGTCGAAGCGACGGAATCGCGCCTCGGCGGCGCCCTTTTCCGCGCCCGGATTCCGGCCCTCCAGGACACGGCTCCGGCGGCCGTTGAAACCTAATCCAATGATTTAGAGGCGCTTTAGAACCCCTCCGTAGATTTCCGCGTGGACGAGACACTGGCCCGCCGGGATTCTCCCCAGACACTATCCCGGCGGGCTTTTTTTCTGCCGTTTTTCGAGGGGCTCGGGAGGTATGCGAGAGGGCATTGATCGCCTCTCCGGGAATTGAGTCGCGTCCCTTCGGGACTTGCTCCGCGATGTTGGTGCGCCCCTATGGGGCGCAGAAGACAGATTGCATATCGCGCCTTCGGCCACATTCCCGGAGAGGCGATCAATGCCCTCCCCCGGAACGCCCCGTCCCTCGGAAGCTAGAAAAAAGCGACGCCTTTGGCATTTAGCTTCCGCACCTCGGAAGCTTTCGATCGTGGGCGCTTTTCGAGGCTGAGGACGTGTGGGTGAGGAGCCCGGTAGGTCTCCGGGCGAATGTGGCCCGAAGGGCGCGAAATGCAATCTCATATTTGCCCGCCATAGGCGGGCACCGACATCGCGGAGCCTGTCCCGAAGGGACGCGACTCAATTCGCCCGGAGACCTACCGGGCTCCTCCCTGCAGCTCTACTCAGACCTCGATCACGACCGGCAGGATCATCGGCCGGCGTTTCAGACGTTTGAAGACAAACTTGCCGATCGCGTCGTGGAGATCTTCCTCGATCAGGTGGGACTCGCGGTTGCCGGCCTTGGCCGCTCCCTCAACGGAGTCTTCGACCAGGTCGGAGAGGTCTTCGACCAGGGCGTCGGCTTCCTCGAGGAAGGCGACGCCGCGGAAGATCACCTCGGGGTCGGCGACTACGGAGCCGTCGTCGCCGGAGATCGTGACGACGACGATGAAGATGCCGTCGGCGGAGATCTCGCGGCGGTCGCGCAGGGCGGCGTCATCGGGTTCGCCGATGTTGATGCCGTCGACGTACATCGTGCCGACGTCGAGGTCCTCCCCGAACGCGGCGGAATTGGCGTCGAGTTCGAGCGGCAGGCCGTTGCTGCCACGGAAGATGTTGCCGGGCTCGATCCCGACCGCTTCTGCGAGTTCACTGTGCAGGCGCAAGCGCTGGTGGTCGCCGTGGACCGGCATCACGAACCGAGGTTTGGTCAGGTTGAGCATCAGCTTCAGCTCCTCCTGCCAGCCGTGGCCGGAGGCGTGGATCGGCGCGTCCTTGGCCGTGATCACCCTCGCCCCGATCTCGTAGATGCGGTCGATCGTCTCGTTCACGGCGCGCTCGTTGCCGGGAACCGGGGTCGCCGAGAAGACGACCGTGTCGCCCTCGTGCAGCTGCACGTCGCGGTGGTCGTTGTTGGCCATCCGTCGCAGCGCCGAGAGCGGCTCGCCCTGGCTACCGGTGGAGATGACGACGACCTTCTCGTCGGGGAAGTCCTCGATCTCGCGCGGCTGGATGAAGATCCCATCCGGCGCCTTCGCGATCCCCAGGTTGGAGGCGATGTTGAAGTTCTTCCGCATCGAGCGCCCAACCAGGGCGACCTTGCGGTCGAGCTCGGCAGCGGCGTCGATCACCTGCTGGACGCGGTGGATGTTGGAGGCGAAGGAGGTGACGATAATCCGTCCCTCGCACTGCGAGAACTGGCGCAGGAGTGCCGGACCGACGCTTGACTCCGAAGGCGCCACACCGGGGCGGTCGGCGTTGGTCGAGTCGCCGCAGAGGAGCAGCAGCCCTTCCTTGCCGATCTCCGCCAAGCGCGGGATGTCGGCCGGGCGGCCGTCGACCGGAGTCTGGTCGAACTTGTAATCGCCGGTCATCAGGACCGAGCCGACCTCAGTGCTCAGCAGCACGCCGCGCATGTCGGGAATTGAGTGGGCAAGGTGGATCAGCTCGATCCCAAAGGGACCGCGCTGGACTTTCTCGCCCGGCGGCAGCTCTTGTAGTGGCGCCGAGTCGCCGAGCTTGTGCTCGTCGAGCTTGGAGCGGACCATGCCGATCGTTAATAGGCCGCCGTAGATGACCGGCGGCGTGCCGATCTCACGGAGCACGTAGGGCAGGGCACCGACGTGGTCCTCGTGGCCGTGGGTGAGGATGATCGCCTCGATGTCGTCGACGCGGTCGCGGAGGTAGGAGAAATCGGGAAGGACGAGGTCGATCCCATGCATCTCGGCGGTCGGGAACATCAGCCCGGTGTCGACGACGACGATACGGCCGTCGAATTCGATCACGGTCATGTTCTTGCCGATCTCGCCGAGGCCGCCCAAGGGCAGCACTCGAAGTTTCTTACTTGGCACTGGTAAAGCTCACTCTCTGTGTAGGAATGGGGAAGTTATTAGCGCGCGACCGAGACGCCGACGCCCTCGAGGGCGTCGCGCACCGCGGCCCGCTGCGCCTCGTCGGCGACGACAAGTGGCAGTCGCACGCTTGCGGAGGCGAGGCCGAGCATCTCGAGCCCGGCCTTGACGGGAATCGGGTTGGTGGTCACCGAGATCCCCTGGTAGACGGGAGTCAGTTCGGCGTCGATCGCGCGGGCGCGGTCGAGGTCGCCGCTCTGCGCCGCCTCCCACATTTCGCGCATCTGCGGTCCGACCAGGTGCGAGGCGACGAGGATGCCGCCGGCGCCGCCGAACTCGAGCACGCGGAGGAAGGTGTTGTCGTTGCCGGCGAGGATGGCAAGGCCCTCGATCGGGCCCAGCTGCTCGTCGTTGGCCTGCTTGACGGCGACGATGTTGTCGATCTGGCCGAGCTCGGCCAGCAACTCTGGCTCGGCGTTGACGATCACCCGCGAGGGAATGTTGTACATCACCATCGGCAGCTCGGGAACGGCAGCTGCGATCGCTTCGAAGTGGGCGCGGATGCCGGCCGGATTCGGCTTGTTGTAGTAGGGCACCACGACCAGGGAAGCGTCGGCGCCGTTGTCGGCCGCCATCTTCGTTAGCTCGCCCGAGTGGCGGGTGTCGTTGGTCCCGGTGCCGCAGATCAGCAGCGGGTCGTCTCCGACCTCGGCCCGAACAGCTTGTAAGAGCTCGATCTCCTCACCGTCGGTCAGGGTCGGGCACTCGCCCGTGGTCCCGGCGATCACAAGCCCATGCGACCCATGCTCGAGCAGGTGCGCGGCAAGCCGGCGCGCCCCGTCCAGGTCGACGCGCCCGTCCTCGTCGAACGGCGTGCAGATCGCCGTGATCACACCTTGAATCTGGTTCATCGTTGTCAGGGTACCCCGTCGGCCCGCCGCTGCGCTACCGAACCCACGTCTAGAGCAGCTTCTCGAGCCCGACCGTGAAGCGGTCCGGGAGGTCGGCGACCTTGCGAACCGCGAGCACGACGCCGGGCATGAAGGAGCTGCGGTCGATCGAGTCGTGGCGGATTGCCAGCGTCTGGCCCTCGCCGCCGAAGATCACTTCCTGGTGCGCGACCAGCCCCGGCAGCCGCACCGAGTGAATCGGCTCGTGGACGTTGCCGCCGGCGGCGTCGATCAGCTCCTGGGTCCGTTTCGCCGTTCCCGAGGGAGCATCGAGCTTGCGGTCGTGGTGCAGCTCGATTACCTCGCACTCCGGCATCTGCGGGGCGATCGTCTGCGCTACGACCATCAACAGAACAGCACCAATTGCAAAATTCGGCGCCACGAAACAGTTCGCGCCAGCGGTGCTCGCCTCCGCCGCGGAGCGGGCGGCGTCGAGGTCGAAGCCGGTGGTGCCGACGACGGCGTGGACGCCGGCCGCCACGCAGGCTTCGAGGTTGGCGAGGGCGGTGTCCGGGATCGTGAAGTCGACGACGACGTCGACCTCGTCGAGGATCCCCCCCAGCTCGGTCCCGAGCGCGGGATCGGCGCGGCCGGCCAACTCCAGCCCCTCGGCCGCCTCGACCGCCTCGCAGACGGTCTGCCCCATGCGCCCCGCAGCGCCGGCGACGCCGACTCGGATCACGCCGCTACCAGGCTCTCCGATACCGGCGCCAGCGCCGCTCGGAAGCGGTCCTCGTCAGCACCGACACAGGCGGCGGAAAGCCGCTCACCGTCGTAGAGCTCAGCGGCGAGCTCGGTCAGGTCGTCGACCTTGATCGCGTCGACCCTGGCCAGCATCTCGTCGAGGCTTTCGATCGGCAGCCCGAACAGCGTGGCGCGGGAGATCCGCGTCATCCGCGCCGCCGTCGACTCCGACGACAGCACAAGGCGCCCCTTGACGCTCTCCTTGGCCCGCGTCAGCTCCTCCTCGGAGACCGGCTCCGAGCGCAGCCGCGCCAGCTCGGCGCCGATGATCGAGCAGGCCTCCTCGACGTTGTCCTCACGGGTCCCCACGTAGGTAGCGACCAGACCCTGGTCGGTGAACTGCTCGTTGTAGGAGCCGACCGAATAGGCGAGCCCGCGCTTCTCGCGCACCTCGCGGAACAGGCGCGAGGAAGTCGAGCCGCCGAAGATCGCGTCCAGAACGGCCAACGGGTAGCGACGCTCGTCCTCGCGGCGCAAGCCGGGAGCGCCGAAGCAGATGTGGTACTGCTCGGTCTCCTTCTGGTGGAAGCAAAGGCGGGCCGGGCCCTCGAGCGCGGTTTCCGGGGCGACGCCACCGCCGTCCGCGGGGGCCGTCACCAGCCGCTCGGCAAGGGCAACGATCTTGTCGTGATCGAGGTGGCCGGCGGCGCCGACCACGATCTCTGAAGCCGCGTAGCGAGCGTGGTGGTAGGCCTCGATGTCCGGGATCGGAATCGAAGCGATCACGTCCGCCTCGCCCAGCACCCGGCGTCCCAACGGATGGCCGCCGAAGACCGCCTCGGCGAGGACGTCGTGGACGCGGTCCTGCGGCTCGTCGTCATACATCGCGATCTCCTCCAGCACCACCTGGCGCTCGGAGTCGATGTCCGGGTAGGTCGGCGCCAGCAGCATTTCCGCCAGCAGGTCGAAGACCTCGTCGGTGTGCTCGTCGAGGAAGCGGGCGTGCAGGTGGGTGGTCTCCTTGCCGGTGGCAGCGTTGATCGAGGCGCCGAGGCCGTCGAAGCGCTCGGAGATCTCGATTGCCGAGTAGCGCGCGGTTCCCTTGAACAGCAGGTGCTCGAGGAAATGCGAGACCCCGGCCTGAGCCGGGGTCTCGTTGCGCGAGCCAGTCCGGACCCAGAGCCCGAGGGCGACCGAGCGGACCGAGGGAACCTCCTCGGTCACGACCCGGACCCCCGAGCCCAGCTGGGTGCGCTTGGCCTCGCTCAACGTCTAGTTGCGCTCGCGTTCACGACCGCCGCG
>DATIPH010000026.1:0-147602 GCA_035472275.1 Solirubrobacterales bacterium
TCGGGGACCCGTTTGGCCGGCAGCCGTGATTTCAGCCGCGTGCCGAAGATCACCTCGCCGCCCTCGTATTTGCCGCCGATGTGCGGAATGTAGGCCGGGATCTGGCGGTCGCCGACTTTGAGCGAGGCGCCGTAGAAGCCGATGTTGGCGATGTGGTGCTGGCTGCACCCGTTCGGGCAGCCGCTCATCTTGATGTGGATCCGCTTCGTCAGCTCGTCCTCGATCTGCATCGAGTCGATCCGCTCTTTGACGGCGCGATTGAGGCCCATCGAGCTGGCGATCCCGAGTTTGCAGCTATCGGTGCCGGGGCAGCTGACGACGTCGGAGATCTCGCGGGCGCCGGCCTCGCCGAGCCCGAGCTCGGTCAGCCGCTGCCAGACGTCGTATAGCGCCTCGTCGCGAACCCAGCGCAGGACGAAGTTCTGCTGCACGGTGCTGCGGGCGTAGCCGCCGGTGAACTCGCGCATGATCTGCCCAAGGCCGCGGAACTGCTCCGGGGTGAGGTCACCGCGGGTCACCTTCACCTCGACGGTCGAGAAACCCTCCTGACGCTGCGCCTGGACGTTGCCCGCGAGGTAGCGCTCGAACTCGGTCCGATCGCCGTTGGGCGATGCCGCCTCGGGGGGTGCCGCCGGCGCGTTCGTCGTCTCGTCGTCGTTGTAACGAAGCCGCTCGACCAACTCGGCGTTGAATTCACGCTCCTCGACCCACTCGCCCTCGAGCTCCTCGTCGACGAGCTCGCGGAAGGCGTCGATCCCGATCTTGTCGACCAGAACCTTGATCCGGGCGCGGGCGCGGTTGACGCGCAGCCAGTCCTGGCGATCGAAGATTCGCAGCACCGCCTCGGTGACCTTGATGTAGTCGCCGTTGTCGGCCTCGACGAACTCGTAGAGGGTCGGCGCGACCCGAGCCATGATCGAAGTGCCGCCGCCAACCCGGATCTCGAATCCCTTGACCCCATCCTTTTCGACGGCAAGAAGGGCGATGTCGTGGATGCCGCTGATCGCGCGGTCCTCAGGAGAACCGGTGAACGAAGTCTTGATCTTCCGTGGCATCAGCTGAGTCGTCGGGTGACGGACGAAGTAGCGGATGTAGGCGCCCGCGTACGGGGTCGGGTCGAAGATCTCGTCGGGAGCGACGCCGGCCCAGGGGTCCCCGGTGACGTTGCGCATCGTGTTCCCGCAGCCCTCTCGCGAGGAAAGGCCGGACGGCGCGATCTCGCGGATCAGCGACTCCATGTCGCGCAGCGGCACGTGGTGGATCTGGATGTTCTGCCGGGTCGTGATGTGACCCTTGTTCAGCGGCGCGTATTTTTCGACGACGCTGGCGAAGGCATCCATCTGCTCGGGCGTGACGCCCCCGAACGGAAGCTTGACGCGGACCATCTGCACGTCGGGCTGGCGCTGGCCGTAGACGCCCTGTTTGAGGCGGAAGCCGATGAACTCGTTTTCCGGAAGCTGGTCGGCAAGGAACGCCTCGGCTTCGTTGTCGAAGTCGTCGAACTCGCGCTCGATGATCGGGATGATGTGCCCGGGGACGTTCGCGTAGCTCTCCGGGTTCTCCAGAGTGCCGACGCGGCCCTTGCCGCGCTGCTCCTTGTTCTCAGCTACCACTACCTCCATGGGAGGAAAATAGCAAAACCTGACAGGGATTCAGGTATTTATTTTGAAGCAGCCTTCTTCCGTGCCTCGAGCACGGCTGCGGCTTCGCCCGACTCGGCCACGTATCCGCCCTCGGGAGCGAGCGGGAGCCCGGCCTCCGACCAGCCGACAATGCCCCCGGTCAGCTTCGCCGCGTCGTAGCCGGCGGCGGCCAGGGCCGCCGCCGCCATCGCCGAGCGGTTGCCGCCGCGGCAGTAGACGACCACCGGCCGCTCCTTGTCGATCTCTCCCGCGCGCTCGGCCAGCTCGGCCAGCGGCAGATGGGTGGCGCCGGCGATGCGGCCGGTCTCCCACTCGTGATCGACGCGCACGTCGACCAGCTGGGCGCCCTCGTCGATCAGCTTCCGGGCCTCGTCACGCGAGACCTCGGGTGCATCCCCCGCCTCAGTCATCAATCGATCTCCGTTCCCTCGATCAGGAATGCGACCCGCACGTGAGCGCGGTACTCGTCGAGGTTCTCACCCCGGATCCCGGTCGAGACGATGTCAACGGCGCGAATGTTGCGCAGCGAGCCCTTGGCCTGCTCGAGCGCCTGTTTGGCCGCGTCGTCGGTCGAGGTCTTGGAGCTCCCGACCAGCTCGATGATTTTCACGACAGCCATGTCGATCCCTTTCCTTTCGACTTCTGAACCGCCTCCTTCGCGCCAACCCCCTCGAGCAGCGCCGCGCGCTGCCAGGCG
Organism: Solirubrobacterales bacterium; assembly: GCA_035472275.1. Classification (GTDB taxonomy): domain Bacteria; phylum Actinomycetota; class Thermoleophilia; order Solirubrobacterales; family 70-9; genus VAYN01. Next base: position 2,341 of record DATIPH010000026.1, read on the forward strand.
CTGACCGTCACCGGGGCCTCAGCCGGGACGCCAGCCGTCTCCGTCTCGAGCCGCGCGATGGCAGCGGCGATCGCCGCTGCCTCGTCTCCGCTGGCGATCTTGGTTGCCACAGACCAAGCCTAACTGGGCTCGGAGTCCAGCATCGGGCCGGCGCCGGAGAGGATCGTGGAGAACTCGGATATCTGCCCGTACCTCAAAAGTACGCATTGACAGGGATTCCTCAGTGATCAAGGATCGTTCACCTGTCCCAGTCGTAAAGAAAGGCGCAAATGGCTCGCAAAATCCAAGGCTACGGGTGGACGCCCGATCTGCCCGACGGCCGTGATCTGCTTTACGCGGCACCGCTCAAACCACTCGCGAAACTCCCCCCGCGGGTCGACCTCAGATCGAAATGCCCAAGCATCTACGACCAGGGCGAACTGGGCAGCTGCACCGCCAACGCGATCGGTGGGGCCCTCCAGTTCGACCAGATCAAGCAGCGGCGCAAAGACTTCATGCCCTCGCGGCTCTTCATCTATTACAACGAGCGCGCGATGGAGGGGACGGTCGACTCAGACTCCGGAGCGATGATCCGTGACGGGATCAAGAGCGTCGCCAAACAAGGTTCCTGCCCGGAGGAAAGCTGGCCGTACGAGATCAGCCAGTTCAGCGTTAAACCGCCCCGACCCTGTTACACGGAAGCCAAACAGAACCAGGCGATCCGCTACCTCAGCGTGCCGCAGTCGCTGAGCCAGATGAAGGGCTGCCTGGCCGAGGGCTACCCATTCGTCTTCGGCTTCGTCGTCTACGAGAGCTTCGAGAGCCGTGAGGTGGCGAAAACGGGCCATGCGCCGATGCCGAAAGCGAACGAGAAACCGCTCGGCGGCCACGCCGTGCTCGCCGTCGGCTACGACGAGAGCAAACAGTGGTTCATCGTCCGCAACTCATGGGGCAGCGGCTGGGGGATGCGCGGCTACTTCACGCTCCCCTACCCCTACCTGACGCAGTCCACCCTGGCCCGCGACTTCTGGACCATTCGCGAAGTAGAGGGGACGGCGGCGGCCAGGCGGCGGAAAAAAGGGCGGAAACGTTGAGGGGGTTGGTGGGGGTTTGACGTAGTGGGGTGGGGTGACCCCCTCCAAAACCCGCTCGCTTCGCTCGCTTTTGAGTGTTTTGGAGGGGGTCACCCCATCCCCCCAACGAATCCACGCCAAGCCCCTCAAGCTCTTCAGCTTTCGTTAGCGGAATGGCCACAGATTCTTTTGCTGAAGCTTCCGTCCCTTGGAAGCTAAGAAAGAGATCGGCCGTGCCTGACCCTTGTTCGGCGCCGCCCTGCCCGCTTCTCGATTCGGAATCCAGCTTTCGGATGGAGCGTCGGGTGGGGGTCTGAAAACACTCAAAAGCGAGCGAAAGCGAGCGGGTTTTCAGACCCCCACCCGACGCTCCCCCCAGCCCTGATCCCTAGCCGTTAAGCCCCGGCACCGGCGTCCCGTGTTTGACGATCGCGCAGTTGAACGGCGCCGGATCGAATGAATCGGTGAGGGCGCGGCCGGCGGGACTGCCGGTGCCCGCCGTAAATCCCTTGCCGCCCGGTTTCCGCTGCGGGGGGCGGCCGCGGCCGCACTGGATCGACTTGTCGCGGACACCGTCGCGGGCGTCGATCACGTCGTCGCCGCCGTTACCGACGAAGACGTCTTCTCCTGGCTGCCCGAGCATGCTGTTGGGGCGGGCGTTGCCAATCAGGACGTCGTTGTCGAAAGAGCCCTCCATGTCCTCGTCAGTGACGGAGAGGTGGACGTGCTTGCAGCCGGGCACGGTCGTCACCCAGGCCGAGTGGCTTGGGAAGGAGATGATCAGCAGGCCCGGGTGCGCCTGCGTCTCGGCGAAGGAGGCGTCGTCGCGGCCGGGGCCGCCGACGAGTGCGCCACCGGCGCAGCCGCCGCCGGCGGCGAGAAGGTCGCCGTTGGGGCCGCCGTAGAGGAAGGTCGGACCGGGCAGACCGCCGACCAGGCCGTCGGCTCCGGCGCCGCCGTAGAGCTTGTCAGCGCCGCGGCCGGACTCGATCAGGTCGTCCTCGGGCCCGCCCTTGATCACGTCGTTGCCGTCTCCACCGGCGAGGCGGACGCCGCCGACGCTGAGCAGGGAGCCTTCGACCGCGAGGCTGTCGTTGCCGGGGCCGAGATCGGCCATCAGCCAGCGGCCGGGGCCGTTGGTGGGACAGGAGAGACGACCGGCGAGGCCTTCGGGGTGGGTGCAGCCGGGACCGCTCGCCAGCGCCTTCTTGGCGGTGACGCCGAAAGCCTGGGACGTTTCGTCGAAGGCGACGGCGAAGTCGTCAGCGCCGGCGCCGCCGACGATCTGCAGGCCGGCGCCGCCCCCCTCGGTGGTGTCGAGTTCGACGTAGGCCGATCCCGCCGGCGCCTTTTCCTTGCCGCAGGAGATGGTCCGACCTTTCGCCCCCTGACAGCCATCACTCCCCTGGCCGCCGTCGATCATGTCGCGGCCACCGCCGCCGAAGATCTGGTCGTTGCCGGGGCCGCCGTCGATCACGTTGGCCTGCTTGCTGCCGAACAGGGTGTCGCGGAAGGCCGAACCTTCGATGCTCTCGAACCCGAACAGCTTGTCGTGGCCGTCGCCGAAGGCCTGGTGCTTGGCCAGCGAGACCCAGACCCCGGTGCCCTTGCCGCCGGCGCGAGCAGTCGCGAAGGAGGCGATGTCGCCGCTGCCGGCGCCGCCAGCCATGCGGTCGTAGCCGTAGTCACCGTGGACGAGATCGTCGTTGCCGGGGCCACCGTTGACGATGTCGATGCCGAGGTCGCCGGCGACGTCGTCGGCATTCCCGGCACCACCGATCACCTTGTCGTCACCGAGGTCGCCGTTGACCTGGTCGTCGGATCCGGCACCGCCGTCGACCGTGTCGTTGCCGCGGCCGCCATGAATCAGGTCGGACCCCGGACCGCCGCAGATCAGATCGTTGCCGAGGCTGCCGTAGATCGTGTCGTCACCTTGACCGCCCCAGATCACGTCGCGCCCGGGCGTCCCGTGAATGACGTCGTCGCCGGCGGTGCCGACGATCTTCGCCTGGCGCCCGTGACAACGCGGGTTTTCGATTTCCGCCCCACGCTCGGTCTGCGCGGCGGCAGCGAGGGCGCAGGTAGCGAGGAAGGCAAGTAGAACGGCAGCGGCGAGCTTCTTCATCGATCTCCCAACAGATCATTTCCTAAAAAGGATCGGCGGAATCTTTCGCGTCGCCATCGCGAATGCCTGCACCGCACCAAGCTACGCGCTGCGAATCAGCTTCTTGTTGACGAACTCGTCGGCACCGAATCGGCCCAGCTCCCGCCCGAAGCCGGAGCGCTTGAAGCCGCCAAAAGGCAGCTCCGGACTGTCGGCTCCGACCAGGTTGACGTAGACCATCCCGGCTTCGATCTTGTCGGCGACGCGCTCGCCCTGCTCCTTGTCGGTGGTCATCACGTAGGAGCCGAGGCCGAACGGGGTCTGGTTCGCAAGGTCGACCGCCTCCTCCTCGGAGCCAACCTTGTAGACCTGGGCGACCGGACCGAAGAACTCTTCCTGAGAGGCCTCGCCGCCGGGCTTGATCCCGGTCAGGATCGTTGGCTCGAAGAAGTTGCCGTCGCGGTTGCCGCCAACGACGACCTCGGCCCCGTTGTCGATCGCCCGCTTGACCTGGTCCTCGAGCCGGTCGGCCGCCGCCGTCGAGGAGAGCGGGCCGACCGCGGTGTCCTCAGCGGTCGGGTCACCGGGCTTGGCAGCCGACAACGTCGCCGTGAACTTCTCCAGGAACTCGTCGTAGAGGTCGTCGACGACGATGAAGCGCTTGGCCGCGTTGCAGGACTGACCGGTGTTGTCGAGGCGCGCTTCGGCCGCCGCCGTCACCGCCCCGTCGAGGTCGTCGGAGCCGAGCAGGATGAACGGGTCCGAGCCACCGAGCTCGAGCACGACCTTCTTCAGGTTGCGGCCGGCGATCTCGGCGACGGCGGCGCCGGCGCGCTCGGAGCCGGTGACCGAGACGCCGTGCAGGCGTGGGTCAGCGATCACCCACTCGATCTGCTCGTTGGTCGCGTAGACGTTCTCGTAAACACCCTCGGGACAGCCGGCGTCGTCGAACATCTGCTGCATCGCGGCGGCCGACTCCGGGCACTGCGGCGCGTGCTTGAGCAGGATCGGGTTGCCGATCACCAGGTTCGGTCCGGCGAAGCGGGCGACTTGGTAGTAGGGAAAGTTCCAGGGCATGATCCCGAGCAGGACGCCGAAGGCGCTGCGGCGGACCAGCGCGGTGCCCTCACCGTCGAGCAGCTCGATCGGCTCGTCGGCCATCAGACCCTCGGCGTTGTCGGCGTAGTACCCGTAGATTTCGCCGGCGAAGTCGACCTCCATCAGCGCCTGCTCAACCGGCTTGCCCATCTCGCGGACGACGATCTCGGCCAGCTGCTGGCGCCGCTCGGAGTGGAGCTCGCCGACCTTACGCACCAGCGCGGCGCGCTCGGCCACGGTCGAGGAGGCCGACCACGTCTTCGCCGCCGCATCGGCGCGGTCGGTCGCGGCGCGGAGTGCGTCGTCGCTGATCTCCGGGTACTCCTTGATCGTCTCGCCAGTGGCGGGATTGACTACCGCGTAAGTGCTCATTCGGCTCTCCTCTGGATGCTCATTTCAAAGTTGGTTCGAGGCCCAGCGCCTCCTCGACCGGGACGTAGTCCATCCCTACCCCCTCCGCGACTGCCGGATGCGTGACCCTGCCAGCCGCAACGTTGACGCCCGGGCGCAGGCCCGGATCGCGGCGGATCGCGTCGCCGACGCCGTGGTCGGCGAGCGCGATCGCGTAGGGCAGGGTCGCGTTGGTGAGGGCCTGGGTCGAGGTGATCGGAACCGCGCCGGGCATGTTGGCAACGCAGTAGTGGAGGATCCCGTCGACCTCGAAGGTCGGTTCGTGGTGGGTCGTCGGCCGCGAGGTCTCGAAGCAGCCGCCCTGGTCGATCGCGACGTCGACCAGCACCGCACCCGGCTTCATCAGTGTCAACTGGTCGCGGCGGATCACGTACGGGGCGCGGGCGCCGTGAACGAGCACGGCGCCGATCACGAGGTCGGCCCGCGGCAGCATCTCCTCGACCGCCAAGGTCGTCGAATACACCGTCGAGCAGCGGCCGCCGAAGGCGACTTCGAGCTCGCGCAGGCGATCGATCGAACGGTCGAAGACGAAGACGTCGGCCTCCATCCCGATCGCGATGAAGGCGGCGTTCATGCCGACCACGCCGCCGCCGATCACCATCACGTTGGCGGCGGCGACGCCGGGAACCCCACCGAGCAGCAGGCCGCGCCCGCCGTGCGGCTTCTCGAGCGCGTGGGCGCCTGCCTGGGTCGCGATCTTGCCGGCGATCTCGCTCATCGGCGCCAGCAACGGCAGCCGCCCGTGCGAGTCCTCGACCGTCTCGTAGGCGATCGCGGTGACACCGCTCTCACAGAGGCCTTTGGTCTGCTCAGGATCGGGCGCCAGGTGCAGGTAGGTGAAGAGCAATTGTCCCGGCTGCAGCATCTCGATCTCCGTCGCCTGCAGCTCCTTGACGTGGAGGATCATCTCCGCCTCGGCGAAGAGCTCGGGGGCGCCGGGGAGGATCGTCGCTCCCTGAGCCGTGTACTCCTCATCGCCGATCGCGCTGCCCTCGCCGGCGCCGGCCTGGACCAGCACCTGGTGGCCGTGCTCGGTCATTTCCCTCACCCCGGCCGGGGTGATGGCAACGCGGTACTCGTCGTCCTTGATCTCGGTCGGAATTCCGATCTTCATGCGATCAGCTCCCTCGCTCTCAGGGCGAGCCAGAACTCGATTCGGTCGTGGGCGCGCGAGAGGTCGCGGCCGGTCAGCTCTTCGACCTTCCGCATCCGGTAGCGCAGGGTGTGGCGGTGGCAGTAGACCTCGCGGGCGGCGCGCTCCCACTGGCCGTTCTGCTCGATGAACGCCTCCAGCGAGCGCAGCAGCTCCCCCCCGTACTCCTCGTCGCCCTGCTCGATCGGGCCGAGGACGCTGTCGCAGTAGAGGCTGAGTGCCTCGTCGTCCTGGATCGAGAGCAGCAACGTGAAGGCGCCGAGGTCGCGCCAGGAGGCGACCTCGGGGGCGGAGCCGTTGTGGAAGGCGGTTGCCTCCAATGCGCAGCGGGCTTCGTGAAAGGAATGGCGCAGGTTCTCCGGCGAAGCGGGGCGGCTGGCGGCGACGCGGACGGCGCTGCGTTCGGGGCTGAGCGCGCGGCGGGCGTCAGCGGCGACGTCAATCGGGTCGCGGTCGGCGGCGTCGATCACCGCGCAGAGCAGCTCCCGGTCGCCGACCTCGTGTGGGGCGACAACCGCCGGGCAGGCGTCGGCGGCGAGCGCCCGTTCCAGGGCCCCGGTCGCGTCAGCGGGACGGTCGAGGTCGAAGACGAGGACCGCCGCTTCGTCGCCGATCCCGAATGGCTCCAGCCGGCGCCGCAGCTCGGTCGCCTCCATGCGGCCGCCGAGGGCGCCGGCAAGGACGTCGCCGGCCAACCGCCGCTCGGTCTCGTTCGCGACCCGGCGACGCATCAGCTCGAGGGCGACGATCGCCACCGCCTGCTGCAGGATCAGCCGCTCGAAGTCGCCGAGACCGCCAGAGTCGCGGACGATCACGACCCATGCCTGCGGCGGCCCGCCGCCAGGCGAGATCACCGGGTGGGCGAGCGCCCGTCCCGCCACCGAGGGGTGCGAAGGGACGAAGGGGTGGCCGTCGCCGGCGTGGCCCAGTGCCTCTTTGCGGATCCCCCCGATCGCGTCGGCCGAGAGCTGGCGACGAAAGCCGCGGCCGGCGAGCCGCTCGCCGCGGCCGTCGAGGATGGCGACGGTGCCGCCAACCGCGGAGGCGATCGTCGCCGCGATTTCCTCCAGCCCACGCTCCTCGAGGACCAGCCGCTCGAGCCGGCGCTGAACCGCGATGCCCCGCTGCAAGACCTCGTACTGCTCGTTGACGAGGCGGGCAAAGGCTTTCTCGGTGATCGCGATGAACGGCACCGAGTAGGGCACCTCGAAAAGCGGGAAGTCCCGTTTCTCGGCCTCCTCGACGAGCGCCTTCGGCAGGCTCTCGTGACTGAAGCCGGTGCCGAAGCCGAGCCCGGCGAGGTTGCGGTCGGCGAGGATGCGGACGAACGAGCGCTGCTTGGCAGCGGTGTCGAGCGGGATCCCGGTGGTCAGCATCAGCTCCCCGCCCGAGAGCCACGGCGTCGGGTCCTGCAGCTCGGAGATGTGGACCCAGCGGACCGGAGCCGCGGCCGCCTTGGCGCCGGTCGCGAGCTCGAGGTCGAGCTCGTCGAGCAGGCTCTGGACGGTGAGCACCGCTGCCTCAGCTACGGCCCGAGCCCAGGCCTCGGCGAGTCCTCGACGGATCGGTCGCCGCCGTCGAGGACGGGACGACCTGATCCCAGGCCTCAGCGAGCACGGTGCTGAGCACGTCGTGGATCTCGGCGAACTGCTCGCTGTCGGCGATCAGTGGCGGTGCCAGCTGGATCACCGGGTCGCCGCGGTCGTCGGCACGGCAAATCAGGCCGCGCTTGTAGAGCTCCCCGGAGAGGAAGCCGCGCAGTAGGCGCTCGGACTCCTCGTCGTTGAAGCTCTCTTTCGTCTCCTTGTCTTTGACCAGCTCGATCGCGTGGAAGTAGCCGGCACCACGCACGTCGCCGACGATCGGCAGGTCGCGCAAGCTCTCCAGCATCTGGCGGAACTCGCCCTCTTTGGCGAGCACGTGGCCGCAGAGGTCCTCGCGCTCGTAGACGTCGAGGTTAGCCATCGCGATCGCGGAGGCGATCGGGTGCCCGGCAAAGGTGAAGCCGTGGGCGAATGAGGCAGTGCCCTCCATGAACGGCTCGGCGACCTTGTCGGAGGCGATCACGCCGCCCATCGGTGCGTAGGCCGAGGTCAGCGCCTTGGCGACGGTGATCATGTCCGGCACGTAGCCAAAGCGTTCGCAACCGAAGTAGTGGCCGAGGCGGCCCCAGGCGCAGATCACCTCGTCGGAGATCATCAGCACGTCATAGCGGTCGCAGATCTCGCGCACCTGCTGGAAGTAGCCGTCGGGCGGGACGAAGCAGCCGCCGGCGTTCTGGACCGGCTCGAGGATCACCGCGGCGACGCTCTCCGGCCCCTCGAAGACGATCCGCTCCTCGATCGCGTCGGCCGCCCAGGTCGGCTCGCGCTCCTCGGGCCAGCGGTAGACGTTGGTGTTGGGGACGTGGCAGGCACCCGGCGTCAGTGGTTCGAACTGGGTGCGGAGCTCGGTGATCCCGGTCGCTGAGAGCGCTCCCAGCGAGGTGCCGTGGTAGGCGACCTCGCGGGCGATCAGCTTGTACTTCTGGCCTTTGCCGTGGATGCGGTGGTAGTTGCGGGCAAGCTTGATCGCCGACTCGACCGCCTCCGAGCCGCCGGAGGTGAAGAAGACGCGGTTGAGGTCGGCCGGTGCCAGCTTCGCGATCCGCGCCGCCAGTTCGATCGCCTTCGGGTGGGCGTAGCTCCAGAGCGTGTAGAAGTCGAGCTCTTCGACCTGGCGCGCCGCCGCCTCGCCGTACTCGGTGCGGCCGTGGCCGGCGTTGACGCAAAAGAGGCCGGAGAGGCCGTCGAGGTAGCGCTTGCCGTGCTCGTCGTAGACGTAGCAGCCCTCGGCGCGGGTGATGATCGGGATCGGGTGCTCGGCGTCGTAGCCACCCATTCGCGAGAAGTGCATCCAGAGATGGCGTCGGGCCATCTCCTGCAGCTCGCTTCCTACCTGCGCCTGCGACATGGTCGCCATTTTCTCCGCTCTCCTCTCGCCTACGACGATATGGACAAAGCTAGACCCAGGATGGCACAGACGCAAGTGTTCGTTGGGTCAAGTCAGGCCAGGTCACTTGTACGTCAAGTACAAGTGGAACCTGTGCTTTTGGGACATTCGCCACTTGCGCTGTGGTCCAGATGGGCTTACGGTCGGCCAAGGTCGCCGCTCGCCACGGACAGGGCCTAGATAAGGAGGAGTTCGTTGGAGAGTGCAGCTGTTCCTTCGCCTAGCGCCCAGCCCACTCAATCTTCGGGGGTCGAAGACAAGGGACTGAAGAAGAACGCGATCGGCTTCGCCTCCAGCGTCGTCATCGGTGTTGCCTCGACGGCCCCCGGCTACAGCCTCGCCGCCACCCTCGGCTTTGTCGCCGCCGCGGTCGGCCTCGGCTCGCCAGCGATCCTGCTGGTCAGCTTCGTCCCGATGTTCCTGGTCGCCGGCTCCTACTACTACATGAACAAAGCCGACCCGGACTGCGGCACCAGCTTCTCCTGGGTGACGAAGGGAATGGGCCCACACCTCGGCTGGATCGTCGGCTGGGTGATCATCATCACCGACATCGTCGTGATGGCGAACCTGGCCCAGATCGCCGGCCTCTACACCTTCCTCCTCGTCGGCTGGGAATCGGCGGCGGAATCGACCTTCGCAGTGACCGCGGTCGGCGTTGTCTGGATCGCGATCATGACCGCGATCGTGGTGATCGGGATCGAGCTCTCGGCCAGGACCCAGATCGGGCTGCTGGCGGCTGAGATCTTCACCCTCGCCCTCTTCGCCGTGGTCGCGATCGTCAAGGTCTACGCCGGCAGCGCCCCCTCGACCTCGATTCACCCGGACATCTCCTGGCTCAACCCGTTCGCCCTCAGTCCCAGCGAGCTGACCGCGGGGATGCTCTTAGCCGTCTTCATCTATTGGGGCTGGGACACGACGGCAACCGTCAACGAGGAGACCGAGGACCCAACCGAGGCGCCGGGGAAGGCGACGGTGATCAGCACCCTGATCCTGCTGGCGATCTACGTCGTCGTCGCCTACGCGGCACAGGCCTACGCCGGCGTCGATGGCCTGGTCGAACATCAGGAAGACGTCCTCTCAGAGCTCGGCACCGAAGTCTTCGGCTCGCCCTTAGACAAGTTATTGATCATCGCCGTGCTGACCTCGGCGGCGGCCTCGACCCAGACGACGATCCTGCCGGCGGCGCGAACGTCGCTCTCAATGGCGCGGGCAAAGGCGATGCCGGGCAGCCTCGGCAAGGTCCACCCGCGCTACCTGACCCCGGCGGTCTCGACGCTCTGGATGGGCGGGCTCTCGATCCTCTGGTACGTCGGCCTGACCCTGGTCAGCGAAGACATCCTCTTCGACTCGCTGGCGGCGCTGGGCCTGATGATCTCCTTCTACATCGGGATCAGCGGCTTCGCCTGCGCGATCTATTACCGGCGCGAGCTGACCAAGAGCGTCAAGAATTTCTTCTTCGTCGGCGTCGGCCCGACCCTGGGCGGAACGATCCTCTTCTACCTGCTGGTCAAGAACGCGATCGAACTCGCCGACCCCGCCAACTCTGAATCCGGCAACTCCTGGTTCGGGGTCGGGCCACCGCTGCTGATCGCCGCCTTCTTCATGCTCCTCGGAGTGGCGCTGATGGTCGTCCAGTGGAAAAAGGTTCCGGCCTTCTTCAAACGCCGGCCCGAGGTGGTGCCGGCCGGCTTCCTCGAGGGCGAAGTGGAGCCTCCCGGTCCGACCGGAGCGGCCGACTGATGGCCGCCCTAGTGGTGGGATACGACGGCTCAGGCGCCGGCGAAGCGGCGCTCGAGGAGGCACTAACGATTGCCGCGGAGCTCGGCGACAGCGTCGTCGTCGTCTTCGGCTATGCGCCGCCCGGAATCTGGGGCGGCGAGATCGCCGAACACGAGGAGGCGATCGAGGAGTTCGGCGAGAAAGTGACCGCCCAGGCACGCGAGCAGGCCGCCAAACGCGGCGCCGAGATCGAGATCGAGCTGGTCGCCAAGCGCGCGGCCGAGGCGGTGATCGAGGTCGGCGACCAACGCGAAGCACGAATGATCGTCGTCGGCAGCATCGGGGAGTCGCAGCTAAAAGGAATGATCCTCGGCTCGACCGCGAACAAACTGCTGCACCTTTCTGACCGCCCGGTCCTGGTGGTACCCGCAGCCGCTAGGTAGAGGGGATGTCCCCCGCCCGGACAAGTAGTCGCGCTAAAGCGCGACTACTTTGAGTATCCGCCCGTTCGGGGGACATCCCCTCTACCTTCCGATGTGAAAGCCGATCAGCTCAGGCACACGCGCCAGGGTGGTTGAGAGCAAGCCGGGACGGCGGCCGGTCATCTCCGCCTCCTCCTTGGCGAGGATCCCGAGCCGGATCGCCTCGCCACCGATCCAGTGGAAGGGCTCCGGCGGCACTCGCCCGGGCGAGGGATCAACGAAGGCGAGACGGGCCGGCTTGTCGCGGCGGTCGAGCACAAGCGAGGCGAGAGTGCGGCCGACCAGGTGCGAGGGTCCGACACCGTTGCCGGTGTAGCCGGCGGCGGCGAAGGCGCGGCCGCGGCACAGCGGCATCACCAGCGGTAGGTGGGTCGGGGAGGCGTCGATCGGGCCGCCCCAGGCGTGGGTTATCCGCTTGCCGCGCAGGCCCGGGAAGTAGTCGAGCAGGTGCCGCGAGGTCGCGGCGACGACGTCGCGGTCCAGCTCTGAGCGGCCACCGGTGCGAGCGCCCATCGCGATCCGGCCGCCGCCCCAGCCGAAGGCGATGCGGCCGTCGGGGGTGGTGCGGAAGTAGTGGAGCAGGGCGCGGCTGTCGGTGATGCACTCGCCGCCGGTCCAGCCGAGCGCCTCGATCAGCTCCGGCACCGGCTCGGTGAGGACGATGTGGGAGGAGGCGATCGAGAGTCGCCCCCGCAGCGGGCCATGCCGTCCTTTGGCGGCGCAGCCGATCGCCAGCACCGCGCGGGGGGCGCGAACGGAGCCGGACTCGGTATGGATCTCGACGCCATCGGCGCCTTCGCGGAAGGAGCGCATCGGCGAGTGCTCGTAGACGTCGACCCCGGCAGCACGAACGCGGTCGCGTAGCCCCAGCGCAAGCCGAGCCGGCTGCACGGTGGCCGAGCTTGGACAGGCGGCGCCGGCGCGGAAGGCCGGTGAGGCACAGCGGTCGGCGACCTCCGCCGCGCTCAGCGGCACCACCGCCTCGGGCGCCCCGAGCTCACGGCAGGCGGCAAGCGCGGGTCCCCAGCTCTCGTCGTGCGCCGCGGTGGTCGAGACGTGGATGTACTCAGTCGGCCGAAACCAGGCGTCGACCTCCTGCTCGGCGCAGAAGGTGCCGATCTCGCCAACTGCCCGCTCGGCGGCGCGGGCGACCGCCAACGCCTGCGCGTCGCCCCACTGCCGGCGCATTGAGGCCAGCGAAAACCACATCGCGTTGCAGAAGCCGCCGTTGCGGCCGCTCGGGCCCTGGCCGCAGAGCTCGGCCTCGAGCAGGGCGACGCGGGCGCCCGGCTCCAGGCGGTGGATATGCCAGGCGGCCCAGAGCCCGGTGAAGCCGCCGCCGACGATCACCACGTCGGCCTCGAGCCGCTCGCGCAGGGGCGGCGCCGGCGTCACCTCGCCGGCCTCTGCCAGCCAGTAGCCGAGTCGCGTGTGCTCCATCGCTGCAGTCTCGCGGACCGGCCAGCGCGGCTGCGTAGACTCGCTTCGATGCCCGATCGCAGTCAGGACTCGACGCCCTACGTCGACGCCCTGCTCGCCTACTCGGCGCTCGAGCCCGGCCGCTTCCAGGTGCCCGGCCACAAGGGCGGCAGCGGCGCCGACCCAAAGATGCGCGAGCTGGTCGGCGAGACCGGGCTGCGCAACGACATCCCGTCGATCACCGAGGGGGTCGACATCGGCCCCGAACCGACGCCCTTCCAGCAGGCGCAGCTGCTGGCCGCCGAGGCCTGGGGGGCGGCGCGGACCTGGTTCCTGATGAACGGTGCCTCGCAGGGAAACCACTCGACCTGCCTGGCGCTGGCCCACATCGGCAACCGTGTCGTCGTTCAGCGCAACGTCCACTCCTCGGTGATCGACGGCCTCGTGCTCAGCGGCATGCGGCCGACCTTCGTCTCGCCCGAGCTCGACTCCGAGCTCGGGATCGCCCACGGCCTGACCCCGGACTCGCTGGCGGTGGCGCTCGAGGAAACCCCGGACGCGGTCGCGGCAATGGTTGTCTCGCCGACCTACTTCGGCGCCTGTGCCGACGTCGCCGCCCTCGCCGAGGTCGCCCATGCCCGCGGCGTGCCGCTGGTCGTCGATGAGGCCTGGGGCGCGCACTTGCACTTCCACCCCGACCTACCGACCGACGCGCTCGCCTCCGGCGCCGACCTCGTCACCTCCTCGACCCACAAGATCGTCGGCAGCCTGACCCAGGCGGCGATGCTTCACCTCGGCAGCGGCGGCCGCATCGACCCCGCCGTCGTCGACCGCTGCGTCAGCCTGGTCGAAACGACCAGCCCCAGCGGGCTCTTGACCGGGTCGCTCGATGCCGCCCGCCACCAGGCCGCGGTGCACGGGGTCGAGCTGCTCGGCGAGACGCTGGCGGCGGTGGCGGAGACCCGCGAGGCGATCGCCCAGATCCCGGGGTTGGCTGTGCTCGACAAGTCGCTGGTCGGCCGGCCGGGGATCGCCGGCTGGGACCCGATGCGGCTCTCAGTCGACGTCCGCGGCACCGGCTCGACCGGGTACCGACTGGCGAAAACGATCTTCTACTCGCACGGGATCGACCTCGAGCTTTACTCCGAGAACGTCGTCGTCGCGATCTTCGGCCTCGGCGAGCCAGCCGCCGGGGCCGGGGTGCGGCTGGTCGAGGCGATGCGCGGTGCCGTCGGCGAGCTCGAAGCCGAGCCCGGGCCGGCGCAGGACAAGCTGGCGCCGCCGCCGCCGCCCTGGGGCGAGCTGGTGATGACTCCACGCGAGGCCTTCCTCGGCCCGCAGGAGGTGATCCCCTTCGACAGCGCGGCCGGCCGGATCGCAGCCGAGGGCCTCGCCGCCTACCCGCCCGGGATCCCCAACGTCCTCCCCGGCGAGCGCCTCAGCGCGGAGACGCTCGACTACATCCGCGAGAGCGTCGCCCACGGCGGCTACGTCCGCGGCGGCTCCGACCGCGAGCTGAAGACGCTGCGCGTTGCCCGTGGTTGAGTTTCCAGTCGCATAGCGGGTGAAACCTCAACAACGCTGCCCGGCAGATTCGATCATCTAGGGTTCGCCGCAATGGCCAGCTTCGACGCGATCGCAGATCTGCCGCTGACGATCGAGTCCTGCCAGTTCGAGGGTCTGGAAGTCGTGATGGGCGAGTTCGAACGGCTGACCACGGTGATCAAGCTGCGCGGTGGCGGCCACGAGGGGATCGGCGAAGACGTCACCTACGACGCCGTCGACCACATCGGCCAGCAGAGCCACGGCCCGCCCGCCGGTTTGGCCGCGAAGACGACCTTCGCCGGCTTCTCCGAGCAGCTGGACGGGATCGACCTCTTCCCCGCCGGCCCACCGGTGCGTGGCGACGTCTCCGCCGACTACCGCCGCTGGGCCTTCGAGTCGGCGGCGCTCGACCTGGCTTTGCGCCAGGCCGGGACCAACCTCGCCGCCGCCCTCGGCCGCGAGCCGCAGCCGGTCAACTTCGTCAACTCGATGCGGCTGGCGGGCTTCGACCCCAGTGAGAAATCATCGATCGAGCCGCTGCTCGCCCGGCTCGCCGTCTACCCGACGCTGCGCTTCAAGCTCGACCCCTTCAACGACTGGGACGACGAGCTGATCGCCGCCCTGGTGCAGACCGGCGCTGTCGACTCGCTCGACCTCAAGGGCTTCTACAAAGGCACCCCGGTCGACGTGATCACTGACCCCGAGCTCTACACCAAATTGATCGAGGCCTTCCCCGAGGCCTGGCTCGAGGACCCAGACGTCACCGAGGAGACGAAGCCGCTGCTGGACCCGGTGTCGGAGCGGGTCACCTGGGACGCGCCGATCCACTCGATCGCCGACATCGAGGCGATGCCGTGGTCGCCGCCGAAGACGGTCAACGTCAAGCCCTCGCGCTTCGGCCCGATCCGCAACCTCTTCGCCGCCTATGACTACTGCGCGGAGCGCGGGATCGGTGCCTACGGCGGCGGCCAGACCGAGCTCGGTCCCGGCCGCGGGCAGATCCAATACCTGGCCTCGGTCTTCCACCCCGACACCCCCAACGACGTCGCCCCCGGCGGCTACAACGACCCGGCGAAGGCGACCGCCCCGGGCCTCCCTTCGAGCCCACTTGAGCCGGCGATCGACGAGCTCGGCTTTCGCTGGGTTCCCTAACGCTCGCTTCGGCCGACCGAACTTCAGGTTTCGGCTACTTTGGGCTGCAGTCCCGTCCGCCCGACCCGCCGACAAGGAGCACACCTCAGATGGCCGACAAATCCTTCGCCGACGCGCTCAACGAGCAGATCGCCAACGAGTTCGCGGCATCGCAGCAGTACGTGGGCGCCGCCGTCTACTACGACGCCCAGACCCTCCCCCGCCTCGCCGCCTTCTTCTACCGCCAGGCGCTGGAGGAGCGCGAGCACGCGATGATGATGATCCGATACCTGCTCGACGTCGGCGAGTCGGTCCACATCCCCGACATCAAGTCGGTCGAGACGACCTACGCCGATGGCTCGGAGCCGGTGAAGATGGCGCTCGAGCAGGAGAAACGCGTCTCCAATGAGATCTTCTCCTTGTTCGAGCTGGCGCGCAACCTCAAGGACTACCGTGCTGAGCAGTTCCTGCAGTGGTTCGTCAAGGAGCAGGTCGAGGAGGTGGCGCTGATGGGCGACCTCCTGAACGTGGTCGAGCGGTCTGCGGAGAACCTGCTGCTCGCTGAGGAGTACATCGCGCGCGAGAGCTTGGGCGAGGAGGGGTCAGACCCGACTGCCCCCCCGGCCGCCGGCGAGGGATAGGGGTCCTCAGCCGAGCCAGCCGGCGCGCTTGCGCATGGTCTTGATCCTCCTGAACTCGGCGATGTCCTCGCGCAGGGCGGCGGGAGCCGGTGCCGGCAGGAAACGCGCCGGGAGTGGTGACTCGGCGACGCCGTCCTCGCGGGCGGTAACGCGGTAGGCGCGGGCGCCGCGGCGGGCGGTCAAGGCCGAGGGAGAGTCCTCGCCCTCCCAGAGCAGACCGGCGTAGTCGTCGAGGCCGTAGCCGCCGGGCATCCCGTCGGCGACCGCTTCGAGGTAGGCGGCGCGGCGCTCGGGCTCGTTGTTGTAGTGGACGCAGAGGCTGCCGGAGAGGAGGCCGAGGCCGGCGGCGGCAAGCGGCTTACCAGAGGACTTGGTGACCCCGGCCTCGAACCAGCACATCGCCCCGGCGCTCTGGCCGGCGAGGACGATGCCGCGGCGCCAGGCGAGGCTGAGGATCGCGGCGATGTCGTGCGCCTCCCAGACCGCGAGCAGGTTGACGAGGCTGCCGCCGCCGACGTAGATCAGGTCCTGGGAGAGGAGGTGGTCGCGCAGTGCCATCGGCCGCCGACCGAGCCGGAACAACGAGAGGTCCGAGGGTTCGCAGGAGCGCTCGCCGAAGGCGGCGTAGAAGCGGCCAATCTGCTCGGACGTGTCGCCGCTGGCGGTCGGCAGGATGCAGATCCGCGGCCGCTCGGCACCGCGTTCACCGGCCAGCCGCAGCAGCAACTCGCAGACGGCGCGGTCTGGCGGGCGCGAGGTGAAGTCGTGGCCGCCCAAGGTGAGGATCCGCCGCACCGGCGTTGCCGGTGCCGAAGAGGTGGAGCCGTCGCCGTTGGACCCCGGGGGACCCATCAGGGCGCAACCGCGGTAGAGAGCGCCTCTGGCAGCGGCGCCTCTGGGACCACCCCGCGATCACCGAGATAAGAGGTGGCGATCTGCATCTCCACGACCCGCTGCCCGGCGACGTCGAGCCGGTAGCCGCGAGCGTCCGGTCGTGAGGAGATCACCCGGCTCAGTTCCTGTCCTGTGAAGTGCAGCGCGGCGCCGTCTTCGGCCGCGTAGCCGGCGATCATCCCCTCGCGCAGGAAGCGGTGGTAGGAATCGCGCCGGGAGGAGCCCGGCTCGTAGTGGACGCAGTTGCTGAACGGCAGCAGGCCCAGCCCCTCGAGCCGCTTCGGGGCGCCGTGGAAGCCGGTCACCGCCTCCTGAAACCAGCAGAGGGAGCCGGCCGAGAGACCGCAGAGGATCACCCCGGCCTCCCACGCTTCGCGCAAGATCTGGTCGATCCCGTGAGCGCGCCAGACGCCGAGCAGGCTGATCACGCTGCCGCCGCCGACGTAGATCAGGTCCTGGGAGAGGAGGTGGCGACGTAGGTCCTCGGGCCCCTGCTCGCGGCGGAAGAGCGAGATGTGGCTGGCCTCGCAGCGAACGGCGGAGAAGGCCCGGTAGAAACGGACGATGTAATGGTCGGCGTCGCCGCTGGCCGAGGGCAGGAAGCAGACCCGCGGTCGCTCGGCGCCGGTCAGGGCGAGAACGTAGTCATCGAGCAGCGGGTTCCCCGACTCCATCGAGAAACCGCCGCCACCAAAAGCCACTATTTGGCGTGGGACAGTCTTCATTACCCAATACTCGACCGGACGAGCCCCGGCGTCGTTATCCACCGGTCCGAACTTCTTCCCCCATCGCTCGCCCCCGTGTACAGGGCCTTCTCGCCTAAAAACGAGTCAGCGCGTCCACTCGGGAGGCGCGATTCTCACTGCGGCACGTAAACGCGGCGCAGGCGGTCGCGCGCCCGGTGCAGCCTGACCTTGGCCGTCCCTTCCGGGATCCCCAGCTTGCGTGCGATCTCGGCCTGGCTCAGGTCCTGGCTGTAGCGCATCTCCAACAGGTCCCGATCGCGCTCGTTGAGCCGTTTCAGCGCCGCGTGGAGGTCGGCGAGCTCGACCGTCGCCACCACCCGCCGGTCCTCGGCCCCCTCCTGCTCCTCGATCGCCGCAGTCGGGTCGGGGCGGACGCGGGCGTGCTCGCGGAAGGCCTCATTGCGGACGATCGTCGCCAGCCACTGTTTGCGACGGTCGCTGTCGCGCAGGGACGAGCGATGGCGCCAGGCGCGGAGCAAGGCGTCCTGGGCTATGTCCTCGGCTTCGCTCGGATTGCTCGCGTAGCGATACGCCAGACGAAGGCAAACCCTATGTGCCTCTCCCCACTCCCAGCCATCGTCGTTCCCATCGAGATGCCCATCCGGAGTGCTGATCAAACGAACTTACATAAGTGATAGCCACGTAAGTGAACTTAAGCGTTGAAACTGTTCTGACCGATGGGGGGTCTCACCACCGTGCGTATGAAAACGGTGAGAGGAGACCAGGCGCGGGGTGCCTACAACGCGATCGCTCCCGTCTACGACGACTTCACCGCCGACCACGACTACGAGCTCTGGATCGGCAATATTTGGCCGGCGATCGCGGTTCACGGCCTCCACGGCCGGCGCCTGCTCGACGTCGGCTGCGGGACCGGCAAGAGCTTCATCCCTCTGTTGGAAAAAGGTTGGGAGGTGACCGCCTGCGACGTCAGCGCGGCGATGATCGAGGTCGCCCGCGACAAGGTCGGCGACGAGGCCCGGCTGGCGGTCGCAGACATGCGCGAGCTCCCCGTCTTCGGCGAGTTCGACCTCGTCTGGTGCATGGGCGACGCCGTCAACTACCTGCTCAGCGCCGAGGAACTGGCGCAGGCGCTGGCAGCAATGGGTCGCAACCTTGCGTCCCAAGGGCTGCTCGTCTTCGATCTCGACACACTCGCGACCTACCGCTCCTTCTTCACCGAAGAGGTGACGGTCGAGCGCGGCGGCAAGCGG
Source organism: Solirubrobacterales bacterium (assembly GCA_035472275.1). Taxonomy (GTDB): domain Bacteria; phylum Actinomycetota; class Thermoleophilia; order Solirubrobacterales; family 70-9; genus VAYN01. The sequence continues at coordinate 20,938 of DATIPH010000026.1, forward strand.
ATGACCTGGCATGGCCTCGGCAGCCCGGACCAGCCCCCAAGCACGATCTTCGAAGCGCGCCTGGAGACCGAGCACCTGGAGGCCCGCGCCGGGCCCGCGCCGTCGCCGAGCATCCACCGCCTGCGCCACTTCACCGAAGCCGAGGTGCTGGCGGCATTAGAGGCGGGTGGGCTCGAGTGCCTCGCCGCCTTCGGCCACGAGGACGCCGTGATCCCCGAGCAGCCGCTCGACGAGACCCGCCACAGGAGGGCGATCTACGTCGCGCGGGCTGCTCGGGGCGGAGGGCCCTAGCCCCCTAGACGGCCTCCGAGGAGAAGGCTGGCTCCGGCAGCTCAGCTGCCTCGCCACCCTCCTCCGTTTGTTGTTCGCCAACCGGCTCCAGCACCAGTGCCGCGACGGCCACCGCTACGGCAACCAGCCCGGCGGCGATCAGGAAGGCGAGCCGGTAGCCGCTGGTCAGGGACTCGGCGGCGGAATCGCCGTTGGCGAGCAGGTCCGTGCTGCGGTTCGTCGCCAGCGTCGCCAGAACCGCGAGCCCGAGGGCACCGCCGACCTGAAGGCTGGTATTGACGAGGCCGGAAGCGAGGCCCGCCTCCTGGGGGGCGACGCCACCCATCGCCAGACTCATCAGCGACGGGAACGAGAGCCCAGCGCCGGCGCCGATCAGGACCATCGCCGGCAGCACTTCGGACCAGTAGCTGCCGTCGACCGAGATCTGTGAGAGCAGCAGCAGGCCGGCGGCGATCGAGACCAGGCCCGGCAACAGCGTCGCCCGCGGCCCGAACCGGAGATTCAATTTGGCCGAGAACCCAAGCGAGAGCAGACCGATCAGTCCCGTCACCGGCAGGTAGGCGAGGCCGACCTCGAGCGAGGTGAAGCCGAGCACGCGCTGCAGGAAGAGGGCGCCGAGAAAGAACATCCCGAACATCCCCGCGACCATCAAGCTTTGAATCACATTCGCGCCCGCCAGGTTGCGCGAGCGGAAGATCCCCAACGGCACCAGCGGCAGCGCCGCCCGCATCTCGCGGACGACGAAGCCCGCAAACAAGGCCAGAGCGCCGGCGCCGAAGCCGAGAGTGTGGGCCGAGGCCCAGCCGTAGTTGGGCACCTCGACGATCGCGTAGACGCCGATCATCAGTGCTGAGACGATCAGCAGCGCGCCAGGGACGTCGGCCCCCTGAGAGAAACCGAGACCGCGATCTTTGCGCAGCAGCCGCAGCGCCAGTAGGCCGGTGACCACGGCGATCGGCAGGTTGACGAAGAAGATCCAGTGCCAGGAGATGGCCTCGGTCAGGACGCCGCCGAGCAGCAGCCCGATCGAGCCGCCGGCCGAGGCGACGAAGCTGTAGACGCCAATCGCCTTCGCCTGCTCGCTCGGCTCCGGGAACATCGTCACGATCATTCCCAGGATCACGGCGGAGGTGAGGGCGCCGCCGACGCCCTGGATGAAGCGAGCGGCGACGAGCACAGCCTCGCTCTGGGCTAGACCGCAGGCGAGGGAAGCGAGGGTGAAGACAGTGAGGCCGACGAGGAAGACGCTGCGACGCCCGAGGAGGTCGCCGAGACGCCCGGCCAATAAGAGCAAGCCGCCAAAGGCGATCAGGTAGGCGTTGACGACCCAGGCAAGGCTGGACTGAGAGAAGCCGAGGTCGTCCTGGATCGACGGCAGGGCGACGTTGACGATGGTGGCGTCGAGGACGATCATCAGCATCCCGACGCAGAGGACGATGAGGGCGACCCAGCGGTTGCCCTCGGAGTTGGAGTTGGCAGAAGCTTTGGTTAGGCTGTTATTCATAAGTGACATGGGATGATCACTGTATCAGGGACTATCAATGGATGCGTTAAGATCCATAACAATTGACGATCAATAGATGGAATAGCCATGAATCCAGCAACGGCAACCGGATCGATTGGACTTCTGACCCAGCTCTCGCGGGTCGTCTACCGGCGCGCGACCGAGGACGTGATCGGCATGCGCCTCAAGCAGCTGATCGCACTCGACCACCTGCGCGACAACGAGAGCTGCCTGCAGCAGGGACTGGGTCAGATGCTGATGCTCGACCCCAACAACTGCGTGCTTCTGCTTAACGACCTCGACGACGCCGGCTACGTCGAGCGCCGCCGCGACCCGCAGGACCGCCGCCGCCACATCGTCGAGATCACCCCGGCCGGCCTCGCCGCGCTGGAGGAGGCCGAGCGCAAGCTGGAGACGCTCGAGGACGAGGTCCTCGGCAACCTCAGCCAGGGAGAGCGCGCGCAGCTGCACGAGCTGCTGACCAAGGCGTTGGACGGGTAGTCGGCGTGGAGGGGTGGGGTATGCCCTCCCGGCTCGCACGGCGTCGCTGAAGAGAAAGGCGGCTGTCGCCTCTTGGTGCCCCTCTCCTTCTGCACAGTTCGCCGGGAGGGCATACCCCACCCCTCCCAACAAATCTCATCTCCGCTCCTAAGGTCAGCAGCTTCCGTGAGCGGAAGAGCTTCCGAGAGACAGCGGGCCGCCGTCTCTTTGAAGCTTCAGAAAGACGGGGTCGGCGCCGAGCCCTCCAAGCTCTCCGATCCTTGGCCGGCTCCGCTCCGCCTACCTCCCAATTCGGAATCTCGATTTCGGTTGGAGGGTCCGGTGCCCGTCGTACGAGCGGCGTCCTGATTTCTGCAGTGCCCGTCAGCGAGAGATCAAGCACTTAGAGGCAGAAATCCCAGCGAAGGTAGACGGGCACCGGACCCTCCCCCAAACCCTGATCCCTAATTAGGACCCTAAACCGGAGAAAGCCGCGCGAAGAACCCGAACCAGTTGCCGGAACGCTCATCGAAGCGCAGGCCGGCCGTCGCTCCGAGCCGCTCCAGACTAGACCCGGTCGTGAAGTGAGGATCGCCGAACAGCTCGCCGACGACGAGGCGGCCCTCGGGTTTCAGCACGCGTCGAATCTCGGCCAGGGCGGCGTCGCGGTCGGGGATCTCGCCGAGAACGGCGGTGAGCACGACGGCATCGACCGAGGCGTCCTCGTAGGGCAGTGCCGTCGCGTCGCCCCGGGTTGGGACGAGGTTGGTGAGCTGGCGCTCGGTGGCGCCGCGCATCACGTGGTCGAGGAACTCCTGCTGCAGGTCGAAGAGCTCAAGCGTGCCCTCGGGTCCGACCCACTCCGCCATCTCATGGCTGTAGTAGCCGGTGCCGACGCCGATCTCCAGCAGCCGTTCGCCGGGCTGGGGACGCAGGACCGAGCGCAGCCGGTCCCTGGTGATGATCGGGTGCGGGGCTTCGACCCAGAAGCGCTGCCCGTAGGGGCAGGCCGACGGGTTCTTGCGCCACCAGAACGCCGCCGCGATGACCGCCGCGGACGCGGCGCCCGCTAGCAGACGCGCTCGGCTCACTCGACCGAGCCGAAGCCGACGCGGCTGGCGCCGGACTCGATCCGCAGAAAGGCGACCTTGCCAAGGTAGACGGCGATCACGCCGTCCTCCGTGTGCAAGTCGTGCCAGCCGCCCTTCTCGAGCTGCTTGCGCAGGTCCTTGAGGTCGTCCTCGGCAAGCCGGGCGGAGATCACCTGGCCGCCTTCGAATCCGATCTCGACTCGTTGTGCGTCTGCCATCAGTGCCCTCCCGCGGGTTCGACGATCTCGGTCAGCACCCCGCCGGTCGAGCGGGGGTGAAGGAAGGCGACTCGGCTCTCGCGGATGCCGATCCGCGGCTCGGTGTCGATCAGCTTGATCCCGGCGGCGGCGATCCGCTCCAGGGTGGCGTCGATGTCGTCGACCGCGTAAGCGACGTGGTGCAGACCGGCCCCGTTCTTGGCCATGAACTTGCCGACTGGGGTGTCGGGACCGAGCGGCGCCAGCAGCTCGACGTGGCCGTCGCCGACATCGAGCAGAACCGCCTCGACGCCCTGCTCGGTCACCGTCTCGCGGTGGACGAGCGGCATCTCGTAGCCCTGCTCGTAGAGGGCAAGGGCGGCGTCGATGTCCTCGACGGCGACACCGATGTGGTCAATCCTTCCGAACACGGCGGCCAGTCTATGCGGCGGGCGGCAGCCCGGACTCGCCGGCCCCACCCTGCTCGACGCGCAGGATCTCGGCCATCGCCGCGAGGCCGACCTCGAGCTGCTCGGGAGTCGGCTCCTTGGTCGCCCAGTGGCGCTGGATCTCGCGGCCGGGAGCGTGGAAGGCCTCGGCTAACGGGTCGCCGTGGTGGCGATCGGACCAGGCAAACATCTCAACCGCGATCGAGGCGCCACCGAGTCCGACGGCGGCGCGGGAGACCTGGCTCGGCTGCTCGACCAGCCGCTCCAGCAGCGCCGTGCCGCCGGCCGAGAGCAGCATCATCGGCACGATCAGGTTGGAGCCGCAGCGATCGTGCTCTTTCGGCACCGAGGCGACGTCCTCAATCCCCTGCTCGTAGGCGGCGATCGCCTTGTGCTCGACGCCGTGGTAGGCGGCGAGGTCGCGGTCCATCAACGCCACCGCCGCCGGCACCACGCCAACGAGCTGGGCAAAGCCCTCGCGCAGCGCCGAGGAGGGCGCCCAGCGCCGCAGCAGGCCGGTTGCCGCCATCGTCGTCCCGACGGCAGTGATCACCCGCCAGTCCTCGAACGGGAGCCGGGCGGGCGGCAGCCGCCGCCGCACCAGCGGCAGCACGGCCATCGCCTCGGCCAGTTTCAACGGCCCGCGCAGGCCCGGCACCTTCGCCACCAGGCCCGGGGCGAGCTCCGGTTTCGGCGCCGAGGCGACCTCGATCGCGCCGTCGCGGCGCCGGACCGCGGCCGCCCAGTGGGTCGGACCGTGGATCAGCAGACCGTTGCGCAGCGCCATCCCGCCAAGGCGCAGCTTTGGATCGCCCGTCGCCATTCGTTCACATTAGGCGATCGGCCCCGGCACCCGGGCCGGACCCGGGATAAATGGAGGGCGCCGAGCCCAGTTCTCTCGGCGCCCTCTCCCCCCTGTGTAAATCCCGGCCGGAGGCCCCCAGTCCAGGCCTCCGGCCGGTGGTGTGTCGGCTCTCCCTGGCTCTAGCTTGGAAAGCCGACTATGAAACCCAGCGATACCGGTGAAGTTGCGCCGCGTTTTACGACTTGCCCAGTTTTTTTCGGAGCTCCTCGAGACGGCACCCGAGCTCGGCCTCGAAACCGCGGTCGGTCGGTTCGTAGAAGCTGGCGCCCTCGAGCTCCGGCGGCAACAGCGGCTGGTCGGAGACACCGCCCGGCTGGTCGTGCGCGTAGCGGTAGCCGCTGCCGCGACCGAGCGTTTCGGCGCCGGGATAGTGGGCGTCGCGCAAGTAGTCGGGTGGGGTCTTGGCGCCGTTGGCACGGACCTCGGCACGGGCCGCGGCGAGCGCCTTATATGAGGCGTTCGACTTCGGCGCCAGCGCCAAGTGGACGGTGGCCTGGGCGAGGTTGAGCGCACACTCGGGCAGGCCAACGCGGTCGACCGCGCGGGCGGCGGCGTCGGCGACGAGCAGCGCCTGCGGGTCGGCGTTGCCGATGTCCTCGGAAGCGAGGATCACCATTCGCCGAGCGATGAAACGCGGGTCCTCTCCCCCCTCCAGCATCACCGCCAGGTAGTAGAGCGAGGCGTCGACATCAGAGCCGCGGGTCGCCTTGATCCAGGCGGAGACGAAGTCGTAGTGGCGATCCCCCTGGCGGTCGTAGTCGATCGCCTTGCGCTGGAGCGCGTCCTCGATCGCCGCCAGGTCGATCTCCTTGCCCTGCGCCCGCTCCGCGGCCCGCTCGAGCGCCGAGAGCGCGACTCGGGCATCGCCGCCGGAGCGCTCGGCGAGCATCGTCAGAGCGGCGTCGGCGACCGGCGTCGGCGATGCGCCAAGGCCCCGCTCGGGATCGGCCAGCGCCCGCCGCAACAGCTCCTCGACCTGACCGGGCTCGAGCGGCTTCAGCTCGTAGATCTGAGCCCGCGAGAGCAATGCCGAGTTGACCTCGAAGAAGGGGTTCTCGGTGGTCGCGCCGACCAGCGTCAGCAGCCCTTCCTCGACCGCCGGCAGCAGCGCGTCCTGCTGGGCCTTGTTGAAGCGGTGGATCTCGTCGAGGAAGAGGATCGTCGGTCGGCCGCTGGCGCGGCGCCGCTCGCGCGCCCGCTCGATCACGGCGCGGATCTCGGCCTTGCCGGCGTTGACCGCTGACTCCTCCTCGAAGGCACCCTCGGCCCCCGCCGCCGCGATCCGCGCCAGCGTCGTCTTCCCCGCCCCCGGCGGCCCGTAGAGGATCGCGCTGTGGGGCTTGCCGGACTCGATCGCCGCCCGCAGGGCCGAGCCGGGACCGACGACGTGCTCCTGCCCGATCAGCTCGTCGAGCGAGCGCGGCCGCATCCGAACCGCCAGCGGAGCGCCGGGAAGCGGCGCCTGTCCCGTGGACGCCGACGTCTCGTCGGGACCGGTGTCAAATAGCTGATCCGCCATCAGGCGGAGTATGAGGAAGTGGGTGGCGGGCTAAGCGGCGAGCGGCTGGCCGTCGGAGTCGCGGACCTCGACGCGCGGGAGCATGCCGTTCTCGCCGGGCTCGATCACTACCTCATCGCCGTTGGGGAAGACGAGCACGACGGGGTGGCCTTCGGAGAAGGCCCGGCGAGTGTGCTCATCCAAATAGGGGCTATCGGCGGCAAGGAAAAAGGACCGGTTTGGGTATCGGTCGGCGAATTCGTCGCTCTGCCCCCAGGCGATCGCCCGCTCGCGGATCAGATCATCCGTCGTCGTCTTGGTCCGGCTCATGACGCTCTCCATTGTCTCACGATCTGTCGTGCTTCTTCTCTGCCTTTGTCGATTGCGGCGGCCATCGCTTCGTTCGTCGAGCCGAAGACCAAGATGACGGCATCCTGCTTCTCTCCGGCTTGGGTGTAGGCGTGCTCATGGTGCTCGTCTGCGCCGTGGGCGTTGTCCCAGAGCCTCACGGTGTGCCACTCGCCGCCCTCGAGTAGCTCAAGCGTGACGGCGTATGAAAATGGCGGCGGCGGCTCGCTGCGGCGGAAACGGACCTGGGCAGCCCCGCAGTGCGGAACCCCGTAGACGGTTTCGCGCCAAGTGAATGCGGAGGCTCTCGATCTACTGCGATTGATCAAGGCCCAAGGGCTGCGCTTGTGCCGACTATCCCCCTCGCCCTCCCTCCCCGCCCCTAAACTCGCTCTCATGGAGAGCGCCACGCAGTCACCGCCGTCCCTGTCCACCCTTGAGTCGTTCAACCCAGCCACGGGAGAGCTCGTGGGGAGCGTGCCGACGATCACGCCGGAGCAGGTGCAGGGCGTGGTCGACGACGTCGCCCGGATCCAGCCCGCCTGGGCCGAGCTGCCGCTGAAGACCCGCGCCACGTATATGCGCCGCGCGGCCGACGCGCTGCTCGACGACATCGACGAGATCGCCGAGCTGCTGGTCCGTGAGCAGGGCAAGCCGCGGACCGAGGCCTACACGATGGAGCTGCTGCCGACGGTCGACGCCCTGCACTGGTGCGCGAAGGCGGGGCCGAAGATCCTCGCTGACGAGAAGGTGCGAATGACGCAAGCCTTCACCCTCTCCAAGAGCGGTCACTTCTCCTATGAGCCGATCGGCGTCGTCGGCGTGATTGCGCCCTGGAACTACCCCTGGTCGATCCCCTTCGGCGAGGTCGCGATCGCGTTGATGGCGGGCAACGGCGTCGTCCTCAAGCCGGCGAGCCTGACGCCGCTACTGGGCGAGCGGATCCGCGCCGTGTTCGAGAAGGGCGGCCTGCCCGAGGGCCTGGTCCGGGTAGTTCACGGCGGCGGCGCGGTCGGCGAGGCGCTGGCCCGCTCCAACGTCGGCAAGGTCTTCTTCACCGGCTCGGTCGAGGTCGGCCGCCACGTCGGCGAGGTCTGCGCCTCGGCTCTCAAGGGCAGCGTCCTCGAGCTGGGCGGCAAGGACCCGATGATCGTCTGCGCCGACGCCGACCTCGACAACGCCGTCTCCGGCGCCATTTGGGGCGGCTTCGCCAACGCCGGCCAGACCTGCTCCGGGATCGAGCGCGTCTACGTAATGCGCGAGGTCGCCGAGCGCTTCGTCGCCGGCGTCGCCCGCGAGGCGGAGCGGATGCGGCTCGGCGATCCGCTCGAGTGGGAGACCGAAATTGGCCCGATGACCTCGGCCGGCCAGTACGGGATCGTCGCCGAGCTAATCGACGACGCGGTCGGCGCCGGCGCCACCAAACACTGCGGCGGGCCGACGGAGGTGCCCGGCTTCGCCGGCAAGTTCATCGCCCCCACGGTCCTCACCGGCGTCACCCACCAGATGCGGATCATGCGCGAGGAGATCTTCGGGCCGGTCCTGCCGATCGTCGTAGTCGACTCCGAGCAGGAGGCGATCGACCTCGCCAACGACTCCCAGTTCGGCCTCGGCGCCTCGGTCTGGACCAAGGACCGCCAGCGCGGCGAGCGGATCGCGCGGCGGCTGGAATCGGGGATGGTCTGGATCAACGACCACTCCTTCAGCCACGGCGCCTGCCAGTGCGCCTGGGGCGGCGTCAAGGACTCCGGCCTCGGCCGCTCGCACTCGAAATTCGGCTTCTATGAGTGCGTCAACATCAAGATGAACGCCTGGGAGCCGGGCCTCACCCGCGACTTCTGGTGGCACCCCTACGACCGCACCCTGGGCGAAGCGGTGCGGGCCTCGGCCAAGATCCTCTACGGCAAGGGGCAGCTACGCAGTCGCGCCCTGCGCGAGGGCGCGGCGCCGCTGCTCAAGGTCGGGCGCCGCACCCTCGGTCGCTGAGCGGACTCAGGTGTTGGCGCCGACCGTCTTCGAGCGGGCGGCCTTGCAGACGTAGATCGTGCCGGCGGTGCCTTCGCTGAGCTTGCGCACCTTGGTGTAGAAGCGCGCGAGCGAGATCCCGGCGGACCCCTGCGGGACGATCGAGTAGGTGCCTTTGAGGCTGGTCCTGGTCTCACCCACGGCCTGGTCGGGGCCGCCGCTGACGACTTTGTAGAGGATCACTTTTCGCTGCTGGATACACGGTTCGTATTTGCCGGCGGTGACCGTGCCGGTGAACTTGAGGTCGTTGCTCTTGATCGAGATCTGCGCGGGGACCTTGATCGTGCGGGTCGCCGTGGCCGACCCGGCGCCGAGGGCCGCAATCAGCGCGACGACGGCGCTCGCGGCTAGAAGTGGGGCGATCTTCTTGGTGGTGTTCATGCGGCCCTTTTCGGCTTGGTCGGCCCGGGACCTTCACAATTCCCCACGATGGAGAATTCCAGCCCCAGCTTTGCGCTGCGTCTGGTCGGGCTGCGCCGCGACTACGGCGACCGCACCGCCCTCGAAGGGGTCGACCTCGAGCTCGGCGCCGGCGAGTCCCTGGTCGTGCTCGGCCCCAACGGCGCCGGCAAGTCGACGCTGCTGCGGGTGCTGGCGACGCTGCTGCGCCCGAGCGGCGGTGAGGTCAGCGTGCTCGGCTGCTCGCTGCCGCGCGAGGCCTGGAAGCTGCGTGGCCGGATCGGCTACCTCGGCCACGAGCCGCTGCTCTACCGCGACCTCTCCGGGCGCGAGAACCTGCGCTTCCACGCCCGCCTGCACGGCGTCGACGGCGCCACCGCAGACGCGCGGATCGACGAGCTGCTGGCGGCGACCGAGATGGAGCGCCGCGCCGACGAGCGCGTCGCCGAGCTCTCCGCCGGGATGCGCCAGCGGCTGGCGATCTGCCGCTGCGTCCTCCACGAGCCCGAGCTGCTGCTGCTCGACGAGCCCGACTCCAACCTCGACGTCGAGGGGCGCGAGCTTGCCCACGACCTGATCGGCCCCAGCCAGGGCCACACCCGCGTCGTCGTCACCCACGATCCCGACCGCCACCTGCCCGAGGCCGACCAGGTGCTGCGGCTCGGGATCGGCGAAGTCGCGAGGGTCTCGTGACTCCCTCCCGCGTCGCCTTCGCGGCGATCCTCGCCAAGGACCTGCGCTCGGAGCTGCGCACCCTGCAGTCGCTGCCGGCGATGGCGCTGTTCGCCGTCACCACTTTCATCATCTTCCGCTTCGGGCTCGACCGCACCCAACTCTCCGGCAGCCTGGCCTCCGGCGTCCTGTGGGCGACGTTGCTGTTCGCCGCTGTGCTCGGAATCAACCGCCTCTTCGTCGCCGAGCGCGAGGAGGGCGGCTTCGACGCGATCCGCCTTGCCCCGATCGACCGCAGCGTCCTCTTCACCGCCAAGGTCGCGGCGCTGATGATCTACCTGCTGGCGCTGGAGCTGATCGCGGTGCCGATCTTCGCCCTCTTCTTCCTCGACTCGGTCTCGGCCCTGGTGCCGTTAATCTCGGTCCTGCTGCTGGCCGACTTCGGCCTCGCCGCGACCGGCACCCTGATCTCCTCGATGGCGGTCAACTCCCGCGCCCGCGACCTGCTGGTGCCGCTGGTTCTGCTGCCGTTGATCGTGCCGTTGATGATCGCTGCCACCGGCGCCACCGAGCCCCTGCTGGCATTGGGCGGACCCGGCTACCACCGCTTCGGAACCTGGCTGATAGTGCTCGGCCTATACGATTTGATCTTCGGCCTGGTCGGCTATGCGGTATTCGACTTCCTGCTCGAGGACTGACCGGCTCCGATCGCCCCCACCCCTCTCTGAGGCATGTACGGCAAAGGACTGAGACCACTCTCGATCGCCACCGTGGCGATGCTCGCCTTGTCGCTTTCGCTGGTCTTCTTCTACGCGCCGCTCGACGCCGACCAGGGCTTCATCCAGAAGATCTTCTACCTGCACGTGCCGTTGGCGATCACGGCGCTGGTCGGCTTCATCGTCGGCGGCGTCTTCGCGATCGCCCACCTGCGCAGCGGCAACTCGAAGTGGGACGCCTACTCGTACGTCTCGATCCATCTCTCGGTCATCTTCGGCGTCGCCGTCCTCATCACCGGCGCGATCTGGGCGAAGGCCTCCTGGGGGCACTGGTGGGTCTGGGACGAGCCGACGCTGGTCAGCTTCCTGATCGTCTTCCTCCTCTACTGCACGTACTACCCCTTCCGCTACGCGATCGAGGACCGCGACCGCCAGGCCCGCTACGCATCGGTCTTCGCGGTCACCGCCGGCGCCTTCGTCCCGCTCAACTTTATGGCGGTGCGGATGGCGCAGAGCCTCGTGCACCCACGCACCTTCGGCACCGCCAACGGCGGCCTGCCGGGCTCGATGATGTTCACCTTCCTCTGCTGCCTGGCTGCCTTCGCCTTGCTCTGGGTGACGCTGGTCAAGTTCGAGCTGGCAGCGAAGAGCGCCTCCGGCCAGGTCAAGCGCCTGCGCCGTGCCCTCGACGCCCCCGGCTCGGGGGCCAGCTCCCGGATCGCGCCGGAGGTGAGCTGATGCTGGCGCTGCTGGCCGACGCCCCCGCCCTGCCGCTCGACGAGGCCGGCAAGTACGTCGCCGGCGCCTACGTCGTCTTCGTCGTCCTGCTGGTGATCTACGTCTCGATCATGGCCTCGAAAGTGGCGCGGATCGAGCGTGAATTGAAGGAGGTTGCGAGCTTCGCCGAGGAGCGCAAGGCCGATGCGAAAGAAGAGGTAAGCGCCTGATGTCAGAGCTGCTCGCCCTCGGCGTCTCCCACAAGACCGCACCGCTGGACCTGCGCGAGCGCCTGGCTCTGACCGAGGGGCGCGCCGTCAGCGCCCTCGGCGAGCTGACCTCGGCAGCCGGGATCCACGAGGCGGCGGCGATCTCGACCTGCAACCGGACCGAGCTCTACCTGATCGTCTCCGACCCGGTCGAGGCGGAGTCGGAGGCGCTTGGAGTCCTCACCCGCCAGGCTGATATCCGGCCGACGGAGCTGCTCGGCCACCTCTACAGCCTGCGCGGCAGCGAAGCCTCCCGGCACCTGATGCGGGTCACCGCCGGCCTCGACTCGATGATCCTCGGCGAGGCCGAGATCCAGGGTCAGGTCAAACGCGCCTACGAGCTGTCGTTGGTCGAGGGAGGGACCGGGCCGATCCTCAACCGCCTTTTCCGTGGCGCCCTCTCAGCCGGCGGCCGCGCCCGCGAGGAGACCGGGATCAGCGAAGCGGGGGTCTCGATTCCCTCGGTCGCGGTCGAGCTCGGCCGCCGCGCACTCGGCGACCTCTCCCAGCGCCGGGTATTGATGGTCGGCGCCGGCGAGACCGCCGAACTCGTCGCCCGCGCGCTCACCGCGCAGGGGGTCGACACCGTTTTCGTCGCCAACCGCCACTACGACCGCGCGATCGGTCTGGCGCAGCGCTTCGATGGCACCGCGGTCCGCTTCGAGGAGCTGCCGACACAGCTGCAGGAGGCCGACATCGTCGTCTCCGCCACCAACTCGCCCCACCACGTGATCGAGAAGGACGGGCTGGCGCTGGTAATGGACGAGCGCAAGGGGCGACCGTTGCTGGCGATCGACATCGCTGTCCCCCGCGACATCGAGCCGGCCTGCCGCGAGATCGCAGGCGTCAGCGTGCACGACATCGACGACGTCCAGCAGATCGTCGAACGCAACGCCTCCGGCCGCGAGGCCGAGGCGCGGCGGGCGGAGCTGATCATCGAGGCCGAGCTCGACCGCTTCGAGCGCTGGCTCGCCTCGCTCGAGGTGGTGCCGACGATCACCGCCCTGCGCGAGCGCGGCGACGAGGTCGTGCGCCGGATCCTGGCCGAGAACGAGAATCGCTGGGAGGGGCTAGGCGAAGCTGACCGCGAGCGGATGGAGGCGATGGCGAAAGCGGTCGCCTCGCGCCTCCTGCACGAGCCGACGGTGCGGATGCGGCGCTCCGCCGGCGAGGAGGAGGCCTACAACTACGTCAGCGCCCTGCGAGAGCTGTTCGGCCTCGACGTTACGACCGTCCCCGAGGCCGACGGCCGGGGCAAGGTCACCGAGTTGCGCCGCAAGTCAAACTAGAGCGCGTGGCGCTGCGGATCGCGACTCGGGGGAGCACGCTCGCCCTGACCCAAGCACGGCAGGTCGCCGAGATACTGGGCGGCGCTGAGCTGGTCGAGGTCGCTTCGAACGGCGAGCCCGGCGACAAGTCGCGCTTCGTGCGCGGAGTCGAGGGGGCGCTGCTCGACGGCGCAGCGGAGATCGGCGTCCACTCGGCCAAGGACCTGCCGGGCGAGATGCCGGCGGGCCTCGAGATCGCAGCGGTGCCGCGGCGCGAGGACCCCGCCGATGTCTGGATCGGGTCTGGTGCCTCGCTTGAGGACCTGCCCGAGGGGGCGCGGGTGGGAACCGCGAGCCTGCGCCGCCGCGCCCAGCTACTGGCGGTGCGGCCTGACCTGCGGGTCGAGGAGCTGCACGGCAACGTCGACACCCGGCTGCGCAAGCTCGCCGAGGGCGACCTTGACGGGATCGTCCTCGCCGCTGCCGGCCTGCGCCGGCTCGGCCGCGAGGCGGAGATCGGGTTCGCCCTGCCGGTCGAGACGATGGTGCCGGCGCCTGGCCAGGGCGCACTCGCGGTCCAGATCCGCAGCGGCGACGAGCAGACGCTGGCTGCCGTCGAGGGCATCACCGACCTCGACTCGATGCGGGAGCTGACCGCCGAGCGGGCCGCGGTGGCACCGCTGCAGGCAAGCTGCTCGACCCCGATCGGCGTCCATGCCCAGACCGAGGGCGAGCGCCTGACGCTGCGCGCCTTCATCGGCCTCCCCGACGGCAGCGAGTGGCTGCGCGACGAAGTGGAAGGCGAGGCTGAGGAAGCGACCGAAACCGGCCTCGAGCTGGCCCGCCGGCTGCTGAACGCCGGCGCCGCCGAGCTGCTCGAGCGGGCGGAGGGCGCGACGTGACCATCGCGTGGTTCCTTGTGGACGCATACCGACCAAAAGGAACCGCGCAATGACGGCCCGCGCTGGGATCGTCTACCTGGTCGGTGCCGGGCCCGGTGACCCGGGGCTGATGACGGCGCGCTCGTTGGCGCTGATCGCCTCCGCCGACGCGGTCTTCTACGACCGCCTGATCCCCCCGGGAGCACTCAGCGGCGCCCGCGCCGACGCCGAGCTCGTCTACGTCGGCAAGCAACCCGGGGTGCCTTCGGTGCCGCAGGAGGAGATCGGCGAGCGACTGATCGCAGCGGCGCAGGATGGGCGCAGCGTCGTCCGCCTCAAGGGCGGCGACCCGTTCGTCTTCGGCCGGGGCGGCGAGGAGGGCGAAGCGCTGCGCGCCGCCGGGGTCGAGTTCGAGGTCGTCCCCGGGGTGACCGCCGGGGTCGCCGCCACCGCCTACGCCGGCATCCCCGTCACCCACCGCGACGATGCCTCCGCGGTCGCCTTCGTCACCGGCCACGAGGACCCCGACAAGGGGGAGAGCGCACTCGACTGGCCTGCCCTCGCCGCCTTCCCCGGCACCCTCGTCTTCTACATGGGCGTCAAACGGCTGGGCGAGAACGCGGCGGCGCTGATCGCCGGCGGCCGCGACCCGGAGGAGCCGGCGGCCGCGATCGAACGCGGCACCTGGCCCGCCCAGCGGACGGTCGAGGCGACGCTGCGGACGATTCACGAGGCGGTCGAGCTGGCGGCGGTGAAGGCGCCGGCGCTGATCGTCGTCGGCCCGGTCGCCGCCCGCCGCGCCGACCTCGCCTGGCTCGAGCGCCGGCCCCTGCACGGCCGCACCGTCGTCGTCACCCGCGCCCGCGCCCAGGCCAGCGGCCTCGCCGCGACCCTGCGCGAGCTCGGCGCCGAAGTCGTCGAGCTGCCGGCGATCCGGATCGAGCCGCGACTGGAGGCCGAGGATGTGCGAACGGCAGCGGCGGAGATCGGTCAATACTCGCTCCTCTGCCTGACCAGCCCGAACGGCGTGCGGCTGCTGTTCGAGGCGCTGGCCGCGGCCGGCCTCGACTCGCGCGCGCTCGCCGGCGTCACCGTGGCGGCGATCGGCCCTGGAACGGCACGGGCGCTCGCCAAGCGCGGGATCAGCGCCGATGTCGTCCCCGAGCGCTTCGTCGCCGAGGGGCTGATCGAGGTCCTCGGCGAGGTCCCGGTCGAGGGCCGCCGCGTGCTCGTCGCCCGCGCCGCCGACGCTCGCGACGTCCTCCCCGAATACTTCGAGCAGCGCGGCGCCGAGGTCGACGTAGTCGCCCTCTACGAGACGGTCCGCGAAGAGCCGGACGCTGAGGCAGTGGAGTCCGCCCAGGGCGCCGACTACGTCACCTTCACCTCCTCCTCGACCGTCACCAACCTGACCGAGGCGCTCGGCGACCGCTTCCCGAGCCAAGCCCGGATCGTCTCGATCGGGCCGGTGACGAGCGACGCCGTCCGTGCCGCCGGCCTCGAGGTCGACGTCGAGGCCGAGCGCCACGACATCGATGGCCTGCTCCAAGCCCTCCTGCAGGACGCACAACCCCGCTGAGTTTGCGTTTTGTAGGGCTATGGACGACACAGTGCAAACTCAGCGGGGGGGAACGTTCGGAGCTCCGCACCGGCACTACGCGCGGACGGACTCCACCAACACCCGCGCCCGTGAGCTGGCCGTCGCGGGCGCACCGCACGGGACCGTGGTCACCGCCGGCGAGCAGACCGAGGGGCGCGGCCGCCAGGGGCGCGGCTGGACCGGCCCACCCGGCAAGGCCCTCCTCTACTCGGCGATCGTGCGGCCACTGGGCGCGACCGACGCGCTCTTGCCGCTGGCAGTCCCCCTCGCCGTCTGCGAGGCGGCTGAGGAGCTGGAGCCCGGCTCGCGCTGCGGGGTCAAGTGGCCCAACGACGTCCAGATCGACGGCCGCAAGCTGGCCGGCGTGCTGATCGAGGCCCGCCCTCAGGACGGCTGGGCGGTGATCGGCGTCGGCCTCAACCTCGCGGTCGGCCGCGACGAGTTCCCGCCCGAGCTGCGCGAGACCGCCACCTCCCTATTCCCCGGCAGCGATTGCACTTTGTCACCCGCTGGGTTACAAACCGCGGCGGCTGATGCGCTCAACCGTCGCCTCGAGCACTGGCTCGGCACCGATCAGCAGGCGGTCCTCACCGCCTGGCGCCAGCGCGACGCCCTGCGCGGGCGCGAGATCGCCTGGGAGGGCGGCTCAGGCGTCGCCGACGGAGTCGACGACCGCGGCTACCTGCTCGTCGTCGTCCCCTCCGGCGAGCGCATCGCTCTCGGTGCCGGCGAGATCCACCTCACCCGCACCTGAATCGACATCCGGCTTGGCCGCGCGTTTGCGCTGCCGTTTCGGTTTCGACTTCTTCTCGCCGTTCGTCGCCTGCTCGGACCCGCCGGGAGTGTTGCCGTTCTCGCCCTGCGCCCCGTTGCGCTTGCCGCGTTTGCGCCGCCGCTTGCCGCCTTTGGGGAAGTTCCGCAACAGCTCGCGCGCGACCGCCGAGGGTTTCCTCGCCATCCGCATCCGCGCCCCGCGCAGCACCTCCTCGCCCTCCGGGGTGTGCGAAACCGCGGCGGCGAGCAACGCCACCGCCAGCCGCCGATCTTGTTTGCGCGAGGCGTGGACCAGTCGACGGGCGTTGCGCCCGTGGGCGCGACCGGAGGAGTTGACCAGCAGGCCGAGCAGGCGCTTGGTCTCCGGCCAGCGCTGCACCGCGTACTCCTCGTGAAGTTCCCGGGTGTAGGAGGCAAGGCGCCAGACCCAGGCCTGCGCCTGGTCGCGGCGGCCGATCCGCTTGTCGACCAGCGCCTGCAGAAGCGTCTTCGTCCCCGCCCGCTTGTCCTCGCGGCTCCAGGTGCCGACGATGTCGATCGCGTCGTCAAAGGCCTCGGGGTCGCCTAGGTCGGCGATCTCCCCCAGCGCTTTCAGCCGCAACTGCGCGTTGCGGTTGCGCTGCACGCAGGTCAGCAGGAAGCGGCGGCGCAGCTCCTTGGTTTTGTCGTTCTGCAGCATCGCCCGCGCCCGGCGCCAGCCCGGGGTCGAGACCCGCGCCCCGGCCAGCGCCGCCCAGGCGTGCTGCTCGGGGTAGTCGAGGTTCTCGACCGCGATCCGCCAGATCTCCCGTTCCAGCACCTCGGTCCGCTTCTCCTCGACGTCGGAGACGGGGACGATCCGGCGCTCGACCCGGACCTTGCGCCCGCGCCCGCGCCGCACCGGCCCGACGACGATCGCGCCGCCGCGGTAGACGTCGCGGTCGAGCAGGCTGTGGAGGGTGACGATCGTCTCGTCGTGGGTCGTCGCCGGGTGGACGAAGTCGATCACCAGACCCGCCTCCTTGCCCGGCGCCCGCCGGGTGACGCGGCCGACCCGCTGCTGGTAGATCCGCCGCGAGGCGGTCGGCGCCAGGTGCATGCAGATCGTCGCCCGCGGGCTGTTCCAGCCCTCGGCCAGCAGCATCGCGTTGCAGAGGACGTCGACGTCGCCGCGCTCGAAGCCGGCGAGGATCTCGGCCAGCTCGCGCTTCGGCGTTTCGCCGGAGACCGCCTGGGCGTTGATGCCGGCGTTGCGGAAGGCTTTGGCGACGTTCTTCGCGTGCTGGACACCGGCCGTGTAGAGGACGCCCGGCACCTTGCGGAAGCGCGAGCGGTAGAGATCGGCGATCGCAACGTTGAACGGCTCCTGATCGAGCAGCGCCGCCAGCTCCTCCTGGTCGAAGTCCTGGTCGACCTCGCCTTTGCGCAACGGCACCTTGGCGATCGTCCGCACGCCGGGGCCGGGCGGGATCCGCAGGCAGCGCAGCGGCGAGATCACACCACGGCGGGCCGCCTGGGCGAGGTCGAAGCGCGAAGTCTGGGTCGGGAAGAGGTCGGCGACATGGCGGGCGATCAATGCCCCGGTCGCCGTCATCCCGATGTAGACGGGGCCGTTCCAGGCGCGGATGCAGGCGCTGGTTTTCTCGCCCAGCGCGGTGTGCGCCTCGTCGCAGATGACGACCGAGTAGGCGTCGGAGATCTTCTTGTAGTTGCGGACGAACCACTGGTAGGTCTCGACCGTGACCGGGCCGTCGGGGTCGTCGCGACCGTCGAGCAACGGCGGCCGCAGCCGCTCTTTGTAACCACGGTCGGAGATCTCACCGATGAACTGGTCGACCAGGTTGCGGCGGTGGGTGAGGATCAAGACGCCGCCGGTGCGGATCGCGTCGATGAAGCCGACCGCGGCAACCGTCTTGCCGGCGCCGGTCGCGTGCTCGAACCAGAAACGGCGGGCGGCGCCAGGGTCCTCGGGCGCCTCCTCGACCACGTCCTCATCCGCCTCGGCCGCGGCTTCCTCCCAGTCCTGGGGCTCCTCGTCGGGCTCCAGGTCCTCGTCCTCTTCGTCCTCGATCTCAGCAGCGCCGTTATCGCCGCCGACGGCGGTTTCCTCGGTATCGGGCTCCGCGCCGGTGCTGGCGGCCCCGTCGCCGTCCTCGGCGACGCCGTCGGCACCTCCGACCTGCTGTTGGGCCATCAGCTCGGCCAGCGTGCCCGAGAGCGCGTCGACCTGGTGCGGGTTGAGTTCGGCCCCGTCGCGCAGCTTCGGCGGTTCCTCGGCCAGCAGCCGCTCGAGCCCGAGTAGCAGCGAAAAGTCCTGCCGCCACTCGATCGAGGGGTACTCGGCGCCGCCGTCGAGCTCGTTCAGCGCCGCGTCTAGGGCGCGGCGGCGAGCGGTGCCCGGCGCCAGCGCCTCGGGTCCCTCGCCGTCGAGCAGGAAGGGCTCGCGGGCAAACTCCGCCGCGCGCTCGATCTCGGCGCTTGAAGGAACTGCCGCCATCGCGGCAACATCACTGGTCTTGGCCATAGGAGGCTTCTGGGTCTGCCCCCGCCGATCATCAGACACACGGCTGGGGCGAGTGAACGAGGCTGCCGGAGTTCCTACCTACCGTCCCCCGACGTTCTCTCAGCTGTTCGCGAACCGCGAACCGAACGTACGTATTGTAAGCATGGATCGGATGACTAGGCGACGTTCCTCAAGCGTGGCGGTCACGGCATTCGCGCTCCTCGCCCTGATCGCCCCCGGCTGCGGCTCCTCCTCAGGGCAGGACTACGGCGGTCAGCACCCCGACTACGTAGCCGCGCTGGCCGGCTCGCCGGCGCCGCTGGCGGCGCTGCACGAGCAGGCCGACCAGCTGCTCGATGGCGGCATCGACGCCTACGAAGAGCGGATCGCGGCGCTCAAGGGCTACCCGATCGTGACCAACGTCTGGGCCTCATGGTGCGGGCCCTGCCGAGAGGAGTTCCCGACCCTGCAGAAGCTCTCCGCCCGCTACGGCAAGCGAGTCGCCTTCGTCGGCGTCAACTCCAAGGATGGCGACGACACCGCCTCCACCTTCCTCGCAGAGGCGCCGCTCTCCTATCCCAGCTACACCGACCCCGACGGCAAGATCCTCACCTCGTTGGGGGGTGTCGGCGGACTCCCCGACACCGCCTTCTACGACCGCGCTGGCGAGCTCTGCTTCCTCAAGCAGGGCCCGTATACGAAGGAGTCTGAGCTAGAAGCCGACGTTCGACGATACGCCCTGCAGGGCAAGTGCGAAAGCGGATAATCAAGCGATGGAAGCGTTCGCGATCATCGCCATCGTCGGCTTCGGCCTCCTCCTCGCCGAGCTGCTGCTGCCAACCGGCGGGCTGCTGGCGGTGATCGGCGTCGCCGGGCTGGTCGCCGCCGGGCTGGTCGCGCTCGACTCCAACAACAGCGACGGCGACGTAATCGGCGCTGCGCTGATCACGCTCGGCATCGTCTCCGCGATCACCGTCTACTTCGTCACCCGCAAGGTCGTCTCCGCCCAGCGCGACGAGCGGGTCCGCGGCGGCACCGAGGAGATGGTCGGCGCGCTGGCCGAGGCGCGCTCGGCGATCGCCCCCGACGGCAAGGTCTTCATGCGGGGCACGCTTTGGGGAGCGCGGCTGGCGAGCGGCGGAGCCCCGGTCGCGCTGGGGGATAAAGTCCGGGTCGAGGCGGTCGACGGGCTGACGCTGGTGGTTCGGCCCGAGCCCAAGGCCGCGGAGACGCCTAAAGAAGGAGCCAGCTGATGGCGGTTGTCGGCGGGATCATCATCGTCCTCGCGTTCTTCGCCCTGATCGCGATCGGATCCTCGGTCCGGATTCTGCGCGAGTACGAGCGTGGGGTGATCTTCCGGCTCGGCCGCCTGATTGCCCAGAAGGGCCCTGGCCTGATCTTCCTCATCCCCTTCGTCGACCGGATGGTGAAGGTCGACCTGCGGACGGTGACGCTCAACATCCCGCCGCAGGAGGTGATCACCCGCGACAACGTCCCCGCCGGCGTCAACGCGGTCGCCTACTTCCGCGTGATCGACCCGCAGAAAGCGATCGTCGAGGTCGAAGACTTCCTTGTCGCCACCTCGCAGATCTCGCAGACGGCGCTGCGCTCGGTACTCGGCAAGGCCGAGTTCGATCAGCTCCTCTCCGACCGCGAGCGGCTCAACGAAGAGCTGCAAAAGATCATCGACGAGTCGACCGAGCCCTGGGGCGTGAAGGTGACCGCGGTCGAGATCAAGGACGTCGAAATCCCCGAACAGATGCAGCGGGCAATCGCCCGCCAGGCCGAGGCCGAGCGCGAGCGGCGGGCCAAGATCATCAACTCCGAGGGCGAGTACCAGGCGGCTCAGAAGCTCACCGACGCCGCCGACATCATCAGCCAGAACCCGGCCTCGCTGCAGCTGCGCTACCTGCAGACCTTGCTCGAAATCGGCTCCAACCAGAACACCACGGTCGTCTTCCCGCTGCCGATGGACGTGCTCGAGCCGTTCATCGGCCGCGCCGATCACAAAACCGGGGGCAGCAAGGC
Source organism: Solirubrobacterales bacterium (assembly GCA_035472275.1). GTDB lineage: Bacteria > Actinomycetota > Thermoleophilia > Solirubrobacterales > 70-9 > VAYN01. The sequence goes on from DATIPH010000026.1 coordinate 41,492, forward strand.
CAAGCCCCCCAAACCGCCGGAGCCGCCGCCGTCCCCGGCAGTCGAATCGGTGCCCGATCTGCCGGACGATCTGCCACCCTCACGCTCCTGAGCGCGCCCGAGATCCGCATCGACCAGCTGTCGGGGCTGAGGACGATCCTCGCCCCCGGTCGCGCCGCGCGCCCGGACCAGTTCGGCGCCGCGGCGAGTTCACGCGAGGGGGAGGGCAGCGTCGCCAAGCGCGACAGCTGCCCCTTCTGCGAGGGGAGCGAGGACCGCACGCCGCCCGAGCTCTACGCCCTGAGGCCCGACGGCGGCGAGGCCGACTCCTGGGGCTGGAAGACGCGCGTCGTCCCCAACCTCTACCCCGCGTTGGGCGACCCCCCCGACCAATCGCGTGGTTCTTTTCCCACCTCTGAGGCGGGTAAGGAACCACGAGTTCAGGGAAGCCCGGGGGCGGAGGCGGGGTCGTTCTCGAGCAGCGGTGATCCGCTGCTGGCCTCGCGACGGGCGGGAGAACCGGACCTGTTCAGCGCGCTGCCGGCGAGCGGCGCCCACGAGGTCTTGATCAACTCGCCTGAGCACGTGACCGCGATGGCAGAGCTCGGCGACGAGCAATTCGCCGTCGCGATCGCCACCTGGCGCGAGCGGATGCGCGCCCATCCCGACGCCTCCTATGTGCAGCTGATCGTCAACGAGGGCGGCGGCGCCGGTGCCTCGCTCGAGCACTCCCACGCCCAGCTCTACGCCCTGCCCTTCGTCCCAGCGGCGGTAGCCCGCGAGCGCGAGCGGGCCGGCGCCTACGGCGAACGGACCGCCGGGGCGGGGCTGCTCAGCGACGTCCTCGTCGAGGAGGTGCGGCGGCAGGACCGCCTGGTCGCAATCGACGACGAGGCGGCGCTGATCTGCCCCTGGGCCTCGCGCTCGCCGTTCGAGCTGCGGGTGATCCCGCGCCGGGAAAGCGCGCGGTTCGAGCAGGACGAGGGGGGGGCGGCGATGATCGCCACCGCGATGCGGACCCTCGCCGCCCGCTTCGACGGGCCGCCGGAGCTGAACCTCTGGGTCCGCACCGCTCCCCACGGGGCCGAGCCGTTCCACTGGCACGTCGACATCGCACCGCGGCTGACGATCAAGGCCAGCTTCGAGCTCGGAACCGGCGTCGACATCAACATCTACCCACCGGAGCAGGCCGCCGCCGACTTGCGCGAGTGCCTGCCGGCCTGAGCTAGGCCGGGACGCCGGCGCCGAGCACGGCGTCGAGCAGGCCGGGGAAGCGAGCGTCGAGGTCCTCACTACGGAGCACCGTCAGCTTCGCCGCCTCCCAGACCAACGGCCAGCTTGCGAGCGGAGCCGGGCAGTGGCGGCGCACCGCCGGCGGGCGAGCTCGAGCCGGCCTGAGCCGCGGACCGGTCAAGCTGGCCAGCGGCAGGCTCCCGTGTAGGGTCCGGGCGTGGCGCCGAACCAGCGACCGATCCCGCGCTTCCTCGCCGACACCACCCAGGAGGGAATTCCGCACGGCCGCTTTGCCGAGCGCCTGCGCGACGCCTTCGCTGCCGCCTGCGAGGAGATCGAGGACCTGCCCGACGGCACTGCGCTGCCGGAGGAGGTCGACTGGTTCCCCGAGCGCGCCTGGGGCGGCCGCGTCTGGGTCCCCTGCTCGGCTCACACCGGCAGTGAGGAGGGCAAGCTCGAGCTCTTCGGCCACGTCTCCTACGTGCAGCCGGTCGACGGCGAGCCGCGTGACTTCCGGGCCAAGGCGGACTTCACCGATGTCCTCGCCGAGGACAACCCCGACTGGAAGATCGACCTCAACGACGACGTGATCGGCCGCTGGCGGGGAGAGAACGGCCGCGCCGGCGCGGTGACCATGGTCTGGGGACGTCCGCTGGTCCATGGCGGCGCCGTCGCCGCCACCGCCGAGCTTGACAGCGAAACCGTCGACCAGGAAGAGGTCTCGCAGGGTCGCTTTACCCTGATCGCCCTCGACGCGCTCGAGGGCTACGGAGACGAGGTCTTCATGCAGGTCAAACTCTGGAGCCGGCGGGCGATGGAGCTCGCCTCCGAGAGCCTCTACGCGACCTGAGCGCGCCCAGCTAGGTCTCCACCAGCTCGATCTCCGCCAGCAGTCCGGGAGCCTTGGCGAGCCGTGAGTCGAGCGTGATCAGAGGCGCTTCCAATGCCTCTGCCAGCGCCACATAGAGGCCGTCGTAGAAGCTGACGTTCTCCCGCAACTCCCAGGCGCGCTCGGCCAGCAGGTGGTGGGAGACGCGCTGCAGTCGCATTTCCAGCAGATCGGTGAGGGCGGCGTGCGCGGCGCGGGCGCTGATTTCGCCGGCCCGCACGTTGCCGCGCAGCGCGTGGCCGACCTCGGCGTCGACGAGGTGGGGCGCCCAGAGCCAGCCAGAGCTCGCTCTGATCTGACGCTGGGCGCTTTCCGCATACCCGCCGCCGGTCAAGACCTCGACCAGCACCGAGGCATCCAGAACCTTCATTAGTCCCCTCGACTTTCCCGCAGGATCCTGATGATGCTCTCCCGCTTCACTTTTGAAGGACCACGGGCGCGTGCGCGCTCAACGATCTCGTCGAAGCTCGCCTTGGCAGTGACGCCGCCAAGTTCACGCTTGATGTAGTCGGACAGGGACATCCCTTCCGCCGCCGCACTGATCTTCAGGGCTCGGTGCATCTCGTCGGGAACATTTCTGACCTGGATCATCTTTGACATGTGCACCACATTAGCTGCGGTGCCGGACACGTCCACTAGCTGGGCTCTGCTCATGCATGGAATCGTGCCCGGCCGGACGTGCCATGTGGCTCGCGCAAAGTGCCGATTCCCGCACCGAATCCGCGTCTGAGACAAAATCCTCGTTCGGGCCCCGATAGCTCAGCTGGATAGAGCGATCCCCTCCTAAGGGATAGGCCGCTGGTTCGAATCCAGCTCGGGGCACTCTCAGGCCTGCAGGGTTTCGCCCGCGGGTGAGCAACTTTCACCCTGGTGGCGTCGTTGTATCGAGAGTGCATCCAATGACCAAGCCGAGCCGATCGTGGAGAGGCTACGGGGCGCTTGTCGTCGCCCTCGGGCTGCTGGCGGCGTGCGCCGCCGTGCTGGCCGCTGCCGCCCCTGCTTCCACGGGCGGGACCAAGGCGCTGAGCTTCGATGGCAAGACGGTCCGCGTCCCTAGCTCCTGGCCGGTCTATCGGCTCGCCCAGCACCCGGGGCTGTGCGTGCGGCTCGACCGCCGCGCGGTCTACCTCGGCACCCCGTCCCCCAACCAGCGTTGCGCCGCCACCAGCGCCGTCGGCCGACGGCGGGCGATCGTCGTCGACCCCGCCGCCGAGCGGGCACGGAGCTCGGCGCCGCGGGCGCTGCCACAGGCCAGCGCCTCGGCCGGAGGCTCGATCTTCACCGGGCTCGGCTTCGACGCCTGCAGCACCCCCTCCTCGAAGGCGATGACGGCCTGGGCGGACTCGCCGTACCGAGCGGTCGGCGTCTACATCGGCGGCATCAACCGGGCCTGCTCGCAGCCGAACCTGACCGCCAGCTGGGTCGGCACCCAGACCGCTGCCGGCTGGCACCTGATCCCGACCTACGTCGGCCGCCAGGCGCCGACCAGCGCCTGCAGCAGCTGTGCCCTGGTCAGCACCTCCCGCACCACCGCCGTCGCCCAGGGGACCGAAGCGGCGGTCGACGCCGTCGCTCAGGCAAGCGCGATCGCAATCGGGCCGGGCAGCCCGATCTACTTCGACATGGAGGCCTACTCGCTCACCTCCAGCGCCAGCGCCGCGACCCTCGCCTTCCTCGAAGCCTGGACCAACAAGCTGCACGCGCTCGGCTACGTCTCCGGCGTCTACAGCAGCAGCTCCTCCGGGATCGCCGATCTCGCCGACGAGATCGGCACCGCCTACGTTCAGCCCGACGCGCTCTGGATCGCTAACTGGAATGGCGTCGAGGACACCGCCGACACCCAGGTCCCGGCCAGCGCCTGGGCGGGCCATCAGCGGATCCACCAGTACCGCGGCGGCCACGACGAGACCTACGGCGGAACCACGATCAACATCGACAACGACTACGTCGACGGACCGACGGTGGGATTGGCGACGCTGACGGCCGACGAAAGCAGCCCGGTCGGCTTCCTCGATCTAGTGGGCGCCCCCAGCCCCGGCCAAGTCCGGGTCAAAGGCTGGGCCTTCGACCCGGACTCGCCGACCACGCCCCTCGACGTCCGCCTCGTCATCGGCGGCCGCGCCGGCAGTCCCGACGCAGCCGAACTGGACCTCGGGCCGATCGCCACCCGTGCCCGCAGCGACGTCGCTGCCAAATACCCCACCGCAGGCAGCCGCCACGGTTTCGAAGCGCGCACCCCAACGGTGAAGTCGGGGCCGCAGCCCGTCTGCGTCTACGCCACCAACATCGGTGCCGGGTCCGACGCCCTGGTCGGCTGTAAGACGGTGACGATCCCGGTCGCGATTACCCTCAGCCACGTCAGGGCGACCGCGCGCGGGGTTCGGCTGAGAATCGCCTGCGAGTGGCCTGCCGGCACCGCTTGTCCCGGCCAGCTGGCGCTGCAAACGAGGATCAAGGTCGCTCTCCCCCATCGCCGCGGCCGGCCGGTCCGGACCCGGGTTGTCAAACGCTCGCTCGGCCGTCGCGGCTTTCACCTCACCGGCGAGCGCTCGCACGCCTTCGTCGTCCCCTTCAGCGCCGGCGGCCGGCTGCTGCTGCGCCAGCACGACAAGCTGCGGACGCAGCTGATCGCGACGATCCCCGGTGGCCGCCGGGTGGTCGTGCTCGGCCTCGGCTAATCGCCGAGGGCGTCCCGCAGCCGCCTGACCTCGGCGCGGAGACTCGCGAGGTCCTGTTCGAGCTGGGCGAGGCGATCGTCGTCGCCCTCGGCCAGCGCATCCGTCACCTCGCCGATGGCTGCCGCCGACTGCTCGGTGGCTAGGGCGACGGCCGCGGCCGGTCCGACGGTCTCCGGCTCCGGCGCCTCCTTCTCCCCGCCGCCGAGCGTCTGCGAGTAGCGCTGCTCCTTCTGCCCGGGAAGACGCTCGTGACGGACGACGAGCTCGCGCTCGACCAGCCGCTGGAGCACCTCCTCGACGGCAGCGAGATCGGCGAACCCGTGCAGGCGTTCGCTGCGCTGCTTCAGCTCGCCAGGCGTCTGGGCCGCGCGTAGCATCAGCACCGCCAGCAGCGAGAGCTCGGCCTCGTCGATGCCAAGCGCTTCCGGCAGCAGGTGGCGGTACTTGCGGGCGCGGCTGCCGGCGCCACTCGCCAGTCGCGTCCAGCCGCGCAGCGCGAGCCGCCGCAATGCGTCGCTCACTGTCGCCTCGTCGTAGTCGACGACCGGGTCGCGGTTGGTGGACTGGTTGCAGGCGAGCCGCAGCGCGTTCAGCGAAAGCGGATACGCGTCCGGGGTTGTTCGCTGCTTCTCGATCAGGCAGCCGACGACGCGGATCTCGACGGCGTCCGGGTCCACCAGGCCCGCCCTCAGCCGCGGTCCGGGCGGTCGGGGTAGAGCTCGTCGATCGTGACCAGCGCTCGGTACGGGCACTCGGCGGCAGCTTCGATCCGCTCGGCGCCGCCGGCAAGCCGGTCGACGACGGCGACGACACCGGCGACCTCGAGGCCCTCCTCGCTGATCCGCTCGATCGCCTTCGCGGTCGAGCCGCCGGTGGTGACAGTGTCCTCGACGACGAGGACGCGGGCGCCGGGCTCGACCGGGCCCTCAACCCAGCGCTGCAGGCCGTGCTCCTTGCGCTCGCCGCGGACGAAGAAGGCGACCAGGTCGACGCCATCAGACGCCGCCACCGCCAGCGCCGCGCAGGCCGGCGGAATCGCCGCCGTCGCCGGACCGCCAACCGCATCGGCGCCGAGCTCGTGGGCATAGGCGGCGATCAGCTCGCCCGCCGCCTGGAACCCCCGCGGGCGCATCAGCGTCCGCCGTGCGTCGACGTAGTACTGGGCGACGGCGCCGCTGGCGAGCGTCACCTCGCCGAGGATCAGTGAGTGCTCACGCAGCTCGGCGAGGAGCGTCTGCTTGGCGGCAGAGAGGTCGGTCACCGCCGGCATCCTAGGCGACGGACCCGGGCAGGCCCTGGCGCCAGCTCGCGTGGGCGGGCTGCCAGCCGAGCTCGCGCTTGGCCTTGGCGTTGAGGGCGCCGCGCATCCGCACCGCCGCGTCGGCCATCGCCGTGCCGGCAGCAAGCCGCGCCAGCCAGAAGGGGACACGGCGAGGGGGCTTGGCGCCAAGGGCCTCGGCGTAGACCGGCAGCCACTCGTGCGCAGGAGCCGGCTCGTCGTCGGCGACGTTGTAGGCACCGGGGGCGCCGCGCTCGAGCGCGGCGGCGAAGGCCGCGGCGCAGTCCTCGACGTGGAGGAACGAGAAGGTGCCGGTGCCCGGGCCGACGACCGGGTAGCGGCGCCGTCGCACTTCTTTGGCACTGGAGCCGTCGGCGGCGAAGTAGGTGCCGGGGCCGTAGAGCCAGCCGCAGCGCAGGACCAGCCCCTCCAAGCCCTCCGCCACCGTCACCTGACGCTCGAGGTCGACCATCGCCGCCGCCGCTTCCCGGAAGTGGCCCGGCGCTTCCTCATACAGCGGCGCCTCCTCGTCCTTCACCCACCCGCCCTCGGGGCGGTAGAAGAAGCCGACACCCTCGGCCACCAGCCGCCGCGCGCCGGCCGCCTGGGCCGCGGCGATCAGGTTCCGCGTCCCCTCGGTCCGGAGCCGGTTGGTCGGCTGCAGGTAGTTCTTGCGTGGGTTGAACCTGGCCGGCAACGCCGTCAGCGCATGGACAACTCCCTCCGGCGCCGCGGCCGCCACGGCCGTCTTCAACGCCTCGGCATCGAAGGCGTCACAAACCACCGCCTCGGCCCCCGCCGCCCGCAGCTTCGCCGCCCGCTCCATGCTGCGGCTCATCCCCGTCACCTCATGTCCAGCCGCCACGAGTTGCCGCACCAACGGCGTCCCGATCACCCCGGTCGCACCCGCCACAAAGACTCTCATCCCGCGCCTCCTGTTCTCCGCTTGGGCCGGACGCTAGCCCTCAAAGTCCGAGGCTGCGCACTCCGGGCTCATTCCAGCCGAGGTGGTGCGCGACCTCATGGCGAACGGTGCGCTCGACCTGGGCGCAGAGCAGCTCGGGATCGTGCCCGAAGTCGCGCTCCAGCGTGTCCTGGTAAATGACAATGTGATCTCGGAAGTCGTCGCGGGCGGCGGTGTCACCGATGTAGTGACCGTAGGCACGGTGCTCGCTGCCCAAGTGGGAGATGAGGACCGGAATCCCCTCGATGACCTCGTGGAGGTCCTCCGGCAGATCGTCGATCGCGGCGACGACCATCTCGTCGAACTCGCTCAGCGGCTGCTCGGCCGGCGGCAACCTAGCCAGCTCTTCGCTGCGGTCGACGATCCGGCGAAACTCTTCCTCGGGCATCTCGTCGTCGATCACCAGCACCGCCCCCAGTGCGGCAAGTAGAACGACCGCGACAATCCCGGCCAGCAGGGTCAGAAGCGAACCGATCCGCCCGAGCGAGAACGGGTTGAGCAGCATCATCGCCAGCCCCAATACAAAGGCGACCAGCGCCGCGGCGCGTACGCTTGGCCAGAGCGTCTCCCTCATACATTGAGGTTAGACGCTCACCTAGTAGACGAAGATGTCCTCGCCCAGATGCAGCTGTTCGTAGATGCGTGGCTGGTCGGCGATGAAGGTCCGCACACAGCCATGGCTCGCCGGGTAGTTCGGGACTTCGGCGTAGCCGTGGATCGCATAGCCGTTGTGCCAGTAGTCCGAGTAGACCATCCCATGCGAGTTGGTGCCCGGTTCGAGGCGGTAAATCGAGTAGTGGCCGGTAATCGTCGGCGTCGAGGACTTGCCGGTCGAGACCGGGTAGATCGCGAAGGGTTTGCCGTTTTTGGCCAAAACCAAGACCTGTTTGGAGATCGAGACCTCGGCGTGTTCGCCGGCGTTCGGATACTTGAGGTGGAAGCCGCCCCGCCCCGCGTAGACCTTTTTGACCAGTCCCGCACCGGCCTTCTGGCTGCGGTTCATGCCGTTCACTTTGCGGTAGGCGAGCACCTCGCGCCCGAGGCGGCCGTTGAAGCAGGAGCCGCCGCCGGAGACGTAGCCCATCGCCGCCATCTCGGCTTTGAAGCCCTTGACGACCTTGCCGCATTCGCCCGGGTGCAGCGACGGGAAGCTGACCCGCCAACTCTTGCGCACGGTGGTATCGCCGCCGAGTTCCGGCGTCGCCTTGTGGTGGGCGCTGACCGCGTACTTGCCGTTCTTGCGGAGGACGACGCTGTCCTCGAAGGTGCCGGTATCGCCGGGACCCTTCTGGACCGCGAGGTTGCGGGCAACCAACCTGTGGCCGTTGAAGTAGAAAACGACTTCGATCTTTTCGCCCGGCACGTAGGGCGAGACCGTGCCGTTGACCGGCACCGTGCTCCAGATCGGGGCGCTGCCGCCATGCAGGCCCCCGACCTCGATCTTCACCGTCGCCTTCGCCGTCGGTTCCTTGACCGGTGCCTTTTCGGCCTTCGGCGCAGCGCCAGCCGCCGCGGGCAGAAGCAGCATGGAGAGGACAGCCAGGAGGGGGGCGAGGCGGCGAATCACCGGCGAAATCCTACTGACCGAGGAGGGCGACGCAGTTGTTCAGCATGTGCAAGATGATCCCCGGCACGATCGAGCCGGTCTTCTCGTAGAGCAGGCAGAGCAGGAAGCCGAAGACGATCAGTGGCGGCACCGCGCTGATCCCCGTGAGCGCGTGTAGGCCGCCGAAGATGACGCCGGCGATCAGGGCGGCGGCGATCCGCGGCAGCTTCTCCCGCAGGCCACCGTAGAGCATGCCCCGGAAACAGACCTCCTCGCTGATCGGCGCCGCAAACACGATCAAAAGGATCTGGAAGGGGACGGCGCCAAAGCCCTCGGCGATGTCCTTCTGGTGCGGTTGGCCGACGAGCGCGATGTAGACCGCCGAGAACAGCAGGTAGGCGCCGACCGCCGCCGCCATCCACTTCAGCGCCGAAGGCTTGAAGCTGCGGACGCCGAGCCGGGCAAGGATCTCCCGGAAGTCGGCCGCCCCGCGCCAGGAGGCGATCGCCATCGGCGTCAGCAGGAAGCCGAGTGCGGTAGCCATCTGGACGACGATGCTGCCGGCGGTGGTCAGGTCCCCGTTCGACTTGTGGCCGAGGACCGCGGCGGGGATCGAGAAGAGGATGCCGGCGCCGAGCGCGAGGATGACGCCGAGCACAGCCGCCGTCGGGCCCCAGTTTGAATAGGGGAAGGAAATCCGCCGCGGCGCGACCTCCTCCCCAGCTAAGTTGGCGTCCATGTCGCCGCCAGTTTCACAGGTCTCGCGCTCGACCAAAACGCGCCTGCGCCTGCTCCGCCGCCTCGTTCTCGCCGCGATCCTGGTCGTGCTGGGGATGATCGCGTTGAGTCAGTTCACCGACCTGCACCGGCTCGCGGCCGGCATCCTCGCCTCCTCGGCGGTGATCGCGCTGATCGTCGGCTTCGCCGCCCAACACACGATCGGCAACCTCGTCGCCGGGGTTCAGATCGGCGTCTCCCAGCCCTACCGGATCGGCGACCAGATCAGCTTCGAAGAAACTCACGGGCGGGTCACCGACATCACCCTCTCCTACACCTACGTCGACCCCGGCGATGGCAGCTCAATCGTGATCCCCAACCAAATGCTGCTGGAAGGGATCGTCCACAACCACTCGACCGGGGACACGCAGGCCTAACCTTCCAGGACGCGGGCGCGAAGTACCCTCTGGTCGATGACGCAGCGCACGCGTCGACGTCAACGACGCCGGGGAGGCATCGGGGCCAAGCTGCTGCTCGGGCTCGGCGTCCTCGTCGTGCTGGTCACGATCGGCGTGATCGGCATCACCTCCTGGGTGCTCGGCGTCGCCGCCGACGCGCCGCCGCTCTCCAGCTGCAAGCCGGTCGACCACAGTGGCAACTCGACCATCTTTGCCGCCGATGGCAGCAAGCTCGGGGTGATCGACTCGAGCGAAGCGCGCAGCCCCGTTTCGATCAAACGCATTCCGCGCAGCGTGCAGCTGGCGACGGTGGCGATCGAGGACCAACGCTTCTTCGAACACGGCGGCGTCGACCCCGAGGGGATCATCCGCGCCGGGCTCAAGGACCTCGAAGCCGGAGAAGCGGTCGAGGGCGGCTCGACGATCACCCAGCAGCTGGTCCGCAACCTCTGCATCCAGGACCCGAAGCGCAACCTCGAACGCAAGATCGTCGAGGCGAAGCTGGCGGAAGAGTACGCCGACCGCCACAGCCGCCGGGAAATCCTCGGTTCCTATCTCAACATCGCCTCCTACGGGACGATCGAAGGGTCAACCGCGATCGGGGTCGGCGCCGCCTCGAAGATCTTCTTCTCGAAACCGGTCTGGAAGCTCGATCTGCCCGAAGCGGCGCTGCTCGCCGGCCTCCCCCAGGCTCCCTCCGAATACAACCCGCTGCTGGATCCGGCGCTGGCCAAAGCCCGCCGCAATGAGGTCCTGCGGCAGATGGCGAAGCTCGGCTACGCGAGCAAGGAGCGGGCGGCGGCGGCGATGGAAAGTGGGTTGCGGGTGAATCCATCCAGCAGCTACTTCGTGCACCACCAGCCCTACTTCTTCGACTACGTCGAGAACCAGCTGATCGAACGACTCGGGGTCAACACGGTGCGCCGCGGCGGCCTGCGGGTCGAGACGACGATCGATCCCGACCTGCAGCGGGTCGGCCTGGAAGCGATGCGCCGGACGCTCCCCTACTCGACCGACCCGGCTTCGGCGCTGGTCTCGATCGACCCCCGCAACGGCCACATCCGGGCAATGGTCTCCAGCTCCCACTACGCCCAGAGCCAGTTCAATCTCGCCGCCCAGGGCCACCGCCAGCCGGGCTCGACCTTCAAGGCCTTTGTGCTGACGACGGCGATCAAGCAGGGAATTGATCCCTACACGACCTACTACACGTCGAAACCGCTCGACCTCGACCTGCCCTACTGGGGCCACTGGGAAGTCCATACCGCCGACGAGGGCTACCAGGGGACGATCAACCTCCAGCAGGCAACCGTTACCTCCGACAACACCGTCTTCGCCCAGCTCGACCTCGACGTCGGCCCGAAAGCGGTGGCGCAAACGGCGAAGTCGATGGGGATCACGACCCACCTCGACGGGATCCCGGCTGAGGGGATCGGGGGGCTGCGGATCGGCGTCTCGCCATTGGAGATGGCCGATGCCTACGCGACCCTCGCCTCCGGCGGCGTCCACCACAACCCGGTCGCCGTGACCAAGGTCGTCTTCCCCAGCGGCCACGTCGACCGGCCCGAACCGGCCGACCCCGAACGGGTGCTGTCGCGGCCGGTCGCTTGGGAGGTGACGCGGCTCCTGCACGACAACATCACCGAAGGCACCGGCACCGCCGCCTACACCGGCTGCGCTGGGCAAGCCGGCAAGACGGGGACCACCGACGAATACACCGACGCCTGGTTCGCCGGCTACCAACCGAACCTGGCGACCGCGGTCTGGGTCGGATACCCGGAATCGAACGAGATCTCGATGTCGAGCGTGCACGGGATCATCGTCTTCGGCGGCACTTTCCCGGCCGAAATCTGGCACTCGCTCTACTCCGAAGGCGGCGTCTCCTGTGAGGAATTCACCGAACCCGCGGAGAAGATCAGCTGGTCCTCCTACTTCGGCCAGTTCACGGAGGCGAATCCGACGGCCAAGGCCGGCACTGGAGCTGGCGACGGCAAGGACGAAGAAGAAGCCCCGTACGGCAGCGGCGCGGTCGGCGGCTACAACCCCAACGCCTACGCGCCGGGGGCCGGACAGGCACCGGCGCCGCTGCCACCTCCGCCACCCCAGAGCGGTCTCGGCGGCGGCGAGTCCGCCGGCGACAACCGGTAGCCGAGCATCGACGCCGGGCTCGCCTACGGCCTCGTCTGGGCCGGTTTCATCGCCTATCTCGGGGTTCTGGCCGCAGCGCCGCGGATCGGCAGTCGGCTCGTCTGGACGGCGATCGTCGTCCTCGTCGCCGCCTTCGCGCTGGCGCCGGTGCTGCTCTCCCACGACGTCTTCAGCTACGTCGACTACGCCCGACTCGGAGTCGTCCACGGTCTCGATCCCTACGTCCACGCCCCCGACGCGGTTCCCACCGACCCCGTCTACGCCGACGTCACCTGGACCGAAGCGACCAGCGCCTACGGGCCGCTGTTCACGCTCGCCACCTACCCGCTGGCCTGGCTGCCGGTGGGGCTCGCTGTCGCCGCACTGAAGGCGGTGGCGGCACTCTCGGTGCTCGCCCTGGCGGCGCTCGTCGCCCGCCTCGCCGCCTGGCGTGGCGTCGACCCCCTGCGGGCCGCGGCCTTCGTCGCCCTCAACCCCCTCGTCCTCGTCCACGTCGTCGGCGGTGCCCACAACGACGGCCTGATGATGCTGCTGGCAATGCTCGCGGTTGCGGCTGTGCTCGCCGCCCGCGAGGCGAGCGCCGGCGCCGCCCTCGTCGCCGCCGTCGCCATCAAGGCCGCCGCCCTCTTCCTCGCCCCGTTCGCAGTCCTCGCCACCGCCTCACCCCGCAGAGTTCGCACTTTTGACCGCTATGCGGGTGAAAGTGCGAACGCTCGCTGGCGGCCCCTCGGGCTGCTCGCCGCTGGTGCCCTTGTCGCGGCTCTGGCGATCGGGATTGCCGCCTACTTCGCCTTCGGCTGGGACTGGCTGCACGCCTTCGGTCTGGCCGGCGAGAACCAGAGCCGGACCAGCCACCTCAGCATCCCCACCACCGTCGCCCGTCTCTTCAACAGCGATGAGGAGCCGTTCCGCGCCGTGGCGCTCGCCTTCTATGCCGCGGCGCTCGCCTGGCTCCTGATCTGGACCTGGCGGGGCGGCGACTGGATCCGCGCCGCCGGCTGGGCCGCCTTCGGCCTCTTGCTCGCCACCTCCTGGCTGCTTCCCTGGTACCTGATCTGGGCGCTGCCGCTGGCTGCGATTTCACGGGACCGCTTGCTCCAGCTCCTCGTCCTGACGCTCACCGCCTACCAACTAGGCGCTCGCATTCCCCTCTGAGCTAAAGGATTTCCGGCGTGTGGCGGGGGCGTTCGACTTCGCCGGTGTCTTCTTCCTCCTCCTTGGAGGGGTGAAGGATTCCGGTTTGGACGCTCCAGCCCTCGCGGCGACCAAGCGCGGTCACCGCGCCGACGTAGATCAGTTCTCCGACCGTCATCACGCCGCGGACCGCGATCGCGATCAGGGAGCCGAGCGCGAAGCTCTTGCCGGGCAGCGCCGCCTTCACTGCCCAGGCAAAAGCGGCGTCGCGGACGCCGAGGCCGGCAGGGGCGACGAGCGTGACCAGGGCCGCGAAATAGCCGATCGCCTGGGCCGAACCGACCAGGAGGATGTCGTCGTAGGGGATGTAGGTGACCGAGCGGGCGACGCAGTAGATGCCGAAGGCGACGACGAGCCAGTTCAGCGAGTAGAAGACGATCAGCGAGATGACGCCGCGCAGCGAGATCACCGCCGGCAGCGGCTCGCGGCCGAAGGCGCCGAGTGCCTTGTTGGCCAACGGCCCAAATACCCGTGGGTGCAGCAGCAGCACCGCGAGCGGGATCAGCAGCAGCACCGCCCAGCGGATCGGCTCCCCCTGGAGGTCAGGGTGGTTGATGATGAAGTAGGCGGCGACGACGATCGCCGACGTCGCCGAGATCGCCTGTTCGTAGACGATGCTGGCGATCGTGATCCGGCGCGGCACCCCTGCCCGCTCTGAGAGCAGCACCCGCCCGAGTACGTAGAGAACGCTGCCCGGCACGTAGCGGGCAAGCAGCGGCTGACCCCAGGCGACTTGGGCGCGCCGAAACCCGATCGGGTGACCGAGGAAGCGCAGCATCAGGTCCCAGCCGAAGGCGCTGAAGACGTAGAAGAGGGGCAGGATCACGAGCGACGGGATCAGCCAGCCGACATGGAAGTGGACGCCTTCGCTCTGGATCTCCGACCACTGGTCGATGACAGTGAGGACGAGGAAGCCGAAGATCAGGACAGCGAGCCCGATCTGCAGCGCGAGCCGGACGCGCTTGCTGCGCGGCGGGCGGGACCCGACCCGCGCCCCGGCCTCGCCGATCCGGTGCAGAAGTGGTTGGCCGCGATCCACGAACCCCTCACCTTAGTGGTGGTTTGGGATAGTCAGCCGATGGGCGAGTTCGAGCTGCTGGCGGCACTGCGCGAACGACTACCCGCACCGGGGCCGCGAGTAAGCCTCGGCAGCGGCGACGACGCCGCCGTCACCGTGCCCGGCGGCGCCACCGCGACCTCGGTCGACGCCGTCGTCGACGGCGTCCACTTCCAGCGCGGGGAGGCCGCCCCGAGCCAGATCGGGCGCAAGGCGCTCGCCACCGCCCTCTCCGACCTGGCGGCAATGGGTGCCGAGACGGGCGAGGCCTACGTCGTCGTCGGCCTGCCGGAGGACTTCGAGGAGCTTGAGTTCCTCGCCCTCCTCGACGGGATGCTGGCCCTCGCCGCTGAGACCGGCACGACCCTGGCGGGCGGCGACCTGACGCGGGCGCCGGTCCTGACCTTGGCGATGACGGTGGTCGGCCACGCCCCCGGCCCGCAGCAATTCGTCTCCCGCGGCGGCGCCGAGCCCGGCGACGTCCTCGTCCTCAGCGGCGAGCTCGGCGGGGCTGCTGCGGGGCTGTTGCTGCTCGAACAACCGGGGCTGGCGGCGGCGGTCCCGGCCGAGACCGCCGAGCGGCTGCGCCGGCGCCAGCTCGAGCCGGTGCCGCGGCTGCGCACCGGGCGGGCATTGGCCGCGGCCGGCGCTCGGGCGATGATCGACCTCAGCGACGGTCTCGGCGGCGACGCCGGTCACCTCGCCGCCGCCAGCGGTGTCGCCCTGCGGATCGACGCCGGCGCTCTGCCGCTGGCCGAGGGGGTCACCGAGGTCGCGGCGGCGGCCGGCCGTGACCCACTTGAGCTCGCGGTGACGGGGGGCGAGGACTACGAGCTGCTGGCCGCGCTGCCGGCAGCTCGGCTCGGCGAGGCGTCGGTCGCGATCGGCGATACCGCAGAGACGATGCTAACGCCGATCGGCGAGGTGCTCACCGGGAAAGGCGTCGAGATCAGGCGACCTGGCGGCGAGCTGCTGAAGGCGGACGGGTTCGACCAGCTTCGACCCCGATAGCGGGGCCGACCAGCAGCTCACGGACACCGCGCCGGTTCAGCATCGCCGACGCGATCAGCGACGGATCTGGCTTGTAGAGACCGGACTCGACCAGGCTTTTTAGCTCCTGTGCTTGCATCGCCCTCATTATCGGCGTTGAATTGGGAATCATTAGTTCTCGGTACTCGCACATGCGTCCAAGATGTTTTTCCGGTCGTCCGCAGATCCCGCTAAGTGCAGCGATTCTTCGCCCCACTACCCTTCACCCGTGGCTAACGGGTCGGCCCGCATCCTCCTCGTCGATGACGAGCAGTCGATTCAGACGCTGCTCAGCTATCCCCTGCGCAAGGACGGCTATCACGTTACCTCCGTGCTCGACGGCGGCGAGGCGGTGCAGCGCTTCGAAGAAGGCCGCTTCGACCTCGTCATCCTCGACCTGATGCTGCCCCGTGTCGACGGGGTCGAGGTCTGCCGTCAGCTGCGCTCGCGCAGCCAGGTGCCGATCATCATGCTGACCGCTAAAGGGAGCGAGACCGACAAGGTCGCCGGGCTCGAGGTCGGCGCCGACGACTACATCACCAAGCCGTTCTCGATGCGCGAGTTCCGCAGTCGCGTCAAAGCCGCGCTGCGGCGCTCGCGGATGGGTCCCGAGATGAGCGAGGAGGAGACGATCGAGGTCGAGGAGCTGACGATCGACTTCAGCCGCCGGATGGTGACCTTGCGCGAGCAGGAGGTCAAAGTGACCTACGTCGAGTTCGAGATCCTCGGTGCCCTGGCGCGCTCGCCGGGACGGGTGCTGACCCGCGAGATCCTGCTCGAGCACGTCTGGGGCGACTCCGAGTACCGCGATCCCCGCACCGTCGACGTCCACATCCGGCACCTGCGGGAGAAGCTCGAGCTCGATCCGAAGGAGCCCGAGTTCCTCTTCACCGTGCGCGGCGTCGGCTACCGCTTCAAGGAGTAGCCCGATGGACAGCATCTGGCAGCGGCTGCGCCGGTTCAGGATCAGGAAGCTGGGCAGCCGCATCACCGTGGCCGTGGTCGGTGTCTGCCTCGCCACGATCCTTGTCATCTACGTCTACACGGTGACGATCGGCGGAGCTGCCGCCGACGACCCCGCGGTCAAGACTCAGATCGTAATCGGCGGCCTGATCGCGCTGGCACTAGCCACCGCGGTCGGGCTCTACTACGCGCAGACGACGGTCGGCAACGTACGGCGGCTACAGGAGGCGGCGCGCAAAGTCGCCGACGGCAACTTCGAAACGACGATCCCGGTCGCCTCCGCCGGCCAATTGGCGCCGCTGGCCCGCACCTTCAACGAGATGCAGCGGCGTCTGGCCGAGCTCGACAGCGCCCGCAAGCAGTTCATCGCCAACGCCTCGCACGAGCTGCGGACGCCGATCTTCAGCCTCGGCGGCTTCGTCGAGCTGCTCGAAGAGGAGGATCCGAGCCCGGAGGAGCAGGCCGAATTCGTGCGCACGATGCGCCAACAGATCGACCGCCTGACCAAGCTCACCGCCGACCTCCTCGATCTTTCCCAGCTCGACGCCGGCGCGGTCGTGATGCGACCCCGCAACGTCGACCTCAGCGGCCTCTCGCGCGAGGTCACCCGCGAGTTCGGTGCCCGTGCCGAACTGCACGGCTCACGGCTGGAGCTGCGCACCCCGGACGAGCCGGCGATCGCCCGCGGCGATCCTGATCGGGTGCGCCAGATCATCCGTATCCTGCTTGACAACGCCCTCACCCACACCCCCGAGGGCACGAAGGTGACCGTGACCACTTACTCCGCCAAACGCCGCGCCGAGCTGACTGTCTCCGACGAGGGTTCGGGAATCCCGCAGCGGGTCCAGGGGCGCATCTTCGAGCGCTTCTACACCGCCGACACCGCCGGCGGCTCCGGTCTCGGCCTGGCGATCGCGCGAGAGCTTGCGCAACGGATGGACGGCGCGATCACGATCAGCTCCAGCCGCCGCTACACCGCTTTCACCCTCGGCCTACCGCCAGCGCGGGAGGTCAGCCAGCAACCGCCTCGGCCCGTCACCGCCGGGTCGGGATCGTGAGGCGAGCGGCAGCGCCGATCGTGGCGCTCACCCTCTGCCTCGCCCTGCTGGCGGGATGCGGCTCCGGAAGCAATCAGACCGAGACCGTCACGGCGGCGTCGGAAGCGAGCAAGCCGACGGTGATCGTCGAGACGGGCGCTGACGGCTTCAACGCCGCCAAGGTCTACCGCGAGGCGCTGCCGGGGGTGGTCACGATTCGCTCGATCTTCGGTGGGGCCGGGGGCGCCGAGGGATCGGGCTTCGTCTACGACTCCGATGGCGAGATCGTCACCAACGCCCACGTCGTAACCGACGAATCGGGTGGCTCCCGCGAGAAGGCGAAGGAAGTCTTCATCGAGTTCCCGAACCGCAACGTCGTCCCGGCTGAAATCGTCGGCTTCGATCCTTTCGCCGACGTCGCCCTGCTGAAGGTCGATCCAGATGGCCTCGACCTGCACCCGCTGGCACTCGGCGACGACCGCGACATCGCCGTCGGCGAGCCGGTGGCTGCGATCGGCAGCCCCTTCGGCGAACCGTCCTCGCTCTCGGTCGGCGTCGTCTCCGCCGTCAACCGCTCGGTCAAATCGCTGACCCAGTTCCAGATCGAGGGAGCGATCCAAACCGACGCCTCGATCAACCCCGGCAACTCCGGCGGCCCATTGCTCGACGGCCAGGCCCAGGTCCTAGGTATCAACCAGCAGATCGAGACCGCCTCCGGCGCCAACGACGGCGTCGGCTTCGCGGTCCCGATCACGGCGATCAAGCGCTCGGTTGCCCAACTCGAAGCGGACGGCAGCGCCGAATACGCCTACATCGGTGTCTCCAGCCAAGCGCTCTACCCGCAACTGGCGGAAAAGCTCGGGCTCGACACCAACTTCGGCGGCCTCTTGTCGGAAGTCGTCCCCGGCGGCCCAGCCGAGAAGGCCGGACTCGAAGGGGGCGACAAGAACCTTCGCTTCCAGGCCGGCGAATACCGCACCGGGGGCGACGTGATCCTCCAGATCGACGGCCAGGACGTGATTCAGGCCGATGACCTGGCCCGCTTGATCTCTACCCGTAAGCCGGGTGACAAGGTGACGCTGACCGTCCTCCACGACGGCAAACGGGAGCAGGTCGAAGTCACCCTCGGCAAGCGGCCGGAATCGCTTTCGGAAGGCTGAACGAGGGCGCCGGAACCAACCGGTCGTCCAGCTGCATCGCACGGCGCCGCCGAGGCGTGTAGAACTCCGGCCTTGCTTCAGGAAGTTGCACTCGGCCAGAAGTCCCTCACCGACTACACCCACATAGTCGGGCCAGAGCTGACGGAGCAGATCCGTGAGCTCGCCGAGCCGTTGAAAGGCAAGCGGGTCCTCCACGTCAGCGCCACTGCCTTCGGCGGCGGCGTCTCGGAGATCCTCTACACGATCGTGCCGCTGATGCGCGACGTCGGCCTCGACGCGCACTGGCACGTGATCTTCGGCAAGGAGGAGTTTTTCAACGCGACCAAGCTCCTCCACAACTCGCTGCAGGGGGCGCCGGAGACGCTCAGCGACGAACAGTGGGAGATCTTCGACGAGATCAACCAGGCCAATGCCGAGGGGCTGCAGGGCGAATGGGACGCGGTAATCGTCCACGACCCGCAGCCGATCGGCCTACGCCGCGGCGCCCTGGCCAAGGGCAAGCGCTGGATCTGGCGCTGCCACATCGACCTCTCGACCCCGAACCCGGCTCCGATCGAGCGGCTACTGCCGATGATCGAAGAGTACGACGCCTCCGTCTGGCACCTGCCCACCTACGTGCCCGCCGATATGGACGGGGCGCGCGACGGCGTCAACATCATCCCGCCGGCGATCGACCCGCTCTCGCCGAAGAACATGGCCTTCTCGGCCGAGGACGCCGCCTTCGTCAGCCGCCAATTCGGGATCGACCCCGACCGGCCGCTGCTCACCCAGGTCTCCCGCTTTGACCCGTGGAAGGACCCGATCGGCGTCATCGACGCCTACCGCGAGGTGACCGAGGCGGTCCCCGACGCGCAGCTGGCGATGGTCGGCTCAATGGCGAGCGACGACCCGGAGGGGCGCGAGTACTTCCAGAAAACCTACGAATACGCCGACAACGACCCCGACATCAAGATCCTCAGCAACCTCAACAACGTCGGCGCGATCGAGGTCAACGCCTTCCAGTCGCAGTCCGACGTCTGCCTGCAGAAGTCGATTCGCGAGGGCTTCGGCCTGACCGTGACCGAGGCGCTGTGGAAGGGGCGGCCGACGGTCGCCGGCAACGTCGGCGGGATCCCGCTGCAGATCGAGGATGGGGTCAGCGGCTACCTCGTCAACTCGCCGTCGGAGTGCGCGCAGCGCTGCCTCGAGATCCTCCGCAACCCGGGGCTCGGTAAGAACCTCGGCCGAGCGGGCAAGGAGCACGCCCGCAAAGAGTTCCTCTCGCCACGTCTGCTGCGCGACTGGCTCGGTCTGCTGACCGACCTCGACACCTGACTCGGCACCGCCGGGACCACGTAACCTTCGCGGCGTGGATTCCTCTTCACCCCTGATCATCGTCTCGAATCGGGGGCCCGCTCAGTTCGAGCTCGATGAGAGTGGTCAGCGGACGGTGCGACGCGGCGGCGGCGGGCTCGTCACCGCGCTCTCAGGGCTCGTCTCCCACCGCGACGCCCTCTGGATCGCCTCGGCGATCACCGATGAGGACGTCGCCGTCTCCGACGAAGCCGACGGCGGCCCGGTCGAGCTCTCAATCGACGGCATCGACTACCGCGTCCGCCTGGTCGGCAGCGACCCGACCGCCTACGACCTCTTCTACAACGTGATCGCCAACCCGATCCTCTGGTTCATCCAGCACTACCTCTGGGACCTCTCCAACGCGCCCGACATCCGCCAGGAAGAGCTCGACGCCTGGGACTACGGCTACCAGGCGGTCAACCGCGACATCGCCGAGGCGGTCCTGAGTCAGATCGAGGGACAGAGCAACCCGCTGGTGATGCTGCACGACTACCACCTCTACACGGCGCCGCGCATGATCCGGGAGCAGCGCGACGACGTCTTCCTCCACCACTTCGTCCACATCCCTTGGTCCCAGCCCGACAGCTGGCGAGTGCTGCCGACGCGGATTCGTGCGGCGATCTTTGATGGCCTCCTCGCCAACGACATCCTCGGCTTCCACACCCTCGCCTACTGCATCAACTTCCTGCGCTGCTGCGACGAACTGCTGGAAGCCGAGGTCGACTACGCCAACGGCGAGGTCCATCACGCCGGTGGCCGCACCCTGGCCCGTGCCTACCCGCTCGGGATCGACGCCCAGCGGCTGCAGCGCGCGGCCGACTCCCCGGAGGTGGCGGAAGCCGAGCGCGATGTGCTGGAGCGGCGGCGCAAATACCTGATCATCCGCGTCGACCGGGCCGACCTCTCGAAGAACGTGCTGCGCGGTTTCACCGCCTTCGACACCTTCCTCGCCCAGCACCCCGAGTTCCGCGAAGAGGTCACCTTCATCGCCCACCTCCAGCCCTCGCGCCAAGACGTGCCGGAGTACGCCGAGTACCTGGAACGGATCGAGGCCCTGGTCGCGGTCGTCAACCAGCGCCACGGGACGACCGACTGGATGCCGATCGACCTCCGCATCTACGAGAACTTCCACGACGCGGTCGCCCGCTACAAGCACTTCGACCTGCTGATGGTCAACGCCCTCTTCGACGGCATGAACCTGGTCGCCAAGGAGGCGCCAGCCGTCAATACCCGCGATGGCGTCCTGATGCTGTCGGAGAACACCGGCTCCCACCAGGAGCTGTGGGACTTCTCGATCTCGGTCAACCCGTTCGACATCCAGGAGCAGGCCGACGCGATCTACCGGGCGCTGACGATGCCCGCGGAGCAGAAGCGAGCCTGGTCGGAAGGGCTGAAGCAGATCATCTTCTCCCGCAACCCCGGCGACTGGGTCGACGACCAGCTCGAGGACATCGCCAAGCTGCGAGCCTCGCGCGCGTAGGGGCGAAGCCTTGCCGCACCGTCCCTTGAGCAGGGATGGGCGGGGTTCGAATCCGGTGGCGCACGCTCGCCAAAGGGGCGGCGATCGCCGTCGCAGCACTGGTCGCGGCGCAGACGCTCCCCGGTTTGCTGAAGCCCCCCGCGCCGCCGCCGCTAGCAAGGGACGTCGGCCTGCCGCGGATCGCAGTGAGGACCAAACCCTTGCAGCACAGGCCGCGGGCACCGCTGCCACGGGACGTGATCAGCTCGGCGCCGAGGCGCCATGTTGCGGCAAAGGCAGAGCGAAAGACGAGGCGGCACCGGAAGCCGAAAGTGGCCACGGCGAAGAGATCCGTTCCGCGGGTCCCGCCGGCCGAAGCCGGAACGGCGGCGGCGAGTGAAGACGCTGTGCCGCTGCCAATCGAACCTCCTCCTCCTCCTCCGCCCCCCGCTCCACAGCAGCGGCCGCCACCCCGCGACGGCTCCGAGGAGTTCGCGCCGCACTGACCCGGCTCTCAGCGGGGACGGTACGCCGCTATAGTCCTTCGCCGCCTTGCCAGCTCCACGTGAATATGAGCTCGTTTTGATGCTGGACCCCCAGCTGGACGCCCCTGCGCGCGACGGTCTGGCGCAGGACGCACGCGGCCAAATCGAGGCTTCCGGCTCGCTCAAGCACGAGAACAGCTGGGGCCTGCGCAAGATGGCCTACGAAATCGACCGCCGGACCGAGGCCGACTACCGCTGGTTCCGGTTCGAGGCTCCAAGCGAGCTTCTCGACTCGCTTGACCACAACCTGAAGATCGCCGACGGCGTGCTCCGCTTCCGCATCTTCAAAGTCGACCCCAGCGCCCCGGTGATCGTGCCCCCGGCCGTCACCGCCGCTCCCGGTCCGCGCGAGCGCAGCGCCACCGGCGGCCGTGAGGATCGCGGCGAGTCGTTCGGCGACTCCGCCGACGAGTAGCCCTCTTCTCCGGCCGCTGTTTGCGGAAACGCTCCTCCGCAGGGGCGAAGTCGCGCCGTTGACCCTCTTAGACTGGGGTTCAACAACGAATTAAAGGGAGTGAGTGTTTTGGCAGCTTCGAACGTGAACGTCGTGGTCATCACCGGGAACCTGACGCGGGATCCGGAGCTGCGGCATACCGGCGGCGGAACCGCGATCTGCGAGCTTCGCGTCGCGGTCAACAGCCGCCGCAAAGATGGCCAGACCGGTGAATGGGTCGACAAGGCGAACTACTTTGACGTCACCGTCTGGGGCGCGCAGGGCGAGAACTGCGCCAACTACCTTTCCAAGGGCCGGCCGGTGGCGGTCGAAGGTCGCCTTGACTGGCGCGAGTGGGAAGCCAAAGACGGCAGCGGCAAACGGCAGGCGGTGCAGATCGTCGCCAACACGGTCCAGTTCCTCGGCTCCCGCGACGGGTCGGGTGGCGGTGGTGGCAATGGCAACGGTGGCGGTGGCGGTGGCTTCACCCCGCAGAGCGATGTGCCGGCCGACAACTCCGACTTCGAAGCCGCACCGGCAGCAGCCGGCGGCTCCGAAGACGACATTCCCTTCTAGGCGCCAACCTCCAGAGCCTGGGCAGCCGGCGGCCACTGGCCGCCGGTCTGTACCATGCGCGGTCGCACATGGCTAGACAAAGAGACAGTTCTTCATCCGATAATCGACGGGGTCGCCGTGGCGCCGATCGCGCCCGGCCCCGCAAGTACACGCGCGTCAACGCCGAGACCGTCGACTACAAGGATCTCAACCTGCTGCGCCGTTTCCTCTCCGACAAGGGGAAGACGCGTGGGCGGCGGGTCACCGGGCTTTCCCGCCGTCACCAGCGGCAGCTTTCGGTGGCGGTGAAGCGGGCGCGCGAGATCGCCCTGCTTCCCTACGTCGGAGAGCGCTGATGGCTGAGGCGATCCTGCTGGCGGACGTCGAGTCGCTCGGCCAGCGCGGCCAGGCGGTCGAGGTCGCCCCGGGCTACCTGCGCAACTTTCTGATCCCCCGCAAGCTGGCGCAGCCGGCAACGCCGGGAGCGCTCGAGGAAGCTCAGCGCCGCAACGAGGCGATCGAGCGGGCCGAAAAACTGCGGACCGAACGCGAAGCAGAGGCCGCCGGTCTGCTCTCGAAGACCGTGCTGACGATCCATCAGCGCGCTGGCGAGGACGGCAAGCTGTTCGGCTCGGTCGGCGCCAAGGAGATCGTTGACGCCTTGCGCGAGGCGCGCGACCTGCGGATCGAGAAAAAACGGGTCAAACTTGAGCAGCCGCTGCGCGAAATCGGCACCTTCATGGTCGAGATCGAGCTCGCCGACGGCACCATCGCCGCGGTGAAGACGATCATCAGCGAGGAGAAGTAGCGGTCCGACTGCGGTCCCGCTCCTCCCGCCACAGTTGGCGCTCGGAGCGAGCGACGGTAGGGCTCGCCGCGGTTGCCCTTGCCGGCGCCGGGGCAGTGATCGTCGACCAGTTCGGGCGCCTGCTTGCCCGGCGCGCGCTCGAGCACGACGAGCAGCACCCGATCGCCCTCGCCCCGGCGGAGGCGGCGAAAGACACGATCGGGGTCGCGGTCAGCGGCTACGCTGCGGCGCCGCGGACGGAAACGGTCCTCTTCAACCTGCTCGCCGGGTTTCTCGGCTCCTTCGCCACCGTCCGGCTCTCAACCCTCGGGATCCGCGAACGCTGGGGACCGTTCCGCAACCTCCATGTCCGCGGCCACCACATCCACCACTTCGTGCCCGGGATCCTGATCGCCTTCGGATCCGGCATCGCCGCCGTCATCACCGACGACGACGAGCTCGAGCAGCGGCTGGCGATCCCGCTCGGCGCCGGCATCGGCCTTACCTTCGACGAGGCGGCCTTGCTGCTCGACCTGCGCGACGTCTATTGGACCCGCGAGGGCTTGCTCAGCGTCCAGCTCAGCCTCGGCGCCACCGCGATCCTCAGCATCGCCATTCTGACCCAGCGGATGCTGCGCCGCGGCGAGCAGCGCCAGGAGGAGCAAGGCTTGATCCCGCCGGCGGAAACTCGCTCGGATTCCATCCCACTTTTTTGACTTTCTGCGCACCACGCGTCGGTCGACGGCCAAGACGATCGCCCCGTGGCGGAAACGCTGAATCAGAAGGAGGCGATTCGTCTACTCGAAAAGCACGGCTGGCGCTGGTTAGTGGGCGGCAAGCACCAGGTCAAGATGGCCAAGCGGGGGCGGAGGCCGATCACTCTGCCCCAGCACAAGGGCCGCGACTACTCCCCGGGCCTAACCGCAGCAATCCTCAAACAAGCGGGGCTAAAATGATCGACGCCGTGGAGCTGAAAGCCAATATCCATCGCGAGGACGGCTCCTACTGGGCCGATGTCTCTGAGCTCCCAGGCTGCTTTGCCTCTGGTGACTCGCTCGACGAGCTCCTCGAGTCCCTAATAGAAGGTGTTCAGCTTTACCTGGGCGAAGACCAGGCCGCAGCGGACGGCCTACAGCTCGTTTCAGCAGTTCTAAGCGACGCAGTGCACGCCTGAGCGACGGTCCGAGGTTTATTCCAGCGGTAGATGCAGGCATGTGGTGCGTGTGCACCGCGCGCCTCTGATTTGCTGGGGAAGGGGACGACGACGGATCCGTCGTCGCCTTTGCCTTTACTAGGACTAATGCCGCAACCGCCAACCACCCACGTCCCGCCGCAGAACATCGAGGCGGAGGAGTCGGTCCTCGGGTCGATGCTGGTCGCCGAGCCGGCGCTGACCCGCGTCATCGACGAGGTGAAGCTGAACGCGGCCGACTTCTATCTCGATCGCCACCGCGAGATCTTTGGTGCGATCCACGACCTCTACGCCGCCTCGAAGCCGGTTGACGAGCTCAGCGTCAGTGAGGAACTGACCCAGCACAACAAGATCGATGCCGCCGGCGGCAAGCACTACGTCTCCGAGCTGGCGGCGAAGGTGCCGGCGGCCGGCAACGCCAAACACTACGCCGAGATCGTCCAGCAGAACTCACTGCTGCGGCGGCTGCTGACCGCCGGGCAGGAGATTCAGGGCTGGGTCAACGAGCGCGACGGCGAGCCCCGGGAGCTCTCCGAGCGGGCCGAGAAGCTGCTGTTCGAAGTTGCCCACAAAGAGCAGGCAAGCGACTTCAGGCTGCTCTCGGAGATCCTCCACGACGAGATCGACCGACTCGAGAAGCTTTCGACCGGGGAGCTGGAGATGACCGGGACGCCCTCCGGCTTCCGCGACATCGATGCGATCACCGGCGGCTTCCAGCCCGGCAACCTGATCATCGTCGCCGCCCGCCCGGCGATGGGCAAGAGCGCCCTGGTCGCCAACATCGCCGAAAACGTCGCCGTCAAGGCCAACAAACCGGTCGCCTTCTTCTCGCTCGAGATGTCCGAGGTCGAGCTTGCCCAGCGCTTTATCGCCTGCCGAGCGCGGATCTCTGGCGACAAGCTGCGCAAGGGGCAGGTCGCCGAGCGCGACTGGCCGAAGGTGGTGCGGGCCTGTAACGAGCTCGAGGAGGCACCGCTGTGGTTCGACGACTCCTCCGACCTCGGCATCCTCGACTTGCGGGCGAAGGCACGGCGCCTGCACGCCCAAGAACAGGACCGCGGCGGCCTCGGCCTGATCATCCTCGACTACATGCAGTTGATGCGCTCCGACGACCACCGTGCCAACCGGGTCGAGCAGGTCGGTCAGATCAGCCGTGGGCTGAAGATCCTCGCCCGCGAGCTCGAGGTGCCAGTCGTCGCGATCTCCCAGCTATCGCGCGCGCCCGAGCAGCGGACGCCGCCGAAACCGCAGCTCTCCGACCTGCGCGAGTCAGGCCAGATCGAGCAAGACGCCGACGTCGTCGCCTTCCTCTTCCGGCAGGACTATTACCGCGACCCCGACGAGGAGCCCGACGGCCTTGCCGACGTGATCATCGCCAAGCACAGGAACGGCCCGATCGGGACCAGGTCGTTGGTCTTCCTCGACCGCTTTCCCAAATTCGCCGACTACTCCGGCCAGGAACAGCCGATCGAGCAGCCGGCTGGCGAAGAGCCGCCGCCGTTCGAGGACGCGGCCGCGGCGGGGCCTGACTTCTGATGGCGGCGATCGCCCGCTCCGAGCCGTTCCGGGACCAGGTCTGCCCGCTCGGCGTCTGCGACGGCTCCGGCTGGATCCTCGGCCCCGAGGACGTCGCCCGCGCCTGCGAGTGCCGCGCGGAGCGGCTCAACCGCGGTCGCAGCCGCGGCGTCTCCTCGGTGATCCCGCCGCGCTACCGCGGCGTCTCCTTCGAGCGGCCGCCGGTCTCCGACATGGCGCGTGACCTGCAGACGAAAGCGGCGATCGCCGAAGTGCGCGCTTACATCGACGAGCTCGAGGAGCGCCTGCAGGAAGGTCGTGGGCTCTGG
This sequence comes from Solirubrobacterales bacterium, assembly GCA_035472275.1. Taxonomy (GTDB): domain Bacteria; phylum Actinomycetota; class Thermoleophilia; order Solirubrobacterales; family 70-9; genus VAYN01. The sequence continues at coordinate 67,970 of DATIPH010000026.1, forward strand.
CTGTTCGGCGACACCGGCACCGGCAAGACGACGCTGGCGATGCTGATCTCGAAGGCGGCGCTGGAGGCCGGGCGCACGGTAGCGATCTACTCACTGCCGAAACTGCTGGCGCGGATCCGGCGCACCTACGACTCCGAACCCGGCGGCGACTCCTACCTCTCCTTCTTCGAGCGACTGACCTCGGTCGACCTGCTCCACATCGACGACCTCGGCGCTGAGAAACGTTCCGACTGGGTCCTGGAGCAGCTCTATGCGCTGGTCAACGAGCGCTACGAGTCGCAGCGTTCGATGCTGATCACGACCAACCTCGGGCACGAGCAGTTGGAGGAGCAGATCGGCTCGCGAACGGTCTCGAGGCTGACCCAGATCTGCGACGAAGTTCCGGTCTTCGGCGACGATCGTCGCTACGGCAAGGTCAACCGAGCCGCCTAGCCTCTGGTCACCCCGCGCCCACCGACCCGCATCGTCAGAATCCAGCCGCGATGCCAGGAATAGTCATAGTCGGAGCCCAGTGGGGCGATGAGGGCAAGGGCAAGATCGTCGACCTGCTGGCGGAGCAGGCCGAGGTAATCGTTCGCTTCCAGGGCGGCAACAACGCCGGCCACACGATCGTCCGCGACGGCGAGGAATTCAAGTTCCACCTGATCCCTTCGGGGATCCTGCGCTCGGAGAGTTTCTGCGTGATCGGCAATGGCGTCGTCGTCGATCCGCGGGTGCTGCTGGGGGAGATCGACGGTCTCAAACGGGCCGGGGTCAGCGTCTCCAACCTGCGCCTCTCCGCCAACGCGCACCTGATCATGCCCTACCACGTGCTGCTCGACACCGCCGGCGAGACGAAGCTGGGGAAGAACTCGATCGGCACCACTCGCCGCGGAATCGGGCCCGCCTACGCCGACAAGGCACTGCGGCTGGGGATCCGAGTCCAGGACCTGCTCGACGAGAAGATCCTGCGGACCAAGATCCGGGCGGCGCTGGAGCCCAAGCAGCAGGCGCTGCGCGAGCTCTCGGTGCAGCGCCGCAAGCTGCGCAAGGAAGCCGGCGAGGACTCAAAAGCAGCGGGGGACGGAACCAGCGTGCCGGATCCGCGCCTCGACGTGCACACGATGGTCGAGGAACACGTCAGCTACGGCCACCGGCTCGAGCCCCACATCGCCGACACGGCCAAGCTCTGCTGGGACACGCTCGACGCCGGCAAGACGGTGATCTTCGAGGGCGCCCAAGCCGCCCTGCTCGACCTTGACCACGGGACCTATCCGTTCGTCACCTCCTCTAACCCGATTGCCGGCGCGGCGACGGTCGGGGCGGGCGTCGGCCCGACCGACATCAACGAGGTCTGGGGGATCGCCAAGGCGTACGCAACCCGGGTCGGGGCCGGTCCCTTCCCGACCGAGCTCGAGGACGAGACCGGCGAGCGGATCGTCGAGCGCGGTCACGAGTTCGGGACCACCACCGGCCGCCGCCGCCGCGCCGGCTGGATGGACCTGATCGCCCTGCGCTACGCCGTCCGCCTCAACCGGATGGATTCGCTGGCGATCACCAAGCTCGACGTGCTGAGCGGGATCGGGCCGCTGCGAGTGGCGGTCCGCTACCGCTCGAAGGAAGGCGCCGTCCTCGACAGCTTCCCCTACCACCAGTCGATCCTGCACTCGGCGACTCCGGAGTACGAGGAGCTGCCGGGCTTCGACGAGGACCTGCGCGGCTGCCGTGAGGAGAGCGACCTGCCGACGGCGGCACGCGACTACCTCGGCTTCATTTCTGAGTTCGTCGGCGTCCCGATCCGCCTCGTCGGCGTCGGTCCAGACCGCGACCAGGTCGTCTGGACCGGCCCCTGACCCTGGAGCCCCGGTTTCGCTGCCCACCGCTTTAGCCTTCTCATGCATTACTTCGGTACGGTCTGGTTGTGGCTTCGAGCAGACGCGCGGCCAGGCTGAATGAGCGGCTGCCCCGAGGGAGGCACGGTTTGCCGCGCGAGGCGGTGACCGCATCCCAGCGTAACCGCATTCACCAGGCGATGATCGAGGTGGTCTCCGAGCGGGGATACCCGGAGACCAGGGTCGTCGACGTGATCGGCGTCGCCGGCGTCTCGCGCAAGACCTTCTACGAGCTGTTCGACAGCAAGGAGGACTGTTTCCTTGCCGCCTACGACGTGTTGCTCGGAAACCTCCTCACCGACACCGCCAACGGCTTCGAGTCGAAGCCGGGAGCGCCCTGGGCGGAGCGGGTCGCAGCGGGCCTGGAAGCGCTGCTGGAGCACCTGGCAGCCCACCCCGACGAGGCCAGGTTCGCGATCGTCGAGGTGCTCGCGGCCGGCCCGAAGGCCCTCGCCCGGCGCGATGCAGCGCTGCGACAATTCACGGGCTTCCTCGAGTCGGGGCGATCGGAGACCTCGGTGGAACTGCCAGGGATCACCTCGCTCTCGCTGGCGGGAGGCGTTAACGAGCTCCTCTACAGCGAGATCCTGCACGGTGCGGCCGCGCGCCTGCCAAGCCGCCTACCGGACCTGATGTTCTGGATCGTGCTGCCGTTTCTCGGCAGCGAAGGAGCGGCCGCCGAGCGCGATCGCGTGCGCAGCTCGATGCAGCGCGCCTGAAGGCGCTCTTTTCAAGTTCCAGAGGGTTTATGAACTCAGGGAAGTTGGTAGTTTGGGCCGGGGGATCGCTTCACCGATCCACGTCAAGCTTTCGACGGCTTTGGCTCCAGTGGGGCGAGCCGCAAAGGAGAGATATAGGGATATGCGTAAGTACCTGAAGATCACCATCGCCTTGGGAGCGCTAATGGCGCTGACCGTGGCCGGCATCGCCTCCGGAGCAGGAAAGGAAGAAGTTACGGTCGGCAACCTCAAATTCCAGGCCGGCGGTAGCTTCAGCCCGAAGGCGCTTTCGAAGACGAAGCCGACGCCGATCACCCTCAGCGCCGAAGGCAAGATCAGCTCGCTCGACGGGTCGCACCCGCCGGCGTTGAAGGAAGTTCTGCTGGAAACCGACAAAAACGGCTCGGTTCAGGTCAAAGGCTTCCCGATCTGCAAATCGGGTCAGCTGCAGTCGCAGGACACGAGCCATGCGGAAGCGATCTGCAAGAGCGCAATTATCGGCAAGGGCACGACCAGCGTCGAGATCGCTTTCCCGGAATCGAAAGTCGTTCCGGTGTCCTCGAAGCTGCTCGTCTTCAACGGCGGCGAAAAGGGCGGGGTCATCACGTTCTACATCCACGCCTACATCACGGTGCCGGTCCCGGCCGCGATTGTGACCACGGTGAAAATCAAGAAGATCCACAAAGGTCGCTACGGCCTCGAATCGATCGCCAGCATCCCGAAGATCGCCGGCGGCTCGGGTTCGGTCAAGTCGTTCAGCCTGAAAGTGGGCAAGCAGTACAACTACAAGGGCCAGAAGCTGAGCATCCTCTCGGCGAAATGCCCCGACGGAAAGCTCCAGGCGCACGCCACGGCCGTCTTCGCCGATGGCACCCGCGCCTCGACCGAATTCATCCGCACCTGCACCGGCAAGGGCTGAGAATTCGCGAGCAGCTTTCCTGGGACTAGTTCCTCAGGACAGCCAAGGATTTACAAGGGGGCGGCCGCAAGGCCGCCCCCTTGTTCGTGCTGGGAGCGCTTCGCCGTTCAGCACGCTTTTGACTTTCCCTTTTAATCGATTACTCTTGCGCAACGGGAATGGCTTGGGAAGAGCGAGATCCGGCGAAGATCGACCTCGTGACGCTGGGGCCGACGGGCACCTGCCACGAGCGCGCCGTGATCGCCTACATGGGGTTCCAAGGGGTCGAGGACTTCGAAATCGACTTCATCGGAGACTTCTTCGACGGCTTGGAGAAGATCCGTGGGAGAGAGAACGCGTTCCTAGTCCAGTGCAGCGCACACCCGCTGGTCCACAAGATCACGGAGCGCTACTGGAGCGACGTCTTCGTCGTCGACACGTTCATTTACCCAACCAAGGCATTGGCGGTGCTAGCCCGCCGCGAGATCGAGCGGCCCAGGACCCTCGGCCTCGTACCCGCCACTTCTGGCTACATCGATGCTGCCGACTGGGGAGAGATCATCGACGTGCAGTCGAAGCCGATCGTCGCCGAAGAGTTGCTGGCAGGTCGCTACGACGCGGGGTTGACTCATCTCGAGCACCTCGCGAAGCACCCCGACGAGCTGCGGCTCGAGCTGGAGATCGGCGAAATCGACACGACCTGGGTCGTCTACGGCAACCGCAAGCGCTTCAGAGGCGAGGTAATCGGGATCCCGTCGCCAGAGCTGTTCGAGCTACAGACGCCTGTTGCGTAGCTCGTCAGTTCTTTTGCTCGAGCCCCTTCGCCTCGCGCCCGGAGCGCCGGTGGCGGATCAGGACCGGTGCCGCCCAGCCGATCAGGGCGCCGACGCCGACCGCGACGAGGAGGACGACGATCAGCGGCGCATCGAAGCTGGCGAAGAGGACCTCGACGCTGACCTGCTGGGAGTTCTGCAGACAGACGACGAGGACGAGGGTGATGAGGACACCGATGGTCCAGGCCCGCCAGTTAATCGACTTCTTCTCCTGCGGCGGCACCCGCTCATCCTACGGCCAGGGGGTGGCATCATCCTCGGATCCCAAGGCAGGGCAATCGAGGAAGGCAACTGATGGCGATCACGGACTTCGAGGGCGAGCAGATCAAGAAGGCGAACGCGAGTGGGAACACCCCGGCAGTCTTTATTCATGGCCTCTGGCTACTGCCAAGTAGCTGGGACAACTGGGCGGGCGCCTTCGAGGAGGCGGGCTATGCGGCCGTGACGCCGGTCTGGCCCGACGACCCGCTGACGGTTGAGGAGGCGCGCGCCAATCCCGACGTCTTCGCCAAGAAGAGCATCGGGATGATCGCCGACCACACCGCGGAGGTGATTGCCAAGCTCGACAAGAAGCCCGCCGTGCTGGGGCACTCGACCGGCGGCCTGCTGGCGCAGATCATCGCCGGGCGGGGACTGTCGGCGGCAACGGTGGCGATCGACCCGGGGCCGTTCCGCGGCGTCCTGCCGCTGCCGCTCTCGGCCCTAAAGTCCGCGGCGCCGGTCCTCTCCAATCCGCTGAACAAGAACCGGGCGGTGACGCTGACCCTCGACCAGTTCAAGTACGGCTGGGCCAACGCGCTCAGCGACGAGGAGGCGAAGCAGCTGTACGACACCTACCACGTGGCGGCGCCGGGGCTGGCGCTGATGCAGATGGCGAACGCCAACCTCAACCCCTTCACCGAGGCCAAGGTCGACACCAAGAATCCCCAGCGCGGGCCGGTGCTGATCATCGACGGCGAAAAGGACCACACGGTGCCGTGGGCCATAGCGTCCGCGAGCTACAAGAAACAACGCCACAACGAGGGCGTGACCGAGATCAAGTCGATCCCGAACCGCGGCCACTCGCTGACGATCGACAGCGGCTGGCGCGAGGTTTGTGACACCTCACTCCAGTTCGTCAAGCGCTTCGTCTGAGCCCGCAAGCCTTCCAGGCCTGAATGATGCTCAGTAGGCGGTGTTGCGCGAGCGGGGCTCGCAACCGCGGTTCCAGAGGGCAGAGTCGATCTCGACGGCGTGGACGGCGCAGGCCCGCAGCTCAACCTCCTCGGGCGAGCCGTGGACGAGGCGCTCGCCGGCTTCGATCCGGGCGGTCAGGCCGGGATCGAGACGGAGGACTCCGTCGAGGCGGAGCACGTGGGGAACAAGATTGTCGGCGAAGGCGGTGAGGTGGTCGAGGTCTTGGAGCTCGACGACGCCGGCGCGGGCGATGTCCGCGGTGGCCAGCTGGGCGCGCTTGTAGAAGGGCACCGGACGCTCTCTGTATAGAGAAGCGTCGGCGAACCGGCGGCCCCGTGATCAACTGACGCGATCCCCGCCGCGTAGCTCTCGATCGCCGCCTCCTCGATCACAACCGAGCGTGCTCGCGCCGCGACCCAAGCGCAGCTGGCGCGGACTTCGTCGGGGAGGGACACTGGGTCCATGGACAAACCAGAGAGACAGGTTCGACACGGCGGACCCGACGACGCCGCCGCCGTCGCCCGGCTTCTGCACGACTTCAACGAGGAGTACGACGAACCGACGCCGGGGGTCGCGCGCCTGGTCGAGATCGTCACCGCGATGTTCGCCGCCGGCGAGATCACGGTGCTGCTGGTCGGAGACGGCCCGGACGGGATCTCGGTGTTGCGTTTCCGCACCGCAATCTGGACTGGCGGGCCGGAAGCGCATCTACAGGAGTTCTACGTAGTGCCGGCGCTGCGCGGGCGGGGAATCGGCCGAGTGCTGCTGGAGGCATCGATGGAGGTCGCTCGCGAGGCCGGTGCGACCGGGATCGACCTCAACACCGGCGCGACCGACACGGCGGCGCGGGCGCTGTACGAGAGCAGCGGCTTCACCAACCGCGAAGGCTCTGCCGACGGCCCATCGATGCTGTTCTACGAGCGCGAGCTCTGAGCCGCTAGCCGAACGGGGCCAGCCGCGGGCGGAGAACGACGAAGCAGAGGTCGTCCCGGATCGGCTCGTCGGCCCAACCGAGCACCGCGCCCTGCGCCTCGCGGACCAGGGCCCGGGCCGGCAGCCGCGTCAGCGGCGCCAGCAGGTCGGTGAGGCCATCGCGGCCGAGGAAGCCGTGATCACGGCGGACGTCGGTGGCGCCGTCGGTGTAGACGAGCAGGCCGTCGGCGGCCTCCAGCCGGAGCTCCGCGGTGGCGATCGGCGCGGCGCGCTCGACCCCGAGCAGCGAGGTTGGGCCGTGAGGGCTCAGCTCCTCGAGGGTGGGCAGGCAGAGCGGCGGTGGGTGACCGGCGACCGCGCAGGCGAGCGTCGAGTCGGCCGCGCGGAAGCGCAGGCAGATGGCGCTGGCCAGTTCCTGGGCGTCGTCGTCGCGCTCGATCAGGGCATCGTTGGCGAGGGCGAGGATCTCGACCGGGTCGTCGCTGTAGGCGGCGAAGGCGGCGAAGCGGGCACGGATAAAGGTGGCGAGCTGGGCTGCTTTCGGGCCGTGGCCGACGACGTCGCCGACGACCGCGATCGTCGACTGGTCGGGACCGTTGGTGAGCAGGTAGAAGTCGCCGGAGACGCCGTGTTCGGAGGGGACGAAGGCGGCGCCGGCATCGACCCCCGGCAGCTCCGGCAACGCCGAGGGGGTCAGCGCCGCCCGGATCGCGTCGAGTTCGCGGGCGGAATGCTCGAGAACCTGCAGCCGCTCGCGCGCCGTGGAAACCAAAACGACGGCGAGGACGAAGGCGATGGCGCGCAGGGCGATCGCGTAGCCGACGTTGCTGATCGGGTCGATCAGGCCGCCGATGATGTAGATGACCGCACAAGCCAGGGCGGTGACGATCCCGGCACGGCGCCCGAACCACCAGGTCGCCATCCCGATCGGGATCACGTAGAAGAAGGCGATGCCGGGACCGGCGCCCGAGTTGAGCACCAGCCAAAGGCCGAAGACGATTGCGATCGCGATCGCGATCCATGCGACTCGGGCGCTCTGGGAGTTGGCCGCCTTCATCGCGGCCAGCCTATCCCGATGCGCCTACGGCAAAGAAGCCAATTTCGTCCGGGGCTGTGACCCGCTCCGGATGGAAGAGGTGGGCGAGCAGCTCGACGCCCTCGACCAGGCGGGGCCCGGGGCGCGAGAAGGTCGAGGCGGCGTCGACCGCGAAGACGCGGCCAGAGCCGAGCGTGTCGATCCGGCGCCAGTGCTCGATCGCCTGCGAGCGCGAGTCCTCCGCGTACCAGCCGCACGGCATCGCGACGACGACGTCGGGATCGAGGCCGGCAAGGTCTGCCCACTCGACCTGCGGCGACTTGGCGCCAGCCGTGCCGGCGACGTCCTCGCCGCCGGCGATCGCGATCATCTCCGGCACCCAATGGCCGCCGACGAACGGCGGGTCGAGCCACTCCAGGGCGACGACGCGCGGGCGCTCGGCCCCGGCGACCGCGGCTTCGACGACAGCAAGCCGGCCTTCAAGCTGCGCACGAAACGCTGCGGCCTGACTTGGGATGCCGGCCGCCTCGCCGAGCCTAGTGACGTCTCCGAGCACCTCCGTCAGCGTGCTCGGGTCCTGCTGGACGACGCGCGGGCGAGATGGCAGCCGGGCGGCGACTGCGGCCACGTCCTCGTAGGAGACGGCGCAGACCTTGCAGACCGCCTGGGTGACAATTAGGTCCGGTTCAAGCTCCGCCAGGCGCTGCTCGTCGAGACTGTAGAGGGCCTTGCCTGCGCCGACGATCTCCTTCACCGCGGCATCGATCCCCGCCGCGTCGAGTCCTTCCGGGAGCACCGTGGCCGTCAAGTGCGGGAGGTCGCTCGCGCCCGGCGGGAAGTCGCACTCATGGGTGACGCCGACGACCTTGTCGCCGAGGCCGAGGGCGAACAGCATCTCGGTCGAGGAGGGGACGAGGCTGGCGATCTTCACTGGCCAAATATCGCAGTCGCAGCCGAATTTCTGCGCATGCGGGTTTGAAAACAAAAGAGTTTGAGCAAATATCCCCCTAGGGAAATGGGGCAGGGAAACCCAAGTTCTAAGGAGAGGGATATGAACGCATTGATCGTCAACCGAGCCGGGCGCCGGACGCGGGGCCTGGCGCTGGCATTGCTCGCGGCGCTGGCATTGCTCGCAGGGGCAGTGGCAACCCAGGCGCGGGCCGCCAACTACGTCGGCCTCGGCGACTCCTACGCCGCCGGGCCGCTGATCCCGAACCAGTCGCTCAGTCCGCTGGGCTGCCTGCGGTCGGACCACAACTACGCCCACCTGGCGGCACCCAGCTTCGGCCTGCCGCTGCTCGATGCCAGCTGCAGCGGGGCGAAGACGAACAACATGACCGAATCGCAGAGCGTCGAATTCGGCACCAACCCGCCGCAGTTCAACTCGCTCAGCGCCGAAACGACGGTCGTCTCGGTGACGATCGGCGGCAATGACATCGGCTTCTCCGAAGTCGCCCAGAGCTGCATCACGCTGAATCCGTTCAGCACGCCGTGCAAGGACAAATACGACCCAGGCGGCAAAGACCAGCTGGCGGAACGGATCGCCGCCACCGCGCCGAAAGTCGCGGCCGTGTTGCAGGGGATCCACACCCGCGCACCTGCGGCGAAAATCTACGTCCTCAACTACCCGGCGATCTTTCCCGAGACCGGGATTGGTTGCTGGCCGCAGATGCCGATCGGTTTTGGTGATGTTCCTTACCTGCGCTCGACCGAGCAGGGCCTGAACAAAATGGTGGCGACGCAGGCGGCCGCCAACGGAGCGACGCTGGTCGACTGGTACAAAGCCAGCATCGGCCACGACGCCTGCAAGTCGAGCTCGAACCGGTGGGTCGAACCGCTGGTGCCGGGAGAACTCGCGGCGCCAATCCATCCCAACAAAGCCGGGATGCAGGGCGGGGCGAACGCCCTGATCGCAGCGAAATAGGACGATCTGCGCGCGCGCCATTTGGCGCGCGCGCAGATCGGCGGGTTGACAATCCTCAATGCTCGGAGGATCTTGAGTAAAGCTCTGCCAGGGAGACCGGCGGGCTTGTCAATGCCGAAACGGAGACTTTGAGATGACCATACGCAGAACCATCGTCGGCCTCTGCATGCTTTGCGCGCTCGCCGCCAGCGCATTCGCGGCCCAGGGCGCCGTAGCGAAAGGCACAACAGCCTTCACATGCAAGAAAACCGAAAAAGGTGGCGCCGGCTTTTCGAAAGCGCATTGCAAGGCGGCAGACGCAGTCGGCTCGGGCGCGGCCTATGAACATGTGGCGATTGCCCCAGGGACAACGACAGAAATCTCCGGCACGAACTCCGGGACCGGCTCGAACACAGAATCCACCGTTCCGGTGAAGCTCAAGAACACCCAGAACGGGGTCACCTATGAAATCCAGGCCGGAAAAGTCAGCGGCATCGGCTCGGTGACAAACGCCGTTGAAGGGGAAGAACACTACGTCCACGGAGTGGCGGTCGTCACTTTCGAAGAACTGACCCTCAACCCGGGTAGCTGCGAAGTGGAAGGCGGCAAAATCACCTCGAAAGAACTCAAAGTGACGACCAAAGGTCAAGGGGACTTCGTCAAATTCGAACCTGCTGCAGGGTCGGTGATGACGGAATACACGCTCAAAGGCTGCTCGCCTGCCTCATTGAACGGGGTGCAGGAAGTCACCGGCAGCATCAAATGCCCGGCCGACGGAGCGACAATCAGCTGCACTCACAACGCCACGACAGAACTCGGCACGCTGAAAGAGCGCACGTTCAAAAGCGGCGTCGAAGGCTCAATGACATTGAAAGCCAAAGACCCGGCGGCAGGCGACAAAGAATTTACGGCGCTCAGCGTCACAACATAGAAAGCGCCGCAAACAGCCTCGGCTCAGACCTCGATGGGTCGAGCCGGGGCTAACGCCGATTCGCACCAGTCGGCGCGCGCGCCAAACGGCCGATTGACAAGCTCCATCGCTCGGAGGATCTTGAGCAAAGCTCTGCCAAGGAGACCGGCGAGTCAGTCAACCACGACATACGGAGAACTCGAGATGACCAGACGCAAGACCATCGTCGGCCTCTGCTTGCTCTGCGCGCTCGCCGCCAGCGCGCTCGCGGCGCAGGGAGCCTCTGCCAGCAAAGGCACAACAGCCTTCACATGCAAGAAAACCGAAAAAGGTGGCGCCGGCTTTTCGAAAGCGCATTGCAAGGCGGCAGACGCAGTCGGCTCGGGCGCGGCCTATGAACATGTGGCGATTGCGGAAGGGACACAAACAGAAATCAGCGGCACCAACGAAAAAACGGGGTCAAATACAGAATCGACCCCGTCGGTGAAGCTGAAGAACACTCTGGCGGGGGTCACCTACGAAGTCAATGTGGGCAAAGTGTCGGGGCTCGGCACCGTCACAAACGCCAAAGATCCTGAAACCGGTGAACACTACGTCCATGGGACGGCCAAAGTGACCTTCGAAGAACTGACCCTGAATCCCAGCAGCTGCAAAGTAGAAGGCGGAAAAATTACCTCGAAAGAACTCAAAGTGACGACCAAAGGTCAGGGGGACTTCGTCAAGTTCGAACCTGCCGAAGGAAATGTGCTGACGGAATACACGATCACCGGCTGCCCAGAACTCAATGCAACGTGGAAAATGTATGGGACCGTCAAATGCCCAGCCGACGGGGCGACAGTCATTTGCACCCACAACACCCTGACATCGGAAAAAACCCTGAGGGAGGGCAGCCCCGTTGGGGCAATCAGCGGAATCGAAGGCTCGATGACATTGAGCGCCAAGGACCCGACCGCGGGCGACAAAGAATTCACGGCCCTGAGCGCCACAACAGTCGAAACACCGTAGACACGAGCCCGTCCCCCGGCCTCGGCTCAGACCTCGATGGTCGAGCCGAGGCTGACGGTCCGATCGCGGGGCAGGTGAAAGTAGTCGACCGGGCTGGCGGCGTTGCGGGCGAGGGCGGCGAAGAGGCGCTTGCGCCAGGCCCGCATGCCGGGCGCCCCGGTCGGGGTGATGCTGACGTGGGAGAGGAAGTAGACGGCCTCGTCGACTTCGACGTCGCCCTCGAGCCCGGTTTCGGCGGCGAGCGCCAAGAGGCGGGGGACGTCCTGGACATCCTGGAAGCCGTAGCGGGCGGTGAGATGGCTGATCCCGTCGTCCTCGTAGCCGAGCTCGTCCAGGACCACCCTTTCGGACTCAGGCACATAGGGGCTTTTGGTCGTCTCGATCAGGATGATCACGACCGTCTCGTGCAGCGCGTGGGTGTGCTCGACCCCCGCGCGCAGGGCCAGCGGCGTCGTCTCGCGGCGGGCGTTCAGATAGACGGCGGTGCCAGGGACCCGGATCGGCGGCGGTTCCATCCCGTGCAGCTCCTCGACGAAGGAGCGCAGCGAACCCTCCTCCGCAATCCGGGCGCTCTGGACCTTTTCGGCGCCCCGCTTCCAGGTGCTGAAGACAGTGAAGACGAGGACCGCGATCAGCAGCGGGAACCAGCCGCCGTGCTCGGCTTTGGTCAGGTTGGCGCCGAGGAAGGCGAAGTCCGCCGTGAAGAAGACCACCGCGCCGAGTGCGACCAGCCAGCCCGGCTTGCGCCAGAGGACCCGGACAACGACGAGGAACAACAGCGTGTCGGCGGTGATCGTGCCGGTGACGGCGATCCCGTAGGCGGAGGCAAGCTTGGCCGAGGACCCGAAGCCGACCACCAGCGCGATCACCGCCGCCAGCAGGGTCCAGTTGACGGCGGGGACGTAGATCTGGCCGATCTCACGGGTGGACGTGTGGCGGATCGAGAGCCGCGGCAGGAAGCCAAGTTGGACCGCCTGGCGGGTGACCGAGAAGGCGCCGGAAATAACCGCCTGCGAGGCGATCACGGTCGCGACCGTCGCCAACAGCACCATCGGGATCCGCCCCCAGTGGGGGAACAGGAGGAAGAAGGGGTTGTCGATCGCGCTCGGGGTTTCGACGATCAGCGAGCCCTGCCCCATGTAGTTGAGGGTGAGGGCCGGGAAGACGACAAGGAACCAGGCGCGGCTGATCGGCTTGCGGCCAAAGTGGCCCATGTCGGCGTAGAGCGCCTCGGCGCCGGTGATCGTGAGGACGATCGAGCCGAGGGCGATGAAGGCGATGCCGAAGTGGTTGCCGAAGAACTCGACCCCGTAGTGGGGGGAGAGTGCCTTGACGATGTCCGGGTGCTCGAGGACGCGGGCGAGACCGGCGACGGCGATGACGCCGAACCAGACGACCATCACCGGACCGAAGACGCGGCCGATTCGGTGGGTGCCGAAGCGCTGGATCGCGAAGAGAACGAGGATGATCGCAATCGTCAGCGGCAGAACCATGTCCTCGAGACCCGGCTCGACGACCTTGACGCCTTCGACTGCGGAGAGCACCGAGATCGCCGGGGTAATGATCCCGTCGCCGTAGAAGAGGGCGACGCCGAGCATCCCGATCGCGATCAGGAGGTACTTGAGGCGGGCGCGTTTCAGCGGCGCTCCCATCACCAGCGCGATCAGGGCCATGATCCCGCCCTCGCCGTCGTTGTCGGCGCGCATGATGAAGACGACGAACTCAATCGAGACGATCAGGGTGATCGTCCAGAAGACGAGCGAGATGACGCCGTAGACGTCGGGTTCGGTCGCCTTCACCGCGTGGTCGTCGGCGGAGAAGACGGTCTGCAGAGCGTAAAGCGGGCTGGTGCCGATGTCACCGAAGACGACGCCGAGGGCGCCGAGGGCGAGTGCCGCCATCCCGAGCTGGTGAACGTGGGGCCGGGATGCCGACGTCTTGTGGGGCGCGGCTCGGACCATGGCGCAGGGGCCGGCAGTATCCCAGTCGCCGCGGCCGGCCAGGCAGCCGCGGCCGATCCGACTTCGCTATCCGCAGTTGTCTTCGAGCGGCTCGGCGGCGGTGGCGCCCATTTCTTCGATCACGGTGTCCGTCGGGGTCGGCTGTTCGCTGAGGAGGATGACTGAGGCCACGCAGCGCCCGCTCTGAATCGCCTCCAGGTCGGCATAGCTCTGCACCTGGGCGCCGTTTTCGAGGACCAGGAATCGCACCATGCCGTCTCGGTCGCCGAGGCCGAGGGCGCGTGCGGGCAGAATTTCAACTCCGCTCTCGCCAGCATTGAATTCGGCGATCGACGTTCGAATGCATTTGAAGTGGTTCGTGGCGGTCAGTTCTTCGTAGGCGGTATCCGCAGCAGAGGCATCGGCAAAGACTCCGACCGCCTCCTCCACTCGTTCGTCGCCGAAGGCGAGCAACCGCGTTCCGGCGACCCGTCCGCCGGCGTCTTCAAAGAGCAGTTCCGGTCCGCAGGGTTCGGCCGGCAGGCCGTTTTCATCGCCGCTGTACGCCGGCAGGTCTTCCTTGCTGATCAAGGCCTCCTGGGCGATCTGGCCGTCGCTGAGGCTGGCGCCGCCGCCCCCACACCCGCCGCTAATGACGGCGGCTAGCGCCACCAAGGTGGCGATCAGCAGGCTCTTGATCATTGGATGAAGCTATCTGATTAATTTGCCTACATGTGAGAACTTATTTAAGGTCACCGGAGACCAGGGGTTTACCGATGCCAGCGCCAAAGCCAAACAGGGGTCCCGTCGCAGTCTCCGCGCAGGGCGCGACGATCCGGCTGTCCGACGCCTCCAGCCTGCTCGACTTCGCCTCCGGAGGCTTTGGCCATGGAGCGGCGCCAGTCGCCGCGGCCGTCGCTCGGCAGATGGCGGTGAACCCGCTTGCGACCCGCCACTTTCTCAGCCTGCCCCTGGGCCAGCTCACGGCCCGCTTGGCGGCGAGGTGCCCTGGGGACCTAGAGGTCTCTTACCTCTGTAGCTCGCAATCGGAGGCGGTGGATGGGGCCTTGAAGCTGGTCCGCGGTCTGTGCCCCGATCGGCACAAGATCGTTGTTGTCAGGGGCAGCAACCACGGTTCCACCCTGGGAGCTCTCTCGGTCTGCGGTCGAGAGAGCATGCGCGCACCCCTTCCCCCGCTTCTCTTCGAGCCCATCATCGCCGCTGACGCCAACGCCACCATCGGCTTGGTCGACCGCGATACCGCTGCCGTCATCGTCGAGGCCTGGCCCGGCGGCCACGGTCTGCCGGGACGGGATCCAGGTTGGCTGCGAGCACTCTCAGGGCGCTGCTCAGAATCGGGGTCGTTGCTGATTGCCGACGAGACCAGGAGCGGGGTCGGCATCAGCGGCGCGATGTTCGGCATCGAACACGAAAGCGTTGTTCCGGATCTGCTGGTTCTCGGCGGCGGTCTCGGCGGCGGGGTGCTGCCCCTGGCCGGATATGTCACCAGACGCGACCTCAACGACCGGGTATACGGCCGCCGCGATCCGACCCTGCACGCGAGCACTACCGGCGGCAACCCGGCGGCCTGCGTGGCGGGAATCGCGACCTTGGAGATGGTCGAGCGCGAGGGTCTCCTCGAGCGCGCTGCCACGCGTGGCAGCCAGTTGCTCTCCGCCTTGCGTGAGCTGGCGGACCGGCAGCCCGACTCGATCAAGGAGGTCATCGGCGTCGGACTGTTCGCCCAGGTGCGGCTGGCCGGCCCCGACGCAGGGGGAGTTGCCGCCGCCGCGCGCAGCCTCGGGCTCGCCTGCGAAGTCGAGGCGGAGCTACCGGGCGTGCTGCTGCGGCCGCCGCTATTGGTCACCGAGGAAGAGATCGAGCGCGGCGTCGAGATCCTGGGCGATGCAATTGGACTCGCGGTGCCGAGCGGGGCGGCGAGATGATCGGCAGCGAAGCAGTCGACCGGAGCGAACTGCTGGAGCTCTACCGGCGGCATTACAACGCGCCATTGGCGCGCCATTTCGAACTCGGAGGATGCTCGGTCGAGACCAGCGCCGCCGGCAGCTTTGTCGTCGATGAGCTGGGCCGCGAATACCTCGACGTCGCGACGGCCCACGGCATCTTCGGTATCGGCCATTGCAATCCGGCGATCCAGGACCAGATTCTCGCCCAGCTCGAGGCGGTCGCCGGGCCGACCGGCGACCTTCAGCACGATGCGGGGATCTCGCTCACTTCGCGGCTGGCGGCGCTGCTGCCCGCCGATCTCAATCGCGTCCTCTACGCCGGCAGTGGCTCGGAAGCGATCGAGATCGCCCTGCGGACCGCGCTCCTCGCCCGCCCCGGGCGAACCCGGCTGATCGCCGCCCGCAACGCCTACCACGGCAAGACCCTCGGCGCCCTCGGAGTGATGGGTATGACCCACCTGCGCGTGCCGTTCGAACCGCTCTGGTCCGACGTCAGCCGCGTCACCTACGGCGACGTCGACGAGATCGCCGCGGCGATCGGCGACGGCGCTGCCGCGGTCCTGCTCGAACCGGTTCTCGCCGGCGGCACGATCCAGGTCCCTCCCGCTGGGTACCTGGAGAGGGTCCGCGACCTCTGCGACCGGACCGGCACGCTGCTGATTGTCGACGAGGTGCAGACGGGCCTGGGCCGCACCGGCAAGATGTTCGGGATTGAACACGCCGGCGTCGTCCCGGACATGGTCGTGCTGTCGAAGATCCTCACCGGCGGCTGCGTCCCGATCGCGGTCACCGTCGTCGCTGAGGCGGTGGCACGGGAAGCAGACCGGCAGGCTGCCGGCGCCGACTACCGATCCGAGTCGGCCTGCTGGCCGCTCGTCGCGGCCGCGGCCGACGCAGCCGTCGCATACGTCGAAACGAATCGACTCGACGACCGGGCCCGGCGACTCGGCGCCTACCTGGGGGATTGCCTCGGCACCCTGACGGAGATGTTCCCGCGGTTCGTCGTCGACACCCCCGGAGTCGGCCTGATGCGCGGGATCAGGGTCAGGAACCGCGTCGTCGAGACCGCTCTCTGGCTGCAGCTCCGCCGCCGTGACGTCATCGTCGGGCTCTCGCTCAACTCGGCTGCCGCGACTCCGGTCCTCCGTATCTACCCGCCCCTTACCGTCTCGCGAGCGGAGCTGGACCAGCTGATGGAAGCTCTCTACGACTCGCTCGTATCTCTCGAGCGAATGCGGCCGCGGGCGATCTACGCGCTGGCGGCGCCAGCGATGGCGTTGCAGTTCTGGCTGCCGGCGAGGCTGCTGACCGCGGCGGCCAACCGAGCGGACACCGCCCCGAACGCGGCGGTCGAGCGATGAACGAGTCGGACCGAGGGCGAACCAGGTCGCGACGGCTGAACCGGGTCCGGTTCTTGATCGACCGCCGTGTCACCCCGGCGACGCTGCTGGACTGGATCTGCGATTCGCATCCCAGCAGCGCCATTCTGCGGCCGATCCGTCCGCTCCCCTATCCCGGTTTTGCCGACGGGCCCATCAGTCCCAGCGAGGTGCTCTCGTTCGCCGCGCGGGTCGGCGAAGTGCTGCGGACATCCGGCCTAAATCGGGGCGACCGGGTCGCGATCTTCAAGCGCAACGACATCGACTACGTGTTCCTCGCGCTAGCGGTAATCAGGGCCGGCGGCGTCGCGGTGCCGATCAATCCCGGGATGCGGGTTGAGACGCTCGACCGCTACCTGCGCCGGGTCGGCGCCAAGTTCCTCTGCTGCGATCGCGAGCTGTTCGCGGCAACGATCGGGGACCGCTCGCGACTGCCCACGATCCAGCGCTGGGTGTTCTGTGACGAGGGCGACGGCGAAGGCGAAGCCACGGTCCTTCGCGACGCGATCGCAGAAGTTCCAGGTGAGCTCCCGCCTGCCTCGCTGAGCGACGAGTCGCAGGCGATCCTGGCCCACACCTCCGGTACCACCGGCACGCCGAAGGCGGTGGTCTGCACCGCCAGGTCGTTGCTCAGCGGGGTGCGCGTCCATTACCGCACCGAGCCGCCGCTGCCCTGGCGGCGTGTCGGCATCGCGGGTCCGTTCAGCCACCTCGTCTACCAGATGGGGGTGACCACGGCACTGCTCTCGAACATGCCTGCCTGGGCCCTCGACGGCGGCGACGCCGAGGCGGCGTTGGCGGCGATCGAGCGCCAGCGCATCAACCTCTTCGTCGCCTTTCCAGAGCTCTACTTGCGGATGTACGCGCACGGTCTCGCAGCCTACGACCTCGGCTCGATGCGGGTCTGGATCTCGGTCGCCGACTCCTCTCACGAGGCCCATATGGCTGAGTTCTGTCGTCGCGGCGCGATCCTCCGGGTCGGCGGCCGGACGCTGTTTGGCTCCGTCTTCATCGAGACCTTGGGCTCCTCGGAGATCGGTGCCCCGGCGCTGCGCAGGATCTGGACGAGCAGGTCGCAGATCCGCTGCCGCCGACGAGTCGGACGGCGAATGCTGGGCGGCCCGCAAGTCAAGGTCGCCGGCGCGGACGGCCGCACCGAGACCGCCGGCAGAGCCGGCGCCTTGATGGTGAACGGACCGACGCTGTTCGCCGGCTACTGGAGCGAGGAGGGGCGACTGCAGGAGGCGAGAAACGATGGCTGGTGGGCGACCGGCGACATCGTCCGCCGCGACCGGCTCGGCCGCGTCTACCACCTCGACCGGGCGACCGACGTGATCCAGACCGCCGCCGGTCCGTTCTACTCGCTGCCGGCGGAGGACGTGCTTCATACCCATCCGGGCGTCGACGAGGCGGTCGTGTTCGGCGTTCCCGCCGATTCCGGTCAGCACGAAGAGCCGATCGGACTCGTCTGGCCGGCGGCTTGCGCCTCGCTCGACGAGGCGGAGCTCCTGCGTTGGGCGAATCAGCGGGTCGAGGGTCCAGCCGCCCTCAGCTCGATCACCTGCGTCCCCTTCGAGCAGATCCCGCGTGGCTTGACCGGGAAGGTGCTGAAAAGGCAGCTGCGTGAGGACTTCGCCCGCGTCGGCGGTGCCGCTCATGGATGAGAACGGTTTCCAGGCACGGAGGGCTTCGGCGGACCTCGTTGTCGCGGACGAGTCTGCGGAGGCTCCGCCACCGGTGCTGCGCGCGGTCGGGGTCTCGAAGATCCATGGCAAGGGCTCGGCCGCGGTCGAAGCGCTCCATCCTTGCTCGATCGAGCTGCGTCCCGGCACCGTCACCGTGGTCGTCGGTCGCAGCGGCAGCGGCAAGTCCACCCTGCTCCACGTGCTCTCCGGGCTCGACACCCCGACCACGGGCCGGGTCTGGATGATCGGTGCCCCGCTCTCGGAGTTGAGCGAGACCCAGCGAGCCGGATGGCGGGCACGCTATATCGGCTTCGTGCTCCAGCGCGACAACCTGATCCCCTCGCTGTCCCTGGAGGAGAACGTCGCCGCCCCGCTGATCCTCGCCGGCACCGCGCGGGGAGAGGCCCTGCGCCGCGCTCGCGAGATGCTCAGCGTCGTCGGGCTCGCCCACCGCGCGCGGGCCTGGCCCGCGACCGTGTCGGGAGGAGAGGCCCAGCGCGCAGCCGTGGCCCGCGCCTGCGCCGGCAATCCGCGCTTGCTGTTCTCCGACGAGCCGACCGGCTCCCTCGATTCGGCGGCGAGCGAGGCGGTGCTGAACCTGTTCGTCGAGCTGTCGCGGCGCACCGGTGCCGCCGCCTTGCTGGTCACCCATGACCCGACCGCAGCCGAGATCGCTGACACCGTGGTCAGGATCGAAGACGGCTGGCTGGCGGCGGGTTGACTTGCGCCCCTCCGGCCTGATCGCGCGATCGCTGCTGCGCGCGTGGCGGCGCCACCCGTTTCGGGCCTGGGGGGCGATCATCGGCGTCGTCCTCGGTGCGGCTTTGACGACGCTGGTGGTGTCGATCAATGACTCAGTCTCAAGCGCGGCGCGCGCTGCCAGCGGCAGCGGCATCGTCAAGGCGGACTTGGCGGTCCAGGCGCGCTCAGCCGGCGGCATCAGCTATGAGCTCGGGCGGCAGGTGGACCGGGCGGTGCCCGATGGCGACGTTTCCGCGGTGGTGCAGGTCAACTCACGCCTCGCCGGCAATGGCACTGGCAACGGGGCCGTACTCTCGATCTTGGGCGTCGAACAAAATGCCCGGGCCTTCCTGCCGCCGAACGTCACTGAAGACCTGGTCCGACGACAAGCGGCTCCGGGTACGCAGCCGCTGGTCGTCGGCGCAGAGTGGCTGGCGCGCAACGACCTCGCGGTCGGAGACTTGGTGCGGCTGCAGGGCCCACGGGGGACCGAGTCGTGGACGGTCGTCGGCGCGGTGCCGGGAGACCTGCCCAACAACGGCGCGATCGCCGCCGCCCCGATGGACTCCGTCGCCCGCGCCTTCGACAGGCCCGACAGTCTCGACACCCTCTACGTCCAATTGCCGCCGGGCGCCGATGACAGCGTCGTCGCCGACCGTCTCCGCTCGATCGTGGGCGCGGCCGCCGTGGTCGGTTCGCCGGCGATCGTCGGCGCGGCCAATGCCAGGTCCCTGCTGATCGTGCAGGCGATGCTGCTCGTCGTCGGCCTGATCGGGCTCGCGAGCGCGGCGATCGTGGTCTTCGTCTGCTGGCGGCTGTTGTTGGAGGACGAGCGCGCCAGCATCGCGCGCTTCCGGCTCGCGGGCGCCACGCCTGCCCAGTTGGCGCTCGGGGCAGGCATGGTCATGCTCGCCGCAACGCTCGCCTGCTGCGCGGTGGGCTTGCCCGCTGGTCTTCTCGTTGCCGACCTCCTTCGCAGCAACACCTCCGAACTGGTCGGCTTCACCGGCCTCGCCGCCTCTTTTGGTTCCGGTGACGTCCTTGTCCCGGTGGTGGCGGGACTCAGTGGCGCCGTCGCGGTCGCCGGCCTGGCCTGGGTCGCCGGGGTGGCGACCTTTGTCGCGGTCCCGGCGTTGGAGGCAGTGCGACCACCGGACCCGCCGGCACAAACGCAGTCGACCCGCCTGCGGACGATCTCCGCAGGCTGCGCCGCCTTGGTCCTCTCCGCTCTCTCGCTCCTGGTGCTCCCGCTCGAGTTGGCCGTTGCGGGCGTGTTGCTTGCTTTGGTCGGCGCCCTGCTGGTCACCGTCGGCACTCCCGTCTCGATCGGGAGGGTGCTGGCCCGGCTGGACGGCGGATTTGTTTCGCTCGCCGCCGGCCGGCACATCTCCGCCGACGCCCGCCGCACCGCGGCAATCACTCTGATGGTTGGCCTCGGCGTAACCGCGAGCCTCACCGTCGGCGGCGTAATCACGAGCTACCAGAGCGCGATCGAACGGAGTGTTCGCTCTTGGACCCATGCCGACCTCTTCGTGCGACAGGGGGAGCCCGGTCAGACCTTGCGGGACCTGCGCTTTCCCCCCGCCGTGCGGCAGCGCCTGGCGCACTTGCCGGGGGTCGTCGAAGCGGGCGCCTTCACCTTCGCACCGATCGACTACCACCACCGCAACGTGATGTTCCAGGCCTACGACACCGATCACGTCAGCGGCATCGCCGACCTGATCGTCTACAGCGGCGCCAGCGGGCCGGCCCTGTGGCGCTCGCTCGGCCGCGGCGAGATTGCGATCTCCCAGGGCATGGCCCGGCTGGACTCCTTGGGGGTGGGCGACTCGGTCGAGGTTCCGAGCACCAAAGGGGAGCGGAGGCTGAAGATTGCCTCGGTGATCGACGACTACATCTCCGAAGGGGGAACCCTCGTGGGCTCGCTCAAGACCTTCGAGGCCGTCACTGGAGAGCGGCGGATCGACGACATTCCCCTGGTCCTCGAACCCGGGGTCTCAGCCGCGCAGATGTCCGCCCGGGTGAAAGCGGCTCTGCCTGGCTACGAAGCTCTCAGCCTCCTCGACCGCAACCAGTTCCGGGCTTCGATCACCGGTTTCATCACCAATGTTTCGACCCTGTTCAAGGGCCTGGCGCTGGTCGCTTTCATCATCATCCTGATGGCCGCGACGCTGACCTTGGCCGCCTCGCTCTCCGTCCGCCGGCGCTCGCTCGCCGTCGGTCAGGTGTGCGGTGAGACGCCGCGTCAGATCCGCCGGCAGCTCTGTCTGGAGACGGCGGGGATGGCGCTTATCGCCTGGGTCGTAGCCGCGGTCGTCACCTGCCTGCTGATTCCCAACATCCTGCGGGCAATGGCGGTCACGACGGGGCTGCTTCCGAGCGTCGTCCTGCCCAAGCTCGGAATCCTCGTCGCCCTCCCAGTCGGCCTCGGCGTCGCCTTGATCGCCGCCGCCCTGGTCGCCCGCATGATCCGCAGGGAGAGCATCGTCGAGACGCTTCACTTCGAGTGAAGAGTTGAGCGGGCTACCACCCGATCAACGCTTCACCAATTCATGCCGCAGGTGCCAGGCGGTGTCTTCGAGGACTTCGCGGACGTAGCGGGGTTCGTAGAAGACCTGGGCGTGGGTGAAGCGGAGGGTTCGGAAGCCTGCCCGCGCATGCGCCTGGTCGCGGGCGATGTCCACAGTCTGCTGCGAGGCGGTCCGGTGGTAGGTGAGGCTGTCGGTCTCGACGACCAGGCCCAGCTCTGGCCAGTGAAAGTCAACCCGGTAGCGGTTGAGGCGCGCCTGGGTGCGTGGCTTGGGCAGACCGGCGGCGCGGGCAATCGGCAGGAACCGGCGCTCAAGCTTCGTCTGCGCTCTGCTGAAGGCCTGAGCGTCGAGCAGCTTTCGCAGGCGGCCGAGGCCGGGGCGGCGTAACTCTTCGTCGAGCGCGACACGGAGCCGATCGGTCCGTACGAGACCGAGCCGGTCGGCCTCATTCACTGCCTCTTCGACCGCTTCGGGCGAAAGGACGGCGGCGAGGTCGATCAAGATCGAGATTGGATCGCCGACGGGGATCCCAGAGACGTAGCGACGCCGAAGTTCTGCGCGGCGATGCAGCTTGATCCCGGACCGTCGGCGACAGACCGAAGTCGGAACCGAGACGTCGATCAGACCGCCGCGCTGGGAACGCATCCCCCATAGCGCCGCGCCGCTGCGGTGGCTGAGCTGAGCATCGTGGCCGCAGGCGAGGACCGCGGCCATCAGACGGCCGAGCGGAGTGACGTCGGGGCGACCGACGGCGTAGACCCCTCGATGCAGTTCGTGCAGCCGGCAGGTACGAAGTCGATGCCCGATAGCTTCATCCGACATACCCAGCGCCAGCAGTTGCTGGCGAGAGACGACGCCATGCTGCTGGCGCGTGAGAGCCCACGCATTCCGAGCCCATGGCTGAACCGTTCGTCGAGCCATGACCCGGTCAATGCTTCACCGACGCGCACTCGCCCCGGGGCGTGGCAGACTCCCGCTCATGGGCACCGCTCAGATACCGGACCCGACCGAGTCAGGTGTCCGCCACCAATTGCGGCCGCTGTTCGACCAGATCGTGATCAAGGAGCTCGACCAGGACCGGGTGCGCCGGTCCGGGCTCGTCGTCCCGCCCGGAACGCACGATCCGCCGCCGGAACAGGGGATCGTGCTCGCCGTCGGGCCGGGACTCGACTGGTGGGCCCAGGCCGGCGTCGAGATGCCGGTTGGGCCGGGCGACCATGTGGTCTTTCCGGCCTCAGCCGGAGTCTGGGTCGAGATCGACGAGGAGCGGCTCCTGGTCTGCCGGGTGACTCACCTACTCGGCGTGCTCGAGTCGGCCTCGATCGGGCGCTGAGCATCCGTCGCACAACAGGAGCCTTGACCCGGCGGGCGGCCTAGCCGACCCGCTGGCGCTGACGGCCGAGCTCGAATGGACTGCCATTCTGCTTAAGGCGCATCATCCGCTCGTCGGCGGCGCGGATCAGGGCCTCGAAATCCTCACCATCATCGGGGTAGACAGCCCAGCCAATCGAGGCGCTCGGGCTCGGGCCGGTTGATTCCGGGGCGCGCAGGCTGACCGCGTTGCGGATCGACTCGGCCATCCGCCGCACGCCCTCACCGTGGGCGCCGGGCGCGATCACCGCGAACTCGTCGCCGCCGATCCGGGCCAGGGTGTCGGGCGAGCGCAGGATCGAGTGGGCGCGGTTGGCCGCCTCGATGAGGACGGCGTCGCCGACCTGGTGGCCGTGGCGATCGTTGACCCCCTTGAAGTCGTCGAGATCGAAGATCAGCAGCGCCAGGGGGCTGGCGTCGCCATCGCGGCGGCCGCGGCGGGGCTGCTGGCGAGCGACCAGCTCCCGCTGGAAGGCGGCGTCGAAGGCGCGGCGGTTGCCGACCCCGGTCAGCGGATCGCGGTTGGCGAAGTCCCGCTGGCGCTCCTCGGCGTCGACGAGGCGGCGTTTGAGGCCGACCATCACCCAGGTCGCTGCCAGGTAGCCGGCGACGAGGGCGACGTAGCGCGGCAGGTAGGCATTGTCGATCGCGTTGGCGTCGTAGAGGAACGGCGTCCCGGCGGCGATCACGAGCTCGATCGAGAGCGGCCAGGCCCAGCGAGCGGGGAAGAAGAAAGCGGCGTAGAGGAGCGAGCAGGCGAGCAACGGCTCGATGTAGCTGAGCGAGCCGCCGGTCAGGTAGAGGGCAAAGGCGGCGACCGGGATCGTCAGCACCATGCCGAAGGCGAGGGCGTTGATCGAGGCTCGTTCCCAGGGGATCGTGCCGGTGACCGAGCAGATTCCGTAGATCAGGACGACGGCGCTGAGCGCCAGTCCCCACCCCAGCGAGACGTACTGGGCACCTGGCAGGAAGGGGCCGACTGCCCCGACCAGGGCGGCGACGATCCACAGCCAGCCGGAGATCCGGCCCATCCGGGCGCGCTCATCCGGCGCTTCGCCGTAGGAGAGGTTGCCTTTGAAGATCGGGGTCGCGTGGGGCGACATTCCCCCTTGATCGGCCGCCGGGAGAGATCTATTAGCTGCGGGCCAAAGCGGCCAGGCTCAGCTGGACTCCAGAAAGGAACCCTCGGCCCGCTGCCTCTGCTCGGCCTCGGCCTCGCCGGCCGCTGCCGGCATCGGCGTCGGGCGCAGGACGAAGACCGCAATCGCGACCGCGATCGCCGCCAAACCGGCCCCGATCAAATAGGCCAGGTGGTAGCCGGAGGTCAACGCCGAGGCGTTGGAGACGCCTTCGTCGAGCAGGCTCTGGGTGCGCTCGGTGGAGAGCGTCGCCAGCACCGCCAGTCCGATCGCGCCACCGACCTGCATGCTGGTGTTGACCAGGCCCGAGGCCAGGCCGGAGTCCTCCGGAGTCGCCCCCGACATCGCCAGGGTCATGATCGCCGGGAAGGCGGAGCCCATGCCGACGCCGATCAGCAGGAAGGGCGGCAGCAGGTCGGTCAGGTAGTTGCCGTCGACCGGAGTGCGGGCGAAGAGCAGCAGGGCGAGGACGGTCATGCAGACGCCGGGGATCAGGGTCGTCCGCGGCCCGAAGCGCATGATCAGTTTTTCCGAGAAGCCGAGTGAGAGCGTCCCCATCACCACCGTCGTCGGCAGGAAGGCGAGGCCGACCTCAAGGGCGCTGTAGCCCAGCACCCGCTGCAGGTAGAGGGCGCCGAGGAAGAACATCCCGAACATGCCGGCGACCAGCAGCGCCTGCAGGACGTTGGCGCCGGCGACGTTGCGCGAGCGGAACAGGCGCAGCGGCATCAGCGGGTTGGCGATCGTCGCCTGGCGGTGGATGAAGAGGGCGAGGAGCGCCGCCGAGACGGCGCTGAGGGCGAGGGTGCGGGGGTCGATCCAACCCCACTCGGTGATCTGCAGGATCGTGAACACGCCGAGCATCAGCGAGACCGTGATCATCGCCGCGCCGGGGAAGTCGGCGCCTTCGTGGAGGCCGATGCCGTCGCGGTTCTCGACCAGGCGCCGCGCCATGTAGGCGACGAAGATTCCGATCGGCAGGTTGATGATGAAGATCCAGTGCCAGCTGATCGCCTCGGTGATGACGCCGCCGAGCAGCAGGCCGATCGAGCCGCCGGCGGAGGCGACAAAGCCGAAGACGCCGATCGCTTTCGCCTGCTCGGCCGGCTTCTGGAACATCATCACGATCATCCCCAGGATCACCGCCGAGGCGAGCGCCCCGCCGATCCCCTGGACGAAGCGAGCGGCGATCAGCATCTCCTGGTTCAGCGAGGCGGCGCAAAGCAGCGAGGCGGCGGTGAAGACGGTGAGGCCGATCAGGAAGACGCGGCGCTGGCCGATCAGGTCGCCGATCCGGCCGGCCAGCAGCAGCAGACCGCCGAAGGGAATCATGTAGGCGTTGACGACCCAGGCGAGCTTGCTCTGGGAGAAGCCGAGGTCGTCCTGGATCGTCGGCAGGGCGACGTTGACGATCGTCGCGTCGAGGACGATCATCAGCATCCCCGCGCAGAGGACGTAGAGGGCGAGCCAGCGGTTGCGATCGGGGCTATCGGTGGTGGTCATGCTGGTTGAGACTCCCGGGCGGGCGAGAATTCATCGCTTACCCGCAATTGTTCAGTTCAGTCGATGTGATCCGGCAGGCCGAAACGCCGGAAGACGGCCTCCACGCGCCGCGAGTCGGTCGCGCGGTCAGGCCAGCGAGCATAGCCGTCCGGCGTGTCGGCGACGCGAACCACAAAGGCGGTCACTTCCTTGATCCGCTCCCCCTCGAGCGTGATCACATCGAGCGAGAACGGCAGGTGCGTGCGCTCGGTCCGGGTCCAGGTGTAGGTGCCGACCGCGAGCTGGCCGTTGGCGGTCCCGGGCGCGTGGCGCCATTGCCACTCACCGTTGAGCGGCCCGTTGCGAAGGAAGACCTCGACCTCGTCGATGCCACCCTGCGGCCCCCCGTACCAACTTGCCAGCGGTGGCATCGACCAGGCGACATCGGCGGTCAGCATCGAGACGACGCGGTTGACGTCGCCGGTCCGCATCGCGTCCATGTATTCCTCGACGATCTCGCGCATCCGCGCCTCGCCGAGCGCGCGCATGGTCAGCTGCTGGCTGCGCTCGGGCATCTTCTCCTCGACGGTCTTGCGGGCGCGCTGCAGGGCGCTGTTGACCGACGGCACCGAGGTGTCGAGCGTCTCGCCGACCTCCTGGGCGGAGAAGCCGAGCACCTCGCGCAGGATCAAGACCGCCCGCTGGCGCGCGGGGAGATGCTGCATCGCGGCGACGAAGGCGAGCTCGACCGCCTCGCGCTGCTCGTAGCTGGCCTCCGGCGAGGCGTAGCCGTCCTCGACCTCGAGCGTCTCGTCCGGATAGGGCTCGAGCCAGACGCCCTCGGTCACCGGCTCCCCCGGCGGCTGGTTGGGATCGGCGCGTTCGGCGTAGTCGGCCGGCAGCACCCGGCGCTTGCGGCGGGCGATCAGGTCGAGAGAGGCGTTGGTCGCGATCCGGTAGAGCCAGGCCCGCAGCGCTGAGCGGTCGGTGAGCTTCTCGCGGCTGCGCCAGGCCCGCAGCATCGCCTCCTGCATCGCGTCCTCGGCATCCTGGACGGAGCCCAGCATCCGGTAGCAGTGGGCGTGCAACTCGCGGCGGTGCGCGTCGACTGCACGTTCGAAGCCGGCCTCGTCCATCGCCTCGACGCTAGCAGCGGCGCCGGGGCGGGATCAGGCCAGGTTCATCCAGAGGCGAGCACGGGTGCCGGCGGCGTTGGAGCGGATCTGGACTAGGTCGCAGACCTGGTTGGCGACCCAGAGGCCGCGGCCTTTCTCCTGCGTCGGGGTGGGTCGTACCCGCCCGGCCAGCGGCTGCTCGATCCGGCCTTCGTCGTGGACCTCGACGACCAGCGCCTGCGGTTCGCGCCAGATCGTCGCGGTGCCGTGACCGCCGCCATGGATGACGCTGTTGGCGGCGAGCTCGGCGACGGCAAGGACGACGTCGGCGGCGCGCTGTTCGGAGAGTCCCGCCTCGGCGGCTTCGAGGCCGGTCGCGGCGCGCAGCGTGTGCAGAGTGTCGCGGTCGAAGCCGAGCTCGAAGGCGCCCAGCGGCGCCCGTGCGAGGCCGCCCGCGAACGGTTCGGGACGGTGGTCGTCCCACTCCGGGTTGTCGGCGGTGCCATCGCCGCTGCGCTCCTGAGGATGGGTGAGCAGGGCGGCGTCGAGAACGTCGTCATCGAGCGCACAGCTGTCATAACAGCAGAGGATCGCTGTCGCGGGGACGTCGTGAAAGGCGAGGTTGAGGAGCGACTCGTGGCGCTCGCACTCGTCGACGGCAGCAGGGCTGCGAGCCGGCCAAATCGATTCGCCGATGCCGCGGATGCCGCCGCCCGCCGCCGCGCGGGTGTCGAGGAAGTCACGCCAGGCGGGGATCAACCGCGCCGGGTTGCGACCGAGGATTTCGATGTCGGCGAACTCGACTGCCTCGGCGTCGGTGCCGAGCTCCCCCCGCAGCAGCTCGATCTTCGCCGGCGGCAGGGCGGCGAGGATCGGCTCCTCCAGCTCCAGGCCCTCACGCAGGTAGGGCACCGCCGACGCCAGGAAGCCATCGGCATCGGCGTAGAACGCCAGCTGATGGCTGAAGGTCGAGTCGATAGCGCTCACAGGCAAGACATTGAACCGAGTTTCCTGTCCAAAGGTGCGGAACCCGGTCTCGGTACGGACATCAATCTAAAACGGATCATCTGCGTTTCAGGGTGGGACCTTATGATCGGGCCGCGATGGACGCTGCCGAGACGGAGTCGATGCGGGCGGTGCTGCTGCGCGAGTTCGGCGGCCCCGAGGTTTTGGCGCTGGAGCGGGTGTCGCGCCCGCAGCCGATCCTGACCGAGGTCCAGGTCCGCGTCCACTTCGCCGGCGTTAACCCGGTCGACTGCAAGACCCGGATCGGCCGGGGCATGGCCCCCGTCTTGGGCGAGCCGCCGATCTGCGTCGGCTGGGATGTGGCCGGGGTCGTCACTCAGGTCGCCCGCGGCGTCACCCGCTTCGCGGTCGGCGACGAGGTCCTGGGGATGCCCTGGTTCCCGCGCCAGGCCGGGGCCTACGCCGAGTACGTGACCGCACCCGCCCGCCACTTCGTCGCCAAGCCGGCGGTGCTCTCATTGGAAGAGGCGGGGGCATTGCCGCTGGCGGCGCTGACCGCCTGGCAGGTGATCGTCGACACCGTGCGGTTACAGGAGGGGGACGACGTTCTGATCCACGGCGCCGGCGGCGGGGTCGGCCATTTCGCGGTCCAGATCGCCAAGGCCCGCGGCGGTCGGGTGATCGCAACCGCGCGACGCGAGCAAGCGGAGCAGCTGACCTCGCTGGGCGCCGACCAGGTGATCGACTACCGCGACGAACCCTTCGAGGAGCTGGTCTCCGAGCTCGACGCGGTGATCGACTGCCACGGCTCCAACGGCGATCGCTCGCTGCCGGTCCTTCGTCCCGGGGGAACACTGGTCTCGGTCCCGAGCCGGCTGCCGCCGGAGCTGCTGACCAAGGCGCGGGAGATGAACCGCCGCGCCACCGGCTTCTTGGTCGAGCCTGACCCGGTCGGCCTCGCCGGCCTCTGCGCGCTGGTCGAGTCCGGCCACCTGCAGGTCCAGGTCGAGCACGTGATCGACCTCGAGCGGGCGGCCGACGCCCACCGTCTGGCCGAAGAAAGCCACAGCGGCGGCAAGATCGTCCTCCGCGTCACCTGAGTGGGGACGGCGTCGCCCGGCCCATAGGGAGTGGCCAGGCGACGCCGCGGCAGTTCCCCTCTCTAGCTGCTCACGTGAACCGTCTGTGAGCGGCCGATTACCCTGCCCGAGTCGTTGAGGGCCACGGCCTGGACGTAGGGCGCCCTGGTGTGGGCGCCGATCGTGGTCGCGAGACCGTCCCAATCGCCGCTGCCGACGGGATGGAGGTCCCAGCGGTGCTTGCCGGCGAGAACGAGCCAGCGGTCGACCTCGGTGGCGCCGTTCCAGATCGCCTCGACGTCGACGTCGTCGGAGTCGAGGCGGTCGGCGACCGCGGTCGGATCGGTATCGGGGGTGCCGACCCAGGGGGAGCGGTAGGCCCGGTAGGAGTCATACCCAGCCGGCGTCTGGCCGTCCCAGACGAGGTTGCCGGCGGAGTCGAACTCCGAGAAGCGGCCGACGCTGCCCCAGCCGACGAACAGGTGCCCGCCGGGTAGGCGCTGGGAGTTGCCCTGTGAGTTGGCGATCAACCCGTCCGGGTGCTGGACGGACGAGACCAGGGTGGCCGTCTTCGCTTTCGGGTCGAGCTGGATGTCGATCACCCGCGAGGGCAGGCCGGTGGCCGGGCCGCCGCCGTTGCCGTTGTCGAAGATCCGGACCACGTTCGGAGCCTCGGGCAGGGCGTTGTGCTGACCGTTGAACTGGACGCCGGGGCCGAGTTTGAAGTCGGACTCCTTGCCCCCGAGGCGCCAGATCACGTTGCCGCTGCGATGGTCGACCTTGACGATGGTCGAGACGCCGCGGCCGGAGATCAGCAGGTTGCCGTCGGTGTCGGGGTTGACGGCGTTGATGTGGAAGTAGTCCCACGGTTTGCTCGGGTCGGTCGGGACCGGGATGTAGCTGTCGCTGAGCGGGATGTGCTGGAGGCTGTCCCACTGCCAGACGACTTTGCCGCTGGCGACGTCGATCTCCTGGGCGACGCCGTCGAAGACCTGGCCGTTGGCGGGGCCGCCGTAGGGGGTCAGGTCGTAGGGCACCGCGTGGTAGACCGTGATCAGCGCCGTGCCCTGCGGGGTCAGCCGGAACTCGTGCTGGTCGGCCTGCTCGAGCCCGTTGCCGGAGGAGACGGTCGCGATCTGGTGGTAGTGGCTGTCGAGGATCACGTCCTCACCCGTGCTGTGGCCGGGGCCACCGGTGCTCTGGCCGACGTTGTAGGTGAGGACCGGCTTGCCGCGGTACTGCTGGACGCGGAAGTCGCTCGCGGTGAAGGGCGTGTCGATCGGCTGGAACCAGACCGGCCGCCCCTCGTTGTCGATGATCTCCGGACCCTGCGAGGCGCCGGCGGTAGAGGTTTTCGGACCGACGAAGACGAGCCCCGGGGCGAGATTGGGGTCGTTCTTCAGGACCGTGATCGGGGGCGGCTGCAGGTCGGCCGGCGCGGTGCCGTAGTTAACGCCGGGCACCGGGTAGACGTTGGGCGTCGACGGGTGGCCGCCACTCGGGTAGTAGTGGGGGAACCCGTGGCGGTGGTCGGAGTGGCCCGGGTGGGCGAATGCGGAGCCGGCGCTCGCCGCGACCAGCACGGCGAGGCCAGCCAGCGCGGCGGTGGCACGGCGCCAGCGCGGTCGGGGCTTTCGAGTGGTGTGGGACATGGGGGAATTGCTCTCCTTCTGATCTGGTGGAGGCCCAGATCCCCTGCCGAAGGACCGTGGCCGATAGTGGTGCTCTGAACGAGCGCGCGGCATTCTACATAAAGTTGATCATCTTTATCAAGATTAACTCCGACGGCCGAAACTATGGCCCGCGGGGGCGACGGCCCGCAACTCGGCGACGACGAGGTCGCGATGGCTGGAAGGCGGAGGCTGCGAAGGCTTCGGCTCCAGCGCCCAGATCTCGGCGACGAGGACGTTGACCACCCCCTCGCGACGCTCGAGGCGGCCGCGGGCGGCGAGCAGGGGGGCGGCGCGGACGAGGGCGCGGTGGCGGTCGTAGACGGGCGGCGGCACGATCAGGTTGACGACGCCGCGCTCGTCCTCGAACAGCATGAAGACGATCCCCTTCGCGGTCTCCGGCCGCTGCCGGGCGACGACCATGCCGGCGACCGCGACGGTGGCGCCGTCGTCGATCCGCTCCAAGTCGCTCGTGCGGCGGACCGAGGGATCGAGTCCGGGTCGCAACAGCTCCAGTGGATGCTTGCCGAGGGCGACCCCGGTCGAGCGGTAGTCGGCGATCAGCTTCCCCCACTCGCTGAGCGGCTCCAGCTCGGGCGAGGGCGGGGGCTCCAACGGCAGCGCCAACTGGGTCCCGTCGCCGGCGGCGCGACCGCGACCGCTGATGCCGACCCGCCAGAGCGCCTGGCGGCGCTCGCCGCCGCTGCCGGTGGGAATGCCGTCTAGCGCCCCCGCCCAGGCCAGCCGTTCGAGGCTGGCGAGGCCGGTGCCCGAGCGCGAGGCGAGCTCGGCGATGCCGCGATAAGAGCCGCTGCGCTCGCGCTCGGCGACCAATGCTTCCATCTCCTCCGCCCGCACTCCCTTCACGTAGCCGAGCCCGATCCGCACCTTCAGCCCACCCCGCAGCTGCGGGTCGGTGCGCGGCGATTCGACGTGGCAGAGGACACGGCTGCGGTTAGCGTCGGGTGGCTCGACCTCGATCCCGCGGCGCTGGGCCTCGTGGGCGAGGGAGTCCGGCGGGTAGAAGCCCATCGGCTGCTCGTTGAGGAGCGCGCAGAGGAACTCGGGCCCGCGGTGCACCCGTAGCCACGCCGACTGGTAGGCGAGCAGGCCGAAGGCGGCCGAGTGCGCCTTCGGGAAGCCGAAGCCGGAGAAGCCCTGGATCTTCTGCCAGATCCGCTCCGCCAGCTCCGGCGGGGCGCGGTGTGTCTCCCAAGCACCGAGGAGGAAGAGGTCGTGGTGTTCGGAGATCGCCTGCCGAGAGCGCTTGCGACTCATCGCCCGCCGCAGGCGCTCGGCCCGCGAGGAGGAGAAGCCAGCAAATGTCATCGCCACCTCGAGCACCTGCTCCTGGTAGACGATCGTCCCCAGCGTCTCCTCCAGCACCGGCCGCAAAGAGGGATGCTCGTAGGGAATTTCGAATCCGGGATCTTCGCGCTTGCGCTTGCGCCTCTCTATATAGGGATGCACGGCGCCGCCCTGGATCGGGCCGGGCCGGACCAACGCCACCTGGACGGTGACGTCGTCGAGGTTCTCGGGCCGGGTCCGCGGCAGCATCTGCATCTGGGCGCGGCTCTCGATCTGGAAGACGCCGGTCGTCTCGGCCGCCTGGATCGCTTCGAAGGTCGCCTTGTCGTCGAGGTCGATCCGCGAGAGGTCGAGGCGCTCGCCGCGGGTCTGCTCGAGCTCGGCGACGCAGCGCTCGACCGCCGAGAGCATCCCCAGCCCGAGCAGGTCGATCTTCAGCAGCCCGGCGTCGGCGCAGGAGTCCTTGTCCCACTGGATGATCTGGCGCCCCGCCATTGCCGCCGGCACGACCGGGCAGACGTCGATCAGCGGCATCGTCGAGATCACCATCCCGCCGGAGTGCTGAGAGGCGTGACGAGGCAGGCCGATCGCGTCGGCGCCGAGCCAGAGCAGGGCCTTCCAACGCGGCGAGGCGGCGCGCTCGGCGCCGATTGCGCCGACGACGTCGCGCTCGATCTGGTCCGCCGACTCGTGGAAGCCGACCACCTTCGCCACCTTCTCGATCTCCGCCGGCGGCAGCCCCAGCGTCTTGCCGAGGTCGCGGACGATGCCGCGCGGGCGGTAGGTGGGAAAAGCCGCGACCAAGGCCGAGTGGTCGGCGCCGTAGACCTCGTGGATGCGGGGGATCAGAACCTCGCGGATGTCACGGGGAAAGTCGAGGTCGATGTCGGGGATAGAGGTCGCGCCGTCGGTGAGGAAGCGCCCGGAGAAGAGTCCAGCCTTGACCGGGTCGATGTGGGAGAGGCCGGTCAGGTAGCAGACGATCGAGCTGACGCTGGAGCCCCGCCCGCGACCGGGCGGCAGGACTTCGCGAACCGAGCCCCGGCCGCGCACCTCAAGCGCAACGTCGCGAGCCAGCTCGAGCAGGTCATGGTGGAGGAGGAAGAAGCCGGAGAGGCCGAGGTGGCGGATCGTCGCCAGCTCCCTGCAGAGGCGAGCATCCGCCTCGGCCCAGTCGGAGCGGCCGGCGTAGCGGTCGATCAGCCGCTGGCGGCAGAGCTCGGCCAGGGTGCGGTCGGCGTCGTCCTCCTCGGGGTAGCGGTAGCCGAGCTCCTTGGTGAGGTCGAACTGGAGCCGCTCGGCGAGCCGCACAGTCTCCGTCACCGCCTGCGGATGCTCGGCGAAGCGGGCGGCCATCCGCGCCGGAGAAGCCAGCGCCGAGCTGCGGTTGCCGCGCCTCCAGGGCTCGGACTCGTCCAGCGTCTCGCCGCGGGAGACGGCGACGAGGGCGTCCTGCAGGCGCGCCCGGCGGCGACTATGGCAATGGACGTTGCCGGTGGCGATGGTGGCGACGCCGAGACGGGCGGCCAGCAGCGCCAGCCAACGGTTTCGGGCGCGATCGTGGCGCCAGTAGGGGCGCTGCAGCTCGACCCGCAAACGGTCGCGGCCGAAGGCCTCGAGCAGGCGGCGGCCGAGCCGCTCCCCGCGGGCGGTGTCGCGGCGCTCCCAAGCCCCCGCCAGAGCGCCATCGCGAGCGCAGCCGGAGAGGCAGACAAGCCCGGTGGCGTGCTCACAGACCTGCTCCAGCGTCGCCCAGGGCTGTGTCGCTGCCCGCGCCGTGTTGTCACGAGTGTGCGCGTGCGCCAACGTCAGCAATCGACAGAGATTGCGGTACCCGCTCGCGTTTTCGGCAAGCAGAGTGATGTGCACGTAGCTGTCGGGGCCCGTCCGCACCGTCAACTCCGCTCCCGTAATCGCCCGTACCGCAAGCCCGCGGCACGCCTCGGCGAACTCGCGCGAGCCCCAGACGCCGTCGTGGTCGGTCAGGGCGAGGGCGGGATAGCCAAGCTCGCTAGCGGCGGCGGCCAGCTCCGTCGGGGTCGAGGCGCCGTCGAGGAAGGAGAAGGCCGAGTGTGCGTGCAGCTCGACGTACGGAGGTGTCGCCATCGCACGTCCTAAGCCCGCTGCCGGTACCAGCGCTCGCGCTCGCCGCGGTGGAAGACGGTCAGCGAGCGACCGCTGGCGAGGACCAGCTCGAAGTAGTGGCGGCGCAGCGGCTGCGGCGTCCACCAGCGATCTTCGACCACCCACTCCTCGCGGATCGCCTCGACGACGACGCCATCGACCTTGGCCGGCCTGCCGTCGGCGTCGACTCCGATCTTGACTGGGCGGGGGGTATAGAGACGGCGGAGGCCCGGGCTCACGTTTCCGGGAAGGGCGTCAGCATCGCCCTGCGCTCGGGTACCCGTGAGTCGGCATCGACGGGCAGCACTTTCAGCAACGCCTCCGAGCCCTGCGCGGCGCGGACCTCACGCACCGCCTGGCGCAGGCGGCGTCGGCGGCTCGAGCTGCCGAGGGCGAACTGGAGCTGGTCGGCGGCGGGCGGGCCGAAGCCGAGCGCGCGCAGCTGCAGCGTCTCGGCCGGACCCGGCAGCGTCTCCAGCCGCGGGGCCAACACCCCGCGCAGGACGCCGGGCGCGGCACTCGGTCGGCCCAGCCCCTGCTCAACGCTCCAGCTGCCGCCACCAGCCAGCCGCGCCCCAAGGCGAAGCCCGAGCAGAGTGCGGCCGCGGCGTTGCGGCGCCGCCAGCAGGCGGTCGACCAGCAGCTCGAGGGCGCGGTCGAGCTGACGCCCGGCGGTCCCCTCCGGCAGCTCGATCCGTTCGACCAGCTCCTCGTAGGGAGTGCGCGGGCGCAGCGGCTCGTCATCGCCGCGGGCCAGCCGCAGCGCCCGCAGGCCGAGCTTGCCGAAACGGTCGGCGACCTGGTCGGGACCCAGCCGCGCCAGCGAGCCCAGGGTGCGGACCCCAAGCCGCTCGAGCGCGACGACGAAGTCCTCCGACTCCGACGCCGGGACGGCGAGGCGGTCGCGCAGGATCGCAACCCTCAGCGGCGCCAGGAAGGCGTGCAGGCCAGCTGCGGAAACGTGGCCGTCGTCGCGGTGGCGGGCGACCGAGTAGGCCGCGAAGCGGTTCGGGGCGACGCCGACCCGGGCCCGTGTCCCCACCACCTCGCGGACAGCCGACAGCACCCCCTCGGTCTCGCCCCCGTAGATCCCGCGCAGCCCGTCGACGGCGAAGAAGGCCTCGCCCGGGCGCTCGGACTCAACCGCGGCGCCGATCGACTCCAGCGCCCGCACCATCGCCTCGGTCCGCTCCACCACCTCGACCGGATCGGGAAGAGAATCGCGCCCGGGCCGGGACCCCCCGGAACGGCCCGGGCGCGGAGGAGATGCCAAGCGACTGCCGATGACGCAAGCGATCTCCATACGAACGTATGTTCGTACAAGTCACTCCCGATTGCAAGTTTTTCCGACATCCAAGTTTTCCAAGCTATAGAGCCAAAAGATTTAGATAAGGAAACTTGATCAAAGATCAATTGCATGGGACGCTGCGGTCGGGCGGGGATCAAACCGTAGGAAGGAAACCTCATGATCGGACGCAGAGCTATAACTGGACTCGCGCTGCTGTGCGCGCTCGTCTTCCTCGCTGCCTCGGCCCAGAGTGCCTTTGCTTTGCAGGGCACAACAGTCGCGACATGCGTCGCCAAAGCGGGCGCTGGGGAATACTCGGACGCGCACTGCACGACGGGAAAAGCCAACGGCGGCTTCGAAGCCCCAGAGGTCACCGAAAACGCCGAAACATTTTTCGAAGGCAGCAACTCCTCCACCAAAGCAGGCACAATCGGAGCGGTGCCGGCGGTGCTCAAAGCGACCGTCGAAGGCGTGGCAACGGAAGTCGAATGCAGCACCTCCGCATCGACAGGCGGCTTCAAAAACAAGAAAGGCGGCGAAGGCCAGATGTTCGCCGAAAGCCAGGCGCCGATCAAACTCACGACCATCACCTACAGCGGGTGCGTCGTGCAGAAACCGAAAGCGGCGGGCGAAGAATGCACGGTCAACAGCCCAGGCAAAGCAGCCGGGACGATCGTGACCAACCAGCTGTCGGGCATCACCGCGGTTGAAAAAGTCGGCGCTGCCGAAGAAATGTACGTGCTGGTCCAGGGGGCCGGCGGCGTTTTCGCCGAACTCGTGTTCACGGCAGTCGCCGGAAAAACCTGCCCGGCGGCCCTGACCAAAAAAGCGCTTCAGCTGACCGGTGAAGCAAAGCTGGAAGCCAGTGGGGCGACACTGATCTCTCCCCATCCAAAAATCGCGTCGAGTCTCAAACTCGGAGGGTTCGCCGCTAGCTTGACCTCCAGCGAAACAATGCGGATGGACAGAGAAGGAGGGGCGACGCAGAACCCCCTCTTCCCGAAGACAACCCAAACCTGAAAACGGCGGCGCCGGCGCCTTTAGGGGTCGGCGCCCCGCCTCAGTCGCCGCGGGCGATCTTGGCGGCTTCGGCGCTGCCGAGGTACGGCGTCAGGGTGAACTCGACGAGGTCCGGGAGCAGGCTCTCGAGCTCGGCCGTCTTGCCGGCGATGATGCGGCGGGAGATCAGCGAAACCATGCCGCCAACGAGCGCCTCCTCGGTGGTCGGCGAGAGGCGGGCGAGGACCTCGGGGGAGCGCCCCTCGCGGCCAGCTTTGAAGTAAGGGACGAGGCTCTGGATCGCGGCGTCGTAGCGCTCGACGACGACGGGGCCGGCGACCAGCGCCTCAACCATGCAGAGGCGAGCGAGGTTGGGCTCGGAGGCGAGGAACCCGAGCATCGCGGCGATCCCGGCGCGGACCGCATGGGCCCAGTCGCCGACCTCGCCGAAGGCGCCGCCGATCCGCTCGCTCAGCGTCGCCATCACTGTGTCGTAAGCGGCGACGAAACACTCGTCCTTGCTGCTGAAGTGCTCGTAGAAGGTGCGGCGCGAGACCGCTGCGTGGCGGGTGATGTCGCCGATCGTGGTGCCGGCGAAGCCTTCCTCGGCGATCGCCTCGGCGAGACCGGCGATCAGCCGCTCGCGCTGGTTGTGGACGACGAACTCACGCGGCAGGCCATGCCGACCGGGGGGCAGGCGAGCCAGCTCCGGCGGATAGTCGCGAGCTGACTCGGCAGAGGTGTCGATGGGATCCGCAGCCACAGGCCGACGATAACGGTCCGGTTTTTTAAAGCAGCGGCCGTGCCCGGAGGGCTAGGCCGTCGCTCTCCGAGCTGCCTCGGCACCGACGTAAGGAGTCAGGGCGAACTCGACAAGCTCCGGCAGCAGCTGCTCGACCTGCTCCGCCTCGCCGAGGATGATCCGTTGGTAGATGATCCAGAAGATGCCGCCAATGATCTGTTCCTCGAGCGTCTGTGGCAGATCCTCGCCGTGGGGCGAGACCTTGCGGCCGATCCGGAAGAGGGGGACGAAGGCCTGCAGCGACTCCTCGTAGCGGGTGAGGGCGGCGGGGCCGGCCGAGAGCGCCTCGACGATGCAGGTGCGGGCGAGCTCCGGCTCGGAGGCGACGTACTGGAGGAAGGCATCGAGGCCGGCGTCGACCCGGGCCTGCCAGCTGTCGACCCTGCTCGCCGATTCGACCACCCGCCGCAGCGCCTCTGCGACGGCAAAGTCCTGGGTCGCGAGAAAGCAATCCTCTTTCGAGGAGAAGTTGTCGTAGAAGGTGTTGCGGGCGATTCCAGCCCGCCGCACGATGTCGGCGACGGTGACCGCCCGGTAGCCCTGGGCGGCGGTCTCCTCGGCGAGGGCGGCGATGATTCGCGCCCGCTGATGCTGGGTTATGAACTCGCGGGAGAGCTGGTGGCGACCGGGGGCCGGTCGGGTCGGGATTCGCTCCGTCACGAACGTCAGAGTACCTGAGCCGTCCCCTCTTAAACACGGGAGTTTGGTGGAACTGGGTACCGCGGTTAGAGGAATACCAATAGGGTTCCCGTAGCTAGACAGCTCGTTCTCTCGAGGGGACTCCGGTAGGGGCCGGGACGGGAGAGCGCCGGGAGCCAGTGGACAGCAAGACGAAGCGTCAAAGGATCCTCTTGGGGATGCTCGAAGCGGTCGGGGACGTCGGCTATGAGGGCACCTCGGTCCGCACGGTGCTCGATCGGACCGAGCTCTACCGGCAGGCCTTCTACGACAGTTTCTCCTCGAAAGAGGACTGCTTCCTACAGGCCTACGATGACGGAGTCGAGCGGGTCGAAGCCGCGATCCTGAGGGCGGCGGCGGGTGAGAGCGGCTGGCGAGGGCAATTGAGAGCCGGCCTCGGAGCCTTACTCGAATTCCTCGACAGTGAGCCGGACGTCGGCCGCGCCCTTATCGTCGAGGTTCATCCAGCCGGCGCCGAAGCGCTCGCCAAACGCACGGCGGCGCTGGAGCGAGCCCGCATTTTCCTCGACCAGGGCCGTGCCGAGGCCGCTCTGAACGGCAACGGGCCGCCGCAGTTGGCACCGGAAGCGATCGCCTCCGGGATCCACATGATCGTCCACTCGCGACTGGCGGCCGGGGACTGCGACGGCTTCCGAGCGCTGTTGCCGGAGCTGATGTACGTCGCCGTCCTGCCCTACTTCGGGCCCGAGGCGGCGAAGCGGGAGATGGGCCTGAGCTGAGAGACACTGGCACCGTTGCCGGGGTCGTTACGCTGGTCTGGAGATGGAGTCGCCCATCAGCACCTACGCCCCGCGCACACGGCGCGAGCAGGTGTTGGGGGCAATGGTGCAAGTCGCCGCCGCCGAGGGATATGAGTCCGTCCGGGTCGCCGAGGTGGCGGCCAGGGCCGGGATCTCCGAGGAGGAGTTCGGGCGCATGTTCGCCAGCAAGAGCGCCTGCTTCCTCGAGTCCTACGACGCCGTCATCGACGTCCTCCTCGCCCACGTCGCCGCTGCCTTTGAGGCCAGCTTCGGCGAGCCCTGGCAGGACCGGGTGGTGGCCGGCCTGCGGGCGTTGGTGGAGCTGCTCGCCGTCAAAGCCGAGATCGCGCGGATGGCGATCGTCGAGGTGACCGCGATCGGGGAGGACGCGAGGATCCGCTACCGGGCGGCGCTCGAGCGCTTCGTCCCCTTCCTCGAGGAAGGGCGGACGGTCGGCGCCCGTGGCGAGGATCTCCCGGAGGAGACGGCCCGCTTCGCGATCGGCAGCGCTACCGCGATGATCTTCAACGAGATCCGCTCCGGCCGTGGTGCCGAGATGCAGCGGATCCTGCCCGACCTCGTCTTCGCGGTGATGACGCCCTACCTCGGGGTGGAGGCGGCCGAAGCGGAGATGCGCCGGGTCGGGGGCTAGACGTCCTCCCCGTGGCGCCCTTCGCCGGCAGCAAAACGGGCTGCACCACGAAGGGCGACGGCGAGCGTCTCGCGACCGAGGCGGTTCTCCAGGGCCAGGCCGTCGGCCAGCGGCAGGCCAGCGCCCTCGATCGCGGCTCGGCGGTCGGCGAGCATCGTCTCCTGCGGGAAGGAGGCGAGCCGCTCGGCCAGCTCCAGCGCTCGCTGCAGGTGCTCGCCGGGGGCGACCACCTCGTTGACGAGGCCGATCCGGTGCGCCTCCTCGGCCTCGACCGGGCGGCCCGTGAGGATGATCTCGAGCGCGCGGCCGAGGCCGACGACTCGGGGCAGGCGCTGGGTGCCGCCATCGATCAGCGGCACCCCCCAGCGGCGCTCGAAGCAGCCGAAGGTGGATCCCGAGGTGGCGATCCGCAAGTCGCACCAGAGCGCCAGCTCGAGCCCGCCGGCAACGCACCAGCCGTCGATCGCGGCGATCGTCGGCTTCGAAGGCGTCAGCCGAGTGAACCCCATCGGCCCGGACGGGTGGTCGACGTCGAGGCCATCCGATTTGAGATCGAAGCCGGCGCAAAAGGCGGCGCCGCCAGCGCCGGTGAGGACGAGGACGCGGGCGCCGTCATCGGCCTCGAACTCCTCGTGCCCCTGGCGCAGCAGCTTCGCGGTCGCGTCGTCGACCGCGTTGCGGCACTCGGGCCGGTCGATCGTCAGCACCGCCACCGCACCCTCTCGCTCGTAGCGGACTCCGAGCCCCGTCATCGCCGCATCCTCCCACAGCCATTGACCGTTGGAGCAATTTGCAGCAAAGGACCCTGATTAAATGCCCGGCTCTTCGATGGCTACAGACGCGGGAAATCGGCGGGCGGCGGGGCGGGAGACGCTCGGCCGTCTCGGCGGCCTCTCGCCGATCGAGGCCGATCGAGGCGAACGGGCTCTGTGGCTCTCCGGCGCCGGCTACCGGGCGGCGCTCTTTCACCTCGGCGCCCTGACCAGGCTCAACGAGCTCGGCCTGCTGGCGCGGATCGGCACCGTCGGCGCCGTCTCCGGCGGCTCGATCGTCGCCGCACTGCTGGCGACCAGAGTCCCCTGGCCGCTGCAGGGCGCCTACCGCGACTGGCCCGAGCAGGTTGCCGAGCCGCTGCGGGCGATCGCCAGCCGCAACGCGCGGGCGCGTGCCTTCCTGCGGCGGCCGTTGCCAGCCGGGGGCAGCGGTGAGGCGGCGCTCGAGGAGCGTTACGCGCGCGAGCTCGTCGAGTCGTTGGGCGGCGAGTCCGGCTGGGGGCCGCGCTTCGTCTTCGGCGCCTCCGGGCTGACCCTGAGCGGACTCGCAGCGGGTTGGGAGGAGTGCCTCGAGTGGGAGATCGGGGAGACCACGGGACCGCCCGGGTACGAGCCGCGGCTGGTTGCCGAGACGATCGCCGCCGTGCGGACCGACCTCGACGCCTTCGGCGAGGCCGAGCAGGCCGTGCTCGAGAACCACGGCTACCTGCTCGCCGACGCCGCCGTCCGTGCCCAAGGGCTGGCGGCCCCGGGTGGGATCGCGGCCGGGCCGCCCGAACCGCCGCACCCTCGTTGGATGGGAGGGGCGCGGGTGCGGGAGGGGCTGGCGGCCAGCGGCCGGCGCACCGTCGTCGGCCGTCTGCGGCCGCGGCGGACGCTGCCCCCCGAGCGGACCCCGGCAGCGGCGAGTCCGGAGCTGACGGCGTTGCTCCAGCGCTACCGCCCGATGCTCCAATACGACTCGCTGGACAGCTCCCGCGCCGACGCGGTCTCGACGATCGCCAGTCTGACGATGCCCCGCCGCAGCAATTCATTGCACCGGGCCGACGGCACCCTGGTCGCCGCTGCCGCGCCGACGCGAGGGGAGGCGCTGCTGGAGATCGGCTTCCTCCGCGGCGGCGCCTATCCCAACGGCGAGCCGGTCCACAGCGACGACTACCTCGACGAGTGCGGCGGCTCCCACGCCAGCGACGCACTAGCGATCCGCACCCGCCAGCCGGACTTCGCCGACGTCGTCTACGGCCGCGCCCGTCGCGACCGCGAGGGAGCGCTCTGGCTTCAGTACTGGCTCTTCTTCTACTACGAGGACAAGGGGCTGTTGGGAATTGAGCGGCGCGAGGGGGACTGGGAGATGGTGCAGCTGCGGCTCGGCGGCGACGGTACCCCGGAAGCGGCGACCTTTGCCCAGCACGGCAGCGCCGAGCGCCTGCACTGGGACCAGCTCGAGCTGGCGCTGACCGACGAAGGCCAGGTACCGGTCGTCTACGTGGCGCGCGGCAGCCACGCGCCACGTCCCCGTCCAGGCAGCTACGCGGCGCCGTTCGTCCCCGACCACAACGACGGGCTGGGGCCGCGGCTGCGGCCGCGGTTGAGCCCGATCGGTGACGACGGCCCGGGCTGGGTGCTGTGGCCGGGGCGCTGGGGCTCGACCCGGCGGCGCGAGTACTTCGAGGCCGACAGCCCGCGCGGACCGCGGCAAGCGCCGCAGTGGTGGGACCCGGCCGGTCTGCATGAAGAGGCCAGCGGCTGGACCCCGACCGCGAGCGCTGCGGACGAGGTGGCGCCGCCGCCACGGCTGCTGGCGCGGCGCGAGGGAAGCCTGGCTCTCGTCTCCTACGGCTTCCCCGAGGCCGACGACTTCGGCGGCCGGCCGGCGCGGATCGTGGCTGCGCCCTTCGACGAGCGCGGCGAAGCCGGCCTCAGCCACTGCTTCGCGGTCGAGGGACAAAGCGGTGAGTTCGCCCTGCAGTTGCCAG
This sequence comes from Solirubrobacterales bacterium, assembly GCA_035472275.1. Lineage (GTDB taxonomy): Bacteria > Actinomycetota > Thermoleophilia > Solirubrobacterales > 70-9 > VAYN01. The sequence goes on from DATIPH010000026.1 coordinate 109,680, forward strand.
AGACGCCCACCTGGGCGGGGGTGCGGGCGGCGGTGACCTCGGCGGGCGGTGTCGCCGGCGAGACGGTCGCAGTTCCCTTCGCCACCACCGAGTAAGAAGGAGCGGGCGGGCTAGTCACGGCAACGCACCCGGGGGTTCGCCGCGACGCCCAGCTCCCGATGCGATACGCCCCGGTCGCCGGCCGGGGGAGGGCAGGTCCCCCACGACCAGGGCCAAAGGTAGGCGCCGGATCGGACGCGTCGGGCCGGGACGAAATCGTCGATCGGGAGTGCTTAAGAGCACGAAAATACGACCGGTGATGACGCTCGTTGCCTGCCTCGCGCGTAGCCTTCGCGCTTAGAAGCTCGTGGCGCCACCTTCGAGACCTTCCCCGCTTGGCTTCCGCGGGACCCGGTCTCTCCCGGTCGCAGGACGAACCTAGCGGGACGCGAACTGGCGCTGCAAGGGGTGCGGCGGCGGCGACTCCGCAAACTACGGAAACAATGCCCGCCAAACAGGGGCGGCGGCCCCCGCCGGGCGCCGGTATACGGTCTGCGCGGGATGAATCAGGGAACGGATGCGTCAGCTCGCCGGGCGCGGCGAAACGTCGTACTCACGGCGGCGATCGCGGGCCTCGGCGGCCTCCTCTTCGGCTATGACACCGGCGTAATCGCCGGCGCGTTGCTCTTCATCAAGACCGACTTCGCCCTCGGCAGCTTCGCCCAGGGCCTGGTCGTGGCGGCGGTCCCGATCGGCGCTGTCGGCGGCGCCGCGATCGCCGGTCCGGCCGCCGACACCTACGGCCGGCGGTTGATGATTCTGATCGCCGCTGGCGTCTTCATCGTCGGCGCCCTCGCCAGCGCCGCAGCGCCGGGGGTCGAGGTGCTGGTGATCGCCCGGATCGTGATCGGCGTCGCGATCGGGCTCGCTTCCGCCGCCGCCCCCGTCTACATCTCCGAGGTGGCGCCGCCCGAGAGCCGCGGCCGGCTGGTCACCTTCTTCCAGCTGGCGGTCACGGTCGGGATCCTGGTCGCCTACCTGGTCGGGCTCGCCTTCGACCACGTCGAAGGCTGGCGCTGGATGCTCGGGCTCGGCTGCGTGCCGGCGCTGGCGCTGGCCTTCGGGATGGTGCGGATGCCACAGAGCCCGCGCTGGCTGGTGATGAGCGGCGACGACTTCGCGGCGCGGGCGACGCTGGCCAAGATCCGGGTCGACGACCCCGACACGATCGACCTCGAGCTCGAAGAAATCAAAGAGAGCCTCGACGAGAAGCCGGGGGCCTGGAGCGAGCTCCTGCAGCCGGTGGTGAAAGCGGCGCTGGTGGTCGGCGTCGGCCTCGCGATCCTGCAGCAGGTGACCGGGATCAACACGGTCATCTACTACGCGCCGACGATCGTCGAATTCACCGGCGTCAACTCCTCCGCCGGCTCGATCCTGGCGGCGGTCGGGGTCGGCGTGGTCAACGTCGGCTTCACGGTCCTGGCGCTGCGGCTGCTCGACCGGGCGGGGCGGCGCACGCTGCTGCTGATCGGCGTTTCCGGGATGGTGATCTCGCTGTTCTTCCTCGGCCTCGCCTTCACCGGCGGCGGGGGCGGCAGCACCCTGGGCTCGGTCGTCGCGATCGTCAGCCTGATGGCCTACGTCGCCTCCTTCGCGGTCAGCCTCGGCCCGATCTTCTGGCTGCTGAACGCCGAGATCTATCCGCTCAGCGTGCGCAGCAAGGCGGCCGGGATCGGGACGATGGCGAACTGGACCTTCAACTTCATCGTCTCGCTCACCTTCCTGCTGCTGATCGAAGCGCTCGGCAAATCGGGTGCCTTCTGGTTCTACGGCGCAATCGGGATCGTCACCCTGGTCTTCTGCTGGAAGCTGGTGCCGGAGACGAAGGGCAAGCACCTCGAGGACATCCAGGCCGAGTTCCAGGCCCGAGTCGATAGACACAAAGCGCCCGCGTAGCCGCCCCGGCTACCCTCCCCTGATGCGTGTTGACGAGATCATCGCCGCCCAGCGGCCGACCTTTTCCGTCGAGTTCTTCCCGCCGAAGACGGCGGAGGCGACCGAGCAGCTGTACGAGACGGCACGGGTGCTGGCCGACCTCGGCCTCGACTTCGTCTCCGTCACCTACGGCGCCGGCGGCGCCACCCGCGACGGCACGGTCGAGATCACCAAGGCGCTGAAGGACGAGGTCGGGTTCGAGACGATGGCCCACCTCAGCTGCGTCGGCGAGACGACCGAGGGGCTGGCGACGACGCTGGACCGGATCGAGGCGGCGGGGATCGAAAACGTCTTCGCCCTGCGTGGCGACCCGCCGCGGGGCGAAGAGGATTTCGCCCAGCCCGAGGGCGGCCTCGGCAGCGCCGCCGAGCTGGCCGCCTTCATCACCGCCGGCTGGGACTTCACCCTCGGCGGAGCCTGCTTCCCGGAGGTCCACCCCGAGGCACCGGACCTGGAGACCGACCTCACCTACCTGAAGACCAAGGTCGACGCCGGCGCCTCCTTCCTGATCACCCAGCTCTTCTTCGACAACCAGGTCTACTTCGACTTCGTGCGGGCGGCGCGCCGGCAAGGGATCGAGGTGCCGATCCTCGCCGGCGTGATCCCGGTCGCCAGCTTCGCGCAGACGAAGCGGATCTGCGAGCTCTGCGACGCCTCGATCCCGCCCCGCCTGGAAGCTGCCTTCGAGGCAGCCGACGGCGACCCGGAGCGCGAGTTTGAGCTCGGCGTCGCCTACGCCGCCCAGCAGTGCTCGGAGCTGCTGATCGCCGGGGCGCCGGGGATCCACTTTTACGCCCTGAACCGGGCGCCAGCGACGCGGGCGGTACTGGGGTCGCTGAAGGCCTCGCGGCCGTGGGAGCGAACCCGCGGAGCCGTCGGCACCCTCAGCGAAAGCGGCGCCGAGTAAAAGACCTCCGGTAGGCACTAAGCTGCCGGACTCCGAAATGGCGACACGGAAAGAAGAGAGAGAAGCGCTTCGGCAGCGACGGCTCGACAAGGAAGCGAAGGATTCGAGCTCGGACCGCAAACGCCTGACGATCGCCTACGTGGTCGGCGCCGTCGTCGTCGCGATCGTCGCTGTGGTCATCATCGTCGTCGCCTCCAGCGGTGGCGACGACGGCAGTAGCGGAGGTGGCGAAGCCCACATCAACCTCAACACCTCCTACGGCTCGACCAACGGGATCCAGCCCGACGAACGCCAGGGCACGCCGCCGCCGGCCGTGAAGGTGGCGAATCTCGACACCGCCGCCAAGCAGGCCGGCTGCCAGCTGAAACTGCACCTGCGCGACGAGGGGCACGAACACATCCCCCCGGGCTCGAAGAAACCCGACTACAAAACGAATCCGCCGACCTCGGGACCGCACGTCGAACCGCCCTACCAGCAGGCCGACGGCGCCTACCGGGAAGAGCCGGAACCGATCGACTTCGTCCACTCGCTCGAGCACGGCCGGATGGAGATCCAGTACGCGCCCGATTTGCCGGAAAAGGACCAGCTGGCGCTGAAGGGCCTCTACGACACGATGTACGGGGCGACGCTGCTCTTCCCCAACGACGAAATGCCCTACGAGGTGGCGGCGACGACCTGGACCAACATGCTCGTCTGCCCGACCTACAAAGGCGCGATCACCCTCGATGCGATTCGCTCCTTCGGCAAGGCGACCTGGGGGCGGTACGGGGGCGAGCCGGTGGCGGCCTTCAAATTCACCGGGCCTACTCCGGCTGAACCGAATTAGTTCGGGGCGGTGGGGAGGGTCTGGTGACCCCTCCTCTTCAGGACGAGCTAGGCGCGGTAGGCGGGGAAGAAGGGGCCGGCGGATTTGCCCTTGCTTAAGAGCTTGTATTTCTCGGGGTCGCAGATGAGCTCGGAGGTGTGCCAGGGCTTGGTGCGGTTGGCGAAGCCGCGCTTGAACTCCTCCAGGGGGTCGTCGGGACGGAGGCCGCCGCCGAGGTTGAGGGGGAGGCCGAGGTCGGTGGCGTGGTCGATCAGGCGGAAGACGATGCTCTTCATTGGTGAGTCGGCGAGGTGGGAGTCGGCGCTGCCACTGAGGTAGTAATGGAGAAAGCCGTCGCTGGCAGCGGCGAGCGAGGCGGCGGCAAGGGCGCCGTCGGGGGCATGGGCCAGGGCGAGCCAGGTTTGGTCGGCCGCCAGCACCCGGTCGAAGTAGGCGGCGCCGAAGAAGTAGTGGTCGGCGGCCGCGGTGCGGTGCATCGTCTGCCCGTAGAGGTCGACGAAGCCGGCGCGGTGCTGCGGGGTCGTCTCGGCCCCCGGGACGAGCGTCAGCTGGTAGCCGGCCTCGAGGTTGCGGCGGTCCTGGCGCCGGTCGCTGGGGCGGCTCTTCGCCGGCAGCGCCGGGTCGGCGATCTGGACCACGATCCGCTCCGTCGCCCCGGTCAGCGGCGGCGGCGCCAACGTGTGGCGGAGAAAGACGCTGACGAGCCCCGTCCCCGACCAGTCGACCGCAAAGGGATCGAGCGCGGCAGAGCTTATGCCTCCTATAGATGGAAAAGCTCTGCCGCGCTCGGCTGGGATCAGGCCGGGGTAGCCGTAGGGGGAGATCGCGTCGCGCTCGGGGCCGTCGCCGATCTCGCGGACGATCAGCGGCGCGACCAGGTCGATGCCCTCGCCCGTGATCTTCAGGGTGTGGCTTGCGCGCTCGGCGTCGAGGAACGGGCGCGAGCGGAAGAAGTCGTCTGAGACCGCCGCCTCGCCGCGGTCCTCGAGCAGCTCAGCCTTGACCCCGCTCATCGGCTCTTCCGTGCGGCGCTCACCCGAGCAGGTCCGCGGCGGCGGCGCGGAACTCGTCGGGGAGGACGCCCCAGACCTCGCAGTCGTCGGGCGGCTCGCCGTTGCGAGCGAGGTGGGCGCGCATCGTCCCCTCGTAGACCCAGCCGAGGCTGGCGACGGTCTTCTTCGCGATCTCGTTGCGGGCGGGGATGCGACCGTAGACGCGGTGGGCGCCGTACTCGTCGAAGGCCTTGGCGATCGTCAACGCCTCGGCGCGGCGGCCGACGCCCTTACCGCGGACGTCGTCGCCGATCAGCGCCCCCAGCTCCGGCGCGGTCTGGCGAAAGAGCCCGTAGAGGGCGGTGAAGCCGACCGGCTCCGCGTAGCCCTCGACGGCGATCGCGAACTTGCGGTCCTCGCCCGAGTCGTCCATCGCCCGCTGCGCCCAGCCCTCCGCCTGCTCCAGGGAGAAGCCGTCGCGCTGCTCCATCAGCGATGCGGTCGCCGCCGGGTTGTTGAACCAGCGGTGGACCGCGGGCGCGTCGCCCGGCTCGAAGCGGCGCAAGCTGACTGCGGGGCGATCGGCCACACCGGAACCCTATTCCGGAATTGAATTCCTGAAGGAGATCCTCAGTCGGGCGCCAGGCCCTTGCCGGTGACGACGAGCCAGGCGGTCCGAATGAGGATGCGGAAGTCGAGGGCGAAGCTGCGATTGTCGACGTACCAGACGTCGAGCTCGATCCGCTCCTCCCAGGGGATCCCGGCCCGGCCCTGGACCTGGGCCCAGCCGGTAATCCCCGGCAGCACCTCGTGGCGGCGGCGCTGGAACGGGGTGTAGTCGTCGACCTGGGCGGGGATCGTCGGGCGCGGGCCGACGATCGCCATCTCGCCGCGGAGGACGTTGACCAGGTTCGGCACCTCGTCGAGCGAGGTCCGGCGCAGGAAGCGACCGGCGCGGGTGACGCGGGGGTCGTCGCGGATGACGATCGTGCCGACCCCGACCGGGTCGGAGCCGCGGACCATCGTCCGCAGCTTCAGCATCTCGAACTCGCGGTCCTCGCGGCCGACGCGGCGCTGCCGATAGAAGACCGGTCCGCGGCTGCCGAGCTTGATCGCAATCGCGGCGACCAGCAGGAAGGGTGAGAGGACGACGAGGGCGACGGTGGCAATGACGAGGTCGGCGGCGCGGGGCATCAGCGGGTCCCCTCCGCCTTCTCCCAGCGACCGGTGGTGCCGTGGCGCATCCGGTCCCAGAGGCCGGCGGCGATCGAGGCGGTCGTCATCACGTAGTAACGGGCGATCCGCGTCGGCGTCGAACGCACGTAAGGCTCCGCCAGCGCTCCGCCGAGCAGCCCGAGCTGGAGGATGAAGGTCAGGTAGTAGAACCAACCGTCGCCGAGCAGGACGAGGTTGGCGAGGAAGGCGAGCAGGTGCAGGAAGGGGCTGAGGTAGCGGAGCAGCCGGTGGGAGAAGAGCTCGAGCGCGAAGAGCGGCGAGTAGCCGCGAGGCGAGAGCATCCCTTCGCCGACGACGATGTCCCAGAGCCCGACCATCATCCTCCGTTTGCGGGCGAACTCGCCCTCCAGCGTCGGCACCATCTTCTCCTCGGCCCGCGCCGCGGGCGCGTAGAGCGAGCGTAGTCGGCGCTTAGCGAGTAGGAACGGGAAGCTGAGGTCGTGACTGCCGGAGGCCGCGAGCGGAATGTAGGCGTCGCGGCGCACCGCGTAGATGCCGCCGTTGCCGGCGGTGACCCCAGCCAGCGCCGACTCCATTTCGCGCACCGCCATCTCGTAGCGCCAGTAGGCGCCCTCGAGATTGTCGCCCTCGGGGTCGAGAAAGCGGACCCGTCCGCAGACGTAGCCAACGCCCGGGTCGGCGAAGGGGGCGACGAGGCGGCGCAGCGCGTCACGCGCCCAGACGCTGTTGGCGTCGGAGAAGGCGAGGATGTCACCGGCGGCCTGCTCGGCGGCGACGTTGAGGGCGGCGACCTTGCCGCCCGGCGGCAGCTCGAGCACGAGCCCGGCGCCGGCGACGCGGGCACGCTCGGCGGTGGCGTCGGAGGAGCCGTCGGAAGCGACGATCACCTGCAGCTGCTCCCGCGGGTAGTCGAGCGCGAGCGCGTTGGCGACCTTGTCGGCGATCACCTCCTCCTCGTCGTAGGCGGGGATGATCAGGGAGACGGTGGGAAGGGGATTCGAACCCTCGACCTTCTGCATGGCAAGCTGACGCTCTCGCGAGCTTCGTCGCGTCCCCCGCAGCCGCACCAGCGCCGACAGCGCCAGCGGGTAGCCGACGTGGGTGTAGACGATCGCAGCGGCGCTGAGCCAGAAGACGATTGCGGCAAGGGTGGTCACGAGCGCGCCTCGATCAGCTCGCGGTAGAGCTCGAGGGTGAGGCGCGCTGCCTCGTCCCAGGAGAAGGGGCCGGCCGCGGCGGCGCAGGCGGCGGCGGCGAGCTCGGCGCGGGCGGGCTTGTCCCCGACCAGCTCCGCCAGGGCCGTGGTCAGCTCATCGACGTCGCCGGGTGCAACCAGGCGGGCGGCGCCAGTCGCGGCGACCTCGGGGAAGCCGCCGACGGCGCTCAGGACCAGCGGCTTGCCGAAGGCGAGGCCGGTGTAGAGGACGCCGGAGTGCTCGGCGTCGAGATACGGAAGGACCACGAGGTCGGCGGCGCGGAAGATCGCCGGGATCTCGGCGTCCTCGACGAAGCGGGTGAGGAAGCGGACCCGGCCGGGCGCAGCGTCGGCGAGCTCCTGCAGCGGCGCCACGTCCATCCGCGGGTTGCCGACGATCCAGAGCTCGGCGCCCTCGCCCAGGAGTGCGAACGCCTCCAGCATCACCTCCAGGCCCTTGTAGGGGCGGAGCAGGCCGAAGGAGAGGATCACCGGCCCTTCGGCTCCCGCCAGCTCAGACGGCAGCGGCATCTCCTCCGGCAGCCGGGTCAGGTAGTCGAAGGTGCCGTGCGGGATCACGCGCACCTTGGTCGGCGCGAGGCCGACCTCGTCGCGCAACCGCGCGGCGCCGTGCTCGGAATGGGCGACGACGACGTCCATGCGGTCGAAGACGCCGCGGGCGGAGGCGACCTGGCGGCGACTCGGCTGCGGCGGCAGGATGTAGTGGGCGGTCATCACCCGCGGGCGCAGCGGCGGCAACAGATGCGAATCGAGACGCGGCATCGTCAGCCACTGGTAGTGGACGACGTCAGCGTCGGCCTGGCGGCGAAAGCGGAGCATGTCCGGGACGTGCTCGGCGGCCTTGAACGGGAGGCGGGCGGAGGCCTGGAGGCCGCGGGAGGCGGAGCGGCGATAGAAGCGCTCGTCGACCCGGTAACCCTCAGCCGCTGGCACGGCGCCGTAGAGGAAGTGGGTGGTGAGCAGCTCGACCTCGGCGCCGGCACGGACCAGCGCCGCGGCCAAGGCGCGGTCGTAGGGCGGCGTGAACGCCGATGGGTCTACGAGTTGGACTTTCATGCGCGCGGGATGACGAGATTCGTCACCCGGAAGAGTTAACTCTGCAGGAGCAAGGCGATTATCGTGGCCACCTTGGCGCCCGCGCTCTCCTACTGCGTCGTGAACACCAACGGCCGCGAGTACCTGCTGGCCTGCCTGCGGGCGATCGCGGAGACGCATCCCGAGGGCGTCGAGCACGAGATCCTCGTCCTCGACAACGCCTCGACCGACGGATCAGCCGAGGCGGTGCGGGCGCTGGGCGGCGAGATCCGGCTGATCGAGCTCAGTCAACGAACCGGCAAGGCGGCCAACGACTCGCGCCTGCTGCGCGAGGCTCAGGGTCGCTACTGCCTCCTGCTGAACGAGGACTCCGAGATCGAGTCGGGCGCGGTGGCAGCGCTGATGGCGGCACTCGACGACGACCAGCGGGCGGCAACGGCGGGGCCACATCTGCTCGACTCCGATCGCAACCCGGTCCCCTGCGCCTGGCGCTTCCCCGGGGTCGGGACCGCCCTCGCCGGCGCCCTCTTCCTCCACCGCCTCTTCACCGTCCAGAGCACCGGCCTGGAGACCCGGCAGGTCGAGTGGCTGCAGTCGAGCGCCCTGCTGGTCCGCCGCGAGGCCGCCTCCCGCGTCGACTACCTCGACTCGCGTTTCTTCGTCTACTACGACGAGTGCGACTTCGCCCGCCGCCTCGCCGACGCCGGCTGGCACGCCCTCTTCGTCCCCGGCGCCCTCGCCGTCCACCACGACCAGCTCTCGACCGACCTCGTCGCCGGCCTCCCCCGAATCGTCGAATTCCACCGCAACCGCGACCTCTACATGCGCCTCCACCACGGCCCCGGCGCCGCCCGCGCCGTGCGCTGGCTGACCGCCTGGTCCTATGCCGCCCGCGCCGCCGCCGCGCTCTTCATCCCCAAGCAGCCGGCGAAGATCTACTGGGCCCACGCCAAGCAGGCGCTGCACCCGGAGCGCGGCGAATCCCTCCGCGATCGAGCCCTCGACGAATCGCGTGGTTCTTAGGGACGCATAGCGTCCAAAAGGAACCGCGGAATCAGAAGCGTGAGTCCTCGTCCATGCGCTCCGCCTCGTAGACCTCCGGGATCCGGCCGTCGACCGCGGCCGGCTCCGCCCTCATTCGGCGTAGCTCAGCGGCGATCTCGCTGGGGTGGCGGAGGCGGGCGAGCCAAGCGCGCTCGTCGGCGGTGAAGAAGCGGCCGAGGTAGAGAACGAGCGGGTAGGCGGCGAGCAGGACGGCGCGGCCGAGGAAGCCGCCGAAGCCCGAGGTCGGCATCACCAGTTCGCCGAGGCCGACGAGGGCGGCGGAGGCCAGGACCACGCGGGTAAGGCGCCCCCATTCGTAGGGAACCGGGAAGAGGCGCTGGGTGAAGACGTACATCAACGCCAGCACGACGAGATAGGAAGCGACGAGTGCGATTCCGGCGCCGACGATCCCCAGCGTCGGCACCAGCGCCAAGTTGAGGGCGATGTTGACGACGAGCGCGGCGAGGGTCGCCGGCAGGTTGAACCCGGTGCGGCCGGTTCTGCCGAGGATCACGACCAGGACCAGGTACAGCGCGTAAAGGGTGACGGCGGTCGAGAGGAGGCCGACGGCTTCCCAGGAATCGAAGAATTCAGGCGTGGCGAGGACCCGGGCGAACCAGCGCGAGAACAGCCACATCCCGGTGACGACGAAGGCGCAGCCGGCGGCAAAGAGGGTGACGACCCTGGCGTAGAAGACGCGGGCCTCGTCGTCGTCGCGGATCGAATAGGCGAGCGGCGGCCAGGCGAGCTGGAAGCCGCGGACGAGGACGTTGACCGCCTGCGCGAACTTGACTGCGAGCGAGTAGAGGCCGGCCTCGGCGGCACCGGCGGAGCGGAGGATGATCAGGCGGTCGGCGAAGTTGAGCGCGTAGAGCGAGACCTCGGCGGGCATCGTCGGCAGGCCGAAGCGGAACATGCGGCGCAGTAGCGCCCGGTCGAAGCGCAGCGAGAGGCTGCGCCACTGCAGGGCGATCAGGATGAGCACGGTCGCGGCGCCGGCGCCGTAGCTGCCGAGCAACAGGCCCCGGGGACCCTCATCGGCACCGACGACGAGGACGACCGTCAACGCGATCGTCCCGACCACGTTGAGGATGGTGGTGACAAAATACGCCCGGGCCCGCTCCTCGAGCCGGAACAGCGTCAGCAGGAACTCAGACATCGTCAGCACCCAGAGACCGGCGATCGAGATCCGCGCCAACTCGGTGGCTTGCTCGACTTCGCCGGGGTCGGGATTGAGCAGCGCTTCGCCGATCGGCTTCGCGAACGGCAGCGCGATCAGGGCGGCGAGCGTCGAGAGCCAGAGCAGCGCCGCGAAGGAGCTGGCGACGACCTCGCGCGGGCGCTCGTCCTCGCGATAGTAGAAGCGCAGCACCGCCTCGATCAGGCCGAAGCGGATGACGATGCTGGCGGAGACCACCGCGGCGAACATCACCTCGGCGAGGCCGTAGTCGTCCGTGGTCAGGTAGCGCGTGTAGAGCGGCAGCAGCGCGACCGCGATCAGCTTCGAGAAGATGCTCGCCGCCGTGTAGGCGGCGCCAGTCGTCGCAAGGCGGCGCAGGTAGCCGGACATCAGGCGATCACCACCGGGTTCACCCTACGTCGGGTCGCGGACCTCGGCGGCGACGAACGGGGTACTCGCCAGCGCCGCGCCGATCGCGAGCAGCACCCAGGTGATGGGGTCCTCGAAGAAGCCGGCGTAGGACATCGTGTGCACGAGCAAGGCGACGAAGGCGGCGAGCACCGCCGCCCGGCCCGCGCGCCGGCCCTTCAGTCCCGCCGTCATCGCCCACAGGGCGACGACGATCAGCGCCAGGTAGAGCGCCAGCCCGACCAGGCCCTGCTCGGCCGCGACCGTGACCGGCTCGGTGTGGGAGACGGAGACGGGCAGGTCCTTGTTCTCGCGGTGCGCCGCGTAGGCCTGCTGGAACGAGCCCGAGCCGTAGCCCCAGATCGGCCGTTCCCCGAACAGGTCCAGCCCGCCCTGCACCAGGCTCGCCCGGCCGCTGGTATCGATATTGAGCCGGTTGAAGCTGATCCCCTTGCCACCGACCAGGGTCACGACCAACACCGCACCGACCAGCCCGACGACGACCGCGGCCAGCGTCCAGCGCCAGCTCCAGCGGATCGCGGCGAGCACCGCCAGGCCCGCCAGCAGGGCAATGAAGCTCGACTGCGAGAAGGTCTGCGCAAGCCCGATCCAGAGGACGAGGATCGTCCCCGCCAGCAGCCAGAAGTCGCGCCTGTCCCGGGCCCAGAGCAGCGCCGTCGTCACGACTACGAGAACGAGGGCCAGATAGCGACCGAAGACGTTGGGATCCCAGAACACCGAGTTGATCCGGAAGTAGGTGTGGAATTCGTTCGAGCGGATCACGGCGTCGTTCCAGAACAGGCTGCGGGTCACGTACTCGACGGTGCCGATTCCGACAAACAGAAGCGCCTCCGCCGCGACCACGATCAAGACAAGCTTCAGGAGCCGGTTGTCCCACTTCACGTCCTGGATCAGGGCATAGGCGACGGTGAACGGGACCAGGAAGAAGCAAGCGTTCTGGAGGCCCTTCGAGAAGTCCTCCGAGTAGAGGGTCTGGAGGGCGTACAGGACAACAACGGCAGCGAGTACACGCGGCAGCCACAGGGCGGCGCGGCTGGCGGGTCCTGTCACGGGAGGGGAGGCCTGCGGGCGGGGCAAACTGGCTCCGTTCTCGGCCTCCCCTCCCGTGCCACCCGCCAGAGCGGCGAGCGCCCCACCGGCTATGACGAGGTAGAGCGGCACGAGCAGGTTCGCGGTGTCGCCCCCTGCATGGAGCGGGATTCGGAAGGGAAGGGCGGCGACGATCGCGAGCGGCAACAGGGTCGGCCAGCGGCGGAAGATGTAGGCGAGCACCGTGACCGTGACGATTCCGATTGCAGCCAGGCCGATGATTCGCCCCGTGCTGTGACGCAGGTCGACGATCTGGCTGGTGTGCCACTGGTCGCCGAGGATCAGGATCGGGAAGAGGACGATCGCGGCCAGCATCGCGATGGAGCGGAGACGACCGGCGGGCAGCAGGATCGCGGCGGCGCTGGCGGCGGCGGCGATCAGCAGGCCAGCACCAGCGAGGAAGTCACTCAAGGCGCGGGCCCCGCGGAGCCGTTCGGGGCGACACCGCCGCCACGAGCGTTGGTGGTGCAGGCGGAGCGTTCCTTCTTTGGCGCGTGGTGAAGACCGATCGCGCCGGGCGGCACCAGCGTCCGGTCTTCGCCCAGGAGCTTCACCCGTAGCTTGTAGCGCCCCGGTGGGGCGATACCGCCACCCCGCTGGCGCCCGTCCCAGTAGAAGGTGTGGAAGTGGTAGCGCTTGAGGAAGGCGCCGCGCGCCAGGGTGACGACGATCTGGCCGCCCGGCTTGATGATCTGCACGGTGCCGTCGTCGGAGACCGTGGTTCGAAATCGGATCCGCACTTTGTCGCGACGGCAGTCGTGGTTGGGGGTGAAGCTCGACTTCCGCGGCTTGTCCGGGTCGCGTGGGACCGGGTAGGCGACGAACGAGACCTTGTCCAGCACCAGCGGGTCGCGCTTGACCCGCTGCGCCCAGGCGAAGGCGGCAACCGTGGCGAGGACGAGCAGGGCGAAGACGATGGCGGCGGCGCTAGGGGTCCTTCTCATCACGGCCGCCTGGCGATGACGAGGTCCCGGCGTTGCCAGGCAAGGACGCAGGGAGTCTGAATAGCAGAGCTATTCAGACGACTGAGGACGCAGCTTGGCGACGACCGGGGGCCGTCATCGACGGCGGACCGTGGTGGGAAGGACCCCTCCCGCCTACTCGGCGGCTTCGGCATTGTCCTCGCCGACGATCACCGTGACGTTCGCCCCCGACGAGATTGCTTCGATTTCCGCTTCCATCAGCGCCAGCTTCGAGATCCCCAGTTGCTTGGCGACCTTCTTCGCTTCCGTCTTGTGGCCGCGGGTGAACATCACGACGCTGTCGGCGAAGCTGGAGCTGGTGTTGGTGATCGCGCCGAGCTTGAAGCCCTTACCCTCGACCTTGTTGCCGTAGGTCGCGGCGAGGTTCGGCACCGCGGTGCCGTTGAGAACGGCCACTTCGATTTCACTCGGCTTCACCTTCGCCGCGGTCTGCTTCGCGTTGCCGCCGCTGGCGCTTTCGTCGGAGCCGCTCAGCAAGGCGTAGGCGGCCCCGCCGACGACAAGGACCATGACGAGGAAGATCGCCACCAGGTACTTCGGTTCGGCCAGCCTTTCGCCCGTCCCCGAAAGCCCCTCCCGCACCCGCTCGCCGCGGGTCAGTTCGGGCAGCCCCTCCTCGCGACGGCGGCGGCGCACCTCGCGCTGGGAGACCACCTCGTGCTCGGCGGTGCGGGACTCCTCCAGCGCCCGCAGCTCTTCTGCCCGCTGGGCGGCGATCGCCGAGGTGTTCTCCTTGCGCTCGGCATCGCGCTCGGGCGCAGAGCCGGCCCAATCGCGCAGGCGGCGGATGTCGCGCCCGTGCGTAAACGAGAGCAGGGCGAGGACGCCGAGGCCCAAGAAAGCGGCCAGGCCGGCGTAAGAGCCGATTTCCTTGATCAGATCGAACAAGTGGCTGCGAGAGGCTACTCGTCGTGGACGACCGTCGCGGCGTCGCCGCTCGGTGCGGCAATCAGCTCCACCACTCGCTCGGCCAAGTTAGCCTCATCACCGGCCAGAACCAGGCCTTCGAGTGCGTTCAGGGTGCTCTCCACCCACTCGGAGTCCAATGGCCGCTCCCGAACGGCCCTGTTGATCCGCCTTGCCGCCGTTGGCTGCGGCTTCTCGCCGCCGCCGAACAGCTCCTCGTGCAGCTTCTCGCCCGGCCGCGGTTGCGTGAACTCGATCGCGATGTCGCGTTCGGGCTCATACCCCGCCAGCCGGATCATGTTGTGGGCGAGGTCGACGATCTTCACCGGTTCGCCCATGTCGAGGACGAAAACCTCGCCTTTGCCGGCGCCGATGTCGCCGGTGCGGATCACCAGCTGCACCGCCTCCGGGATCGTCATGAAGTAGCGCGTCATCTCCGGGTGGGTGACGGTGACCGGGCCGCCGCGCTCAATCTGGCTGCGGAAGATCGGGACGACGCTGCCGGAGGAGGCGAGGACGTTGCCGAAGCGAACCGAGGCGAAGCGCGTGCCGGGGTGGGTCTGACCAGCCGCCTCGACGATCCACTCGGCCATCGCCTTCGAGGCGCCCATCACCGTCTGCGGACTGACCGCCTTGTCGGTCGAGATCAGGACGAAGCGCTCGGCTTTGGCGGCGGCGGCGGTTTCGGCCGTGATCCTGGTCGCGATCGCGTTGTTGCGGACCGCCTCCAGCGGGTTGGCCTCCATCAGCGGCACGTGCTTGTAGGCGGCGGCGTGGAAGACGACGTCGGGCTTGAAGCGCTGCATCACCTCCAGCATCCGGTGCGCCTCCTTGCAGTCGGCCAAGACCGACTCGGCGTGGGTGAAGTGGCGCTCCTCGACCATCTCGCGGTCGATTTGGAAGAGGTTGTCCTCGGCGTGGTCGAGCATCACCAGCAGGCGCGGTTTGACCTGGGCGATCTGACGGCAGAGCTCGGACCCGATCGACCCGCCGGCGCCGGTGACGAGGACGATGCGGTCGCGCATGTAGGCGCCGACCCGGTCCAGCTCGCGGACGATCGGCTCGCGGCCGAGCACGTCCTCGACCCGCACCTCGCGCAGCTGCTTGTTGAGCTGGACGCCGCCGCGCAGGAGCTCGAACACGGTCGGCAGGGTCCGGATCGCGATCTCGCGGTCGCGGCAGGCGACGACGACCTTGGCCCGCAGCGTCCCCGGCGCCGAGGGGATCGCGATCACGACCTCGTCGGGCTCGGTCTCGTCGAGGATCTCGTTGATCTCCGTCGTCGAGCCCAGCACCTTGAGGCCGAGCATCCGCATCCCCCGCTTGCGCGGGTCGTCGTCGATGAAGCCGATCGCGGTCGAGCCGAGGTTGGGGTTGAGCTGCAGCTCGCGGACGACCATCTGGCCGCCGGAGCCGGCGCCGATCACCAGCACCTCGTGTTTGGGCACCCGGGCATCGCGCGAGGGCCGTTCGACGATCAGCCGCACCGCGAGGCGGGCGCCGGCGACGAGGATCAGGGTGAGGACGAAGTCGGTGACCTCGACCGAGCGCGGCAGCGTGTGTGCGAAGGGCTGCGCGACGGCGAAGAAGACGACGAGGATCGCGCTGGAGACGACGACGGCGCGGAGGATCAGCATGAAGTCGCGGCCGCTGACGTAGCGCCACCACTTTTGGTAGAGCCCGAAGGCGGAGAAGACGATCAGCTTGCCGACGACGACGAAGCCGACCGACTGCGCGAACAGCACCTCGTAGCGGTGCGGCCAGCCGTGCGGGTCGTCGAGGAACCGCAGCTGGAAGGCGAGGAAGTAGGCGAGCGCGAGGAGTGCCGCGTCAGCCGCCACCTGCAGCACCCGGTTGCGGTATACGGGGTGGTTCAACCGGCCCATGTGAACGGGAAGTCTACGGCCGCCGGCGCCGTTTCGCGGCCTTTTCTCATCTCTGGCCCATACGATGTGCCGCTCCATGCGGTCCCTCCTCCTGCTTGCCAGCATCACCGACAAGGTGGTCGAACCGATTGTCGACGTCGCCACCGAATTCATCGGCTCCGCCGGTGTCGTCGCCGTCTTCCTGCTGATGACGCTGGAGTCGGCCTGCATCCCGGTGCCGAGCGAGGCGATCATGCTGTTCGCGGGCTTCAGCGTCTCCAAAGGAGAACTGACCCTGTTTGGGATCGTCGCCGCCGGCGTGCTCGGCAACCTGGCCGGCTCCTGGATCGCCTACGCCGTCGGCTACTACGGGCGGCTCGACCTGCTCGAGAAGAACAAGCTGATCCACATCAGCCCCAAGCACCTGAAATGGGCCGACGACTGGTTCGAGCGCTACGGCACCTGGACCGTCTTCTTCTCGCGGATGCTGCCGATCATCCGTACCTTCATCTCGCTGCCGGCCGGGGTCGCGCGGATGCCGTTCTGGCGCTTCACCACCCTCACCCTGCTCGGCTCGATCCCCTGGGTGCTGGCGCTGGCGCTAATCGGCGAAGCGGTCGGCGACAACTGGGAGGACTGGCGTCACAAACTCGGCTACCTCGACTACGTCGTCCTTGCCGCGATCATCGCCGGCGTCGTCTACCTGATCATCAGGCGCCGCCGGCGCGACCCGGAGCCGGCCAACACGGGCGGCGCTTGAGCGAGGGCCGGATCCCGAGCCGCCGGGCGCTCGCCCTGGGGGTAGTTCAGGGCCCAGCCGAGCTGCTGCCGGTCTCGAGCTCGGCCCATATCGTCCTCGTCCCCTGGCTTGCCGGCTGGGACTGGGAGGCGATCGACCCCGAGCTGCGCAAGAGCTTCGAGGTGGCCCTGCACAGCGGCGCTGCGGCGGCGCTGCTGATCGGCCAGCGGCGGGAGATCGTCGCCGAGCTGCGCGGGTTCGACGCCCATCGGGCGCTGCTCCTGGCGCTCTCCTTCCTGCCCGCCGCGATCGTCGGCTACACGCTCGAGCGGCCGATCGAGCGGCGGCTCGGCGGGCCGCGAGCGACCGCCTACGGCCTGCTCGCGGGAGCGGCGGCGATGTTGGTCGCCGACACCAGGCCGCAGCAGCGCGGGCGAGGCGAGGCGAGCGTGGCGGACGGCCTGGCGCTCGGGATCGCCCAGGCGGCGGCGCTGGCGCCGGGCATCTCCCGCAACGGCATCACCCTCGCCGCCGCCCGCTGGCGCGGCTTCTCGCGCGGGCAAGCGAACTTGCTCTCGCGGACGATCGCGCTGCCGATCATCGTCGGCGCCACCGCGCTGAAGGGCGGGCGCCTGGCGCGGCGGGGGACGACGCCGGAGCTGCGCCGCTCGCTGGCGCTCGGCGCCACCGCTTCCTTCGCCTCGACCCTCGCCTCCCAGGGCCTGATCAACCTGGTCGAGCGCGACCGGGCGCTGTGGCCTTATGCGGCTTATCGGGCGGCGCTGGCTGGAGCTGTCCTGTCCAAGCTGCGCGCAAGCGCTGGGAGGGGCTGACGAGTTCGCTCGGCACCGATGGAGCGCGGGCGCCGCGCGGCGCTCCGACATTTGTCACGCCAGGGTGTGGTCAATGTCGGAAGCGCGGAAATCCCAATCTCAATTCCAAATTTTGGATTTATTTGTACTCGGCTTGGAGTTGCCGGCCGGACTGAAAGAATCGGCCGCGTGAGCGACGCGTACGCCAAAGCCGGGGTCGACCAGAGTGCGGCGGACTCCGCCGTCACCGGCCTGGTGCGGGCGCTGGGGGCGATCCAGCTCGGGCGGCCCTCGGCCCAGGTGCCGCTGCCGGGCCACTACGCGAGCGTGATCCGGATCGACGAGCGGACCGGGATCGCGCTCTCGACCGACGGCGTCGGCACCAAGCTGGTGGTCGCCGAGGAGCTCGGCCGCTTCGACACGATCGGGATCGACTGCGTGGCGATGAACGTCAACGACGTGATCTGCGTCGGTGCCGAGCCGCTGGCAATGCTCGACTACATCGCGATCGAGAAGGCCGACCCGGCTGTCTGCGAGGAAATCGGAGTCGGCCTCGCCCGCGGCGCCGAGCTGGCCGGGGTCGAGATTCCCGGTGGCGAGCTGGCGCAGCTGGGCGACCTGGTCCGCGGCGTTGACGTCTCCGGCGCCTGCTTCGGGACCGTCGCCCTCGACGCGATCGTCGACGGCTCCGCGGTCGAGCCGGGCGACGTCGTCATCGGCCTTCCCTCGAGCGGGATCCACTCCAACGGCTACACGCTGGCCCGCTCGGCCCTAGCCGGAATCGGTCTCGACGAGGACCCCGAAGGGCGCCTCGGTCGCCCACTCGGCGATGAGCTGCTGGAGCCGACCGAGATCTACGTCAAGCCCGTGGTCGAGCTGCTGCGCTCCGCCGTCGAGGTCCGCGGCCTCGCCCACATCACCTCCGGCGGCACCGGCAACCTGCTGCGGCTCGCCGCCGAGGTCGGCTACGAGATTGACGCGCCGCTGCCGGTGCTGCCGATCTTCGAGCTGATTCGCGAGCGCGGCGGGGTCTCCGACGCGGAGATGAGCGAGGTCTTCAACATGGGCTGTGGCTTCTGCGTCGTCGTCCCGGTGGATGACGAAGCGGCGGCGCTCGACCTGCTGCGGGTGCATTACCCCGTTGCAAGACGGGTCGGCAAAGTGGTCAAGGGACCGCGCAGGGTCGAGAATGTCGACCCTGACTGAATGGACCCCGCTTCCTCTAGCTCAAAAATGATCGGCACCGTGCTCTCGGGTCGCTACCGGCTCGAGGCCAAGCTCGGCAGCGGCGGCATGTCGACCGTCTACCTGGCGCGCGACCAGACGCTTGACCGCGACGTCGCGGTCAAGGTCATGCACCGGGAGATGTCCGAGCAGGCCGACCAGCTCGAGCGCTTCCGCCAGGAGGCGCGGGCGGTGGCCAAGCTCTCGCACCCCAACGTCGTCGCCGTGATCGACGCCGGCGAGGACGGCGGCCATCCCTATATCGTCTTCGAGTACGTCGAAGGGGAGACCCTGAAGCAGCGGATCAGCCGCGTCGGCGCGCTCGATCCGCAGGAGGCGCTCGCCTATGCGATCGAGATCGCCCGCGGCCTCACCGTCGCCCACGCCCGCAACATGGTCCACCGCGACATCAAGCCCCAGAACGTCCTGATCGACGCCGAGGGACGGGCGAAGCTGACCGACTTCGGGATCTCGCGCCAGCTCGAGCAGGACGGGATGACGGCAACCGGCCGCGTCCTCGGCACCACCGATTACGTCGCCCCCGAGCAGGCGATGGGCCACGGGGTCGACCCCCGCTCGGACATCTATTCGCTCGGCGTCGTCCTCTACGAGATGCTGATCGGCCAGGTCCCCTTCCACGCCGACAGCCAGGTCGGGGTGGCGATGAAACACGTCAACGAGGAACTGCCGGACGTCCAGCAGCGCCGTCCCGAGGTCTCCGCCGCCGCGGCGCTGGTGGTCGAGCGCGCGACCGACAAGGACCCAAACCAGCGCTACCAGGACGTCGGCGAGATGATCGACGACCTCTCGACCGCGCTCGAGGTCGAGGCGGCGCGGGCGGGGTCGAGCACCGGCGAGGCGACCAGCATCCTCGACGCGGTGCCGCCGGCCAACCGCAAGCTCTCCGGTCGCGGCCGCTGGTCCTGGGCGGCGATCGCGCTGATCGTCCTCGTCGGCGCCGGCGCTGTGGCGGCGGTCGCGATCATCAGCGGCGGCAACAGCCCGGGTGGCGGTGGCGGTGCTCTCAAGGACAAGGGCAAGAGCGTGCCGATCTCCTCCGCCACCGATTACGACCCCCAGGGCGACGGTGAAGAGGACCCCGACGAAATCGGCTTCGTCGTCGACGGCAACCTCGCCACCTCCTGGAGCAGCGAGCACTACGACACCGAAACCTTCGCCGGCACCAAGACCGGCCCCGACCCCGGCGTCGGCCTCTACGTCAGCACCGACTCGCCGGCGACCCCGAACGTGATGGTGATCCGCACCCCCAGCCCCGGCTGGGATGCCCAGATCTACGCGACCGAATCCGAACCGCCGGATGAAGTCTCCGAATGGGGCGAACCGATCGGCGAGGTCGAAGACGCCGAGAAGAACGAGGAAGTCGAACTTCACCTCGCCGGCCCGGCCAAGAACTTCCTGCTCTGGTTCACCAAGGCCGCCCCAGCCCGCGACCAGGAAGGTCGCTACCAGGTCGAGATCAGCGAAGTGAAGCTGGTCGAATAGCCCCTACGGTTCTTCTTCTTCGACCGGCGCCCGCGAGCGCTTGCCGACGACCAGCAGGACTTCGGACTTCGGTTCGACTTCTTCCCGGCCTTCCGGCGACTGGGAGATGACCAAGCCGATTTCTTCTTCGATTTCGGTTTCTTCTTCTTCGACCACTGGGGTGAGGCCGGCGGCGCGGATCGCTTCGACCGCTTCGCGGCGTTCCATCCCTTCGACATTCGGCACCTTCGACAGCTTCTTCGCCCTGGCAACGACGATCGAGATCGTCGAGCCCAGCGAGACCGCGGCGCCGGCGCTTGGCGACTGACTGAGTACCTGTCCGGGCGGGCTCGAGCTTTCTTCTTCGGAAACCGAGGGTTCGAGGCCGCGGCCGCGGATCCGTTCCACCGCCGCGCCGCGCTGGCTGCCAACCAAGGCTGGGACCTTGACCTGCTGCGGGCCAGTGGAGACGAACAGGGTCACGGTCGAGCCGTTAGTCGCGGTTTCGCCGCCCCCCGGTTCGGAGTGAACCACCAGGCCCTCTTCGACCGAGGGCGAGCTCTGGTTCCGGGTGGTGACCTTGAAACCGGCCGCTTCGAGCTTTTCGGTCGCTTCGTCGGCTTCGAGCCCGGAGGTGCCCGGCACGGGGCTGCTGCCGGGGCCGTTGGAGACCGTCAGGTTCACCTTCGGCTTCGAGCAGAAGAAGGTGAGGAAGGAGCAGTCTTCTTCGGCGGCGTCGCCGGGTGGCGAGGCGACCGGATCCTGCTCGAGCACGGTGTTGGGCACGGTCTGGCGCTCAACCCGGTCGATCTGGCCGACCTGGAAGCCTTCCTGGTCGAGCAGGGCGATCGCGACGTTGAGCTGGTTGCCGGTCACCTTCGGGACCCCGGTCGAGGTGTCGCGGGTCAGGGCCAGCCCGATCAGGATGCCGACGATGGCGGCGATCGCGAGGCCGATCCACAGCAGGCGGCGGCGTTTGCGCTCGTCCGTCTCCTCGTCCTCACCCTCCGCCGGGACGGCGATGACCGGCGGCAGCGGCGCGAAGGACTGGGTGCCGCTGGCGGTGCCGGGCTCGCGCATCGCCTGATCGAGGGCGGCGATGAAAGCGTCAGCGCTTTGGAAGCGCTGGCCCGGCTCCTTCTCCAGCGCTCGCATTACCACCGCGTCGAGCGCCGGTGAGACGCGGGCGTTGATCGAGCTCGGTCGCTGCGGCGTCTGCGAGACCTGTTTCATCGCCACCGCAACGGCGCTTTCGCCCTCGAACGGGACGCGGCCGGTCAATGCCTCGTAGAGGAGGACGCCGATCGAGTAGAGGTCGGAGACAGAGCTGACCTCGTAGCCCTGCGCCTGCTCGGGCGAGAGGTAGTGCGGGGTGCCCATCACCGAGCCGGTCTGGGTGATCTCGGAGACGCCGGCACGGGCGATCCCGAAGTCGGTGACGAGCGCTTTGCCCTCGCCGTCGACGATTACGTTCTGCGGCTTCAGGTCGCGGTGGACGATGCCCTGGCGGTGGGCGGCGCGGGCCGCTTCCAGCACCTGGCGGATCAGCATCACCGCCTGCTCGGGGTTGAGCCCACGATCGATCAGCTCCTTCAGCGTCGGCCCCTCGACGTACTGCATCGCGATGTAGCTGGTGCCGTCGATCTCGCCGCGGTCGTAGACAGAGACGATGTTCGGATGCTGGAGGCCGGCGGCGGCCTCGGCCTCGCGCTGGAAGCGGGCGACGAACTCACGGTCCTGGGCGAAGTGGCGGTGGAGGACCTTCAGCGCTACCTGACGCTGTAGGTGCTGGTCTTCAGCCAGCCAGACGTCGGCCATGCCGCCGGCACCGAGACGGCGCAGAACTTTGTAGCGACCGTCGACGACGCTCCCCTCCTTGACCTCAGCCACTTATTCCTCCCTATTCGCCATTCAAGATCGCTTCCGCGACGTCGGCGAAGATCGGTGCCGCGACGTCGTTGCCGAATTCCGGCGTGCACTCGACCGAAACCGCGATCGCGATCTTCGGTTCGTCGGCTGGGGCGAAACCCGTGAACCAGGCCTGGTTTTCTTCTTCACCGCCGCCGCAAGCTTCGTTACCGGGCGTTTCCGCGGTGCCGGTCTTGCCGGCCACCTGGACGCCTTCTATTGCTGCATTGGTGCCGGTGCCTTCGCTGACCACGCCTTCCATCGCCGTCGTCAGCTCTTCCGCGGTCTTGGCGCTGACCGCCTGGCTGTAGACGCTCGGGTCAAGGCGCTTGACGTTGCGGCCGTCGGGGTCGACGACCCGGTTCCAGATCTGCGGCTTCATCAGCTTGCCCTTGTTGGCGACCGCCGCCGCGACCATCGCGATCTGCAGCGGCGTCGCCAGCAGCCGCTCCTGGCCGATCGCCACCCGGGCAAGGTCGACGGGGTCGTTGCGGTGCAGCAGCTTGCCTTCGGAGAAGACGCCGCTGGGTTCCACTTGGTCGGACGGCAGGTCGATCGGCGGCGTCGAGTTGAAGCCGAACTTTTCCATCGTCTCGAACAGCTGGCTCTGGCCGACCTGCTGGCCGAGCTGGCCGAACCAGGTGTTGACCGAGTTGGTCAGCGCCGTGTCGAGCGAGATTTCGCCCCAGTCTTTGGAGAAGTCGTTGTTCAGTTCATGACCTTCGTCGATGATCACGCCCGGTGCGTTGATCGTCGTATCCGGCGTGATCCTGCCGCTTTCCAGGCCGGCTGCGGCGGTCACGACCTTGAAGGTCGAGCCCGGCGGGTATTGGCCCTGGGTCGCGCGGTCGTACAGGGGCCGTTCGATTTCGTTGGTGTTCAACTGTTCGATTTCCTCGGGGATCCGGTTCGGGTCGTAAGGCTTATTCGAGGCCATCACCTTGACCGCGCCGGTGCTCGGTTCGATCGCGACGACGCCACCGAAGCCCTGTTCCTCAAGGTCCGAGAGGGCGACCCGCTGCGCTTCGGTGTCGATGTTGGTAACGACGTCGTCACCTTCGCGGTTGTGGCCGGTCAGTTCGTCGAGGATCGTGCTGAATTCCGATTCTTCGCCGACCAGTTCGGCGTTGTGGGACTGCTCGAACTCGGAGTCGCCGTATTCCATGAAGCTGTAGCCGATCGGGTGGCCGAAGAGCGCTCCCTGAGGGTAGTGGCGGACGTAGCGCAGGTTGGCGCCATGCCCCTTCGGCTTGGAGATCGCGATCACGGTTCCGTCCGCGGCGAGGATGCGGCCACGGTGGATCTGCTGCGCCTCGAACAGCGGCCGCTTGTTCACGTCCTGTTCCTTCAGCGCCTTCGCGTCCCAGACCGACCAGTAGGACGTGAACCCGACCAGGACCCCGAAGAGGACGACGATGAAGGCGAACAGTTTGATGATCTGCCGGTTCACGCCACCGCCCCCAACGCCAGGTCGCGGCCGGCGGGCTCGACCGCCTCACGGCGGGCGCGGTCGGAGACCAGCAGCAGCAGCGCCAGCAGCACGAAGTTGGCGACGATCGAGCTGCCGCCGTAGCTGATGAAAGGCAGGGTGACGCCGGTCAGCGGGATCACCCGGGTGACGCCGCCGATGATGACGAAGGCCTGGATCGCGAAGACCGCGGTCAGTCCGGTCGCCAGCAGCTTCGAGAAGCCGTCGTTGGCGAGCAGCGCGACCTTGAAGCCGCGGGCGGTGACCAACAGGTAGGTGGCGATCACGCCGCAGGCGCCGAACAGGCCAAGCTCGTTGACGATCAGCGAGTAGATCGTGTCGGTCTGCGCCGCCGGCAGCAGCGCCTTGTTCGTCCCTGGGATCGTGATCAGCCCCTGGCCGAAGCCTTTGCCGAAGAGGCCACCGTCGGCCTGAGCGAAGATCGAGTTGAGGATCTGGTAGCCGGTGTTCTGGGGGTCGTGGTAGGGGTGCAGCCAGACTTCGATCCGGTCGTGGACATGGGGCACGGTGCTGGCGAAGAACCAGGCGCCGACGATGAACATCGCCATTCCGATGACGACGAACGAGAAGCGGCCGGTGGCAACGTAGAGCAGGGCGAGGAAGGCGGCGAAGAACATCAAAGAGCTGCCGAGGTCGCGGATGAAGACCAACATGAACATCGAGGCACCCCAAACGACCAGCATCGGCCCGAAGTGCTTCAGCGGCGGCAGCGTCACGCCGAGGATGCGGCGGGCGCCGACGATCAGAACCTCGCGGTGCTCGCGCAGGTAGCTGGCGAGGAAGATGACGATCGCGATCTTCGAGAACTCGGCCGGCTGGAAGGCGATCGGCCCGACCTTGACCCCGAGGTAGGCGCCGTTGACCTGCTGGCCAATTCCGGGCAACCGCGGCGCCAGCAGGAGCAGGAGGCCGGCGCCGGCGATCGTGTAGCGGTAGCGCTCGAGGACCTCGTAGTCGCGCAGCAGCTGGATCGTCAGCGCAAAGAGGATCAGGCCGAAAACGAACCAGTTGGCCTGGTCGCGGGCCAGACTTTCGTCGATCCGGTAGACCATCACCAGCCCGATCGCGGTCAGCAGCGCCATCAGCGGGAACAGGTACGGGTCCGCATTGGGGAGCCGGATCCGCAGGTAGATGTGGGTGGCGATGCAGATCGCGAAGAAGTAGGCGCCGTAGATCAGGCTGGCGTTGCCCAGGCGCGAGCCCTCTTGGGCGAAGACCGCGGCAAACCCGGCGGTCAGCAGCAGCGCGACCGGAACCAGAGCGGCCAGCTCCCGGTTCCGGGCGGACGACCTCAAGGGACCCCCTGGTTGCGCTGGATTTCTTCCAGCAGCGAGACCGCGTCCTCGCGCGAGCGCAAGTCGTGACCGGTGACCGCGTCACGGCGCTTGCCGGCCAACGCCGTGGTCTGGATCGGGCTCGAGTAGCGCTCGTCATAAAGCTTGATCCCAAGGGGCAATTCGTAGGGCAGGCCGCGGTAGAGGGCGACGCGGCCGGCGTCGTCAGTGCCGAGGAACCAGACCTGGCGGTTGCCGTACCAGGCGCCGTAGGCGAGGGCGGCGGCGAGGAGCAGCGGCACCAGGACCTTCACGGCCGTCTTCAGCCGTCGTCGCTTCGGCTTGGCCTCCATCTCCTCGCGGCGCTTCTGCGCCGCCTCGCCGGCGGCGCGACGGCGCACCTCGGTCGCGGTCAGGCCGGCCTCCTCGGCCGAAGCACCGATCAGGGTCGCGCCCTCCGAAGCCGGCGCGGGGGCGTCACCGCCGGGGACCCTGACCGGGGCGGCGGCGTCTTCGAGCCGGAAGGCGAGGACGGTGATGTTGTCGCGGCCGCCGGCGCGGTTGGCTTCGTCGACGAGGGCGCGGACCGCAGACTCCATCGAGGAGGCACGGCCGAGCAGACGGGCGATGTGGTCGTCGTCGAGCATCGTCGTCAGGCCGTCGGAGCAGATCAGGAAGACGTCGCCGGGCTGGGCGGGGACCGTCTGCACGTCGACCTGGACCTCGGGCTCGGGGCCGAGCGCGCGGGTGATGATCGAGCGCTGGGGATGGTCCTCGGCCTGGGCGTCGGTGAGCTGGCCTTTGCGACGCATCTCCTCGACCAACGAGTGGTCTCGGGTCAGCTGTTCGAGCTTGCCCGCGCGGAAGCGGTATGCGCGGCTATCGCCGACGTGGCCGATTGCCACCTCCTCGGCCTCGAGATCGACGATCATCGCCGTCGTCGTCGTCCCCATCCCGGCCAGGCTCGGGTCCTTGCGGGCGAGCTCGTGGATCGTCCGGTTGGCCGACTCGATCGTCTCCTCCAGCACCCGCTCCGGGGGCGCCTGCGGGAGCTGCCGGTCAAACGACTCGGCGGCCGCTTTGGAGGCGACCTCGCCCGCCTGGGCGCCGCCCATCCCGTCGGCGACGACGAAGACCGGCGGGCTGGTGAAGAACGAGTCCTCGTTGGCGTTGCGCTGGCGCCCGGTGTCGGTGCGGATGGCCTGGTCGTCGATCCGGAGCGCCATCTCAGGAGACCTCCAGCCTGAATTCCGTGTCGCCGATCTGGACCGTGTCGCCGTCGATCAGCTCCGCCTCTCCCTTCAGCGTCGCGCCGTTCAGCAGGGTGCCGTTGGTCGAGTTCATGTCCTCGACGAAGTAGCGGCCGCCCCGTTCGAACAGGCGGACGTGGATGCTGGAGGCGTAGCGGTCGGTGATCTGCACGTCGGCCTCCTTCGAGCGACCGATCGAGAGGCCGCCGATCAGGTCGAAGCGCTGGTCGCGCTCGAGGCCACCACCGCGTTCGGCGACGAGCCAGGCGTCCTCACCCAGGGGCGAGCCGCCGCCGAGCACTGGTCCGGAGTGGAAGCCGGTCGCATCCGGGGCAGGGGCGACCGTCCGCCGCAGGTCCTTCATTGCGCTGCGCGCGATCACGAGCAGGAAGAGGAAAAGAACGGCCAGAAAGCCGAACTTTAGGGCTACAGAGATGGGGTCATAGTCCACGCGCCAAGCACCTTACGGTGAGCGTCCGCTACTGCTCGATGTCGAAATGGAAGGTCGTGGTGCCGACCGTGACCTGGTCGCCGGGGCTGAGGCGGGTCGAGGCGACGCGGCGGCCGTTGACCTTGATCCCGTTGGTCGAGCCGAGGTCGACGATCTGCCACTCGCCTCCGTCCGAGCGGCGCAGCTCAGCGTGGCGACGGGAGACGTTGGGGTCGGCAAGTACGCACTCGGCCGACTTCGAGCGGCCGATCGTCGCCCGCGGCCCGTCGAGCACGTAGCGGCGGTCATCGAGCGAGATCACCGCCCGGGTCGAGACCAAAGCCCGCACCGACTGCTCGGGCTGTTTCGGCCGGCCGCGGTCGCGCTCACGCACCGCCGAGTAGACCATCGTGTGACCCTCTTCGCCCTGTTTTGGCGCCTCGCCCTCGTGGACGGGGGGCTTGACCAGCCGCGGCTGAATCCCGAACTCGCCGAGTCGCAGCCGCTCGTCGGTGGCGAACTCAACCACCGGCCTGGTCAACAGGTCATAGCTGCGGCGGCGGGCGTGCTCGAGTAGGTACCCGGACAGCTCCTGCTCGAGCGAGCGCTCGTAGCCCTCGAGCTTCGATCGATCCTGCTTGGAGAGGTAGACGGTGTACTCGTTGGGGACGTAGACCCGTTGGACCGAAGCGGTCTTGTGAGCGTCCATTTCCTTCGCCAGTTTGCGCGCCAGTTCGACCGGCTGCACCTCGGAGCTGAAGGCACGGCTGAAGACCCCCTCAACGAGGCCTTCGATACCCGACTCGAGTTTGCTGAAGAGGCCGATGGTTGGTCGTTCCTTCGCGGGGTCGGTGAATCAGCTCCTCCCGCCAGAGGCGCTGGCCCAGATCCTAGGGAAGAAGTGCCCCGTGGCCGGCGATCACGAAACCTACGGCTGCCGCGGCGGCGGCGATCGCGCCCAGCCGCAGGCCGACGTGGCCCCGGCGCTCGGGCGTGAAGTCGGCGAGCTCGTCGAGGGAGTCCTCGATCGCGGTCCCCAGCTCCTCCAGCGAGAGGCGGCGGTTGGGGCGGGCAGCAAGGCAGGCGTCGATCGCGTCGGCCAGCTCCCGCGGCAAGTCGGGGCGCAGCCGTCGCAGCGGTCTGGTGCGAGCGCCGATCGCGCGCGCCGTCGCCGCCGGGCTGGCGCGCCGGTGCGGATTCTCGCCGCTCCAGCACTCATACAAGGTCACTCCAAGCGAGTAGACGTCTGCCTCGGGACCGGCTTCGCGACCCTCGGCTTGCTCGGGGGACATGTAGGCGAGGGTGCCAACGACGTCGTCAGCGGCGGTCAGCGGGGATTCGTCGGCGAGGCGAGCAATCCCGAAGTCCATCAGCTTGGCCCGTGGTTCACCATCGGTCACCTGCACGTTTTGGGGCTTGATGTCGCGGTGGACGACGCCACGCGAGTGGGCGTGGTCGAGAGCCTCGCAGAGATCGGCGCCGATCTCGCCGATTTCGCGGTCGGAGAGATCGCCGGCGGTGGTCAGGCGCGAGAGCGTCGAGCCCTCGACCAGCTCGGTGACGAGCAGCGCGTTGCCGTCCTCCTCACCGAGCTCGTAGAGAGTGACGATGCCGGGGTGGTTGAGCCGCGCCGCCGCCTGCGCCTCGCGCAGGACCCGGCGGCCGGCCTCACCGCGCTGCTCGATCGCCTTGACCGCGACCGGGCGCTCGAGGCGACCATCCCAGGCCTCATAGACGACGCCGAAGCCACCGCTACCGATGCGGCGCTCGATCATAAAGCGGTTGAGGACCACGGAGCCGACCAAAACTCCTCCAACTTCGCCACTCCCGTCCGCTCTCCTGCGCGCGATTGTTGACCGTCAAAGTGGGAAAAAGTCACCGTTTGCGGCCTCTCTTGACTGATCGACGCCGCCAGCCTTCATACTCTCCGGCCAGCCCCCACCAGCTTGGAGAGCCGTTTCTTTGGAGGATTCCGCAGCACGCCGGGCGCGCCGGCCACGACCCAAACGCCGACCCGAACGGCAACAGATCATGCTGCGGCGCGGGCTCGCGCTTGGCGGCGGGCTCGTCGTCCTGATCCTGATCGTGCTCGGGGTCAAGGGCTGTCTCGACGCCCGTGCCCACCGCGCGCTCAGCGACTATGCCCGTGACGTTTCGCAGATCGTCCAGGAGACCGAACAGACGAGCAAAGACTTCTTCGGCAAACTCGAAGGCGCCGACAGCCTCTCGGTCAGCGACTTCACCAACGGCGTCAACGCGGACAGCAGCGCGATGGACAACTACGCCTCCCGGATCGACGCCCTCGGCGCCCCCGGCGACATGGGCCAGGCGCAGCGCACGCTGGAGCTCGTCTACGAGTTGCGCAGCAGCGCGATGGCGGTGATCGCGAGCAAGATGAGCACCGCGCTCGGCGATGCCGGCGCGCCGAAAGCGACGGCCGCGATCGCGCGCCAGATGCAGTCGCTGCTGGCCAGCGACGTCAACTACGAACAAGTGGTGCGGCCGGAAATCGACGGCGTCCTCGCCAACAACGGGATCAGCGGCTCCGACGTCCCGAAGAGCACCTTTCTCCCGGATGGGATCAAGTGGCTGGAAGAAGACACGGTCGCAGAAGCCCTCGGCGCGATCAGCAACTCGACCGGGACGACGACGGCCGGCGTCCACGGCCTTGGGCTTATGGGGACCAGCGTCAACGGGACCGAACTAGTCGAAGGTGGCGAAGCAATCGTCGCCGGCGAAGAAACGTTGGAAGTCGAAGTCCAGGTCCAGAACCAGGGCGAATCGACCGAGAACGGGGTCCAGGTCTCGGTCTCGGTTGACGGCGGCAACACGCTGCAGGAAACGATCGAAACCATCGCCGCCGGCGAAATCGCCTCGGTCTCGATCCCGCTGACCCCGACCCCGACTGGGACCGTTACCCTCGAAGTCGATGTCGAAGCCGTCGCGGGCGAGAAAATCACCGACAACAACGAAGCCAGTTACTCCGTCACGGTCGAATAGGTAGGTCCAGTGCCGACGATCGCCTACCTCGGGCCGGCTGGCACCTTCACCGAGGACGCCCTCCGCGAGGCCTCAGCACAGGCCGAGTTCGTGCCAATGCGGACGCCGACGATCCCCGACGCGATCCTCGCCGTCGAGCGCGGCGAGGCCGACCTGGCGCTGGTCCCGATCGAGAACTCGATCGAGGGCTCGGTGCGACCGACCCTCGACACGCTCGCCTTCGAGGTCGAGAAGGTGACGATCGTCGGCGAGTACGACTACCGCGTCCGGGTTCACCTGATCGCCCGCGAGGGGGTGGCGGTTGAAGAAATCGAGGCGGTCCTCTCGCACCCGCAGCCGCTCGCCCAATGCTCCCGCTTCCTGCGCGCGACCCTGCCCGAGGTCGAACAGCGCAGCGTCAGCAGCACCGCGGCGGCGGTGCGGATGGTGAGCGAGTCGACGCGGCCGTGGTCGGCATTGGGGGCGCAGGCGGCGGCCGAGGTCTACGGCTGCCAGGTCCTGCTCAACGGCGTCGAGGACGAGAAGTCGAACGTAACCCGCTTCGTCTGGATCGCACCGGAAGGGACCGAGCCCGGCGGTTCGGGCCCGTGGAAGACCTCGCTGGTCTTCTCCGAGCTCGGCGAGGATCACCCGGGGGCGCTGGTCAACGCTCTCTCTGAGTTCTCCTCGCGGGGGATCAACCTGACCCGGATCGAGTCGCGGCCGCTGCGCCAAGAGCTGGGGCGCTACATGTTCTTCTGTGACCTCGAGGGCGTGCTCGAAGACGACCTCGTCGCCGCGGCGATCGAGGGGCTGCGCTCGAAGGCCGGGACGGTGCGGATCCTCGGCACCTACCCGCTCGCCTGAGCCGCGGGCCGGCTCCCGGCAAGGCTGGCGCTCAACCGCCGCAGGTCCTCCCTGCCCACCCGGGGGCCGACCCCCCTACAATCCGGGTCACCGTGGCACGCGTCTTGGTACTAAACGCGACGTATGAGCCGATCAACGTCTGCACGCTGAGACGCGCCGCTGTGCTGCTGCTGAAGGAAAAGGCCGAGCTGCTCGAGCAGCGCGAAGGGGCCGCCCTGCACTCCGAGCACATGACGCTCGAGCGACCCGACGTGATCCGCCTCGTCAACTACGTGCGGATCCCGCGCGAGGCCCATCGGCGCAAGATCACCCGCCGCGCGGTCCTCGCCCGCGACTCCTGGACCTGCCAGTACTGCGGCTCGACCAAGTCGGGCCTGACCGTCGACCACGTGATCCCCCGCAGCCGCGGCGGCAAATCAGTCTGGGAGAACATCGTCGCCGCCTGCGCCAGCTGCAACCGCCGCAAGGGCAACCGTCTCCCGCGCGAGATCCACATGCACCCGCAGACGTCGCCGAAGGCGCCGGAGCCGACGGTCTTCATCCAGGTCGCGAGCCCGAAGATCCCGACCGCCTGGCAGCAGTACTTACCGCAGGCCGCGTAGCCCGCACCGATCAAGCGGGGCGCCACGCTACGGTTTTGACGATGGCCGAGGATCCCGCCACGATCGCCGGCGCGCCCAGCGTGCCAACCGAGTCCTGGTCGCAAGCGGCCGGTCCCCGCGTACGGCTGACCCGCCGCGGCGGGGCGCGCGAGCCCGCCGACCTGCCAATCGTCGTCCTCCACGGCTGGGGCGCCCAGATCGAGGCGGTCGAGTCGATCGTCGCCCCATTGGCTGCCGAGACCGAGGTTGTCGCAATCGACCTGCCCGGCTTCGGCGAGTCCGCCGACCCACCCGAGGCCTGGTCTTCGGAGGACTACGCCCGCTTCCTCGGGGATCTGCTCGACAGCGAGGGGATCTCGCGCTGCCATCTGATCGGTCACTCGCGTGGGGGGGCGATGGCGATCTGTCTCGCCGTCCAACGGCCGGCGCTGATCGGGCGCCTGGTCCTCTGCGACCCCGCCGGCCTGCGACC
Organism: Solirubrobacterales bacterium; assembly: GCA_035472275.1. GTDB lineage: Bacteria > Actinomycetota > Thermoleophilia > Solirubrobacterales > 70-9 > VAYN01. The sequence goes on from DATIPH010000026.1 coordinate 140,851, forward strand.
GAAACGGGGTTGGCGCTACCGCTCGCGGGTGGCGGTCGCCAAGGTCGGGCGCGTGGTCGGCCTCTTCGGGCCGCCGGGACGGCGGCTGCAGGATCGGATGCGCTCCCGGGTCGCCTCGACCGACTACGCCGAAGCCTCGCCGGCGATGCGGGACACCTTCCGCCGCGTGATCGCCGAGGACCTCTCCGCACATCTGCCGCAGATCTCCGCTCCCACTCTCTTGGTCTGGGGAGACGCCGACGAGGACACGCCGCTGTGGATGGGCGAACGGATGACGGAGCTCCTGCCCGACGGGGCGCTGGTCGTCTTCGAGGGCGCCGGTCACTTCGCATATGCCGACCAGCCCGGCCGCTTTGCCCAGGTCAGCCGCACCTTCCTCTGCGAGCAGCCGCGCCGGGTCGCGGGCGGGGACCGGGCTCGGTGAGCGCACTCGAGTGGGTCGCCCTCGGCGTCGGCTACCTGGCGATCCTGCTCCTGCTCCTCGCCCGCACCCACCTCTTCCTCCACCTGCTTCAGCTCGAGCACTACGAGCTGAAGCGACTGCGGGTCTGGGTCGCGCGCCGCGACGAGCGCTTCAGCGCGGTTGACGTCGGGCTGGCGTTCGTCACCGGCGACCTGCTCGCGCTTGCCTTTGCGCTCGACCTGCTCGCCGGCGAGGTCGCGCTCGCCGCCCTGGTCGCCGCTGCGATCAGGGCGCGACGCGTGATCGGGCGGCCACAGATCAAGCCTCTCGTCTTCACTTCGCGGGCGCGACGCCTTTTTGTCGTCGCGATTCTGCTCGGTGCGCTCGCTGGCGCCCTCGCCCTCGTCGTCGCTGCCGTGGTTGACCCGGTTGCCGGAGCACTGGCACTAGCGCTGCTCGGCGCCCTGCTGCTCGTCCTCACGCCGGAGCTGCTGGGGCTGGCCAACCTTGTCCTCCAGCCGGTGCAGCGGCTCGACAACTCCCGCTTCGAGCGCCGGGCGCGGCGCAAGCTGGCGGAGATCGAACCGCTGGTGATCGGGATCACCGGCTCCTACGGGAAGACGACGACCAAGGGCTGCGTCGCCCAGGTCGCCGACCTGGCGGGGCCGGCCCTGCCGACGCCGGCGTCGTTCAACAGCTACCTCGGCGTCGTCCGCACGATCAACGAGAACCTGCAGCCCAACCACCGCACTTTCGTCGTCGAGATGGGCGCCTACCGGCGCGGCGACATCGCCGAGCTCTGCCATCTGGTTAAGCCGAGGATCGGAATCCTGACCGCGATCGGCCCGGCCCACCTGGAGCGCTTTGGCTCACTCGAGGAGACGGGGCGGGCGAAGGGCGAGCTCGGCGAAGCGCTGCCAGCCGACGGCACCTTCATCACCCGCGCCGACGACGAACGCTGCCGCAGCGCCGCCGAGCGCACCCCGGCCGCGGTCCGTCTCTTTGCTCCGGAGCCACACCCCGACGCCGTTGCCTGGGCCGAGGAGCCGAGCCTGCGAGACGGCCGCACCCACTTCCAGCTCTGCCTGAAGACGGGGGCAGAGGTGCTGCGGGCACCGGTCAAAGCCCGCCTGCTCGGCAATCACAACATTGCCAACCTCCTCGCGGCGGCGCTGGTCGGCAGCGAGCTGGGATTGGCGCCGGAGCAGATCGCGCGGGCGCTGGGGCAGGTGGCGCCGCCCGAGCACCGGCTCTCGACGATCGTCAACCGCGCCGCCGGGATCGTCGTCATCGACGACGCCTACAACGCCAACCCCGCCGGAGCGCAGGCAGCGCTCGAGGTGCTCGCCGACCACCCCGGCCAGCGCCGGGTCCTGGTCACGCCGGGGATGGTCGAGCTCGGCGACCAGGAGGACGCCGAGAATGAGCGCTTCGGTGCGGCGGCGGCCGAGGTCTGCGACGTCGTCGTCCTCGTCGGCGAAGAGCAGACGGCGCCGATCAGGCGCGGCCTCGAACGGGCTGGCTTCCCGGCCGACTCGCTGCGCATCGTCGCCGACTCCGGCGGTGCCCAGCGGCTGCTCGCCGAGAGCTCGCGGGCGGGCGACGTGATCCTCTTCGAGAACGACCTCCCGGACCTCTACCAGCGCGGGAGCGCAGGTGAGGCAGCTGCCCCCGCAGGCTGACGCGGCGCGGCTGGTCCGGCTCGCGGAGGGCGTCCACGATGGGTGCGTCTGGGCGGAGCCTGCTTACCAACCGCGCGGCTACGCGGAGGCCCTGCCTGAGATCTGGCTGCGGAGCGAGGTGTTCGAGCGACTGAGACGGGCGGCGGCGGCGCTGCGTGGGGAGAGCCTGGCTCTGGTCGTCTGGGACGGCTGGCGACCGCTCGCGTTGCAGCGGCAGCTCTGGGACGAGTACCGCCGTAGCTTGGCAGCGAGCAGCGGCCTCGAAGGTGAGGCGTTGGATGCCAGGGCCCGCGAATTCGTCGCTCCGGTCACCGACGACGAGACGCCCGCACACTCGACCGGCGGCGCGGTCGATCTCTCCCTTTGCACCTCCCATGGGACTGCCCTCGACATGGGTGGCGATTTCGACGAGCTGACCGACCGCTCACACCCGGACTTCTACGAGCGGCCCGACCTTGCTCCCGACGAGGTGAAGTACCGCGATCGCCGCCGCCTTCTGCAGCACGTGATGAGCGACCAGGGTTTCGAGCGCCTGGCCTCGGAGTGGTGGCATTTCGAGTACGGGACGCCCAACTGGGCGAGGCGGACGGGGCGACAAACACTGTTCGGTGCAATCGAAGGATTGCCCGGTGACTGACCGAACAGTTGTGATCAATGGGACTGCTAGAGGTCGTTTGGCCCAAACGAACCGCCCCCGGCGCAGGGGAGACCTCCGATCTGCACTCGGAGAGCTTCGACGCGTACGTCGCGCGCAACGAAGGCGGCGAGCGCTACGCGGGGCTGCAGATGGCGTTCAGCGCCACCCTGGCGGGGGTCCTCTTGGTGGTCGCAGTGGTCACCGAAAGTCAGGCGGCCGGGCTCGCGCTCGCGATCCCCTTGATCTTCTTCGGCTCCGCCTACGAGCAGTGGCGTGAGGCGCGGAGCGGGCGTGAAAGCCTGCGGCAGGATGTAGTCGCCCTCAGCAACGTCCTCTACCAGGACGCCTCGATGATCAACAAGGTGCTGGCGGACGAGATGATCCACGAGTACCTGGAGAACCTGCTCCAAGCCGCGCTCGACGACGAAGAGTTCGGGCGGGCCTATTGGAAGCAGGCCCTGCATCCCTTCCTCGAGGAGGGAGAAAAGGGGTTCCGCGAAGATTGGCGCTACCGGATCGACCTCTCGCTGCTCGAGGACTCCGTCCGCGTTCCGCTACCGGAGGCCAGCGGGTTCGCGATCGAACCGCAGGACTTCTGGCGACTGGCGACGGTGGCGAGCTACCGGCAGCAGGTCAAACGGCCGCGGCGCGAGTACTACATCGGGGCCACCTTCTCGCTGCAGAACCTGCCCGAGTGGTTCCGCGACGAGGGCTTCCTCCTGCGGGAGCTCGCGCACATCTCCCCGCAGCACAAGGAGGCGCTGGCGTGCGTCTTCTCGGACGAGTGGATCGACCTCGCGGGGCCGGAGGGCGAGGAGGCGAGGGCGGCGGCGGACGCGCTGTTCGACTGCGACCTGCGGCTCGCTGGGCAGACTCTGAAACCGGCCGCGGTTCAAATCAGCGAGCTGGGAGTGCGGCGGCGGTACGACATCGGTGAGGAGCTGCACAAGGCGATGGCCGACCCGATCGCGGTGCGGATCGGGATCAAGACCTTCCAACCCCGCACCCAGACCTTCTTCCCGGTCAACATCACCCTGCCCACCCGACACCCCAGCGTCCAGTTCACCTACTGCCAAACGCCGCTGACGCCGGCGTTGGTCGGAGCCAACGTCTTCTTCTCGGCCGAGCAGCCCTATCGGCCGGAGCTCGTCGAGCGCGACGACGAGGCCGGCCGGATCGACATCCAAACCGAGCGCGACGACTGGGTCTTTGCCGGCAGCGGCTGTATGTTCGCTTGGCAGGAGCCAGGCAGCCCAGGCGCCTCCTGACCGGCGCACGGCGCCAGGGCGGCGGCTATCGTCCAGCCCTGATGACGCTCTCGATCCCGAGCCAGGTCGCTCGCTGATGGTCTCGCCCGGACGCCGGGTCGGTGTCTGCTTCGGCGGCCCCTCAGTCGAGCACGACGTCTCGATCATCAGCGCCGAGCAGTTGATGGCGGCGTTGGCCGACCGCCACGAGGTGGTGCCGATCTACCTCGGCCGCGACGGGCGCTTCTGGAGCGGCGAGGAGCTGGCCGAAGTCGACGCTTTTACCAGCGACCCGCCGAGCGGCGCCATCCCCTGCGAGCTGCGCCTCGGCGGCGGCGAGGGATCGGGCTTCGTTCTGCCCTCGGGCTCGCGCCTGCGCGGCGACCAACACCTGCGCCTCGACGCGGTGCTTTGCGCAATCCACGGCACCGGTGGCGAGGACGGGGCACTGCTGGGAGCGCTCGAGCACACCGGGATCCCCTACGCCGGCGGCGGCGTCGGTCCGGCCGCAGCGGCGATGAACAAGGCCACCGGCAAGGCCGTCTTCCGCGCCGCCGGGATCGAAGTCAACCCCGACCTGCAGATCCACCGCGGTGAGTACGGGCGGGACGCGGCAGCAGTGACCGCTCGGGTCGAGGCGGAGATTGGGCTGCCCTGCTTCGTCAAGCCGGTCTCGCTCGGCTCCTCGATCGGCGTTTCACGTTGCGCCAGCGCCGGCGAGCTCGAGGAGGCGTTCGAGCTCGGGCTCGAACTCGACGCCTCGGTGCTGGTCGAGCCGGCCCTCGACACGGCGATCGAGATCAACTGCGCCGTGCTCGGGCGCAGCGAGGGGGAGCTGACCGCCTCCGCTTGCGAGCAGCCGGTCAAGGGCGAGAACGCGTTGCTCGGATTCGAGGAGAAGTACATGTCGGGCGGCAAGGGAAAGGGCAAGGGCGCCGGGGGCGGTGGCTCCAAGGACGCTGGGATGGCGGCCCAGGACCGGATCATCCCGGCCCCGATCTCCGACCAGCTGACGGCGCGGATCCAGGAGACGGCTCGGGCGGCGCACCGGGCGCTCGGCTTCGCCGGGGTCGTCCGCTACGACTTCCTCGTCGCCAACCCCGAGGGCGAAGCCCGGGTCGTCCTCAACGAGGCAAACACCGTTCCCGGCTCCTTCTCCTTCTACCTCTTCGAACCGGTCGGGATCGATTTCCCGGAGCTGGCGGACCGCTTAATCGAGATCGCCGTTGCCGAGGCCGCAGAACGGCGGGCGACGACGCGGACCTTCGACTCGGTTCTGCTCGAGACCTACACCTCGCGGCAGCAGAGCCGGGCATGAGCGGCCGCGTCCTGGTCGCCAACGGTGGCCGCTCGATGGAGCGCGAGATCAGCCTCCGTTCCGGCCGCCTCGCCGCCGCCGCGCTCGAGGAGCTCGGCTTCGCGGTCGAGACCGTCGACCCCGACCAGCGCTTCGTCAGCCTGGTCGCCAAGCGGCGACCGGACTTCGTCCTGATCGCGATGCACGGCCGCGGCGGCGAGGACGGAACGCTGCAGGACCTGCTCGAGATCCTCGACGTCCCCTACACCGGCTCCGACGTCCACGCCAGCGCCCGCTGCCTCGACAAGCACGCCTTCAAGGAGATGCTCCGTGCCGAGGGGCTGCAGACGCCGCCCTGGCACTCGTTCAACCGCGAGGCCTTCACCGAGTTCGGCGCCGGGGAGACGCTGGGCTCGCTGACCGGCCAGCTCGGCTTCCCGCTCGTCGTCAAGCCGGCGCGGGAGGGCTCCTCCCTGGGGATCAAGGTCGTCAGCCGCTCCGACGAGTTTGCCGCCGCCGTCCTTGGCGCCTTCAACTACGACGACCGGGTCGTGATCGAGCGCTTCATCGCCGGCCGCGAGCTGGCGGTCACCGTGATCGGGCCGGCCGAGGACCCCGTCGTCCTCCCCGTGGTCGAGATCAGCACCGACGAGCCCTACTACACCTTCACCGCCCACTACGAGACCGGCGCCGCCACCCTCCGCGTCGCCGACCTGACCAGCGCCGAGCGCGAGGCCGTCGAAGACGCCGCCCGCCGCGCCTACTCCCTCGCAGGGTGCAGAGACCTCGCTCGAGTCGACATCATTTTGGACGACGAGGGGCCGCAGATCCTCGAGGTGAACACGGTTCCCGGACTGGTCGAGACGGGACCAACCCCATTCGCCGCGGATGCGGCAGGGCTGTCATTCAACGACCTGATCGCGGCGCTTGTAAAGCGGGTGCGGGGGACGGGGCTCCGCTAGTTCTTGATTCACCCTGGGGATATGGGGATTGCCCTCTCAAGTCCCTGGCTCTGCGAGGCATGTTGCTGCTCCCCTGCGGGGAGCAAGAATCACTCCGCGGTGCCGTCTGAAGGGACTTGAGAGGGCAATCCCCATATCCCGCCACGGCGCAGCAGGGTTCAACGGAGTCCACATATGGAAACCAGCTTGCGAGGGCCGGGAGCGACTCGAGCTACAGAAGCTTCAGCGGAGACAGAGGGGTCATTCGCCACATCTGGACGCGCGAAGCTCGAAGGCCGCTTGGGGACCGAAGCTTCCACCCCATGGTGGGATGCTGATCTTCAGTCGGGGGAGCTTCCGAGGGATGAGACGGTCCCGTTGGCGGGGAAGCGGGTTAGCCTCGTCCTAGGAGGGTCTAGCGAAACTCGCTAGCCCAGTCGTATTGCGGGTTCTAGAAGTCGGGTGCATCGGGGATACCTCGCTTTCGGGTTGCGTTTACCCCTGCCCGGGATAGGCTCGGTAAGCCCTCGCGCCCGCTGTACGGA
>DATIPH010000027.1:0-9081 GCA_035472275.1 Solirubrobacterales bacterium
ATGCGCCGTCGGCCCGACGACCGTGAAAGTAGTTGGCAGCGTCCTTGGTGTCCCCGATGGGGCGACAACCAACACCACGCACGCCACGGTCACAGAAGAAAAAACCCTCCGGCTCGGAAGTGCTCTGGGTCCGGTTGCGGGCATCGCAGGCACGCTTACATTCATCGCGAGAGACAAGAAACTCCACGAAGAAGGCAAAGAGAACGCATTCACCCCACTAAGCGCTACAACATAGGAAGCTGAGCACTCGACGCCGGGCCGGGGAAACCGGTCCGGCGTCGTCATGCATCTGCGTGCCGACAGATAACTCAAGTGGAGAATCGGCGCTAGTCGGCCTGAGTCGCAGCGAGGATCACGTCGCAGTAGCCGTCGGCGATCTCGGTAGGGCTCAAGCGCCCGCGGGGACGCAGCCACTGGGGGGTGTAGTTGACCATCCCGAGCAGGGTGAGGAGGGTGAAGGCGCGGTCGTCGAAGTGCATGGTGCCGTCGCCCTCTCCGCGGGCGAGAACGTCGTCAAGCAGCTGCTCGAACTCCTTGCGCTGGGCACGGACCCGGCGCCATTGCGGCTCGCGCTCGATCACGTGGCGCTCCTGGGCGAAGACCAGCATGTGCTCGCGATGACTGGCAATCTGCTCGAGCCAGGCGTGGAGCAGGGCGCGCACCTGTTGGGCCGGGGGCAGCTCATTGGCAACGATCTCGCGGGCGCGGACCAGTAGCGGGTCGAGCAGCTCGTCGCAAATCAGGATCAGAAGCTCCTCCTTGCTCTCGATGTAGTGGTAGAGGCCACCGGCGGCAAGACCGGTCGCCGTCGTCAGGTCGGCCATCGAAGTCGCCTGGTAGCCGCGCTCGGCGAACAGCTTTGCCGCGGCCGCAATCACGTCGCGGCGGCGGCGCTCGTAGCGCTCGCGTAGGACGGGGCGGGTTGGCGGCTCCGGCTTGGCGCGCCGACCGCTGGTCTTCGATGCTGCCGCCATCCCGGGAATTCTATGCAAAACCGAGCGGACCCTCGAAATTAGAGCGTTCATTCGGTATACATCATGGCCATGGACTTCCAACTCTCAAACGAGCACCGCCTGATTCAGACCACCGTCCGCGACTTCGCCCAGCAGGAGGTGGCTCCAGCCGCCGAGGAGCTGGACCGCGAAAAGCGCTTCCCCTACGAGATTGTCGCCAAGCTCGGCGCGCTCGGGCTGATGGGGATCCCCTTTCCCGAGGAGTACGGCGGCGGGGGCGGCGACTCGCTCGCCTACGCGATTGCGGTCGAGGAGCTGACCCGGGTCGACTCCTCGGTGGCGATCACGCTCTGCGCCCACACCTCGCTCGGCACCCAGCCGATCTACCTGTTCGGCAACGACGAGCAGAAACGCGAGTGGATGCCGCAGCTCTGCGCCGGCGAGAAGCTCGGCGCCTTCGGACTGACCGAGCCGGAAGCGGGCTCGGACGCCGGCAACGTGCACACCAAGGCCCAGCTCGACAGCGACGAATGGGTGATCGACGGTGCCAAGCAGTTCATCACCAACGCCGGCACCGACATCTCCGGGATGGTCTGCATCACTGCCCGCACCGGCGAGGACGAGATCTCGAACCTGATCGTTCCCAACGGCGCCCCCGGCTACGAGCAGGGCGAGCCCTACCGGAAGATGGGCTGGAACGCCTCGGACACGCGGCCGCTCAGCTTCGATGGCGCCCGCGTCCCGGAGGAGAACCTGCTCGGCCCGCGCGGGATGGGCTTCCGCCAGTTCTTGCAGGTGCTCGATATCGGCCGGATCGGGGTCGCAGCGATGGGCGTTGGACTCGCCCAGGGGGCGCTCGACGAGGCACTCGCCTACGCCAAGGAGCGGCGCGCCTTCGGCAAGCCGATCTCCAAGTACCAGGCGATCCAGATCAAGCTCGCCGACATGGCGACCGAGATCGAGGCCGCCCGCCTGCTCGTCTACAAAGCGGCGCGGATGAAGGACCGCGGCGAAAACTTTTCGCTGACCGCGGCCCAGGCGAAGCTGAAGACGGGGCGACTGGCGGTGCGCTGCGCCGAGGAGGCGGTCCAGATCCACGGCGGTTACGGCTTCATCGAGGAGTACCCGGTCTGCCGCTTCTACCGCGACGCGAAGATCCTGACGATCGGCGAGGGCACCGACGAGGTCCAACAAATGGTGATCGCCCGAGCGCTCGGCGTCTGAGGCGAGCGACATGAGGAGGAGCTGAGCGCCGTGTTCTCCCGAGTGCTTATCGCCAACCGAGGCGAGATCGCGGTACGGGTCGAGCGCACGCTGCGGCGGCTGGGGATCGAATCAATCGCCGTCTACAGCGACGCCGACGCCGGCGCCCCCCACGTTCGCGGCGCCGATCGCGCCGAGTGGATCGGGGCGACGCCGGCGGCCCAGTCCTACCTCGACGTGGAGCGAGTGATCGCCGCGGCGCGCAAGAGCGGCGCCGAGGCGATCCACCCCGGCTACGGCTTCCTCTCCGAGAGCCCGGAGCTGGCCCGCGCCTGCGCGGCGGCGGGGATCGTCTTCGTCGGTCCCGGACCGGAGGCGATGGCGTTGCTCGGCGACAAGGTCGCGGCCAAGGACGCGGCGGCCGCGGCCGGGGTCCCGATCTTGCCCGGGCTGAGCGGCGAGAGCCTCTCCGACGAAGAGATCAGCGCCTGGGCAGCGGGGGCGGAGCTGCCGCTGCTACTGAAGGCGGCGGCGGGAGGCGGCGGCAAGGGAATGCGGGTGGTCGCGGACCTGGACGAGCTCCCCAACGCGCTGGCCGCAGCGCGGCGCGAGGCCAGCGGCGCCTTCGGCGACGACCGCCTGTTGGCCGAGCGCTACCTCGAGGCCTCCCGCCACATCGAGGTCCAGGTGCTGGCCGACTCCCATGGGAACGCCGTCCATCTCGGCGAGCGCGAGTGCAGCCTCCAGCGCCGCCACCAGAAGGTGGTCGAGGAGTCCCCCTCTCCCGTCGTCGACCCCGAGCTGCGTGAGCGGATGGGCGCCGCCGCCGTCTCCCTCGTGCAGAGCTGCGGCTACGTCAACGCCGGCACCGTCGAGCTGATCACCGAGCGCGAGGACCCGGGCGCATTCTTCTTCCTCGAGGTCAACACCCGACTGCAGGTCGAGCACCCGGTCACCGAGGCGGTCACCGGGCTCGACCTGGTCGAGCTGCAACTGCGGGTCGCGGCGGGCGAGGAGCTGCCGTTCACGCAGGCGAACGTGGAGATGAACGGCCACGCGATCGAGGCGCGGCTCTACGCCGAGGACGCCGCCCACGGCTTCCTGCCCTCCGCCGGGCGCGTCGTCGCCTATCGCGAGCCGGCTTCGATCCGCGTCGACAGCGGCATCGAGGAGGGCAGCGAGATCGGCCTCGACTACGACCCGATGCTGGCGAAGCTGATCGCCCACGGCGCCGACCGCGGCGCGGCGCTGGCCGAGCTGCAGGAGGGGCTGGCCGAACTCGTCGCGCTCGGCCCGGCGACCAACGCCGCCTACCTGCGGGCGCTGCTAGCGCTGCCCGAGGTGCGCGAGGGCGCGATCGACACCGGCCTGATCGAGCGTCTCGGCGCCGAGGTCTCCCCTCCCGCGCCTGACCCGGCGCTCGCCGCCGTCGCCTTCTCCATCCTCCTCGGGCCGCCCCCCAGCGACGACCCCTGGGACGCCCACGACGGCTGGCGCCAGCAGGGCCCGGCCTGGGCGGGATCGCGGCTCGCAGGCCCCGACGGCGAACTCGACGTCGCAATCCGCGCTAGCGGCAACAGCTGGGGCTGGGAGGCTGCCGCCGACTCTGGCACTTTTGAGTTCGACGGGCGCATGCTTGAAGTCGACGGCGAGTCTCGGGAGCTCTCTATATATAGAGACGGCGACGCGGTCTGGATCCTCGATGGGGCGGCGGAGCCGGCGCGGTTCGAGCTCGTCTCGGAAGCCGCCGCCGCAAGCGGCGCTTCGGGCGGCGGCTCGCTGGAGGCGCCGATGCCGGGGGTCGTGATCGACGTCCGCGCTGCGGCCGGCGAGGCGGTTGCCGAGGGCGACGTGCTCGTCGTCCTCGAGTCGATGAAGATGGAGCTCTCGATCCAGAGCCCACGCGACGGTGTCGTCGCCCAGATTTTGGTCGCGGTCGGCGACCAGATCGCCCGGGGCCAGGAGCTGATCGCGCTGGCGAGTGGCGAGGAGGAAGCCGAATGAGACGTCCTGTGTCAACCCCCCACGGGTTGAAGCCTTCGAAAGTTGCCGTGAAGAGCGGGGTCGTAGGGCACCCTGTCCTGCCAGCAGCGCCAGAGACCCGCAGCCATGCTCGCCCCAGGGTGCGTATCGCATGAGGGTGGTCTTGGCCCCGATCGCGAGCTCGCCGGTAGATGTCCTTGGCCCACGGGTGCCAGTGGCGGGTGGAGTCGGCGAGGGCGGCGACCGCGCTTCGCAACCGCTTGTCGCAGGCGCGCCTGAAGATCGCCGCCCGGCGCTTGCCCGACTCCAGGGCGACCGGGCTCATGCCGGCGTCGGCGGCAAGCGCCGCGTCACTCGGGTAACGGCTTCGGGCATCGCCCAGCTCGGCGATCAGCGTCGCCGGGCAGATCGCCGTCTTGCGGTCCCGGAACAGCGGCGCGAAGATCGCCGCGTCGGGATGGGCGGCGAGCGCGCCGCGGATCTGCGAGGTCAGCTCTGCGATCTCGGCGACGATCGGCCGCAGGGCTGCGACCAGGCCCAGCACCACGGTCCTGCGTGCCTCGCCCTCGCCCTCGCCGGCGCGGCCGGTGGGAGCAAAGCGCATCCGCTTCAGGAGTTCCTCCGGGCTGCGCCGACCGCAGTATTGGTGGCGGGCGAGAAAGCCCTCCATCCGCTTGGGGCCGAGGCCGCTGGCGTCGGCGGGGCCCGGGTAGCGGGCCAGGAAGGCGAGGGAGATCGGCGAGTCGACGTCGGCGAAGACGAGCGCTCCGGGCCAGAAGGCCTCGAGCTGGGCGCGCAGCTGGTTTGCCAGCTCGACCCGAACCCCGACCAGGTCCTCTCGGGCCCGGGTCAGGGCTCGCAGTGCCTTGGTCTCGTCCGTGTTGGGCCTGATCGCCCGCAGTCGGTGGGCGTCGGTGCGCGCCAACTCGGCCAAGACGAAGGCGTCGAAGCGATCGGACTTGCCACGAGCGACCGCGTAGCGCTCACGCGCAGCCTTGGCCTGGTTGGGGTGCACGGCGATCACGGTCAAGCCCGCCTCGAGGAGGCGGTCCACCAGGATCCCGTCGGGGCGCTCGATCGCCACCCGGCAGACGCTCAGCTCCACCAGCTCGCGACAGAGGGCGGCGATGGCCGCCTCGCTGTGGGCGACCCGCCGCTCCCGCAGCCGTTGGCCCTGCTCGTCGACGACGCAGAGCGCGTGCTCGGTGGCGGCCCAGTCGATCCCTGCGAACTTCTCCATCTCTCCTCCTCGGTCGGATACCTTCGTTTCAGAGCCGGCCGCGAGGAACCGTTGCGCGTGCTCATTGGGCGGCGTTTGCAGACGCCACGTCCTGTTGGCGCTTCGGGTGCCTCCAACCGCCGGGAGGCGCTGGTCTCATCCGGGCCGTCGAGGCGGCTAGCACGACTGGCGCTCTCCCGGCGGCGGTTGGCTCTATGCGTTCCCCGGGGATCTTCGACGGCCTCGCTTCGCTCGGCCTCTCAATCTCAGAAGAACAAGAGGGAGGTTGGCCAATGAGCACCGTGCTGCACACGCACGCCAAACCCGGCACGGCCGAGTTCGAGCGCAACGAGGCCGAGCACCGGCGGCTCGCCACGGAGCTAGCGGAGCGACTGACACGCGCTAAGGCCGGCGGCGGTGAGAAATCGCGCGATCGCCACGTCGCCCGCGGCAAGCTGCTGCCCCGCGAACGGGTCGACCGCCTCTGCGATCCCGGCTCGCCCTTCCTCGAGCTCTCGGCGCTCGCCGCCGAGGACCTCTACGACGGTGCCGCGCCGGCGGCGGGGATGATCAGCGGCATCGCCCGCGTCGCCGGCCGCGAGGTCGTCGTCGTCGCCAACGACGCCACCGTCAAAGGCGGGACGTACTATCCAATGTCAGTCAAGAAGCACCTGCGGGCGCAGGAGGTGGCGCTCCACAACAACCTCCCATGCGTCTATCTGGTCGACTCCGGCGGCGCCTTCCTGCCGATGCAGGACGAGGTCTTCCCCGACCGCGAGCACTTCGGCCGCATCTTCTTCAACCAGGCGACGATGTCGGCCCGGGGCATCCCACAGATCGCCGCGGTGATGGGATCCTGCACCGCCGGCGGCGCCTACGTGCCGGCGATGAGCGACGAGACCGTGATCGTCCGCAACCAGGGCACGATCTTCCTCGGCGGTCCGCCCTTGGTGAAGGCGGCGACCGGCCAGGAGGTGACGGCTGAGGAGCTCGGCGGCGGCGAGCTGCACGCCCGCACCTCGGGCGTCGTCGACCACCTGGCCGAGGACGACGCCGACGCGCTGCGAATCGTGCGCTCGATCGTCGCCACCCTGCCGCCCCGCCCGGCGCCGCCGTGGGAGCGCCAACCGGCGATCGCGCCCGCCGTCGATCCGACGACCCTCTACGGCGCGGTCCCGCCCGACAGCCGCACCCCGTATGACCCGCGCGAGATCATCGCCCGCGTCGTCGACGGCAGCCTCCTGCACGAGTTCAAGGCCGAGTACGGAACGACGGTCGTTTGCGGCTTCGCCCACATCCACGGCCACCCGGTCGGAATCATCGCCAACCAGGGCATCCTCTTCTCCGAGAGCGCGCTGAAGGCGGCCCACTTCATCGAGCTCTGCGACCAGCGCCGCGTGCCCCTCCTCTTCTTGCAGAACATCACCGGCTTCATGGTCGGCCCCGACTACGAGGCCGGCGGCATCGCCAAGGACGGCGCCAAGATGGTCGCCGTCGTCTCCACCACCCGCGTCCCGAAGCTAACCGTGATCGTCGGCGGCTCCTTCGGCGCCGGCAACTACGGCATGTGCGGCCGCGCCTACTCCCCCCGTTTCCTCTGGATGTGGCCCAACGCCCGGATCTCGGTGATGGGCGGCGAGCAGGCGGCGACGGTGATGACCGAGGTCGGCCAATCGGAGAGCGGCGCCGAACTGCGCGAGCAGTACGAGCGCCAAGGCAACCCTTACTATTCCACCGCCCGGATCTGGGACGACGGGGTCATCGACCCACTCGATACTCGCCGTGTGCTCGGACTGGCGCTGGGCGCCTGCGCCAACGCCCCGCTCGCCAGGCCGGCGGCGCCCGTTTTCAGGATGTAGCCACTGCTAGGAAGCTTCTTCCGGCAGCAGCGCGGCCAGCTTCCACTGGCTGCCTTCGCGCACCATTGGGACTACGAAGTCCCGTTTTTCGATCCCGTGGAAAAAGGCGAAGGCGAGGTTTCCGTTCACCCGTAGCGCGGCGAGAGGTTCCACCATGGGGTTTTCCGGGGCACCTCCGTTCTTGTTCGCCAGCTGTTCGAGGCTCCGGGAGCAGCCGGCCTTCGAGTTTTCCTCAAGACCTCCGATCAGTTCGGCGCTGAGAGTTGCGCATTGCCCCGCCCAATCACGGCTTTCAGCCGCCTTGAAGCTCGCTTCTGCGACCGTCGAAGCGGCTTCGCGCTCGGCGACCGTCGATTCCTTGCCGGCGGTCGCGAGTTCGCCGTTCCGCCCCTTGCCGGCGAATTCGGCACTGGGTTCGTCGGCTTCGACCGGACTCGGAGGATTCACGGAGGTGGAGCTGCCCTTAGGGGACGCCGACGTGCTGTCCGAGGGTGCGGAACTGGGCTCCGACGAGGCAGAGGATCCCGATCCCCCACACCCAGTCAGTACGGCGACGCAGGCGACCGTCACCAGCATCGTGCATCCTTCTCTCCTCCAAAAAGGTCGGATCACGGGATTTCGTTCGTCGCCAGGTGTGCGACGCGCCACTGGCCGTCTTCCTTCTTCATCAGCATCGCGTAGTCCTGGCTCCCCTTGCCGTGGTAAAGGGCGTAGCCGAGCTTGCCCTTGACCCGCAGCACGACGATCGGCCCCGTCATCGTGTTGGCGCGAACGTCCTCCGTCCTGGAGAGAGGTTCCGCCTGAGCCTTCAGCCCATTCGCGCAGCCCTTTCCACCGGCTGCGAAAATCCCGGACTGAATTTTTTTCTGCGCAGTGAGAGAGGCGCACTGAGCTGGCCAGTCCCCGGCCGCGCGAGCTATCAGGTTGGCTTCCAGAACCTTGGAGGCGGCTTCGCGTTCTGACTCCGTTGCCACCTTGCCAAAGCTCCCCGGCGTGTTGTTGCCGGTCTTGCCGACAAATTCGGCGCTGGGGGCGGTGGTGCCGGCGGGTTCCGTGGTCCGCTCCGAGGTGTTCGAGCTCGAATTGGACGAGTCAGATCCGCACCCGGCCAAAATGCCGAACGAGACGAGCAGAGCGATGACGGCGAGGCCGACCACGATTTTCCGCTTGAAGGTCATCGACTAATCAGACCGAACAGGCCGAGAGCCCGTAGGCCGTCGCCATTTCGTTTGCTTCGGCGAACGCCGAGGTCACTTCGGGGCCAACAGGGTCTTCTTCCAATTTGGCGACGCCGGTCTCGAAAGCGTCGATAATTCCTTCGACTTCCTTTTCATCACCTTTCGGGGGCGTCAGTTCGCCGAGTTCTTCTGCCATCACGATGACCGGGGAGACGAGCGTTTCGATGACCGTGGTCGCTTCGCCGGAACCGCCACCTCCGCCTTCCGGAAGTTCCTTGGAGACCTGATTGCGTTCCTTGGTCGCCTTGGCACAAATCGCGTCCGCCTGCTGGACGAAGGCGGATTTGCTCATCGGTTCGGCCTTGCTCGAGTCCTCGCCGCAACCCACAGCGACGGCAACCAAGACGATCAAGCAGGCGATCGCGGCGAACTCTCTCTTCAGTGATCCCAAAGTCATCTGATTAGTCTATATCTCCTTTTTAGACTGTCAATACATTTTCTTTCGTACGAGCCCGCTCAGCATTCCGCCGGCCCCAAACGCGCAGAAGCCCCCGCCGCTCTCGCGACGGGGGCCCATGCTTCAGATCCTGCGGATGCTGCCGGTGAGAGCTATTCGCTCAGTTTCACTGCTTCGGCGATCGCGTCCTGAAGTTTGCCTTCGAGGACAGCCGAGTTTTTGCCGGAGG
>DATIPH010000028.1:0-58962 GCA_035472275.1 Solirubrobacterales bacterium
TGGAAGAGGCGGGCGAGCTGGCGGTGGACGATCGTCGCCCCGACCTGGGACTTGATGTCGTCGCCGATGATCGGCAGCCCGGCCTCCTCGAAGCGCTTGTCCCAGTAGTCCTCGCGGGCGATGAAGACCGGCAGGC
The DNA here is from genome assembly GCA_035472275.1 of Solirubrobacterales bacterium. Classification (GTDB taxonomy): domain Bacteria; phylum Actinomycetota; class Thermoleophilia; order Solirubrobacterales; family 70-9; genus VAYN01. The sequence continues at coordinate 137 of DATIPH010000028.1, forward strand.
AGTTGACGAAGCCGACACCGGCCTTCAGCGCCTGCTCGACGTACCACTTGGTCGCCTCCTCGGAGCCGACCGGCAGGTAGCAGACGACCACGTCCGCGCGGGTCTCCTTGAGGATGCCGACCACGTCCGTGGTTTCGCCCGGTGCTTTGGTGATCTTCTCTTTCAGGTACTTGCCGAGGCCGTCGTGGGTCATCCCGCGCTCGACCTTGATCCCGAGGTTGGGGACGTCGGCGAACTTGATCGTGTCGTTCTGCCCCGACCAGATCGCCTCCGAGAGGTCTTTGCCGACCTTCTCGCTGTCGATGTCGAAGGCGGCGACGAACTCGACGTCGCGGACGTGGTAGCCGCCGAGGTCGACGTGCATCAGACCCGGGACTTCCTCGCTCGGGTCGGCGTCCTTGTAGTACTGAATGCCCTGGATGAAGGAGTTGGCGCAATTGCCAACACCGACGATCGCGACGCGGACCTTGTCCTCGGTGCGGCCGACGCCGTTCGTGCTGCCGTTTGCTCCGTTGCTCTCACTCATGAAGTCTGGATTCCTCCTGGATCGCGCTGAGTGGCTAGACACACCCGGCGGCCTCGCTGGTTACAGATCGTCGCTGCCGTCGCCCGGGGTGGTGGGCGCTTCGGCACCGGATAGCTCGTTTCGCACATGCCATACACGCTGGAACGTCGTGAAGATGGTCAACGCGGCGATCACGTAGACCGCTGGCGCCAGCAATTCGAAATCTCCGATCCCGGCGCCCTTGGCGAAGATCAACCCGATCGAAAGTAGCACCACCCTGACCGGCCGCGTCGCCAAACCAACCTTGCACTCAACCCCAAGCGCCTCGGCCCGGGCCCGCGTGTAGGAGACCATCAGCGAGCCGAGCACGGCGACGACGCACATCGCCGCCGCGAAGTCTTCGCCGTTGGCGGCGAAGTAGCCGGCGACCGCGGCGAGCACGATCCCCTCCTCGATCCGGTCCAGGGTCGAGTCGAGGAAGGCCCCGAACAGCGTCCCCTTGCCCGACATCCGCGAGTAGCGGCCGTCGAGCGTGTCCATTACCGAGCCGAGGATGAAGGCGACGCCGCCGAGGAAAAAGAGATGCTGAGTGACGAGTGCGGCGGCGATCAGGTTGCCGATCAGGCCCGCGATCGAGATCGCGTTCGGGGTCAGCCGCGACTCGATCAGCCGCTCGCGGGCGTAGGACCGCAGCTCCTGCCCGTTGCGTCCTGCAGGCGTGCGGCCGTTGCGGCGGCCGCCTGGTGCCCTCGGGGGCGCCGAAGATTGCATCAAGGTGAGGCTAGCCTAAGCCTCGGCCTCACGGGCGGCCCCGAGGTTGCGCCACGACCAGGCCTCGGGCCTGAAGCGGGCGACCGCCCCCTGGGCAATCAGCGCCGCGGCGAGCGCGACCATCCAGCCCAGCGCCCAATCGACCCAGTAGTGGTTGGCGGTGACGATCACGACCCAGGCGATCAGGATCGGCCAGAAGCCCCAGAACGCTTTCGCCCACCAGTGGCGGCAGACCATCACGCCGGTGCCGCCGATCATCAGCGCGAAGGCGCAGTGCATGCTCGGCACCGCCGCGTAGGGGTTGATGAAGATCTTCGCCAGGGCAGAGTCGTGGTTGACGCCGGAGAAGTCGGTGATCGTGTCGACGAAGCCGTGCTCGGGGAACATCCGCGGCGGCGCCGTCGGGTAACCGATGTAGCCGATCAAGGCCAGGCACATCGAGACCACGAACATGTTGCGGACGAAGTAATAGGACTCGTTGCGGAAGAGGTAGAGCCAGACCAGGAACCCGAGGGCGATCGAGAACTGGGCGTTGAGGTAGAGCTGGTTGGCGAAGTCGACCGTCCAGTGGGCGCCGAGAAAGAACGACTGCATGGCGGGCTCGAAGAAGGTATGCGTGGTGCGCTCGAGGTCGATCACCTGAGCGCCGTGGGCGATCGCGTCGGCTTTGTCGGAATCGGCGATCCCGCGGCCGAGCTCGTAGATCAGGTCGACGCCGATCAAGATCCCAATCTGGCGCCCGAGATCCCCCCAACCTTTGGGCAGCTTCGCTCCAACGCGTGAAAAGACGCGAGACACGGAACAGACAATTGTAATCCGCGCGTTAACCGGCTTCGAGACGTGAATCACACGCGAATTCCCGAATTCCGCCAGCCCAGTCGCCAAATAGGGTCTGCGCGATGACGAAATGGAAGCGACCGGACAAACGCCGCGTCCGCGCGATCCGCGACCGCCTGCGGCAGATGTACGGGCAGCCGGTCAACGAGCCGCACCGGCACCCGATCGCGGAGCTGATTAAGACCGTCCTCTCCCAGCACACCAACGACCGCAACCGCGACCGCTCCTTCGCCGCCCTGCGCGAGCGGTTCCCGCTTTGGGAGGAAGTTCGCGATGCGCCGCTGGACGAGCTCGAAGACGCGATCCGCCCCGGCGGGCTGGCGAGGCAGAAGGCACCGAGGATCCAGGCGATCCTCGCGCGACTCGGGGAGCCGCCCGATCTCGACTGGACGGAGACCGCGACGCGCGAGGAGTCACTCGAGTTCCTGCTCTCGCTGCCTGGCGTCGGCCGCAAAACCTCGGCCTGCGTCCTGATCTTCACCTGGGGCATCCCCGAGATCCCGGTCGACGTCCACGTCCACCGGGTCGGCGGCCGCCTTGGTCTGTTCCCGGAAAAGGCCTCGTTCGAGAAGGCCCACGACGAGATGCTGGCGGTCGTCGAGCCCGCCGATGCCTACGAGCTGCACATGAACTTGATCAACCACGGCCGCGCCATCTGCCGGCCGAAGCCGCGCTGCGGCGAGTGCGATCTGCGGCGGATGTGCCCCTGGTACAGGGCGAACAGGCCGGGAGCGCGCGCTCCCGGCAGGGCCGCCGATAGTATCCGCGCCGCTAAATGAGCAAGCGGACCTTCATCGTCTTCGGCCTGCTGGTGGTCGTCCTCGCGGTCGTCATCCCCTGGTTGATTTTCAACTCCAAGGGCGACGCCCAGAAGGGCGACCAGAGCGTTGCCTCCGACCTCAAGAGTGGGCAGTCGCTGTTCCAGACGAACTGCGGCACCTGCCACACGCTCTACGCGGCTGGCACCGACGGCAACTACGGCCCGAACCTGGACGAACTGCTGGCGCCCACGGGCCCGGCGGAAGGCGACGCGAAAACGATCAAAGGGATCAAAGAACGCGTCCTCAACGCGGTTGAAAACGGGGTCGACGGCGAAACCCCCGGCCGGATGCCAGGCGGCATCCTCAATAAAGAGCAAGGCGAAGAAGTCGCCGAATTCGTCGCCCACGTAGCCGGCGAGGGCTGATTTCTCGACGATGGGCGAGTCGATCTCGCCTATCGTTTGTTACGGGTTCGTAACGCGGCCGCCTGGGGAGGCGCGCAACCGAGGAGGAATCGAGCTTGATCGCATCAATCGCACCTGCACGTCGAGTCGCCCTGGCATTGCTCGCGGCCGCTGCCGTACTGCTAGCCGCCTTCGCCGGCACCGCCGTCGCGAAGACGACCAAAGGCACGCCGATCAAAGTCATGAGCCGCAACCTCTACCTGGGGGCCGACCTGACGCCGGCGATCCAGTCAACCTCGAAAGAAGCCTTTTTCGAGGCCAACGGCGGCATCGTCCGCTCGGTCGAAGCGACCAACTTCCCGCTCCGCGCCAAAGGCCTGGCGAAGGAGATCCTCGGCGAGGAACCGGACCTCGTTGGTCTGCAGGAGGTCGCGCTCTGGCGCGAAGCGCCGCCGTCGATTGCCCCGATCACCTCGGGCATTCCGGAAGCAACCAAAGTCAAGTACGACTTCCTCCAACTGCTGCTCGCCCAGCTCAACAAGGGCAAGAGGCTCTACCGAGCGGTAGTCGTTCAGGACGAGTTCGACTTCGAGGCTCCGGCTGACGCCAATGGTGTCCCGGGCGATGGTCCAAATGGCGCGATTCCGAATGCCGAGGTCAACGGACGCTTGACGATGCGCGACGTGATCCTTGCCCGCGTCGGCCACGAAGCGGATGTCGTCACCTCGAAACCCCGGAGCGGAAACTTCAGCAAGCTGCTTGTAGTCAAGGTGGCCGGCTCAACCGAAGTCGCCGTCACCCGCGGCTGGACCAGCGTCGACGCCACCGTCCGCGGCAGCAGGAAGTTCCACTTCGTCAACACCCACCTCGAGGCGTTCGACAGCTCGGCCGAATACCCGAGTGTCCGCGCCCAGCAGGCCGGCGAGCTGGTCGCCCCCGGCGGCCCGGCGACGAGCAAGCTGCCGGTGATCCTGGTCGGCGACCTCAACTCGGACGTCAAGACCGAAGTCCAGCCGGGCGACGGCCAGGCCTACCGGGTGATGACCAAAGCCGGCTTCCGCGAGCGGGCGACCAGCAAGCCGACCGGCTGCTGCATCGAAAACCCGCTGATCAACTCCGGCACCAACAAAGAAATGAACCACAAGGTCGACCACATCATGACCAACGACCCCAAGCAGGTGAAGCTGCTGCGGTCGGTGGTGACCGGCCGCAAGATGGAACACGGCCTCTGGGACTCCGACCACGCCGGCCTGTTCAGCGAACTGCTGCTCCAGCGCTAGCGCGGATCTCGCTCCCACCGCAGTTGTTCTCGCTATACGGGAGCAACTGCGGTGGGACGCGGTGGAAAGGGGGCGCCTTCGGGCGCCCTTTTCTTTGGCTTGAACTATTTTGAGAATCTGCCATACTGCCACTTAGATTTCTTAGGTTTGAACAACGAAACCCCTGGAGGTACGCGTAAAAGTGGCAAAGACGATTGGAATCGACCTCGGCACGACCAACTCGTGCGTCGCAGTGATGGAGGGTGGCGAGCCCACCGTCCTCGAGAACGCAGAGGGCGGTCGCACGACGCCGTCCGTCGTCGCGTTCACGGAGGGGGGCGAGCGCCTGGTCGGCACGGTGGCCAAACGGCAAGCCGTGATGAACCCGGAGAACACGATCTTCTCGATCAAGCGCTTCATGGGCCGCAAGGAGGCCGAAGTCAAAGAGGAGGAGACGATCGTCCCGTACAAGGTCGAGGCCGGCCCCAACGGCGACGTGCGCGTCGACGTGCGCGGCAAGCAGTACAGCCCGCCGGAGATCAGCGCGATGATCCTGCAGAAGCTGAAAACCGACGCCGAAGCGAAGCTTGGCGACACGGTCGACAGCGCCGTGATCACCGTCCCCGCCTACTTCAACGACGATCAGCGGCAAGCGACCAAGGACGCCGGCAAAATCGCCGGCCTCGACGTCAAGCGAATCATCAACGAGCCGACCGCGGCCTCCCTGGCCTACGGGCTCGACAAAGAGAAAACCGACCAGACGATCCTCGTCTTCGACCTCGGCGGCGGCACCTTCGACGTCTCGGTGCTGGAAATCGGCGACGGCGTCTTCGAGGTAAAGGCGACCGCGGGTGACAATCACCTCGGCGGCGACAACTGGGACAAAGCGATCGTCGAGTGGCTGGTTGCCGAGTTCAAACGCGACCAGGGCGTCGACCTCTCGCAGGACAAAAACTCCCTGCAGCGCCTCTACGAGGCAGCAGAGAAGGCGAAGATCGAGCTCTCCTCGACGCAGGAGACGCAGATCAACCTACCCTTCATCACCGCCGTCGAGGGCCAGCCCAAGCACCTCGACATGAGGCTCAACCGCTCGAAGCTAAACGAGCTCACCGCCGATCTACTGGAGCGGATCGTCGGCCCGGTCAAACGGGCGCTCGACGACGCCGATGCGACGATCGACCACGTCGTCCTCGTCGGCGGCATGACCCGGATGCCCGCGGTGCGGGAGCGGGTCAAGGAGCTGACCGGCAAGGACCCCCACCAAGGCGTCAACCCGGACGAGGTCGTCGCCGTCGGCGCCGGCATCCAGGCCGGCGTGCTGGCCGGCGACGTCAAGGACGTGCTGCTACTCGACGTCACCCCGCTGACCCTTGGGATCGAGACCAAAGGCGGCGTGATGACGAAGCTGATCGAGCGCAACACGACGATCCCGACGAAGAAGTCGGAGGTCTTCTCGACGGCTGACGACAACCAGCCGTCGGTCGAGATCCACGTCCTCCAGGGCGAGCGCGAGATGGCAAACGGCAACAAGAGCCTGGGCAAATTCCAGCTCAGCGGGATCCCGCCGGCGCCGCGCGGGATGCCGCAGATCGAGGTCACCTTCGACATCGACGCCAACGGCATCATCAACGTCAGTGCCGAAGACAAAGGCACCGGCAAAGAGCAGAAGATCGAGATCAAATCCGGCTCCGGCCTCAGCGACGAGGAAATCCAGGGGGTGGTCTCCGATGCCGAGGCCCACGCCGAGGAGGACCAGAAGCAGCGTGAGCTGGCCGAGTCCCGCAACCTCGCCGAGAACGCCGCCTACCAGTCGGAGAAAGCGCTCGAGGACGCCGGCGACAAAGTCGACGACGCCACCAAGGAGGAGGCCGAGGCCGCGGTCAAAGACCTGCGCGCCGCGCTCGACTCCGGCAGCGTCGAGGAGCTGAACGCGAAGACCGAGGCGTTGAACACGGCGATGACCAAGGCGTCGGAGCAGATCTACGCGGCGGCGCAGTCCGAGGCCGCGTCGGCCGACGGTGGTTCCTCTGACGGTGGCGAGAGCGCTGCCGATGAGGAGGAGGTCGTCGACGCTGAGGTGGTTGACGAGGACGGCAAATGAGGTTCGCTGAGGACGGCGGGACCGACGAGCCCCGGCCGGCGGGTCCTGCCCCGGCAGGGGACCCACCGCCCCCTGCGGTAGCTAAAGCTTCCTCGGGGGCGGTACCCCCTACCGGGGCACCCGCCGGAGGAGATGGTGGCGAGGTCGTCGAGCAGGATCTCGACGCTTTGCTGGCTGACGCCGAAGCGAAACGGGACGAGTACCTCGACATTGCCAGGCGGGCTCAGGCGGATTTTGAGAATTATCGGAAGCGGATGGCGGCGGAGGTGCAGGCGGCATCGGTTCGTGGGGCGCTGAAGCTGGCGGGGGATGTGGTGCCTGCTCTGGATGATTTGGAGCGGGCGATTCAGGCGGCTGGCTTGGATCCGGAGGGGGATTCGGAGGACGGGTTGGCGCATGGCGTGATCCTCGTGTTCAGGAGCTTGCGGGACTCGTTGGTTCGGAATGGGATCGAGCGGGTCGACCCGAAGGGGGAGAAGTTCGACCCGACTCAGCACGAGGCGCTTTCGACGATGCCGGTCGAGGGAGCCGAGGCCGGCGTCGTCGTCGAGGTGATGCAGAAGGGATATCGATTCGAAGACCAGCTGATCCGCCCCGCCCGCGTGGTGGTCAGCGCTTAGGAGCGAAGTGGCAGACGAGCTTTACAAGACCCTGGGGGTGTCGAAGGGCGCCTCCGACGAGGAGATCAAGAAGGCGTACCGGAAACTCGCCCGGAAATACCACCCTGACCGCAACCCGGACGACGCCGCGGCGGAGGAGAAGTTCAAGGAGATCTCCGCCGCCCACGACGTCCTCGCCGATCCCGAGAAGCGCAAGGAGTACGACGCCGGCGGCCAGTTCGCCGGGTTCGGTGGCGCTGGTGGAGGCAACCCGTTCGCCGGCGGCCAGAACCCGTTCGCGGGGGGCGCCGAGGGAGCTGGCTTCGGCGACATCTTCTCCTCGCTCTTCAACCGCGGCGGGGGCCAGCCACAGCAACAGGCGGTCCGCGGTCGTGATCTCGAGACCGAGATCCAGCTCAGCTTCGACCAGGCCGTCAACGGCGACCAGGTCAAAGTCACGGTGCAGAAGGCCGAGCGTTGCCGCACCTGCCACGGCTCCGGGGCCAAACCCGGCACCTCCCCGGTCACCTGCCCGCGCTGCGAAGGCCGCGGCATCGACGCCCAGAGCCAGGGCTTCTTCTCGATCAGTCAGCCCTGCCCGCAGTGCGGCGGCGCCGGCCAGATCATCGAAGACCCCTGCCCGACGTGCGGTGGCTCCGGCCTCACCCAGCAGGCGAAGACCTACAAGGTGAACATCCCCGCCGGGGTCAAGGACGGCGGTCGCATCCGCCTCGCCGGCAAAGGCGAGGCGGGGCCGCGTGGTGGCCCGCCCGGAGACCTCTACGTCGTCACCCGGGTCGCCTCCTCTCCGGTCTTCCGGCGACTCGACAACGGCAACCTCGAGGTCAACGTGCCGATCTCGATCCCGGAGGCGCTGCGCGGCGGCACGATCGAGGTGCCGACCCTAAGCGGGACGAAGAAGATCAAGGTCGCCCCCGGGACCAAGCACGGGACGATCCAGCGTCTCAAGGGCGAGGGGCCACCGCGGCCGAGGGGCAAGGGCAACGGCGACATCCGCTACCGGCTCGAGATCGAGATCCCGAGTGAGCTCACCGACGAGCAGAGCGAGGCGGCGGAGAAGCTGGCCGAGTCCTTCAACGGCGGCGACCCGCGCGCCGATCTGCTGCGCAAGGCGGGCGTGTGATGACTGCCAGCCGGCGCAGCCGGGTCGAGATCTCGATCGACGACGAGCGCGGCGTCTTCATGATCTCGGTCGCCGCCGAGCTGGCCGAGATGCACCCGCAGACGCTGCGGATGTACGAGGCGCGGGGGCTGATCGCGCCGAAGCGCTCGCCGAAGAACACCCGCCTCTACTCCCAGCGCGACGTCGAGCGCCTGCGCCGGATCCAGCAGATGACGGCCGAGGGACTGAACCTGGTCGGGGTCGAGACGGTGCTGGCGCTGGAAGAGCGGGTGGCGAGGATGAGCGTGGAGCTGGACCGGATGCGGCGCCGTGCCGAAGAGCTTGAAGCGACGAGGAGAGAGAAAGGCGAGCGGAGCTGATGCAGGCGGATCGATTTACGGTGAAGTCCCAGGAAGCAGTGGCTTCGGCCCAGCAACTGGCAACCGCGCGCCGCAACCCGGAGATCACGCCGGCGCACCTTTTGGTGGCGCTGCTCGGACAGGACGAAGCGATGGCGGTGCCGGTACTGCAGAAGGTCGGCGCCGACCCGGCCGCCGTCGCGACCAGCGCGAACGAGGCGGTGACGGCGCTGCCGACGCTCGGCGACGACGCCGATCCCCGCATGTCGTCCAATCTTGCCCGTGTCGTGCGCGACGCCGAGCAGGAGATGGCGAAGCTCGGCGACAGCTACATCACGGTTGGCCACCTGCTGCTCGCCCTCGCCGCGGAGGGGTCCGGCGTCTCCGACCTGCTGCCCGACCGCGGCGAGCTGGAGCAGGCCGTCCGCGCTGTGCAGGGGCCCGCCAAGGTGACCTCGCCCGACGCGGAGAGCAACGTCCAAGCGCTGGAGAAATTCGGCCGCGACCTGACCGCCGACGCGGCGAGCGGCAAGCTCGACCCGGTGATCGGGCGCGACGAGGAGATCCGCCGCGTGATCCAGGTCCTTTCGCGTCGGACCAAGAACAACCCGGTGCTGATCGGCGACCCGGGTGTCGGCAAGACGGCGATCGTCGAGGGGCTGGCACAGCGGATCATCGCCGGCGACGTGCCCGAGAGTCTGCGCGACCGGCGCGTGATCGCGCTCGACATCGGCTCGCTCTTGGCCGGCTCCAAATACAGAGGCGAGTTCGAGGAGCGGCTGAAAGCCGTCCTCTCCGAGGTGCAGGAGGCCGAGGGGCAGATCGTCCTCTTCCTCGACGAGCTCCACACGATCGTCGGCGCCGGTGCGGCCGAAGGCGCGGTCGACGCCGCCAACCTGCTGAAGCCGATGCTGGCCCGGGGGGAGCTGCGCGCGGTCGGAGCCACCACCCTCGACGAGTACCGAAAGCACATCGAGAAAGACGCGGCGCTGGAGCGACGCTTCCAGCCCGTCCTCGTCGGCGAGCCCGACATGAGCGACACGATCGCGATCCTGCGCGGGCTGAAACCGCGCTACGAACAGCACCACGGGGTCCGCATCTCCGACTCCGCGGTCGTCGCCGCCGCCACCCTCTCGGAGCGCTACATCGCCGACCGCTTCCTGCCCGACAAGGCGATCGACCTGATCGACGAGGCCGCCTCGAAGCTAAAGATCGAGATCGACTCGGTGCCGACCGAGATCGACGAGGTCGAGCGCCGGATCCAGCAGCTGGAGATCGAGCGCGAGGCCCTGAAGAAGGAGACCGACGACGCCTCGAAGGCGCGCCTGGAGGCGCTCGAGGCCGACCTCGCCAACTTCCGCGAGGCGGCGGCTGAGCTGCGCACCCGGTGGCAGAACGAGAAAGAGCCGATCGAGGCGATCAAGCAGGCGAAGGGGCAGCTCGAGGAGGCGCGGGTCGAGGCCGAGCAGGCCGAGCGCGAGGCCGACCTCGAGCGCGCCGCGAAGCTGCGCTACGGGGACATCCCGGAGCTGGAGGCGAAGGTCGCCGAGCAGGCAGCCCGGCTCGAGGAGCTGCACGCCGGCGGCGAGGTGCTGCTGGCCGACGAAGTCACCGAGGAGGACGTCGCCGAGGTTGTCGGCAAATGGACCGGGATCCCGGTCAGCCGCCTGATGGAGGGCGAGGTCGAAAAGCTGATCAAGATGGAGGAGCGTCTGCACGAGCGGGTGATCGGCCAGGACGAGGCAATCGAGGCCGTCTCCAACGCGCTGCGGCGCTCGCGGGCAGGGCTCTCGGACCCGAACCGGCCGATCGGCTCCTTCCTCTTCCTCGGCCCGACCGGGGTCGGCAAGACGGAGCTGGCGAAGGCACTGGCCGAGTTCATGTTCGACTCCGAGCAGGCGATCGTCCGCCTCGACATGTCCGAGTACATGGAGAAGCACACGGTGGCGCGGCTGATCGGCGCCCCGCCCGGCTACGTCGGCTACGAGGAGGGCGGCCAGCTGACCGAGGCGGTCCGGCGCCGACCCTACGCGGTGATCCTGCTCGACGAGATCGAGAAGGCCCACCCCGACGTCTTCAACACGCTGCTGCAGTTGATGGACGACGGTCGCCTCACCGACGGCCAGGGACGCACCGTCAGCTTCACCAACACGGTCCTGATCATGACCTCAAACGTCGGCTCCGACCGGATCGTCGGCGAGCAGGTCGACGAGGCGATCCGCGAGCAGATCGAAGAGGTTCTGGCGGCGACCTTCAAGCCCGAGTTCCTCAACCGGATCGACGACACCGTGATCTTCCACCGTCTCTCGAAGCAGGACATCGGCCGCATCGTCGACCTCCAGGTCGAGCAGCTGGTCGGCCGCGTCCGCCAGCGCGGGATCGAGATCGAGCTCTCCGGCGACGCCCGCACCCTGCTTGGAAACCTCGGCTACGACCCCACCTACGGCGCCCGGCCGCTGAAGCGGGTAGTGCAGAAACAACTTGTTGACAAGCTGGCGTTGAAGATTCTTGAGGGTTCCTTCTCGGAGGGCGACCTGGTCAGGATCGACGCAGCCGACGGGGAGCTCGTCTTCGAGCGCTCCCCGGTTGCGGTGGCCTAGGCACAGAAACAGGCGTCGAGAGCAGGGGTGCAGCGCTCAACGACTGGGCGCAAAATGCCGAAAGAAGCCCTTTAGATTCGGCTTTAAGCTATTGACGGCTTATTTACATGGACAGCGAACAGACCCCAATCAACGGCGCGCTCAAGGGCCGGCCCCAAATGCCGGCGCTGGTTGAGAACGCCGTGCTCGCTTTCAAGGACCGGATCCTGTGGCCGCTCGAGGACAATTTCGCGCTGCTCGGGGACCGCGCTCGGGTCGGCGTCACCGCGGGCTCGGCGATCGTCGTCGCCGCGATCGTCGCCGGCGGCGTCATCCTCGGCAGCGGCAGCGGCAGCGGCTCCAGCGCCGAGCCTGCCGCGGCGCAGGTCGCAGTCGCCACGCCTCCGGGCAACTTCGGGATCCCGCCCGCGCCATCGGCTCCGGCACCGACCCTGCACGGGGCGACTCCGACCTTCAAGGCGCCGGTGAAGAAGCAAAAGCAGGACAGCTCCGGAGTCGAGGCGGCGAAAGCGACTGAAACGCCGACGACGACCGCGAGCACGGGCGCCGGCACCTCGGCCGCAACCGAGAAGATCTCCTCTCAGCCCTCCGCCTCGACCGCGACCGCCACCAGCTCCGCCGCCGCCGAAGCCGCTTCGGTGCCGGGACCGGAAGCCGGTGCGAAAGCGACTGCTGTCGCCCGCGACTTCTCCGACGCCTTCGTCGTCTACGAGACCGGCGGGGAAGAGTCCAAGGTGCGGGCGGTCTTCGCCGATACCGCCACCCCGGACCTGGCCAAAGCGCTGCTGAAGCGGCCGCCGCGGTTGCCCGCAGACGTCAAGGTGCCGAAGGCCAAGGTCCTCAACGTCGTGCCCGGCCCCTCCCGCGAAGGCGTCTACACGCTCAGCGTCTCGCTGCTGCGGGTCGGGGTGACGAGCGAGCTGCGGCTCGAGATGGAACAGGTCAAAGGCGAAGGCTGGCGAGTCACCAACGTCCTCGGCTGATGGCAGAGCGTGCGCAGAAAATCCGCGCGGCTGCCGCCGCAGCCGCCGCCACCGTCGTCCTCGCGGTCCCAATCGCTGCGGCCCGAGCTGAAACCGTGAATAACGCGGCCGCCCCGGAGGCGGCCACCCCGGTTGCGGAAGCGCCGTCGACCGAAACCCCGCAGGCCGAAACCGTCACCGTCGAACCGCTCGCCCCGAGCGGCGTCAAGCAGGGCAAGACCCTGGTCTCGCCACCGCCGCCGGCAACTGAAACCGCGCCGGGTGAAAACGGCGGCCTCGAAGCCGAAGAAGAAGCGACCGAAGGCGGAGCGGAAGGCGCGGGCGGAAGCGCCGAAGTCCTGCCGCCGACGACCAACCCGTTCACGGTGCCGCCGCTGCAGCCTTCGAGCTGCGCCGCGATGGCGGTGCCGCCGGTGCTGATCCCGATCTACCATCGCGCTTCCGACAAATACGGTCTCGGCCCGCAGGGTCCGGCGGTCCTCGCCGGCATCAACGCGATCGAGACCGGCTTCGGCCAGAACATGGGGCCTTCCTCGGCCGGCGCGATCGGCTGGATGCAGTTCATGCCTTCGAGTTGGGAAACGTATGGGGTCGACGCCAACGGCGACGGCGTCAAGGACGCCTCCAACCCCGAAGACGCAATCTTCGCCGCCGCCAGCTACCTCAGCGTCGCCGGCATGCCGGCCGACACCTACGGCGCGATCTTCGCCTACAACCACGCCGACTGGTACGTCGAAGAGGTGCTCGCCAACGCCGGCTGCTACGCCCAGGAAGTCGGCGCCGCCGGCTTCAGCGCCGCCGGTCTGGGACCACAGATCCCGGTCCTCAAATGCAGCCCCAACCCGGCCTGGAAGAAAGACATCCCCGAGGAGTACTTGGAAGCCTTCGAGAACGCCGCCGCCCGCTACGAACTGGGCCAGCGCGGCGTCTGGGCGCTGGCCGCGGTCGCCCGTCTGGAGTCGAGCTTCGGGCGCGGGATCGGCAAGAAGCAAATGCACCGCGAAGGCCCGCTTGGGCTCGATGCCTGGGAGTGGAAGACCTACGCGGTGGACGGCAACGAAGACGGCAAAGTCCGCCACGGCGACCCGGCCGACGCGGCGGCGACGCTGGCGCGGGAGATCTGGTCGAAGGGCAGCATCGAGGCCGGCGTCTTCGCCCACAACCACGCCGAGTGGTACGTCGCCGAGGTGATGGACCAGGCCGAACAGATCGAAGGCGACTGCCAGGTCAGCTACGTCGACTGGCGGGTCGCACCGCTGCCGGCCGGCTTCGAAACCCCCGGTGAGAAAGCGGTCCTGACCAGCAGCGGCCTTGCCAGCGCCCCCGCCAGCGCCCCACCGGCAGTGAAGGCGGCAATCGCCGCCGCCAACTCGATCTCCACCACGCCCTACGTCTGGGGCGGCGGCCACGGCTCCTGGTACTCCTACGGCTACGACTGCTCCGGCGCGGTCAGCTTCGCTCTCTACGGCGCCGGCCTACTCGACATCCCGCTCACCTCCGGCTCCCTCGAGTCCTACGGCGAACCCGGCCCCGGCCGCTGGATCACGATCTACGCCAACGCCACCCACACTTACGCGGTGATTGCGGGGTTGAGGTGGGACACGGTTGGGGACGCGTCTGGAACGGGTCCCAGGTGGCATACCGAGGGTCCGTATCCCGAAGGCTTCGTCGTGCGGCATCCGACTGGGTATTAGCTCTTCTCCCGAGGGTTCGGGAGAGGGTGGGGGTGGCCCCTCTCACTCGCAACTCGTCGTTGATGAGAGTGCGGCTATACGCCTTGGGGGAACTCTGCTCCTCCCGCTCATACGTTCGAGGGGCCACCCCCACCCTCTCTCCGACGTCAGCAGCAGGGATCTAGTCCCTCGGAAGCTGGAGAGAAGAAGTCGTCGGTCCCGCTGAAGCTGAAGACCAAGGGTTCTCGCCATCCCCTTGGGCTCTTAGCTTCCAAGGGACGAGCCGCAGCCTGAATTTCGAGAGCGGTGCGTTGGGAGGGGGGTCCGGTCGTCCTCCGAACGTATGAGCGGGAGGAGAGGGGCACCAGGAGGCGGCAGCTTCCGCCTCTTCGGCGACGAGATGCGAGTGAGGAGGATGACCGGACCCCCCTCCTCGCCACCCCATCGATCCTTCCTGCTTCAGTCGTCCCACGCCGGGTATGTTGTGCCCAACGTCGAGAGGAGCGGGAGATGCCGACTTATTTGATGCTTACGAATTTGACCGCCGAGGGCGTGCGGACGTTGAAGAACAACCCGGGCCGGGTTGCGGAGGTGAACAAGGAGGTCGAGCAGATCGGCGCCAGGGTCGTCGCCCAGTACGCGACGCTCGGCCAGTACGACTTCGTCACCGTGATCGAGGCGCCCGACGAGAAGGCGATGGCCAAAGTCTCGGTCGAGCTCGGCTCGCGCGGGACGATGACCAGCCAGACCCTGACCGCGATGCCGGCGACCGAGCTGGCCGACTCGCTCTAGGGCTCGGTTGAAGGCGCTCGTAGTCGGCGGCGGCGGGCGCGAGCACGCGATCGTCCGGGCGCTGCGGCGCTCGGCCCACGCGCCGGAGATCCTCTGCGCACCGGGCAACGCCGGGATCGCCGCCGACGCTGAGTGCTTTCCCGACGTCGCCGCCGACGACGTCGAGGCGATCGTTGCCCTTGCCGCCGAGCAGCGCGTCGATCTGGTCGCCGTCGGCCCGGAGGCGGCTCTCGTCGCCGGGGTGGTCGACGCGCTCGAGCAGGCCGGCGTGCCTGCCTTCGGTCCCAGCGCAGCCGCCGCCGAGCTCGAGGGCTCGAAGGCGTTCGCGAAGGAGCTGATGCGCGAGGCCGGGGTGCCGACCGCGGGCCACGTCCTTCTGCGCAGCCACGAGGAGGCAGTCGCCCACCTCACCACCGTCTCCTACCCGACCGTGCTCAAGGCCGACGGCCTCGCCGCCGGCAAGGGAGTGATCCTCTGCGCTGATGAGGCCGAGGCACGTGGCGCGGTCGACGTCTTCTTCACCGAGCAGCGCTTCGGCGCCAATATGGCAGTGGTGCTGGAGGAGTTCCTCGAGGGCGAGGAGCTCTCGCTGCTCGCCCTCTGCGACGGCGAGAACGTGGTGCCGCTGGCGCCGGCCCAGGACTACAAGCGGATCTTCGACGGCGACCAGGGGCCGAACACCGGCGGCATGGGCAGCTACTCGCCGGTGCCCGGGTTCGACCAAGCCGAGGTCGAGGAGATCGTCGAGCGCGTGCACCGGCCGATCGTCGCCGCGATGGCCGCCCGCGGCATCCCCTTCCATGGCGTCCTCTACGCCGGCCTGATGATCGGCGCCGACGGGCCCAAGGTGCTCGAGTTCAACACCCGCTTCGGCGACCCCGAGACCCAGGCCGTGCTGCCGCGGCTGCGCTCAGACCTGGTCGACCTCTTCCTCGCCGCCCGCGAGCCCGGCGGCCTCGCCGGCGCCAGCGCCGAGTTCGTCGACGAATGGGCCGTGACCCTGGTCCTGGCCTCCGCCGGCTACCCGGAGAGCTCATCGAAGGGTGACGTGATCAGCGGCCTCGTAGAGGCGTCGGCGCTGGCCGAGATCACCCACGCCGGCACGGCAGAGCGCGACGGCGAGATCGTCACCGCCGGCGGCCGCGTGCTCAACGTCACCGCGCTCGGCGCCAGCCCAGCCGCCGCCCGCGATCGGGCGTACGATGCGGCCAGCCGGATCTCATTCGAGGGAATGCAGATCCGCACCGACATCGCGGCCCGCGCCGTCGAGCGTGTTCCCAGCTAGCCGACCCAGACCCCCGAGCCCGAGAGAGGCAAGATGACCGAGATCTCTGAGGACCCGACCCCCACCCCGCCGCCCGACCTCGAGCCGCAGTCGGCGCCCGACCCGATGGCCGCGGTCGAGGAGGCCTTCAGCGAAATCGAGGTCGACGAGCCATTGGTCGGGATCATTATGGGCTCGAAGAACGACAAGCCGAAGATGCAGCCGGCCGGGGCCGCCCTGCACGACGCGGGGATCCGCTACGAGGTGCGGGTGATGAGCGCCCACCGCGATCCCGAGGCGGTCCGCGAGTACTGCATGAACGCCCGCATGCGAGGACTGAAGGTGATCATCGCCGGCGCCGGGATGTCGGCCGCGCTCCCGGGCGTCGCCGCCGCCCACACCGACTTGCCGGTGATCGGCGTGCCAATCCTCGGCAAGAGCCTCGGCGGGCTCGACGCCCTGCTCTCGGCGGTGCAGATGCCGCCCGGGATCCCGGTTGCCTGCGTCGCGATCGACGGCGCGAAAAACGCCGGCGTGCTCGCGGCCCGCATCATCAACGTCTAGTGAGAGACCGCCAGTGATCCCGCGCTACACCCGTCCCGAGATCGGGGCGGAGTGGACGCCCCAAGCCAAGATGGAGGCCTGGCTCGAGGTCGAGCTGGCCGCGACCGAGGCCTGGGCCGAGGAGGGCGTCGTCCCGCGCGAGGCCGCGGAGGCAGCCCGGACGAATGCCGCTTTCACGGTTGAGGCGGTCGACGAGCGGGAGAAGGTGACGGACCACGACGTCGCCGCCTTCGTCGACGTCGTCGCCGCATCGGTTGGCGAAGCCGGACGCTGGATCCACTACGGGCTTACCTCCTCCGACGTCCTCGACACCGCCCTGGCGCTGCAACTGCGCCGTGCCGGCGAGATCGTCGCCGCCGGCGCCCGCGACTACCGCGACGCTCTCGTTGAGCGCGCGCTCGAGCACCGCGACACCCTCTGCGTCGGCCGCACCCACGGCGTCCACGCCGAGCCGACCACCTTCGGCCTGCGGCTTGCCGGCTTTGCCTTCGAGGCCGACCGCAACCTGGGCCGGCTCGAGGAGTCCTTCGCCGCGCTCGCCGTCGGCAAGCTCTCCGGGGCCGTCGGCACCTATGCCTCGGTCTCGCCGGCAGTCGAGGCGCGGGTGATGGAGCGACTCGGCCTCGGGCGCGAGGATGTCGCCACCCAGGTCGTCCCCCGCGACCGGCACGCGGCGTTGCTGAGCGCAGTCGCGATCGCCGGCGCCGGCCTAGAGCGGTTCGCGACCGAGGTCCGCAACCTGCAGAAAACGGAGGTGCGCGAGGTCGAAGAGCCGTTCGCCGCCGGCCAGAAGGGCTCCTCAGCGATGCCGCACAAGCGCAACCCGATCCGCACCGAGCGGATCACCGGCCTGGCCCGGGTCCTGCGCGGCTACGCGCAGACCGGGATCGAGAACGTCGCCCTCTGGCACGAGCGCGACATCTCCCACTCCGGGGCCGAGCGGGTGATCCTGCCCGACGCGACGATCCTGCTCGACTACATGCAGGATCTGGGGACCAAGGTCGCCGCCGGGATGGTGATCAACAGCGAGCGGATGCAGCAGAACCTCGGCATCACTCACGGCGCTCTCTTCAGCCAGCGAGCGCTGACGGCCCTGGTTGAGGCCGGGCTCAGCCGCGACGACGCCTACCGGATCGTCCAGGAGAACGCCCAACGGGCTTGGGACACCGGAACCGAATTCCGCGACCTACTCGCTGCCGCCGACACCCCGGAGATCGACTTGGACTCGGTGTTCGACTACTCGGCCTACCTGACCCACCTGCCTGAGATCTTCGGACGCCTCGAAGCGCTCCGCTAGCGCTCTGGTGCGAGTCTCCTCCGGCGGGCCCAGATAGGCTGGGGCACGTGATCCTCTACACCTGTGGACAGAAGAAGACGGGCCCCGGCTTTGCCCATCCGTGTGCGAAAGCTGGCAAGGCTCTGGACGCGGCCGGGTACGAGTACGAGCTGAAGACGGTCGGCGGCTACCGACTGATGCCCTGGACCTGGGGCAATCGCGGCGCCGAGCGGTCCGAGGTGAAGAAGCTGAGCGGGACCAATGAGGTCCCGATCCTCGTCCTCGATAACGGCGAAGTCATCTCCGGCTCGAGCACAATCGCCAGCTGGGCGAAGGAGCACCCGCTCTCGCCCGCAAAGAGCGTCGGGTAGACCTCTTCCCTAAGTGAAGACCGCGGCGAGCAGGGCGGCGACGATCACGATGAGGCCAGCGAAAAGCGTCTGCTGAAAGCGATCGAAGCGGTCCTCGAGGCGCCCCAGACCTTCATTCGTGTCCCCGACACGGGACCCGAGCACCTCGAGGCGCCCGTCGATCTGATGAAGCCGCTTGTCGACTTGTCCGAAGCGCTCGTCGACCTGTTCGAAGCGCTGGTCGATTTGCTCCAAGCGCTGGTCGATTTGTCTGAACCCAGCGTCCATCCGCTCGGTGAGCGCCGCAACCTGTTCGCTGACCTGATCGACCCGGTTACCGAGGATCGCCACCTGTTCGCTGACCTGCCCCACCCGGTCTCCGAGTTGGTCGAGCTTGTCCTTGTCCCAGTCCCCCTGCATCTGCATCAGTGCCTCCATGATGGCAGGACTGTAGACAGAAAGTTTCGGCGAGTTACGCGCCGAATGTGAAATTTCCGCGACCGGTCAGTCGCTAAACAGCGGCGAGCTCGGGCTCGCGGGCGGGGCGGCGGGCGCTGACCACGACCGGGGTGCCGTCCTTGGGCGAGAGGGTGATGTTGCGGCGGCCGGTTTTCTCCGGCATCGGGTTCGCCTTGCGCAGGTCGCAGCGGGTGAGCACCTCGCGCAGCACGATCCGCATCTCGAACTCGGCGAAGGAGGCGCCGATGCAGCGGCGGATGCCGCCGCCAAACGGGATCCAGCCGTAGGTGTCGGGGCCGTTGCCGTCGAGGAAGCGCTCGGGCTGGAAGGCGTAGGGCTCGGGATAGATGTCGGCGCGGGTGTGGGTGAGCCAGATCGCCGGCGTCACGTCGGTCCCCGCCGGCAGGGTGAGGCCGTCGGCGACCAGCTCGGTGGCGAGGCGGCGACCGGCGAGCGGGATCACCGGGCGCAGCCGCAGCGACTCAGAGATCGTCGCCCGCAGATAGTCGTCCTCACCGGCGGCAATCGAGTCCCGCAACCGCTCCAGCGCTCGCGGGTGGCGCAGCAGCAGATCGAAGGTCCAGGCCAGCGCCGTCGCCGTCGTCTCGTGGCCGGCGAGCAGCAACGTCATCAACTGGTCGCGAAGCTCGGTGTCGTTCATCCGCCCGCCGTCCTCGAATTTGGCAACCATCAGCATCGAGAGCACGTCCTCGCGCTCCTCGAGCCCGGGCCGCTCGCGATGCTCGGCGATCTCGGCGTAGAGCAGCTCGTCGACTTCGCGCAGGGCGCCCTCGAACCTGGCCCAGGGTCCTTTGCCGCCGAAGCGGCGGGTGACGAGGCCGACGATCTGCGTCCGCGGTGAGGCGGTTTCCTGGAGGACGTTGGCGAGCATCCCCCGCAGTCGCTCCAGGCGCGGGCCTTCGGAGACGCCGAAGACGACCCGCAGGATCGCCTCCAGGGTCACGGCCTGCATCCGGGCGTGGATCGGGAACTCGGAGTCGAGCGGCCAAGAATCGATCTCGGCGGTGACGATCTCGTCGAGCGCTGCTTCGTAGGAGCGCATCCGCTCGCCGTGGAAGGGCGGCAGCATCAACCGCCGGCGAGAGAGGTGTTCCGCCCCTTCCTGGATCAGCAGCGAGGTCGAGCCGAGGATCGGCTCCAAGATGATGTTGCGTCCCGGCGGCAGCCCGTGCGAGCGCTCCATATACAGAGCCTTGATCGCGGCCGGGTCGGAGATCAGCACCATCGGCCGCTCGAACCCGAGGAAGCGGACGCTGAAGTTGTTGCCGTAGCGACGGCGGCAGTCGTCCATGAACTGCAGCGGCCGGAACGCCCAGCGCAGCGTCTGCGAAAGCGAAGAGCCCTTCGGTTCCGGCGGCAGGGTCACCGGACAAGGATCGCAGAGCAAGGGCACGACGTGGGTCCGCTCCCGGGATGGTTAGCATCGGCTTAATGGCTGCCGTCTCCGACCTCAAGCTCCTCTCCTCGGGCAAGGTGCGCGAGATCTACGAGTGGGAGGACGACCTGCTGATGGTCGCCTCCGACCGGATCTCGATCTACGACGTGGTGATGCCGACGCCGGTCACCGACAAGGGCAAGGTCCTGAACCGGATGTCGGTCTTCTGGTTCGGGCTGACCGAGGACATCGTTCCCAACCACTTCCTCAGCGAGGACGTCCCGGAGGAGGTCTCCGAACGAGCGATGCGGGTGCGCAAGCTCGAGATGTATCCGGTCGAGTGCGTCGTCCGCGGCTACCTCTCGGGCTCGGGCTGGAAGGAATACCGCGAGTCGGGAGCCGTCTGCGGGATCGAGCTGCCGGCCGGGCTGGTCGAGTCCGACAAGCTGCCGGAGCCGATCTTCACGCCGGCGACCAAGGCCGAGATCGGCGACCACGACGAGAACGTCGACTTCGAGCGGGCGGCGGAAATCGTCGGCGACCTGGCCCTGATGGAGGACCTGCGGCGGGTCTCGATCGAGGTCTACCAGCGCGGCGCCGAGCACGCGGCCGAGCGCGGGATCATCCTCGCTGACACCAAGTTCGAGTTCGGTCGCCACGCCGGCGCCGAGATCGTCCTCGGCGACGAGGTCCTGACTCCCGACTCCTCGCGCTTCTGGCCGGCCGACAGCTACGAACCCGGCAAGACGCCGCCCTCCTTCGACAAGCAGTTCGTCCGCGACTGGGCGCGCGAGCAGGGCTGGGACAAAACGCCGCCGGCGCCGGAGCTGCCGCCCGACGTGGTCGAGCAGACCCGCGGCAAATACGTCGAGGCCTTCGAGCGGATCACGGAAACGACCTTCTGATGGCGAAAGCGCGCGTCCTGATCCGCCCGAAGGAGGGGATCCTCGACCCCCAGGGCAAGGCGGTCGAGCGGGCGCTGCCGGCGCTCGGGTTCGAGGGGATCGGGAACGTCCACGTCGGCCGCATGGTCGAGCTCGAGGCTGAGGACCCGGCGCAGCTGGGCGAGCTCTGCGAGAAGCTGCTCGCCAACCCCCTGATCGAGGACTACGAGATCCAGACCCTGTGATCTGGGGCGTCCTCCAGTTCCCCGGGTCCTGTGATGAGCGCGACGCAGTGCACGCCTGCACGCTGGCCGGCGGCGAGGCGCGGCTCGTCTGGCATGAAGAGCGCGACCTCGGTGGCGTCGACGGCGTCGTCGTCCCGGGCGGCTTCTCCTACGGCGACTACCTGCGGGCCGGCGCGATCGCCCGCTTCTCGCCGGCGATGGAGGCGGTCGCCGCCTTCGCCGCCGACGGCGCCCCGGTGCTGGGAATCTGCAACGGCTTCCAGGTGTTGTGCGAGGCGGGGCTGCTGCCGGGGGCGCTGCTGCTGAACGAGTCGATGCGCTTCCTTTGCCGCCAGCTCGAGCTCGAAGCGCTCGATGGATCGACCACACCAGAGGGTGAAAAAGACATCAAGCGGCTCTCAATCCCGGCCAAGCACGGGGAAGGTCGGTACTACGCGCCGGAGGAGTTACTTGATCAGCTCGAGGCGAAGGGGCAGGTCGCCTACCGCTACGCGCCCGGTGAGAACCCGAACGGCTCAGCCCGCGACATCGCCGGAGTCCGCAACGAAGCCGGCAACGTCGTCGGGCTGATGCCCCATCCCGAGCACGCCGTCGAGCCGCTGACCGGGTCGACCGACGGGCTCAAGGTGTTCCGCGCGCTGGAGCGGTTCGCGGCGTGACCACAGCGACGCCCAAACACCGCGAGCTCGGCCTCACCGACCACGAGTACGGGCTGATCGTCGAGCAACTCGGGCGCGAGCCGAACGACGTCGAGCTGGCGATGTTCAGCCTGCTCTGGTCCGAGCACTGCGCCTACAAGCACTCGCGCAAGCTGCTTGGGCGGCTGCCGACCGAGGGCGAGCGGGTGGTGATGGGGCCGGGCGAGAACGCCGGCGCCGTCGACGTCGGCAACGGCTACGCGGTCGCCTTCAAGGTCGAGTCCCACAACCACCCGAGCGCGGTCGAGCCCTTCCAGGGAGCGGCGACGGGGGTCGGCGGCATCCTCCGCGACGTCTTCGCGATCGGGGCGCGGCCGATCGCGATCCTCGACAGCCTCCGCTTCGGCGAGCTCGACTCGGTCCGCTCGCGCCACCTGCTCGACGGTGCCGTGCGCGGAATCGGCCACTACGGCAACTCGATCGGCGTCGCGAACGTCGGCGGCGAGATCTACTTCGAGGAGCCCTACGAGCACAACTGCCTGGTCAACGCGATGTGCATCGGCTTCGCCAAGACCGCCGACATGGTCCGCGCCGCCGCCGCCGGGGTCGGCAACTCGATCGTCCTGATGGGGGCCTCGACCGGGCGCGACGGGATCGGGGGGGCCTCGGTCCTGGCCTCAGCCGAGCTCGGCGAGGGCGACGACGCGAAGCGGCCGACGGTCCAGATCGGCGACCCGTTCGAGGAGTCGAAGGTGCTGGAGTGCTGCCTGGAGCTGCTGGAGAAGGGACTGCTGGTCTCCCTCCAGGACCTCGGCGCCGCCGGGCTCACCTCCTCGGCCGGGGAGATGGCCTCGGCCGGCGGGGTCGGGATCGACCTCGACGTCGCCCTGGTGCCGCTGCGCGAGGCCGACATGGAGCCCTTCGAGATCATGGTCTCCGAGTCGCAGGAGCGCATGCTGGCCGTGGTCGAGCCGGAGCGGGTCGCCGAGGTGCGGGCGATCTGCGAGAAGTGGCAGACCGGCTCGGCCGAGATCGGGGTCGTCACCGACTCCGGTCAGATCCGGATCCTGAACAGCGGTGAGGTCGTCGGCGAGATGCCGGTCGAGGCGCTGGTCGACGGCTGCCCCCTCTACGACCTCGAGCCCGCCGATCCCGGCGAGTGGATCTACGGCAACCGGATGACGCTGGCGCCGGGAGCGAGCGCCGAGGACGAGCTGCTGGCGCTGCTGGCGGCGCCGTCGATCGCATCCAAGCGCTGGGCCTTCGAGCAGTACGACTCGGTCGTCGGCTCGCGCACCGTGCGCCGGCCCGAGTCCGCCGACGCCGCCGTCCTGCAGCTGCCCGAGTCCGGCAACGCGATCGCCGTCTCGATCGACGGCAACGGCCGCCGTGTTGCCTGCGACCCCTACGCGGGGACGATCGAGGCGGTGCTCGAGTGCGCCCAGAACCTCGCCTGCGTCGGCGCCGAGCCGCTCGGCCTGACCAACTGCCTCAACTTCGGCAACCCGGAGAAGCCGGCGCCGGCCTGGCAGCTCGACCGCGCGGTGACCGGCCTCGCCGATGCCTGCAACGCACTCGGCGTCCCCGTCGTCGGTGGCAACGTCTCCCTCTACAACGAGGGTCCCGACGGCCCGATCTACCCGACCCCGGTGGTGTCGATGGTCGGCGAACTCCCCGACCCGGGGAAGGTAGCCGGCAGCGCCTTCGCCGCGGCCGGCGACACGATCGCCATCTTCGGCCCCTTCTCCCCCACCCTCGCCGGCTCGGAGCTGGCCAAGCAGCGGGGGGAGCTCGACACCGGACTGCCCACGCCTGACGTCGAGAAGGTGGCAAACGCCTGCGCGCAGGTGCGCAACGCGGTCCGCGCCGGCAAGCTCGCAAGCACCCACGACGTCAGCGACGGTGGCCTCGCCTGCGCCCTGGCCGAGTCGGCGATCGGCGGCGGCGTCGGTTGCCGGGTCGACCTGCAGCCGCTGCGGGAACGCGGCTGCTCGCCGGAAGAGGCACTGTTCGGGGAGGGCGCCGGGGGATTCCTGCTCAGCGGCGAGCGCTCAGCGCTCGAGGACCTCGGCGCGGTCGTGATCGGCGAGGTCGGCGGCACCACGATCGAGATCGCTGCCGGCGACCGCAGCCTCGTCGTCGGCCTCGGTGGCGCCGAGAGCGCCTGGCGCTCCCTGGACGAGCGGCTCTAGCATCTCTCGCAAGACACGCTTCCGACATTGACCACACCCCACTGTGGTTAATGTCGGATTCGCGGATCTGCCCCACCGGTGGATCGGCGTTTAGTCCGCCGGGAGGGTCGACGCTGCGGCCACGCCGTCGACCGCCGGTGCCTCGACCTCGACGGTTGCTCCCTTCGGCGCCGGCCGCAGCGCCAGCGTCACCACGCCGGCGGCGAGAGCGGCGTAGACGGAGAACAGGTAGGCGCTGTCGGAGACGCTGAGGGCGTCGGCGAAGGTCGCCGGTTCGCCGACGATCGCGACCAGGATCGCGGTGCCGAGGACGGCGCCGACCTGGCGGAAGGCGGCGTTGACGGCGGAGGCGGTGGCGAAGCGGTCGTCGGGGACGTCGCGGACGGCGGCCGAGCCGAGGGTCGGGAAGGCAAGCCCGATCCCGATCCCGGTCAGGCAGGCTCCCGGCAGCCAGAGCCCGAGCCAGTCGGGCTCGGCGCCGGCCGAGCGCAGCACCATCACCCCGGCGGCGAAGATGACGGTGCCGGGGACGACGACGGCGCGGTGTCCGAAACGATCGGCGAGGCGGCCGGCGGGTCCGGCGAAGACGGTCGAGAGGGCCGGGCCGGGGAGGGTGGCGGCCCCCGCCTGGAGCACCGTGTAGCCCCAGATTCCGGTGAGGAAGAGGACGTTGCCGAGGATCAGCGAGAAGAAGGCGGCCGCGAAGAGGAGGGTGCCGAGGTTGCCGATCGCAAACGAGCGGTGGGCGAAGAGTGCCGGCTCGACGATCGGGCGCGGGTGGCTGCGACTGCGGACGACGACCGCCGCCATCAGCGCCAGGGCGACGGCGAAGGAGCCGAGCGTCCCGGCCGAGGCCCAGCCCCAGTCGTTGCCCTCGACGATCCCAAGCGTCACCAAGGCGAGGCTGAGCGCCAGCATTGCTGCGCCCGGCAGATCTGGCAGACGGCTGTCGAGCCGGCGCGGGCGCGGCAGGCGGCTGCGGCCGGCGAGCAGCACCGCGGCGCCGAGCGGCAGGTTGACGAGGAATACGAGGCGCCAGTCGGAGAGCTCGACCAGCGCACCGCCGAGCGTTGGGCCGACGGCCGCGGCCGCGGCGGCCGCCGCCCCCCAGAGCCCGACCCCGGCCGAGCGGCGCTCGGGCGGGAAGCTGTCGAGGACGATCGCCAGCGAGGCGGGGGCGATCATCGCCGCGGCGATCCCCTGGACGACCCGGAAGGCGATCAGGAGCGGCAGCGATGGGGCGGCGGCGCAGAGCAGGCTGGCGGCGGTGAAGCCGGCGACCCCAAGCAGAAAGATCCGGCGGTGGCCGAAGCGGTCGGCGAGACCACCGGCCGGGACCAGGAGCGCGGCGATGACGACGAAGTAGCCGTCGAGCACCCAGGAGAGGGCGTCGCGCCCGGACCCCGAGAAGGACGAAGCGATGTCCGGGAAGGCGATGTTGACGATCGTCGTGTCGAGGAAGGCGACGAAGGCACCGGCGCAGGCGATTGCGATCGCGCTCTTTCTATGCCCGCTGTCATACATCGCCCCGAGAGCCTAGATTATGTCCATGGTCATAGGCAACCACCATCGGTCATAAGGCGCGTTTGTCCCCTACGGGTGAACAAAAGCGCCTTGGCGAGCCGAAGGCCCGCGACGGGCGCGATCGCCTGCTCTACGGCGCCGGACGCCTGCTGGCCGAGCGCGGCTACGCGGGGATGGAGCTGCGCGACGTCGCCGAGCGCGGCGACGCCCCCCGCGGCTCGATCTACCACCACTTCCCCGGCGGCAAGGCCCAGCTCGCGGCCGAGGCGGCGGAGCTCGACGGGGTGCGGATCCGGATCGGGATCGAACGCTCGCTGGTCGAGCGCGGCCTGAAGGAGACGCTGGCGATGTTCGGTGAAATCTTCCGTAAGCGGGCGGCCAACGACCCCGGCCGGATCGGTTGCCCGGTCGCCGCCGCCGCCCTCGCCCGGCCCGAGGACCCCGCCCTCGCCGCCGCCGCGACCGCCGCCTTCGAGAGCTGGGAAGGCGCGATCGCCGCCGCCCTCGAGCGCGAAGGCGTCGACGCCGGCAAGGCCGCGACCTTCGCCGCGATGGTCGTCTCGACGATCGAGGGCGCCCTTGTCCGCGCCCGTGCCGCCGGCGACCACGCCCCCCTCGACTCGGCGATCGCCGGTCTAGGCCACGCGCTCGACGGACTTATCGCCAGCGCTCAGTAGTCCACGCCCTGTTTAGAAGCCGTTCATCGGGGGACCTCTAAAGGGCACCTTCGCAATGCCCAGGGAGGGCTGCCGCGGGGGTGCAGCAAATGGGAGCCGAGAGGTGAACAAGCGTGTCGCGACCAGGGCGCTGGCCTGTCTGGCGCTCGCGGCGCTCGTGACCGCTGGCCTCTCCGCCTGCGGCGGCTCGAGCTCCGGGCCGCCGCAGCTGACCTTCTTTGTCGCGATCCAGCCCGGCGGCACGATCGAAGAAACCGCCGCCCGCTGCACGAAAGAAGCAAACGGCCGCTACACGATCAAGCCCGAACTGCTGCCCAACGACGCCAGTCAGGCGCGCGAACAGCTAGTGCGGCGATTGGGGGCAAAGGACCCCTCGATCGACGTGATCGGCCTCGACGTGATCCTCACCGGCGAATTCGCCAACGCCGGCTGGATCGAGCCCTGGCAGGGCAAGCGCAAACAGGAGGCGACCGAAGAAGTCTTCCCCAGCGTGATCGAAACCGCCAGCTTCGAGCACAAGCTCTACGCGGCGCCGTTCAACACCAACACCCAGTTGCTCTGGTACCGGAAAGACCTGGTGCCAAAGCCGCCGGCGACCTGGGACCAGATGATCGAAGCGGCGGAAGGGCTGAAGGAAGCCGGCACGATCCAGGTCCAGGCCGAACGCTACGAGGGCTTCATGGTCTGGGCCAACGCGCTGATCGAGAGCGCCGGGACCGAAATCCTCTCCGGACCCGAATCCGTCGACCTCGAACAAAAGCCGACCGAAGAAGCGCTGGCGGTGATGGGCAGGCTGGCGAACTCCTCGGCGGCGGCGCCCAACCTCTCGACCTCGAACGAGGACAGCGCCCGGCTCGCCTTCGAGGCCGGCGAATCCGCGTTCATGACCAACTACACCTTCGCCTACGCGAGCGCCTCCGCCGAAGCGCCGGACATCGCCAAAAACATGGGCGCGGCACCGTTCCCGCGGGTCAACTCGAGTCCGGCCAAACCGCCGCTCGGCGGCTTCAACCTCGCCGTCAGCTCCTACTCCGACCACAAGCAGATGGCCTTCGAAGCGGCCGCCTGCCTGGCCGGCGAAAAGAGCCAGCTGACCGCGGTCGAACTCGACGGCCTGCCGCCCTCGCGCTCTGACCTCTACGAGGGCAAAGTCGTGAAAAAGGCCTACCCCGGGTTCGCCGCCCTGGTCAAGGAATCGATCGAGGCGGCCGGGCCGCGGCCGACGACCCCGGCATACCAGGACGTCTCCTCGGCGCTGCAGCGGACGCTGCACCCGCCGGAAAAGATCGATCCCGAAGACACCGAAGGGATCTACGACGAACTGAAGTCGAACCTCGAAGCCGCGGTCAAGCGGGAAGGGCTGCTCTGATGGAGGCGAGCACCCCCCGCACCCACACCGGCTCTCGCACGCGCTCGGAACGCAAACTCGCCTGGATGCTGTGCGCGCCGGCGGTGATCGCGATGCTGGCCGTCACCGCCTACCCGATCGGCTACGCGATCGTCCTCTCGCTGCAGAAGCTCGACCTGCGCTTCCCCGAACAGACCGAATTCGTCGGCCTCTCCAACTACGGGACCGTGCTCAGCTCCGAACTGTGGTGGACCGACGTCTTCAACACCGTCTTCATCATGGTGATCTCGGTCGCGATCGAGCTCGTGCTGGGGATGGTGATCGCGCTGGTCATGCACCGGGCGATCTTCGGCCGCGCCGTGGTCCGCACCTCGGTCCTGATCCCCTACGGAATCATCACCGTCGTCGCCGCCTTCGCCTGGCAGTTTGCGTTCGCCTCCGACTCGGGCTTCGTCAACAACCTGATCGGCAGCGAAATGGACTGGTTCGGCGGCCGCTTCAGCTCCTTCGCCGTGATCATCATGGCCGAGGTCTGGAAAACGACCCCGTTCATGGCGCTGCTGTTGCTGGCCGGCCTGGTCACGATCGACGGCGGGCTCTACGAGGCGGCCAAGGTCGACGGCGCCAGCGCCTGGCAGCGATTCACCCGGATCACGCTGCCGCTGATGAAGCCGGCGATCCTGGTCGCGCTGCTGTTCCGCACCCTCGACGCCTTCCGCGTCTTCGACTCGATCTTCATCATGACCCGGGGCGCGCTCGACACCGAATCGGTCTCGATCCTCGGCTTCAATCAGCTGATCAACCGGCTCAACCTCGGCCTCGGTTCGGCGGTCTCGGTGCTGATCTTCATCTTCGTCTTCCTGATCGCCTTCGTCTTCGTCAAGGGCTTCGGCGCGCGGGTCGAGGAAGGGCGACCGGGAGGCTGAGATGAACCGAGGGAGCCGCGACTACGTCCTCTGGAGCATTGGCATCGTGCTGGTGCTGATCTTCGCCCTGGTTCCAATCCTCTGGCTGATCTCGATCTCGCTGAAGCCGCCGAGCGAGATCACCGACCAGCGTTTCATCCCCGCCAGCGTCTCGTTCGACAACTACAAGAGCCTGTTCGAAGGCGGGATCGACGACAGCCCCTTCCTCAAACCGCTGATCAACTCGATCGTGATCGCGCTGATCACGACGGTGGTCGCGATCACCCTCGCCTCGTTCACCGCCTACGCGATCGCCCGCCTCGAATTCCCCGGTAAGCGCCTGATCCTCGCCGGCGCCCTGGCGATCGCGATGTTTCCGCCGATCTCGACCGTCGGGCCGCTGTTCGACATGTGGCGGGCCCTCGGCATCTACGACACCTACCTGGGTCTGATCATCCCCTACCTCACCTTCTCCCTGCCGCTGGCCATATATGTGCTGGTCGCCTTCTTCCGCGAGATCCCCTGGGACCTCGAGCAGGCCGCGCAGGTCGACGGCGCGACCCCGTTCCAGGCCTTCACCAAGGTGATCCTGCCGTTGGCCGCGCCCGGCGTCTTCACCGCCGCGATCCTCGTCTTCATCTTCGCCTGGAACGACTTCGTCTTCGCGATCTCGCTGACCTCGTCCGACGCCTCGCGGACGGTGCCGGCGGCGCTCGCCTTCTTCACCGGGGAATCGACCTTCACCGCGCCGACCGGCTCGATCGCAGCCGCGGCGGTGGTGGTGACGATCCCGATCATCGTCTTCGTACTCATCTTCCAGCGCCGAATCGTCGCCGGTCTGACCGCCGGCGCCGTCAAGGGATAGGAGCAGCTCAATGGCAGAGATAGTTCTCGATGGAGTGACCAAGGTCTTCGACGACGGCTACGAAGCCGTCAAGGAGATGGACCTCGAGATCGCCGACGGCGAGTTCATGATCCTCGTCGGCCCTTCAGGCTGCGGCAAGTCGACGGCGCTACGGATGATCGCCGGGCTCGAGGACATTTCCAGCGGCGAGCTGCGGATCGGCGGCGAAGAGGTCAACGACCGCTCGCCGAAGGACCGCGACATCGCGATGGTCTTCCAGAACTACGCGCTCTACCCGCACATGACCGTGCGCGAGAACATGGGCTTCGCCCTGAAGCTGGCCAAGGTCGACAAGGAGGAGATCGACCGCAAGGTCGAGGAGGCGGCGCAGACCCTGGACCTAACCCAGCACCTCGACCGGCGCCCGGCGAACCTCTCCGGCGGCCAGCGCCAGCGGGTGGCGATGGGCCGGGCGATCGTGCGCGACCCGAAAGCCTTCCTGATGGACGAGCCGCTCTCCAACCTCGACGCGAAGCTGCGGGTGCAGATGCGGACCGAGGTGGCGCGGCTGCAGTCGGACCTGGAGACGACGACGGTCTACGTCACCCACGACCAGACCGAGGCGATGACGCTCGGCGACCGGGTCGCGGTGATGCGGGCCGGCGTCCTCCAGCAGGTCGGCTCGCCGGCCGAGCTCTACGAGACGCCGAAGAACCTCTTCGTCGCCGGCTTCATCGGCTCGCCGGCGATGAACTTCATGCCGGGTGAGATCGGCGGCGGCAAGCTGCAGATCCCGATCGGCGAGGTCGAGGCGCCGGAGGGAGCCGGCCGGGAGGGCAAAGTGGTCGTCGGGATCCGCCCGGAGAACTTCGAGGACGCCGAGATCGTCGGCGACCTCGCGCAGGAGCGCGGAATCACCTTCGAGGCGGAGATCGACCTGGTCGAGTCGCTCGGCTCCGACCTCTACGCCTACTTCCACGTCGAGTCCGAGGGGGTCCAGTCCGACCAGCTCGCCGACCTGGTCGGGGAGCGGCTCGACGAGACCGGGGCCGCCGGCATGCGCGAGGGCAAGGAGCAGATCGTCGCCCGCTTGGAGCCGACCAGCAAAGTTCGCCGTCGCGAAACCGCCCAGCTCTGGGCCGACACCGCGAAACTGCACCTGTTCGACCCCGAGAGCGGCGAGCGGCTCGGGGACCGCCAGCCAGAGACCTCAGGCGGCGGCGACCAAGCGTGACATCAGCTCCGCCGCCTCGACGTCGCTGAGTCCCTGGCCGCGGGCGAGGGAGCGCCAGGTCGAGAACTCGAGCGCGTGGCCGATCGCGGCTCGGGTCCGAGCCTTCGCCTTACCGCGTAGGCCGCGGCCGGCGAGCAGGATCTCGACCGCGGCCGCGATGAACTGGTCGTAGGCGCGCGACACTAATGTCCGACGAAAGGAAATGAGATGGCACGCATAGTTGGTCCCAAAGACGGCAAGGCTGGTTTTCTCGGCAGCATCGGGGTCCGGTTCATGATCGACGGCGAGGAGGCCGGCGGCGACTTCTCGCTGGTCGAACACCCGATGGCGCCACGGGCGCTGGCGGCGCCGCTGCACCGCCACCACCGCGAGGACGAGTACAGCTTCGTGATCGAGGGACGGATGGGCGCGCTGCTCGGCGACGAGGTGGTGGAGGCAGGGCCCGGCGACCTGGTCTTCAAGCCCCGCAACCAGTGGCACACCTTCTGGAACGCCGGCGAGGAGCCCTGCCGGATCCTCGAGATCATCGCCCCCGCCGGCTTCGAGCACTTCTTCGAGGAGCTGGTCGACCTCGGCGGCGCCCTCAACGCCGCACCGGAGGCGCTGGCCGAGCTCTCCGCCCGCTACGAGCTGGAGATGAAACCGGAGAGCATCCCGGAGCTGCTCGAGCGCTTCGACCTGCGGATAGGCTCCCCGAGTGCGTAGAAGCCTCGGATTACTCGTCGCCTCTGCGGCTGTCTGGCTGTTGAGCGCGGCACCTGCCTCGGCCTCGCTGCTGGAAGCCGGCGACCGCTGCGTCGCCAACGACAGCGAAGCGGGCTGGACGACGACCGTCCTCAACAACGGGATCTCCTTCTACCCCGAACTACCGCCGCTGGTAGCGCCAGAAGGGGCGCGGATTGTCACCCGCTGGAAGGTCCAAGTCGGGCCCGGGCTGGCGCCGATCGCCCAGCAGCTGGTCGCCTTCCGCCAAGTCGGCGAAGAAGAAGACCAGCTGGTCGGCGAAAGCGCGATCGAGACCCTGCACGAGGGCACGAACGAATTCGCGACCCGGATCCCGGTCCCCGAATACGCCCACGTCGGCCTCCGCGGCCCGGTCGAGACCCTGTTCTGCGACCACGAAAGCGGCCACATCGGCGGCATCGTCGAAGGACCGTGGGCATCTGGTGAAACGCGGCACTTCAACAAAGTCGAAGTGGGCATCGGCGTGCCGGTGATCGCCTACGTCGAGCCCGACGCCGACGGTGACGGCTACGGCGATCTGACCCAGGACGGCTGCCCGGCTAGCGCCGCGTACGTCGGCCCCTGCCCTGTCGTCACCCTCACCTCCAAGAGCGCTGAAGCGCAAGGCGGTCCTGGTCACGGTCGGCGCCAGCTACCCGGCGCAGGTCGAGGTATTCGGCCAGGTCCGCTGGCGGGTCCGCCAACCCGACGGCAAGCGCGTCAACCTGTTCCAGGCACTCAGCGCCGGCGCTGCGCGCGCCGTCTCCCCGGGAAGCGCAGTCGGCTTTCGGGTGCCGCTGCCGAAGACCGTGCTGCGCCGGCTCGGGAGGATCGATCCCAGCCAGCACCTGACCGCCCGGCTCAAGGCCCTTACCCACGACCTCGACGGTCGCGAAGTGGTGCGCGAATTCCAGGTGCGCCTACCGGGGCGCGGCTGACACACCGAGTTCGCGTTTGGCCGCGATATGCGCGGCCAAACGCGAACTCGGCAATCCCCTCCCGTTGCTACCCTCCGCGGGTAGGCAGTCCGCCTGCGCTTCCGTCTCTCACCGATCCAGCGAGGAAAGCGCGTCTTGACTACCGACCAGCGGCTCGACGACCGCGAGGGGCCGCGTGATGAGTGCGGCGTGTTTGGCGTGTACGCGCCCGGCCACGACGTAGCTCGGCTCGCCTACTTCGCGCTCTACGCATTGCAGCACCGCGGCCAGGAGTCGGCTGGAATCGCCACCTGCGAGGGCGGCCACATCACCACCCTGCGCGACGCCGGCCTCGTCTCCCAGGTCTTCGACGAGGAGAAGCTGCGGGCGCTGGAGGGCGACATGGCAATCGGCCACGTCCGCTACTCGACCACCGGCGGCGGTTCCTGGGAGAACGCGCAGCCGGTCTGGCGCGACGACGGCCGCGAGGTCGCCCTCGCCCACAACGGCAACCTGACCAACGCGGTCGAGCTCTGGAGCGAGCTGAAGCAGCGCGGGATCGACTTCCGCGGCACCTCCGACTCGGAGATCATCGCCGCCCTGCTCTCCTCGCACGGGGGCAAGATGATCGAGGACGCGGTCGCCGACGTGATGCCGCGCCTGCAGGGCGCCTACTCGACGGTGGTGATGACCAAGCGCGCGATCGTCGCCTTCCGCGACCCGCACGGGATCCGGCCGCTCAGCCTCGGCCGCCTCGACGATCGCTTCGTCGTCGCCTCCGAGAGCTGCGCCTTCGACATCATCGGCGCCGAGCTGATGCGCGAGGTCCACCCCGGTGAGCTGGTCTCGCTGACCGAGCGCGGGCTGGAGACGCGCCAGGTGGTGAAGACCGAGCGGCGCGCGACCTGCGTCTTCGAGCACATCTACTTCTCCCGTCCCGACAGTCGTCTCGAGGGCAAGGTCCTGCAGCAGTCCCGCGGCCGGATGGGTGAGATCCTCTGGCGCGAGTCGCCGGTCGAGGCCGACCTGGTGATCGCCGTGCCGGACTCCGGCAACCCCGCCGCCGCCGGCTTCGCCCGCGCCTCCGGACTGCCGCGCGACGACGGCCTGATCAAGAACCGCTACGTGGCGCGGACCTTCATCCAACCCGGCCAGGAGCTGCGCAAGCACGGCCTGCGATTGAAGTTCAACCCGCTGCCGGAGATCGTCGCCGGCCAGCGGATCGTCGTCGTCGACGACTCGATCGTGCGCGGCAACACCACCCGGCAGATCGTCGGCATGCTGCGCGACGCCGGCGCCGCCGAGGTGCACCTGCGGATCTCGGCGCCGCCGATCCGCAACCCCTGCCACTACGGCGTCGACATGTCGACCCGCGAGGAGATGATCGCCCACGGCCGCAGCGTCGAGGAGATCGCCGACGAGCTCGACGCCGACTCGCTCGCCTACCTCTCGATGGCCGGCGTCTACGAGGCGATCGGGGGCAGCCCCGACGAACATTGCGACGCCTGCTTCAGCGGCCACTACCCGCTCGGCGACCCCGACGACGCCAACGGGAAGTTCGCACTGGAGGACATCGCCGTGGCGCCGGCCTCGGGCTAGATACCGGCGAAGCCTCGAGCGAGGAGAAAGGGTGGATGGGAGCCACTCGGCCCCCATCCACCCACAACGACGTACTGGGTATTAGCCGAACGACCAAGCGGCCGCTTCGCCGGTGAAGACGAACTTCGCCGTGAGGTTGTACGTCGATTCTTTGGACATCGGCGCTTTCACCAGATTGAGCGAGATCGGTGCTTTGGCCGCCGTCGGCTGCTGCACGAAAACACCTTTCGAGGGCGGGCTACCGGTGGCGCCGGTGAACCCACCAGACCGCACCCATGACCCATTTTCTAGCCAGTTGAACGAGAATTTCGTGCCCAGCCAAGCGGTTTCGGTCCCGTTGACGGTTGAGCTTCCGGTCACCGACAATTCCTGCGTTCCTTCGTTCAACCATATAACGAAGGGGGTACAGAACGCGGGACTCGTCGAGAAATTCGCCGCGGTAGGTACTGCTTTGAAAGTTCCCCCGCTGTTCTGGGTCACTTTGAAGGTAATACTTGAGTTCATGCAAGCGCCAAGTCCCGTTTCTTCGTTCCTAAATGCCCACATCTGTTCGAAAGTCGGCGCTTCTTTACCGTTCCAAAAGGGCAGGGTCGCCGTGAACGTCGTTCCAACCGGCACCAGAGTGGTTTTCGCCGTGGTTTTGTAGAGCGTGGCGGCAGAGGCGCTGCCCGCTCCGAGGAACGCTGCCGAGACGGCGAGTGCCGCCATGGCCAGCATGATTTTCTTCAACATGGACTGAGTTTCCTTTCGGTGGCTGTTGCTGTTTTGACTGGGAGGAAGCTATGAACTTTGCTTGCAGACTTTTTGAGCAATGAATGAGAGGTCATCGCTGAGGGCATGACCGGCTCATGACTCCTTCGAGGTATCGAGCGCTAACTTCGGGCGCGGCTGTGCTTCTTGCCGGTGCGTTGTGGCACCTGACAGACGCTGTCAGGCGTGTGATCTCTCCTGCCTTGGAACACCCTTGCCTCCCCTCCCGTGGATGCTTGTTCCGTCGGTTCGAAATAGGAACACAAACAAGGCCGTCTGTCAAGGGCGGTACACAAATCTTCGACGGACCATGAGCGGGCCGGGCTCGGGTCGCCGCTGCGCCTGTTGCGGCAAGATGCCGGGCAATGGCCGGCATCTTCAAGCTCGTCGTCCTCGCCTCGGGCAGCGGCACGAACCTGCAGGCGATCCTCGATTCCGTTCACGGCCGCGACGGGATCGAGGTCGTCGGCGTCGGCTCCGACAAGCCGGCGGCGCGGGCGCTGGAGCGGGCGGTCGCGGCGGGGGTCGAGACCGCGGTCTTCCCCGTCGACGCCTACGAGGACCGGATCGGGCGCGACGCGGCGCTGGCGGACTGGGTCGACGGCCGCCACCCGGACCTGGTCGTCCTCGCCGGCTACATGCAGCTGCTGAGCGAACCGTTCGTCGCCCGCTTCCGCAACCGCGTCGTCAACATCCATCCGGCGCTGCTGCCGCAGTTCCCCGGCCTCGACGCGATCGGCCAGGCACTGGCGGCCGGCGTCCAGGAGACCGGTGTCAGCGTCCACTTCGTCGACGAGGGAGTAGACACCGGGCCGGTGATCGTGCAGCGCCCGGTGCCGGTGCCGGTCGGGCGCGACCGGCAGGCGCTCGAGGTCTCGATCCACGCGGTCGAGCACGAGCTCTACCCGGAGGCGATCCGCATGATCGCGGCGGGCAGGGTTAGGATCGACCCCGGCGACCCGCGCACGGTCGCCATCGATGACTGAGCCTTTGGCAGACACCCCCAGCGAGACCGCCGCTGACGGCGCGATCCGGGTGCGCCGGGCTCTGATCTCGGTCTCCGACAAGACCGGCGTCGCCGACTTCGCCAAGAGCCTGGCGGCGCTCGGGGTCGAGATCCTCAGCACCGGCGGCACCGCCAGCGCCCTGCGCGAGGCGGGCATCGAGGTGACCGACGTCTCCGAGTTCACCGGCCAGGAAGAGATCCTCGACGGGCGGGTGAAGACGCTCCACCCACGACTGCACGCGGCGCTCTTGGCGCGCCGCGACGACCCCGAGCACATGGCGACGCTGGAGCGCGAGGGGATCGAGCCGATCGACGTCGTCTGCGTCAACCTCTACCCGTTCGAGCAGACCGTCTCCGGCCACGAGGTGCCGGCGGCCGAGGCGATCGAGAACATCGACATCGGCGGCCCGACGATGATCCGGGCGGCCGCCAAGAACCACGAGGGCGTCGCCGTCGTCGTCAAGCCGGAGTCCTACGACGCGGTCTGCGCTGAGCTCGAGGAGAGCGGCGGCGAGGTCTCCGCCTCGACCCGGCACTGGCTCGCCAACGAGGCCTTCGCCCAGACCGCGCGCTACGACGCCGCGATCAGCCGCTGGTTCTCGACCGAGTACGAGAACTTTCCCGAACACCTCGCAGTCGCCTACGAGAAGGTGCTCGACCTCTCCTACGGCGAGAACCCGCACCAGCGGGCGGCGCTCTACTCGGAGGCGGGCATCCGCAGCCACGTCCTCTCGCGGGTCTCGAAGCTGCACGGCCGGGCGCTCTCCTTCAACAACGTCCTCGACCTCGACTCCGCCCGCAGCCTGGTCAGTGACTTCGACCAGCCGGCCTGCGTGATCGTCAAGCACAACAACCCCTGCGGGGTGGCGATCGGCGCCGACCCGCTCGAGGCCTACCTGAAGGCACTCGCCTGCGACCTGGTCTCTGCCTACGGCGGCATCATCGCCCTCAACCGCCCGATCGCGGTCGAGCTGGCGGAGAAGCTGCACGAGAACTTCGTCGAGGTGCTGATCGCGCCCGGCTACGAGGAGGGGGCGCTGGAGGTGCTGCAGCAGAAGGAGGCGATCCGGATCCTCTGCGAAGAGGAGCGGCGCCAAGCCGATCCCGACGAACGCGACGTCAAGCGCGTCCACGGCGGGCTCCTGATCCAGGACCGCGACGGCGACCCCGAGCCGCGCGAGATCATGGAGGTCGTCACCAAGCGCGAGCCGAGCGACCAAGAGTGGGACGACATGTGCTTCGCCTGGACCGTCTGCCGCCGGGTCCGCTCCAATGCGATCGTGATCGCCAAGGGCGGGGCGACGCTGGGGATCGGCGCCGGGCAGATGAGCCGCGTCGACTCGGTCCGGCTCGCGGTCGAGAAGTGCCGCGACGCCCGCGGCGAGGAGGCGGGGTCCCTGCTGGCCGGCTCCGCCGTCGCCTCCGACGCCTTCTTCCCCTTCGCCGACGGCCCCGAGCTGGCGATTCAGGCGGGCTCAACCGCGGTGATCGAGCCCGGCGGCTCGAAACGCGACGGCGAGGTGATCGAGGCCTGCGACGCCCAGGGCGTGGCGATGGTCTTCACCAAGCACCGCCATTTCCGGCACTAACTCTGCAAAAGCAGAGAATTAGACGCTGCTTTCGGGCTTAACTCTCTGTTTTGCACTAGTTATTTCTTGATCTCTAAGATAGGGATCTACACTAACTCTCGTAAAGAAACGAATTAAAGGCTAATTCGGCCGTTAACTCTTGTCTTTTAAATAATTATGAGGATCGACAATCCGATAACCGACGAGGCCGTACTCGCCGAGCTGGGCAAGCGCATCGCGCGGACCCGGCTCGAGCGGAACCTCAGCCAGGCGAGTCTCGCCGCCGAGGCGGGCGTTTCCAAGACCACGCTCGAGCGGCTCGAGCGTGGCGGCGGCATCCAACTCGAGAGCTTCATCCGCATCCTGCGGGCGCTGGGTCAGCTCGACCGCCTCGACGTCGTCGTCTCGGAGCCGCTGCCAAGCCCGATCGAGCGGCTCGAAACGCGCGGGCGCCAACGGCAGCGGGCGCGAGAGAAGGCTGACGGCAAGGATCCGGGCGGGACCTGGACCTGGGGCGAGCGTCCCTCCCCAGATGAGCCGGAACCGTGAGCTCGGAAGCCGCGGTCCATCTCTGGGGGCGGCGGATCGGCGGCGTCCTCGACGAGCCCGGCGCGACCGCAGCGGTGTTCCAGTACGACGCGGAGTTCGCCGCCAGCGGCATCGAGGTCGCGCCGCTGGCGATGCCCCTCCGAACCGCCCCCTACACCTTCCCGGCACTCAATCCGGAGACGTTCCACGGCCTTCCCGGCCTGCTCGCGGACAGCCTCCCCGACCGCTACGGCAGCAGCGTGATGGACACCTGGCTGGAAGCTCAGGGTCGCGACCCGGCGGACGCCGGCACCGTCGAGCGGCTCTGTTACGTCGGCGCCCGTGGGATGGGGGCGCTCGAGTTCGTCCCCGCCCTCGCCGAACCCGGCTCGGCAGCGGACGCGATCCAGCTCGACGCGCTGGTCGAGCTCGCCTCGGAGGTTCTGACCGAGCGGGCGAAGCTGGTCGCCTCGCTGAAGCGCGGAGAAGAGCGCGAGGCGATGCGGCAGATGCTGAGTGTCGGCACCTCGGCGGGCGGTGCCCGGGCGAAGGCGGTGATCGCCTGGAACCCGCGCACCGGCGAGCTGCGCTCGGGTCAGATTGACGCCGGGCCCGGGTTCGAGTACTGGCTGCTCAAGTTCGACGGGGTCAAGGACGGCCGCACTCCGGGCGAGGCCGAAGGGTACGGGCTGATCGAGCTGGCCTATGCCCGGATGGCCGCCGCGGCCGGGGTCGAGATGATGCCCTGCCGGGTCTGGAGCGAGGGCGGGCGCAACCACTTCATGACGAAGCGATTTGACCGGGTCGAGGGCGATGACAAGCTCCACATGCAGAGCCTGGGCGCCCTCCTCCACATCGACTACAACGAACCGCTGAGCCATTCCTACGAGCAGGCCTTCGCGGCGATGCGGCGGCTGGAGCTGAGGACCGCCGAGCTCGAGCAGCAGTTCCGGCGCATGGTCTTCAACGTCGTCGCTCGCAACCAGGACGACCACGTCAAGAACGTCGCCTTCCTGATGGACCGCGCCGGCGCCTGGTCCCTCTCCCCCGCCTACGACGTCACCTACGCCTATCAGCCCGACAACAGGTGGACGCGCGTGCATCAGATGAGCCTGAACGGCAAGCGCGACGGGTTCACGCTCGCCGACCTCGAGGCGGTGGCGCGCAATGCCGCGCTGAAACGGGGCACCGCCGAGCGGGTCTTCGAGGAGGTCCGAGCGGCGGTCCTGACCTGGCCCGAGCTCGCCGCCGAGGCAGGGGTGCCCGAGTCCCGCGCCGAGAGCATCCGCCGAGCCCAGCGGCTCGAGCTTCAGGCCAGCTGACGCTGGCGCGCTTTCGCGCGCAGCACGTGGTCGCAGACTTCGCTCGGAGTGTCGACGGTGACGAGCAGCTCTTTGTCATCGCGGCCGATCAGGCCGTCGTCCTCGAGGGTGTCGTCGATCCAGGCGAGCAGGGGCTTCCAGTGGGCGGAGTCGACGAGGATCGTCGGGAAGTGCTTGATCCGGTTGGTCTGGATCAAGGTCAAGCTCTCGAACATCTCGTCGAGGGTGCCGAAGCCGCCGGGCATGATCACGAAGGCGCGGGCGTAGCGGACGAACATCAGCTTGCGGGCGAAGAAGTAGTGGAAGTGGAGGGCGCGGTTGACGTAGGGGTTCTGGTGCTGCTCGTGCGGCAGCTCGATGTCGAGGCCGATCGAGAGGCCGCCGGCCTCGGCGGCGCCGCGGTTGGCCGCCTCCATCAGCCCGGGGCCGCCGCCGGTGATGACGCTGAAGCCGTGGTCGACCAGGCAGGCCGCGGTCTCGCGACAGAGGTCGTACCAGCGATGGTCCTCGGGGATGCGGGCGGAGCCGAAGATCGAGACCCCGTCGTCAACGTCACGCAGCGCGTCGAAGCCGCGCTCGACCTCGTCGTGGATCCGCTGCAGGCGAACATCGTCTTCGCCCTCGACGTCACAGGGAACACGCAGCAGGTGCTCGTCGTGGCGGGCGCCGGCAGCTTCATTGGGGCGGCTCATCGCGATGGCCTACGAACCGAACCAGCGGGCGCGGCGGCTGGAGCCGAAGCGTTCCTTCTCCGCCACCTGATCGGTGGAAGGGGGATTGAAAGTCCCGGTTCGTTCGGGACCGGAGAGGAAGTCGATGTCGACGCTGCCGACCCGGCCCTCGCCGAACTCGATGTAACAGGTGCCGCGCCCGAGATGGGGGCCGGGTGGATCGCCGCCGGCGAGCTCCGCGAGCAGGGCCTGGGCGACGATGCGGGCGGCGCCCTCGGCGAAGACCCCTGCCTTCGGCACCCCGGCGGTGGCGACGTCGCCGACGGCGTAGACGCCGGGAAAGCGGGTCTCGAGCGTGGCCGAATCAACCGGCACGAAGCCGTCCTCGGTCATGCCGCTGGCGACGACGACCTCGGGGGCGCGGTGCTTCGGCACACCGAGAAAGAGATCGAACGGGATTTCGCTGTCGTCGTCGAGGACGGCGACGCTGCGCTCGGGGTCGAGGGCGCGGACGCCATGGCCCGGGATCAGCTCGATCCCCCGCGCCGCGAACTCCTCGGCCAGAGCGGCCGAGGTCCGCGGCGACGGCGGCACCGGCGAGCCCAGCGGAGTGACGTAGGAGATCCGGCAGGCCTCGCGGACGCCGCGCCTGGTCAGTTCCTCGTCGAGCAGCAGCGCGCACTCACTCGGCGCCGGCGGGCACTTGAACGGTGCCCCGCAGATCCCGATCAGGGCGTGTCCCTGTGAGAAGGTAGGCAGAATCTCGGCCAGCCGTTCGGCGCCAGCCACCGAGTAGAACTCGTTGCCGGCGGCGGCGAGGCCGGGAGTGGCGTCGATGTCGTAATCGGCGCCCAGCGCGACCACCAAGAAGTCAGCCTCGTGCACGCCTGCATCGGTCGTGACACGCCGGGCCTCGGGGTCGATCGCCGTGATCGTCTCCCGCAGCACCCGCACCCCCGGCTTCGCGATCTCGCCATAGGGGAGGCGCACCTCCTCCGGCTGCGCACGGCCGAACATCAGGTCAAGCTTCGAAAAGCCGAAGACGAAGGCGTCGCCCTTGTCGATCAGCGTCACCTCGATCTCGCCGCCGCCCACCTCCGCGAGCATGGTGGTCAGCTCGAGCCCGCCGAAGCCGGCACCGAGCACGAGCACGAGCTCGCTCAACTCACGCCTCGGCTGCGATCATGGGTCCCCATGCGAGAGTGCCCCCGGCGGGATTCGAACCCGCGACGCGCGGCTTAAAAGGCCGCCGCTCTAACCGACTGAGCTACAGGGGCGAGGCGCCCATCGTAAAGGCCCGCCGTGGGATCTGCTCAGGAGAGTTCGGGCAAACCCTGGTAGGCGGTCGAGGCCTCGGCGTGGGTGCGTTTCGGGATGCGACCGGCGAGACGGGCGGCGTGGCCGGCCTCGACCGCCCCGTGCAGGGCGCGGGCCATCGCCGTCGGGTCCTCGGCGCCGAAGATGGCGCTGGCGGCGAGGACCGCGTCGCAGCCCAGCTCCAGCGCCAGGGCGGCGTCGGAGGCGGTGCCAATCCCGGCGTCGAGGATGATCGGCACCTCTGCCCCTTCGGTGATGATCGCGATGTTGTACGGGTTGCGGATGCCGGCGCCGGAGCCGATCGGCGATCCCAGCGGCATCACCGCCGCGCAGCCGGCCTCCTCGAGGCGGCGGGCGAGGATCGGGTCGTCGTTGGTGTACGGGAGGACGGTGAAGCCGTCGGCGACCAGCTGTTCGGCGGCGTCGAGCAGCTCGACCGCGTCCGGGTAGAGGGTGCGGTCGTCGCCGATCACCTCCAGCTTGATCCACTCGGTCTGAAAGGCCTCGCGGGCGAGCTTGGCGGTGCGGACCGCGTCGCGGGCGGTGTAGCAACCGGCCGTGTTGGGGAGGACGAAGAGGCCGAGGCGGTCGATCACCTCGAGCACCGAGCCCTCGGCGGCGGGGTCGATTCGGCGCAGGGCGACGGTGACGATCTCGGTCCCGGCCGCGCCGAGCGCCGCTTCCATCTGCTCCAGCGAGCGGAAGCCGCCGGTGCCGGCGATCAGCCGCGAGGTCCACTCGCGGCCGCCGAGCTCCCAGGTTTCGTCAGCCTCCGGGGCGCCGCCCTGGATCGCCGCCAGCACCTCGACGGCTTGGCCGTCGCGCAGCTGCGTCGCCTCCCACTCCCCACGCGGCACGACCTCGCCGTCGAGCGCCACGGCGACGCCGCGGGCGTCCTCGGGGGCGCCGGCCTCGCGCGCCGCTTCGGCGAGGGTCGCGCCCTCAGCGAGCTCTCGCGCCTCGCCGTTCAGCTCGATCCTCATCGCGCCACCCCCGAGCCGATGCGATCCAGGTTCGTGCCGGTATCCGACCCAAAACTGGATCGCGTCAGGTGGGCGGCAATCCGCTCGGCGGTCAGCGGCGCCAGGAGGATGCCGTTGCGGAAGTGACCGGTGGCGAGGACGAGGCCGTCGATCTCGCCGGGGCCGATCAGCGGCAGGTTGTCGGGGGTGCCGGGTCGCAGGCCGGCGATCGTGTCGACGATCTCCATCTCGGCGACGTCGGGGAGAAGCCGGATCGCCTCGCGCAGGAGCTCGTAGACGCCGCCGGTGCTGACCGCGGTGTCGAAGCCGCGCTCTTCGACCGTGGCACCGACGATCAGGCGACCGTCCTGCCGGGGCACCAGGTACACGCGCTCCGAGCAGACGATCCGCCTGCAGGGCGCGGCGGCGCCGTCGCGCCCGCGCAGCTCCATCACCTCGCCCTTGACCGGCCGCACCGGCGGGCGGGCGTGCTCCGGCAGCCACTCCGTCGTCCCGGACCAGGCGCCGCTGCTGAGCACGACGGCGTCGGCGCGGAGCTCCTCGCCGTCGCCGGTCCGCACCCCGACCAGGCGGTCATCGCCGAAGATCCCGTCGACGACCTCGCATCCGGTCCGCAGCTCACCACCTGCGGCGACCAGCGCGGACGCCAGCGCCGTCGCCAGCGCCCGCGGGTCGATCGCCGCCTCGCCGGGGGCGAAGACGCCGCCATGGAAGGACGGGGTCAGGCCGGGCTCGAGCGCACGACAGCGGCGCGGCCCCAGCCACTCGGCCTCGAGCCCGAGCGAGCGCTGCAGGTCATGGACGCGGCGCAGCTGCGCCGCCTCATCACCGTCGAGCGCGACGTGC
Source organism: Solirubrobacterales bacterium (assembly GCA_035472275.1). Classification (GTDB taxonomy): domain Bacteria; phylum Actinomycetota; class Thermoleophilia; order Solirubrobacterales; family 70-9; genus VAYN01. The sequence continues at coordinate 42,934 of DATIPH010000028.1, forward strand.
AGGGCGCCCTCCTGGGCGTAGCCGGTCAGCTGCCCGCTCGCGCCCTCCAGCTCGGCGACGAACTCGGGATAGAGCGCCGCCGACTCCAGGGTCAGCTCCAGCAGCTCCGGCTCGCCAAAGGTCAGCTCGCCGACCGGCGCCAGCATCCCCGCCGCCACCCGGGTCGCCCCGGCCGGCGGCTCGGCCCGCTCGAGGACAGCGACCCGCGCCCCGCGCTGGGCTGCCCGCCAGGCAGAGGCGAGGCCGATCACCCCACCGCCTACGAATATCGCGTCGTAACTGCGCTTCTCCGACAAGCCACTTGCCTCCGCCGGCATTACCCGGATCAGGTTCAAACGGTCGGTGGCCTTGTCGCCACCCTCTCAGCCCTTATCGGGCTCCCGGTACCACGATGCTACTCCTGTGCAACGACTGCGCAACAGGAGTGCAACGGAAGAGTGACTCCGGTGGTCCCCCCGATAGGGGTGATAATCGACGCATGAGCTTTTCTCCCCCCGAGGGAAACGGCCCGCTGCTGCGCGAGCGTCTGCGCACTGCCCGTCTCTATTTCTGCGCCGAAGCGCGGCCCGGCGGCGAGGACCCCGAAGCGCTGCTGCGGGCGGCGCTCGGCGGCGGGGTCGACATCGTCCAGCTGCGGGAGAAGGAGCTCGGGCGAGCGGAGATCGAACGCGCCGCCGCCACCTACCGGCGGGTCGCCGACACCTTCAGCGCGCTCTTCATCGTCAACGACGATCCCGGGCTGGCGCGCAGCTGCGACGCCGACGGCGTCCACGTCGGCAAAGCAGGCGAAGTCGAGGCGGCGCGGGCGCTACTCGGCCCCGACGCGATCGTCGGCCTCTCGACCCACTCCGAGGCCGAAATCGACGCCGCCACCGAGTTGCCGGTCGACTACATCGCCGTCGGCCCGATCTGGGAGACGCCGACGAAACCGGGGCGGCCGGGGGTCGGGCTGGAGCTGATCGGCTACGCCGCCCAGCACGCGGCCCACCCGTTCTTCGCGATCGGTGGCATCAGCCCGCTCAACGCCGAAGAGGTTGTGCGCGGAGGTGCCCAGCGGCTCTGCGTCGTGCGCGCGATCCGCGACGCCCCCCACCCCGAAGTAGCAGCGGAAGCACTGCGCCGCGCCTTTGCCCCCGAGAAAGGGGTGGCGCCGGGTGGCTGAGGAGCGGCGCAAGCGCAAGGCACGGGGGGCGGAACCAAGCGACTCACCGCCCGGCGGCGCGAATCGGATGATGGCCGGCTACGCGAAGGCCGAGGAACGCAACCAGGCCGCGCGCGAGGCACTGGAGCCGTTGGCCGAGGGCCAGCGGCCGGCGGTGGTGACGGTCGGTGCCGTGCTCACCGCCCTCGTCGCGATCTCGATCATCGCCGGCTATCTGGCCGGCGTGAAGGTCGACGCCGAGAAACCGAAACTCGTCCAGGTGCTGGCGCCGGCGCTGATTATGGGCGTGATGTCGTGGGGGATGTGGAAGGCGCGCTACTGGGCCGTGCTCGGCTTCCAGCTGATCCTCGTCTTCCTCATCTTCGGCGCCGTCTACGGGCTGATGGTCGAAGCGACCACCGTGGCCCAGTTCGGCGGGACGCTGGCGCTGCTCGCCGTCACCGGCACCCTCTTCTTCTTCATGGTTAAGGCGATGGCGCGGATCCAGATGCCGGAGCGGATGCCGCGCGATTGACCGCGCCCGGCGCGCCGGATAGTCCGATAGGGGGATCTACAAGCACGTGGACGGGCCGGTGAAAGTACTCCTATAGGCTCAGCTCCGATGCCAGATTCCTTCGACACCATCATCATCGGGGGTGGCCCAGGCGGCTATGTGGCGGCGATTCGCGCCGCCCAACTCGGCCAGAAGACTGCCGTCGTCGAGCGCGACAAACCGGGCGGGCGCTGCCTCAACTACGCCTGCATCCCGGCGAAGACGCTGCTGCGCACGGCCGAGATCTACTCCGAGGCCAAGAACGGCGCCGAGCTCGGGATCGACGGATCGGGGATCAAGCTCGATTGGAACGCGCTGCAGGTGCGCCGCGGCGCGGTCTCCGACTCGCTCTCCAAAGGCGTCAGCTTCCTCTGGGAGAAAAACAAGGTGACGACGATCGAGGGCGAGGGCTCGCTCACGCCCGAGGGCAACGTCAAGGTCGGCGACGAGGTATACGAGGCGAAAGCCGTCGTCCTCGCCACCGGATCGGTCGCCTCGGCGATCCCGGGAGTCGAGTTCGGCGAGCGCGTCCTCGACACCTGGGGCGCCTGGTCGCTGGCCGAGCAGCCGGCGAAGATCGCCGTCGTCGGTGCCGGTGCCTCGGGCTCGGAGATCGCCTCCGCCTACGCCCGCTTCGGCACTGAGGTGATCCTGATCGAGATGCTCGACCAGATCCTCCCCGCAGAGGACAAGGACATCGCGAAGATCGTCGAACGGGTCTTCAAGAAACAGGGGATCGAGGTCTCGACCGGAGCGCCGGTGGAGAACGTCGAGGTCGGCAAGAAGTCGGTCAAGTTCAGCTACGGCGACAAGTCGGCCGAGGTCGACTACCTCTGCATCGCCGGCGGCCGGCGGCCCGACGTCGAGGGCCTGGGTCTGAAAGAGGCCGGCGTCGAGCTTGAGGAGAACGGCAAGGTCAAAGTCGATCCTTACGGGCAGACCACGAACTCCAAGGTCTACGCGATCGGCGACCTCGTCAACAAGAAGGCGCTTGCCCACAAGGCTGAGGAGGAGGGCGTCGTCGCGGTCGAGAAAGCGGGCGGCGTCGAGACCCACCCGGTCGACCAGGAGCTGATGGTCGGCGCCACCTTCACCCACCCCCAGGTCGCCAGCGTCGGCCTCACCGAGGCGGCCGCCAAAGAGGCCGGCCACGAGGTGAAGATCGGCAAACAGAAAATCTCCGGCGAGGGCGCGGGCACGGTCTACGACGACAAAGACGGGATCGTCAAGCTCGTCGTCGACGCCAAGTACGGCGAGGTGCTGGGCGCCCACATCGTCGGCAACCGCGCCTGCGACATGATCGCCGAGCTGGTCGCGACGATGGCGCTCGAGGGCGGCTACCAGGAGCTCTCGCGGATCGTGCATCCGCACCCGACGGTGTCCGAGGCGGTCCTCGATGCGGCAAGAGCAGTTGATGGCTGGGCAATCCACGCCTAAGACGACCTTCTACTACGACCTCGGCTCGCCCTACGCGTACCTCTCGGCCGAGCGGATCAGCGGGCTCTTCACCGAGGCGGGGCTGGAGCAGCCGGAGTGGCAGCCGATCCTGCTCGGTGGGCTTTTCCACACTTTCGGCCGCTCGTCCTGGGGACAAGGGCCGGACCGTAATGCGGGGATGGCCGAGTGCGAGCGCCGCGCTTCCGCCTACGGGTTGCCGCCGATCGTCTGGCCCGATCCCTGGCCGGGCAACATGCTTACCGCGATGCGGGTCGCGACCTTCGCCAAGCAGACCGGCCGCGCCGTCTCCTTCTCGCTCGCCGCCTTCCGCCAGCAGTTCGCCGCCGGCCGCGACCTCAGCGATCCCGACAACGTGATGATCGCCGGCGCCGCCTGCGAGCTCCACCCCAGGGCATTGCTGAAAGCGATCGAGACCAAGGCGGTGAAGGACGCACTGCGGGCGGCGACCGAGGAGGCCGCGGCGCGCGGCGTCGAAGGCGTCCCCGCGGTCGTCGTCGGCGAGCGGGTCTTTTGGGGGGACGATCAGCTCGAGCAGGCAGTAGAGGTAGCCGGCTCTAGCTAAGGTGAATTCGATGCCTGGCCTGCCCGACGCCGCCGCCTGTTACGAGTTGCTCGCTCGGATGGCCCTGATCCGGCGCTTTGAGGAGGAGGCCGGGCGCCAGTACCAGCGCGCCAAAGCCGGCGGCTTCCTGCACCTGGCGATCGGCGAGGAGGCGACGATCGTCGGCACCACCTCGGTGATGCGCGAGGAGGACTTCCTGATCGGGACCTACCGCACCCATGGCCACGCGATCGCCCGCGGCACCGACCCCAAGCGGGTGATGGCCGAGCTCTTCGGTCGGGTCGACGGCACCAGCGGCGGCCGCGGCGGCTCGATGCACATCTTTGACGCCGAGCGCCGCTTCATGGGCGGCTACGGAATCGTCGGCGGCAACCTGCCGATCGCCGCCGGCCTCGGCCTCGCCTCCCAATACAAGGGCGAAGACGCGGTGACCGTCTGCATGTTCGGCGACGGCGCCTCCAACACCGGCAACTTCGGCGAGGTGATGAACCTGGCGGCCTTGTGGACCCTGCCGGTCCTCTTCCTGGTCGAGAACAACCTCTATGGAATGGGGACCGCGGTCGAGCGCCACTCGGCCCAGACCGACCTCTCAAAGAAGGCCGAGGGATACGGAGTCCCCGGCACACGAGCCGACGGGATGGACGTCGTCGCCGTCCGCGAGAGCGTCGCCGAGGGCCTGCGGACGGCGCGAGAAGACGCGCGGCCGACCCTGCTTGAGGTCGTCACCTACCGCTACCGCGGCCACTCGGCCGCCGACCCCGAGGTCTACCGCGAGCGCGAGGAGGTCGACGAGTGGCGTGAGAAAGACCCGATCGAGAGCTTCGCCCGCCGTTGCGTGGAGGCCGGGGTGCTGGGCGATCGCGAGGTGCAGCAAGCTCGCGACACCGCCGAGGAAGCGGTTACCGCCGCGGTCGAGTTCGCCGAGAACTCGCCGGAGCCGCCGCTCGACACGATGTACGAAAACCTCTATGCGATGTCGACCGAGCCGGGTGGCTGGTACGCGGTCGACGAGCGCAGCCCGGAGACCCACCGCGGCGAGCACGAGGCGGAAATGCCCGACGCCGCGCGGGAGCTGGCCGAGGCCGGCGCCGCCTACGCCGAGATCGAGGAGGAGGGCGAGCGGCCCAACCCCGCCGTCCACGGTGACGCGATGGACGCGCGCGAGCACCGGATCCAGGACCGCAACGGCGCGCCCGAGGGTTCAGAGCCCCAGGACCAGGGCGAGCGTCCGGTCAACGCCGAGGAGGGTGGATCCTGATGGCGGAGCTGCGGATGCGGGAGGCACTGCGCGACGCGATGGCGGAGGAGATGCGGCGCGACGAGTCCGTCTTCGTGATGGGCGAGGACGTCGGCGTCTTCCAGGGTGCCTTCAAGGTGACCGAGGGCCTGCTCGACGAGTTCGGCGAGCGCCGGGTTCGCGACACCCCGATCTCCGAGAACACGATCGTCGGTGCCGGCGTCGGCGCAGCGATGAACGGGCTGCGGCCGATCGTCGAGCTGATGACCGTCAACTTCTCGCTGCTGGCGCTGGACCAGATCATCAACCACGCCGCCGCGATCCCCTACATGTTCAACGGCCAGGCACGGGTGCCGATGGTGATCCGGATGCCGGGCGGCGGTGGCCACCAACTGGGGCCGACCCACTCGCACAGCTTCGAGGCCCTCTACCTGCAGGTGCCGGGGCTGCTGGTCGCCTGCCCCTCGACCCCGGCCGATGCCAAGGGCCTGCTGAAGGCGGCGATTCGCGACGAGAACCCGGTCGTCTTCATCGAGCACGAGAGTCTCTACGGCATCCGCGGCGAGGTCCCGGACAATGACGACACTGTGCTTCAGTTCGGCAAAGCAGCGGTGCGGCGCGAGGGTGACGACGTCACGATCATCGCAATCCTCAAGATGGCGCAGGTGGCCGAGGAAGCGGCGGAGAAACTGGCGAGCGAGCACGGGGCGCAGGCCGAGGTGATCGACCCGCGCACGCTGCGCCCGTTGGACCTCGACACGATCCTCGAGTCGGTCCGCAAGACGAACCGGGCGGTGATCGTCGAGGAGGGCTGGCCCCACGGCGGTGTCGGCGCCAACCTGGCGACGCTGATCACCGAGCAGGCTTTCGATCACCTTGACGCACCGGTGCAGCGGGTGACCGGCGCCGACGTCCACATGCCGTACTCGAAACGGCTCGAGCAGGCGGCGATCCCGCACTCCGAGCACGTGGTCTCCGCGGCGCTGGCGACGCTCGAGGGGGCGCGCTGATGGCCGAGATCGTGATGCCGCGCCTTTCCGACTCGATGGAGGAGGGCACGATCATTACCTGGATGAAGCAGGTCGGGGACGAGATCGCGATCGGCGACGAGATCGTCGAAATCGAGACGGACAAGGCGAACATGGCCTACGAGTCCGACGTTGCCGGGACGCTGACGGAGATCCTGGCGCAGGAGGGCGCGACGTTGCCGATCGGAGAGCCGATTGCGGTGGTTGGTGATGCGGGGGAGGGACCAAGCGGTCAGTCCGCGGGTCCTGTCGGGGCAGGGGACCCCCCACCCCCTGCGGTAGCTAAAGCTTCCTCGGGGGTGGGCCCCCCTACCCCGCCACCCGCGGAAGGATCGGCTGATTCTCCCGCCGCTGCGCCAACCGCTGAAGCTGGTCCCTCAGACGGTGGTGAGCGGATCAAAGCGTCGCCGGTGGCCAAACGCTTGGCGAAGGAACGCGGCGTCGACCTCTCTCGGGTAGCTGGCTCGGGACCGGGCGGGCGGATTGTCAAGAAGGACGTGAAGAAGGCGGCGGAGGGAGACGCGGGTCTCCCACCCTCCACCCAGCGGGAAGAGGGTGGGAGACCCGCGTCTCCTGTGTCCGCGTCTTCCTCCCCAGCCACCAGCGAGGCACCCGAGACGGCCAAGGGGCAGGTCACCGTCGAGGAGCTCTCGAAACTGCAGCAGGTTGTTGCCCGGCGGATGTCGGAGTCGAAGGCGACGGCGCCGCACTTCTACCTCGAAACGGTGATCGACATGAGCCGGGCCGTCGAGGCGCGGGGGAAGATCAAGGCGATGGCGGGTGAGGGTGAGGTCGTGCCCTCGTTCAACGACATGGTGGTCAAGGCCTGCGCGCTGGCGCTGAAAGAGTTCCCCAGGGCGAACGGTTCTTATAAGGACGGGCGCTTCGAGCTTTACTCGCGGGTCAACGTCGGGGTCGCGGTTGCGGCGCAGGACGCACTCGTAGTTCCCACGGTGTTCGACGCCGACAAGAAGGGCCTGCGCCAGCTCGCGACCGACTCACGGGCGCTGGCCGGCAAAGTCCGCGACGGCTCGATCACCCCGCCGGAGCTCTCCGGCGGCACCTTCACCGTCTCCAACCTGGGGATGTTCGGGATCACCAACTTCTCCGCCGTGATCAACACCCCGCAGGCCGGGATCCTCGCCGTCGGCGCGATCGAGGAGCGACCCGCCGTCCGCGACGGCGAGATCGTCCCCGCCCACCTGATGGAAGTCACCCTCGCCTGCGACCACCGCATCCTCTACGGCGCCGACGGCGCCCAGTTCCTGGCGCGCGTTAAAGCGCTGCTCGAAGAGCCCCTCTCGCTGGCGCTCTGAGCGACGCCGGTCGATCGCGGCGTCGCTCACAAGAGCCTTTCATGGCTACCCGTTCATGTTGTGACGCTCAGTGGCGTGTACGGTCCCGACCCACCGCTGCGGCCGCTGATTGTCAGCGTTCCTGCGATCCCAACAACGGGTCCCGTCGCGACGTTATTTGTTCTGACGGTTTTATCGGCTGTAACCGTGTTGTGCACAGTGTTCACTGTTGCCCCGTCGGGATCCCCCAGCACGCTGCCGACAACTTTCGTCAGAACCGTCCCAAATATGCAATTTTTCAGTTCGAATTCAGCCAGTACGATTCCAGCTTTCGGTGAAACTTTCAGCTTGTCGCCCAGGCCCTTCGTCGTCGCAATCAGCGTCTTCGTTTCGATGACCCCAGGCCCGCCAGGTATGCCAATTACTTCACAGCCCAGAAGGTCCTCGGTGACCCCCGAGTAGACGAGGACACCTTCACCCGACGCGAACATTTCACCGGCTTCCGTGCCGTTCGACATAGTGCCCGAGCCTGACACTTCTTTCGCTGTCAGTTCCACGGCTGAGCCCGCTATAGTGTCTTTTAGAATTGCGCCAGTGTGTTCTCCCGCTGTGTTCAGATCGCTGATGGTGATTTCTGTCGTGGTGCCGTTGGCGATCGCCACGTGGCTAAAGTTTCCGGAGCCGGCATCGCTTGGTTTGCAGTGAGCTGCTTTGAAAGTTCCACCCGCTCCGGTGTTTTTGCATGTATAGGCTGTTGTGCCTGCCGCACTAGCACTTTGAGCCGCGAGCGCGCTGACGAAGAGCGCGCACAAGAGGCAGAGTCCGCTGGTGGTTCGACGTAAGTTCATTTCGAATCTCCCCGTTTCGAGCGGCCGGCCAGCGGCCGCGCTGTCCGCCTGAGAATTCCACCCGCGGCCCGCATGTCAACAGGCCGATTTGCGCACGCGCGGAACCGCGTGTCAGCAGGTCTTCTTCGCGCCCGTGACCGCGTTCCAGACCGCGCCTAGCGAGAGGTCGGCGTCGACGCGGAGGACTCCGGTGTGGGCGGTGCGGGCGACGGTCCAGTCGCCACCGCGCAGCAGGCAGCCGCTGCCGCGGGTGATCGACCAGTAAGGGGTGAAGTTGACGCGGACCAGGAAGCGGCCCGGTTTGGTGACGTCGAGGGCGAAGCCCTTCTGGCCGACCCAGAGCGTCTTCGCCGCGCCGCCGGCACTGGGAATCGGGGCCACCAGGGGTTTTGGGTTGCGGACGGCGTAGATGCGCCAGTGCTCTGACTGGTAGCTCAGCTTCAGGTACGACGGTTCAGCCAGGATCAGCTTTTGCTCGGCGGTCGAGGAGTAGTCGAGCGGGGCGTCGGGAAGGGCGACATACGAGATCGCGTTGCTGCGCAGCCAGGCGCTGTAGGAGCGGTTGCTGAGGTCTTCGTCGTAGAAAACGTCGTCCCGGGTGGTGTCGAGCTGGCGCAGCCAGCCGCGGGCGAGGTCGAAGTTCGGCGCCAGGTAGGCCGCCTCCCAGTGATTGGCCGTCGGCGGCACCTCGATCCGCGCCCCAGTGCCACCGTGCGCGCGCAGCCATTTCGCGGCGGGGTGGAAGTAGGCGGCGCTCGTCGATGGATCACCGACCGAGCGGGCGATCTGGGCGACGCTGGCGGTCAGCTGCCAGTAGAGGCTGCCGACCATCGTCACCACCAGCACCAGCCAGAAGAACCAGACCGGGACGGTTGGCCGGGGCCGGCGCGAGAGCAGAACCGCAGCCAGGACCGGGCCGCCGAAGAGGGCGCCGAGGCGGACGGCGTTGCCGCCGAGCGCGTTCGGCATCAAGAAGATCACGGTCGAGACCAGCGCGTAACCAAGGATCACCCGGCGCAGCGCCAGCTCCTCGTCCTTCACCCCCTGGGTCAGGACCAGCGCCCCGAAACACCAGACCGGGATCGCGACGAAGGAGGAGACAGCGAAGGGGAATTCGCCGGGCTCAGGGAAGGCGATGTTGGGGGCGATCGTCAGGGCGAGGGCAAGCAGCCCGGCGCCGAGCGCGATGCGGCTGAAGCGCCGTCCCCCCCGCCACGACCCGGCGATCAGAACGCCGGCGAGGAAGACGCCGGCGACCGGGCTGGCGAGGGCGCAAGCTGCAGCCGCGAGGATCGCCAGCGGCCCGCGCCGCACCTGCAGACAGCGCAGCGAGGCGAGGCCGAAAGCGACCCCAAGCGCGAAGGTGAGTTGGCCGTCGGCAAGCAGGGTGACAACGCCGGCCGCGAACCAGAGCGTCGCCCAGCGCGCCTCGGCCCCCCAGCGGTCGCGGACGAGGCGGTCGAAGAGGTAGGCGGAGGAGACGACCGAGAGGCCGCCGACCACCTGCACCCCGAGCAGCGCCGCCAGCGGAGGGAAGAGGACGCTGTAGGTGAGGGTGTAGTGACCGCCGTACCAGCTGCCGTTCCAGATCGCGAGGCCAGCCTGCTTGAAGAGCTCGGCGCGGAAGACCTGGGCGGCGAGGTCACCGACCGGCGGGCTCCAGATCAGCATCAACACCGCCAGCGCGGAGCTGAGCGCAACAGCAGGCAGCCATTCTGGTCGTAGAACCTTCGACTGGACCATCAGAGAGTCATCAAGGATAGGGAGCTGCCCTGCCAAGATTGTGGAGATGAGCAGCGAGATTCTCGTCGTCCACTGCGGTTTGGTGCCTTACGAGGAGGGCTTACGCCTGCAGGCGGCGCTGGAGGCGCGGCGTCAGGCGGACGAGATTCCTGACGTCCTCCTCCTGCTCGAGCACCCGCCCGTCTACACCAAGGGTCGCCGCGTCACCCCGGCCGAACTGCCGATGGGCGAGGAGTGGTACGAACGGCAGGGGATCGAAGTCCTCGACACCGACCGCGGCGGGCACGTCACTTACCACGGTCCCGGCCAGCTGGTCGCCTACCCGATCGTCAGCCTCGACCCCTACGGCGGCGACGTTCACGCCTACGTGCGCGGGCTGGAGCAGGTGATGATCGACGCCCTCGCCGAGCACGGCGTCGAGGCCGCCCCGATCCCCGGCGAGACCGGCGTCTGGGTCGGCGACCTGAAGATCGGCGCGATCGGACTTCATGTCAGCCGCGGCGTCACCACCCACGGCTTCGCCGTCAACGTCTGCAACGACCTACAGCCGTTCGAGTGGGTGCTCGCCTGCCAAATCGAGGGCGGGCGGGTCACTTCGCTGACCCGCGAGCTCGGCACCGAGCAGGCGATCGCCGACTTCGCGGCCACGGTCGTCGCCAGCTACGGCAAGGTGTTTGAGCGTGTGCCCAAATCCGCTGACCCGACCGACGTCGGCCTGAGCATCCCGGCCGCTACGCTCAGGGAAGCGTCATGACCGAGACCACCGCCGCCGCCACCGAGCGCGTCCACGTCACCCGTTCCCGCGCCAAGCCGGGGGGCACCGTCCAGCCCGACGGGGAGATCCCGTTCAAGCGCGCGCGCAAGCCGCCGTGGCTGAAGGTGCCGGCGCCGGGCGGTCCCAACTACCGGCGGCTCAAACAGACGATCGGCAAGGACAACCTGCACACCGTCTGCGAGGAGGCGAACTGTCCCAACGTCGGCGAGTGCTGGGAGCGCGGCACCGCGACCTTCATGATCCTCGGCGACGTCTGCACCCGCCGCTGCGGCTTCTGCAACGTGCAGACCGGCAAGCCGACGTGGAACGACCCGCTGGAGCCGCTGCGCGTCGCCAACCAGATCAAAGCGATGGGGCTGCGCCACGCGGTGATCACCTCGGTCGATCGCGACGACCTGCCCGACTACGGGGCGAGCGCCTTCGTCGGCGTGATCCGCTCGACCCGGATGATGGCCCCCGACTGCAAGGTCGAGATCCTCACCCCCGACTTCCGCGGCCAGGAGATGCCGCTGGCGAAGGTGATCCACGAGAAGCCAGACGTCTTCAACCACAACGTCGAGACGGTGCCGCGCCTGTATCCGATCGCCCGCCGCGGCTCCAAGTTCCTGCGCTCAGCCCGGGTTCTGAAGATGGCGAAGGAGATGGGCGGCGCCGAGGTCGTCACCAAGTCCGGCCTGATGGTCGGACTCGGCGAGTCCTTCGAGGAGATGGTCGACACCTTCGGCCAACTGCGCGAACACAAGGTCCAGGTCCTGACCGTCGGCCAGTACCTGCGCCCGACCGAAAACCACCTGCCGGTGGTCCGCTACTGGCACCCCGAAGAGTTCGAGGCGCTGGAGAAGGCCGCCTACGACCTCGGCTTCGAGTCCGTCGCCGCCGGCCCCCTGGTGCGGTCGAGCTACCACGCCGACCAGAATCTGCCGGAGTCGCATCGGGCCGAGAGCCTGCTGGCCTGAACAAAAAGCTCGATGGACACCGATCGGATCACCGATGATCGACTCCAGGTGTTCTATTGCGACGACCAGGACCACTTCCGGGAGGAGTTCCTGGCCCGGCATGGAGATCGCTTCGAGATCGAGACCACTGACGACATCGCCGATGTCCTGCCGACGCTGCTGAGCAAGGGAAGAGAAGGTCTGCCGGACCTTCTCCTGCTCGACCTTTACCACGAGATCGACCCGCAGGACGGCGACCAGAGCGACCGGGTGCGGGAGGCGAAGGTCGCGTTGGAAGAGTTGGACGTGTCGATTCGGCGGGCGCAGACCCGAGTCGCGCTCGCCTGGCGCCCGCTCGCGGTTGAAGTGGCCGAGGAGGTTCGTCGCCACTTCCCGGCCCATGTCCTGCCGATCATGATCTACAGCCAGAAGGGCCTGTTCTTCCTCGACGATGAACAAATGCGCCAGATCGAGAATGCCGAGATCGACTGGATGCTGAAGGATCGGCTGTCCGCCGTGACTGAGGATGTTCGAATGAGGCGGGTCGTGGAGCGCAGCAGGGCGTCCCGGAAGATGCCGCGAGATGTGAAGATCGCGGTCTGGAGCGTCGCCGCGGGAATCGCCGGGTCGCTGCTCACTCTGGCGGCCCAGGCTCTGGCTTCCTAGCCGGACGATGGAGCCAGCCGGGTTCGAACCGGCGACCTCCTGCTTGCAAAGCAGGCGCTCTGCCAACTGAGCTATGGCCCCGCCCGAGCCAGTTTAGGACGCTCGCGGCAAGCCCGCCGCGGCGCTCAGCGGACGACGGCGCGCTTGTATTTCGCGACCGAGAGGACGGCGAAGACGGCGGCGATGCCGAGCGACCAGGCGACGGCGCCCCAGACGTCGTTGCCGGCGGGGGCGCCGAGGAAGAGGGAGCGCATCGCGTCGACCGTGATCGTGAAGGGATTGACTTCGGCGAAGGCCTGCAGCGCACCGGGCATCGATTCCGGCGGGACGAAGGCCGAGGAGATGAAGGTGAGCGGGAAGATGATGATGAAGCCGAGCGATTGGGCCGCCTCGGGCGAGGACGAGGTGAGGCCGATGAAGGCGAAGACCCAGGAGAAGGCGTAGCCGAAGAGGAGCAGGAGCAGGATCCCGCCGACGACGTGGAGGAACGGCGCGCTGAAGCCGAAGCCGATAATGACGCCGACGACCAGCATCACCGTGATCGAGATCGTGTTGGTCGCGATGTCGGCGAGGGTGCGGCCGGCGAGGACGGCCGAGCGCGACATCGGCAGCGAACGGAAGCGGTCGACCAGGCCTTTCTTCAGGTCCTCGGCGAGGCCGAGGGCGGTGACGAAGCCGCCAAAGGACATCGTCTGGACGAGGATGCCGGGAATCAGGAAGTCGATGTAGTCGTAGCCGGGGGTCGCGATCGCGCCGCCGAAGACGTAGGCAAAGAGCAGCACGAACATGATCGGCTGCACGGTGAAGGCGAGGATCAGGTCGGGTGCGCGGAGGATCCGCAAGAAGCTGCGTTTGGCCAGCACCCAGGTGTCGGAGAGGGCGTAGCGGAAGCCGCTCATCCCTCTGCCTCCTCCTCGGCCTCGGCCTCGGCCGCGTGGCCGGTGAGCCTGAGGAAGACGTCGTCGAGGGTCGGGCGCCGCATTGCGATGTCGTCGATGCCGACGCCGGCCTCGTTCAGCCGTCGCACCGCCTCGGCGATCGTCCCCCGCCGTTGGGTAACCGGCACGCGGAGGATGCCGTCGACGAGCTCCGGCCGCTCGGAGGCGAGCGAGTCGAGGGCGGCGCGCGCCGCCTCGGCGTCGGCCGCGGACTCGAGGGTGAGGTCGACGCGCTCACCTCCGACCTGGTCCTTGAGCTCGTCGGAGCTGCCCTCGGCGATCACATGGCCGCGGTCGATCACCGAGATCCGATCGGCAAGGCGGTCGGCCTCATCCAGGTACTGGGTGGTGAGCAGCACCGTGGTGCCGCGCGCGACCCGGCCTTCGATCGTCTCCCAGAGGGAGAGCCGGCTGCGCGGGTCGAGACCGGTGGTCGGCTCGTCGAGGAAGAGGACGGGCGGGCGGGCGACGAGCGCGGCGGCGAGGTCGAGCCGCCGGCGCATCCCGCCCGAGTAGGTGCGGGCGAGGCGATCGGCGGCATCGGAGAGCTCGAAGCGCTCGAGCAACTCGGCGGCGCGGGCGCTCGGCGCGCCCTTCGGCAGGTGGTAGAGGCGGCCGACCATTTCCAGGTTCTCGGCCCCGGTCAGGTTCTCGTCGACCGCCGCGTACTGGCCGGCGAGGCCGATCTGCTTGCGCAACTCCCCCGGTTCACGGGCGACGTCGAGGCCGGCGACGCGAGCGCTGCCGCCGTCGAGCGGCAGCAGCGTGGTGAGGATGCGGACCGCGGTCGTCTTGCCGGCGCCGTTGGGGCCGAGCAGGCCGAGGACGGTGCCGGCGGGGACCTGCAGGTCGATGCCGTCAAGCGCGCAGACATCCCCGTAGGACTTGCGCAGGCCCTCGGCCTCGATTGCCAGCTCAGTCGAGATCGAAGTCCTTCGGCGGCTTCTGCTCGAACCAGAGGTCGTCGTCCTCGGGTGCCTCCTCGAGGAACTCCGGAGTGTCCTCGAGCACATCGTCGTGGCTGCCCGTTTCCGGTTCGTAGACGTCGCCGTCGCTCTCGTGCTCGCCGCTGTCCTCCTCCTCGCCGCTCGCCTCCTCGACGTTGTAGATCGCGGTCTCTTCTTCCTCGCGTGGGGGCGGGGGAGGCGGCGGGGCAACCTCGTGCTCGTCGGTCGGAGTCGGTTGCGCGAAGACCTCGTGCTCGTCGGTGACCGGGGCCTCGAGCGCCTGGTTCAGCTCGTCGGAGAGGCGCTGCTCGCTGAAGAAGTCGTCGTCCTCCTCGTCGGCGAGCGGCTCGTGAGCTACCTCGGCGTCGGGGCCGGTGTCGCGGATCGCCTCGAACGGCTCGGCAGGCGTGGCCTCGGATGGCGCGAGACGGGGCTCGGCCAGCTGCGAGTCGAGCAACTGCTCGTCGGTCGGGCTGGGCTGCTCGGCGCCCGCCACCATCTCCGCCTCGACGTCGAAGAATTCGGTCGGCTGGTCGGCGATCGCGTGGCGCTCCTCGGTCGAGTGGCCGGAATCCGCCACCGGCGCGGGCTCTTCCGTCGACTCGGGCTCAGGCTCGCTCGGGGGCTCGGGGTGCGGGACCGGGATCGTCTGGTGCTCCAGCGACGGCTCCTCCTCGGTGTCCGGGGCGCTGGGCGGAGCCTCCTGCAGGTCGGCGATGTTGGGGACCCGGCGGCCCTGCGCCTCCTCGGCGGCCTCTTGGGCGTCGATCGCAGGCGTGCCCAGGAACTCGGTCGGAGCCTCGGCGAGAGGGTCGTGGTCGTCGGGCCGCCCCGGCGGTCCAAAGGCCTCGTCCTCAAGCTTTTTAAGCTCGGCCTCGTCCGCGCCGTGGGCGCGTTTCAGTTCCAAATGCTCACGAATTGCGTCGTCAAGAATGCTCATGAGGCCATTCCCTGGATGAGGCTGCCAAAGACTATGCGGTTCTCCTTGCTCTTGCGAGGCAATGGGAGCAACTTCCCAGCCGGTTTGGCGAACCGGCAGCGCAGTCTGGGGCTGGCTTCTAGTCTGGCGCCCATGAAATCGCATACGCCTTCTCTCAAGCTCGCCATGGGGACCGCCGCACTGGCGGCGCTCGCCTTCCTCCTCCTGCTCGCCCCCGGCCACTCGATGGCCGCCGCCAAGCCCGTCTCGCACGAGTGCCAGCACCCGCTGATCACCGGCCAGGAGGCAGTCAACGTCAAGGGCATCTCCGTCAAAGAAGCCTGCAAGGTCGTCCGCTCCCTTGGCAAGTTCCTCAGCACGGACGCAAACATCGAAAAGCTCTACGAATGCAAGGGCGCGACGCCCAACAAGCCGGGCCGCCCCGTCCTGCTGATGGACGAATTCGAAGGCTGGAACCTGAAGCTGGTCAAGAGCTACAACTTCGTGATGTTCAAACCGGGCGCCTCGTTCCGGGTCACCGGGCAGGACTTCCCGGTCAACTGCAGCTAGGTCGGAAGGGCGGTGACGGCCAGCTCCACACGGTCGTCTCCGCCGGTCCCCCGCAGCTAGAATGGGGGTAGGTCTGTGGCCAGAGGGTGAACTTTACCCTGTAAATTGCCACTTTCGGGGCTATAGCTCAGCTGGCAGAGCGCCTGGATCGCACCCAGGAGGTCGGCGGTTCGAATCCGCCTAGCTCCATCTACCGAGGTCCCCTGCAAACGGGCCGCTTCGCTCCTCCAGGGGAAACTTGAACCATCCCCTCCTATCCCCCGCATTTGGGGAACTAGCTGACCCGCCCACACACGTTGTGAACGCCTGAAAGGCCATCCGGGCCCTCGCAGAGGCTTGGGGTGTCTACGCCCTACGCCTCAAGGAGGACCCGGATGAAGGTTCACGGTAACGCTGCTCTCGGACCAGCGGGCA
>DATIPH010000029.1:0-14341 GCA_035472275.1 Solirubrobacterales bacterium
CGTGGTGTTGGTTGTCGCCCCATCGGGGACACCAAGGACGCTGCCAACTACTTTCACGGTCGTCGGGCCGACGGCGCATTCCGTCAGTTCGAATTCCGCGAAGACCGTGCCTTCTTTCGGCGTGAATTTCAGTTTGTCGCCAACTCCAGCGGTCGATGCGAACAGCTGCTTCGTTTCAACGACGCCTGCTCCACCCGGTTTCCCGGTGACTTTGCAGCCGAGGAGTTTCTCGCTGACGCCCGAGTATTTGAGGGGTCCTTCGCCGGAGGCGACCATTTCGCCACCAACTTCGCTGTTTGCCGTAGTGCCCGCGCCGGAGACTTCTTTGGCCACGAGTTCAACAGCCGACCCGGAGACGGTCGATTTCAGGACCGCGCCGGTGTGTTCTCCCGCTGTGTTCGCGTCCGTAGCCAGGAGTTCTGTGGTTGTGCCTAGCCCGTACGCCACGTGACTGAAGTTGCCAGCGCCGGCATCACTCGGTTTGCAGTGTCCGGCTTTGAAGGTTCCGGTCCCTGGGGTTTCTTTACATGTGTACCCTGTTGTGCCCACTGCGCTTGCGGCTTGGGCAGCGAAGGCGCTGACCACAAGGGCGCAAAGCACGGCGAGACCAATAATGGTCTTTCTGCTGTTCATATGCATGTCCTCTCATGTCTTGGATTGCTAAATGTTGCTTGAGCAACAGCAAGAGACTCTTCGAAACAGGCGCGTTTGTCAATCGGCCAATTCGCGCGTGCACCTCAATCACGCGCGCGCGGATCGGCGCGGCCTTCCCGACGGTCGCGGTTCGGCTGAGGCTTGTGCGTGGAAAGCTGGTTTCGTGAAGGGTCTTCGCGCGGATATGGCTCGTGTGCCAGCGCCGCACGCTTTCGCACGGACGCAAGGTCGCAGCCGCACTGATGGGTGAGTGTGGGCTTGGCCTTGCTCGGATCGAGGCTCTCGCGTGCGCGCAGGGTCGAGTTGGATTGGGCCATCCGATCCAGCGTCGATCGGATGGCCCTATGTGACGAGGGCGTGAAGGCTCCGTCTCTGCCCGTCCGGCCGCTGATCGTAAGCGCGCCGGCGATGCCCGCGACCGGCCGCTGTTTCTGTCGGACCCGGCGAGCCCGCAGCCGATCAAGGCTCTTCGGGTCGATCGACGGTGGATACAGACGAGGAGAGAATGGATTTTACTGTGTTGTAGGCGACAACGGTGCATAACTGCTGCCTGCGGCGGTGCGGCCGCTGATTGTCCAGGTCACCGCGAGTCCGGCGATGGGGCCCAATGCGCTCCCCAGTCGCAGTGATTTTTCCGTTGTGACGTCGAGGTGGCTGGTGTTGACTGTCGCCCCGTCGGGGACGCCGAGGACACTGCCGACCACTTTTACGGTCGTCGGGCCGACGCTGCATTCAGTCAATTCGAATTCGGCGAATACAGTGCCTTCTTTCGGCGTGATTTTCAGTCTGTCGCCGACTGCCTGCGTCGTCCCAACCAACTGTTTGGTTTCGACAACTCCCGCGCCGCCGGGTTTCCCGGTAACTTTGCACCCCAGCAGTTTCTCGGTGATTCCCGAGTAGGTGACCGTGGCTTCGCCGGAGGCGATTGATTCACTACCCACTTCGCCGTTTTCCATCGACCCGGTTCCGTTGACTTCTTCGGCAACGAGTTCGATCGCCGAGCCCGCGACCGTTGATTTCAGCACCGCACCGGAGCGTGCCCCTGCTGTGGTGAAGTCCCGGAGATTGATTTCTGTCTTGAGGCCCTTTGGGAAGCTAAAGTGCTCAAATTCAGCATCAGTGGGTACGGCGTCCGAAGGTTTGCAGTGTGATCTTGCGAAGCCCTGTGTGCCAGCGGCAGGGGACACGCTTAGGCATGTGAATGCCTTTGTTCCCAGCGCAGTGGCAGATTGTGCGGCGAAGGCGCTGATGAGGAGCGCGGAAACCGTGCAAAGGGCGATCAAGACTTTGTAGTTGAACATCTCTGACTCCTTTTCGACTAGGAGCACCGCGCTGGGCAAGCGCGGCGCCGAATGTGAGTCGAGGGTCTGAGCTCCGAGAGACGTTGTCAATCTTCCGATTCGCGCGCGCGCGAATCGGCCTTGATCACCTTCGTCTTCGCTGAGTCCGGGGGCACGCTCAGGCGAGACCCGCGCGCTCGGCCGCCAGGGCGCCGAGGCTGAGAACTCCCTCGCCTAGCCGCGCGAAGTAGGCGTCGGACGTCGTTCCCTCCTGGAAGCGCTTGTAGCTGCCCTCGAGGAAGATTGCCGCCTTCCAGATCGCAAGCACCTGGTACCAGGGGAGGGCGTCGACCGGGGGGCCGGTGGCGTTGGTGTAGCGCTGGGCGAGGAAGTCGCGGTCGGGGAAGCCGGGGAGGCGGGTGACCGAGGAGAGGTCGCCGACGGCGTTGTAGGGGTCCTCGGCCTGCGCCCACATCGCGGTCATGTAGCCGAGGTCGGCGAGTGGGTCGCCGATCGTCGCCATCTCCCAGTCGAGGACGGCGAGGAGGCGCGGCTCGGCCGGGGCATACATCACGTTGCCAAGGCGGTAGTCGCCGTGGACGAGGGTGGCAGGGGGTGAGCGCGGGACATTGGCGGCGAGCCACTCGGCAACCCGCTCGAGGTCGGGCAGCGGACGCGTCGCATTCAGCTCTAGGAGGCCGCCGAAACGATTCAGCTGTCGCTCCAGGTAGCCGTCGGCGCGGCCGAAGTCAGCTAGACCGGCGGCCTCGAAGTCAATCGCGTGAAGTTCGACCAGGCAGTCGACCAGCTCCTCGGCGATTCGCCGCGGCCCGCGCTCGGCGGCCAGCGCGTCCGGCAGCGCTTCGGTCAGCACGTGCCCCTCGATGAACGGCATCACATAGAAGGGCGCCCCGATCACCGCCTCGTCCTCGCAGATGGCCAGCACCGCCGGCGCGCGGAATCCGAGTGGCGCCAACGCCGCCAGCAGGCGCGCCTCGCGGAGAACGTCGTGGGCGGAGGGGGGGAGAGGTCCGCGCGGCGGGCGTCGCAGAACCAATCGCTGCTCGCCGCGGCGCAGCAGGTAGGTAACGTTGGAGTGGCCGTCGCCGATCACCGAGGGATCGATCGGGCCGCTGCCAAGCCCGGCGGCGTCGAGGAATTCGGCCAGCGGCTCGAGGATGAGCAGCGGTTCGAGCTCCATGCCCGCCGCCTCCGTCGCGGTGCGGACCACGTCGGAATCGAGACGGACCATGAGCCGAAAATAGCCCTGGCTGCCCGATTCACCAGCGGGCCTGCTGGTGTCGACTGTGGGTATCGACAGCCCCCTGGCCGCTTCGTCGATTCCACAAGCCTGTCGCGGCCGCCCGGCACCGGCCCGCCGCCCATTTGCGATGGTCGATCGGGGGAGCCACGCTCAATCGACCGAGAGGAAGTCATGTACAAGCTGTACTCGTATTGGTCGGCGCCCAAGCCCGAGGACGTCGAGGCCTTCGAGGACTACTACGCCTCGACCCACTGCCCAAAGGCGGAAGTCGTGCCGGGCCTCGCTCGCCTCGTCACCAGCCGCACCAACGAGGGCTTCGAGGGCGGCGAGTCGATCCACTACCGGATCGCCGAGATGGTCTTCCCCGACAAAGCGGCTTTCCAGGTGGCGACCGAATCGGAGCAGTGGACGACGCTGCGCGAATGCTCGGGGACGATGATCGAGCGCTTCGGCGTCAGCCTCACGGTCGAGGCCGGGGAGGAGGTCATCGCCGACCTCCCGGAGGCCGTGTAGCCATGGCGATCTGCGTGACCGGCGGCTCCAGCGGCCTGGGACGGGCGATCGCCGAGCGCTTCGCGCCCGGCGGCACCGACGTCTTCATCAACTACCACGCCAACGACGAGGCGGCGGAGGAAGCACGGGCGGCGGTCAAGGCCGCGGGCGGCGTCCCGCACCTGATCAAGGCCGACGTCGGCACCGAGGAAGGCTGCGCCGAGGTGATCGCCGCCGTCCGCGAGACGGTCGACCACCTCGATCAGCTCGTCCACGGCGCCGCCAAAGCCCAGACCGGGTCGCTGCTGGGGATGACCTCCGCCGACCTCCGCGACTCGATCGCGGTCAACGGCATCGCCCTCGTCGACCTCGTCCGCGAGGCCCTGCCGATCATGGACCCGGGCTCGACGGTCTTTTACCTGACCAGCCGCGGCGCTCGGTTCGTGATCCCCAACTACGGCTCGCTCGGGACCGCCAAGGCGCTCGGCGAGCACGTCGTCCGCTACCTCGCCCGCGAGTGCGCTCCGCACGGGGTGCGGGTGATGAGCGTCTCCCCGGGCGCGGTCGACACTGCCGCCTTCCGCTCGATGTTCCCCGCCACCTACGAGCAGCGGCTGGCGGCGGCGGCGGAGGCCAACCCGATGGGCCGCGGCGTCACCGTCGAGGACTGCGCGGCGCTGGTCGAGATGCTCGCCAACCCGGAGCTGGAGATGGTCCAGGGCCAGACGATCACCACCGACGGGGGCGCCTCCCTGTGAGCCTCGCCCTCGCCGGCGGCAGCCAGGACTTCCCGCTCACCCTCACCCACGTCCTCGGCCGGGCGCGGACCGTCCACCACCGCGCCGAAATCGTCTCCCTGCTCGACGGAGAGGGCCACAAGAAGCGGGCGCGGATGGACGAGGTCGCGGCGCGGGCCGACTGCTTGGCGGCGGGGTTGCGGGAGCTGGGCGTCGAACCCGGCGACCGGGTCGGCACCTACGCCTTCAACTCGCAGGAGCACCTCGAGGCCTACTACGCGGTGCCCTGCTCGGGCACCGTCCTGCACACGCTGAACCCGCGGCTCTCGCCCGAGCAGGTCGCCTACACGATCAACCACGCGCGGGACCGGGTTGTGCTCGTCGACTCGGAGCTGGTGGAGGAGATGGCGGCGATGGCACCGCTGCTGGAGACCGTCGAGCGCTTCGTCATCATCGGCGATGGCGAGCGCGGCGCGCTCCCGGCCGACACGCTCGGCTACGAGGAGCTGCTGGCCGCGGGCGAGGCGGCCCTGGGCGAGGGCGCCAACACGGATGGCGGCTTCGAGTGGCCCGAGCTCGACGAGCGCGCCGCCGCCGCCCTCTGTTACACGTCGGGGACCACGGGGAACCCGAAGGGCGTCCTCTACTCACACCGGGCGCTGTGCCTGCACACGCTGGTGATGGCCGGTCACGACGCCTACCGGATGTCCGAGCGCGACCGGATCCTCGCCGTCGTGCCGATGTTCCACGCGATGGGCTGGAACCTCGGCTACCTGGCCGGGACGGTCGGCGCCGACCTGGTGATGCCGGGCCGTTTCGTCCAGTCCGAGCACCTGGCGCGGCTGATCGCCGAGGAGCGGATCACCGCCACCTGCGGGGTGCCGACGATCTGGATGGACTTGCTGCGCCACCGGGGCGCTGACCTCTCCAGCCTCAAGCTGGCGATCTGCGGCGGCACCCAGGTCCCGCCCGGCCTGATGCGGGACTTCGAGCGCCACCACGGGGTCGCGGTCGTGCAGGGATGGGGGATGACCGAGACGCTGCCCGGCGCCGCACTGGCTCACGACCCGCCGCGCGGCGAGGATGACGACGAGCGCTGGTTCCGGCGCGAGCACGCCGGCCGCATCACCCCCTTCTACGAGGTGCGGATCGTCGGCGCCGACGGCGAGGTAATGCCGAACGACGGCGAGACCCCGGGCGAGGTCGAGATCCGCGGCCCGACCGTGATCGCCAAGTACTTCGAGAACCCCGAAGCGAGCGCGGAGGCGATGCACGACGGCTGGCTGCGCACCGGCGACGTCGGCACCCTCGACGGCGAGGGCTGGCTGCGAATCACTGACCGCGCCAAGGACGTGATCAAGTCCGGCGGCGAGTGGATTTCTTCGGTCGACCTCGAGTCGGCATTGATGGCGCACCCGGCAGTGGTCGAGGCGGCGGTGATCGCGCTCCCCGATGAGCGCTGGAGCGAGCGGCCGCTGGCCTGCGTCGTCGCCGAGGGTGATGTCGCCCCCGAGGAGCTGCGCGAGTTCATCGCGCCGACGGTCGCCAAATGGTGGCTGCCCGACGAGTTCGCCTACCTCGATGAGATTCCGAAGACGAGCGTCGGCAAGTTCGACAAGAAGGTGCTGCGGGAGATGCTCGCGACGGACCGCTTGCCGGGCCGCCAGCGCGCCGGCGCGGCCGCGAGGAAAGGAACGTGATGGCTGGACGGCTGGACGGGAAGGTGGCGCTGGTGACCGGTGCCGGGTCGGGGATCGGCCGGGCGACGGCGGAAATGTTCGCGCGCGAACGAGCCCGGGTCGCCTTGGTCGACATCGACGAGGTTGGCATCGAGGTGGCCGCCGAGGCAATCACCGCCTCCGGCGGGGAGGCGCTGGCGATCGCGTCGGACGTCGCCAACGGTGCCGCGGTGGAGGCAATGGCCGATGCCGCTGTCGAGCGCTTCGGCGGCGTCGACGTGCTCGTCAACAACGCCGGCATCCTCGACGACTACCTGCCCGCGGCCGAGACCCCGGACGAGGTCTGGGAGCGGGTAATGGGGGTCAACCTCAAAGGCCAGTTCATGACCTGCCGGGCGCTGATCCCGCAGATGCTCGAGCGTGGCGGCGGCGCGATCATCAACGTCGCCTCGACCGCCGGCCTCAACGGCGGCAACGGTGGCGCCGCCTACACGACCTCCAAGCACGGCGTGATCGGGTTCACCCGCCAGCTCTGCTTCGACTACGCCCGCAAAGGCCTGCGCTGCAACGTCGTCTGCCCGGGCGCGGTCGAGACCGGGATGACGCACGAGATCTTCTCCTCCGGCGATGCCGAGGTGATGAAGGCGGTCGAATCGGCGCCGATCGGCCGCTGGGCGCAGCCCGACGAGCTCGCCGCCGCCCTCCTCTTCCTCGCCTCCGACGAGGCGTCGTTCGTCAACGGGGCCGTCTACGTCGTCGACGGCGGCTTCGACTCCAAGTAGGACCGCTTGCACTTCAAACCGCAACCACGAGATACGGGGACAAGACAATGGACAAAGCCACGTTTGCCAATTCCTACTCGCTGCCGATCGGCTCGGGCAGCATGTACGGGCCGCCGCCATACCTCTACCGCGGCGTCGAAGATTGTTTCATCGTCTACGAGGCCGACCGCGCCGGGGTCGAAGAGCTGCTGCCGCCGGGCCTGGAGATCGCTGACCAGGTCCCGACCTGCATCGCCTGGGCGCGCTGGGTGCCGTTCTCGACCTTCGGCCCCTACCACGAGGCCTACGTCATGATCCGCGCCAACTACGGCGACACCACCTACCTCTACCAGCCGTTCATCCTCGTCGACAACGAGATCCCACTTGGCGCCGGCCGCGAGATCTGGGGCTACGCGAAGAAGCTGGCCGTGTTCGAGCGCAACTGGGGCGGCGACGGCGTCCCCTACGGCGAGCAGATGGTGTTCACGGTCCAGCGCCCGCAGGGCAACCCGCTGATGACCGCGACGATGGTCGCCGACCGCCTCGCCGACCCGGCCGAGCTCGAGGACACCCCCGTCCTCTCGACCCGGATCATCCCCAACTCCGAGCCCAACAAACGGCCCTCGGTGGCGGAGCTGGTCCGCCTCGACGTGCCGGCGACGCTGCACGTCGCCCAGGACGGGACCCACAAGCTCTGGGCCGGCCGCGGCTCGCTGACGATGAACACGGTCTCCTCGGTCGACCCCTGGCACCTGCTGGCACCGAAGCAGGTGCTCGATTGCTACTTCGGAATCTACGATTTCGACCTCCCATACGGCCGCGTCATCCACAACTACCTCGAGGACGAGGAGATGTGGGAGGGGATCGAGAGCAAGGCGACCCTGGCGGTGTAGCCAGGGTCGCCACGACGCCGAGGCTATGTCAGGGCGATCGGCGTCCCGTTGCTTTCCTTTTTGATTGTGACCCTTGCCGTCAATCCAGCGACGGGGCCGGTGTTCGGGTCTTTCAGCCGCAGCGATTTGGTCGCTGTGATCGTGTTGTGGACGAAGGGAATTGTCGCCCCTTCGGTTTTGCTCGAGGTGATGGTTCCGTAGATGGGCCATGGGACCCCCGCCAGCGAACAGGAGGCGCCGGTGAATGTGAATTCGGCCAGCAGGTTGTTGAGCTGAGGTTCGAACTTGACGATCCCTTCGCCCTGCCCTTTCGTGGTTGCTCTGATCGGCACCGACTGAATTGTCCCCGGCGTGTCCGCGCCACCTCCCGGTGGCATCCCGGCGACTCCGCAGTTCGGGACCGCCGTCGTCACGTTCGCGATATGAAGTCCCGGCAGCAGACCTTCGGCATACATTTCGCCGCCGGCGGTTTCGTTGTTTTCAATCGTCGCACCCGACGCAAATGTCACTTCCTGGGCTTCGATGGTGATCGAGACGCCGCCGACATTGGCTTTCAGCACCGCCGGTTCCCACGCGGTTCCTGTGGTGATGTTGGTTCCCACGGTCGCGGTTTTGGTGGCGAACGGTGTCGCCGCGTGGAAGAAGGGTTGCCCGGCTCCTTTCGATTTGCAGTGCGCGTCGGAGAAGCGGTCGGAGTTGAGCGGCGTGCCCGTCGTAGTGCATTCGACGGCTGTCTGGCTGACCGCGCTGGCGGCCTGGGCCGCGAAGGCGCTGACAATCAGCGCGCACAGCAGGCCGAGGCCGATGGTTCTGCATGAGGTCTTCATATGACTCATCCCCTGTCGGTTGTCGTTGCCGATCCGGACGAGTCCCCCCGACCCAGGATCGCGCCCAAGCGCGGCGAGTCAATCGGCGGATCGGCGCGCGCGCTACTTCGCGCGGGTCGATTCGAGTTGCGGATACATCGTTGATGGTCAGATGACGACGAGCCGACCGAATGGGCCGGCTCGTCGCCTTGCCCCGCTAGCTAGAGCGGGCCCGGCTCAGTGGGCGAGCAGATCGGTCACTACGGTGTTTCGACTGTTGTCACGCTGAGGGTGGTGTAGGCCCCGCCACTGCCGACGGCCCTGCCTTTGGCTGTTCCGGTCCCTTCCACTCCGACCACCGGACCAGCGGGGCTGTTGAGCCTGAGAGTTTTCAGCGCTGTGGTTTCTGCGTGGGTGCAGGCGCCTGTGACTCCGTTCGAGGGGCAGATGAGGCTTCCCACGACTTTGTACGTTGCTGCCACTACACAGCCTTTGAGTTCGAATTCCGCAAAGACCGTGCCTTCTTTCGGCGAGAGTTTCCCGGCGTCGCCCTGGCCTTTCGTGGTCGCCGTCAGCGCTTTCGTTTCGATTACCCCTTTGCCTCCGGGGAGGCCGACGACTTCGCAACCCAGTTTGGTCTCGGTCACTTCTTTGAAGGCCGATTTGCCTTCGCCTTCGCTGTAATGTTCGCCGGTCACAGGATCTTTCTTGTTTTGCGCGACGGCCTGCGCTTCCACGATTTGTGCCGTCAGTTCGATCGCGCTTCCCGCGATGGTGGCTTTGAGCCTCTCGACCTGTCTTTCGCCATTTGTCGTTTCGTTGGTCCCTATGCCTTCTGTCGGCGTGTTTTCGGGGATCGCTACGTGACTAAAGTTGCCACTCCCGACGCTTTTGCAGTGGGCGTCGGTGAATCCGCCGGCTTTTTCCACGCATGTGAACCCTGTTGTGCCTTTGCTCGCCGCAGCAGCACCTTGGGCAGCGAAGGCGCTAACAAGCAGCGCGCAAAGCGCACAGAGTCCAGCAATGGCCCTGAGTCGATTCATTTTGTTCTCCCGTCTTGCGTTTAGGGCCCGGGTATCGCGCCCCTGTCGCACCTTCGCACGGCAGTACCTGAATAGTCAAAAGCTTTACAGTTGCGTTTTTAGACCGGGATCCGCTTTGGGCGGGCGGGGCGGTTTCGCTGGCCTCTAGCCGTCGATCGCCATCTGCTCCGCACCGCCACCACAACAGGGGAGGCGACCGGCCCGGTCGCCTCCCCTCCATTCACGAAGTACCTGGGTCTTCGCGACCCACGCACTACCTAGACGCCTATGTTGTTGTTGCCAGCGGCCATTCGCCTGTTTTGGGGTTGCTCGGATCCGTCCCCCTCCATGTGATGCTTGCTTCGAGGCCGGCGACCGGCCCGACGGCTGATTTCAGCCGCAGCGTTTTAGCTTCTGTGACCGTCGTGTGCGTGAACGCCGTTGTCGCACCATTTGGAACGCCGCTCACCGTCCCGACGACTGGGTATTTCCCTTTCAACGCTTCAAGGCAGCTCGCGCCACTGAGTTCGAATTCAGCGACCTTCGTGCCTTCTTTCGGTTCGAACTTCAGTGCCATCGCCGTTGCTTTGGAGGTGGCTTTGACAGCCACCGTTTCAATTTTGCCGACGCCTCCGGGGATGCCAGTGACGCTGCAGCTATGGTTCGCCGTCACTTCTTCGAGGGCAATGCTCGAGGTTTCACCGCGCACGAATTCTTCCCCACCTTCTTCGACGTTTTCCACGGTGCCGGTCGCTGCCACTTTTTTTGCT
Organism: Solirubrobacterales bacterium; assembly: GCA_035472275.1. Taxonomy (GTDB): domain Bacteria; phylum Actinomycetota; class Thermoleophilia; order Solirubrobacterales; family 70-9; genus VAYN01. The sequence continues at coordinate 10,359 of DATIPH010000029.1, forward strand.
TCTAGGGTGACGCTGACGCCGGCGACGGTAGCCGTCAGGGATGCTGGCGAACGTATGACTCCTGTGGTTGTATTGTTGATTCCAGCAGTTGTTTTTGTGTTTTTAGGAACGGGGATGTGTTCGAAGATGCCATCTTCAGGGGGCACCAGACTTTTACAGTGCGCGTCTTCAAAGTTGCCTTGGCCTTTCGGTACTTCCTCACATGTGTGGACCGTTGTGTTTACTGCACTCGCCGTCACCGCCGCCGTCGCGGACGCAATCAGCGCACACAGCAAGCAGAGTCCAGTAAGCGCGATGCGATTCCTCATCGAATCACTTCCCTTCGTAAATATTGGTATCGTTGTGACTCCGGATTCTGAAGCCACCCCCGAGTGTCCCGCCAGAATCACCAGTGTCAATCGGCGAGGCCGCGCGTGTCCCTATCCGTGCGCCGCGCAGCTCGGCAAATCTGAGTTCGCGCCAGTCGTCGGCCCGCACTCTCAGTCCCGGCCATTCGCTGGCTGCTTCACTCAATCGACGAATCGGTGTGCACGCTACTTCCCGCCGATCGAGTTGCCGAAGGTGTCGATGAAGACCGTCTCCTCGACTGGCGCTCGGGTCAGTTTCTTTGGGAAGCCCTTCGCCGGGTAGCCGGCGACGACGTGGGCGGCGGTTAGGTAGTCGTCGGGGATCTCGAGCAGCTCCTTCACCTCCGGCTCGGAGCCGACCAGAAGCGAGGTGATCGTCGTCGCCACGCCCTCGACTCGCAGGGCGATGCAGAGGTTCTGGACGTAGGGGTAGATCGAGGCACCGCCGACGACCGCCGGCCGATCGAGCTCGAGGTCCGTTATGTGGAGCGCGTCGAGCTTGGCGCAGACGACGATGATCAGCGGGTGCTCGGCCAGCTTCTCGGCGAACTGGTTGGCGTTCATCAGCGCCTTGCGGGCCGAGGAATACTCGCCGAGGTTGCGGCTGCCGCCCTCGGCGGCCTCGAAATAGGCCTTCCACCAGGGCAGGTAGAGCTCGGCCAGCCGCTCTTTCTTCGCCTTGTCGCGGACGACGACAAGTCGCACCGGCTGGCGGTTTCCGCCCTGCGGCGCGAAGCGCGCCGACTCGGCGGCCTTGTAGATGACCTCGTCGGGGACATCCTCGTCGAGGTAGAAGCGGTTGGCGCCGATCGTCCTCATCGCCTCCAGCGCGTCCATGTAGCTCCCTTCTCTCCCCGATCGCGTTTCCGCGATCTTCCCAGTCAGCCGGCGCTGGGGCTGGTCAATCCGTGCTGCGCCTTGGAGAGATACTTAGACGCTTCCCGCCAGCTGGTCTGCAGCGGCGCTTCGATCGAGACCGCTTCGCAGCTGGGGACTTCGACGCAGTCGGTCCAGGTGTTGGAGGCGGCGATGTAGCGGTTGAGCGCTTTCTCGCTGGTCTTGCCCGCGGCTTGCACGCAGCCGAGCGTCATTTCGTTCGCTGGGACCGCGTCGTAGGTGTCCTTGACCTTCTTTACTTCGGCGACGTACTGTTCGTAGGCGAGGCCGGCGACGAGGTTCTTGCGCAGTGCCTCCATCGCCTTCAGCAACGGGTCGAGCTGGGCGAGGCAGTTGCTTGGGGGCGTTTTCGCCTTCGCGGTCGTCTCTGCTTTTGGCGTCGTCCTTGCATTTGCGGTCGCCTCAGGGGAGTCGCTGCCGCAGGAGGAAAGCGCCGTGGCAAGCGCGACCGCGAGCAGGCAGACCCCCGCGAACGTCTTCAGTCGTCTGCGCACCAAAGAAAGGCTAGGGGCTGCGCCGGTCCACCGCTTGCTGTACAAACCGGGCGATGCCGAGCTGGAGAAGGCTTGCCCCGATCGCGATCGCAGCCGCAGGCCTGCTGCTGGCAGTCGTGGCCGCGCCCGCGCAGGCGGCGCCGCGCGCGAAAGTGCTGGTCGTCGGCGACAGCCTCGAGGAATTGACCGGGCCCCACCTCTCCGAATTCCTGCCGGGGGTTGAAGTCACGGTCAACGCGGTCGGCGGCTCCAACACTTTCGAAATCCTCGATCTCTTCGAAGAAAGCTACGAACCGGCCTACTCGGTGGTCGTCTTCGACGGCGGCACCAACGACAACCCGAACTATCCCGAGATCCTCGAAGAAAACCTGGCCAAGGTCGCGGCCCAGGTCGGCGACACCTGCATGGTGGTGCCGACGATCCACGGTTACACGGTCGAAGGCGCCGACAACCACGGCAAGAACTCGGTCGTCCACCGCTTCGCGGCCTCGCGGCCTGGGACGGAAACGCCGGACTACGCGAGCATGGTCAACCACGACCCGGGATTGCTCGAACCGGACAACCTGCACCCCAACCCCGAGGGCAGCGTCCGGCGAGCGGAACTGATCGCCCAGGGGATCCTCGGCTGTCTTGGTTACCAGGAAGCCGCCGGGGTCGCGGCTGCCCCGGAAGAAGCGAGCGCCTCCGTGTCCGAAGTCGAGACCGTGCGACTGAAGCCCGTCGGCAGGCTGGCGGCGCGGGAAGATTCGATCCTCGCCACGACCGCCGCTGGGCTGTTCCGCGACGCGGCGATGCTGGCGGTTCTGCGCGGTCTCCTGCCGGGGGGCTGAGCTCAGCTTGGCGCCGCCGCTGCCGTTCGACCCGATCGAGGAGGCCCGCCGTCACTGGCTCGAGCGCTGGCCCGAGCAGGCCGCGACCGAGATGGTCGCCGTCACCTCGATCATGCGCGTGCACCAGATCCTGATGGCGCGCCTGAACGGGCTACTGGAGCCGTTCGACCTCACCTTCCCCCGCTACGAGGCGCTGATGCTGCTCCACTTCTCGCGCCGCGGCTCGCTGCCGATCGGCAAGATCGGCGAGCGCCTGCAGGTCCACCGCACCAGCGTCACCAACACGATCGACGGCCTCGCGAGGCTCGGCATGGTGCGCCGGGTCCCGCACGAGTCCGACGGCCGCACGACCCTGGCCGAGATCCTGCCCGAGGGACGGCGCGTCGCCGAGGCGGCGACGGCGGCGCTGAACAGCGCCGATTTCGCGACCGCACCGCTCGACGACAACGACCTCGAGACCCTCTTCAAGACCCTTCGCGTCCTTCGCGACGGCGCCGGCGACTTCGCCTGAGAGTTGTGCGCAACGGAGATACGTGGTATTCCACCTATCTGTGAGCAGCGTCTCCGACGACAAGCGGGCCGACTACGTCGAGCGCGACGCCGAGTTCTCGACGATCTCCGGTCACCCGATCGAGCCTCTCTACACGGAGGCGGACCAGCCGGCCGAGGCCGAGGACCGAATCGGCACCCCCGGCTCCTATCCCTTCACCCGCGGCCCCTACCCCTCGATGTACCGGGGGCGGCTGTGGACGATGCGCCAGTTCGCCGGCTTCGGCACCGTCGAGGAGACCAACGAGCGCTTCCACTACCTGCTCGACCACGGCCAGACCGGGCTCTCGACCGCCTTCGACATGCCGACCCTGATGGGCTACGACTCCGACCACGCCCGCAGCCTCGGCGAGGTCGGCCGCGAGGGCGTCGCCGTCGACACCCTCGCCGACATGGAACAGCTCTTCGCCGGGATCCCGCTCGGCGGCGTCACCACCTCGATGACGATCAACGCCCCGGCGGCGATCCTGCTCGCCTTCTACGTGCTGGTCGGCGAGAGCCAGGGCGTCCCCGCCGAGAAGCTGGGGGGGACGATCCAGACCGACATCCTCAAGGAGTACATCGCCCAGAAAGAGTGGTGCTTCCCGATCGAGCCGGCGATGCGCCTGGTCACCGACATGATCGAGTGGTGCACCGAGACGATGCCCCGCTGGCACCCGGTCTCGATCTCCGGCTACCACATCCGCGAGGCCGGTTCGACCGCGCAGCAGGAGCTCGCCTTCACCCTCAAGGACGGCTTCACCTACGTCGAGCGGGCGCTCGAGCGCGGTCTCGACGTCGACGACTTCGCCCCCCGGCTTTCCTTCTTCTTCAACGCCCACGTCGACTTCTTCGAGGAGATCGCCAAGTACCGGGCGGCGCGCCGG
>DATIPH010000030.1:0-259881 GCA_035472275.1 Solirubrobacterales bacterium
GATGTAGAGGGTGTCGCCGGTGGCGACTTTGGAGAGCTCGGTGGCGAGCTTGATCCGCTGCGCCTCACCGCCGGAGAGCGTCGTCGCCGGCTGGCCGAGGCGGATGTAGTCGAGGCCGACGTCGTGCAGGGTGCGCAGGCGGCGGGCGATCTTCGGCACGTTCTCGAAGAACTCGACCCCCTCCTCGACCGACATCTCGAGCACGTCGGCGATGTTCTTGCCCTTGAATCGGACCTCGAGCGTCTCCCGGTTGTAGCGCTTGCCGTGGCACTGCTCGCAGGGGACGTAGACGTCGGGCAGGAAGTGCATCTCGATCTTGATCTGGCCGTCGCCTTTGCAGACCTCGCAGCGACCGCCCTTGACGTTGAAGCTGAAGCGGCCCGGTTTGTAGCCGCGCGCCCGCGCCTCCTGGGTCTGGGTGAAGAGCTGGCGGATGTGGTCAAAGACGCCGGTGTAGGTGGCCGGGTTGGAGCGCGGGGTGCGACCGATCGGCGACTGGTCGATGTTGATGATCTTGTCGATCTGGGAGAGGCCGTCGATCCCGTCGTGAGCACCGGGGCGCAGTTTCGCCTGGTGCAGGCGGTTGGCGACCGCGTGGTGCAGGGTCTCGTTGACCAGCGTCGACTTGCCGGAGCCGGAGACGCCGGTGACGCAGCAGAGGACGCCAACCGGGATCGCGACGTCGACGTCCTTGAGGTTGTGTTCGCGGGCGCCGCGGACGACCAATGCCCCACGCGGCTCACGCCGCTCCTCTGGCAGCGGGATCTTGCGCTTGCCGGAGAGGTACTGGCCGGTCAGCGAGGCTGGGTCCTTGGCGACTTCGGCGGGGGTGCCGGCGCTGATCACGTGGCCACCGTGCTCGCCGGCGCCAGGACCGAGGTCGACGAGATGGTCGGCGGCCATCATCGTCCCCTCGTCGTGCTCAACCACGATCACCGTGTTGCCGAGGTCGCGGAGGCGGTCGAGGGTCGCGATCAGCTTCTCGTTGTCGCGCTGGTGGAGCCCGATCGAGGGCTCGTCGAGCACGTACATGACGCCGACTAGGTGCGAGCCGATCTGGGTCGCGAGCCGGATCCGCTGCGCCTCGCCGCCCGAGAGCGAGCGAGCCGAGCGCATCAAGGACAAGTAGCCGATGCCGACGTTGTCGAGGAAGGCGAGCCGTTCGGTGATCTCGCGCACGATCAGCCGCGCGATCGCCCGCTCGGTCTTGGTCATCTCCAGCGCTGCGATCCATTCCGCGGCGGCCCGGGCCGAGAGGTCGCTGTACTCGGAGATGCTGAGGCCGCCGACCTTGACCGCCAGGCTCTCGGGCCGCAGACGGGCGCCGTGGCACTGCGGACAGGGCTGCTCGGCCATATAGCCCTCGATCCGCTCGCGGTTGGTCTCCGAGTCGGTCTCCTCGTAGCGGCGCTGGAGGTTGTTGACGATCCCCTCGAAGCGGACCTTGTAGGAGCGGCGGCGGCCGAAGCGGTTGGTGTAGGAGACCTGGTGGCGCTGATCACCGGTGCCGTAGAGGAAGATCTCTTTGTCGGACTTCTTCAGCTTCGACCAAGGCAGGTCGGCGTCGACCCCATACTCCTCGGCGACAGTGGCGATCAGCCGCCTCCAGTAGGCGGTGATGCCGCGGTTCCAGGGCTGCAGCGCGCCCTCGGCCAGCGACAGGGTCGGGTCGGGGACGACGAGTTCAGGGTCGATCACTCGCTGGAAGCCGAGCCCATGGCAGCCATCGCAGGCGCCGTGGGGTGAGTTGAAGGAGAAGATCCGGGGCTCCAGCTCCGGGATCGAGGTGCCGCACTCGAGGCAGGCGAACTGCTCGGAGAAGAGCAGCGTCTCCTGGGAGGAGTCGACGAACTCGACTTCGATCAGGCCGGCGGCGAGCCCGGCGGCGGCCTCGACCGACTCCGAGAGACGGCGGCGCAGGTCCGTTTTCATCACCAGCCGGTCGACGACGACGGAGATGTCGTGTTTGAACTTCTTGTCGAGGACGATCTCCTCGTCGAGCCGGCGCAGCTCGCCGTTGATCTTGGCCCGCGAGTAGCCCTCGAGCCGCATCTGCTCGAGCAATTTGCCGTACTCGCCTTTGCGGCCACGGACGACCGGGGCCATGACCATGAACTTGGCCCCCTCCTCGATCGTCATCAGCCGGTCGACGATCTGCTCCTGGGTCTGGCCGGTGATCTCGGCGCCGCACTGGGGACAGTGCGGGGTGCCGATCCGTGCCCAGAGCAGGCGCAGGTAGTCGTAGATCTCGGTCACCGTGCCGACCGTCGAGCGCGGGTTGCGCGAGGTCGTCTTCTGGTCAATCGAGATCGCCGGCGAGAGCCCCTCGATCGAGTCGACGTCGGGCTTCTCCATCAGGCCGAGGAACTGACGCGCGTAGGAAGAGAGCGACTCGACGTAGCGCCGCTGCCCCTCGGCGTAGATCGTGTCGAAGGCAAGGCTCGACTTGCCCGAGCCGGAGAGACCGGTGATCACGATCAACGCGTCGCGGGGCAGCTCGAGGTCGACGTCCTTGAGGTTGTGCTCCCGGGCCCCCGAGATCACGATCTGGTTCGAAGCAGCCACGTGAGCCCAGTCTAGCCAACCGAACAGATGTTCCCCTGGGGCCGGACCCGCCCGGCCCGCCACCGCGGCTGAGCTTTCCTGCGCTATGCGTAGAAAAAGTCAGCCACGGTGGGGGCCGCGGCGATTCGCCGCGGCCCCGTCCCTTGCTATGCCCGGCTGGGCTCTGGCGACGGCTCGTCGTGGCGCACGCGGGGGAGCCAGCCGAGGCTGCTCGGCAGGTACCAGTTGCGGTCGCCGAGCAGCTTCATCGCTGCCGGCAACAGGATCGCCCGCACGATCGTCGCGTCGATCAGGATCGCGACGGCGAGGCCGATGCCCATCTCCTTCATGTCGAGGATGGTGAGGGTGGCGAAGATCGAGAAGACCGCCACCATCACGATCGCCGCACTGGTCACCGTCCCGGCGGTGGCGACGATTCCCCGCTCCACCGCCTCGTCGCTGCTCATGCCCTTGTCGACGCCCTCGCGGACCCGGCTCAGGATCAGCACGTGGTAGTCCATCGAGAGGCCGAACAGGATCACGAACAGGAACAGCGGCAGCCAGGAGCTGATCCCACCGTTGGAGTGGAAGTTGAGCAGTGATTCGCCCAGTCCCTCCTGGAAGACCAGCACCAGCACCCCGTAGGCAGCGCCAACGGAGAGCAGGTTGAGGACGATCGCCTTGATCGGGACGACGATCGAGCGGAACGTGATCAGCATCAGCAGGAACGCCAGCCCGAGGACGAAGGCGAAGACCAGCGGCAGGCGTTCCGCCAGCAGGTCGTTGAAGTCCTTCGACTGGGCGGCGGCGCCGGTGACGTCGACTTCAGCCCCTTCGACCCCGTCGAAGGCGGCCGGCACGAGCCGGTCCCGAACTTCTTCCATCGCCCGCGTCGCCGCGGCGTCTGAGCCGCTGCCGACGGTCGGGATCTCGATCGCGGCAACCGTGTCGGCGGCGTTGCGTTCAATACTGACCTCGCCCGCCACCTGCGGGTCGGCTTCGGCCCCGTGCTTCAGGTCCGAGATCGCCGCCGCGACCGGCCCGGAGTCGACGTCGTCGGCCTGCACGGCGACGGTGACGCCAGCCGCTTCGCCCGGGAAGGCGGCGGTGACGTGGTCGTACGTCTTCACCACCGGGATGTCGCGGGGCAGGTCGTCGGCGCCGCTGACGACCGTCTGCATGTTCAGCGCCGGGATCGCCAGCGCCACCAGGACTGCGGTCGCACCGACCACGGAGACGACCGGGTGCCGCATCGTCGCGCCGACGATGCCGGCCCGAGCCGAGCGGCCCTCGCGACGACGGCGCAGGCGCGAGATCAACGGGATCCGGCCCTTTTCGACCCGGTCGCCGAGCTTCGAGAGCACCGCCGGCAGCACCGTCAGCGAGGCGAACATCGCCACCCCGACGACGGTCATCGTCCCGACCGCGAACGAGGTGAAGGTCGGGTCGCCGCTGAGCAGCATCCCCGCCATCGCCGAGATCACCGTCAGGCCGGAGACCAGCACCGCCCGCCCGGAGGTCGCGGCGGCCGCTTGCAGTGAGGCCGTGGCGCTGCGCCCCGCTCGGCGCTCTTCGCGCTCGCGGCGCATGTAGAAGAGCGAGTAGTCGACACCGACGGCGAGGCCGACGAGGACGACGACGGCGGAGACGTTGGGGTCCATCGGCACCAACTGGCTCGGCAGCGCCAGCAGACCGAGGGTCGCGATCACCGACGAGAAGCCGATCAGGAGCGGCACGAAGGCGGCGACCAGGGCGCCGAAGGCGAGGACGAGGATGATCAAGGTGACCGGCAGCGAGGTCGTCTCCGCCTTGCTCAGGTCTTCTTCGAAGACGGCGCTGATCGCCTTCGAGGCGGAGGCGTCGCCGAACTGCTCGATCCGCAGATCGGGATTGGCGCGTTGGGCCGCTGCGGTCGCGGCGAGACTGGCGTCGACCTTGGCTTCGGCCTGCTCTTTGTCGCCGGGGATCTGGAATTCGATCAGCGCCGAATGACCGTCGGCGGAGACCTGGCCGCCGCCATCGACTGGAGAGCTGACCTCGGTCACCGAGCGAACACCCTCGAGGCGACTGGTCGCGTCGGCGACCGCTGCCTCGAATCCGGGGTCACTCGCCTCCATGCTCTTGCTCTGGACGAGGACGACCTCACTGTTGGGATTGAGCTTGGCGTCTTCGAGCGCGACCTCGGCCCGGCCGGCCTCACCGGAGACAGCTTCGGCGTCGGTCAGTTCGCGCTGGCCGACGGCGCCGCCGACGACGACCGAGACGACGACGAAGGCGAGCCAGCCGAAGATGGCGAGCTTGCGGTGGGTTGCGCTCCAGCGGGCTGCCCGAGCGGCAATGTTGGTCTTCGGATTCATGCGGGTGCTCCTCTCGATCTGGGTATGGATGAGACAGGTCGAGCCTCACACCGCTGGGGCGCGCTTCCAATGCGGCTGGCAGGCGTCTTCGGGTGCGGTTCTCCGCGCCGATGGTGTGGCTGCCCGTACCCCTGAAAGGCCCGCCGTAGAGGACACTTGGGGCGTGTCGAAGTCCGTCCTCATCGTCGATGACCACCCCAGCTTCCGGGCCAGCGTGCGGCGGATGCTGGAGGCAAGCGGCTACGCAGTCGTCGGCGAGGCCGCCGACGGAGCCGAGGCGCTCGCCGCCGCGGGAGAGCTCGAGCCGGACCTGGTCCTGCTCGACGTCCAACTGCCGGACCTAAACGGCTTCGAAGTCGCCGAGCGGCTGGCTGCCCTCGGCCCGAGCCGCCCACAGGTGGTCCTCACCTCCAGCCGCGACCTCGCCGAGTACGGCGAGGAGGTCGACGACAGCCCGGTCCGCGGCTTCATCCCCAAGAGCGAGCTCAGCGGCGAGGCACTGGCGGAGTTGGTCGGATGAGCGGCCTGCGCCGGGCCCTGATCGGGCTCGCCGTCCTCGCTCTCCTGATTGGCTTCGGCTCAGCAGCGCTGATCTTGACCAGCGACCACACCAGTCCGCGCGGGCTGGCGACGGCGCTGATCCTCGCCGCCGGCTGGGGCTTCTCCTTCACCGGCCTCTACGCCTGGGACCGCCGGCCCGGCAACAACATCGGCCCGCTGATGACGGCGATCGGCTTCACCTGGTTCTTCCAGGCCCTGCAGTCGTCCAACGACAGCGTCCTCTTCGCGATCGGAACGCTCGGCTCCACCGTCCCCTACGCGATCCTCATCCACCTCCTCGTCAGCTTCCCCTCGGGCCGGCTCGAGGGCCGCCTGCAGCGGGCCGTGGTCGCCCTCGGCTACCTGGTCACCGTGCCCCTGCAGCTTGCCTGGGCGCTGTTCACCGATCCGACCGTGCAGCACGACTGCAACCACTGCCCCGAAAACCCGATTCTGATCGGCGGCCACGAAGGGATCGCCGACGTGATCAACGCCTTCCAGGTGCTGGGCGGGATCGTCGCGATTGCCACCGCGGTCACGCTCCTCTATCTCAGCTGGCGTCGCAGCTCGGGCAGCGAGCGCCAGGCGCTGACCCCGGTCGTCTTCACCGGCGGCCTCGCCTTCCTGATCGTCCTCGCCCTCCTGATCGTCGGCGAGCTCGGCGTCTCCGAAACCGTCAAGGACCTCACCTACATCGCCTCGATCGCGGTCTTCGCCTGCCTCCCCTTCGCCTTCCTCTTCGGCCTCCTGCGCTCGCGAATCGGCCGCGCCGAGGAGGTCAGCTCGGCGCTGACGATCGAGAACCGGGAGCTGACCGCCGAGCTCGAGGCGAAGGTGGTCGAGCTGCGGGCCTCCCGCCACCGGATCGTCGAAGCCGGCTACGCGGAACGGCGGCGGGTCGAGCGCGACCTCCACGACGGCGCCCAGCAGCGCCTGATGGCGCTGACGATGAACCTACGGCTGGTTCGCGCCAAGCTCGGCGAGGACCCGGCCGCGGCCGCCGATCTGCTCGACGAAGCGATGGAGGAGCTCGGCGAGGCGACCGCCGAGCTGCGCGAGCTGGCCCGCGGCATCCACCCTGTCGTCCTCACCGACCGCGGCCTGCAGGCGGCGATCGGCGGGCTGGCCGAACGCTCGCCACTCCCGGTCGAGGTACTGGAGACGCCGGCCGAGCGACTGCCGGCGCCGGTCGAGTCGGCGACCTACTTCGTCGTCGCCGAGGCCTTGACCAACGTCGTCCGCTACGCCGAGGCGGACGGTGCCACCGTCCGGATCGCGCGCGACAACGGTGCCGTTGCGATCGCCGTCTGCGACGACGGCATCGGCGGCGCCGACCCGGCGGCAGGCACCGGCCTCCGTGGTCTCGCCGATCGCGTTGCCGCGCTCGATGGTGAGCTCGAGGTCCGCAGCCCCGCCGGCGAGGGGACGACGGTGGAAGCGAGGATCCCGTGCGGATAGTCGTCGCCGACGACTCGACCCTGCTGCGCGAGGGGCTGGTGCGGCTGCTGGAGGAGGCGGGCCTCGAGGTCGTGGGCCAGGCCGGAGACGGCGAGGAGCTGCTGCGCAAGGTCCGCGCCCATAAGCCCGACGTCGCCGTCGTCGACGTGCGGATGCCGCCGACCCATACCGACGAGGGCCTGCGGGCTGCGCGTCAGATCCGCGCCGAGCTGCCTGAGGTCGCGGTCCTGGTCCTCTCCCAGTACGTCGAAGTCGCCTACGCCCGCGAGCTGCTGGCGGAGAGCGCCGAGGGACTCGGCTATCTGCTCAAGGACCGGGTCGCCGACGTCGAGGCACTGACCGACGCCGTGCGCCGGGTAGGAGAGGGCGGCTCGGCCCTCGACCCTGAGGTGGTCTCGCAGATGCTCGGCCGCCGCCGCCACGACGACCCGCTGGAGGCGCTGACCCCGCGCGAGCGCGAGGTGCTGGGGCTGATGGCGGAGGGCCGTTCCAACGCCGCGATCGCCGCCGAGCTGGTCGTCTCAGAACGCGCCGTCGAGAAGCACGTGACGGGGATTTTCTCCAAGCTTGAGCTGGGAGCCAGTGGCGAGGACCATCGGCGGGTGTTGGCGGTGTTGCGGTTCTTAGACCAGCCGGGTTAGGGGAGGCAGGGACGGGGTTGCGTGGTGGGATCGGGTGACCCCTCCCAAAACCCGCTCGCTTCGCTCGCTTTTGAGTGTTTTGGGAGGGGTCCCCCGATCCTCCCAACGACTCCATTCCAAACTCCCCAAGGTGAGCAGCTTCCGTTAGCCCACCACCATCTGCCTTTAGCTAAGAGCTTCCGTCCCTTGGGAGCTAGGAGAAAACTGGAGAGCTTCCGAACCTTGGGCGGCTCCGCCGGGCCAACTCAATTCGGAACCCCTTTTCGGATGGAGGGTCGGGTGGGGTTCTGAAAACACTCAAAAGCGAGCGAAGCGAGCGGGTTTTCAGAACCCCACCCGACCCTCCCTCAAACCCTGATCCCTAAATCAGAGGTCCCCCGCCGAAGCAACCAGATCGTCGAGGATCTCGCCGTAGTGACGGTCAATCATCGAAAGATGACCTTCTTCGGGGAAGAACTTCAGCTTCGCACCGGGGACGTTGGCGGCCAGCCATTTGCCGTTCTGGGGCGGCACCATCAAGTCCTTGCCGCCCTGCCAGATCGTCACCGGGACCGTGATTTGGTCGAGGTCGAAGCCCCAGTCCTTGCACATCGCCCAGTCGTCGTCGAACCAGCCCCAGATCTCGTCCGCATCGATCCGCCCGCAGCCCCACACCTGGTGGGCTCGCAGCGCGGAACTGAGATTGCGGTCGGCCTCGCAGAGGTAGCTGTCGAGGTTGGCCATCAGCTGCTCGACGGTGCGGATCTCGCTCCATGCTTCGGCGGTTTCCCTGATCTTCGCTTCGAGGCCGGCGTCGTCTTTTCCGACCAGGTCGAACTCTTCTTGGTTCTCGTTGGCTGCGTCCGCCAGCCATTCGGGCCCAACTCCCTCGCGTGGCCCGAGGGCCGAGACCGAGGCGGCCGCTCGCACCCGGTCGGGAAGCAACGCCGCGCAGGCGAGCGCCGGTCCGCCGCCGCCGGAGACACCAACCGTGTAGAAGCTTTCGACTCCGAGCGCGTCGGCCAGCGCTGCCGAATCGACGGCCGCGTCGGCGAAGCAGCGGCCCGGTTGTCGATCGGAACCCTCATACCCGGGACGCGAGCAGGTGACGTGGCGCAGGCCGCGTTCCGCTCCCGCCTCGATGTAGCCATCGAAGATGTGGCGCGAGCCCGGCGTCCCTTCGTGGTGCAGGACCAGGTCGCCGTCCTCGGGACCAGCTTCCTGTGCGAGCAAGCGCCGATCGCCGATCCAGACCTCCAGCTCCCGTCGTCGCACCGTCTCCCCAGGGCCCAAGACCGCGCGCCGCTCAGCCGAGGGCGGCCGAGAGCTTTCGGCGGTAGTCGCGAGCAGTGAGATCGCTCTGGTCGCCTTCGCTGAGGATGCCGACGAAGGCCTGGCGCAGGAGGTCGCGGACGTCCGCCGGCGCCTCCCCGTCGCCATTTCCATTGAGCGCCCCCAGCGCATCGAGCAGGGCGTCGAGGGCGGCCTCGCGCTCACCGCGGTCGAGCGCCGCGAAGGCCTCGCTGCCGACGCCGGCCCTGCCGAGCCGCACGCGGGCGGCTATCCCCTGCGCGGCGAAGTCCTCGGGATGCCCCTCGACCGCTTGCAATGCCTCGTCTTCGGCGCCCCGCGCGAGCCGGGCGCGGCCGAGAGCGACGGCGACGTCGGCGCGGCCCGGATCGAGTGCCGAGGCCTCGCGCAGCGAGAGCTCGTCGCCCTTGGCGAGCAGCTCGTCAACCTGCGAGGGCAGCAGCGAGTCGAAGAAGGCCTCGACTTTGGCCGGCGGCACGGCGCCGACGAACTCGTCGACCACCTCACCGTCGCGGAAGGCCTTGACTGCCGGGATTCCCTGCACGCCGAAGCGGGCCGCCAGGGCCTGGTTGGAGTCGACGTCGATCTTGGCCAGCAGAACGCGACCGCCGCGGCTTGCCTCGGCCGCTTCCAGCGCCGGGCTCAGCTGCCGGCAGGGCCCGCACCACTCGGCCCAGAAGTCGACCACCACCGGCGTCTGCCGGGAGAGCTCGACCACGTCGCGGTCGAAGGTCGCTTCGGTTACGTCGAGAGCCACGCCTGGAGCTTAAAGAGCGTCAGATACCGGCACGTCGCCTGCCGGCGAGCTCGTCTACTCACCTGTTCTTGCCAGAACCGAGATGGCGAGTTAGGTTCGTAAGGAGGCAGGGTCTACCGAGGAGAAGACAATGTCGAACGTGGATACCGCCCGAGCCGCCTATGACGCTTTCGGGCGCGGAGACCTGGGCGCCCTGCAGGAGTGGCTGGCCGAGGACTCGGTCTGGATCACCTCCGACGAGCTGCCGCTCGGCGGCCGCGTCGAGGGCCGCGAGGCGATCCTGGGGAACTTCGCCCAGATCCCCAACTACTGGACGTCATTTAGCGTCGAACCGGAGGAGTTCATCGACGCCGGCGAGTACGTGATCGTCCGCGGCACCCAGCGGGCCGGCAACGACAAGGGCAGCTTCGAGGCCCCCTACGTGCACGTGATCAAGTACGAGAACGGAAAGGCCGTGCTCGGCGAATTCGTCGGCGACAGCGCCAAGGCGGTGGCGCTGCTGGACTAGGTCCCTGCGGTCATCCCATCCAAATCGCGGCGCAGCTCCCGCAGCTCGTCGCGGATCCGGCCTGCCTCCTCGAAGCGGAGATCGTCGGCGGCGGCGAGCATCTCCTCCTCGAGGGCGACGATCGTCTTCTCCAGCTCCTCCGGGGTCTGGAAGTCGTCGCCACGCTTGCGACGCCGTTTGGCCGGCGCCCGGTCCTCCATCGCCAGGAAGGAGGACATCTCGGAGATGCCTTTGCGGACGGTCTCCGGCGTGATCCCGTGCTCCTCGTTGTAGGCAAGCTGGATCGCCCGGCGGCGGTCGGTCTCGCTCATCGCCGCTCGCATCGCGTCGGTCTCGCGGTCCGCGTACATCACCACCCGTCCGTTGACGTTGCGGGCGGCGCGACCGATCGTCTGCACGAGGCTGGTCTCGCCGCGCAGGAAGCCCTCCTTGTCAGCATCGAGGATCGCCACCAGCGAGACCTCGGGCAGGTCGAGGCCCTCGCGCAAAAGGTTGACGCCGACCAGCACGTCGTACTCGCCGAGCCGCAGGTCGCGGACGATCTGGATCCGTTCCAGGGTGTCGATCTCGGAGTGCAGGTACCGGACCTTGATCCCGTACTCGAGCAGGTAGGCGGTCAGGTCCTCGGCCATCTTCTTGGTCAGCGTCGTCACCAGCACCCGCTCGCCGGCCTTGGCGACCTTGCGCGCCTCGTTCATCAGATCGTCGATCTGGTTCTTCGTCTCGCGCAGCTCGATCGCCGGGTCGATGATCCCCGTCGGACGCACGATCTGCTCGACGATCCGGCTCGACTCGGCTTTCTCGAACAGCCCCGGCGTCGCCGAGACCATCACCAGCTGCGGGACCCGTTCGAGGAACTCGTCGAACTTAAGCGGCCGGTTGTCGATCGCCGAAGGCAAGCGGAACCCGTAGTCGATCAGGGTCGACTTCCGCGACCTGTCGCCCTCGTACATGCCGCCGATCTGCGGGATCGTCTGGTGGGACTCGTCGACGAAGACGACGAAGTCGTCGGGGAAGTAGTCGATCAGGGTGTGCGGCGGGGTACCGGCGGCGCGGCCGTCGAGGATCCGCGAGTAGTTCTCGATCCCCGAGGTGAAGCCGAGCTCCTTGATCATCTCGATGTCGTAGGCGGTGCGCTGGCGCAGTCGGTGCGCCTCCAGTTGCTTGCCCTCGGCCTCGAGCTCGGCGGTGCGGGATTCCAGTTCCGCCTTGATCTCGGCCACCGCCCGCTCCAAGGTCTCGTCTTTGGTCACGTAGTGGGAGGCCGGCCAGACCGAGACGTGCTCGATCGTGTCGAGGATTTCGCCGGTCAGCGGGTCGAAGTGCTGGATCCCCTCGATCTCGTCCCCGAACAGAGAGATCCGGTAAGCCGACTCGGCGTAGGAGGGCATGATCTCCAATACCTCGCCGCGGACCCGGAAGGAGCCGCGGCCGAGCACCTGATCGTTGCGTTGGTACTGCATCTTCACCAGCTTGCGCAGGACCTCGTCGCGGTCGAGCGACGCCCCGACTTTGAACAGCTGCATTTTTTCGTTGTAGACCTGGGGCGAGCCGATCCCGTAAATGCAGGAGACGGAGGCGACGATGATCACGTCGCGGCGGGCGAACAGCGCCGCCGTCGCCGCGTGGCGGAGGCGGTCGATCTCGTCGTTGATCGAGGAATCCTTCTCGATGTAGAGGTCCTGGGCCGGGACGTAGGCCTCGGGCTGGTAGTAGTCGTAGTAGGAGACGAAGTACTCGACCGAGCTGCCGGGAAAGAACTCGCGGAACTCGTTGCAGAGCTGGGCGGCTAGCGTCTTGTTGTGGGCGATCACCAGCGCCGGCCGCTGCACCTCGGCGATCGTCGCCGCCATCGTGAAGGTCTTGCCGGTGCCGGTGGCGCCGAGCAGCGTCTGGAAGCGGTCGCCCTCGCGCAGCCCCTCGGCCAGCCCGGCAATCGCTTTCGGCTGGTCGGCGGTCGGCGTGTAGGCGGGATTGAGCTCGAACTCGGACACGAGACGAACATAGCGAGCGCGTCACGCGGCCTCGTGAATCGCGCGGTTCCTTTTGGTCCCTCAGAGACCAAAAGGAACCGCGCGATGACAAACTGGGCGCCGATGAACCCTTTGCGCCTCGCCCTCGCCGCTTTTTTCTCCTTCACGGGGACGATGCACTTCCGGGCGCCGCGCTTCTTCGAAGCGATCGTGCCGCCCGCGATCGAGTCGGCGAAGAAGGAGGTGGTGGCGATCAGCGGCGTGGCCGAGATCGCCGGCGGCGTCGCCGTCCTCCACCCGGCGACGAGGCGGCTGGGCCGCTGGTGGTTGCTGGCGCTGTTAATCGCCGTCTTCCCAGCGAATATCCACATGGCGGTCAACCCCGAGCAGATTCAGGGCCTCGACATGCGCAGGTTCCCGCGCTGGGCACTCTGGGCGCGTCTGCCGCTGCAGCCGCTGGCGATGCTCTGGGTCTGGCGCGCGACCCGCGACTGAAGGCACTACAAATGGACGCCAAACGTAAGCGCTTCGCCGCCAACCTCGCCCGCGCCCGGCAGACGTGTGGCGTCTCTCAGGAGGAGCTCGGCCAGCGCACCGGCCTGCACCGGACCGAGATCTCACTGCTGGAGCGCGGCGGCCGCGAACCGCGGCTGGAGATCCTGCTCAAGCTGGCGGCCGCGCTCGACACCGAAGTCGAAGCGCTCTGCGCCGGGATCGCCTGGTCGACCGAGCGGCGCGGCTTCAAGGTCGACCCGCCGCCACGGCGCCGCTGAGCGGCTCCACCGCGGCCTCGCTCGTGTCGGCGACAAGCGGCTCGCGCTCGGTCTTCGCCCAGCCCTCGCGAGAGGAGAGCTGGCGCGCAGTCGAGCGCAGCAGGACCGGCCACAGGAACCACGTGTACGGCGTGTAGACCTGGGCGATCAGGAAGCCCTTGAGCCAGCCGAGCGGCCCTTGGCCGGAGCGGGCGGCGATGCAGCCGAGGGCGGTGCCACCGAAGGCGAGCAGGTAGAAGAAGGCCAGTTGCCAGGTCGGGCCGGCGCCCCAGAACGGGGCTCGGCCGGTGATCGCCAGGACCAGAGCACCGATCAGCCCGAGGCCGATGATCCCCTGCCAGAAGGGCATCAGCAGGTAGGCCATCTGCTCGAGCCGGGCGCCACGGCCGACCGGGGCCCGCGCCACCTGATGCCGCAGGCTGATCGCCTGCAGGTTGCCCTGCGACCAGCGCGTGCGCTGGCGGAACAGCGGCCGCAGCTTCGAGAGCCCCTGCTGATCGACGGCCGCGCGCAGGTCCTGGCGCCCCTGCCAGCCCGCCGCCAGCAGCCGCAGCCCGAGGTCCTGGTCCTCGGTCAGGCGGTCGCGCCAAGGACCCTCGTCGTCGGCCAGATCGTCGAGGGCGCTGAGACGATTGAACTGGCCGTTGCCGCCCATCCCGGCCGTACCCCAATGGTCGCGGCCGGCCTGGAAGAGGTGCCCGTAGACGGAGAACTCGACGTCCTGTAGCCAAGTCAGGAGGTTGCCGCGGTTGTAGATCCGGACCAGCGACTGCATCCCCCCCACCTTCGGGTCGGCGAAATGGCTGGCGGCGAAGGCCGGCGCCGAGGCCCGTAGGCGGCCGTCGGCGTCGACGATGACGATGATCGTGCCGGCGCGGTCGGGGTGGTCGCGGAGGCTGCGGTAGGCGTAGTTGAGGGCGGCCGCCTTGCCCTGCTGAGCGTCCGGCTTGTCGCGACGGAGGACGAATAGGTCCGGGTCGTGGATGCCGGCGAGGATCTCTGGCGTACGGTCCTCAGAGCCGTCGTCGATGACGATAATGCGGCGACGGGAGACGGGAATCGAGAGCAGGCGCTGGACCGAATCGGCGATCGTCACCTCCTCGTTTAAGGCCGGCACGAGGAAGACCCAGGAGAAGCCCCCGGCCCCATCCGGCGGCACCGGCGGCGGCTCGACGACGGCGGCGTGAGCGCGAACGAAGAGCAGCAGCGACCAGAGGAACATCGCCGCGACGACGGCCAGACAAACCGTAAAGAGGATCTCCCACGGCAACGCCAGGCCCTCGAACGGCCACCGCGGCGAGCCCATTCGCTAGCCCTCGACGAGGTGACTGGACTCTTCGACCGGCTCGGTCTCGAGCTCCGGCTGAGCCGGCTCCGGCGGCATCGGCAGCCTGGCCGTCGGGACGCCACCGATCTCCTGCTCGAGCTGGTCGAGCATCGAGCCGTGGCCGTCCTGGAAGCCGGCGGCGAGGGAGACGGCGGTGCGGTTGTAGCCGGGACCGAACTGGGTCGGTGGCTCGCCGCCAAGGACGAGATGCTCGAGCGCAGCGACAATCCGTTCGGCGGCGTGGCCGTCGCCGTAGGGGTTGGGCGCTGCCGCCATCTCAGCGTAGGCGGCGTCGTCACCGAGCAGGCGCAAAGCTTCGGCGGCGATCAACTCCGGGTCGGTGCCGACCAACCGCAGGGTGCCCGCTTCCAGTCCCTCGGTGCGCTCGGTCGTCTCGCGGGTGACGAGGACCGGCTTGCCAAGCGAGGGCGCCTCTTCCTGGATGCCGCCAGAATCGGTGATCACCAGGTGGGCGCGACCGAGCAGGCGGGCGAAGGTGGCGTAGCCGAGCGGCTCGGCAAGGAGAACGTTGTCGAGTCCGCTGAGGCGCTCGGTCAGAACCTCGCGCACGCGCGGGTTGGGATGAACCGGGAGTACGCAGTGGACGTCGGGGTGGGCCTGGGCGACGCGGGCGACGCCCTCGGCGATCCCGCGCAGCCCGTCGCCCCAGTTCTCGCGGCGGTGGGCGGTGACGACGACGATCCGTTTGTCGCTGTCGTGCAGCGCCTGCAGTTCGGGATTGGCGAACTTGACGTCGATTTTCGAAGCCCAGTGGAGGGCATCGATGCCGGTGTTGCCGGTGACGAAGATCTGGCCGACGGGGATGTTCTCCCGGACCAGGTTCTCCATGTTGGCCGAGGTCGGAGCGAAGTGCATCGCCGCGATCGTCGAGATCACCTGGCGGTTGAGCTCCTCCGGGAACGGCATCAAGTTGTTGCCACCGGTGCGCAGGCCGGCCTCGACGTGCATCACCGGCATCCGCAGGTGGAAAGCGGAGAGCGAGGCGGCCATCGCCGAACTGGTATCGCCATGGACGAGGACGGCGGCCGGGTGGCGGCCGGCGAGGACGTCGGCGGGCGTCGGTGGTGCGTCGGGGTCGATGTCGAACTGCTCGACGCAGAAGTCTTCGAAGCGCTGCATCACCGAGGCGACGCGCTCGTTCAGGTGGGCCCGCATCGAGCCGGCCCAGAGGGTGACGTCGGGCTTGATGCCAGCCAGCTCGAAGATGTATTGGACGAGCTTGTTGTGCTGACCGGTGGAGACGACGATCGGCTGGTAGTACTCGCTCTCGCGCAGGGCGGTGATGATCGGCACCAGCTTGATCGCCTCCGGGCGGGTGCCGACGACGATCGGGACGACCAGCTTGGTCTGAGGTTTGAGGAGCGACTCGCGTTCGTACATGACGGTACGTGGCATATCGGCAAGCCCCCCAAAGCAACTTGAGAGAAAAGAATCCCTTTCCAAACTCGCCGAGTTGCGATCCCTACGGCAGGAATTCTTCCAGCAGGGCGCCGGCGGGGCCGAGGAAGCTGCGGAAGGTTTCGACCAGCGAGCTGCCGTTCTTGATCAGTTCGATCGCCTGGTCGAGCGGGATTTCTTCGACGAAACCCCGCAGCGGGCCGGCAATGAGCGAGCTCAGGGCGCCGGCGTCTTCGGCGTCGTCGACCGCCCGCACGAGACCGGCCCGGATCGCTTCCGCTAACTTCGCGTCGCCGATCCCGTAGCGCTTGGCGAAGCGCTTTCGTGCCTCTTCGGTGGTCAGCGCCTGGGCCAACGCCTCGCGGCTGACCCCGAGCTCGCAGGCCGCACCGTCGAGGGCCGAGAGCGAGAACTGCTGGGCTATCTCCTGCAGGCCTTCGGGGTCCGTCCAGGGCCGGTGCTTGCACGGGTTTTGGCTCTTCTCCGGCGCATAGGAGGCGCCGCCGGCGGCGAGGTAGACGCCGACCAACGCCAGCGAGGCAACGATCGCGCCGACGACCAAGATCCGTGCCCGGGTCACAATTCCACCCTCCGCGCCAGCGCGATCGGGATCAGCGCCAGCAGCCCGAGCAGGGCGGCGAGGGCGAAGGAGGGGCTGAAGGCGTGAGTGGCACCGCGGTTCAACTGGTCCTGCAGTTCTTCGCGTAGCTGGACGGTTTCGGCCCGCTGTTGGGGATCGGAGGGCAGTGGTTCAAAGGCCGGGCCGATCGTCGGCACCTTCCCCTTCTCGTCGTCGAGCCGGTCGGTGACCTTCTGTGCGAGGTCGATCTTCAGCAGTGGTTCGACCGGGGAATCGAGGATCACAGCGGTGCCGGCGTTGATCGCGTCCTCGCGCTGCTGGGCGATGTCGTGGGTGAAGATCGGGGTCAGCGCCAGCAGGCCGATGACGACGCCTGCATGCCGGGCGGAGATCGTCCAGCCGCCGTGGATCGCCTGCGGAGCGCGGCCGCCGAGCGCGGTCTCGGTCAGCGCCGAGAGCACCAGCGAGAGGCCAATGCCGACCAGGATCTGCGGTGGCACCGTCAGCACCACCTCGGCGCTCGGCAACAACGCGAGGCCGCCGAGACCGCCGGAGACGAGGATCGCGCCGGCGGCGGCGCGGGCCCGCGCCGACTCGACAAAGCCGCCGAGCCTGCTGCCGAGCAGCGCCGCCAACGGCATCACGGTGACGACGATCGCGGCCTCGATCGGCGAGAGGCGCCAGCCTTCGATCAGCAGCAAGACGAGGAGGAAGAGGGCGGCTGCGATCGCCGCTGAGACCATCGCCAGGGCGACGTTGGCCCAGAAGTGGGGGCGCCCGGTGCGGCGCAGCTCCGGCTCGATGATCCCGGTCGCCGCCTCGTGGCGGGCGACGGCGAGGATCGGAACCGCGGCGGCGAGGGCGACCGGAACCTGGAGCAGGAAGATCGACTGCCAGGAGACGAGCTCGGTGAGGAAACCACCGATCGCCGGGCCGAGCGCCGCCCCGGTGGCGCCGGCGCTGGCCCAGACCACCGCCGCCCGCCGCTCGGAGCCGACCGTCGCCGGCAGCAACTCCAGCGCCGCGGTGACCGCGAGGGCACCACCGAGCGCCTGCACGCAGCGGGCGACGACGAGGGTCGAAAGCTGGTCGGAGAGGCCACAGGCGAGGCCGGCGCCGGCAAAGATCGCCAACCCGACCGCTGCCGCGCGGCCGGGGCCGACCCGCCGGGCGGCCAGTGCCGCCGGCACCGCCGCCAGTGCCATCACCAGGTTGAAGGAGATCAGGACCCAGGTGACGCCGGCCACCGAGGTGTCGAGTTCGCGGTAGATCTCGGGCAGGGCGAGGACGACGACCGAGGAGTCGGCGAGGACGAGCCCGACCGCGAGGGCGAGGGCGAAGACGCGAGGGCGCTTACCGGTAGCCAAGCTCATTTGCGTACTTTGAGCGATAGGTCTTCTTCATCTCGAGCACCTCTTCGACATAGGCACGGGTTTCCGGGAAAGGGATCTCGCTGACGGTGAGGCTGCTGCCACCCCACTTGTCGGCGTTGCCGGGACCGGCGTTGTAGGCGGCGAGAGCGGCGGCGGTATCGCCGTCGTAGCGTTCGAGCAGTTCCTTCAGCAGGAAGGTCCCGTAGCGGATGTTGATATCGGGGTCCGAGAGGTCGTCGAGGTTGAAGGTGGTACCGCCGCTCTGGCGCTCGATGAATTCCGCCGCTTCCGGGGTGATCTGCATCAGGCCGCGGGCACCGGCAGGGGAGGTCGCTTCGTTGAACTTCGACTCCGAGTAGATCACCGCCGCGATCAGCGCCGCGTCGACTCCCTTTTCCTGGGACTGCTGGCGGATGATGTCCTCGTGGCGCAATGGCAGGGTCAGCTCCTGGATCGCCTTGTCGAAGGCGCCGGTGGCGACCATGATCCCGACCGCCAGACCGAGAACCGCCGCCGCGGCGCCCGCGGCCAGCCAGCGCCTGCGCCGCCGCCGTGCCCTGCGCTTCATCTCGCCAGCTTTGCGAGCAGGGCGGACAACGCCCGTTCGAGATCCTCGACCGAGCCGTCGTTGGCGACGACGTGCTCGGCCTTCGCCGCCTTCTCGTCCTGGGAGAGCTGCCGTGCCTCGCGCTCGTCGACGAGGGCGTGGCCGCGGGCCTCGGCCCGGGCCCGGCGCACCCCGTCGGCGGTGACGATGGCGACGGTCGTGTCGAAGACCTCGTCGCGCCCGGCCTCGAACAGAAGCGGCACCTCGACCACCGCGACCTCGGTCTGCGCCGGCAGCGCCGCCAGCCAGGCGGCGGTGCGTTCGCCGACCAGCGGGTGGATCTGGGACTCGAGCCAGACCAGCTGCTCGGGATCGGCGAAGACGATCTCGCCGATCTTCGAGCGGTCGAGCAACCCCTCGGGCGCAACCTCCTCGCCCCAGCGCGCAACCAGAAGGTCCCGCATCTGGGTCGATTCGAGCAGCTCGTGGACGACCGCGTCACTGGAGAGCGTCGCCGCTCCGAGCCGCGCAAAGCCCGCCAGCGCCTCGGACTTACCGGCCGCGATGCCGCCGGTGAGGCCGATCGTCAGCGGCATCGAGATGCCTAGGAGTCGGTCGTTTCCTCGGACGCGTCCGACTCGCCGTCAGCGGCGTCATCGGTGTCGTCGGGGGAGTCAGGGCGCTCGGAGACCGATTCGCCCTCCTGCTCGGCCTCTTCACCCTCGGTGCCCTCGGAGCCGTTCTCGGCGCTCGCCTCAAGCTCGGCGGGATTCTCCTCCGCCTCGGCCGGAGCGTCAGCCTCGGGCTCTGCTGCGACCTCGACGTCAGCCTCAACGGCGGCGTCCTCAGCCAGCTCAACCTCGGG
Organism: Solirubrobacterales bacterium; assembly: GCA_035472275.1. GTDB lineage: Bacteria > Actinomycetota > Thermoleophilia > Solirubrobacterales > 70-9 > VAYN01. The sequence goes on from DATIPH010000030.1 coordinate 18,953, forward strand.
CGTCTCCTCGACGGCGGGCGCCTCGGACTCGACGGCCTCTGCCGCGGGTGGCGGGGAGGACGGCTCCTCGCCCGCATCTTCGGAGGACGAGGAGTCGTCCTCCCCGACAGGACCCGCGGCCGTGGCGTCCGGACCCTCGGCGTCGGCCGCCGCGATCTGCTGCCCGAGGTCCCCCATCGGCATGTTCTGCCCCTCGACCCGCTTGATGCTGAGCGAGAGGCGGCGGCGCTCTTCGTCGATCTCGAGGATCTTGACGTTGAGCGTGGCGCCGGGCTCGACCACTTCGCTTGGGTTCTCGACGTGATGGTCGGCAAGCTCGGAGATGTGGACCAGACCCTCGACGCCGGGCAGGATTTCGACGAAGGCGCCGAAGGCGACGACCTTGGTCACCTGGCCCTCGAGCACGTCGCCCGGGCGGTGGGTGCTGATCACCCGCTGCCACGGGTCCTCTTGGGTCTGCTTGAGACCGAGGGAGATCCGCTGTCGGTCGCGGTCGATGTCGAGGACTTTGATCCGCACCGTGTCGCCGATCGCGACGACTTCGGAGGGATGGTTGACGTGGCTCCAGGAAAGCTCGGAGATGTGGATCAGGCCGTCGATCCCGTCGAGGTCGACGAAGGCGCCGAAGTCGACGATGTTGGAGATCTTGCCTTCGACCACCTGGCCGGGCTCGAGGCGGCCGAGGATCTGCTCGCGGACCTCCTTGCGCTCCTCCTCGAGGACGGCGCGGCGCGAGAGGACGACGTTGTTGCGCGAGCGGTTGAGCTCGATCACTTTGCACTCGAGATCCTGGCTCATGAACTCGTCGAGGTTGTGGACACGGCGGATGTCGACCAGCGAGGCGGGCAGGAAGCCGCGCACCCCGAGGTCGAGGATCAGGCCGCCCTTGACGACCTCGATCACTTTGCCGGTCACCGGTTCGCCCGAGTCGGCGGCGACTTCGATGCTGCGCCAGGCCTTCTCGAAGCGGGCCCGCTTCTTGGAGAGAATCAGCCGGCCCTCGGCGTCCTCCTTAGTAAGGACCAGCGCATCAACAACCTCGCCGAGCTCGACCTCCTCGGCCGGATCGACCGACTTGCGGATCGAGAGCTCGTTCGAGGGGATGACGCCCTCGGCCTTGTAGCCGATGTCGACCAGGACCTCGTCTTTGTCGATGCGGACGACTTTGCCGTTGACGACGTCGCCCTCGTCGAAGGCGACCATCGTCGCCGCGTAATTCGGGACAATCTGGCCGTCGATATTGAGCAGCAAACCGCCGGAGCCCTCGACGGGCGTGGCGGACGGCGCAGGGGTCAGAGTCTCGGTCGCGGACACGGCCGCCCATCATGCCAGACGAAGCTGGCAAGCGCACTCGACCACCGGGTCCCGCTGGCCTCGGTCGCGATGGCACTAGTCGGCCGGATCGCTCAAAGGATGGCTTGCACCAGCGACGAACCAAGCTGGGATGCCAGTATCCATCGTCGCCGTCGCGATTCTTCTCACCCTCTTCGTCCCCGGCTACCTGTTCCAGTCGGCGGTGAGGGAGTACAGCAGCATCCTCGCCGCGGACCGTGACATCTTCGCCGTCGCCCAAGCGGTCGCTCTCAGCGGCGGCTTCATCGTCGCCGGGTTCTTCGTCCTCAACCTGCTCGACGCCGTCAACGTTTGGAGCGCAGCGAAGATCCGCGACGAACTGCTGCAGTCGCCGACGACCGAGACCGGGCTAAACATGGCGCAGTCGCTCTCGCTGCTCGGCTTGCTGATCCTCCCGATCTTGCTGGGACGGGCATTCGGGATGGCCAACGCTCGCAGCCGCGCCAAGGTGCCGGAGCAGGCCAGCGGATCGCGCAGCGTTCCGGGCTGGGTCTGGTTCGGGATCACCTTCCCAATTCGTCTCCTCTTTCGGTTCTTCTTCCGGCCCTCGCCGATGGAAACGAAGATCCGCAAGCTCACCTACGACGAGGCTCCGGTCTACGTTCGCATCGTCCGCCAGGGCCAGGAGGACGCGATCGGGCTGCTGGACGCCGCCTCTCAGGAAGCTTCTCGCTCCGCGCTGGGACGAGGAGTTGCGTTGGCCGCGCGCTGGGCGCCGGGAACGGCCGGCTGGGAGCGCCTGTGCGGATGCCACGTCAGCGTCATCGATGTGATCGACATCTTCGAATGGCGACCGGGGAGCGGAAAGCCCGCGCCCGACTGGATGCGCCACATTCCCACCTGACGGCTGCATGATCCCGGTCGACGCCACCCGGCGCCCACACTGGATACCCTCCTCGCATGCCGGTCCGGGCCACCAAGCGCGGCGTTGAACGGACGCCGCTCGACGGCCGTCGCGACGTCCTTATATGTGGTGCCAGCTTCGCCGGCCTGGCGATCGCCCGCGAGTTGGCCGGGTCAGGCGCCGACGTTTTGGTGATCGACCGCTACGAGATCGGCGAGCGCCAGACCTCCGCCTGCGGGATCCCGACCGAGTGGCTGCGGCGGCTGGGGTTGATGGACTCCGAGTGCCAGCGCTTCGACACGCTGGTCATGCACACGCCCCACGGGGACTCCCGCTACCGACTCCCCTGGACCTTCTCCACCTTCGACTACCGGCGCCTCTGCGAGCTGCTCTGGGCCGATTGCGATGCCCAGTTCGAGACCGCCAAGGTCAACGGCCGCGGCGCCCCCGCCAACGGCGACGGCCAGGTCGCGGTCGAGACCGACCGCGGGGTGATCCGCTCGCCGCTGGTCGTCGACGCGCTCGGCTGGCGCCGGGTCCTGGCCTCCGGCGACGGCTATCAGCCCCCGGACGCGCCGCTCTCGCGGGGGCTCGAGGTGCACCCGGGCGGTGCCAGCGAGGACCTCGAGATCTGGATCGACCGCCGTTACGTGCCCGCCGGCTACGGCTGGTCATTCCCGGCCGAGGACGAGTTGCGGATCGGGATCGGCTCCTTCGACCCTCGCTTCCACGTCAAGGACACGACCGTGCTCTTGACCGAGGACCTCGGTAAGGAACCGAACGAGTACCAGGGCAACTGGATCCCGCACAAGCTGCGGCGGGCGACCGAGGGCGGCGTCTTCTTCGCTGGCGACTCCGCCGGCCACTGTCTGCCGCTCAGCGCCGAGGGGATCCGCACCGCGCTCTACTTCGGCATCGCGCTCGGGCGGGAGCTGCGCGCCGTCGTCGAGGAGCGCCAGAGCCGCGAGCAGGCGGCCGCGACCTACGCCGAGTTCAACGACTCCCACGAGTGGAAGTTCAAGTGGATGCTGCGGGTGCAGAAGCTGGTGCCGCGGGTCCCGCCGCGCCTGCTCGGCCCGGCGATCCGGCTGATGGGCAGCAAACGGTTCATCGACTGGTCCTTCTCCCACTACCTCGCAATCGCTCCACCAGAGTTTGCCAGCGAGGCTCGCGAGCGCGAGCCCGTCGCCTCCTAGGCAACCGGTGCCGTAGAGCTTTCCCTCTCACAGAGGCAAAAGCTCGACGGCGTGCGTGATCTTCCCGCCGTGCTCGTGTTTGGAAAGGGAACGTCGTTCGAACCGTTTCCCGCCAGCCTGGGTACACCCAGGGAGAGGACCGAGACTTGACTCCCCCACCCGCCGACACGATCGCCTCCCGCCTGTTCCTTGCCCCGGCGCTGCGAACGCAGCCCGACCGACGCCTGGTCGCCCTTGTCCGCGACGGCTACGAGGCGGCCTTCGAGGAGATCGTGCGCCGCTACCGCAGCCAGTTGGAGCGCTTCGCGGCGGCGATCGTCGGCTCCCACTCCGAGGACGTCACCCAGGACGCATTCTCGAAGGCGCTGCTCGCTCTGCGCGGCTCCGAGAACGAGATCGAGCTGAAGCCGTGGCTCTACCGGATCGTCCGCAACACCGCCCTCAACGACCTGCGCGACAGCCCGCCCCCGACCGAGGAGCTGGGCGAGGCCGTCGGCGGCGGCCCCAGCGCGGCGGTTGAGGCTGAGCGCCGCGAAGAGATCACCGACCTGACCGAGCGTCTGCGGGCGCTACCGGAGACGCAGCGGGCGGCGATCGTGATGCGCGAGCTGGAAGGGCTGAGCCACGAGGAGATCGCCGCCGCACTCGGCGTCAGCGGCGGCGCCGCCCGGCAGGCGATTCACCGTGCTCGCACGACTTTGCGCGATGGATTCGGGCTGCTGCTGCCACTGCCCATCTTGAAATTCCTGCTCGATGGCGCCACCGCCGAAGCCGCCGCGGTCGGCGCTGCCGGAGCTGGGGCCGCGGGCTCGGCGGCGGCGCTGGGCGGGATTGGCGCCGCTGGAGCGGCGAAGATTGGCGTCGCCGCGGTGCTCGTCGCCGGCTCCGTTGGTGCCGGCGTCGCGGTTGAGCAGAGCAACCGAGGCGGCGACGGATCCACCCGGCCCGCCGCCGCCTCGACCACGCTCGAGGCCGATGACTCCTCGGGCGGCCCGGGTCGATCGAGCGGTGAGCTCGAGCCAGGCGACGACCACGGCGGCCGCGGCGAGGCCGAGGCCGGTGATGACCACAGCGGTCGTGGCAGCGGGCGGGACCGCGGGCGCGGACGGGGCAGCGACGACGGCGGGCACCACGGGCGCGGGCATGGCAACGATGGCGGCGGGGGTGGCCCGGGTCCCAGCGATTCCAGTGGCTCGTCGGGTTCCAGTTCGGGCGGCTCCCCGGACGATTCGGGATCGAGCGGTTCCTCGGGCTCCAGTTCGAGCGGCTCCAGCGGCGGCTCGGGCTCCTCGAGCGGCGACTCTTCGGGATCGAGCGGCTCTTCAGGGTCGAGCGGCTCGTCGGGCTCCAGCGGCGGCTCGAGCGGATCCTCCGGTTCCGGGGGCGGCGATGACTCGGGCTCGGGCGGCTCCAGTGGCGGCTCCGACGACTCCTAGAGGTTCCCGCGTGATCTTCGTCTCCGGCTCGGGTTGAAGGGATGAACGTGTCAATCGAAGGAGGAAACAGATGAACCACGCCAAGAACAGAAGCCGAGCCCGCCTCGGCGGCCTGCTGGCGCTGGCGCTGGGCGTGGCGGCCCTGCTGGCGATCCCCGTCGTCTCCGCCGCCCGCCAAGGCGCCGACGACGGCCCCAACCACGAGGCGAATCACGAGCAAGGACACCATCACCGCCACCACGGCCATCACCGGTCCGTGATCGGCACGATCTCCTCGTTTGATGCCGACAGCGGCGTGCTGACGATCGATCTGCGCCGGAGCGGCGAGGTCAGCGGCGTTGTCGACGCCGGCACCAAGATCAAGTGCGAGGGCGCCGACGACAACGGCGTCCACCGCCAGCGCCACGGTGGCGACCGCGCCCGCCGCTCCGGTGAGCCAGAGCCGGGCGACGACCACGGCGGCGGCGACAGCTCCGGGTCAGGCAACTCCGGCTCCGGTCGCGACGACAACGGCCGCGGCGCCAACTGCACGACCGCGGCGCTGGTCGCCGGTGCTGTCGTCCAGGAGGCCGACCTCGAGGTCGAGCACGGCGTCCGTCACTTCGACGAGGTCGAGCTCAGCCACTGATCTGGACGTTCGTTCGAACCCCGGTGTCCCCATCGGGCATCGGGGTACTCATTTTTGCGTAGCCTCTAACTCCAATGCTAGGGAGAACGCAAATGAGACAAGGATTCAGGCACCGACGTGGGCTCGCCCCAATGGCGAGCCTCGTCCTTGCAATCGGCGCGATGATGGCCTTCGCCGGAGCGGCGAGCGCCCACAACCACGACTTCGGCAGCGGCGACCCGACCGGGACGATCTCGTCCTTCGACGCCGACAGCGGCGTGCTGACGATCGACCTCACCGACGGCGGTCAGGTCAGCGGCCTCGTCACCGACGAGACCTCGATCGAGACCGGTAGCGGCTGCCGCCACGGTGACCACGGCGACGACGAGCGGCGCGGCCGCAAGGCCGGTGGCCTTCGCCACGGCGATGACGGCGATCACAACCATGGCTGGCACCACGGCTGGTGGCACCACGGCGAGGGAAGCACCGACGATCTCGTCCCCGGCGCGGTTGTTGACAACGCGATCCTCGTGCTCGCCGACGGCAAAGCGACCTTCGTCAAGGTCGAGCTCGCCGACTCCGGCAGCGAGTCCACCACCTCGAAGGCAAAGGCCTCCAAGGCCCGCAGCTAACGACTCCCCCGGGGGCTACCCCACCCCCACCCCGAGGCCTACTTGGCGTCGAGCCAGTCCTGGCCGATGCCGATGTCGACCTCGAGCGGCGGGTCGAGCTGGTAGGCAGCGCACATCTCGCGCTCCACCAGCTCGGCCGCCGCGCCCATCTCCTCCGGCGGCCCCTCGAAGAGGAGCTCATCGTGGATCTGGAGGACGAGCCGGGTCCCCCCTCCGGCCTCGCGCAGCGCCCGCTGGCAGCGCACCATCGCCACCTTGATGATGTCGGCGGCGGTGCCTTGGATCACGGTGTTGACAGCGAGCCGCTCGCCCAGCCGACGCGTGTTCGGATTGCCCGAGCGCAGCTCCGGGATCGCGCGGCGGCGCCCCATCAGCGTCGTCACGAAACCGTCCTCCTGCGCTTTCTCGACGATCTCCTCGCGGAAGGCGCGCACCGCCGGGAAGCGCTCGAGGTAGCGGGCGACAAATTCCTCGGCCTCTTTGCGGGGGATGTTCAGACGATCCGCCAGCCCGAAGCCGGTCAGCCCGTAGACGATCCCGAAGTTGACCATCTTTGCCTTCGAGCGCTGGCCGACGTCGACTTCGTCACGCCCAATCTCGAAGACCTCGGCGGCGGTCGCGGCGTGGACGTCTTCCTTGGCGTGGAAGACGTCTTTGAGCACGGTCTCGTCGGCGACGTGGGCGAGCACCCGCAGCTCGACCTGGCTGTAGTCGGCGGAGAGCAGCCGGGCGCCCTCCTCGGCGACGAAGCAGGCGCGCACCGGGCGCCCGATCTCGGTCCGGATCGGGATGTTCTGCAGGTTCGGGTTGGTACTGGAGAGGCGGCCGGTGGTCGTCGCCGCCTGGTTGAAGGTGGTGTGGACGCGGCCGGTCTTGGGGTCGATCAGGTCCGGCAACGAGTCAAGGTAGGTGTTCTTCAGCTTCGTCAGCTCTCGCCAGGACTCGATCTTCTCGACGATCGGGTGCTCGTCGCGGATCTGAGCGAGGACGCGGGCGTCGGTCGAGAACCCGGTTTTGCCACGCCGCTTGCGACTCAGCTCCAGTTTCTCGAAGAGGATCCGCCCGACTTGCTGCGGAGAGCCGATCGTGAACTCCTCCTCGGCCAGCTCGAAGATCTCCTTTTCGAGGGTGTCGATCCGCTCGCCGAAGCCGGCGCCGACCTCGGCCAGGCGCTTGGCGTCGAGCTTCAGCCCCTCGCGTTCCATCGCCGCCAGGACATCGATCAGCGGCAGCTCGATCTCGTGCAGCAGCGCCCCCAGCCCGAACTGCTCGACACGGCCATGCTGGACCTCGGCCAGGGCGGCAACCAGGCGCGCTTCCTCGGCCGGATCGAGCCCCGCCTCGACCTCCTCGCCGAGCGAGAGCTGGCCGTCGTCCTCCTCGCTGTTGACCGCGGCGGCACCCTCGGCGAGGCCGATCCCGGCGTCGGCGGCGAGCTCGACCAGGTCGTAGGTGCGGCGCTGGGGCTCGAGGAGATAGGCCGCGATCATCGTGTCGAGCTCGAGGTTGAGTTCGACTCCCTCGCGGCCGGCGGCGGCGAGCAGCCCGTGGCGGCCGCCGCCTAGCGACTTCAGGTCGTGGCCGGCGATCGGGCGGGAGCCGAGGGCAACGGCGAGCTCGTCATGGGTCGAGGAGCCGGTCACGGTGCGGGTCGCGTCGGCCGCCGCCCAGTCGTCGCCCGAGAGCGCCAGCGCCAGCGTCCCCTCGCCGTCGCGGAGATCCTCGACGCTGCCCGCGACCGCCTCGATCTCGATCTCGGTCTCGACCTTGCGCCCCGGCACGGCGTCGCCCTCGGGCAGCGCTTCTTCGAGCCGCTCCAGCACCGCCCTCAGCTCGAACTCGCGCATGAAGTCCCGCAGGGCGCCGCGGTCGGGCTCGGACGCCATCGCCTCACCGAGGTCGACGCCGGTCTCGATCTCGAACTGCAGGGTCGCCAGCTGCTTCGACATCCGGGCGTCGTCGGCGTGGTTTGTCAGGTTCTCCTTGCGTTTGGCGCCGGAGATCTCCTCGACGCTTTCCAGCACCTTCTCCAGCGAGCCGAACTGCTGCAGCAACTGTGCGGCGGTTTTCTCACCGATTCCCGGCACGCCGGGGATGTTGTCCGAGGTGTCGCCGCGCAGCCCCATCAGGTCGGTGACCAGCTCCGGCGGTACGCCATAACGCTCCTCGACAGCCGCGGAGTCGTAGATCTTGGTTTCGGTGATCCCGCGCGAGGTGCTCATCACCCGCACCCCCTCGCCAACCAGTTGGTAGGCGTCGCGGTCGCCGGTGACGACCATCACCTCGATCCCCTCCTCGCGCGCCTGCTTGACGATCGAGGCGATCACGTCGTCGGCCTCGTAGCCGTCGACCTTGACGTTGGTGTAGCCGAAGGCCTCGACCAGCGGCATCAGGTGCGGCCACTGCTCGCGCAGCAGGTCAGGGCGCGGTTTGCGCTGCGCCTTGTAGAGGTCATAGGTGATCTCGCGGCTGGACATGCCCGCATCCCAGGCGACGACGACGCCCTGCGGATGGTGCTCATCGATGATTTTGACCAGCATCGAGGCGAGCCCGTAGATCGCGTTGGTCGGGCGCCCGTCACTGGTCCCGATCGACTCCGGCAGCGCGAAGAAGGCACGGTAGGCGAGCGAGTTGCCGTCGATCAGGAAGAGCTGGGGCGCGTCGGCGGGCATCGCCGCCCACTCTATGAGGCGAGAACTACCGAGCGCCGCCCAGGACTTCGCCCAAATCCGCAACGACCAGGGCTGGGTGGTTGCGGATTTGGGCTCCGGTGTAGCGGCGGACGCGGTAGCCGAGGCGGCGAAGGTCGAGGTCGCGTTGATGGTCGTCCTCGAAAGCGACCGAGCCACGGTGGGTGCCATAGAAGTCGGTCTCGATCGCGAGGCGGTGAGGGCGCCAGAGGAAGTCGACGGTCCAACGGCCGACGCGAACGTTGGGCTCGGGCGGCGGCAGTCCGTGGCGTCTGCAGAACTCGAGGAAGTCGAGCTCGAGGTCGGAGCGGGTACCGCGGGTCCGCGCCGCCGCTCGATCGTCGATTCGGAATCCGGCGAGCTGCGCCTGGCGAATCGCGCGACGGACGAGGTGCGGCGACGCGGTGGATTCGAGGTCGTGGATGGCGCGCGGAACAGTGGTGACGGGAATACGGTTGCGGACGGTGGTGAGGACGATCTCCCTCCCACGCTCGTCGCGGGACGGCGGTGCGGCGAGAGAAGGGCAGCGGTGAATTCGGATGCCGGCGCGGCGAGACCGGCCGGAATGGCTGGGTAGGGAGACATCGACCGGGCCGTCCTCGGGGCGCAGGAGATCCCAGAGCGCAGCCGCGCTCATGTGACTCAGAACCGCCCCCTCACCGCATGCCAGCACCGCCGCCATCCATTCTCTCTCCTGATTGGGAGAGGGATATCCGACCGCATAGACCCCTCGGTGCACCCGGTGCAGCTGCCCCCTCGCCAGTCGATTCTCCAGCGCCCTGCGACCTATGCCAGCAGCCGATATCTGGCTCCGCGTCACGACTCCATGCTGCCGCCCCGCCACCTCTGCCAGCTTCACATCCGGAGGGTCGACTTTTGCACCCACGTGGAGCCATAAAGCGACCCGCACTCACATTCTCTCCGTCACGGCTCCGTACTTCAGGCGCGCTCCGTTACTTTGGAGGAAGGGACGAGGCGAGGTCGGCGCCGGCTTCGACCCAACCCGCCAGCGCCTCGTCGTCCGCCGTCCCTTCGGGGTCGACGTAGATCGCAGTCTTCGTCGGCTTGCCGGTGAAGTCCATCGGGCGCACGTGGGGCTCGCCTAGGGCGCGCTCGGCGTCTTCAACGTCGAGACGGACCATCAGGTCCTCCCCGATCACCCCACAGCACATGTTGCCGCCGACCATGAAGGCGATGCCGCCGAACATCTTCCGCTCGCTGACCTCGGCCCGCGGCGCCAGGACCTCGCGGATGCGGTCGGCTAGGGCCTCGTCGAAAGCCACGCGCCGAGTCTAGGCAAGCTGAATGGGCTGACGCCGGGGAGATCGAACGGGTGGCTCGGGTTGTCGACATAGCGGACCATGCCGGCGCTGGTGTGGGAGCCGAGCAGGTGAACGCCCGAGTGGCCTGGGAAGTCGACCGTGAGACTTCCCTGTGCGCGCGAGAACTTCCCTCGTCTGCCGTCGTACATCGCCGATCCATGGAATGGTCTGCCGCCGGGAACGACGAGCGCGGCCTTAGACGGAACGGAGAACTGGAATGCGGACGGCGCGGCCGTAAAGGTGACGTCGCGAGTGACCAAAATTCGCCCCACAGTCTCCTCGATCCAGGCCTCGAAGCGGGCGGGACAGGTTGGCGAGTTCTTACGGACAACCAATTCGGTGGTCTCACCTGCCGTCCTCCGGTGGATGGTCAGGCGCGCGCCGGGTGAGTGACCGCCAAAGCCTTCGCTCGTGTCTGTGGCGCCACAGACAAGTTCGATCGCAATCCGCGGAGTCGCTCGTACCTTCTTGGCATGCGCCCGGGTGTAGTCCTCCTCCCCGCGAAAGTCGAATACCCCTTCGAACCTCCCCCCTTCCACCTTTAGGCGCTTCGGCCTGCCGCATGGCGTCGCTTCTGACTTCGGCCGCCCGGTCGGCACGAAATGGAGATCAACCGAGCCGAGCGCGCCCAGGTCGGCGGCCACGGAGGTTTCGTCAACCTCGGCCGGAGCGGCATACAGCAAGCCCGCGCCCTTGCGCCCGACGATCAGAATCAGCTCGTCGGGTTCTTCGTGCGGCGTCCCGTCGAAGAACAGGCCGAAGACCTTGTAGCCGTGGCTCCCTTGCAGAACGAAACCGGGCGGCACAAGCGGCGATGCCGCCGCGGCCGAGGGCAGAACGAGGACCGCGAGCGCAAGCGCCACGATCAGCCCCAGCCCGCGCCACACGCCTCTTTTCCTCCCCGGCCGCACCATGCTCAACCCTACCTCGGCCATTGCGCGCCCAAAAGCCGGCGAGGTTCAAACGTGGGCCGAACCCCCGGATCTGATTCGATAGCCGCCATGGCCGTCAGCGCCCAGTACAGCGTCACGATCCGGGTCGAGCTCGACGCGCGGCAGGAGCCGCTCGGGAAACTGACCGCAGCGATCGCCGAGGCGGGCGGCCAACTGCAGGGCGTCGACCTCGTACCGGGCGCCGGACCCGAGGGCAAACGCGTCCGTGAGTTCACGATCGACGCCACCGACCGCGACCACTGGGAGCGGATCCTGCGGGCGATCGGGTCGACCCGCGGCGCCCGCGTCCTCGACTACGTCGACCGCACGATGCAGATGCACCGCGGCGGCAAGATCGACATGCACAACAAGTACCCGGTGAAAACCCGCGACGACCTCTCGATGGCCTACACGCCTGGCGTCGCCCGGGTCTGCATGGACATCCACCACGACCGCGCCAAGGCCTTCGAGTACACGATCAAGAAGAACACCGTCGCGGTCGTCTCCGACGGCACCGCCGTGCTCGGCCTCGGCGACATCGGCCCCGAGGCGGCGATGCCGGTGATGGAGGGCAAGTGCATGCTGTTCAAAGAGTTCGCCGGGGTCGACGCCTTCCCGATCTGCCTCAACACCAAGGACGCCGACGAGATCGTCCACGCGGTCGAATTGATGGCCCCCACCTTCGGCGGCATCAACCTCGAGGACATCTCCGCCCCACGCTGCTTCGAGATCGAGGACCGGCTCAAGCAGTCGCTCGACATCCCCGTCTTCCACGACGACCAGCACGGCACCGCGGTGGTGACGATGGCGGCCCTCTTCAACGCGCTGAAAATCATCGAGAAGCCGATCGAGGACCTGCGGGTGCTGATGGTTGGCCTCGGCGCCGCGGGGGTAGCGGTGACGAAGATGATGCTTGCCTCCGGAGTCACCCACATCATCGGCTGCGACCGCCAGGGCGCCCTCTCCACCGCTCGCGCCGACTACGAGTCCGGAGAGATGGGCGCCAACAAGCGCTGGTACGCGGAGATCTCGAACCCGGAAAAGATCCAAGGGCAGCCCGCCGACGTAATCGAGGGCATGGACCTCTTCGTCGGCCTCTCAGGACCCGGGATCATCGAGGGATCAGACCTGGCGAAGATGAACGACGACGCGATCGTCTTCGCGATGGCCAACCCGACGCCCGAGGTGATGCCCGAGGACGCCGCTCCGTACGTGCGGATCATGGCCACCGGCCGCTCGGATTATCCGAACCAGATCAACAACGTGCTCGCGTTCCCCGGCATCTTCCGCGGCGCCCTCGACGCCGGCGCCCCCAGCATCACCGAGGAGATGAAGCTCGCCGCTGCCCACGGCATCGCCGCCGCGGTCGCCGCCGACGACCTCGCCGAGGACTACATCATCCCCTCCGTCTTCAACCGCGACGTTGCCCCCTCGGTGGCGCGCGCCGTGGTCGAGGAGGCCAAGCGGGCCGGAATCGCCCGCTTCAGCGACGAGACCGGGACCTTCGCGACCGTGGAGACCGCCTGACGGCCCCGGTGGGCCGTCACCGCCATGCGCGTCCTCGTCACCGGAGCCAGCGGCCTGATCGGCTCGGCGCTGTGTGACTCCCTGCTGGCCCGCGGCGACGAAGTCGTCGGCCTCAGCCGCAATCCCAGCAAAGCGGGCGAACGGCGCTCGCGAGTCGAATGGTTCCCCTGGGAGCCAACTCTGGAACGACCGCCCGCGGAGGCCTTCGACGGCGTCGAAGGCGTCATCCACCTGCTCGGCGAGAAGATCAACCAGCGCTGGACCGAGGCGGCGAAGAAGAAGATCATGGAGACGCGCCACACCGGCACCCACAACCTGTTGGGAACGCTGGCGGGACTCGGGGTCAAGCCCAGCGTGCTCGTCAGCCAGTCGGCGGTCGGCTACTACGGCGATCGCGGCGACGCGGTCCTCGACGAGTCAACGGGACCAGGCGAGAGCTTCGACGCCGAGGTGGTCGTCGCTTGGGAGCAGGCAGCGCGCGAGGCCGAGGCCGAGGGCATCCGCCTGGTCCTGACCCGGACCGGTCAGGTCCTCGACCCCAAGGGCGGCCTGCTCGGCGAGCTGCTGCTGCCGTTCAAGCTTGGCCTCGGCGGCCCGATCGCCGGCGGCGAGCAGTACCTCTCCTGGATCCACCGGGATGACGAGGTCGCGATCCTCCTCTGGGCTCTGGACAACGCCGAGGTGAGCGGAGTCGTCAACGCGACCTCCCCCAACCCGGCCACCAACAAGGACTTCTCGAAGGCGCTGGGACGGGCGCTCGGGCGCCCCGCGGTGCTCCCCCTCCCTGGCTTTGCCCTCGACCTCAAATTCGGATCGGAGTTCGGGCGGGTCTTGCGCGGTGGGCAGCGAGTGATTCCGAAGCGGGCCGAGGAGCTCGGCTACGAGTTCCAGCACCCAGACCTGGACGAGGCGCTCGGCGACCTCTTGTAGCGGTCTATTCAGATTCCAAGGCTTCGCGGACCTCATCGCGGAGGGAGCCGGAGCCGGCTTCTTCGACGGCTTTCAGGATCCGTTTCGTTGCTGAGCTTCCAGAGGGGTCGGGGACGTAGGCGATGCCGGCTTCTTCGACGATCGTGCGGGCGAAGCGGTTGGCCGGTCCGCTCGATTCAACGAAGCCGATCGTTGACGAGTCCTGGGTGGCACGGCGAGCGTTGGCGCCGATCGTTGCCAGGTCGAGCGAGCCCGGGCGGCCGGTCGGCGCCAGACAGACGGCTTCGACCTCGACGTCGCCGACATCGCCTCCGCCCCCGGCGAGCGCCCGCTGCGCTTCGGCGCAGACGTCGGCGCCAGCGTAGACCCGCACCGTGGCCCCGGCGGTGACTCCTTCGCCCCCGCAGCCCACTCCCCACAGCACCATCCCCGCCGCCCCCAGCACCAGCAGCGCCGGCGGCACTCGCCAAGGTCTAGCCAAAGAAGACCTCGGCCTCTTCGTAGAGCGAGGGCGGCACCGTCTTCAGCTCCGCCGTCGCCTCAGTCAGCTCGACGAGCTCGATCTCGGTCCCGCGCAGGGCGGTCATCGTCCCCCAGCGACCGGCATCGGCGGCGTCGATTGCGTGGAGACCGAAGCGGGTCGCCAGCACCCGGTCGAAAGCGGTCGGGGTGCCCCCGCGCTGAACGTGGCCGAGCACGGTCGCCCGCGTCTCTTTGCCGGTCCGACGCTCGATCTCGCCCTCGAGCCAGTGGCCGATGCCGCCGAGCCGAACGTGCCCGAACGCGTCGAGCTCCTTCTCATCGGCCTGCGGCACGCCGCCGATCGGCTGCGCCCCCTCAGCGACGACGATGATCGGCGCGAAGTGGCTGGCGAAACGGCGGCCGACCAAGTCGCAGACCTGCTCGATGTCGAACTCCCGCTCGGGGATCAGGATCACGTTGGCGCCGCCGGCGAGGCCGGCGTGAAAGGCAATCCAGCCAGCGTGGCGCCCCATCACCTCGACGATCAGCACCCGGTGGTGGCTGTCGGCGGTCGTGTGCAGGCGGTCGATCGCCTCCATCGCGATGTTGATCGCGGTGTCGAAGCCGAAGGTGTAGTCGGTGGCTGAGAGGTCGTTGTCGATCGTCTTCGGCACTCCGATCACGTTCAGGCCGTGCTCGGAGTGCAGCCTCGAAGCCGCCCCCAGCGTGTCCTCGCCGCCGATTGCGATCAGCCCGTCGACCCCGGCCGCAGTCATGTTCTCGGCGATCCGCTCCGGCCCGCCGTCCCCGGCGAACGGGTTCGTGCGCGAGGAGCCGAGGATGGTGCCGCCGCGGGGCAGGATGCCGCGAACCTCTGGCACCCCGAGTGGGCGGCTGTCCGCCTCCAATGGCCCGCGCCAGCCGTCGCGGTAGCCGACGAACTCGTGGCCGTAGTTGCCGACCCCCTTGCGGACGACGGCACGGATCACCGCGTTCAGACCCGGGCAATCGCCGCCACCGGTGAGCACGCCTATCCGCATCGATTCAGATTAGACAGCCACGACGCGATAGGTTCGTCAGAGACCACAGAGGAGGAGAGATGAACGACACCCCGGACCTCAACGCAATCACCCAGGTGCAGCAGAAGATCTGGTCGGAGGGCGACTTCGCGATGGTCGCCAATCTCGTCTACTTCCCCAGCGAAGCCTTGGCCGAGGCACTGGACATCGTCCCCGATGAGCGCGTCCTCGACGTCGCCTCCGGCAGCGGCAACGCCGCGATCGCCGCCGCCCGCCGAGCCTGGGGCAACACGGTCAGCTCCGACTTCGTTCCGGCGCTGCTCGAGCGCGGGCGCGAGCGGGCCGCGGCGGAGCGGCTGGACATCGAGTTCGTCGAGGCAGACGCGCAGGATTTGCCATTCGACGACGCCAGCTTCGACGTGACGATCTCCGTCTACGGGGCGATGTTCGCCCCCGACCAGCCGAAGACCGCGGCGGAGCTGTTGCGCGTGACCAAGCCCGGCGGCCGCATTGGGATGGCGAACTGGACCCCGGAGGGGTCGGTCGGCGGCATGTTCAAAACGATCTCCAAGCACGCGCCACCGCCGCCGGGGATCGATCCGCCGGTGCTCTGGGGCACCGAGGACCGCGTTCGCGAGCTGTTCGGCGATGGCATTTCGAACCTCGAGGTCGAGCGCCGGATCTCGCGCCAGCCGTTCCGCTCCCCGGACCACTACATCGAGTTCTTCCGCACCTGGTTCGGACCGGCGAAGATGGCCTTCGAGCGCGTTGGGCCCGACGGCGAGCAAGCGTTGGAAGACGACCTCCGCGCTTACCTGGAGCAGGTCAACACGGCCGGGGACCGGGCGCTCGTCCTCGAGGGCGAGTACCTGCAGGTGGTCGCTACGCGGGCCTAGCTACGAGTCGGAGCTGGACTGCGGTGCGAAGGCGGTGATGACGGCGCCGATCAGCAGGATGCCGAAGAAGATCAGCCCGGCGACGCCGCCGCCCTGGCCGAGCCAGCCGTAGATGATCACCATCGTGGCGATCGCGAGGAAGAGGGTCACGGTCATCTTCATACGCGGCTGGGAGCCTATCGGGCGAGGGCGACGCGCGTCTCACCGAGGAACTCGGCGACCGCGTCGGCCGCATCCGCGGCGCTTCCCGCCTCGGCCGCGGCGCGAACCAGGCGACTGCCGATGATCACCCCGTCGGCGATCCGGCCGACCTCGGCCGCCTGGGCGGCGGTGCCGATCCCGAACCCGACCGCGACCGGCGTGCCCAAGCTGGCCGTCCTCGTCGCAGCAACCAGCTCGGCCAGCGCCGCCGGCACCTCGGTCCGCTCGCCGGTGGTGCCGACAGTGGAGACGACATAGACGAAGCCCTTGGCGGCGGCGCAAATCTGCGCCAGGCGCTCGGGCGGGGTCGTCGGCGCCACCAGCGGCACCAGGGCCAGCCCCTCAGCGGTGAAGGCGTCGCGGACGTCCTCGGCCTCGCCCAGCGGCAGGTCGGGGACGATCGCGCCGCTGGCGCCGGCGGCCAGTGCCAGGCGGGCGAACTCGGTGGCGCCGCCGTGGGCGAGGACCATGTTCACGTAGACCATCAGCACGACTGGAACCCGGTCGGAGACCGAGCGGCAGACCTCGAGCGCGGTCGCCAGCGTCGCCCCGCTCTCCAGCGCCGCCGTCGCCGCCGCGTGGATCGTCGGCCCGTCGGCGAGCGGGTCGGAGAACGGCGCCCCGAGCTCGATCAGGTCGGCGCCGGCGTCGACGTAGGCCGAAGCGACCGCGAGCGAGGTCTCGCGGTCGGGGAAGCCGGCCATCATGTACGGCATCAACGCGGCGCGGTCTTCGTCGCGGGACTGTTGAAACGCGTCAAGGATGCGTTGCTCACCGGGCCCGGGCGTGGTGGAGGCCGGGGGGTGACCCTCCGTCACAGACTGGAGGTTCCTCCGGGTCACCCCCCGGCCTCCTTCGCGGTCAGCGCCGTCACCTCGGCCATGTCCTTGTCTCCACGGCCGGACAAGCAGAGCACGTCGAAGCCCTCCACTCCAGGATGCTCGAGCAGCCAGGCCACTGCGTGGGACGACTCGAGCGCGGGGATGATGCCCTCTAGGCGCGAGAGCTCGACGAGAGCCGCCAGGGCCTGGTCATCGCGGATGCTGAAGTAGCTCGCGCGGCCGGTGTCGCGGAGGTGGGCGTGCTCGGGGCCGACGCCCGGGTAGTCGAGGCCGGCCGAGACTGAGTGCGCCTCGAGGATTTGGCCCTCCTCGTCGGCGAGGATCGAAGAGAGCGAGCCGTGGAGAACACCGGTTGCGCCGGCCCCGAGTGAGGCGCCGTGGCGGGCCGTGTCGAGGCCCTCGCCGGCCGCCTCGACCCCGATTAGCGCCACCTCGGCGTCGGCGACGAAGGGGGTGAAGATGCCGATCGCGTTGGAGCCGCCGCCGACGCAGGCGATCACCCGGGCGGGCAGCTCCCCCTCGACGGCCAGCGCCTGCTCGCGCGCCTCTTCGCCGATCACCCGCTGCAGGTCGCGGACCAGAGCCGGGTAAGGCGCCGGCCCGACGGCGGAGCCGATCACGTAGTGGGTGTCGCCGACGTTGGCGACCCAGTCGCGGATCGCAGCGGAGACGGCCTCCTTCAGGGTCCGCGCCCCGGCCTCAACCGGGGCCACCTCGGCCCCCAGCAGCTTCATCCGCTCGACGTTGGGCGCCTGGCGGCGGATGTCCTCGGTCCCCATGTAGACGACGCAGTCGAGTCCGAGCAGGGCGCAGGCGGTGGCGGTGGCGACGCCGTGTTGGCCAGCGCCGGTCTCGGCGATGATCCGCCGCTTCCCCATCCGCTCCGCCAACAGCGTCTGGCCAAGCGCGTTGTTGATCTTGTGCGAGCCGGTGTGGGCGAGGTCCTCGCGCTTCAAGTAGACCTTCGAGCCGACCCGCTCGGTTAGTCGCTCGGCCAGATAGAGCGGCGTCGGGCGGCCGATGAAGTCGCGCCGCAGCAAGTCCAGCCGGGCGAGGAAGCCGGTGTCCTCGCGGGCCTCGGTCCAGGCCGCGGTCAACTCGTCGAGCGCCGCGATCAGCGTCTCCGGCACGTAGCGCCCCCCGTAGGGGCCGAACCGCTGCTCGACCGTGCTCACGCGGCGGCGGTGTCGGGATCGACCGCGACGACGCCAGCGGCCTCGAAGAAGGCGCGCATCGCCGCGTGGTCCTTGCGCCCGGGATCGGCCTCGACGCCGCTGGCGACGTCGACGGCGTAGGGCTGGGTGATCGCGATCGCCGCGGCGACGTTCTCAGGCCGCAGGCCGCCGGCGAGGATCTCCGGAATCTCGGAACGGTGGCCGCGCAACAGCTCCCAGTCGAAGCTTTCGCCGGTCCCGCCCCAGAGCCCCTTGCCGCGGCGGTCGAAGAGGTGGAAGTCGGTCCGGTAGGACTCGGCAGCGTGGACGTCGGCGGCGCTGGCGACGTGGATCGCCTTGATCACCTTCACTCCCGTCCGCCGCGCCACCTCGGCGCAGAAGGACTCCCCCTCGGAGCCGTTCAACTGCACCATCGTCAGGTTGGCGTTCTCGACCGCCCGCGCGACCTCCTCGAGGGTCGGGTTGACGAAGACACCGGCGACCTCGCACTTGCGGCGGAAGGCGGCGGCGATCTCCGCGGCCACTGCCGGATCGACGAAGCGCGGGCTGCGGTCGTAATGGATCAGGCCCAGCGCCCAAGCGCCGAGGCGCACTGCCTCGGCCGCGTCGTCCAGGTTGGTGAGTCCGCAGATCTTGACCCGCATACCCCCAGACTACGCAAGCTTCCAGGCAAGGCGAAGGACCTTCCGCAAGCGATGGATAGGGCGGGGCCGGCACTCCCTTCGAACTCACTCACCGAGTGAGAAGGGAGTGCCGGCCCCGCCCCCTATTCAGCGGGTGGCGCGGAGGAAGCTTCTTCGACCGACGCCGGTCGCTTGCCGAGCGTCAGGTCGACCTTCTTTTCCTGGCCGTTGTGGAGGATCGTCACCGAGACCGATTCGCCCGGCTTGGCGCCGTTGACGAATTCGATCACTTCGTCCATGCCGGCGACCTTCTTGCCGCCGATTTCGGTGATGATGTCGCCGCCGAGGGTGACTTCAGCACCGTCGATCGTGGCTGAGGTGTCGCCACCTTCGATCCCGGCCTTATCGGCGGGACCGCCCTTGACGACGGACTGAACGATCACTCCTTCGTTCACCGGAAGGTTGAGCGCTTTGGCCAACTGCGGGGTGATTGAACCGCCTTCGATCCCAAGGTAGGCGTGTTCGACTTCGCCCTTGGCCTCGAGTTCCTTGATCTCGGCCTTGGCGGTGTTGATCGGGATCGCGAAGCCGATGCCGACGTTGCCCTCGGAGCCGGAGCCGCCGGTCTCGATCTGCGAGTTGATCCCGATCACCTCGCCTTCGGCGTTGATCAGCGGGCCGCCGGAGTTACCGGGATTGATCGCTGCGTCGGTCTGGATCACGTTGTCGATCGAGAACCCGTTCGGGGCCTGGATCTGCCGCTGCAGCGCGGAGACGATGCCGCTGGTGACGGTGCGGTCGAGCCCGAACGGGTTGCCGATCGCGACCACCGGGTCGCCGACTTCCATCTTCGAGGAGTCACCCAGGCTCAGTGGGTGCAGTTCCTTCGACGGCGCATCGACCTTGAGCAGGGCGAGGTCTGAAGCCGGGTCGGTGCCGACCACTTCGGCCTTGTATTCGGTGTCGGATTCGCCGAGTTTGACCTCGATGTTGTTGGCGCCTTCGATCACGTGGTTGTTGGTGATGATGTGGCCTTCGCCGTCGATCACGAAGCCCGAGCCGGTGGCGGTGCCGCCGCCCGATTCTTCGGGCAAGCCGAACGGGCTCACTTCGGAGCTTTCGCTCGCCGGGATCTGCGATTCGATGAAGGCGACGCCGTTGCCGTCGGTCTTGTAGATCTGGTTGACGAGGTTGGTGCTGTCGCCATCGTCCGACTTGGTGGCGACCGGCGCCGCAAGCGGCTGGGTGATGGTCGTGGTTGAGCCGCCGTCGGACTTGACCAGCCCGGTCGCGATCGCGATCAGGCCGACCACGGCGACCACGGCACCACCCAGCAGGGCGGAGCCGAACGAGCTGCGGAAGAAGCTTTTTCTCTCGGACATGGGATTCAGGATGCCTTCCTCTGCTGTCCCATTCCTAAATGCTCGCGAAAAGTTTTCTAAAGACGCGAACGGATTTGGCTCTAGAAGCGGTGCTCGCGAGTGCCTTCGTCGCCGCCGATCAGCTCCAGGACCTTGGCTTCGGGATCCGGGGCCGTCATCAGGGCGCCGCCGATCAGGACGGCATCGACACCGACCCGCTCCAGCTCTTCGAGCTCGGCGCGGCCGGAGATGCCGCTCTCGGCGACGACGGTGATCCCGGCCGGAACATCAGGCATCAGCTCGAAGGTGGTGGCGATGTCGACCCGCTGCTCGTCGAGGTCGCGATTGTTGATCCCGATCGCGTCCGGGTCGATCTCCAGCGCCTGCTCGAGCTCCTCGGCGTCGTGGACCTCGACCAGGCAGTCGAGGTCGATCGCCCGCGCCTCCTCGTAGAGCGAAGCGAGTACGTCGGCGTCAAGCGCGCGAACGATCAGCAGCACCGCGTCGGCGCCGTTGACCGCCGCCTCGTAGAGCTGGTAGCGATCGACGACGAAGTCCTTGCGCAGGATCGGCATCCCGCAGGCCCCTCGGGCCGCCCGCAGGTCCTCGAGCGAGCCGCCGAAGTGCGGCTCGTCGGTGAGAACCGAGAGCGCGGCGGCGCCGCCGCGCTCGTAGGCGCCGACCTGGGCGGCAACGTCGGCGTCGGCGTTGACGATCGCACCCATACTCGGCGAGCGCCGCTTGAACTCCGCGATCAGCGACAGGCCCGGCCGGGCCAGCGCCTCACGGAAGGGGCGATCCTCACCGCGGCTGGAAAGCCGCGATTCGAGCTCGGCCTGCGGAAGCTGGCCACGCCGCGCCTCCACGCCTTGCCGGGCACCATCGATCAGCTGCTCGATCATTCCCACTGGACTGACAAAGCCTAGATGGTTGGACGGCGAAGGCGATCGAAACGGTTCACGCGGGCACCGCCGTGCTGAACCCGATCAGGCGCTCTAGGATCTCCGCCGCCGCCCCGGAGTCAACCGCCGCTGCCGCCTTGGCGACGCCCTCCTCGAGATCGGCGGCGAGGCCACCGACGTAGATCGCCGCCGCCGCATTGACCAGCGTCAGGTCGCGCCGCGGGCCGGGATCGCCGGCGAGGACCCGCCGCACCACGGCCGCGTTCTCCTCCGGAGTCCCCCCTGCCACCTCAGCCAGGGTCGCCGGCGCCAGCCCGAACCGCCCCGGCTCGACGAACCACTCGGCGGTGCCGCCGTCGGCGACCTCGATCACCCGCGTGCGCGAGGAGATCGAGATCTCGTCGAGGCCGTCCTCGGCGGCGACGACCAATGCCCGCACACAGCCGAGCCCGACCAGGGCCTCGGCGATCGTCTCCTGGAAATGGCGATCGGCGACGCCGAGCAACTGCCGGTCCGCACCCGCTGGATTGGTCAGCGGCCCGAGGAAGTTGAAGATCGTCCGCACCCCGAGCGCCTTGCGGGCGGGGACCACGTGCGCCATCGCGGCGTGGTGGCGGGGCGCGAACATGAAGCCGAAGCCAACCTCGTCGATGCAATGCCCGACCTGCTCGGGCTCGAGCTCGATGTTGACCCCGAGCGTCTCCAGCAGCTCGGCGGAGCCGCACTTGCTGGTGCTGGACCGGTTGCCGTGCTTGGCGACGGCGCAGCCGGCGCCGGCGGCGATCAGCGCCGCCGCAGTTGAGACATTGAAGGTCGTGGGCCCGCCGCCGGTGCCGGCGGTGTCGACGAGGTTCTGGCGAGCGGTCGATACAGGCGCCGCCAGGCCGCGCATCGTCCGCGCCAGGCCGACCAGCTCCGGCACCGTCTCCCCCTTCGCCCGCAGCGCGATTAGGAAGGCACCGGTCTGGACCGGGTCGGTCCGCCCCTCCATGATCTCGGCCAGGACCGCACCGGCATGGTCGGCGGTCAGGTGATCCCCGGCGCAAACCGCATCAATCGCCCGGCTGACGACGTCGTTAGGCATCAGCACACCACCGTGGTTGAGGTTAGTGGCGCTATCCGCGACAAAGCTCAACCACGCTCATCGAGGAAGTTGGCGAGGAGGGATTTGCCCTGGGGGGTGAGGACGCTCTCGGGATGGAACTGGACGCCCTCGGCAGGCAGCTCGCGGTGGCGGGCGCCCATCACGACGTCACCGAGCGAGGCACTCAGCTCGAGCCCGTCGGGCAGGTCGGGATCGGCGACGAGCGAGTGGTAGCGGCCGGCGACGAGCGGGCTCGGCAGTCCGCTAAAGATCGTCTT
Source organism: Solirubrobacterales bacterium (assembly GCA_035472275.1). Classification (GTDB taxonomy): domain Bacteria; phylum Actinomycetota; class Thermoleophilia; order Solirubrobacterales; family 70-9; genus VAYN01. The sequence goes on from DATIPH010000030.1 coordinate 41,265, forward strand.
GCCGTCGTGCTCGACCTCGGCGTCCTTGCCGTGGATCGGCTCGCCCTGGACGACCTTGCCGCCGAAGATCTCGACCATCGCCTGGTGGCCGAGGCAGACGCCGAGCACCGGCGTGCCCGCCTCGGCGAAGGCGCGGATCGCCTCGCCGGAGATCCCCGCCTCGGCCGGCGTGCAGGGCCCGGGCGAGACAACGAGGCGGTCGGCGCCGCGCTCGAGCAGCTCGCCGACCTCGGCTTTGTCGTTGCGGACCACCTCCAACTCCGCCCCCAGCTCCCCCAGGTACTGGACGAGGTTGTAGGTGAAGGAGTCGTAGTTGTCGATCACCAGAACCTTGGTCTTCGCTGCCATGCCGCTCACGCCCAGTCGGGTTGTTCGCAGGCGACTTCGACGGCGCGGACGACCGCCTTCGCCTTGTTGACCGACTCGACGTACTCGTAGTTGGGCTTGGCGTCGGCAACCGTGCCGCCGCCGGCCTGGACGTGCAGCTGCCCATCCTTGGCGACGACGGTGCGGATGTGGATCGCGGTGTCGAGGTCGCCGTCCCAGGAGAGGTATCCGATCGCGCCGCCGTAGCCGCAGCGCTTGACCGGCTCGAGCTCGTCGATGATCTGCATCGCCCGCACCTTCGGCGCCCCCGAAAGCGTGCCGGCCGGCAGCGCGGAGCGCAGCACGTCGAGGGCGCTGACCCCCTCGCGCAGGGTGCCTGAGACCTGGCTGACGATATGGAGAACGTGCGAGTAGGTCTCGATCTCCATCAGCTCGTCGACCTTGACCGACCCGTACTCGCAGACCCGGCCGAGATCGTTGCGGCCGAGGTCGACCAGCATCACGTGCTCGGCCCGCTCCTTCGGGTCGTTCTTCAGCCGCTCGGCGAGACGACGGTCCTCGTCCTCGCTGCGCCCGCGCGGGTAGGTGCCGGCGATCGGCCGCGTCTCGACCTTGCGACCGGCGACCTTGACCAGCGGCTCCGGCGAAGCGCCGGCGATCTGAAAGTCGCCGAACTCGAGGAAGTACATATAGGGCGAGGGGTTGACCGCGCGCAGGCCGCGGTAGACGGAAAAGGCCTCGACCGAAGCTGGCGCCGAGAAGCGCTGCGAGGGCACGACCTGGAAGGCGTCGCCGGCGTGGACGTACTCGACGATCCGCGCCACCGCGGCTTCGAACCCCTCGCGCTCGAAGTTGGAGGTGAACTTGGGCGGCTCGACCACCGAGGGCGCCGCCGGCACCGGGACGGCGCCGCGCAGGCGCTCGCGCATCGTCGCGATCGTGGCGGCGGCGCGCTCGTAGGCGGCGTCGATGCCACCCTCGTCGTCGGCGAAGGCGCAGGCGAGGATCGTCAGCTCGTGGCGCAGGTGGTCGAAGACCACCATCGCGTCGGTGATCATCAGCGCCAGGTCGGGCAGCCCGAGCGGGTCCGGGTTCGGCTCGCCGAGCGGCTCGACGGTCCGCACCAGGTCGTAGCCGAAGAAGCCGACGGCGCCGCCGACGAACGGCGGCAGGTCCTCGACCGGCGCCGGCTGGTACTCGGCGAGGCGTTCGGCGACGGCGGCGTAGGGATCGGGCGCCGGGTCACCGCGGAGCGGGGCGTCGCCGGCGCCAAGCGCCTCGCTGCCCCATTCGGACAGGATCCCCTCGCTCCAGCGCAGCAGCGCCCGCGGCCGCAGGCCGACGAACGAGTAGCGGCCGACCTGGCCCTGCTCGGCCGACTCCAAAAGGAAGCAGGGCGCCCCCGCCGGCTCACCGGCGCGCAGCTTGAGGAAGGCCGAGACAGGGGTCTCGCAGTCGTCGACGAGGCGGGCGCGGACCGGCACCACGTTGCCGTCGCGGACCAGCTCCCGGGCCTGCTCCAGGCTCGGCTCGAGCCGCAGCTCTGCGCTGTCCCTAGCCGCTACGGGCATTCAGCTCTTCCATCACGTCGGCGATCGAGACCCCGCGCGAGACCAGCAACACGCTGAGGTGGTAGAGGACGTCGGCCGCCTCTTCGGCGACCCGCTCGTCGCTCTCTTCGCGCCCGGCGCGGACCACCTCCTCGGCCTCCTCCTCGATCTTCTCCCCAACCAGCCCGGGGTCTTCCAGCAGCTTCACCGTGTAGCTGCCCTCGGGGCGTTCGAGCGCACGGCTGCGCAGCGTCCGTTCCAGCGCCACCAGCGCTTCGTGGGTGACCGGGAACGGCTCACCGGGAGCCGGCGGAGCGTCCTTGCGGATCGAGGCCGAGCCCAATACCTCGCGGTAGAAGCAGCTGCGCTGGCCGGTGTGGCAGGCGGGCCCGACCGGGTCGACCATCGCCACCAGGGCGTCGCCGTCGCAGTCGTAGCGGAGCTGGCGCAGGTGCATGAAGGCGCCAGAGGTTTCACCTTTCCTCCAGAGTTCACCGCGGGAGCGGCTGTAGAGGTGGAGGTCCCCGGTCTCGAGCGTCATTTCCAGCGATTCCGGGCTGACGTAGGCGAACATCAGCACCTCGCCGGTGGCGAAGTCCTGGACGATGCAGGGGGCGAGCCCGCGCTGATCGAATTCGATTTCGCCGAACATCGGCTCCATCGTAGAAGGCAGCCCAGGTGTGAGGCGTCTTACTCGATGCCCAAGCGGTCGAGCAGGTCCTCGTCGCGACGCCAGTGGCGGCGGACGCGGACGGCCACGTCGAGGTGAACCTGCGAGCCCAGCTCGCGCTCGAGCGAGCGCCGGGCGGCGCTGCCGATCTCGGTGATCTTGGCCCCCTTCTTGCCGATCAGGATCCCCTTCTGGGACTCGGTCTCGGCCCAGATCTCGGCCCGCACGGTGACCAGGCCGTCCTCGCGCGGGCTCACCTCGGAGACCTTCACCTCGACCGAGTGCGGGATCTCCTGCCGGGTCCGGTTCAGCACCTGCTCGCGGATCAGCTCCGCCAGCAGCAGCTCGCTCGACTGGTCCGAGGAGTCCTCCGGCGGGTACATGTAAGGCCCCTCGGGGACCAGCTCGCCGAGGCGCTCCAGCAACGGCCCAAGGCCCTCGCCAGTGCGGGCGCTGATCGGGAAGACCTCGTCGACGCCCTGCAGGTTGGCGGCGTCGGCCAACGCCGGGACCATCTCGTTGGGGCCGATCCGGTCGGCCTTGTTGACCGCGCAGATGACCGGGACCTCCGAACCGGCGGTGAGCAGCGAGCGGGCGATGAAGCGGTCGCCGGCGCCGACCCCCTCCTCGCCGTTGACGACGAGCAGCGCCACGTCGGAGTCGGCCAGCTCCCGCTCGACCCGATGCTGCATCCGCTCGGTCATCTCGTCGCGCGGCTTCTGCACCCCGGGCAGGTCGACGAGGATCAGCTGGCGCCCCGCCTCCGGGTCGGTGGCGACGCCGCGGATCGCCCGCCGGGTCGTCTGCGGCCGGACCGAGACGATCACGACATGGGTCCCGACGAGAGCGTTGACCAGCGTCGACTTGCCGACGTTGGGCCGGCCAGCCAAGCCGACGAAGCCGGAGCGCGTGGTTGCGGGAGCGTCGGCGCTCATCGCAGCCCAGCCAGGATTTCGCCCTGCAGGGCGAGCATCTCGCCAGCGTCGGTCTCGTGGTCATAGCCGCAGAGGTGGAGGACGCCGTGGACCGCGGCTTCGGTCACGTCGCTGCAGTGGGCGGGGCAGATCGCAACGTCGCCGAGCTCGCGCGGTCCCGGGACCGGGCCGGTGCCATCGAGCGGAAAGGCAAGGACGTCGGTCGGGGCGTCCTTGCCGCGATGGTCGCGGTTGAGGTCGCGGATCCGGGAGGCGTCGACGATCTGCACGGCGAGATGGCCGTCCTCCACCCCGGCCGCCGCCAGCGCCGCGGCAACCGCCTTCTGCAAGTCCGGGGGAACGTCGGAGAGGTCGGTGCTCAACGGTTCGGCGTCGGCCCGTGTTCGGCGCGAGCGTCGCGCTCGCGGCTGCCGTGGGCGTCGTAGGCGGCGACAATCCGCTGCACCAGCTTGTGGCGGACCACGTCCTCGCCGCCGAAGCGGACGAAGGAGATGTCCTTGACCTCTTCGAGGATGTCGCTGACCGCGATCAGGCCGGAGCGCTGGTCGCTCGGCAGGTCGATCTGGGTGACGTCGCCGGTGACGACCATCCGCGAGTTGAAGCCGAGCCGGGTGAGGAACATCTTCATCTGCTCGGGGCTGGTGTTCTGCGCCTCGTCGAGGATCACGAAGGAGTCATTAAGGGTGTTGTGAGTCAGCAGGAAATCGTCGGTGGCATAAAGCGAATCAGCCGCTGCGACCTGGATGCAGACGGTCTCCGCCTCACCGGCCGGCTCGATCGCGTCGATGAATCGCATCGGTCGGCCACCCCCGTCACGCCGGTAGAGCTCGCGCTTGCGGGACAGGCGGAATGGTTCGAGCGCGGCCGGCAGTCGCAGGTCCATGATGAAGGCGTCGCTGCGGTGGTGAACGGGCCGACCGTTAGCCAGCCCAGGAGCGCGCCCATCGGCCGGTCGCCGTCGCGTGTAGGCCACTCCGCCGAGGGAGCGCACGAGGAAGGCGACGTCGTCACAGAGGCGCTCAGAGCAGGTCGCGTACTGGACGCGGCAGCTGCGCTGCCGCTGCGCGACCGGTCCCCCATCGCTGTCCAGTAGGCCTTGCAGGACCGCGAGGCGGACTATCGACTCGTTGTGCAGGTAGACCTCGGGAACGAACTTCGTGCCCGACCCGGTGCCGAGCAGGCCGAGCTCACGCAACATCGCGGTCACGGGGTTGGCGACGATGACGCCGCCACGATGCCCGTCTTGATGGCGGAGCGCGTAGTCGTATCCGCCCTTGTGGCGCAGTTCGATGCCGTCGAGCGCTTCCTCCAACGCATCGACCAGCTCGGGGTCGGCGGTCGCGAAGGTGGGAGTCGTCGTTCCCGTGATGCAGCCATCCCCGAGCAGCAGACCGAGGGCGTAGGGGTCGAGCGGAACATCACGGGCGGCCATCTCGGCCGGCGAAGTCAGCAGCGGAAGCTCGTAGCGGTGCTGGTGTGCAGACCGCAGGCGACCGATCATCTGGCGGGTCTCCAGCACTCGACCCGGCTTTCCGCGGAGGCGATCGGATGCAGTGAACACGTGCCAGAGATGTTCCGCGCAGCAGAGGGTCGACGCCCCGTCCTGGGCCCGCACCCGGAAGACCTCCTTGCGGCCCTGCGGGTAGACGCCAAGAACCGGGGTGGGCGACCCATCCGATCCGATCACCATGTCGCCCACCCGGAGATCGCCGATCGGCTTGAAGCCGGACGGAGTCAGGACTGGACTGGTCACCGGCTGCGCCCGGCCGCGCATGAAGGCCAGCGGCGCCACCTCGATCACGTCGCGCTCGAAGTAGCCGTTGACGCGGTCGGGGTCGATCATGTCGTAGAGCGCGTCGAACAACGGTCGCAGGTAGGGATCGACCTTGGCCTGGATGTCGCCGGGGAGGAAGCCGAGCCGCTCGCCGGCCTCGACCGCCGGCCGGGTAAGGATGATCCGCTGCACCTCGCGTTCGGTCAGCGCCGCCGCCGCCATCGCCACCGCCAGGAAGGTCTTGCCGGTACCAGCGGGGCCGATCCCGAAGGTGATCGTGTTGCGGCGGATCGAGTCGACGTAGCGTTTTTGGTTCAGCGTTTTCGGCGCCACCTTGGTGTTGCGGTGGCTCCAGACGACGTCATCGAGGATCTCGGCCGGGCTCGTTTCGGCCTCCAGCGCGCCGGTCACGGCTTCGATCGTCCCCGGGGCGACGTCGTGGCCCTGCTCGATCAGCTCGACCATCTCGTCGAGGACGGTCGCGGCCTGTTCGACGTCGGCCGGCTCGCCCTCGACGGTGAGGACGTTGCCGCGCAGGTGCAGGTCGGCGTCGAGCGTCTCGCGCAGGCTACGCAGAACCGAGTCCTCCGAGCCGGCCAGCTCGGCGGCGACCGTATTGTCGAGGGTCAGCTGGCGTTTGGCCAAGACTCAGGCACCCAGCTTCTGACGCACCGCGGTGCTGACCCGCTTGCCGTCGGCACGCCCGCCAAGCTTCGGCATCAGCGCCGACATCACTTCGCCCATCTGCTTCTGTTCGGAGGCTCCGGTCTCGGCGACCGCCTCCTCGACCAGCGCCGCCAGCTCCTCGTCGGAGAGCTGCCGGGGCAGATAGGCCTCGATCAGCTCCGCCTCGAAACGCTCGGCGGCGGCCTGCTCGGCGCGACCGGCGCCCTCGTAGGCCTCAGCCGCCTCGATCCGCTTCTTGCGCTCGCGCTGCAGCACCGCGACCTCGTCGCCCTTACCGAGCTTGGCGTCCTGTTGAAGCGAGTCAACGATCAGCCGCAGGGCCCCGGCGCGATCCTTTTCGCGCGCTTTCATCGCCGTCCGCACGTCAGCCTGTGCCTGCTCTAGAGCGCTCACGGGACTAAGGGTAGAGGGCGGCGTCCGGGGTCACGGCCAGACCCTTGGAGACGAGGTCGGCGATGTCGGTGCTGACCAGAGTCCAGTCGTGCCGGCGCGCGACGGCCACGTATGCCGCGTCATAGGCACTGAGGCCGAACTCGGAGACGACCCTGAGCACCGCGTCGACCAGTCCGGCATCGATCGGAATGATCCGACTCCGACAGCGAATCGCGAGAATCCGGCAAAGGTCAGCCGCGATCTCTGGCTGACGCCATCCGGCGCCAACGACGTTCGCAACCTCGTACAGGGTCAGGTCCAGCGCCGACGCGGACCGATTGGTGCCGAAAACCAGCTCTCTCGCGGATTCGGCGAAACGGTCGCCGTCATCCTTCGCCGCAATCCAGACACCGGCATCGAACAAAAACATCGTCAGCGTGAATCGCGGCTTTGTCGAAGGAGCTCCGCCGCGTTGCCCCCGAGATTGACGGGGGGTCCCAGCAGCTCTTCGATCTCGCGCCGCCGTGCGGCGTCGTCCATGGCGATCGCTTCCTCCGCAAGCCGCTGTAGAAACCCACTCCGGGTCTCACCCGCGCTCTTCGCGTAGGCGTCGATTCGCTCCAGCAGGTCATCGGGAATCGAGATCATCACCTTCGCCACCAGGCAAGTATATACGGTATTGCTAGCCTCTAGAATGGACATCCGCCCAACCTGAACGGCCGCATCGCGCATGTGGTGCGCAGATTGAGTCGATCGCGATACCGCAAACGCGCGTAACTCAGGCGTCGCCGAGCTCGATCCGCTCGACCTCGCCGAGCGGCATCTGCAGGAAGCGGGTGCCGACTGCGCGGAAGGCGTCGGCGTCGCCGGTGCAAAGGAAGTCGTAGCGGCCCTCGTCGCCGTCGGGACGGGCGATCCCCTCGCGCTCGAGCGTGCGCTGGACCGCGGCGGCGACGGCGTGGCCGCCGGCGACGAGGCGGACGTCGCGGCCGAGGATCCGCTGCAGCATCGGCGAGACCAGCGGGTAATGCGTGCAGCCGAGGATCAGGGTGTCGACCCCCGCCGCCTTCAGCGGTGCGCAGTAGGAGCGCGCCATCGCCATCGTCTCCTCGTCGAAGAGCGAGCCGTTCTGGATGAAGGGCGCCAGCTCTGGCGCCTCGACCTCGGTCACCTCTAGGGCCCGGCCCTGCGCTTCCAACGCCCGCCGGTAGGCGCCGCTCTCGACCGTGTTCGGCGTCGCCAGCACCCCAACCCTGCCGTTGGCGGTGATCGCCGCCGCGATCTCGGCCTGGGGCTCGACCACCGGCACCACCTCCACCCCGCGCTCGGCGGCAAGGTCGCGGGCAACCTCCTCGCCGATTGAGGTCGCGGTGTTGCAGGCGATCACCAGTAGCTTGACGCCGCGCCCCAGCAGCAGTTCGGCGATCCGCGAGATCCGCTCCCGCAGGCGGTCCGGGTCGCGGCTGCCGTAGGGGAAGCAGGCGGTGTCGCCGAGGTAGAGGTAGTCCTCCTGCGGCAGCGAGACGAGGCACTCGTGCAGAACCGTGAGGCCGCCGACGCCGGAGTCGAACATCGCCACCGGCAGCGCCAAAGATGCGCTCACATGAACGGCTTGTAAACCATGAAGAAGACGGCGACGACGACGGTCAGGCCGGCGAGGGTGCCGACCTGGCCGATCCGCTGGCTCAGCGTTTCGAACTCGGGGCTGAGCGTGTCGCCGGTCTCCAAGTCGCGCTCGGCCAGCTCTTTCGCTTTCCGCACCTGCGGCTGGAAAAAGGCGTGCTGGAGGCCGAAGAGGCCGATGATCGCGATGAAGCCGACGACGATGAAGGCGTCGCTGCTGTCCCAGACGCTGTCGCTGGCGGCCATCAGGTAGATGCCGGCGGCGAGCAGGACGAGCATTCCCGGGTTGACCAGATAGCGATCACAGCGCTGGACGCCGGCCAGGATCGCCGGCACCGCGCGCGGGTACTGCGGCGCGACCGAGAAGAAGAGGGCGTAGCCGAAGGTGGGTCCGAAGGCGAGCACGACCGCGAGGATGTGCAGGAACAGCGCGATCTTGTAGCCGGAGTCGCCGAAGGCCGCGAGTGGCATCGGAGGCAACATATCCGCTAGGGACGACGGAGCAGGAGGGCTGACCAGTCGCCGTCGATTCTTCTGTCTTGCTCTTGTAATCCGACGCGGGCGTAGGCGGTGGAGACCGAGTCGAGCTCTGCGGGCAAGATGCCCGAGCAGACGAGCGTGGTGGGAGCGCGGGTGACACTCGCCGTCGCGACAGCGGGGAGGCTCCGTCGAGTGTCACCCGCACTCCCGACCTCATTCAGGAGCTGGGCAGCTACTGCTTGGAGGATCGGGGCGGTCATGTTGGCTACGACCGTGGGGGCGAGGGGTGGCAGGGATTCGCGGAGGTTCGTTCGCTGGAGGGCGACGGTGGCGTTGTTGGCTGTGGCGTTCGCGGCCGTGGCTTCCAGAGCTGGCTGCTCATGGTCGTAGCCATAGACGGGATCCCAGCCGAGCTTCGAGGCCGCTATCGCCAGGACACCGGAGCCGGTGCCTAGGTCGGTTAGGGGGCCGGTGGCTTCGCCGGCTGCCTCCAGCTCCAGCAGGTACTCGAGGCAGAGGCGGGTGGTTGGGTGGGCGCCGGTGCCGAAGGCTTGGCCGGGGTCGACGACGAGGTCGATGGTGCCGGGGCGGGGGTCCTCCCAGGAGGGGCGGAGCCAGAGGCGCTCGCCGATCAGGAGCGGTTTGTGGAAGTCGCGCCAGCGGTCGGCCCAGTCGTCGGGAATCTCGGTGGCGCTGACATCGATTCGGCCCTCGCCGACGACAGCGTCGATCTCGCCCAGCTCCGGCAGCTCGCCCTCGCCGCCGTAGATCGCGTACTCGACGTAACCAGGGCCGCGCTCCTCCTCGACCCCGTTCGGCGCCAGCACCGTCAGCTCGGCCAGGACCAGCTCCGCCTGCTCGGGCTCGCAGCGGACCGCGAGACGAATCACTTCTGTCGCCTACCCGAAGGCGCGACGGACGCGGCTGAAGAGTCCCTCGCCGTGCTGGGGCCCGAGGTTCGACTCCTCCAACGACTCGTCGAGCCGTTCCGCCATCTCACGCTGCTCCTCGCTGAGGTTGGTGGGGACGACGACGTCGACGATCACCCGCTGGTTGCCGCGGCGGCGGCCGCCGAGCCGTGGCAGCCCCGCCCCGCGCAGCACCTCTTCGTGGTGTGGCTGGGTGCCGGCCTCCAGCTCCACCTCACGCTCGCCCTCCAGGGTCGGGACGCTGACGGTGGTGCCGAGCATCGCCTCAGTGGCGGGGATCGAGACGACGCTGATCAGGTCGGTCCCGTCGCGCTCGAAGCGCTCGTCGGCGGCGACCCGCACCTCGACGTAGAGGTCGCCGGGCTGGGCACCCGCTTCGCCGGCGTGGCCGGCGCCGGAGACTCGCAGCCGCTGGCCGTCTTCGATCCCGGCCGGGACTTCGACCTGCGTCGTCCGCTCGCCCGGGGTGCGGCCACTGCCGCCACAGGTCTCGCACGGCGTCTCCGGCACTTTGCCAGCGCCGTGACAGACGTCGCAGGTGACCGCGCGGACCATCTGACCGAAGGGAGTCTGGGATACCTGGCGCAGTTGGCCGGCGCCGCCGCAGCGCTCGCAGCCGTGGATCGGGGTGCCCGGCTGGGCGCCGTTGCCGTGGCAGTGCTCGCAGACCGAAACGGCGTCGAAACTGACCTCGCGGCGGACGCCCTCGGCGACGTCGGCGAGCTCGATCTCGACCGTGACCAGGACATCGCCGCCATTGGCCGAGCCGCCACCACCGCCAAACCCAAAGGCCCCGCCGAAGCCGCCGGCGCCGCCGAACAGGCTCTGCAGAAGGTCGTCGAGCGAGCCGGTGGCGCTGGCGCCGCGTGGGTCGTAGCCGCCGGAGCGCAGGCCGTCGTGGCCGTAGGCGTCGTAGGTGCGGCGGCGCTCGCCGTCGGAGAGGACCTCGTAAGCCTCGGCCGCCTCTTTGAACTTCGCTTCGGCCTCCGGGTCGTGGCCGTTGACGTCCGGGTGCAGCTTGCGAGCGAGGCCGCGGAAGGCCTTCTTGATCTCGGTCTCGTCCGCCTCCCGGGGGACGCCCAGGACCTCGTAGTAGTCGCGCGGCATCGAGCTAGTCGCCGTAGACGGTCTCGAAGTAACGGGAGAGCTCGCGGGCGGCGACGCGGACCGAAGCGATTGCAGTCGCGTAGTCCATCCGCAGCGGGCCGACGACGCCGACGGCGCCGAGGTTGCGGTGGCCGAGCCCGTAGTTGGCGCCGACGACGCTGACCGAGCGCAGCTCCGGCTGCGGGTTCTCGTCGCCGATCCAGAGGAAGACCGAACGCTGGTCGAGGGAGGAGCGCAGCATCTGCAGGACGTCGGCGCGGCGCTCGAGCGCGGTCATCAGCTCGTCGGCGCGAGGCAGGTCGGCGAGGTGGGCCTCGGAGAGCAGCCGCGAAGCGCCGTCGACGTAGAGGTCGGCGCCGGTCTCGGGCTCGAGCTCGGTAAAGGCGGCGCCGAGGGTGGCGACGAATTCGGTCTCGACCGGACCGAGGTCGGGATCGGAGAGCCGGCTGTTGATCATCCGCGCGCCAACCCCGAGCCCAGCGAGCGACTCGTTCAGGTAGCTCGAGGCCCAAGCGACGAGGCCGGGGTCGAGTGGGCGATCGAACTCGAAGACACGGCGGGCGACGTCGCCGGTCGAGGCGATCGCGATCACGACAACCTTGGTCGGCGCCAGTTGCAGCACCTCGACCCGGTGGATCGTCGCCGCCACGCTCGGCGGCGGCGCCGTCACCATCGCGACCAGATCGGTGACCTGGGCCAGCGCCGCGGTCGTCTCCCGCATCGCCTCGTCGACCTCGCGGCGGAGCCGCGAGAGCTGAAGCTGGACCTGCGTCTCAGCGGTCGGCTCGCCCGATTCGAGCAGGAGATCGACGTAGCAACGGTACCCGGAGTCGGTCGGGATCCGGCCGGCGGAGGTGTGCGGATGCGTCAGATAGCCCTCCAGCTCAAGCGCCGCGAGCTCAGCCCGAACCGTCGAGGACCCCCACTCGACCTCCCGCCGATCAGCCAGCTCACGCGAGCCAACCGGCCTGGCCGAAGCCAGGTACGCGTCAACCACAAGCCGCAGAATCAACTCTTGGCGCTCGGTAAGCACAGCTTCGAAGTCTAGGGAGAGCGCCGGGGCACCCCTCCCAAAACCCGCTCGCTTCGCTCGCTTTTGAGTGTTTTGGGAGGGGTTCCCCGGCGCTCTTACAGTTGAAGCTCAGCTTGGGCGTTGCGGATGATGCGATTCTCGCCCTGGGCAGCCTCGGTGTCGACGACCACCCGGTCGCCATCGACCGACGTGACGGTGCCGGAGACGACGATCTCCTGCTCGGGCATCCCCATCCCCCGGAACTGGACCGAGAGCCGTTTCAGCGCCCGCGGGTCGCCGCCGGAGAGCGCAGCGTTGGCTTTGGCGACGAGGCCCATCGAGTAGAGGCCGTGGAGGATGTTGCGCGGCAGCCCGACGGCTTTCGCGAACTCGTCGTCGATGTGAATCGGGTTGAAGTCGCCGGAAGCGCCCGCGTAGCGGTGCGGCAAGTACTTGTCCGGGGTCACCTTCAGCTCCGGGACCTGGTCGCCCACGTTCAAGTCAGCCATCTCAAACCCCCCTGACGATGTTGGTCCAGGTGCCGCGCACGACCTCGACGCCATCCTGGTTGACGGAGACGGTCTCGAACACGTAGAAGCCCTTGCCGTCCTTCTCCTCGATCGAGAGGCACTTGGAGGTGGTCGTGATCTCGTCTCCCGAGCAAACCGGCTCGCCCCAGACGAACTCCTGTCCGCCGTGAACCATCGCCGCGAAGTTCATTTCCACGGCGGGGTCGAAGAGCACCGGGCCGAGCGCCGGGCCGCTGTAGACGACCGCGAACATCGGCGGCGCCACCACGTCGCGGAAGCCCGCCGCGCGCGCCGCCTCGACGTCGAAGTGGACCGGGTTGTCGATCCCCAGCGCCGTCGCGTACTCCTTGATCTTCTCCCGGCCCGCCTGGTAGGTGGTCCCGGGCCATTCCTTCCCAACCGCATCAGTCTTTAGTGCCATCACAGCTCCTCCCGCGTCAAGGTCGCGGGCACTTTAACTGGCCAGGCAGCCAGGCGGCCTACTCGTCGATCTCGAGGACGGCGAGGAAAGCCTCCTGCGGGACTTCGACCCTTCCCACCGACTTCATCCGTTTCTTGCCCGCTTTCTGCTTCTTCAGCAGCTTGTTCTTGCGGGTGACGTCGCCGCCGTAGAGCTTCGCGGTGACGTCCTTGCGCAGCGCCTTGACCGTCTCGCGGGCGAGGATGTTGGAGCCGATCGCCGCCTGCACCGGAACATCGAAGAGCTGACGCGGGATCGTCTTCCGCAGCCGCCCGACCAGCCGCTTGCCCTGGTCGTAGGAGAATTCGCGGTGGACGATGATCGAGAGCGCGTCGACCTTGTCGCCGGCGAGCAGGATGTCGACTTTGACCAGGTCCGAGGGGCGGTTGCCGATCGGCTCGTAGTCGAGCGAGGCGTAGCCGCGGGTGCCGCTCTTGAGGAGGTCGAAGAAGTCGAGGACGATCTCGCCGAGCGGCATGTCGTAGCGGATCTGAACCCGCTCGGGGCTGAGGAAGTGCATGTCGACATGGGTGCCGCGGCGCTGCTGGCAGAGCTCCATCACGGCGCCGACCTGCTCCTTCGGGCAGATGATCGTGGCCCGGATGTAGGGCTCTTCGATCGTCTCGATCACGCCCGGGTCGGGGAGGTGAGTGGGACTGTGGACCTCGCGCGTCTCGCCGTTGGTGAGGTGGACGATGTAGCGCACGTTCGGCGTCGTCGCCAGCAGGTCGAGGTCGTACTCGCGCTCCAGCCGCTCGCGCACGATCTCCATGTGGAGGAGGCCGAGGAAGCCGCAGCGGAAGCCGAACCCAAGCGCCTCCGAGGTCTCCGGCTCCCAGGAGAGGGCAGCGTCGTTGAGGGCCAGCTTCTCGAGCGCGTCGCGGAGATCTTCGAAGCGGTCGGTGTCGATCGGGAAGAGACCGCAGAAGACCATCGGCCGCACCTCGCGGTAGCCCTCGAGCGGCTCGCCCGCGGGCCGCGCCTGCGCCGTCACCGTGTCTCCGACTCGCAGCTTGGAGACGTCCTTGATGCCGGTGATCAGGTAGCCGACGTCGCCTGCATCCATCCCTTTGACCGCGGTCATCGCCGGTCGGAAGAAGCCGATGTCGTCGATGTCGGCTTCGGTCCCGTTCTGCATCGCCAGGATCCGCTCGTCTTTGCGGAAGGAGCCGTCGACGATCCGCACATAGGCGATCACCCCGCGGTACTGGTCGAACTCGGAGTCGAAGATCAGGGCCCGGGTCGGGGCGTCGGGCTGCCCCTGGGGCGGCGGGATTCGGGCGACGATCGCCTCCAGCACCTCGAGCACGCCCTCGCCGGTCTTGGCCGAGATCCAAAGCGCTTCCTCGGGGTCGCCACCGAGCAGGTCGGCGATCTCCCGCGCGACCCGCTCCGGCTCGGCCCCGGGCAGGTCGACCTTGTTGATCACCGGGATCAGCTCCAGCCCGTTCTCGATCGCCAGGTAGGTGTTGGCGACGGTCTGCGCCTCGACCCCCTGGGCGGCGTCGACCACCAACAGCGCGCCCTCGCAGGCAGCGAGGCTGCGCGAGACCTCGTAGGAGAAGTCGACGTGCCCCGGGGTGTCGATCAGATGCAGGTGGTAGGTCTGCCCGTCGGCGGCGTTGTACTCAACGCGTACGGCCTGGGCCTTGATCGTGATCCCGCGCTCACGCTCGAGGTCCATCGAGTCGAGCAGCTGCGCCTGCATTTTTTTCGGATCGACGGCCCCGGTGAGCTCGAGGATGCGGTCGGCCAGGGTCGACTTGCCGTGGTCGATGTGGGCGATTATTGAAAAGTTTCTGATGCGGTCCATGCGGGACGGCGGAGTATGAAGGGAGCGCCGGGCCGGCGGGTCCTGTCAGGAGGGGAAGCGCCTGCGGGCGAGGTTTACGTTCTCGGCACCTCCCCTCCTGCCACCCTCCGGCAGGAACGCAAGTCAGGGACAGCCCGATGGATCAAGGCTCCCGTTGAGCTTGAACACCACGGTCGGCGGCTTTCTTAGAACCACGGTGGACCTTGGCCCTTTGGTCCAGCGGGCGGCTGGCGGGTAAGGCCGCTTGCCGGGTTCGATTCGGTCGCGGCTGGCGACGACGTAGTCGTAGTCGCCTTCGTTGACCAGCTCGCGGTAGCGGCGGCACGTCTTCGGTGCCTCGAAGCCTCCATGGGGGCGTTCTTCGCCGATGAACTGGACGTGGTTGGAAAGGTCGGTGCCGAAGAGGGGGTATTGGCGGGTGCTGGTGGTGGCGATGCGAGCGTCACTGACACCCCGCGCCCACTTGAACGCGGCGTTGAGACCAGGCGTCGTGAACGACGGGTCGGCGTAACGGTCCTTCAGGTAGTGGCGCTGGACCGGATACCCGACCACGACCACGATCACCACCAGCACCAATCCCATCATCACGGCCCAAGGACGGCCGATCGAGCGACCGTGGCTGACATTCCGGTCGCTATGCGTCTGGAATGTCAGCCACGCCGAGAAACGAGCTAGGCGCTTGCGCAGCGTGGGCGCGGCCGGAAGCAGCGAGAGGCCGAGGATCACGGCCGGGGCGAGGTAGCGGAGACCGGACTCGAAACCGCGGGGCATGCCGTCGGGGCCGGAGGCGGAGGTCGGAGCGATGAGCCAAGCGAGCGCCGAGGCGAGACCGACCAGGGCAGCGACAGCCAGCAACGGCTCCCCCCACCAATCCCGTGGTTCCTTTCCCACCCCAGAGGAGGAAAAGGAACCACGAGATCCGGGCTCCGCGTCGCGCGGTTCTTTGTAGTCGCCAGAGGTCCGTAAGGAACCGCGGGATTTGGTGGGTTGCGGCCAGAGGCAAAGGACGATGCCGGCGAGCGCCGCGAGGCCGAGCAGCGGCCAGAGGAACCAGAAGGCGTGGTGGAGGCCAGACAGGAACCAGTCGGACCAGACGCTGCCGTCGGTCAGGTAGCCAAGGACGCTGTGGGCTTCGCGGCCGCCTAGCGCCTGTTCTGGGGCAGGCAGGTCGATTGGGCCGAGGTGGTGGATCCACGGCAGCGGATTGCCGCTCTGAACGAGGTTGCGCAGGTACCAGTAGCCGCCTCCGGCGAGCGCCGCCAGGCCGGCGGTGGCAAGGGCGCGCCAGCGCGCGCCCCGGGGTGCGATCGCGACCAGTCCCAGGACCAGAACCGCCGCGGGCAGCAGGAAGTTGAGCTTGGTTCCGGCGGCGAGGCCCGCAGCGAGCCCGACGACGCACAGCGCACCGGTCCCCAAGCCGCGAACCGTGCTTCCGCCGCCCTCGCTCGAATCCTCTCCCCCACCTGCCTGCTGTTCGTCCCTCTCTCGACTCCCGGACTTTTGATCTCCCCCTCCCCAGGAATTGAGGGAGATGGCCACTGCCGCCAGCAGGAAGAAGATCCCGACGAGGTCGTTCCTCGCCTCCCCCGCCTGGTCGGCCAGCGCCGGCACGCTCAGCGCCACCGCCCCCAGCGCCAGCGACCAGGCCCCAACTCGAAACGGCCGCCCGACGCACCAGCAAGCGACCAGACACCCGACGAACCAGCCGAGGTTCAGCAGCGGCGAGAGCAGGTCACGACCGAACGTCAGCATCCCGACCGCGTGAAAGATTTCCCCGTTCGCGGGGTAGAACCAGGCCAGGAACTGCGGCGCGATGAAGTGCAGGTCGATCGTGTTGCCGCTCTGGAAGAACCCCGCCGCGAACGGCCCGTGGTACCAGGTGCTGTCGAACCCGGTCATGCCGGTGCTTAGGCGCGTCTTCACCCCGCCAGCGAAGTGGATGACGGCGATCAGGGCCACGAGCAAGGCGATCAGGGTGGGAATCAGTCCTTCGGCCCCGCTGCCGTCCCGCCCGAGGGAGGAGTCCCGCACCCGCACTTGCAGGTAGGGGTGCGGGACTCCTCCCTCCGGTGGGCGTCGCAGCAACCACCACAGGCCCAGCCCCACCGCCACAACCAGGACCAGGTACGGCACGGGCTTGAATAGCGAAATCGTCCCGAGGACCTCCGCCGCCCAGATCAACACTGCCAGCGCGAGGACCGAGGTAGCCAACTGCGCCGGCGCCCCAGAAAGGGAGGGCACCAACCTCCCTCGCACCCGGCTCGCCCCAAGCCACGCCGCCCCGACCAGCAGCGCAATCTCAACGACTCCCAGCAGGTACCGCCCCGGACCGAGCACCTACCGAACCCTCATCCGGACCGCCGCCGCAGCAGCCGCATGATCTGCTCGAGCTCGGCCACCCGCAGCAGCTTGGCGACCGCCAGGTAGACGACGGCGCCTAGCACCAGGCCGGAGCCGAGCGAGGCGATCTGGGCAATCAGGTCGCGGCCCAGGGCCTGATCGAGGACGTCCCAGACGAGCCAGCCGACCCCGGCCAGCGCCGCCGAAGCGACCGTGATCCGAGCGGTGGTCGAGAACAGACGGCCGAGCTCGAGACCGCCGAACTCGCGCCGCAGGATCACCGCCTGGGCGACGACCGCGGCGCTCGTCCCGATCCCGGTCCCGGCGACGATCCCGCCAACACCGAACGGCTGATACAGGACCAGCGCCGCCACAGCCGAGACGACGAGGTCGATCGTCGCCAATGCCGTCGCCTGCCAAGGCCGCTGCAGGCTGAAGAAGGTTCGGGTCTGCAGCAAGTAGAGGCCGTTGGTCGGCAGCGAGAAGGCGAACCAGAACAGCGCCGTCGCAACGATCACCGTTTCGTTGGGGCCGAATTCGCCGCGCTGGTAGATCAGCCGGATCATCGGGTCCGAGAGGGCGAGGATCGCCGCTGCGGCCGGGACCAGGACGAAGAGGATCTGCCGCATCCCGTTCGCCATCGTCGCCCGCAGGTTGTCGATCTCGCCGGCGTTGGCGAACCGGGCCAGGGTCGGAAAGAGGACGGTGGCGATCGCGACCGAGAAGATCCCCTGCGGCAGCTGGTAGATCCGGAAGGCCTTGTCGATCGCCGCCGGCGCTTCTTCGGAGACGAGGCTGCCGAAGAGGCTGTTGATCAGCATGTTGAAGTTGATCAGACCGAGGCTGATCGTCACCGGCAGCATCAGCAGCAGCACCCGACGCACCCCCGGGTGTCGCCAGTCGAAGCTGAACTTGAAGCGGAAAGGCGTGTGGCGCAGGTCCCAAGTCGGGATCAGCAGCTGGACAAGGGTGCCGACCAGGATCCCGATCGCGTAGGCGTAGATCCGGTCCTGTCCGCTGAACATCGGCTCGAGGACGACGAGGACGACGATGATCGTCAGGTTCCAGAACAGCGGCGAGATCGCGAAGGCGCCGAAGCGGTCGTAGCTGTTGAGGATGCCGACGACAACGCCGCTGATCCCGAGCAGGATCAGGATCGGGAACAGGACCTGCGAGAGGGTGATGGTGAGGTCGAGGGTCTCGCCTTCGAAGCCGGGCGCGAAGACCGGCATGATCACCGGCGCCAGGAGGACGAAGAGGGCGGTGATCGCCCCCAGGACCATCGTGATCAGCAGCAGCAGAGTCGAGGCGAGGCGGAAAGCCTCGCGGTAGTGCTTCTTCCCGATCAGTTCGGTGAAGACAGGGACGAAGGCCGGCTGCAGGGCGGCGTCGGCAAACAGGGCGCGGACCAGGTTCGGAACCTGGAAGGCGATCGTGAAGGCCGACATCGGGCCCTTGACGCCGTAGAAGCCGGCGGCGACGACTTCGCGGCCGAGCCCGGCGACGCGCGAGGCGGCGGTGGCGATCGAGAAGAACGCGGTTGAGCGGGCGATCCGTCCCGCCTGGCGGCCGGGAGCGGGCTCGGCCGAGGGTTCCTCGCCGGGATCGAAGGCCTCGGCGCGGCGCAGCGCCACGTCCTCGGCAAGCGGCACGTCGGCGTTGATCGGGCGCTCGCCGAACGGCCCCGGGCCGAATTCGGAGGTGTCCTGGTCGAATTCGCGGGTGTCGGGTGCCTCGGGCCGATCCATCTGGTTCAAGTTCGGGAGCCCCTCGGGAACTCCTCAATCGCTATAGTCGGCGACCGCCCGCAGCCGGCACGGCGCCTGCTGGGGCTTTGAGACATGGCCAACATAGCCTCACAGAAGAAGCGGATCCTACGCAGCGAGCGTGAGCGCGCTGAGAACCGCCTGCTCACGAGCACGGTGAAGACCCACTTCCGCCGCCTCGAGGCCGCGATCGAGGGTGGCGACGGCGACACGATCGCAAGCGAGAAGCGCACTCTCGTCTCGAAGATCGACAAGGCCGTCCAAAAGGGCGCCATGCACAAGAACACCGGGGCTCGCAAGAAGTCCAAAGCGGCGCGTCAAGCCGCTGCCGCCTCGAACTAGGCCGCTAGGCAATCTGACCGCAGGCGCGCTCGAGGGTCAGCGTTAAAGCTAGCTCGTCTCCGTAGTCCTTCTCGCCGCGGCACCAAAGCTCGAGGTCGGCCAATGCCTCGGTCGCCATCCGCAGGTCGCCGAGGTCAGCGTCGCGCAGGCGCCCGACCAGCAGCTTGGCCGCGTAGGGGTGCATCTTCAGCGACGACTCGACCTGCTTCGGCGGCACCCCTTCCTCGAGCTGGGCGGCGGCGGCGCAGGCCGATCGCAAGCGCGAGGCGAGGCCGTAGACGAGGCCGGTGACGTTCTCCCCCTGGGCAGTGAGGCGCTCGGCGATCCGCAGCGCCGCGGCGCCGTCGCGTTCGAGCAGGGCGTCGGAAAGCGACCAGACCACTGCCTCGGAGGTGTCGGCGATCATCGCTTCTAGGTCCTCGACCCCAACCTCACCGCCCTCGCCGGCCCACAGCGCCAGCCGCTCGAGCTCGTGTTGGAGTCGCACCAGGCTGGCGCCCACCCGGTCGACGAGCAGGCGAGCAGCGTTGGGCTGCAAGCGGAAGCCGAGGCGCTGGGCGTCGGCGACCAATTGCCGCGGCAGCTCCCGCGCTTTCGGCGCCTCGAACTCGTGAATCTCCCCCGCCGCCGCTTTCACTGCTTTCGTCAGCTTCGCCGGCACTTTGGCGCGGGCGATCAAGACCACGGTCAGGTCGGGCGGCAGCTCACCAAGAACGGCGACGACCGAGTCGAGCTGCTTGTCGCGCCAGCGCTCGACCCCGTCAGCAAGCAGATAGCGGCGGGAGTCCATCAGCGACATCGCCGGGATCGCCGCCAGCAACGCCTCGTGGTCGGGCATGCCCCGTCCCTCACCGGGCTCGAAGACCTCCAGCGCAGCGGCCCCGCCCTCGCGTTCGGCACGCGCCCGCAGACGGCTCCGCGTCGCGTCGATCTTCGCTTGATCGTTGCCGCCGATCAGATAGAGCGCTTGCATCCCCTCGGCCACGAGGGCGAGTCTAGAGGCCGTCGCGGTCTGGCTCGGCGCGGCTTATTCGCCGCTGGCGACGGTGCCGGACCCGCTCGGGCGCAGCAGTGGTTCTTCGAGTTCTTCGGGCTCTTCGCCTTCCCCAACCGGCACTTCTTCAGGTTCTTCGCCTTCTTCGACGGGCGGTTCTTCCAGTTCCGGCGGCAATTCGCCTTCGACCGGCAGTCCTTCGGTCGGGATCGCCGGCGTTTCCGGCGCCGGCGGCGTGACCGGGGTCACGACCGGAGCGACTTCCGAGCCTGCCGGCGTTTCGGATTCGGGGCTGGCGCCAGGCTGCCTGACGGGGCTGGCGGGCGAGGGGGAAGCCGGCTGCGAGCCGCCGGCTGCGGCGTCCTGGCCCTGCTCGACACCGGCCGCCGAGTCGCCGAGGCCCGCGGCACCCTGGTCCGGCGCAGCGGTCGTCTCGATCACGTTCGGCGGTACGACGACGGCGAGAGCAGAGGCGGAGCCGCTCGCAACGCCGCCGGTGGACGACTGAGAGGACCCAGAGCCAGCGGCGACCCCGGAGCCGCCGAGCGCGACGCCGCGCTGCAAGCCCTCCTTCGAGGCGGGCGGGAAGACAAGCGGCCCGAGGGTCGGAATCGGCAAGCTCGCCTGGAAGAGGAAAAGGACGAGCGCCAGCCCGGCAGCCGAGGTCACGCCGAGCATTGCGACGATCGTCATTCGGATCCGTTCCGACAGGCCGGTGCCGATGACGCCCATCACCAGTTGCGAACCGCGCTTCTTCATTTAGTTACTCACCGTTTCGAACATCGGCGCCGCGCTCCCGGGACCGTAGGCATTGATGGGGATAACCCCAGTTTCGATTCGACCATCCGTTTAGATCACTGGCTCGATCCAATCATCCCATGCTTTGGATCGCGAATCGACTTTTGAAGACATCGATCCGCACCGTCCCGTCACGATCGGTTCGCATCGTGCGGACCCCGTGCTGCGAGAGAGTCGCCAGCGTAGCGCCAGTCGGATGCCCGAACGGATTTTCGGCGCCGACTGAGATCACCGCCAACCGCGGCCCAGTGCGATCGAGTAGGGCGCCGAGGCCGGCGTCGTCGCTGCCATGGTGGGCGACCTTGAGGACATCGACCGGGCCGGGGTCGATTGGCACCGCCTCGGCCTCTGCGTCGGCCGTCAGCAACATCGTGAAATCGCGCCAGCGGGCGAGGAGGACGAGGGCCTGGGTATTGGGGTCTGCGCCAGCCAATGGCTGTGAGAGGAGCTCCGGTGGCGGCCAGAGGACCTGCAGCCGCAGGGCTCCGGAGCGCACCTCTCCCCCGGCCGCAACTCGAGCTGGGACGGCACCGGCGGCTCGCGCCACCGCCAGCGACGCTCGTCGCAGCCGCGCGTAGATGAGACGGGCGATCGGCACTCGCCCGAAAAGCTCCTCGACGCCGCCTGCGTGGTCGGACTCGTCGTGGCTAATCACCGCCGCCCCCAGTCGCTCGACCCCCGCGTCGGCCAACTTCGCCGCCAGCCCGTCGCCGGGCGGGCCACCGTCTACGAGGACGGCCGCGGCGTGCGCCGGCTGCAGGAGGATCGCGTCGCCCTGGCCAATGTCGAGGACCGTGATCCGCAAGCCGCCGTGCAGAGACGGCGTCGCACCACCGCCTCCGGCCCAAGGTGCGAGGAAGGCACCCCCAGCGACGAGCAAGACCAGGGCAAGGGCTCGCCACGGGGCGCCTTTGTTACCCACAGGGGTACAAATGCGCCCCGCTCGGCGGCGGGCGGCCCTCAGTCGCCGCCAGCGGGCGATCCGCAGCGCGGCGACGATCGCCGCCGCCAGGCCCGCGTAGGCGGCGAGGAGGCCGCGGGCACCGAGATGCACGTGGACCTCGGCCCAGCCCGGCGCAGCGCACCAGCTGGCGACCTGCGCGATGTAGGCGAGCAAGAGAGAGCCAAGGGCGTTGAGCGGCTCCAACGGCAGCCCCGGCACCTGCGAGGCGGCGGCCGCGGCCATCCCCAACCACATCGCCGGTGCCACCGCCGGCAGCGCCAGCACGTTGGCGAGGAGCGCAGTCGTCGAGAAGGTTTCGAAGTGGTAGGCGACCAGCGGCGCCGTCGCCAGCGTCGCGGCCACGGTGACGGCGACGCCCTCGGCCAATGCCCGCCGCCAGCCCCCACGGCCGATCCGTGCCGCCACTGCGTCGCGCAGCGGAGCGGCGAGCAGGAGGATGCCGAGGACGGCGGCAAAGCTCAGCTGCCAACCGACGTCGGTGGCGACGGCCGGCTTCACCGCGAGGGTCACGGCCAGCGCCAGACCGAGGGCGAAGAGCCGCGAGGACCGGCGCCCGGCCAGCGTCGCCACCAGTCCCGCGGCACCCATCACCGCCGCCCGCTGGATCGAGGGCCCCGCCCCGGCCAGGGGCACGTAGACGGCGACGAGGCCCAGTAACCAGAGCAGGCGCTCACGCAGCGGGACCCCGAAGGCGCCGAGCAGGGCCGAGCCGAGCAGGGCCAACAGGGTGACGTTCTCCCCCGATACCGCGAGCAGGTGCGCGAGCCCGGAGCGGCGGAAGTCCTCCTCGGTGACGGCGTCGATCGTCTCGTCTTCGCCGAGCACAAAGCCGCGCGCGAGCGCCGCCTCCCGCGCCGGCATCCCCCGCCCCAGTCCGGCCGAGGCGCGGGCCCTGATCTCGTCGCTACGGGCCAGCGCGATCACGACTACCGCGAGGATCCCGAGAACGACCGGCAGCGAGGGACGAGGTGAACGCAAGGGGAGCGCTAGGGCTGCAGCCGCGCCCGCAGCGACTCCATCGTCGCCGGCCCGATCCCCGAGATCTGGTCGAGCTGGTCAATCGAGGAGAGACCGCCGTGCTGGTCGCGGAACTCGACGATGTCTTCGGCGGTGACCGGACCGATGCCGTCGATCGTGTCGAGCTGCTCCACCGTCGCCGTGCCGAGACTGATCGGGCCCTCTACTTCGCCGGCGCCGCTCGCCACCGCCGACCCACCCGGAACGCGCTCAGGCACGACCACCTGCTGGCCGTCCGCCAGCCGCGCCGCCAGGTTGACCGCTTCCAGTTGCGCCCGCGGCGTGGCGCCGCCGGCCCGCTGCACGGCGTCGTCGACCCGGCTTCCGATCGGCATCCGGTAAACGCCCGGCCGCACCACCGCCCCGGTCACGTCGACGACGACATCGCCTCCCGCGCCGCTGATCGCGAAGCCGCCCGCGTCATCGCCACCCACCGCCGCCCCGCTCGGCGCGCCTGCCGCAAATGCCGCCCCGCTTTCGCCCCCCTCGCCGCGAATCGCCCGCGCCCCGACCAGCAGCAATGCCACCGCGATCGCCCCGTAAACGGCAATCTGGGCTCTGCTCAGGTCGGGCATGCACCCGATCCTGCCCCGCCTCAGCGCACGCGTGGCGCGCTAAATCGAAAAAGAGTCAGTCGTCTTCGTCGTCATAGCCAGCGACCTCGGCGAGCTGGTCGCTGTAGAGCTCGGCGGCCGCCACCGGCGGCGATTGGATCGAGACGCAGGCGAACTCTTCCTCGCCGTCGTTGCTGACCGAGTGCTCGGTCGCCGGCGGAACCAGGATCAGGTCGCCTTCGCTGACCTCCTGGGTGTCCCCCGCCACCGACATCCTGCCGCTGCCGCGGACGACGACGTAGGCCTGCTCGGAGGCTTCGTCGGAGCGCAGCGTCTGGCTGGCGCCGCTGGGGACGGCGAGCCAGGTAACCGAGAGGTTGCGGGAGCCGAGTTCGCCGGCGTCCATCAGGACGTGGGCGCTCAGCCGGTGCCAATCCTCAACTGCGGCTTCATTGAAGCGTCTGACGAGCATGCGCGCGCTGTTGTACCAGAACCAGGGCGTTCGCCGATGACTAGCGGGCCACTAGCGGATGACGAGGTTGACAAGCTTGCCGGGGACAACGATCTCCTTGACCACCTCTTTGCCTTCGAGGTGGGCGGCGACTTTCTCGCTCGAGCGCGCCCGCTCCAGCAGCTCCTGCTGCGGGGCGTCGGCGGCGACCTCGATCCGGTCGCGCAGCTTGCCGTTGACCTGGACGACGAGCGTGACCGTGTCGCTGACCAGCATTTCCGGGTTGGCGACCGGCCACTCGCGCTCCCAGACTCGCTCCCCGGTCAGTCGCTCAAAAACCTCGGCGGCCAGGTGCGGGGCGAAGGGGAAGATCAGCGAGGCGGCGGTGACGGTGGCGAAGCGAACGGCGGCCCCGGTCCGCAGCTCGGCGTAGAGGCCGTCCTTGAGCCGGTAGGCGTCGTTGACCAGCTCCATCACGGCCGAGATCGCGGTGTTGAACTGGAAGCCGCGCTCGAAGTCCCGGGTCACCTTCTCGATCGCCCAGTGCGCCTTGGCGACCAGCTCCCGCGCCTCCGGTACGCCGAGGTCGGGCTCGGCCGAGGGCGCGGTCCGCTCCTCGACCTCCCCGCAGAGGCGCCAGAGCCGCGAGAGGAAACGGTTGACGCCCTCGACGCCCTCATCAGTCCAGTCGCCGCCGCGCTCGGGCGGGCCCATGAAGCAAACGTAGGTGCGGGCCGAATCGGCGCCGTAGCGGGCGACGTACTCAGCCGGGCTAACCGTGTTGCCACGGGACTTCGACATCTTCGCCCCGTCGCGGGTGATCATCCCCTGCGCGAAGAGGTTGGCGAACGGCTCCTGGACCGAGACGTGGCCGAGGTCGGCCAGCGCCTTGGTGAAGAAACGCGCGTACATCAGGTGCAGGATCGCGTGCTCGACGCCACCGATGTACTGGTCGACGGCGAGCCAGTGGTCGGCGGCGCCCGGCTCCCAGGCGGCCTCGGCGTTGCGCGGGTCGAGGTAGCGGATGAAGTACCAGGAGGAGTCGACGAAGGTGTCCATCGTGTCGGTCTCGCGTCGGGCCGGGCCACCGCAGCGCGGGCAGGCGGTCGCCACCCAGTCCTCGGCCGCGGCCAGCGGGCTCTTGCCCTGCGGCGCGTAGTCCTCGATCTCCGGCAGTTCGACCGGCAGCTGCTCGTCGGGCACGGGAACAATCGCGGCAGAGTCCCCGTCGCCGCAGGCGTCGCAGTAGACGACCGGGATCGGTGCCCCCCAGTAGCGCTGGCGCGAAACCAGCCAGTCGCGCAACCGGTAGTTGACGGCCGGCTTGCCACGGCCCTCATCCCCGAGCCAGGCGACCATCTCCGCGTAGGCCTCGCGGTTGCCCTTGCCGTCGAAGCGGCCGGAGCTGACCATCGGGCCGTCGCCGGGATAGGGCAGGCCCTCCTCGTCGCGCGCCGTCTCCGGGTCGGTGCCCTCGATCACGCGCCGCAGCGGCAGCCCGAACGCCTGGGCGAACTCGTAGTCGCGCGAGTCGTGCCCCGGCACCGCCATGATCGCGCCGGTCCCGTACTCCATCAGCACGTAGTCGGCGACGTACATCGGGATCGCCTCGCCGTTGACCGGGTTGACGACCGAGCGCCCGAGCGCGACGCCGGTCTTCTCGCGGTCCTCGGCCCCGCGCTCCTCAGCCGACTCGCGAGCGATCCGGTTGACGTACTCGCGCACCTCCGCCTCGGCGGGGGTGCCCTCGACCAACCGCATCAGGTCGGGATGCTCGGGGGCGAGGACGAAGAAGGTGGCGCCGAAGAGGGTGTCCGGGCGGGTCGTGAAAACTGGGAAGTCGAGCTCCGGCGCCGCGCAGCGAAAGACGACTTCGGCGCCCTCGGAGCGGCCGATCCAGTTGCGCTGCATCGTGATCACGTGCTCGGGCCAGGACTCGAGCCGGTCGAAGTCCTCCAGCAGGCGGTCGGCGTAGTCGGTGATGCGGAAGAACCACTGCCAGAGCTTGCGCTGCACGACCTCGGTCCCGCAGCGCTCGCAGCGGCCGTCGACCACCTGCTCGTTGGCGAGCACGGTGGCGTCTTTCGGGCACCACTGGACCGGCGCCTCGGTCCGATAGGCCAGCCCCTTCTCGAACAACTGCAGGAAAATCCACTGGGTCCAGCGGTAGTACTCGGGGGTGTGGGTGGCGAGCTCCCGCGCCCAATCGATCGAGATCCCCCACTCCCGGAACTGGCGCTGGAAGGACTCGATCGAGCGCGCGGTCGCGACCGCCGGCGGCTCCCCGGTTTTGATCGCGTTGTTCTCCGCCGGCAGGCCGAAGGAGTCGTAGCCCATCGGGTGGATCACCTCAAAGCCGTGGCGACGGCGGAAGTGGGCGATCGCGTCGCCGACCGCGTAGCACTTGAGATGGCCGACGTGGGGCTCACCCGACGGGTAGGGCAGCATCTCTAGCACGTAGGACTTCGGCTTCGAGTCGTCGAAGCCGGGCTGGCCGGGATTTGGGACCTCCCAGGTGCGCTCATTGGCCCAGACCTGCTGCCACCTGCGCTCGATCGTCTTCGGGTCGTAACCGGCCATGAGCGAGCGATCCTAGTCGCCGCGGTTGCTAGGTGAGGGAGTAGTGGTACGCGGAGAAGGACTCGAGGATGTGGGGCCAGACGTAGACCTCGATAGTCGCCGCCACGACCAGGGTCGGGATCGCGAGGGCGACGGTGACCACGGTCGCAGCCAGCAGCTGGTTCCACTCGCCCCGGCGGCTGGCGATCAACCAGGCAGCGAGCGGCAGGAACAGAGCGCAGAGCTCGGGGATCGCGTGCGGCAGAACGCTGAGGATCAGCTCGAAACGGGAGATGTGGAGCTGATAGGAGAGCGTCGCGCCCTGCAGTCCGAGATAGAGAGCCTGGGTCGCCAGCGAGAAGATGGTCACCGCGGCGACGAAGAGAATCGCCAGCTCGCCGGCCTTGACGTGGACCCAACGTGAGAAGCCGGTCCGCTGGGCGGCGGCGATCGGCATCGAGGCGCCGGCGATGAAGCCGGCGACGCAGGCGGTGGCATGCAGGGCCAGGACCAGCGAGTTGCGCCAGAGGATCGGCAGCAGGTCGCCGGGGTCAGAGGGCGAGGTCAGGCCCGGCAGATGGATCGGCGTGATGTCCGCGGGGAGCAGACCAGTGGCGGCCCAGGTCGCTGCCAGCAGCGTCAGCGCGATCGCCAGGCTCAATGCCAGCCAGCCGCGCAGCACCCCCCAGGGCCGGGCGCTCCAGACCTCGATCGTCTCCCGCGTATCCCGCATCCCATGCGAGAAGGCGTGGTCGTTCGCCGTGTTCACCCAGACCTCATCGGCAGCCGGGATCGACTCTTTGAGCGGCAGCCGAGCTGGTCCGAGGTCCGCCCTCCAGGAACCTCGCTGTCCTTGACACCAGAGTGGCCGAGTAAGAGCCTCGATAACTCAGATGGAATATTGGCGCCTCAAATTCGACGACTGGATGCCAGCGGCCGACCGCAAGCGAGTCGTCGCCAACCTCGAAAAGCTGCGCGCACAACTGGACGAGGAAGTCCCCGCGAAGAACACCGAAACGGACCTTCTGCTCGCGACCTGGAACCTGCGGGACTTCGGCAAGGTCAACCGCCGGGGGTTCGGCGACCGCGAACCGGAGTCTTTCTTCTACATCGCCGAGGTCCTCTCGCGCTTCGACTTCGTCGCTGTCCAGGAGGTGAACGAAATCGACGAGCTGGAGCGGGTGATGAAGCTCCTCGGCCCGAGCTGGGACTGGATCGCGACCGACGTCACCGACCCTGGCCTCGGTGGCAACGGCGAGCGGCTTACCTACCTCTACGACACCCGCAAGGTCAGCTTCCGCAATATCGCCGGCGAGCTGGTGCTCCCCGCCGACCTGCTGATCAGCACCGCGGTCGAGCCCAAAGACGACCCCGGCGAAGTGGTCGAGGTCGAGGGCATAGAGGTCGGCAAGCAATTCCGCCGCACCCCCTTTGCAGCAGTCTTCCAGGCGGCCTGGTTCAAGTACGAAATCTGCACCGTCCACATCTATTACGGTGGCGAAACCGGGAAGAAATTGGAGGAACGCATCGCCGAGATCGAACGGGTCGGTGAGTTCTTCGGCGAGCGTGCGAAAGCAGCGCTGAAAGACGATCGCTCGCTGATCGTGCTCGGCGACTTCAATATCGTCGGTCGCGATCACAAGACGATGAAAGCTCTGGAAAAGGCCGGCTTTAAAGTTCCGAAAGCGCTGCGGGAAGCACCCGCGACCAACGTCGACAAGAGCAAGTACTTCGACCAGATCGCCTTCCAGGCCACCCCGGGCGAGCTCGACGCGCTCGAAAGAGACGGCTCCGGAGCGGATGGCGGTGCGGGCTCGGTCGACATCTACAAGCAGCTCTACACCGCCGACCAGTTCGCCGACTACAAAGCTCAGGCGGCGGCGTCCCCGACCGGGTCGAAAAAGAAAGGCGCGGACCTCGAGGACTACTACCTCGAATGGCGCACCTATCAGTTCTCCGACCACGCCCCGCTCTGGGTGCGTCTGCCGGTCAACGATTCCGCGAAGTACCTGAAGAGCCTCGGGTAGAGCGGCGATGACCCCCGCAGTGAGGACGGTGGCCGACGTGCTCGCGCGATTGACGGCGATCGACGCGGCCCTGCCGCCCAGCGACGGCGTCAAGTGGTTCAACAAGCTCTACCTCGAAGTGACCCAACAGGTGAAGTCGGCGCCGGGGCACCGTTGGGCGGCGCCGGGCTTCCTGGAAGAGCTCGACGTCGTCTTCGCCAGGCGCTATCTCACCGCATTCGAAGCCGCCGGGGGCAAGGACAAACTGTCGGAGGCCTATCCCTTTCACGCTTGGAAGCCGCTGTTCGATGCCCGCTTCGCGACCGACGTCGCCCCAGTCCAGTTCGCCCTCGCCGGGATGAACGCCCA
Source organism: Solirubrobacterales bacterium (assembly GCA_035472275.1). GTDB lineage: Bacteria > Actinomycetota > Thermoleophilia > Solirubrobacterales > 70-9 > VAYN01. The sequence continues at coordinate 69,694 of DATIPH010000030.1, forward strand.
CATCAACCACGATCTCGCGCTCGCCCTCTGCGACGTTTGCGCGACGCGCCGGACCGAACCGAGCGACGGCGGTCCCGAGCACCGCGACTACGAGGCGGTCAACGGCCTGATCGCAAGAGTCGAGGAGACGATGAAGTCGTGGATGATGACCGGCCTGCTGAAGGACCTCGACCGCGAGTTCGGACCGGTCGACGACATCGTCGCCGTCTGGAACGTGGAACGAGCCCGCGACGCTGCCTGGATCGGTGCCGAAGTCCTCTGGTCCCTGCGCCCGCTGCCGCCGCTGCGTGAGAGCTACGAAGAGGCGAACGACCGCGCCGTTGGCTTCGCCAGCCGTGCTCTGCTGGTGCCCGCAGGCTTGCGCTGAATCCAGGCTCGCATCGGTAAGTTTTGGCTAGTACGTTTGCTAATTCATGCAACCATGCCTGAACGGTCGAACGAACCTACGTGGGTTGAAAGAAAGGTAATTGCGCAGTGCCAGAGGACCAGAACAGGCTCGCGGCCGACGCTTCCACGATGTTGGAGGAGCATCGGCGCCGTGCGCTCGAACATCCCATTCGACGACGGATCCTGCGCGCGCTGCACTGGGACTACCCGGAGGCCCAGACCGCATCGAAGCTCTGCAAGGTCATCCCCAACGTCAACACCAGCACTATCGGGTACCACCTGCGGGTGCTCGAAGAAGGCGGCTGCGTCTCGCTCGTCGGCGAAATCGTCCGCGGTGACGGCGTTCCCCCGACCTACGTCAGCAACGTCGCCGACGACCGCACAGCGATGACGCTCTTACATGCAACCCAAGCAGCTGACGAGCGGGACCGCTGACGATCACGAGCCCAGTGCCAAGGCGAACTTCACACTCCTACTGCTCGTAGCTGCGGACGATCTGCGAAACACGCTGGTGGGTGATGCGGAGGGTGGCGGCGATGTCGCGCATCGCCATGCCATCGCTGTAGGCGACGCGAATCGCCCTGTCGCGGTCGGCGCGCAACTCCTCACCGGCCGTGACCAGCACTCGATCACGCCGCTCGAAGTCGACCGCGAGAGCTTTGAGCCTGGCCTGCGCCTCAGGAGATTTCCGCCTTGGCCGCGAGATGCCCGGATCGTTGAACCTATTTCGGCAAATGGGTTAGCCAAAAGGTTTGGTTCCCCCCAGCCGGAGGTCGATTACACCCGAAAGCAGGATTGCGACGGTCTCCCCTTCGGAACCGTCCTCTCTCTTCCGGAATCCGCTCAACCCAGCAAGGAAGGGAGCGGGCACCTAGTGGAGCTGAGGGGGCTCGAACCCCTGACCTTCGCGCTGCCAGCGCGACGCTCTTCCAGCTGAGCTACAGCCCCAGGTCGGGCCCGAGTTTACCTAGGCCGCGTTGCGCTCGGAGCCTGAATCCTCGTCGATGTCGAGGATCAGGTTGTCCGGGGCGGCCTGGCGAACCTTGAACTCAAGACTGGAGAGCTCCTCGAGCTCCCGCAGGAGCTCACTTGGCTGCTCGTGGCGCATCGAGAGGGTCGCCCGGCCCTCGGAGAAGCGCTCGATCGAGATCTCGGAAGCGCCGGCCCTGCCGACCGCGTCCTCGAACCCGACCAGCTGGGAGAAGTCACCGAGGGGACCGATCTCGAGCTTCATGTGGCCGTTCACGACCGGCATCTCGGTCGGCTCGGGCGCGGGCCGGTCGGACTCCTCAGCATCAGTCAGGTCCTGCACCCGCCGGCTCACCTCGACCGCCTCGCGCAGCGCTTTCATCCGGATCCGGGTCGCCTGGCCACGAGCCTGCGCCTGCATCTCCTCCAGGCGAGCGGTGACGGCGTCGAGCGAGGCGATGCTGCGGTCGTGGCACTCGTTGGCCTCGCGCAGGCGCTCGGAGAGGTCGCGGATCTCACGCTCGCGCTCGATCACCATCCCGGAGAGCGCCGTCGTCTCCTCGTCGTGCGCGGCAAGCTGATCCGCCTGCTTGGCGAGACTCGACTGCATTCCGAGGATCTGTGCGTCACGCGCGGCGATCGCACCCTCTACTTCGGGCGCGCGATAGCCGAACAACGACCGCTTGAAACTTCCCATGCGCGGCAACCTAGGGGCACCCTCGGACGTAATTTCGTCACACACGGCGCCAGGTGCTGCATTGATGACCCGATGGGGTCAAAAATGCATCAGGCGCTTGCCACGGAGGGCTCCTCGGGAGCGTCGAAATCGAGCTCCAGGCGCGGTGCCTCGCGCCACAGATCCTCGAGCTGGTAGCGGTCGCGCGCCTCGGTGGTGAAGACGTGGAGGACGCAGTCGAGATAGTCGAGGATCGCCCAGCCAGCTTCGCCAGCGGCGTCGGTGGCACCCGGCAGCACCCCGGTTTCCTGCTTCAGCTTGACCCGCACCTCGTCGACGATCGCCCGCGCCTGGCGCTCGTTGCGCGCCGTGCAAATCACGAGGAAGTCCGTGTAGGCGACCAGACCGCGCATATCGAGGACGACGATGTCCTCGGCCTTTTTCGAGTCGGCAAGCGCCGCCAGGCGGCGCGCCAGCGTCTCCGACTGGATCTTGGTGCTCACGTGTAGATCCCCTTTTCCTCGATGAAGCGTGCCACCGACTCGGGCACCAGATAGCGCAGGGGCCGTCCGGCGGCGGCCCGCTCGCGAACCGCGGAGGAGGAGACGCCGAACTGCGGCATCTCCAGCATCGTCGCCCCCCCAGCGGCACCGAGACTGCGCATCACCGCTGCTACCTCGGTATCGGAGATCCCGGCTCGGCGGGCGACAGCCAGGCGCGCCAGCTCGACCACCCGCTCGGGGTTGCGCCAGCTCTCCAGACCCACAGCGGCGTCCGCCCCCATCACGAAGACCAGCTCCGTTTCGCCTCGTTCCTCTGCAAGCAGTTGCAAGGTCTCATACGTGTAGGACGGTCCCTCACGATCGACCTCGAGTGAGGAGACCGAGAAGCGCGAGTCATCAGCGGCGGCGAGCCGGGTCATCGCCATCCGCAGCTCCCGACCGGGGTCGTCGGCGATCCGCTTGTGCGGAGCGGTTCCGGTCGGGACCAGGATCACCTCGTCGAGGCCGAGCTGCCAGAGCGCCTCCTGGGCCAACGCCAGATGGCCCAGATGCGGCGGGTTGAAGGCCGAGCCGAGAACCCCGATGCCGCCGCCGACGCTACTCACGAATCTGGCCGTCGCCGCGCGCGACGTACTTGAACGTGGTCAGCTCCCGCATCCCGATCGGCCCCCGTGCGTGCAGCTTCTGGGTCGAGTTGCCGATCTCGGCACCCATCCCGTACTCGAAGCCGTCGGTGAAGCGGGTCGAGGCGTTGACATAGACGGCGGCAGCGTCGACCGCGGCGACGAAGGCGTCGGCGGCGAGCTCGGATTCGGTCACGATCGCCTCCGAGTGGCCGGTGCCGTGGGCGTTGACGTGTTCGATCGCGGCCTCGACCGAGTCGACGACGGCGATCGCAAGCTTCAGCTCCAGGTACTCGGCGTCCCAGTCCTGATCCGTGGCGGGCGCGACGACGGCATCGCCGGCGAGGGCGCGGACGCGCTCGTCGCCGACCAGCTCGACCCCGGCTTCGGCGAGGTCGGAGAGGATCGCCGGCACGAAGCGCGCCGCGATCGCCTCGTCGACCAGCAGCGTCTCCGCCGCGTTGCAGACGCCCGGCCGTTGGGTCTTGGCGTTGACGACGATCCGCCGCGCCATCTCCAGGTCCGCCTCGGCGTGGACGTAGACATGGCAGTTGCCGGCCGCCGCATACATCACCGGCACCGTCGCCACCGCCTTGATCGCGTTCTTCAAGCCCTCTCCCCCGCGCGGAATCAGCAGATCGACCAGCCCCTCCTGCCGCGCCAAGTCGGCAAGCTCCTCGTGCCCGCCGCCCGAAAGCGGCAGCACCGCGTCCTCGGGCAGGCCCGCCTCGGCCAATGCCTCGCGGGCCAGTGCCGCCAATGCCGTGTTCGAGCGCTCGGCGTAGGAGCTGCCGCGAAGGACGATCGCGTTGCCGCTCTTGATCGTCAGCGCCGCACAGTCGATCGTCACATTCGGCCGTGCCTCGTAGACGACGGCAACAACCCCGAGCGGCACCCGCACCTTGCGCAGATCGAGTCCACTCTCCAGAGTTTTGTGTTCGAGCTCCTCGCCGACCGGGTCCTCGAGGGCGGCGACGACACGAACCCCCTCGGCCATCGCCGCGACCCGCGCCTCGCTTAGCGTCAGGCGGTCGCGCAGAGCCTCGGTCAGATTGAGAGCGCGCTCGTCGGCAAGGTCGGCCGCGTTGGCCTCGAGGATCTCCGCCGTGCGCTCTTCAAGCAACCGCGCGGTCGCCTCGAGAGCAGCGTTCTTCGCCTCGGTCGAAGCACTCGCAAGCACCCGCGCCGCCTTCTTCGCGGCAGCGCAGGACTCGACGACGCTGGTCGTAGTCGTTGCCATCCGAACAGGGTAGCTAGGTGACTGGCCTCGCCTAGAGCAGGACGAAGCGGTCGCGATGGATGACCTCGGCCGGCGCATCTGGGAAATGCTCGCGCAGGTAATCGCTCTTGCGGCCCATGATCCGCTCGACCTCGAAGGTCCCGAACTCGGTGATCCCCTTGGCGAATGCTTCCTTTTCGTGATCGAGGACGTAGACGGCATCCCCAGGCTTGAACGTGCCGGTGGCCTCGGTGATCCCGACCGGGAGGAGACTTGAGCCGCTTTTGCGGAGCCTGTCCGCCGCCCCCGCATCAACCTGGATTCCGCCGGTCGGCTGTTTCGCATGCCGCAGCCAGAGCTTGTACGGCGAGAGCCCCCCTTCGGACTGCGGCGCGAACCGCGTCCCGACCGACTCCCCCGCCGCCGCATGCGCCAGCGTCCCCACCTCGGTTCCGTTGCCGATCACGACCGGCACTCCGGACTCGCTGGCGATTCGGGCCGAGGCAATCTTGCTGCCCATGCCACCGCGGCCGAACCGCGAGGCATCGCCGATCTGGATCAGGTCGTAGTCCTTGGTCTCTTCGATGTTGGAAACCATCTCGGCGTCGCTGTCGGAGCGGGGATCGGCGGTGAACACCCCGTCCGTGTTCGTCAGCAGCACCAGCAGTCGGGCCCGCAGCAAGACCGCCACCAGCGCTGCGAGGAAGTCGTTGTCGCCGAAGGTGATCTCGTCGGTCGCGGTGGTGTCGTTCTCGTTGATGACCGGGACCACGCCCCAGGCGAGCAGGCGCTGCAGGGTCTGGCGCGCGTTCAGGTAGTGGCTGCGTTCGGAGACGTCGGAAAGCGTCAGAAGCACCTGCCCTGCCCGGATTCCGGCGCCGGCGAGCCGGCTCTCGTAGGCTCGGAAGAGGTCCCCTTGCCCGACCGCCGAGGCCGCCTGCAGGGCGTCCATCCCGGTCGGGCGCACCTCGAGGTCCATCAGCCTCATTCCCCGCGCGATCGCCCCCGAGGTCACCATCACAATCTCCTCGCCGGCACGCTTCAGCTCCGCGACCTGGGCGCAGACGGAATCGAGCACGTCGGTGCGCAGCTCGCCGTTGTCGGCGGCGACGATCGAGGATCCGAGCTTGACGACAAGAGTCATGGCGAGCAAAGTAGCCGAGATGGGCGCGGCAATCGGTTGGGGGGCACTCGCCGCAAGCTCATTGCTGGTCGGTGTCGCGCTCAGCTTCGCCCGCCGCTGGTCGCCGCGGCAAACCGGTCTCGTCCTCGCCTTCGGCGCCGGAGCCCTGATCAGCGCGGTCAGCTTCGAGCTGGCGCAGGAGGGGATCGAGATCGCCGGGCCGGGGATCACCGGGCTGGGGCTCGGCGCCGGCGCCCTCACCTACTTCGGGCTCGACTGGCTGATCGACCGCCGCTTCGGCGAGGAGGGCGGCACCGGGCTGGCGCTCGGCGCCTTCCTCGACGGGATCCCCGAGCAGCTCGTCCTCGGCATCAACCTCGCGGCGGGAGCCGGCGTCAGCGTCTCGCTGCTGATCGCGATCTTCGTCTCCAACCTGCCGGAGTCGCTCGGCTCGGCCGGCCAGATGCGTGAATCCGGCACCTCGCGGGGGGCGATCCTGCGGCTCTGGCTCGGCGTCGCCGCGATCTGCACCGTTGCCACCGTCGTCGGCTACGCAATTGCCGACGGCGCCACGGGCAACGGCAAGGCGTTGATCGACGGCTTCGCCGCCGGCGCCCTGCTGGTGATGCTGATCGACTCGATGATCCCCGACGCTCACCGCGACGCCGGCCGTTGGGCGGGACTCGTCACGGTCCTCGGCTTCGCCCTCGCTGCGGCGCTCTCGAACGTCAGCTGAGGCAGCCCGACAGACGGCCTAGACGTGCAGCTCGAACTCCTGGTTGCCGACACGGACGTCGTCCCCTGCCTCGAAGCCGGCTTTAGTCAGGGCGGCGATGACGCCGATCTCGGTCAACCGCTGCTCCAGGTAGGCAAGCGCTTCTTCGTTTTTGGTGTCGTGGCGCTCGAACAGGAGCTCGACGCCGCGGCCCTGGATGCGGAAGGCGCCGTCGTCCTCGCGCTCGATCCAGTAGCCACCCTCGCCGGCAGGACGGTAGACGCGGTGCTCGACTTCGAACTCCTCGCCGCCGACGGCGGAGCCCGCCGGTATGAGCGGCGTCTCCGGCAGCTCGGCGAGAATCTTGCTGCGGAGCGCATCGAGCCCCTCACCCGTGGCCGAGGAGACCGCCAGCACGCCGAGAACGCTGCTCCCCAGCCGCTCCCCCCACGCCGCCACCCCGGCCTCGGCGACGGCAGGCTCGACCAGATCGCGCTTGCTGAGGACGACCAGCTCCGGCAGGTCCTCGAGCCCGGCGCTGTGGGCGGCGAGCTCGGCGCGGACGGTCTCGTAGTCGGCTACCGGGTCGCCTTCAAGGGGGGCGACGTCGACGAGGTGGACGAGCATCGTGCAGCGCTCGACGTGGGCGAGGAACTCGTGCCCCAGGCCGGCCCCGTCGGCGGCGCCCTCGATCAGTCCCGGGATGTCGGCGATCACCGCCTGGCGGTCCTCACCCTCGATCGTCCCCAGTGCCGGCGAAAGCGTCGTGAACGGGTAATCGGCAACCTTCGGCGTCGCCCGCGTCAGTCGCGCCAAGAGCGAGGACTTGCCGGCGTTTGGCAAGCCGACCAGGCCGACGTCGGCGAGCAGTTTCAGCCGCAGCTCGATCCAGTCCGCCTCGCCCTTGGTCCCGTTCTCAGCGAAGCGCGGCGCCTGCCGAACCGAGGTCGCGAACCGCTTGTTGCCATGCCCACCGCGGCCGCCATGGGCGACGACTGCCCGTTGTCCCGGCTCGACCAGGTCGATCGCGCTGCCGTCGACCGCCGTCGCCTGCGTCCCCGGTGCGACCAGGATCTCGACCTCCTCCCCACGGGCACCGTGCCGGTTCGACCCTTCGCCGTGGCGGCCCCGCTGGCCGCGGAAGTGCTTGCTGCCGCGCAGGAAAGCGAGGTCGCGCTTGGAGGCGTCGCAGACGAGCACGACGTCGCCACCGTGACCGCCGTCGCCGCCGTCGGGTCCGCCGCGGGGCACGTGCGCCTCGCGACGGAAGGAGATGGAGCCGTTACCGCCGGCGCCGCCCTCGACCCAGATCTTCGCCTTGTCGTACATCGACGAAGGAGGTTAGACCGGCCGCCGTAGAGCTTTGACCTCTATAAGAGGGAAAAGCTCTACGGCAAGTGGCCGCGGCTCAGTCCTCGGCGAGGACGCGGACCGTGCGGCCCTTGCGGGCCTGGAAGAAGTCGACCTTGCCGGCACGTTTGGCGAAGATCGTGTGATCGCGGCCGAGGCCGGTGCCCTCGCCGGGCCAGAAGCGAGTCCCGCGCTGGCGGACGATGATCTCGCCGCCGTGGACCTGCTGGCCAGCGAAGACCTTGACCCCAAGCATCTTCGGGTTGGATTCGCGCCCGTTGCGGCTCGACCCGAGACCTTTCTTATGAGCCATCTCTAGGCCTCCTCTTTCTCAGCTTTTTTGGCCGGGGCTTTTTTGGCGGCCGCCTCTTTTTTCTCGGCGGGGGCTTTTTTAGCCGCCGCTTTGCCCAGTTTGAGGCTGGTCACCTCAAGCCGGGTCAGCTCCGAGCGGTGCCCGGCGCGTTTGCGGTAGCCCTTCTTCGCCTTGTATTTGAAGACCTTGATCTTCGGGCCGCGCAGGTGACCGGCCACGGTCGCCTCGACTTTGACTTTCTCGAGCTCTTTCGGAGCGGCGATCACGTCGCTGTCGCGGAACATCACCGCGCGCAGCGCGACTTTGTCGCCCTCTTTGACATCGAGACGGTCGACGAGCAGGGACGTGCCCTCCTCGACCTTGTACTGCTTGCCACCGGTTTCTACTACTGCGTACATGCTCACTCTTCTTCGTTGCTGCCTTGTTTGGCGCGCGAACGCCCCCGGCCGCCCCGACGGCCGCGACTGCGTTTACGCGAAGGAGCGTCGGATTCTAGCTCGGAGCCGTTTTCGCCGCCGTTCGAGGATCCGTTGGGCGAATCCCCGCCCAGCAGCGAGGCGACGGCGGCCGAGCGCTCGACCTCCTCGATCCGCACCAGCTTGCGATCGCCGACGAATCGGCCGCCGCCGGTGACGCTGACGATGTAGGAGTCGATCCGGGCCACCGCGTCGTCGGCGTTGTACATGTGCGGCTCATCGATCTTGACCAGCACCTCCTCGCCGACCTTGAACGGCAGCGCCCGCTCCTCGATCTCCTCGCGCGACCCCTGCTCGACGACCTCGAAGGTCTCGATCGCCAAGGCGTCGCCCCCCTCGAAGTGGAAGCGCTTGCCGGTCTCGGCCTCGAACTCTGAGAGGCCGCTGTCGGGATCGGTCAGCTCCCGCGCGACTTTCGGGTTGACGCGGATCAAGAAGGCTTCGACGTCGGCGTGCTCGACGACGATTTCGCGCATCTTGCGCAGCCCCTCGAGGGCAACGGTCTCAGCCGAGAGGACGACGCCCTCGCCGTGGCAGGTCGGGCAGGCCTCGGTGAGGATCTCGCGGACGCCGTCGGTCACGTTCTGGCGCGTCATCTCGACCAGCCCCAGCGGCGAAACCTCGACCACGTAGCTCTTCGACTTGTCGGCGTCGAGCGCTTTGCGCATCGTCTTCAGGACCTTGTCCCGGTTCGACGCCCGCGCCATGTCGATGAAGTCGATGACGATGATGCCGCCGATGTCGCGCAGCCGCAGCTGCCGCACCGCCTCGTCGGCCGCCTCGGTGTTGACCTTGGTGATCGTCTCCTCAAGGCCGCCTTTGCCGCGGCCGGTGAAGCTGCCGCTGTTGACGTCGATCACGGTCAGCGCCTCGGTGTAATCGATGATCAGGTAACCGCCGGAGGGCAGATCGACGCGCCGGTTCAGGGTCGACTCGATCTCCTCGTCGATCTTGAATTTCTCGAACAGCGGTTTGGAGCCCTCGTAGAGCTCGACCCCGTCGACCAGCTCCGGCGCCGTGCGCTGGAAGAAGTTGATCACCCGTTCGTGCTGCTTCTCGGAATCGATGATCGCCTTCTCGAACTCGTTGAGGAAGACGTCGCGGAGGACGCGGACCGAGAGGTCGGCCTCCTGGAAGACCATCGCCGGTGCCTTAATCGACTCGGTGCGGCGCTCGAGCACCTCGTTGAGTCGCTGCAGGTAGGAGATCTCGCGGACGAAGTCGGATTTTTTCGCGCCGTGGGCGGCGGTGCGGACGATCAGTCCGCCCGGGCCTTTGTAGGTGCGATCGACCATCTTCCGCAGCCGGTCGCGCTCGGAGTCGGTAAGGCGGCGGCTGACGCCGACCCCCGAACCGTGCGGGGCGTAGACCAGGTAGCGGCCGGCGATCGAGACGTTCATCGAGAGCCGGGCGCCCTTCGTCTTCAGCGGGTCCTTGACGACCTGGACCAGGATCTCCTGGCCGGGTTTGATCAGCTCGTTGATCCGCCGTCCCGAGCCGCGGCCGCGCTTCGGCGCGGCGGTGCCGTCGGGGAGGACGATCTCGTCGACGTGGAGGAAGCCGTTGCGCTCGAGGCCGATGTCGACGAAGGCGGCCTCCATTCCGGGCAGGACGTTGTCGACCTTGCCCTTATAGATGTTGCCGACGATCGAGCGGCGTCCACGCCGCTCGATGTAGAGCTCAGCTACGTCGGCCTTGCCGCCTTTCGTCTTCGACTCGAGGACGGCAACGCGAGTCTCGCCGCGCTCGGCGGAGACCAGAATCGTTTTTTTCATTTGGTTCAGCTCAGTTTCAGTTGGATAGGTACGCAGCGCTGGATGCCGAGGGCATTACCAGGCGAACCTTCCCTTCTGACTGAGGTGCGCTTGGATGTTGATGCTCTGGAGGACACCCACCGCTAGAAAGGTGGCGAGCACGGAGGATCCTCCGTAGCTCATCAGCGGTAAGGGAATGCCGGTAATCGGCATGATCCCGAGGTTCATCCCCACGTTGACGAAGACCTGGAACAGCAGCGTGACGGCGATGCCGCCCGCGACCAAGGTTCCGTAGGAGTTCTTCGAGAGCGTCACAATCCGCAGCGCCCGCCAGAAGAGCAGGGCGTAAAGGGATAGGACGAACGCGGCGCCCATGAATCCGTAGCGCTCACCGATCACCGCAAAGATGAAATCGGTGTGCCGCTCGGGAACGAAGTCGAGCCGCGTTTGGGTGGCGTGATCGCCACGGCCGGTTTTCTGACCGGAGCCGATGGCGGTCACAGATTGAGCCTGCTGGTAACCCGCGCCTTGTTCGTGCTCGTGCGGGTTTAGGAAAGAAGTCAGACGTTCCTCCTGGTAGCCCTTCAAGACGGGGACCCCAACTGCGGGGGCCACGACGAGGACCAAGGAGATAAGCGCGACCAGTGCCGCGCCGATGATGGCGAAATGCGTCCAAGGGACACCTCCAAAGTACATCACGGCGAGCGTCGCCGCGACGAACACCATCGAGGTGCCGAGGTCGGGCTGGAGGAAGACGAGGGCCGCGGGGGCCAATCCCAGGACCAAATATCGCACCGTGCGCTGGGTTGCGGAGCCGCGCCGAGCACCGTCGATGACGAAGCCGGCCAGGGCCAAAACGAGCAGGAGCTTGCCCAGCTCGGAGGGCTGGAAGCTGAAGAACGGGAGTTCGAACGAGCGCCGTGAGCCGCGGGCGGCGAAGCCGAAGACGAAGACCAGCGACACGCTGGCGCAGAGGAAGGTGTAGATCCCGACCCGCAGCTCGCGGAAGCGCGAGTAGTCGATGCGGCTGAGGATCAGCATCCCCAGCACCCCGAGCAGGCCGTAGATGATCTGGCGGTTGACGTAGTAGTCAGGGCTGCCGGGGACGTCGTGGGTGGTCGCCTGGGCCAGCGTGAAGGCGCTAAAGCCGACCAGGGCGAGGGCGGCGAAGGCCAGCGGCCAATCCATGTGGGCGAGGCCGAGCCGCTCGGCGAGGCCGCTCTGGACCGAGAACGGCTGGGGCCTCATCTGTCGCGTACGAACGCGGATCGTGTTCATCTATTCGGCTCCGCCGGCGCTGGAGACCGCGGTCGCTTGCTTGTTGAAGTAGGCCTCGAGGATCTGCAGGGCCGCGGGGGCCGCGGATTCGGCGCCGAAGCCGCCTTCCTCGATGGTCACGATCGTGACGATACGCGGGTCGGGGTACGGAGCGAGCGCCGCGAACCACGACTGGTCGGCGTGTCCCGGCCGTTCCGCCGTACCCGTCTTGCCGGCGATCGGCACCGGAAAGCCGCCGAAGACGCCAGCCGCGGTGCCGGGATCGACCTGTGCCGCCTCGTGCAGCCCTTCGAGGATCGCCTGCTGGGAGCCGGGGTCGATCTTCACATGGCGGCGCGGCTTGTACTCGAATTCCTTCAACACGCGGCCGGCGGTGTCCTCGACTTCCTTGGCGACGTGCGGAGTCGGAACGGTGCCGTCGGTACCGAGCGTGGCGTAGGCGATAGCAAGCTGCAGGGGGTTGGTCTGCAGGTCACCCTGCCCGGTCGCCAGCTGGACGTTGTCGCCGGCCGACCAGGGGCGTTCGGTTTCGCCGTTGGCGAAGAGTTCGTCGCGCCATTTCTTCGACGGCACCAGACCTTCCGATTCGTTGCCGAGGTCGAGCCCGGTCGGGCGCGCGATCCCCAGCTCGTGCGACCAGTTCTGCAGGAAGTTCCTGTCCCACATCCGCAGCCCAAGTTCGTAGAAGAAGACGTCGGAGGAGACCTGCAGCGCCGGGACCAGGGTCAGCGGCCCGTAGGAGGCGCCGCCGGCGTTCTGAAATTTCTGACCGCCGAGTTCGATGAAGCCGTTGTCGAAGATCGAGGACTGCGGAGTGATCACCCCGTCTTCGAGAGCAGCCAGGGCGGTGATGATCTTGTAGGTGGAGCCGGTCGGGTAGGCGCTTTCGGTGGCACGGTCGACGATCGGCGCCGCGATCGGGTCGTTGAACAGCTGGTCGGTCTGCTTCTGCGTCATCGGGTGGGTGAAGACCGAGGGGTCGTAGGTCGGGAACGAGCCCATCCCAAGGATTTCGCCGCTGTGGATGTTCATCGTCACGAAGGCGCCGGGCAGGCCGCGTTCGGCCAGCGCCGCTTCGCCGGCCGCCTGCACTTCGGGGTCCAGCGTCAGCACCAGGTTGTCGCCCGGGGTCGGCGGTTCGGAGACGAGCTGGCCGCCCGGGGTCGGCTGGCCGAGCGCGTTGACCTGGATCCGGGTCACCCCGGGCTTTCCCTGCAGGTACTTGTCGTAGACGTACTCGACCCCGCTTTTGCCGACCTCGTCGCCGGGCTCGAGGTTCTTGTACTTCGCTTCTTCGAGTTCCGGTTCGGAGATCTCGCCGGTGTAGCCGACGACGTGGGCAGCGCGGCTTTCGTCCGGGTAGTGGCGGACGAAGACCCGCGCGACCGAGACCCCGGGAAAGCGCGCCTGATTCTCTTCGATGAAGTAGACGAGGTCGTAGCCGACGTCGCGACGCAAGGTGATCGGCGCCCCAGCGGCGACTTCTTCCTGTTCGCGGATCGTGCGCCGCACCTTCTTCAGCGACATGTGGGCAAGGTTGCCGAGGGCCGTCAGCTCCTTCGCTTCTTCGGCCGGATCCCCGGGCAGCTTGTCGGTGCTGAGCAGCAGCGCCAGGCTGGTGCGGTTGTCGACCAGGACTTCGCCGTCGCGGGCGAGGATGTCGCCGCGCGGGGCGAGCACCCGATATTCCCGGGTGCGGTTGTTCTGCGCCTCGGCCAGGTACTTGCCACCGTCGAGGACCTGCAGGCTCCAGAGGCGGAAGAAGAGCACCGCGAAGAGGGCGACGGCGACGCCGCCTAGCACTGCGATCCGCAGTCCTAGGCGACTGCGACGGGGAATGTCCTCGGGCCTTGGAAACACCGGCCTAGGCTCCCAACACCGTCGGCCGTCGTGGGCGCGGGGGGCGCACCGGCTCCTCGACCAGCGCCGGGCGCAGGGCGCGCTTGATCCCGAGGTAGATCGGCCAGCCGAGGACGAAGGCGAAGGCGCTCTGGATCAGCATCTGGCGGATCACCAACGGGCTGACCGAGCCGTCGAGGCCGAGCATCAGCTCGACCGCGCCGAAGCTGAGCTCGGCGAAGAGGGTGAGGACCATGCAGAGCAGCGGCGGTACCAGGCTGGTGTGGATCTCGAACCGCTCGCGGAAGAGGCCCGCCAGATAGCCAACCGTGAGCAGCACCAGCGAGCCGCCGCCGAGCGGCTGGATCAGCAGGCAATCGAGCAGAAAGCCGATCGCGAAGCCGCTGACCGCGCCGGTCATCGAGCCGCCGAGCAGGCCGAGGCAGACGACCAGCGCCGGCAGCACGTCGGGGCTGGTGTGGAAGACGGCGACCTGGGAGAAGAAGGAGAGCTGCAGGAGCACGCCGAGGACCCCGATCAGGACCAGGCGGACGATGATCTTCGGGGTCAGAATCAACGCGAGCCCCCGGTCAGGACCTGGACCAGGTCGAGGTTGGCGAGATCCGCGTACGGGCGCAGGTGGACCTGCTGCTGGGCCTCCTGTTCGACGATCCCGGCTTCGGTGATTTCGCCGATCGGGATGTTGGGCGGGAACTTTGAGGAGAGGCCCTGCGCCTGCCAGCCAGCGGTCACCACAGCGAGGTCGGCGTGGACAGCCTTGGTCGAGTCGATGAAGTCGAGGATTAGGTCGCTAGGGTCGCCGACCGAGGGTCTGACCACGCCCTGCACCCCTTTCGGCACGACCTTGGCCGAGACCGCGCTCGAGTGGTCGACGATCAGCATCACCACGGAGCTGCCATTGGTGACGGCGCTGACGGTGCCGACGAGACCGTCGCCGTTGACCACCGGATCGTTGACGGCGACGCCGTCGCCGGAGCCGACGTCGAGGGTCACGTCGGAGAACCAGACGGTCGGGGAACGCGCGATCACTCTTCCCGTAACCGGGTCATAGCCGGAAGGGATCGCTCCGCCTTCGTCGAGTTCCAAGAGCTTGCGCAGCTGCTGGTTTTCGTCGAGCGCCGCCTGGGCGCCGACCGCCTCTTTGCGAGCGGCTTCTAGTTCGGTGTGCAGCTTGCTGTTCTCGCCCTTCGCGTCGAAGGTCTCGTCGAACCAGTTGACGAGGTCGCGAGCAGGCTTCAACGCCCGGTCGCCGGCCGATTGAATCGGGCTAAAAATGGTGCTGACCCCGCGCTGGATGCCGTTTGAGCCGCGGCTATAGGTGATCGTCAGCAGCGCGAAGGAGCCGATGATCAACAGCGCCAGCAGCGCTCGGCGGCGGCGTACTTGCTTTCGGTACACGTTTGAAACCGACCTAACTCGAGTTCTTCCTACGGGCCCGGTGGATCGCCTCGAACTCCTCGAGCGATTTGCCCGAGCCGATAGCCACGCACGTCATTGGCGACTCTGCCAGTCGACAGGGCATCTGGCACTCGTCGCGCAGGCGCTGCTCGAAGCCTTGCAGCAGCGCGCCACCGCCGGCGAGGGTGATGCCGCGTTCCATGATGTCACCCGCAAGTTCCGGGGGCGTCCTGTCGAGGGTCTCCTTGACCGCGTCGACGATGTGGCCGACCGGTTCCTCCAGTGCCACGCGGATCTCCTCGGAACCCAGCGTGATCGTCTTAGGCAGCCCGGAGACGAGGTCGCGGCCGCGAATCTCGGTCTCCACCTCGCTGCCCAGGGTCGCGGCGGAGCCGACCTCAACCTTGACCCTCTCCGCCGTCTGATCGCCGATCGCCAGTTTGTAAGTCCGTTTGCAATGGGTGACGATCGCCTCGTCGAGCTCGTCGCCGCCGACCCGGATTGACTGCGAGACGACGATCCCGCCGAGCGAGATCACCGCAACCTCGGTGGTGCCGCCGCCGACGTCGACGATCAGCGAGCCGGTCGGCTCGGCGACCGGCAGGCCGGCGCCGATCGCCGCCGCCATCGGCTCCTCGATCAGGTAGGCCCTGCTCGCCCCGGCCGAGAGGCAAGCCTCCTCCACCGCCCGCTTCTCGACCCCGGTGACGCCGGAGGGAACGCAGACGACGACCCGTGGGTGGGCGAAGCGAAACGAGTGGACGGACTTGATGAAGTGGCGCAGCATCTGCTCGGTGACGTCGAAGTCGGCGATGACGCCGTCCCTCAGCGGCCGGATCGCGGTGATCGAGCCCGGGGTGCGGCCCAGCATCCGCTTCGCCTCGATCCCGACCGCCTGCACGGAGCCGTCGGCGGAGTCGATCGCGACGACCGAGGGCTCGGAGAGGACGATCCCCCGCCCACGCACGTAGACGAGCGTGTTCGCGGTTCCAAGGTCGACCGCCATGTCGCGGCCACCCAGGCGAGCGAGGCGACTAAAGAAGGCCATCCAAAGATGAAACCAGACGGCCCTAAAGGACCAGAGTTCGCACTTATCCCCGCATAGCGGGCGGAAGTGCGAACTCAGCCGTGGAGTTGGAGGAGCTCTGGTGCGAGGTCGGCGAGGAGGCCGACCGGGAGGCCGACGACGTTGGAGACACTGCCTTCGAGGCGCTCGACCAAAGTCGAGCCGAGAGTCTGGATCGCGTAGCCACCAGAGCGCCCCTGCCACTCGCCGAACGCCACATACCGCTCCTTCTCGGCGTCTGAGAGCGCCTTGAAGGTGACCTGAGTGCGTTCGAGCCCACTCAGCTCCCGATTCCCGTCGAGGACGACCAACCCGCTCAGAACCTCATGAGTCCGCCCAGCCATCCGATCGAGGTACTCGCGAGCCTCCGCAGCATCGCGAGGTTTCCCGAGCACCAGCCCGTCCAGAACTACATCGGTATCGCACCCGATGATCAGCGGTTTCGTGGACGGGGAAGGGGAGGTACCGAGAACGTAAACCTCGCCCGCAGGTGCCTCCCCTTCCCCGTTCGCAACACCCTGAGCCTTGCGGCGAGCATTCTCGATCACGAGCCGTTCCGGATCGCCCTCAGTCAACTCCTCGACGCCCGAGACGACAACCTCGAACTCAACCCCGAGCTTCTCGAGGATCTCCCGCCGCTGGGGCGAACCCGACGCTAGGACAACTCTGGGAACCAGATCGCGATCTCGCGCTCGGCCGACTCGTCGGAGTCGGAGCCGTGGACCATGTTGAAGGTCACCTCGAGCGCGAAGTCGCCGCGAATCGAGCCCGGCGCCGCCTCAATCGGGTTGGTGGAACCAATCACCTGGCGCGCAGCCGGCACCGCCTCCGGGCCCTGGAAGACAATTGCCGCCAACGGACCGCCGGTGATGAACTCGACCAGCTCGCCGAAGAACGGCTTCTCGCTGTGCTCGGCGTAGTGGCTGTGGGCGATCGACTCATCGGCGACGAGCGTTTTCAAGGCGACGATGCGAAGTCCCTTGCGCTCGAAGCGGGCGATTACCTCGCCAGTCAGGGCGCGTTCGAAGGCGTCAGGCTTGACGAGGATCAGGGTCCGGCTCACGGCGGGGGCTCCTTTGTTCAGGGGTGGGGGTGGACGGCTCCTCCGCCGCGGCACGAGCCGCGTCTTTACGGGGAGCCTCCTCGGATCCTTTCCTACCCTCGCCCGCCGGCGCTTTTTTGCGTCGTGGCGGCTGCCGTTTCGGTGCGCTCTCGCGCGACCCGGAGCCCTCCGGGCGCCGCTCGCGTTTCTGCGGCCGGCGCTCGCGCTTCTCGCCGCCGGCAAGCGCGGTCTCGCAGTAGGGGCAGAGGCCCCAGCGCGGGTCGACCGGCTTGCTGCAGCTCGGACACGGATCCTTGAGCCGGCGCTGGCAGTTGGGACAGCGGAGGAAGTTTTTCTCGATCTGGTACTCGCAGTTGGGGCAGGTCTGGTCTTTAAGCTGCCGCACCCGCAGCTCGGCCGCTTTGATCTCGAGCTCGCGCTCGTGGGCGTCCTCGAGGTACTCCGGGGGACGCACGATCGCGTAGACGGCGGTGCCAATGAAGGGGAAGAAGGAGGCGACCGTCGCGCAGGCGACCAGGAACGGGTCCGAGATCCGGCGCCTGGCGTCCAGGTAGGTGTAGACGATCAACGCCAGCCAAAGAACGACCAGCATCAGCAGGAAGAGGGTGGCGGCCAAGTTGAGGCCGTTGTTGGTGATACCGAAGATCGCTAGTGACATTTGAGGCGCCTACCCGGGGAAAGGGAGCGGCAGTCTACTTCGCCGCGACTACCGCGAACCCTGTTCGGACTCACGATCGATCGAAATTCCTTAGAGGAACAGCCTTCCGAAAAGGTAGCCGACCCCGAAGAAG
Source organism: Solirubrobacterales bacterium (assembly GCA_035472275.1). Taxonomy (GTDB): domain Bacteria; phylum Actinomycetota; class Thermoleophilia; order Solirubrobacterales; family 70-9; genus VAYN01. The sequence goes on from DATIPH010000030.1 coordinate 87,258, forward strand.
ACAAGAATTACGATCGCGACGACCGCAGCAACTAGCCCCATCATCGACAGCAACTGGGAGCCTGCGCCGCGATCCATCGCCAAATCCTCGCACAGTCCTCAGGCCAACACGGCGCGCGCGGGGGCGATTGCATACTGGGAGCCAGCGACCAGCAGCGCCCCTTCGGGCGGCGCCGTTGCAAGCAATGTCCCGCGCCGCAGGGCCAGGTCGAAAACGGGCTCCACCTCGGCCTCGAGGCCGGCCGCGGCACAGGCCGCCGCCAGCTCCGCCGCCGGCCACGAGCGGGCGCCGGGGCGGCCGTGGCCTGCCAACGTCGCCGCAGAAATCTCCGTGCAGACGGCGCGCTCGAGCACAGGCGCCAGGGCTGCGATCATCGCCTCCGCGTCCTTGTCGGCGAGGATCGCCAGGCAGGCGACTAGGCGGCGCCCAGCGAGGACTCCAGGCAGGGCCTCGGCCAGAGCGGCGAACCCGTCTGGGTTGTGGGCGGCATCGAGGAAGATCGGCGGCTCGGTGGCAATCTGCTCGAGTCGGCCCGGGACTGTGACGCTGGCGGCCACCGCTGCGACGACCGCCGGGTCGAGCGGATCGCCGAGGAACCCCTCGGCCGCCGCCATCGCCAGTGCGAAGTTGCGGCGCTGGAAGCTCCCCGGCGCCCGCACTTCGAGTGACGAGCCCGGGTCCTCCGCCGCCCGCACCAGTCGCGCCCCCCGGTCCGCTGCGATCTGCTCGGCAAGCGCGGCGACCTCGGCCGAGACCCGACCCAGGACCAAGGTCGTCTGGTCGCGCAGCACCGCCAGCTTCTCGGCGGCGATCTCGAGCTCGGTCTCCCCCAGCCACTCGGTGTGGTCGAGGCCGACCGAGGTCAGGACCGTGACCCGTGAGGGGATCGTGTTGGTCGCGTCGAGGCGGCCGCCGAGACCGGCCTCGATCACCGCCGCCTTGACCCGCGCCCGGGCCAGGGCGACGAAGCTCGCCGCGGTCGCTACCTCGAACTGGGTGACGGCGTCCCCTTTCTCGAGCGCCCGGTTGACGCCCTCGGCCGCCTGCGCGACCGCCGCGACTGCCGCCGCCCACTCAGCAGCCCCGACCTCCTCGCCGTGCACCAAGGTCCGCTCCGACCAGCGCTCGGCGTGGGGAGAGACGCTGGCGCCGGCGCTGATCCCATGTGCTTCCAGCAGCGCCGCCGTCATCCGCGTCACCGAGGACTTGCCGTTGGTGCCGACGACATGGACGGAGCCGAAGCGGTGCTGGGGCATCCCCAGCGCGGTCGTCAGCTTGTGCATCCGCTCCAGACCGAGCCGCCAGCCGATCGGCTCCAGCGAGTCGAGATAAGCGTCTGGGTCGAAGCTAGCCAAGCTCGGCGAGTTCGCTGCGGTAGCGCTCGAGCTTGCCGCGCTCCTCCTCGACCACCTCGGCCGGGGCCTTGGCGACGAAGCCCTCGTTGCCGAGCTTGCGCTCGCCGCGCTCGACCTCGGCCTGCAGCTCCTCGCGGCGCTTCGCCAGCCGCGCTGCGACGGCCTCGCCGTCCAATTGCTCGGAGGCGAGGACGCGGACCGGGCCGATCGAGGCGACCGGCTCGGAGCCGACGCCGTCGAACTCGAACCGCGAGAGGCGGGCGACGAACTCAGGCGGCTCGACGCCGTCGGTGGTCGCCGCCAGCACCGCCGCCGCCGGCACCCCGGCGAGATCGCGCCAGGCGCGAAGCTTCTGGGTCAGCTCGATCCCGCTCTCGACATCCTCCTCGGCGGCGGCGTCGCGCAGCGCCTCGTCGGCGACCGGAAACGGGTGGACGACGAGGTGGCCCTGGTGGGCTGGGTGAAACGACCAGATCTCCTCGCTGACGAACGGCATCACCGGGTGCAGCAACGCCAGGACCCGTTCGAGCGCGTAGAGCAGCGTCGCCGAGACCTCCTCCTCGCCGTCGTAGAGGCGCGGCTTGACGATCTCCAGGTACCAGTCGCAGAGGTCGCGCCAGAAGAACGAGTAGGCCTCCTGGACGGCGTGGGCGAAGTCGTAGGTCTCGAGCTTCTCGGTCACCGACAAGATCGTCTGCTCCAACCGCGAAAGGATCCAGCGGTCCTCGACGTGCAGCGGCCGCGGCGCCGGCTCGACCGGGGCGGCGTTGAGCAGGATCAGCCGCGAGGCGTTCCAGAGCTTGTTGGCGAGGTCGCGGCCCTGCTCAACCTTGGCGTCGGAGAAGCGCACGTCCTGGGTCGAGGACATCGCCAGCAGGCCGAAGCGCAAGGCGTCGGCGCCGTGGACGTCGATTTCGTCGAGCGGGTCGATCCCGGTGCCGAGGCTCTTCGACATCCGCCGCCCGTCACGGGCCTGAATCACCGAGTGGACGTAGACGTCGCGGAAGGGGACGTCGCCGGCGAACTCGATCCCGGTCATGATCATCCGCGCCACCCAGAGGAAGAGGATCTCGCGGGCCGTGGTGAGGAAGCTCGTCGGGTAGAAAGCGCGCAGCTCCGGCGTCTCGTCGGGCCAGCCGAGGGTGGCGAAGGGCCAGATCGCGGAGCTGAACCAGGTGTCGAGGACGTCTTCCTCCTGACGCAGCTCGCCGCCGCACTTGCCACAGCGCTCCGGCGCCTGCTCGGCGACGATCGTCTCCTCGCAGGGATCGCAGTACCAGACCGGGATCCGATGGCCCCACCAGAGCTGGCGGGAGACGCACCAGGGGCGGATCTCCCGCATCCAGTCGAGGTAGACGCGCTTCCATTGGCCGGGCTGGATCCGCACCTCGTCGCGTTCGACGACCTCGATCGCCGGCGCCGCCAGCTCGTCCATGCGGCAGAACCACTGCAGCGAGATCAGCGGCTCGATCCGCTCGCCGGAACGGTGCGAGAAGGGGACCGAGTGGACGTAGGGCTCCTCCCCTCGAAGTCGACCCTCCGCCCGCAGGGCCTCGACGACTGCGGTCCGGGCCTCCGCGGCCGTCAGGCCCGCGAACTCTCCGGCCTCCTCGGTCATGCGCCCGTCGGGGCCGATCACGCTTATCTCCTCGAGGCCCAGGACACGTCCCATTTCGAAGTCTTTGGGGTCATGGGCCGGAGTGATCTTCAGCGCTCCGGTGCCGAACGCGGGGTCCACCATCTCGTCGGGGTAGATCTGCAGTCGGCGCCCGACCAGCGGCAGCACGCAACGCTTCCCGATCAGGTCTGCGTATCGGGGGTCGCCCGGGTTGACGGCAATCGCGGTGTCACCCAGCATCGTCTCCGGCCGCACGGTGGCGACGGTCAGGACCTGGTCTGAATCCTCGAGCGGGTAGTCGATCGAGTAGAGGGCGTCCTCGACCTCGCGGTTCTCGACCTCGAGGTCGGAGATCGCCGAGCGCGAGCCCGGGTCCCAGTTGACCATGTAGTTGTCGCGGTAGATGTAGCCCTTGTCGTAGAGCTGCTTGAAGACGCGGTAGACGGCGCGGACGTAGTCGGCGTCGAGGGTGAAGCGCTCGCGCTCGTAGTCGCAGGAGGCGCCGAGCCGCTTGTACTGCTCGACGATCCGCGAGCCGTACTCGGCTTTCCACTCCCAGACCCGTTCGACGAAGGCCTCGCGGCCGAGCTCCTGGCGGGTCTTGCCTTCGGCCTTGAGCGCTTTCTCGACCACCGCCTGGGTCGCGATCCCGGCGTGGTCGGTGCCGAGGATCCAGAGCGAGTTGCGGCCCCGCATCCGGTTCAGTCGCACCAGCGCGTCCTGCATCGAGCCGTTCAGCGCGTGGCCCATGTGCAGGGCACCGGTCACGTTCGGCGGCGGGATCGCAACCGAAAAGTTCTCCTCTGGCGTCCCCTCTGCCGGCGGGTGGAAGTAGCCACCCTCGATCCACTCGGCGAAGACCCGCGCCTCGACCTCCGCCGGGTCGTAGCGGGTGGTCTCCTCGAGGCGTTTGCGGTCGGCCGCGCTCAAGCGGCCGAGTCTAGGCGGATTCCTCGCCGAGCTCCTCCGCCGCTGGGCCGATGTCCTGCTGGACGGCCTCGGTCACCAGCGTCGGGCGCCGACCCTCGGTGATCGTCTCTTTGGTGACAACACACTTGGTCACATCGCGACGCGAGGGCAGTTCGAACTGGACGTCGAGCAGCGTTTCCTCGAGGATCGAGCGCAGGCCGCGGGCGCCGGTCTCGCGCTCCAGGGCCTTGTTGGCGATCGCCTCGAGGCTGTCCTCAGAGAAGACCAGCTCGATGTCGTCGAACTCGAAGAAACGCTGGAACTGGCGGGTCAGAGCATGCTTGGGTTCGGTCAGGATCGTGGTCAGGTCGTCGCGGCTGAGCTGGTGGATCGCGGTGATCACTGGCAGGCGGCCGATGAACTCGGGGATCAGGCCATATTCGACCAGGTCCTCGGGCAGCACCTGCTCGAACCATTCGCCGGCGTCCTTCTTCTCGCGCGAGGAGATCGCGGCGCCGAAGCCCATCCCGTGGTCGCCCACCCGCCGCTCGATCACCTTGTCGAGCTCAGCGAAGGAACCGCCGCAGATGAAGAGGATGTTGGTGGTGTCGATCGTCAGGAACTCCTGGTGGGGGTGCTTGCGCCCGCCCTGCGGCGGCACCGAGGCGGTAGTTCCCTCGAGGATCTTCAGCAGCGCCTGCTGAACGCCTTCGCCGGAGACGTCACGGGTGATCGACGGGTTGTCGGCCTTGCGCGCGATCTTGTCGATCTCGTCGATGTAGATGATCCCCGTCTCCGCCTTTTTGACGTCGAAGTCGGCGGCCTGGATCAGCTTGAGGAGGATGTTCTCGACGTCCTCGCCGACGTAGCCGGCCTCGGTCAGCGCCGTCGCATCGGCGATCGCGAAAGGTACGTTGAGGATCCGCGCCAGAGTCTGGGCGAGCAGCGTCTTGCCGCACCCGGTCGGGCCCAACATCATGATGTTGGACTTCTGCAACTCGACGTCCGCCTCTTCGGACTGCGCGATCTGGACCCGCTTGTAATGGTTGTAGACGGCGACGGAGAGGGCGCGCTTGGCGGCCTCCTGGCCGACTACGTACTCCTGCAGCACGTCGTGGATTTCGCGCGGCTTCGGCAGGTTCTCGAGCTCGAAGACAGGCGGCGCCGTCAGCTCCTCGTCGATGATCTCGTTGCAGAGGTCGATGCACTCGTCGCAGATGTAGACGCCCGGCCCGGCGATCAGCTTTTTGACCTGGCGCTGCGACTTCCCACAGAAGCTGCAGAGAAGTTGCTCGTTCGAATCAGTGGGACGTGCCAGCGGAATCCCCTCCTATCGGGATGTTCGATGAACTCCGGCTGGGGCTCCAAAAGCTTAAACGGGCCAACCTGCCGGTACGTGGAGTCGTTTTACGGCGCCCGGCCCGCGTCCCCTGCCCGTGGTCGAGGCCTTGCGTGAGCGTGCCCGCCACGGGCGATACGGTGGAGCCGTGAGCGACGCGCCCGAGATCGCCCCAGTCAGCGTCGAGCAGTACGAGGAACTACTGCCGCTGATCGCCGCCTACCAGCGCTTCTACGAGGTCGAGGAGATCGACGAGGAACGCAACAGCGACTTCTTCCGCCGCTTCCTCGCTCCCAGCGATGACGGCCTTCTGCTCGGTGCCCGCGCCGAGGACCGCTTCCTCGGCTATGCCTGCCTCTACTGGCACTTCAGCTCCCTCTCGGCGGAAGATGCGGTGCTGATGAACGATCTCTTCGTCGAGCCCAACGCCCGCGGCCGCGGCGTCGGCCGCGCCCTGATCGAAGCCGCCGCCGAAGTCGCCCGTGAGCGTGGCGCCGCCTACCTGGAGTGGTCGACCGCCCCCGACAACCACACCGCCCAGCGCCTCTACGACTCGACCGGAGCGGAGCGCTCCGAATGGCTCGAGTACGAGCTCGGGCTCTAGCGCCGCTCCGCAGCGCGGCGATCGATCTCTCGCAGCGTCGCTTATCGACCTAGCGTCTCAGACAATTCATCTCGGCTCACGGCGTCATTGTGCCACGTAAGACGAGCACTACGTGCCACTACCAGGAACCGTTAGCGTCGCCTCCCGCAATGACCGTGAAGCTGGAAGAGGCAAGCCGGGACGACGCTGACGTGCGGGCGCTCTACGAGGTCTTCATCCGCGAGTCGGACGGCCCGCTGGGGGATGCGGTTGACCTCGAGGCCGAGATCGCGGCTGGGCCACCGGCTGAGTTGAACCAACCGGGCGGGGTGCTCCTGCTCGCCCGCGTCGACGGCGAGCCGGCCGGGCTTGGCGGCGTCCGCCACCTCGACACCGACGTTGCCGAGGTGAAGAGCATGTTCGTCGCCCCCACCCATCGCGGGATCGGCCTTGGCCGCCGCATCCTCACCGAGCTCGAGCGAATCGCCGCCGAGCGCAGTTGCCACGCCGTCCGCCTCGACACCTCCAGCTACCTGACCGAAGCGATCGGCCTCTACCGCTCCGCCGGCTACGCCGAGGTCCCCGCCTACAACGACAATGCCAAAGCCGACCTCTGGTTCGAACGCCCGCTGTGAGTTCGCACTTTTCGCCGCTATGCGGGCAAAAGTGCGAACTCAGCTGTAGCGGTCCCAGCGGCGCAGTTCCGGCTCGGGGTCGACCGGGATGCCGTGGACGTGGATCTCGAAGTGGAGGTGGCAGCCGACCGTGATCGCGTTACCGGTCTCGCCCACCGAGCCGACCCGCTCCCCCTCGTAGACCCGCTCGCCCTTCTTCACCAGCGGCGGTCGCGGCAGGTGGGCGTAGAAGTAGCTGCGGTCCTCGCCTTCGCCGTGAATCAGCAGGAAGTTGCCGTAGAGCACCGGGTCGTAGCCGACCTGACGCACGCGCCCGTTGCGCACGGCGACCAGCGGCTCGCCGCAGGCGGCGACGATGTCGAACCCCTCGTGGGTGCGGCCACCGCTGCGCGGAGCCCCGAATTCGCCGATGAAGCCACGCGTGCCATGCGGGCCCTGGACCGGGAAGACGTGCCCGTAGTAGGGCATGCCGCCGTCGCGGGAAGAAATCTGGGCCGCAGCCGGCGCCGCCGCGACCGCGAAAAGGGAAAGTGCGAGAAGGGCGAGACGCGTCAGTGGTGCTCGATCACGCGGTCGACGATGTGGTACTCCTTCGCCTCCTCCGCGCTCATGAAGTAGTCACGCTCGGTGTCTTTGGTGACTTTCTCGAAGGGCTGATTGGTGTGTTTGGCGATGATCTCGTCGAGGCGGCGGCGGACGTCGATGATCTCTTTGGCGTGGATCTCGATGTCGGTCGCCTGGCCCTGGAACCCGGCCGAGACCTGGTGGATCAGGATCTTCGAGTTCGGCAGCGACATCCGCTTGCCCTCGGCGCCACCGCAGAGCAGCAGCGCCCCCATGCTCATCGCGACTCCGACGCAGATCGTCTGCACGTCGGGCTTGATGAACTGCATCGTGTCGTAGATCGCAAGGCCGGCGTAAACCGAGCCTCCCGGCGAGTTGATGTAGAGGCTGACGTCCTTGTCGGGATCCTCCGACTCCAAGTGCAGGAGCTGGGCAACGATCAGGTTGGCGATGTCGTCCGTGACCGGCGTGCCGAGAAAGACGATCCGCTCGCCCAAGAGGCGCGAGTAAATATCGAAAGCGCGCTCGCCGCGCGAGGTCTGCTCAACCACCATCGGAACCAGAGGACTCATGGGCCGCACTCTATAGAAGGAGTCAGGCGTGCCTGCGGGTCATGGATGGCGTGGATGAAGGTGGGCCGGAATCCCCCCAACGCAACCCTCAGTCCGAGTCCCCCGGAGTCCAGAGTTTGCCTCCCCCGGACTCCTCCTCCTCGCCCTTCTCCGGCGTCCAGATTTTGTCCCGCGCTTCCGCTTGCTCCAGCGGAATCGGTTTCGCCGCCCCGGCGACGAGTTTGATCGCTTTCTGCGCCTTGAGATCTTCTTCGATCATCTTGTCGCGGCCGTTCTGGCGCAAGCGCTCGAGCAGCTTCTCCGGAGTCGTCCGTTCGTGTTCGGCGGAATGGGCTAAGGCCTCGATCAGCTCCTCCTCGGCGACCTCGATCGCCTCCTCCTCGGCAATCGCGGTGACGACCGCCTCGCGCTGCAGCTCCTTCTCCGCGTCCGGCTTCGATTCCTCGATCAGCTCCTCGCGGGTTTTGCCCTGCATCTGCAGGAAGGCGTTTGGGTCCATCCCGCGCTGGGCCAGCTGGCGTTCCATCCGCTCCCAGCGTTCGGTCGCCCGCGCCGTGACCAGGTCCGCGGGGACGTCGACCGTGGAGACCGCCACCGCCGCATCGACGGCAGCGATCCGGAAGTCTTCCTCGGCGCGGCTGCTGCGCATCGCTGCGACTTTCTCGCGGATGTCGGAGCGCAGCTCCTCGAGCGTGTCGAACTCGGAGGCGTCGGAGGCGAAGTCGTCGTCGAGCTCGGGCAGGATTTTCTCCCGCACCTCTTTGACCTTGACCTTGAAGAGCGCGTCTTCGCCGGCCAGGTGCTCGGCCTGGTATTCGTCGGGGAAGGTGACGTTGACGTCGCGTTCTTCGCCCGCCTTGGCGCCGATCAGGCCCTCCTCGAAGCCCTCGATCAGCTGCCCGGAGCCAAGGGCCAGCAGGTAGTCCTCGGCCTTGCCGCCCTCGAACGCCTTGCCGTCGAGCAGGCCCTCGAAGTCGATCAGCAGCGAGTCGCCCTCGGCCGCCTCGCGCTCGACCGGCTCGAGGCTGGCGAAGCCCTCGCGGACGCGCTCTACCTCGGCGTCGACGAGGTCGTCGGGGACCTCCTCCTCCGCTTTGCCGACCTCGAGGCCTTTGTAGTCACCAAGCTTGGCCGGCGGTCTCACCCCGACCTCGAATTTGAACTCGAGCCCCTCCCCCTCACCCTCGGGGGTCGAGACCATCTCAATGTTGGGGTCGCCGATCGGGCTGACACCGCTGTCCAGCAGCGCCCGTTCGTACCACTCCGGCAGCGCCTCGCGGATCGCCTCCTCCAGCACCGGCCCGAAGCCGATCCGCTGGATCACCAGCGACGGCGGCGCTTTGCCTTTGCGGAAGCCGGGCATCCGCATTTCCTTCGCCATCGCGCGAGCGGCGCGCGAGGCGGCACGATCGACGTCCTGCGCCGGCACCTCGACCTCGACGCTGACGCGTGAGTCGGGAAGCTCTTTGACAGTGGTCTGCATTGGGGGGTCGCTGACCCTAGCGGGCTCGGCGATTCGCCAGCATCGTGCGCAGCGCCGCGCCGAAATCGATCGCGAAGGAAACCCCGCGACCCACCGGCCCAGTCACCAGCCAGGCCTGCAGGCGACCGACACGACGGCGCCTACTCACTCGCGTACTCCAGTAGCGAGCTGTCAATCAGCCACTCGACCGGCGCGTGGTCGTCGGTGTAGACCTCGCCGCCCGGCAGCCGTGGCTGCAACGCCACCGCCGCTTCGTGCGCCAGCGGGCGCAGGTCCGGCGGCAGGTCGTCGGCGGCGCGATCGAGGCGGACCGCCGAGAGCCCCTCGCCGCCACCGACCAGCAGCGTGTTGGTCTCCTCGATCGGGTAGCGCAAGACGGTCGGGAAGACCGCGGCCATCGTCCGTCCCAGCACCCGCTCGAGCTCCTCGCCGCCCTCGGGGTGGCCGACGTTGACGATCGTCACCCCGTCCCCGTCGAGCCGTTCCCGGGTCAGCTCGAAGAACTCGCGGGTCGTCAGGTAAAAGGGGATGTAGGGCTGGCGGTAGGCGTCAACCATGATCGCGTCGTAGCCCCCCTCCGCCCCCCGCAGCCACGGTCGCGCGTCCTCGCCGTAGACGCGCATGCGCGGGTTGCGCAGGCCGAGGAAACGGCGGCCTAGCTCGGTCAGCTCGGAGTCGATCTCGACCGCGTCGACCGTCGTCCGCGGGAAGTAGCGACCGAAGGCGCGGGCGACGGTTCCGCCGGCGTTGCCGAGGATCGCGATCCGCTCCGGCGGCTCCGGGTCGGCCGCCGCCGGCAGCACCAGGTGGCCGTCCCAGTAGTCGCCGGTCAGGTACTTGCCGGGCCGGTAGAGCGAGTGCACGGCCTGGCCCTCGTTCAACTCCAGGACCCGGGTCCCCTCCTCGCGTTCGATCACGCGGGCGTACTGGTGCTCGGTCTCTGCCTCGTAGACGACCTTGTCGTCGCCGGCGTCCTTGATCGTCCCGACCGGCACCGTCAGCGCCAGGGCCAGCGCCGCCGGGGCCACCAGCGCCCGCCAGCCGATCCCCAGCGCGGCAACCAGCGCGAGGCAGAGGGCGAAGACGAGGAAGGTGCGCTGGGTGCCGAGCAGCGGGATCAGCAGCAACGCCGAGAGCATCGTCCCCAAGAGCGAACCGGCGGTCGAGATCGCGTAGAGCCTGCCGACTACCTCACCGGAGCGATCGACCTCCCCCACCGCCAGCCGCACCGCCCAGGGCGCGGCGGCGCCGAGCAGCGTCACCGGCACCGCGACCAGGATCAGAACCCCGAGCAGCGAGCCGGCGAAGGTGCCGGCCGAAATGCTGTTGAAGGCCTCGACCGAGAAGCCGAGGAAGGGGCGCGCCGCGAAGGGGATGACGGCGATCAACAGCGAGGCGAAGAGGATCAGCGCGCTCAGCGCCCGCAGGCTCGGGTGGCGGTCGGCAAAGCGGCCGCCGAACCAGTAGCCGATCGAGAGGGCGACGAGGACGACGCCGATCGTGTTCGCCCAGACGATCGTCGAGGCGCCGAAGTAAGGCGCCAACAGGCGCGCCGCGGCAATCTCGACGCCGAGACTGCAGGCGCCGACGACAAAGACCAGCGCCGCCAGCAACAGCCGCTCAGGCAGAGTCGGTCTCAGGGCCCCTCCCGATCAGCTGCCGTTCGAGGTGCTCGGTTTGGCCGGCCGACACCGCGCGCTGAGCGCGCTGGGGGTCGAGCTCGATCCCGCGGTCGCGGGCGAGGTCGAGCAGGCGCTGCTTCTCGATCCCCTCGCGCGCCGCCTCGAAGAAGAACCAGGCGAGGACGCCAAGGCCGAGGAACGTGCCCTCGACCATCATCACCACGCCGGCGATGCTCTGGTCGGTCAGCGGCGAGATCCCGAAGTGCGCCTCGCCCGCCGCGTAGCGGTCGTAGAGCACCGTCCCCGACCACATCAGGATGTTGCCGAGCACGGTCGCGATCAGCCGCATCACGATCACGTAGACGACCTTCCAGCCGGCGGTGAACCACTTCGGCACCGGCAGCGGCCCGAAGACCGGCATCCAAACCAGGCAGCCGAAGAAGATGAAGGTCCCGTGCTCGACGAAGTGGATGAAGGCAGTGCCGTAGGCCGCGTCGTAGAGCGCTGGGATGTGCCAGAAGAACATGTTGATCGCCCACAGCGGCATCGCCACCGCCGGGTGGGCCAGGATCCGCAGCCGGTCGAAGAAGCGGATCGCGAGGATCGGCTGCAGCAGCGGCCCGGTCAGGCCGAGGACCAGCAGCAGGCTGGCGAGGTCGCCGATCAGCAGGTGCTCGACCATGTGCGCGATCACCAGTTCCTCGGCGACGTCGGAGAGCGGCGTCACCAGCGCCGCGGCGATCAGCAGCAGCCCGGAGGCGAAGCAGATCTGGCGCCAGAGCGGCACCGGCCTCCCCTTCTCGGCGAGGGTCATCGAGCGCTTCGCGTAGAGGCCCGCCGCGATCAGCATCGGCAACAGCTCGAGCGGGCCGAAGATGCCCGAGACATGGGCGATCGGCAGGTTCACGCAATCCAGCGTAGTAGCTTGCGCCTGCATGCCGGCCCGCCTCGACGACCTCTTCCCGCCGATCGGCAGCTACGGCTTCCTCTCCGACTGCCACACCTCCGCCCTCGTCTCCTACGCCGGCACCGTCGAGTGGCTGTGCCTGCCGCGCTTCGACTCGCCGAGCGCCTTCGCGGCCCTGTTGGACCGCGGCGCCGGTCGCTTCAAGCTGAAGCCGAAGGGCGTGATCGTCCCGATCAGCCGTCGCTACGAGCCGGGCACGCTGGTGATCGAGACGACCTGGGTCACCGAGACCGGCTGGGTCATCGTCCACGACGCGCTGACGATCCCCGAGTGGAGCAGCGACGACGGCCGCTCCGGCCGGCCGGCGGCCGGGCACGAGTCCGACCACTCGCTGCTGCGAACGATGACCTGCGTCGACGGCGAGGTCGAGATGGAGATGGAATGCCTACCGCGCTTTGCCTACGGGCTCGACGACGCCGCCTGGACCGGTGGCGAGCTCGGCGAAGCGGTGGCGAGCGCCGAGGACGGCACTGAGCTGCGCCTCACCTCCGACATGGAGCTCCGCGTCGACGGCGCGGTTGTCCACGGCAGCCTGAAGCTGCGCGAGAACGAGAGCGGCTTCTGCGCCGTGACCTGGGGTGAGGGCAACGTCGGCGGCCCGCGCAGCGCACCCGAGGCACTCGAGCGCCTCGACTCAACCGAAGACTTCTGGCGCGCCTGGCTGCGCCATGGCAAATTCCCCGACCACCCCTGGCGGATCCACCTGCAGCGCTCGGCACTGGTCCTCAAGGGGCTCACCTACGCCCCGACCGGAGCGATCGTCGCCGCCCCCACCACTTCGCTGCCGGAGGCACCCGGCGGCGAGCGCAACTGGGATTACCGCTACAGCTGGATCCGCGACTCGACCTTCACCCTCTGGGCGCTGCACACGCTTGGCTTCGACGACGAGGCGCGCGACTACATGCGCTTCATCGTCCAGGTCTGCCGCGACCACCCCGACCTGCAGATCATGTACGGGATCGGCGGCGAGAAGAAGCTGACCGAGGAGACCCTCGACCACCTCTCCGGCTATGGCGGCGCCAAGCCCGTGCGGATCGGCAACGGCGCCTACGACCAGCGCCAGAACGACGTCTGGGGGTCGCTCCTGGACTCCGTCTACCTCCACGAGAAAGCGCTGCGGGGCCGCGGCACGCCGGCCGACCGGCAACTGATCCGTTACCAGGTGGAAGCCGCGATCGAAGCCTGGCCTCACCCCGACCAGGGGATCTGGGAGTCGCGCGGAGAGCCGCAGCACTACGTCTCCTCGAAGCTGATGATCTGGGTCGCGGTCGACCGTGGGGTGCGCCTGGCCCGCAGCTTTGGTGCCGACGAGATCGCCGACGAGTGGCAGGCCAAGGCCGACGAGTTCCACGCCGAGATCCTCGAGCGCGGCGTCCGCGACGGCGTCTTCCGCCAGCACTACGACACTGACGCCCTCGACGCCTCCTGCCTGCTGATCCCCCTGCTGCGCTTCCTCCCGCCCGACGACCCGCGCCTGCGGGCGACCGTCGACGCGATCGCCTCTGAGCTGACCGAGCACGGCCTCGTCCTCCGCTACAAGGTCGAAGAAACCGATGATGGCCTGCACGGTAAGGAGGGCACTTTCCTAATCTGCTCCTTCTGGCTGGTCTCGGCGCTCTCGGAGATCGGCGAGCGCGAGCGGGCACGGCAGCTCTGCGAGCGCTTGCTCGAGGCCGCCGGCTGGCTCGACCTCTTCGCCGAGGAGCTGGAGGCCGACTCCGGCCGCCACCTCGGCAACTTCCCCCAGGCTTTCACCCACCTGGCCTTAATCAATGCCGTCTCCCACGTGATCGCCGACGAGCAACGCGAGGACGGCGGTGTGACCGCGGTCTTCAGCGAGATGGGCGGCGTCCGCGGTTAGCGCCTAATCCGGAACGCGCGAGGAAACTTTTCGCGCAGACAGAGGATCTACAGACAAAACATTTCGGTTGCTCTATATTTCTACGCGGGATGGCAAGCCTCGACCGCTCGAACGACAACGACCTGCTGGCGGCACTACGTCACCCCCTGCGCCGCGAGATCCTGCGCTTAATGGAGAGCGAAGACGCGATCAGCCCGCGCGAGCTCTCAGCCTTGCTCGAGCAGCCGCTCAGCAATGTCAGCTACCACGTGCGAGTGCTGGCCGACTGCGAAGCGGTCGCCCTCGTCAACACCGTCCCGGTCCGGGGCTCGATGCAGCACTTCTACCGGGCCGCAGTCGACGCTCCCTGGGCGCGCCAGATCCTCGGCCTCGGCGAGATCGAGAACGAGACGAGCGGGGAGAGTCCCGACGACTGACCGACTTAGCGGCCCGGGAAACGGCATGGAACGGGGCGACGACAGCTGGACAACGAGGGATGGCGATGTCGCAACCGAGTCGGTCGTCTTGCAACTGGTTCTCAACCTGCACCCGACCCTGCTGACGGTCGGCGAAGTCGTCCGCGAGATAGCCGGCGAGGATCCTGCCTTCGCCGAGCGCGACTCGATCGAACGCGCCGTTCGCGACCTCAGCGGCGCCGGCCTCCTGCACCACAAGGAAGAGTTCGCGATCCCGACCCGGGCGGCGCTGCGCTTCAGCGAGCTGCTGGATCGCTGAGGCTGAGCCGCAGCAGCGGGACCCGCAGCCGGCCCTCGAGCTCCGCCGCCGCCTCGCGCTCGGCCGCGGCGGTGACCAGAATTACCTCGGTCGCCCGGTAGGTACTGACCACGTCCTCCACCGCCTGCACCAAGTCCTCGTCGCCGACCCGGGCCTCCGCGGCGACGCCGGCCTTCGCCAGCGAGGCGACGGTGATGACCAGGTTCTGCTGGGCCGCCCGTCGCGCCGGCTCGAGATCTGAAGCCCAACGGTCGAGGAAGCCGATTCGCGCCGGAGCCAGGACCAGCACCTCGGCCGGCGCCTGGCCTTCGCTCGCGGCCGCCTCGGCGGCGATCCTCCCGATCACCTCCTGATCCTCCACCTCGCAGGCGGTGACAACCAGCAGCCGCCGATCGGAGCCGGCCACGGCGGGCTCCCCGATCGCCTCATCGGGACGAGCGCGGACCGCGGCAGCGACGATCGCGACCGCAACCAGGGCGCCGACGGCGACGCCGACGCCGGGACCGCCGACATAGAACGCGGCGATCGTGGGAACGGCGATCGCGCCAACCAGCAGCGGCAGCTTCCAGGGGGCCACCGGTTAAGCCTGGCAGGCGCGACCGCCGTTCCGGGTCGAGGCCTTAGGCCCCCTTCATGATCGCCGTCGGCGCTACCCGGACGATTGCGGATGCAATCTTCATCCAACCCACCTCCCCTATTAGTCCCTTTCCCTTCCTTGCCGCCCATCTACGGAGCGGTTTTTAGATGATTACTTGAATCTATTTCAGCAATCAAGTCGAAGGGACTAAAAGCTCAGCATTAAACGAAGAAAACACAACTGCTGTGGATTTCTTGAGTTTGGCAACGTAAAATTCCTGTTATCGGCCGCCACCCCACCAAACGACCGAAGGAACTCTCTTGCCGAGAACGAAAAAGAAAGATGGCGTCGAACAAATCGTCGCCAAAGCGTTCGCCCACCCGCTGCGCGTACAGATCCTGATCATTCTCAATGAACGGGTCGCAAGCCCCAATCTCCTCGCCCAGGAGCTGGATCAGAGCCTCAACCTCGTCGCCTACCACGTCCGCGTGCTCGAGAAATACGACTGCATCGAGCTCGTCGACACGAAGCAGCGGCGCGGCGCCACCGAGCATTTCTACCGCGCCACCCGCCGTCAGTTCCTGACCGACTCCGAATGGGCCCGGATGCCCGAGGTACTGCGCCCCGGGATCGCCACCGCGATCATCAAGTCGATGTTCGAGGACATCGAGGAGGCGGCCGGCGCCGGCACCCTGGAGGAGGTCGACGACGTCCACGTCAGCCGTACTCCGATGGTCGTCGACCAGCAGGGCTGGAGCGACGTCGCCACGCTGCTCGGAGAGACCCTGGATCGCGTCCTCGAGATTCAGGCCGAAGCCGGTGAACGACTCGCCAGCAGCGACGAGACCGGAATCGCCTCGAAGGTGCAGATCCTGCACTTCAAGTCTCCGAGCGCGAAAGACGACGCCGGCGACAAGACCGAGTCAGCCGCCTCCAAGTAGGAAGGCGGCTGTGCGCCGGCGCGGCGCCGCTCAGGCTTTGAGCGGCGCCGCCGCCTCCGGCGTGGCGACGACGAAGGAGAAGCTCTGCTCGAGGTAGAGGTAGACATTGTCGGCGTCGTGGCGGTCATAGCCGATTGCCAGGTCCTGGCCCGACTCGAATAGGAAGTCACCGCCGCGCAGGCTCAGCACTACCGCGCCTTTGAGGCCCGGCGACCAGACGATCGGGCCGTCGAGGATCTTCGCCAAGTGGTCGAACAACGGGTAGCCGCCGTGCTCGGAGGTCTCGATCACCCGGGTGTACTCGTCGGGGCCGAGCGCGAGGCCGAACGGCCCCTCCACCCCGCCCTGGCGGATCGCATCGACGGCGCGAGCGACCGAGCGCGGGTAGCCCTCGGCGCTGGAGCCGAGTTTTCCGGCTTTGATCGGCGAGGCCGCAGCGATTCCCTCAATGCCCGCTTTCGCCCAGCCGTGAAAGACGGCGACGTTCTCCGAGAGCGCGATCCGCCTCGCCGCCTCGTCGAGCGGCGCCAAATCGACGTCGACGGCGCCACGGTCGTCGTCCCGCAGCTCCGCTCGCGAGATCGCGAAATCGGCCCGCAGCTCGACCAGCGGCAGGACCTGCCGCCGCAACGCGGTGACGCCTTTGCCATTTGGCGCGGTGACTTTCTCAGCCCGGCCGAGGTTGGTCGCCGAGTGCTCCCAGCCGTGCGGGCCGGAGAAGTCGACCAGCCGGCGGGCCGCCAGCGGCCCGTGCAGGCGCTCACGCGCCTCGTCGTCGAGCAGCTTCCAGTTGGAGTCCGAGAGCGGCGCGTGGCCGCGCAGTAGGTGGTTCATTGGTCCTCTCCCTTCAGGCTGCCGATTCCGAGCGGGCCGTCACCCGGCCCGGCGCTGTCGTCGCCGTCGTCGCCCTCGGAGGCCGCCTCGGCCGCCTCGCCGTGCTCGACGATGTCGCCGTCCTTGAAGAGGACGCCTTCGGCGATCTGGCGCCAGCGCGGGGTACGCCGCAAGAGGAACTCGAGGTCCATCGAGAAGTGCTTGAACTCCTCCCCCTGGGCGTCCTCCATGATTGCCCGTGCCTCCGGATCGGGCTCGACAGCGAGGCGCTGCTGATACCAGCCGATCGCCTGCGACTCCTCTTCCAGGGAGGCGGCCAGACGGGCGAAGGTGCGCGTCTCCGCCGACAGCTCCTCCGGTGGCTCGTGGTACTGGTCGAATCCCATCTGGCCTCCTTCGTAGGTCGTCGCAGCGTCGCTCGGGACGAGGTTATCCCGACCCGCCCGGAGCGAGCGGTTCGCACGGTTCCCAGGGCTTGGCGAAAAGGTCGTAGGACTTACGGATAGCGGAGAACCCAAGTGCCTCGGCAGCGGCGCAGAATTCGTCCGGGCTCAATTCGTACTCGGCCTCGAACACCGCCTTTTCGCGGTCGATGAACGGCTTGTAGGAGCCGCATTCGTCGTACTGGAAGCACTCCTCGACGATCGCGAAGTCAAAGGCGCCGACGAGCTGGTGGACCTGCTTCGGGTCGTTCTTCAGCGCCACCGCCATGCCGCGGGCGTGAACCTGGCTGGCGATCCAGCGGTTGAAGCGAAGCTGGTCGCCGCGACTGATGTCGAAGCCGGTGTCGTTTTCCCAGCCGGCGACGTTGTCGGGCTCGACCGCGTCGAAGCGCTTGCGCGCGCACATCGCAATCCGCGCTTCCAGCGGCTTCTCGAACAGCTGGAAGCGGCTGACGTCGAGCCATCGCTCGTCGGGGAAGCCTTCGTAGACCTTGCCGATCACCGTTGCCGGAAAGCGACCCTTGTCGGGGCGGTAGCTCTCCCAACTGCCGACGTCGAGGTAGCAGATCGCCCTGCGACGGTGACGGTGCAGGGCGCGGACGTCGCCTTTGCTCGCTTCGAAGCCGTCGACGTCATAGGCCCAGGCCCTGACGCTGGGGTCGATCTTGCCCTGCAGCTGCCATTGCCAGGCGGCGGTGCGCGGTGGCGGCTGCCAGTGGCGGGTGCCGGGGACGCCGCCGATCGCGCCGGCTGCGGCGGGCAGCAGCCCGAGGGCCGCCGCCGCGAGCAGAACGGCTGCGCCGAGCCGAAATGTCCTGGCCTCCATGCCTTTGAGGCTACCCCCGACCCCTGCCCGGAAACGCGCGTGTCATCGACTTGCAGGCCGAGGGCTTCCCGGCGCTATCGTGTAAAGCCGATTGGCCCGGGACGTGGGCTTTCCGGGCGCTGCACAGCTCGCAATCGATGCCCTCAGGGCGGCGCCGGTGTAACGATCCGGCGCGGAGTATCGATGGCCAGCAAAAAACAGAACCCAGCAACCGAGCAGCAACCCCACGACCACCACGTCGATGGACTGGCGAGCGAGCAGGAGCTCTGGCAGCGCTTCCAGGCCGAGCGCGACCCGGCGACGCGCGAAGAGCTGGTCCGCCGCTACCTCCCGTTCGCGAGAAACCTCGCACTCCGCTATCGCGGCGCCAGCGAGTCCTTCGACGATCTACTGCAGGTCGCCAGCCTCGGCCTGGTCAACGCGATCGATCGCTTCGATCCCGAGCGCGGAACCCCCTTTGCCGCCTTTGCCTCGCCGACCATCCTCGGCGAACTGAAGCGCCACTTCCGCGACCGGGTCTGGACCGTGCGGGTGCCCCGCGGCCTCCACGACCGGATGGCGGAAGTCGAGAAAGCAACGTCGGAGCTGACCGTCGAGCTGCAACGCTCGCCGTCGGTCAGCGAGATCGCCGAGCGGCTGGAGATCGACCCGACCGACGTGCTCGAAGTGATGGAGGCCAACCACAACCGCCGCCCGCTCTCGCTCGATCGGCCGGTCGGCGGCGAGGAGGACGAATCGCCGGCGTCGGAGTGGGTCGGCGACGAAGATCCCGGCTATGACCTGGTCGAGGACAAACTGGCCCTCGAGGGGGTCCTCCCCCACCTCGACGAGCGCGAGCGCGTCGTCCTCCAGCTCCGCTTTGTCGAAGACATGACCCAGTCCCAGATCGCCGAGCGGATCGGGCACTCCCAGATGCATGTTTCCCGGATCCTGCGGCGCACGCTCGAGAAAATCAGGGAAGAGGTGGCGGAACAGCGGCGCGAAGCAGGCGAGTGATCGGGGGCGTTGCAAGAGGGGCGTTGGTCCCCTCTCCGTGAATTGAGTCGCGTCCCTGTCGGGACGGCTCCCGATGGTTGTGCCCGCCTATGGCGGGCAGGAATCGGATTGCATTTCCGCCGCTTCGCGACATTCCCGGAGAGGGGACCAACGCCCCTCCAACGGAACGCCCTCGTCCCTCAGAAGCTCAAGCAAGGGCCCCATCCCTCAGAAGCTTGAGCAGAGGCCCCGTCCCTCGGAAGCTAGGAACCGCGGAGCTTTCTCCTCTTTAGCTGCCGGTACTTGAGGCCGTGCCGTGGGAGGGGCGTCGGTACCCCCTCTGAAAACACTCAAAAGCGAGCGCAGCGAGCGGGTTTTGGGAGGGGGTACCGACGCCCCTCTCGCCAAACCCCCTTCAGTCAGCCAGCGACGAGATCGCGACGACCAGGTACTCCCCCTCGGAGTCGCGGTCGACGTGGAGGTCGTCGGCGAGCTTCGCGAGGGAGCCGACTGCGGGGACCTCGAGGCTTTGCTGCAGACGCTCGGCGGCGCCGCTGATCATCGGCCCGACCCGGAGGACGACGCCCTCGGGACGCTCGGCGATGCTGAGCGAGACGTGGCCGTCGCCGAAGCCGATCGGAGCGCCGGCCGAGATCGCGTCGCTGAGCAACATCGTGTCGGAGATCCGGTCGACGCTGATGTTCTGACGGGCGGCGAAGGCGCCCAGCACCCGCGAGAGAACCGTGCTGACCAGATGGGGCGGCCCGACCCGGACCTCGGTCTGCGCCGGAGCGGCGTGGGCGGCCATTGTCGTCGACTCGACGTCGTCATCCTCCTCGGCCTCGTCGATCAGCAGGTGCATGCGGATCACCGTGCCGCGGCGGGCGCCGCCGCTGATCTCGAAGCTGCTGGAGAGGGCGGCGATCAGGGTCAGCCCAATCCGGAGGCTGGGGCGGGTGGCATCGGGCCGAGGGCGGATCCCCATCCCATAATCGCGGACCTCGACGGTGAGGCCACCGTCCTCGACCATGGCCTCGACCGAGAGCAGGCCAGGGTCACCGTCGGGATAGGCGTGGACGACGACATTCATCGCCGCCTCGGTGACGACCGTCTTCAGGTCGGCGATCGAAGTCTCGTTCATCCCCAACTGCTCGCCGAGGCCGGCGAGCGCGTGGCGAACGACCGCGACGTTCTCAGCCTTGGCCGGGAGGGACATTTTCAGCCCCGATCGCTCGTCGGTCGTCGTCATCAACACCATCTTTTTTTCACTGGCGCCAGCGGCGCCGATCTTGGCCTTCTGTCTCAGGCAATATATTCCCGCGCCACGTTGGGGAATTCCATACCCCTAGCCAGGAAGGTCAAAACCGCCTAGGCAAAGATCGTAGCCCGGTCTCATGCAGGCTGAATGCGGTCCTCCTGCGGTAGCATCGCGACGTGCCGCCCGCCCCCTTCGAAACTTCCTCCGCAGACGTTGATGGCGTCCGCGTTGTCGCGGTTCGGGGTGAGCTCGACCTCAGTACGGCGCCGGACCTCGAGGGTCCGCTCGAGGAGGCACTGGCCGGCGGTGAGGCCTCGGTCCTGATCGACCTGACCGAGTGCGAGTTCATCGACTCGACCGGGATCGCGATGATTGTCCGCGCCTGGCAGCAGGTCGACGGCGCCGACGAGCACGGCGGCCACCTGGTCATCTCCAGCAGCAACGAGCAGGTCCAGCGAGTGCTGGAGATCAGCGGCCTCAATCTCTCGATTCCGATCCACGCCAGCCGCGAAGCTGGGCTGGCGGCGCTTCGCAACAACAGCTCACCCGATTCCGCCTGAGCGGAGAGGCGTCACACAGGCGCATGGGAGAAGTCGGCCTCGGGTATTCCGAGAACGATGCCGACTCCCCGCCGCCGGAAACTTTCTCCTGAGCTGTTCGAGACCCGCAGCCACGTCTGGCAGCAGCTCGGTCTCGCCGACGAGCTGGCACCGCGCGTCTCGCGCAAGGCCTTCGGCGGCCTAATCGCCGCCCTTGTGGTGCTGGCGGCGACTCTCGTCGTCTACTCGCAGCGTTCGAATATCGCCCCCGGCTACGAAGAGCTGGTCCGGATCGGGACCGTTGTCATCCTCGTGATCGTCGGCTCAGCGGCAACCCACTGGCTGGCGCGTGGGCTTTCACCGCGCCTCTACCGGCGCATGGACCCGGCGACCGCCGGCACCACCGGTTTCGTCATCCGCCTCCTGGCCACCGCCGCGGTCGTAATCCTGGCGCTGCGGATCGCCGGGGTCACGGCCAGCACCCTCGCCGTTGGCGGTGCCTTCACCGCCGTCCTGCTCGGGCTCGCCGCCCAGCAGGCGCTGGGCGGAATCTTCGCCGGCATCGTCCTCCAGAGCACGCGGCCGTTCCGGGTCGGCGAAAGGGTGCGGCTGGTCGGCGGCGCGCTCGCCGGCTCGCTGGAGGGGACCGTCTCCAGCCTCGGCCTCTTCTACACGACCCTGAGCCAGGGGGCGGACCGGCTGATGGTGCCCAACAACGTCCTCCTCGGGCTGGTGGTCGTGCCCCTGCGCGAGCCCGACAAGGTCGACGTTCGGGCCCGTTTTCCGACCGACGCCAGCCCACAGCGGGTCGAGCGCCAACTACTGGAGGCGATCACCGTCCCGACCCGCTACCGCCCCAGCGTCTCGCTCGAGGAAGTCGACCGCGATGGCGTCACCCTTCGCGTCAACGCGACGCCGCTGCGCCCCGAGGACGGCTCCCAGCTCGCCGAGGAGGTCCTGCAGGCGCTACGGCATCCCGAGCCGGTCGGCTCCCGTGGCTAGCGCGCCGCGAGCGCGAACGGACTGCCCTCTGAATCGCGGCAGATCGACCAGCGCTCGCCGGGATGGATCAGGGTCCCGCCCAAATCCGTGACCCGCGCGAGAGCGGCGTCCATGTCGTCGATCGTGAAATAGGGGAGGGAACCGGTGTCCCCTGGGCCGCGACCACGCTCGTGAACGCCAAGGCGCAGACCATCGACCTCGACCTCCCACCCTTTCCCGGCCCGCTCGTCGCGCAGCACGAGCTCGACGTCGAGCACGCCGCGCCAGAAGCGCAGCGCCCGATCCGGATCGTCGGCCGGAAACTCGATCAGCGGTAAGGCCATCTGTGCAGTCTCCCCGATTCGATCAGCGGCCGACCGACGACATGTCGGCGTAGCGCTCGCCGGCGACAGCCCCGCGCGGGGCGACCTCGTCGATCCGGCGCAGGTCCTCCTCGCTGAGCTCGATCTCAACGGCGGCAACGTTCTGCTCGAGGTAGGAGAGGCGCTTGGTGCCGGGAATCGGGACGACGTCCTCGCCCTGAGCGAGAACCCAGGCGAGGGCCAGCTGCCCGGCGCTGACGCCCTTCTCGGCGGCAATCTCCTCGACCCGGCCGAGCGGGCTGTAGGGAACGAAGCCGATGCCGAGCTCCCGCACGGTCGGCAGGATCTCGTCCTCAGGATCGCGGCTCCAGAGTGAGTACTCGGTCTGCAGGGCCGTGATCGGGTGGGTCGCGTGGGCGCGGCGGATCGTCTCCGGGGCCGCCTCCGAGAGCCCGAGATGGGCGACCTTGCCGGCCTCCACGAGCTCGGCCATCGCACCGACGGTCTCCTCGATCGGGACCGCGGGGTCGACCCGATGCTGGTAGTAGAGGTCGATCCGCTCGACCCCGAGCCGGCGCAGGCTGTCCTCGCAGCACTTGCGGACGTAGTCGGCGTCACCGCGAATCCCCAATCGCTCGCCGTTCTCACCGCGAACGAGGCCGAACTTGGTCCCCAACACGACCTCGTCACGGCGGCCCGCAATTGCCTCGCCAACCAGCTTCTCGTTCGTAAACGGCCCGTACATGTCGGCGGTGTCGAGGAAAGTGACACCGAGGTCGAGCGCCCGGTTGATGACTTCTCTCGCCTCCGCCTCGTTGGCGCTGCCATAGAACTCGGACATTCCCATGCAGCCGAGACCCTCGGCTGAGACCTCCGGGCCCGCTGCTCCTAGCTTTCTGCTCTGCATCTACTGCGCCTTTCGCTAAGGGGGATCTGCGCCCCCGCGCTCAGGCGAGGAGCAGGATGAATAGGTTGACAACCAGCGCCAGCGGGGTCCCAACGAGTGCGAGGCTGCGGAAGAACTTGGCGAACCCGCCGCGATAATGGACGCTCTCCATCAGCGTCAGGCCGACGACGTGGGCCATGTTGATCAGAGCCGTGAAGATCGCGACCAGGATCGCCGCCGCCTGCCATCCGGTCGGGGTCGCTTCCGCGGTCGCCGCGGCGGCGAGCACGATGACGACGATCGTGCCGACAACGCCAACGACCATCCCAGCGAAGTCGGCGCGACTGAGACCGGGCAGATAGGCGGAGCCGACCTCCTTCTCGGCATCGACCTCGACGGTGCCGGCGCCGGCCTCCTCGACCTCGACGACGTGGTCGCCGCCACCGTTCTCGCTCTCGACGACGACCATCCGCAGCGGTGGCTCGAGATTTTCCTGGGCGCGCTCGAACAGCCCGTGCTCGAACCAGCGCGCTTGGCCCTCGCTGTGCTCGAAGATCAGCACTTCGTCGGCGGGAGCCTCGAGCAGCGCGTCCTCTGCCGCCTGCACCGGGTCGGGGTCGCCGACCCTGCCGGTGGCGTCGAGCCCGCTCTCGCGCAACGCCCCGAGCGATACCCGCAGGCGCTCCTCCGCCTCCCGTTTGGGCTCGTCGACGTCGCCGAGCGTGTGACGCAGCGGGCTGGCCTCGACCGCGGGCACGATCAACCGCACCTGGACCGACCTACTGCTGGCTTGGCGGCGCAGCTCGGCGATCGACTCCGGGCCGCCGAAGGCGTCGGTGACGATCGCCAGCAGCCGCCGCTCGGTCATGGGACCGTGGCCTCCACCGGAACCTGACCCGCAGCCGGCGCGACGCCGGCGCTCGTGCGGCCCACGATCCAGCCGACCAAGATGCCGACCAGGGCTCCGGCACCGAGCAGAGAGGCCACCCGGGCCGGCTCTCGCTTCAGCTTCGAGACGGTGCCGTGGGCGGTGTGCTTCGCGGTCGTCTTGACCGCCTTGCGTGCGAGTTTCTGTTTGATCGCCATGCTTCGCAGATACCCGATGTCTGCGACGGCACACTCGCTCTGCTCGGGTAGCGTTGAAACATGGATCAGTCCCCCGAACCGGAGCTGCGGCGCTATCTGCAATGCCAACGGGAGCTGGCGGCGCAGCTGATCGACGGCGACTCACTGGCGCAGGTCGCACCCGGGTTCCTGGCGACGATCGGCGGCCTCCTGCGCTGGGAGGGCGGTGCCCTCTGGGAGGTCGACGACGAAGGCGAGGAGCCGGTGCTGCGGTTCGTCAGCGGCTGGAGCGTGCCCGAGATCGATGCCGACCCCCTCTGGCGGCTGAGCAGCGAGCTTGCGCTCGAGCGCGGCAGCGGCCTGCCGGGCC
The DNA here is from genome assembly GCA_035472275.1 of Solirubrobacterales bacterium. Taxonomy (GTDB): domain Bacteria; phylum Actinomycetota; class Thermoleophilia; order Solirubrobacterales; family 70-9; genus VAYN01. The sequence continues at coordinate 111,498 of DATIPH010000030.1, forward strand.
GCGCCTGGGAGCAGGGCGAGACGTTCCTCGTACCCCGGGCCCCCGATGAGAGCGGCTACCCACGCCGCGACGTCGCCGTCGGCCTCGGCTTCAACGCCGCCCTCGCGGTCCCGGTCCCCCCGGGGCCGAGCACGGGGGTCCGCGCGGTGGCCGAGTTCTACACCCTCGCCTTCGAGCCCAAGTCCGAGCAGTTGCTGGAGCTCCTCAACGGGTTCGCCGAGCAGCTCGGCGCCTTCATCTCCCGCAGCCGCGCCGAGGGGAAAGTGCGCGACGCCGAGCATTTCAAGTCAGCGGTGATGGCCGCCGCGCTCGACTGCATCGTCGGAATGGACCACCAGGGGACCGTGATCGAGTTCAACGACGCCGCCGAGCGGCTCTTCGGCTACCGCCGCGAGCAGGTCCTGGGACGCGACCTCGCCGACCTGATCGTTCCCGAGGAGCTGCGCGAGCGCCACCGGGCGGGACTGCGCCGCTACCTGGAGAGCGGCGAGGGCAAGCTGATGGACAACCGCACCGAACTGCCGGCCCTGCACAGCGACGGCACCGTGATCCCGGTCGAGCTGACGATGACCAGAATTCCTGGCTCCGAGCCACCGGTCTTCACCGGCTTCCTCCGCGACACCACCGACCGGGCCGAGGCCGAGCACGTGCGCCAACACCTGGCCGAGGTGGTTCGCGGTACCCATGACGCGGTCCTCAGCAAAGACTTGGAGGGGATCGTCACCTCCTGGAATCCGGCGGCTGAATCGCTCTATGGCTACAGCGCCGAGGCGGCGATCGGGCGCCACATCTCGTTCCTGATCCCTCCCGACCACGAAACCGAGGTGGAGATGATCCTCGATCGGGTCCGCAACGACGAACAGCTGGAAACCTACGAGACGGAGAGGATCCGCGCCGACGGCACGCGGATCGCGGTCTCGCTCACCGCCTCCCCAATCCGCAGCCCAGTGCACGGTGTCATCGGCGCCTCGGTGATCGCCCGCGATGTGACCGGGATCAGGCGCCGGCGCCAAGCCCAGGACTTCCTGCTTGCCGCCAGCCGCCTGCTCGACACCTCGCTCGACCCCGACCGCACGGCCCGCACGATCGTCGGCACCGCGGTGCCGGAGCTGGCCGAGATCTGCGTGATCGATTTCGTCCGTGAGGACGGCTGGCTCGGCGACAGCATCGTCGCCGGCGCCGACCCGTCCGCGGCGGTGCGGCTGGAGGAGATCCGCCGCGCATCGCCGCTCGACCCCGACGGCCAGCACCCGGCGGCGCAGGTGCTGCGCGCCGGCAAGCCGATGATCTGGCGCGACCTGAAGGCGCCCGATGTAATCGACGACGTCGCCCAGAACGAGGAACACCGCAAGCTGATGGACGACGCCGGCTACAACTCGGCCGCCGTCCTGCCGCTCGTCGCCCGCGGCCGCACGATCGGCGCCCTCTCCTTCCTCCACGCTCACGGCGACCACCGCTACGACGAGGCCGACCTCGACTTCCTCGGCGAGCTCGGCGAACGGGCCGCGCTCGTGCTCGACAACGCCCGCCTCTACCGCGAGCGGGCGGTGATCGCCGAGAACCTCCAGCGCGGCCTGCGGCCGCCGCACCCGGCCGAGATCCCGGGACTCGGGATCTCGGTCGTCTTCGAGGCCGCCGGCGAGGGGATCGAGATCGGCGGTGACGTCTACGACGTGCTGCCGACCGAGGATGGCTGCTGGGTCCTGGTCGGCGATGTCGCCGGCAAGGGCAGCGCCGCCGCCGGCGTCTCGGTCGCCGTCCGTCACTCGGTCCGCGGCCTGACCCGCGAGATCGACGAGCCCGAGGAGGTGTTGGGGCGGGTCAACGAACTGCTCCTCGCCGGCAGCACTCTCAACGACTTCGCCACCGCGATGCTGGTGAGGATGCGGCGCGACGGGGAGCGCTGGCGGCTGGCCGTGGCCAGCGCCGGGCACCCACCGGCGATCCACGTGACGCCGGCGGGGCCGGTCCAGCTCGGCGGCGGCGCCGTGCTCGGCGGTTGGGCCGATCCGGCGATCGCCCGCCACGACGCCGTCCTCGGCCCCAACGACACGTTCGTCGTCTGCACCGACGGCTGGCTCGAGGCGGGGCCGGTCACCTCCCATCGCGACGGCGACGACTTCGCCGCCAAGGCGTACGCGCTGGCCGAGCTCGAGCTCGAGGAGCTGACTGCGGCGATGCGCACCGACGCCCTCGAGCGCGGCTCCGGCGGGCTCCGCGACGACCTAGTCGTGCTCGCGGTGCGCCCGGTGACAGGCCCCCTTCGCGACGAGAAGTCGCCGGCGAAGCTGATCCGGGCCTAGTCGGGCCGTGCTGCTGGGTCGGGCAGCTCGCGCACGACGTCCTGCGGGCGCTTGTCCTCGCGCAGGCCAAGGTAGCGCGGGTGGCGGAGCTTGCCGTCGCGGGTCCACTCGCCAAACGCGAACTGGCCGACCAGCTGCGGCCGCACCCAGCGCACATTACGCGGCAGGCCACTGCCGCGCTGGAATGGCGAATCCTCGACCTCGAGCGTTTTCAGGCGGTTGCCGAGGTCGGCCAGCGTCTGCTCGCTGAAGCCGGTGCCGACTTTGCCGGCGAAGCGCAGCTCACCCTCCTCGTAGTAGCCGACCAGCAGCGCTCCGAAGCGCTGGCGCGAGCCGCCCGGCGGGGTGAAGCCGCCGATTACCAGCTCCTGCTCGAACGAGCACTTCAGCTTCAGCCACTCGCCGCTGCGGCCGTGTACGTAGGTGCTCTCGGCACGCTTGGCAATCAGTCCCTCCCAGCCCTTGGCGCAGGCCTCGCGGAAGTACTCGACCCCGCGCTCGTTGCGGTGCGGCGTGTAGCGGACGGGCCCAGCGAAGGAGAGGGCACGCCGCAGTACGCGCTTGCGCTCGCGCAGGGCCAGGCCGGTGAGGTCGTGGCCGTCGAGCTCGAGCAGGTCGAAGAGGTAGATGAAAACCGGGATCCCCGTCAGGCGCGCGAGCTGCGGATCGTGCACACCCATGCGGCCCTGGAGGCGCTCGAAGCTGGTCCGCGAGCCCTCGAAGGCGACGATCTCGCCGTCAGCGAGGAAGTCGGCGGCGGGATCGGCGGCGAGCGCCTCGGCCAGCTCGGGGTAGGTGGTTGCCATCTCGCGGCCGGTCCGCGAGGTCAGCGTCACTGTCTCGCCGTCGCGCCTGACCAGGGCTCGGATGCCGTCGAGCTTGCGCTCGAAGACCCAGCCCGGGTCATCGAACGGGCGGCCTGAGAGCTTCGCCTGCATCGGGACGACGGCCATGCCGCGTAGTCTCACGGCCGATGCGAGCGACCGTCGTCACCAGTGCCGCCGCGGTGGCAGCCCTGCTCGTCGCCCTGGCGGTCCCGGCCCCCACCAGCGCCGCCGAAACCCTGCCCGTTGCCAGCGCGAGCGCCGCCCGGCCGCCAATCGTGCAGTGGCCGATTCCCTTCGGACCCAAACGCAAGCGCGAGATGGCCGAATACTCCGAGCGGCACTACGGCACCTACCAATGGCGGCTGCGCCACCCAAAGGTGATCGTCGAGCACATGGCGGTGACCAGCACCGCGGCCGCCGTCTACAACACCTTTGCCCCCGACGTCCCCGACGTCGAGCTCGGGGAGCTGCCAAACGTCTGCGCGCACTTCGTGGTCGGCAACTCGAAGATCTTCCAGCTGGTCAACCTCCGCACCCGCTGCCGTCACACGGTCGGCCTCAACTGGACCGCAATCGGGATCGAGCACGTCGGCTCCGCCGACTCCGACGTGCTCGACGACCCGCACCAGCTGCGTGAATCGCTGCGGCTGACCCAGTACCTGCGCTGCCACTTCGGGATCCCGGTCCACGACGTGATCGGCCACGCGGAGAGTCTCAGCTCCCCCTACCACCACGAGCTGGTGCCGAGCCTGCGCACGCAGACGCACGGCGACTGGCGCCACAGCTCGATGCGCGTCTACCGCCAGGCGCTGCGCCGCCTTGGACCCTGCTAAAGGCGCCCAGCAGGCGGCCTAGAGCCGTCCCATCAGCAGCAGGATCAGGAGAATGATCGCGATCAGGCCGAGGATCCCCCCGCCACCGCCACCTTGAGCAGAACCAACACGAGCGCGATGACAATGAGTACGGCAACTAGACCACCGATCATTTCCAGCTCCTTCCCTGGCTACCTTACGGACGCTCCCCTGATACCCAGGGGCCAGATCGGAAAACCGCACCAAGGTCCCCGACGACTAGGATGCCCAGCAATGAGCGAGGCGATCGAAATCGGCTTCAAGGAGGGCGACAAGGTCTGGGTGCAGGATGCCGACGGCAACCACCACCCCGGCATCTTCGTCGGCAACAACGAAGCCGCTGGCTGGTTCGGCGGCGGCCCCAGCGCCTACGTCGCCCACCCGGAGGCACACCAGGCTGAGGTCGTCTCGATCTTCCGCATCACCCCGCGCGACGAGTAGCAACCGCGCGGTTCGTAGGTATGAGTTCGGCCTAGTGTGGTGCCGAGCGGCCCGCGTCTGTTCGGCGCGGCCGGTAGCGATAGCCGACCCCGCGAACGGTCTCGACCGGGTCGACGTTGGCGGCGCCACCGAGCTTGCGGCGCAGGTAGCTGACGTAGAGCTTGACCTCGTCCTTGTCGCGGATCCGGTCGCCCCAGACCAGGTCCAGCAGCTGGCCGTGGCCGAGAACCCGGCCAGGGTTCTCGGCGAAGGCGGCGAGCATCCGGAACTCGATCGGGGTGAGGCCGACTTCGATGCCGAGAACCTCGACCCGGTGCCTGGGATGATCGATGTGGATGAACCCGTCATCGAGGATCGCTCCAACCCCGGCCTGCGACCGTGAGCGCCGCAGCAGCGCTTCGATCCGGGCCAGAATCTCCTCTGCTGAGGCCGGCTTGGAGATGCAGTCGTCGGCCCCTGCGCGCAGGGCCCGGATCCGTTCGTCGTCACCCTCGGTGGCGGCGACGGCGAAGACGGGCACGTCACTGAGCTCGCGGACGGTGCCCAGGACCTCGAAACCGTCAGCGTCTTCGAGCCCGAGATCGAGCAGGACGACGTCGGGACGCTCCGCGTAGAAGGTCTTGAGACCGCTGCTGCCGTCGGCCGCCGAAAGCAGGCTCACCCCGGCTCCTTGGAGCAGATCTGCGAGCGATCCGAAGACACTGTGTGCTGGCCCGATTGCCAGTGCCTTTCGGACTAGTTCGCTCAATTTCGCATCCTCAAAGAACCCTCCCTCTACTTCGACAAACTCACTTACTCAAAGCGATTTGTCAACCCTCACAGGAGAACTTGTCGTTTATCGACCAGCCCGTTCGTCGCAAGGTTGCAGACAGTGTTTTTGTCACGCACGAATTGAGCATGTAAGCCCTTCTAGACAAGGAGTAAAACAATGCGATTCATGATGTTCATGTACCCCGGCATCACCGAAGAGGAGTGGGTTCCGTCGGCCGAGGGCGTAGCCGCGATGAGCCGGTACAACGACGAGCTGCGCAGAGCCGGGATGCTGCTCTCACTGGACGGCTTGCACCCGCCGGCTGAAGGGGCTTCGGTCGAGTTCGCAGGCGGCAAGACGACGGTCACCGATGGACCCTTCACCGAGGCCAAGGAGGTTGTCGGCGGCTACTGGCTGATCCAGGCGCGCTCCAAGGAGGAAGCGGTCGAGTGGGCCTCGCGCTGCCCCGGCGAGGACTGCCGGATTGAAGTTCGTCGTGTCTTCGAGCTCGAGGACTTCCCTCAGGACGTCCAGGACGCGGCGATCGAGAACGACCCGGGCGGCGCCCCGCAGTCCTAGGGTCCAGCGATGGGCGAGGCCGACGCAACCCGCGCCGTCGAGACGGTCTGGCGGATCGAGTCAGCCCGGCTGATCGCCGGGCTGGCGCGGATCGTCGGCGACGTCGGCCTCGCCGAGGACCTCGCCCAGGACGCGCTGGTGGCGGCGATCGAGACCTGGCCGAAGTCAGGCGTCCCGGACAACCCGGGCGCCTGGCTGATGGCCACCGCCCGCAACCGCGCGATCGACCTCCTGCGGCGGGGCAAGACCTACGAGCGCAAGCACGAAGAGACGGCCCACGAGATCGGCGGGCAGTTCGCGATCGACCGCGCCGACTTCGTCGCCGAGATCGACGATGAGGTCGGCGACGACCTGCTCGGGTTGATGTTTACCTGCTGCCACCCGCTGCTCTCGGCGCAGGCGCGGGTGGCGCTGACGCTGCGCCTGCTCGGCGGCCTGACCACGACCGAGATCTCACGCGCCTTCCTCACTCCCGAGAAAACCGTCGCCCAGCGCCTGGTGCGGGCGAAGCGGACTCTGCGCGAAGCGCGGGTGCCGCTCGTGGTCCCCCGTGGCGAGGAGCTGGCCGCGCGCCTGCCCTCGGTGCTGGAAGTGATCTACCTCGTCTTCAACGAGGGCTACGCGGCCAGCGCCGGCGAAGACCTGATCCGCCCCGCCCTCTGCGAGGAAGCGCTGCGACTGGGCCGGATCCTGGCCGAGCTGGCACCCGAGGAGCCCGAGGCGCACGGGCTGATCGCGCTGCTGGAGATCCAGGCCTCGCGGGCGGCGGCTCGGCTCGGTCCCGGCGGAGCGCCCGTGCTGCTGCTGGACCAGAACCGCTCGCGCTGGGATCCGCTGCTGATCGTGCGCGGACGGCGGGCGCTGGAGCGGGCGGAAGCGCTGCCCCGCCCACTTGGCCCTTACGGCCTGCAGGCGGCGATCGCCGCCTGCCACGCGCGGGCGCTGCGGGCCGAGGAAACCGACTGGGTACGGATCGCGGCGCTCTACGCGGCGCTCGCCCACCTCACGCCGTCGCCGGTCGTCGAGCTCAACCGTGCCGTCGCCCTCGGCATGGCCTTCGGGCCCGAGATCGGGCTGAAGCTGGTCGACACGATCGCCGCCGAGCCGGCGCTGAGCGAGTACCACCTCCTCCCCAGCGTCCGCGGCGACCTTCTGGCCCGCCTCGGCCGCGAGGCCGAGGCGGGCGCCGAATTTCTCCGCGCCGCCGAGCTGACCGCGAACGAGCCCGAGCGGGCGCTGCTGCTCAGACGGGCGGCGGAGTGCGAATCGAGCTCAGGCTGAGGCCGGCCGGCCGGCGAGCGCTTCCATTTCCGGGCGCTCCATCCGTAGCGTCGTCCACTCGCTGAGCGGCGTCGCCCCGAGGCCGGCGTAGAAGTTGAGCGCCGGTTCGTTCCAGTCGAGCGCGCACCATTCGAAGCGGACGTGGCCGCGCTCCAATGCCAGTGCCGCCAGGTGCTCCATCACCTGCCGGCCGACCCCGCCGCGACGGTGCTGGGGACGGACGTAGACATCCTCGAGCCAAATCCCGGAGCGGCACTCGAAGCTGGAGAAGGTGGTGAAGAAGATCGCGTAGCCGACCGGCTCGCCGCCGACTTCGAGCACCAACGCCTCCGCCGCCCGCTGCTCGAACAGCGTCCGCCGCAGGGCCTCGGCGTCGCCAACGACCCTGTCGCCGAGCTTCTCGTAGCTGGCGAGCTCGCGGATCAGCTCGACCAGGAGCTCACAGTCGTCCTCGTTGGCGGGACGGATGACCGTTTCCTCGGCGCTGGCCACGACCTCACCCTAGGGAAATAGGCTTGGCGGCCATGGACGTGATCGACGAGCTGCTCACAAACAACCAGAAGTTCGCCGAGCCGCTGGCGGAGCGCCACCTCGACGTCAAGCCGGCGCGCCAGCTGGCGATCGTCACCTGCATGGACTCGCGGCTCGACGTCTTTGCCGCGCTCGGGCTCGGCGACGGCGAGGCGCACGTGCTGCGCAATGCCGGCGGCGTCATCACCGACGACGTGATCCGCTCGCTGGCAATCTCTCAGCGGCTACTGGGGACGCGCGAGGTGATGCTGATCCACCACACCGACTGCGGGATGGAGAAGATCAGCGATGACGGCTTCCGCGCCGAGCTGCAGGAGACGACCGGGGTCTCCCCTGCCTTCGCGATCGAGTCCTTCGGCGACGTCGACGCCGACGTGCGGCAATCGATCCTGCGGGTCCGCCGCTCCCCCTTTCTCCTCCACCGCGAGGCGGTGCGCGGCTTCGTCTACGACGTCGACACGCACCGCCTGCGCGAGGTGGAGGCGGACGAACAAGAGATATTAGCTTCAGGCTAATTTATATTGGTTATTAGCCTGAAGCTAATATCATCAGGGCCGCTAGCGTCGCCACGACCAGGCTGGTGAACGTGCCAACCAGGAAGTACTCGGTCACTCTGTCGGTCTTCCCTTTGATCTCGGGGAAGCGCAGGAGACTCTTCGCCGCGATCACGAGTGCGGCAGCCGCCGGTTCGCCCGCAACCACCACCGCCGCGACGATCAGCCTCTCCATCGGTCCCAGCAGTCGTCCCCCTCGCGGCGAGGACTCGTCCTTGTCCGGGAAGGCGTCGGCCGCTTCGAGGACGAGTCTGACGATTCTGTTCGCGGTGGCGAGCAGGAACAGGGTCGCCGCCGCCGCCAGCACAAACTGCTCGACGCTGACGACTTCGGCAAACGGGTACGGGAGCCCCGAATACCAGCTCTTCAGATCGTCGGATATCGGTTCGGCGGAACCGCTGACAGCGAACAGTGCCGTGAGCACCGCGACGATCCAGGCCAGCGGCCAGATCGGCTTCTCGTTCGGCAGCAGCAACCAAACCGCCAGACCGACCACGGCCGCCGCGAACACCGCGACGACTTCTCCCGCGGGCATCCCAGCGAGCGCCGCGATCGCCGCCGCGGCCACGGCGCCGCCAGCCACGGCAACGACGGTGCGCCGACCCGGCTCCACAACCGGCGACCACTGCACCAGGTCGGCGACGGCGAAGGCGAACAACCCGAGGGCCAGCCAAATCAACCGGCTAGACCTCCAGCGAGCGCTGGGCCGCGTCGACGGCAAAAGCGCCGCTGCGACTGAGGTCCTGCGATATCGCGGATTGCGTGACCCGCTCGCGTTCGGCCAGTTCCGACTGCGGGCACTCGAGCAGCAGCCCGTGCAAGTTCCGGCGGCTGCGGGGACTCATCTGCGAGACGAGCGCGTCACGGCACAGCAGGAAGGCGTTGACGGCAGGGGCTTCGGGCAGGCCGGCATCGCTCGATGCCCATTTCCAATCGTGGAACGCGGTCCGGACGAAAGACGTGCGGGGGCTGCTGGCCCGGTCCTTCGCCAGTTCGATCGCAGCGCGCGCCGACCACCAGCCCCCACCCTCTTCGATCTCCGGGCTGTCTCGCAAGGTCGCGATCACACCGAAGCCCAAGCCGTAGCGGGAGTCGATACTTCCCCGCTCCAACAGCGAGAGCCGGATCAGCAAGCTGGCGCGGGTCGCCTCGCCGACGGTCGCAAACGCTCCTTGGAATTCGTCGCCGAGCGTGGCCCTGAGTCGCTGCGGGGGATGGAAGGCCACGTTGATCTCTGCCAACACGGACTCCACCACCCCCTGCAGGGCCTGCCGATCCTTCGCTCTTTTCGATGCGACCAGGTCGCCGATCAGAGTGGCAACAGCTTGGGTGTCGCGGTCTTCCATTCAAATAAGGGTATGACTAATTTTTTCCTTTTATTAGCTATTTGATGATATGAATGGGATCTTCCAAATCAACGCCGCTAAGTCTCAACTCGCGTTGGAATATCTGAGCGAGCCGGGGGTGTCGAGCAGCTCGCCCGTCTCCAGCAGGGTCTTGAGGCCGGAGAGGATCATCGGCCAGCCGCCGAACAGTTCGCTGTTCGCTCCCTCATGCAGCTGGTCGTGGGTGACGGCGAGGCGGCAGGAAGTGCCGACCGGCTCGATCTCCCAGGTCACCCGCGAGGTGCCTTCGCCCTTGACACCCTCGCTCCACAGCGCCTGGAACGTCTGCACCAGGCGCCGCGGCGGGTCGACCTCGAGGTTCTCACCGGCCGCGATCTCGACCGCGCCGGGGACACCGGAGCTATAGGCCGAGCCCGGCGCCCAGTCCGACTCGACGCGGACGCCGAAGCTGTACTTGCTGCGCAGCTCGGGGTCGGTGATCGCCTCCCAGAGCTTCTCCGGCGTCGTCTTGATGTAGATCTCGAAGACCGCCATCGCGCGGCCGTCGACGACCTCCCAGGGTTCACGCTCATTCATCGTTACTCCTCCTTCTCGAGGTCTTGTTTGAGCTGATTGAGCGGGGCCGCCCATGACTCGGCGTACTTGCTCACCCAGCGCTCGTAGATGGTCCGGATCGGGACGGGGTTGAGGAAATGCAGCTTCTCCCTCCCCCGTTTCTTGGTGACGACGAGACCGGCCCCCTCAAGCACCTTGAGGTGCTTCATCACCCCGAAGCGGCTCATCTCGAAGCGCGCCTCGAGCTCGCTCAGGGTCTGCCCGTTGCTCTCGTGGAGAGCATCGAGCAGTTGCCTGCGAGTCGGATCGGCAAGGGCCTTGAACACGTCGTCGTCCATGAGCGGGACTATACGTGACCAAATAGTCACATGTCAAGTCGAATGCTGAATCGAGCCGGCTATCGGCGGTCAAATTCAGCATTCGGCGTTGCGGACCTAGACTGCGGCCCATGCCTGAGGTCGCCCCCTTCGGTTCTTGGTCTTCGCCGGTTGACGCGGCGACGGTCGCGCGGGCCGGGCGGCGGCTGGGGGCGCCGGTGCTGGCCGCCGACGATGCCGTCTGGTGGGGCGAGGGACGCCCGACTGAAGGAGGACGGGTGGCGCTGATGCGACGCCCTGCGGGCGGCGAGCCGGAAGAGGTGACGCCGGCCGCGGTTAACGTCCGCACTCGCGTCCACGAGTACGGCGGCGGCTCCTGGCACCTGGCCGCGCCCGACCTCGTCCTCTTCGTCGACTTCGTCGATCAGCGGCTCTACCGCCTGCGACTCGGCGAGGAACCGGTCGCGATCACTCCCGAGCCCGAGTCGCCCGCGGCGCTGCGCTACGCCGACATGCGCCTGGCGCCCGACGGCGAGACCGTGATCTGCGTGCGAGAGGTCCACGGCGAGGGCGAACCCGAGAATCAGATCATCTCGCTACCGCTGAATGGCGCGAGCGGACCGACGGTGCTCGCCTCCGGCCGCGACTTCTACTCGTTCCCGCGAATCAGTCCCGACGGCGCCACCTTCGCCTTCACCTGCTGGGACCACCCGAACATGCCCTGGGACGGGACCGAACTTTGGACCGCGCCGCTGGCGTCGCCGGGCGACGCGCAACTGGTCGCGGGCGGGCCGCGGGAGTCGATCTTCCAGCCCGAGTGGGACGCCGAGGGACGCCTGCACTTCGTCTCCGACCGCGACGGCTGGTGGAACCTCTACCGAGCTGAGGCCGCCGGTGCGGGAGCCGAGATCGTCCAGCTGACCCAGGAGGAAGCCGACCTCGCCCACCCGCAGTGGCTGTTCGGCGGCTCGACCTACGCCTTCCTCGACGGCGGCCGCACCGTCTTCGTCCGCACCGAGCGCGGCGAAGAACGCCTCGGCCTGCTCGAGCCCGGCGCAGCGGCCGTTCGTGATCTCGACCTTCCCTTCACCTCGTTCGGTTTCCCCTCACTTTCGGTCAGCGGCGCCCGCGTCGCCTTCGCGGCCGCCGGGCCGAGCGCCGAGGCCGCGATCGTCGTCTACGACGCAGGCAGCGGCGAGCTTGAGACCGTGCGCGAGGCTAGCGAGGAGCCCGTCGACCCCGCTTACGTCTCGGTGCCGCGGGCAATCGAGTTCCCGACCGGCGACGGCGAGGTCGCCCACGGCTTCTTCTACCCGCCGGCGAGCCCGGACTTCGACGCCCCGCGGGGAGAACGGCCGCCGCTGATCGTGCAGAGCCACGGCGGCCCGACCTCGCATGCCACCCCCGCCCTCGACCGCGAGTTCGTCTACTGGACCAGCCGCGGCTTCGGCGTCGTCGACGTCAACTACCGCGGCTCCAGCGGCTACGGCCGCCGCTACCGCGAAGGCCTCAACGGCACCTGGGGCATAGTCGACACCGAAGACTGCGTCCGCGCCGCCACCTTCCTCGCCAACGAGGGCGAGGCCGACGGCAAGCGGCTGGCGATCCGCGGCGGGTCGGCCGGCGGCTACGCGACCCTCTGCGCCCTCGTCTTCCATGACGAGTTCGCGACCGGCGCCAGCTACTACGGGGTCGCCGACACCGAGACCCTCGCCCGCGACACCCACAAGTTCGAGTCGCGCTACCTCGACAACCTGATCGGCCCCTATCCCGAGCGCGCCGACCTCTACCGCGAGCGCTCGCCGATCCACTTCGTCGAGCAACTGCAGGTGCCGGTGATCCTCTTCCAGGGGCTCGAGGACGAGGTCGTGCCGCCAAGCCAGGCGGAGACGATGGTCGCCGCCCTGAAGCAGAACGGCATCCCCCACGCCTACCTCGCCTTCGCCGGAGAGCAGCACGGCTTCCGTCGCTCGGAGACCGAGATCCGCTGTCTCGAAGCCGAGCTCTCCTTCTACGGCCGCATCCTCGGCTTCGAGCCGGCCGGCGCGATCGAGCCGGTCGCGATCGACGGCCTCGACTAGCTAAGCGGCGATCGGGTCCGGCTCGGGCGCGCGCACGCGGTGCAGCAGGACCGGCATCTCAGGCTCGTGGACGGCGACGCGGAGCGTCACGACCGCGTGCCCGCACTCACAGACGACGGCCTCGACTTCGCTCGGATCCTCGACCCAGACCTGGAACTCCTCCTCCCCGCATTTCGGGTCGGAGCAGACGACATCGATCTCGAACATGGAGCGATGGTCGCGCGGTTGCCGGACGGATCGCGGTTTCCGGTCGGGAACTTGCGGGAACCCGTCTCGCGTGGAGCGCGGCGACTACGGACCTCAGGGAGTGGAGCGCAAGGCGGGGTTGCTGGCGACCCTGAAGCGGACCGCGACCGAGTTCATGGAGGACAACCTCACCGATTGGGCGGCGGCGCTCACCTATTACGGCCTGCTGGCGCTGTTCCCGGCGCTGATCGCGCTGGTCTCGCTACTCGGTCTCTTCGGCGACCCGCAGAGCACGACCAAGAGCCTGACCGAAATCATCACCGACATCGGCCCCGAATCGGCGGCGGAAACGTTCTCCGGCCCGATCGAATCGCTGACCGAGAGCAAGTCCGCAGCCGGCTTCGCCTTCGTCTTCGGACTGGTGGTCGCGGTCTGGTCGGCCTCCGGCTACGTCGGCGCCTTCATCCGCGCCTCGAACGTGATCTACGAGACGCCGGAGGGGCGGCCGTTTTGGAAGCTGCGGCCGCTGCAACTGGCGGTCACCCTGGCGATGATCGGGCTGATGGTCTTCCTCGCCGTCGGCCTGGTGATGACGGGACCGATCGTCGACGCGGTCGGCGAAACGCTCGGCGTCAGCGATACCGCGGTCGAGGTCTGGAGCATCGCCAAGTGGCCGCTGATGGCGCTTGTCTTCATGCTGATGGTTGGCGTCCTCTACTACGCCTCGCCGAACGTGAAGCTGCGCGGGCCGCGCTGGATCACGCCCGGCGCCCTGGTCGCGATTGTGGCCTGGATCATCGCCTCCGCCCTCTTCGCCTTCTACGTCGCCAACTTCGGCTCCTACGACAAGACCTACGGCACCCTCGGCGGCCTGATCGCGCTGCTGGTTTGGTTCTGGATCAGCAACCTGGCGATCCTCTTCGGTCACCAACTCAATGCCGAGCTCGAGCGCAGCCGCGAGATCGAAGAAGGGCGCCCCGGGGCCGAGCGTGAGATCCAGCTCGAGCCCCGGAGCGAGCCCAACCCACCGCAGACGAGTTAGGAGCGGGCCGCTTTTTTCCGCCGCGTCGGCTTCCTTGCCGCACTGGTGCGCCGCTGCGCTGCCGGTACCTCGGCCAGGGCGACGGCACCCGAGAGCTGCTTGATTTGCCCCTCGAGGAATTTCGCCATCCGTTCCTCGTCGCGACGGATTTCGCGGGCGAGTTTCGCCGTCTCTTTGTCGCCGACTTTCGCGGCGAAGGTCTCCAGCGCCAAGTAGGTCGAGATCTCCTCGTGCTCGTTGAAGTACTCGGTCTTGGCGTTCTTCAGCATCTTCTCCTGCTCGCCGCTGCCGCGCAGCGCGTGCAGCGGCCCCTTCGCCGCGGCCGTCGCCTTCGCGACCACGGTCTGGATCGCGTGGCCACCGCCGCCAAGTTTCTTGATCCGCCGCTCCAGCGCTTTGGCGTGACCTTTGGTCTCTTTCAGATGCTGTTTGAGCCGTTTCTTGTAGGCGTCCTTGGTGGTCATCGCGATGTGGGCCTGGAGGGCCGTCTCTAACTCGCGCTCCTTGCCGTAGGCCTCGTTCATGTACTGGACGAGCTTTGCGTCGCGCTCGTTCGGGTCGCTCATGGGTTGTCCTCCCGTTTGGGTTCGCCCGCGACTACCCCGCACCGCAATGCCGAAAACGGCGAGGCACTCGCAGTAGGCGCTCAGCTGACGACGCAGTGGTCGGGGCCGCCTTCGGATTTGCCGTTGGCGGGGAAGGAATGGGCCAGCGCCTGGGCGATCAGCTGGGCGCGGGCAGCGTAGCCGGGTGAGGTGAAATGGATCCCGTCTTCGATGAACCATTCGTCTTTGACGTCGTCGGCCCAGTCGTAGATCCGCATGTTCGGGTAGGCGGCGCAGGCTTTGTCGAGTTCTTTGTCCCACGCTTCCATGTTTTCTTTCGAGTAGGGGTCGCCGGCCGGGACCAGAGAGCGGACGTTGACCCACATCACCGGTTCGTCGCCGATGATCGCCATCATTTTTTCGATCCGTTCGCGCTCGCCGACGGTGGAGCCGGCGGCGACGTTGGCCGCCTCATTGGTCCCCAGCGCCAGCACCCAGCAGCCTTCGAAGCCTTCCGCCTTCCAGGCGGCGGCGACTTCCTGGGCGTTCGGCTGTTCTTCGTAGCGCTCTTCGATCGAGCGCGCGCCCTGCACCTCCATGTGCACTTCTTTGACCCCGACTTCCGCGTAGCGGTTGGGGATTCGCTGATTTTCGAGCGGCAGGTATTCAGCCGAGTCGAGGCCCTCTGAGGTCGAGTCGCCGATGTGGACGACCGCTTTGCAGGACGATTTGGTCGATTCGCTCGCCTGCTTGGGAGTCAGCGGCGGCGGCTCGGTCGTCCCCGCCGCCGTCGCTTCCTGAACCCGGGTCTCTTCCCCTTCGGCGCTGGCGGCATTGAGGCCGGCCATCCCGGCGGCGGCGATCACCAGCACGATCCCGGTGCCGACGATCACCCCCCGCATCGCCGGCGCGAAGGTTTCCCATTTCCAGCCGACCGCGCGGCGACGGGCGAAGAAGCGGCCGATCGCGCCGTGGCGGATCGGCTCCTCGATGAATTTCCAGGAGAGGGTGGCGATCCCGAAGATCGCCGCCACTTGGAGCACGTCACGAACAAGGCTGCCGCCGTGCGGGCCCTGCGGCGAAGTGAGGACGATGATCGGCGACTGCCAGAGGTAGATCCCGTAGGAGCGGACGCCGACCCAGCGCAGCGGCAGCACCCCGACCACGGCGCCGAGCCGGCAGGCGGGATGCGCGAGCGGCATCAGCACCATCACCGTCGCCAGCGAGAGCAGGACGAAGCCGCCCTCGTAGAGGAAGGCCGAGGTTTCGCCGACCCGCCAGATCATGATCGCGATGATCAGCAGCCCGAGAACACCGACTCCGTCGAGGAGGTTGCGGGCCTGCAGCGTGATCCGTTTGCTGAGTCGGCGGCTGGGCCAGACCATTGCCAAAGCCGCACCGAAGAAGAGGCCGCCGGCGCGGGTGTCGGTGCCGTAGTAGATCCGCGAGGGGTCGAGGCTCGGGTGGTAGAGGACCGCCATCAGAATCGAGGAGGCGATCGCCAGGCCGACCGTCACCAGCGCCAGCCGCGGCCGCACCCCAGAAGCGAGCGGGCGCTCGCGCACGAGCTTGGTCCCGATCAGCAGCAGGAACGGCCAGAGGATGTAGAACTGCTCCTCGACCGAAAGCGACCAGAGATGGATCAGCGGGCTTTCGTCGGCGAAGCGGGCGAAGTAGGAGGAGTTGTTGGCAATCTGCTCCCAGTTGTTGAAGTAAAAGACCCCTGAGAAGGCCCCCTCCCGGAACTGATCGGGCTGCGCGGGACCGAAGATCGTCACCCAGGCGATCACGATCGCCAGCATCACGAACAGCGCCGGCAGCAAGCGCCGGGCGCGGGCCAGCCAGAAGGAGCCGAGCTTGATCCGGCCGCGGGCAGAGAGCTGCGCCAGCAGCAGGTCCGTGATCAGGTAGCCGCTGAGGGTGAAGAAGATCCCGACGCCCAGTTGTCCGCCCGGCACCGCATCGCGATCGAGGTGGAAGGCGATCACGGACAGAACCGCGATCGCTCGCAGGCCGTCGAGCCCGGGCATGTAGCGCTGGTTGCGCTTTACTGGTTCGGGCATCGGCCGTTCGCATGTTAAGGATTGGGCATGAGCGATTTACCGCTGCCAACCCGCCATTTGGGCGATTCCGAGATTGAGGTTTCCGCTGTCGGGCTCGGCTGCAACAACTTCGGCCGCCGGCTCGACCTCGACCGCACCGCGGCGGTCCTGGAGGCGGCGCTCGCTGCCGGGGTCACGCTCCTTGACACCGCCCACGTCTACGGCAGCGTCGCCGGCGAGAGCGAGCAGCTGATCGGCGAGGCGCTGCGCGGGCGCCGTGACGAGTATGTGCTGGCGACCAAGTTCGGCTGGGAGAAGAGCGGCGTCGAGGGTGAGCCGGCGGCGGCCCTCGGCTCGCGTGAGTAGGTGCGCTGGGCGGTTGAGGGGTCGCTGCGGCGGCTGCAGGTCGACCGCATCGACCTTTACCAGTACCACCGGCCCGACGGGGTGACGCCGATCGCCGAGACGCTGGCGGCGCTCGACGAGCTTGTCGGCGAAGGGGTCGTGCGGGCGATCGGGTGCTCGAACTTCACCGCCGGTGAACTGGAGGAGGCGGACCGCGTCGCGCGCGAGCGCGGGCTGGCGCGCTTCGTCACCCTGCAGAACCACTACAGCCTGCTCGAACGCGGGATCGAGGCCGAGGTGGCGCCCGCCTGCGAGCGGCTCGGGGTCTCGATTCTCCCCTTCTTCCCCCTGGAAAAGGGGCTGCTGAGCGGCAAGTACCACCGTGGCGAGCCGGCGCCGGCGGGGACGCGACTGGCCGAGGGCGGCGGCGAGCCCGCCAGCGAGGCGCAGTTCGATGTGATCGAGAGGCTGGAGGAGCTCGCCGCGGCGCGCGGGGTCGAGCTGATCGACGTCGCGATCGCCGGACTGGCGGCGCAGCCCGCGGTCGCCTCGGTGATCGCCGGCGCAACCAGGCCCGAGCAGATCGCCGCCAACGTGGCGAGCGTCAGCCGCTGGCAACCGACCGCCGAGGACCTGGCCGAGCTCGACCGGATCGCGCCGACGCGCCGGTAGCGCTGGTAGGTTCCCGGATCGTGAAGCTCGTCCAAAGCAGAGGGATCGGCGCGATCGCGGCCCTGGCCGTGGTCGCCACGGTGCTGCTGACCGCGGCCGTCGGCACTGGCTCCGCTGCCGAAGCGAGCGCCTGCCCGACCTTCCGCGTCCTTCACAACGACCGGATCGGCGCCGCCAACCTGCCCGCCGGCGTCTATGAAGTGATCCCAGCGAGCGGCTCGGGCCTCAGTTGCACCCAGACCTCGGCGCTCTTCACCCGCTTCCTCGAGGACTACGACGGCAGTCTGCCCGGTGGCTGGCGTGTAACCCCGCAGGGCAGCGGCAAGGCCTTGTTTACCCGTAGCAACGGTCCGGGATTCTCAGTCGCCCGCACCCGCGGCGGCGAAGAAGAAGGCAACAACCCGGCGCTCGGCCGCCTCTGCCCCAGCAGCTACACCGTCAACCACACCAGCGTCGTCGGCCCGCTGCGCTTCACCCAGGGCAAGTTCCTGATCTACATCCCCGCTCGTTCGCTGATCAGCTGTCGCCGCGCCTCGGTCCTCTTCACCCGCTTCCTCGGCCAGCCCGGCGGTCGCCTGCCCTTCCCCTGGCACGTGACCAACCAGACCGCAACCTTCTTCAAGCCCGCCCACCCGCTGCGCTCGGCCTTCCGGATCGAGCCGCTCAGCGGCACTTAGCGGGCACCCAGTCCTTTTCGATCCCTAACCTGGGCCGATGGCACCCGCCATCACGCTCAACCGCACCCAGCGGACCGGCTCGCCGACCCGGGTCCAGGTCTACGTGGCGCTGCGCGACGCGATCGTCCGCGGCCAGCTGGAGCCGGGGCAACGGCTCTCGGAGAACACGCTGGCGGCGGAGATGGGCGTCAGCCGGACGCCGATCCGCGAGGGCCTCAGCCTCCTGCGCGAGGACCGGCTGGTCGAAACCGTGCCGCAGCTGGGCAGCTTCGTCGCTCGCGTCGACCCGGCGGCGATCGCCGACGCCCAGTTCATCCGCGAGTCGCTGGAGTGCGCGGCGATCCGGCTCAGCGCCAAAGTCGCCGGCGAGGCCGACATCGCCGAGCTCGAGGAAAACCTGCAAAACCAAGACCGGGCGATCGCGCAGGGCGACCTCGACGCTTTCTACCTGCTCGACGACTCCTTCCACCACGCGCTCTGCGACCTCAGCGGCCACCGCTCAGTTTGGCCCGTCAGCGAGCGCGCGAAGGCGCACCTGAACCGGATCCGGCGGCTCAGCCTCGGGATGCCGAACTACCTGGAGGAGATGCTCTCCGAGCACCGGCAGGTGCTGGAGGCGGTCGCTTCGCACGACCCGAACCGGGCGGAGAAGCATCTGCGCGCGCACCTGCGAACGGTGCTGCGCGAGGTCCCGCGGATGCGGGAAGAACATCCGGACTACTTCGAGCGGCCCGAAGACGCCTGAGGCGCCGGGCCGCCCGGCGGCACCGCCTGCTTAGGCGGCGGCCACCAGGGTCTCGGCCTGCTCCTGGGCAACGCGGCCCGTGGCGACACCGGCCAGCGGATCGCGGCCGTACATCGCATTGCGGATCGCGGCGACGGCGTTCTTTTGGCTGACGCCCTCGACGCTGGCGACGGCCTCGCCGTCCTTCAGCGTGGTGATCGTCCACGTGCTGTTCTTCATCGTTTCCATCCAGTCTTTACGTTGAGCGCTTCCCACATGCCCTACTTGTATACAAGTATGCACACGAACGACCGTTCGCTTTTGTGACTGGACTCACACTGGGGCGGCCGTGTGATCAACGTCACCCCTTTTTGGGCGAGGCCTCGCGGCCGAGGAAGGAGCTCTCGCGACCGAGCAACTGCTCGAGCTCGCCGCGGTCGAGGAAGATGCCGTGGCATTTCGTGCATTGCTCGATCGTGACGCCGTTGCGGCGGTGGGTCCGCATCGGGCTGTCGCATTTGGGGCAGGTCATGCCGCTATGAGGTTAGCCACCCTCGACCAGCGGCCCGTAGGCATCGGGGCGACGAGTGGTGAGGAAGGGGAAGAGCTCCAGCCAGTCGCGGCGCTGGTCGAGGTCGAGGTCGGCGACGAGGACGGCGGGTTCGTCGCGGGGGGCCTGGACCAGGACGCGCCCGTAGGGATCGGAGATGAAGGAGGAGCCGTAGAAGCGCAGCGGCGGCTCCTCACCGGTGCGGTTGACGGCAACCATGAAGAGGCCATTGGCGATCCCGTTGGCGACGATCACCCGCTCCCAGAGCGGCTGGGTGTCGAACTCGGGGTGGTCGGGCTCGGAGCCGATCGCGGTCGGGTAGATCAGGACCTCCGCCCCGGCAAGGCTGTAGGCGCGGGCGAGCTCCGGGAACCACTGGTCCCAGCAGGTCGGTAGCCCGAGCTTCGCTTCGCCAAGGGCGACGACCGGGAACGGGTCGTCCTCAGCCGGCCCAGGGCGGAAGTAACGATCCTCGTAGTAGCCGGCGGTCACCGGGATGTGGAGCTTGCGGGTGCGAGCGACGAGCTCGCCGTCGGGGGCAACCAGGATCGCGGTGTTGAAGCCGAGGCCGTCGCCCTCCTCGGCGCGCTCGAAGAGCGAGGCGTGGACGTGGACGCCGTGCGCTGCCGCCTGCTCGGCGGCGAAGCAGTGGGTCGGGCCGCCCGGCAGCACCTCCGGCTCAGCCCCGACCGCCGCCGGCCCCCCGGGCTCGACCGCGAAGTAGCGGCTCAGGGTCAGCTCCTGCAGACAGACGAGGCGAGCGCCGGCCTCGGCCGCCAACCGCACCCCGTTCGCCAATGCCGCTCGGTGCTGCTCGGGATCGGGGTGCCAGCGCTCCTGCACAGCGGCGATCCGGAACGGCGGGCGCTCGGCCGGTCGCGTCCGCGCCGGCGAGTCCTCGATCCCCGCCGCAGCGATCACCTGGGTCTCGGCCATCTCCCCGAGGGTAGCCTGGAACGGTGAGCGCGACGCTCGAATCGACTCCTGCCGCCGACAGTTTCCGCATGCCCGGTGAGTTCGAGCTGCACACAGGCTGCTGGATGGCGTGGCCGGAGCGGACCGACAACTGGCGCCAGGGCGCCGCGCCGGCGCAGGCCGCCTACGCCGCGGTCGCGACCGCGATCGCCGCCTCCGAGCCGGTGACGATGGCCGCCTCCGACGCCCAGTTCGAGCGCGCTCGGGCGCACCTGCCCGACTCGGTCCGCATCGTCGAGGTCTCGACCGACGACGCCTGGATCCGCGACACCGGGCCCACCTTCGTGGTCGACGGCGAGGGCCGCCGGCGCGGCGTCGACTGGATCTTCAACGCTTGGGGCGGCAAGGAGGGCGGGCTCTACGCCCCTTGGGACCGCGACAACCGGGTCGCCGCCAAGGTGCTGGAGCTCGAGAGCGCCGACCGCTACCGGGCGCCATTGGTACTCGAGGGCGGCGCGATCCACGTCGACGGCGAGGGCACCGTGCTGACCACCGAGCAGTGCCTGCTCAACCACAACCGCAACCCGGAGCTCTCGCGGGCGCAGATCGAGCTCGCGCTGCGCGAATACCTCGGCGCCGAGAAGGTCGTCTGGCTCGGCCGCGGCGTCTTCGAGGACGAGACCGACGGCCACGTCGACAACCTCGCCTGCTTTGCTCGGCCTGGGCTAGTCCTCCTCACCTGGAGCGAGGACCCCTCCGACCCCCAGCACGAGATCTCCCGCGAAGCCCGCGAGCGGCTCGAAGCGGAAACCGACGGCCGCGGGCGGCCGTTCGAGGTGATCACCATCCCCTCCCCCGGCCCGCTGACGATCACCGCCGCCGAGGCGGAGGGAGTCGACTCGGCGGCGGGGATGAAGCCGCGGCGTGCCGGCGACCGCCTCGCCGCCTCCTACGTCAACTTCTACCTCGGCAACTCGCGGGTCGTCTTCCCTCTGCTCGACGAGCGCACCGACGCCGAAGCGGCGTCAATCCTCGGACGCTGCTTCCCCGCTCGCGAGATCGTCGGCGTCCCCGCCCGCGAGATCCTGCTCGGCGGCGGCAACATCCACTGCATCACCCAGCAGGTGCCCAAGGCGCGTTTGCTGAATTGACCACACCAGAGCGTGGTCAATTCATCAAGCGCTGATCCGGCTCGGCTACCCTCGCGGCGTGAGCGCGCGGCGAGTCGAGCTGGAGGCGATCGGGTGGGTCTCCTCGCCGCTGACCGACCTCGCCGCCGCACCGAAGCAGGGTGACGAGGGCGCCCCGGAGGCCTGGGTCGAGCTCTCCCCCACGCTCGCCCCCGGGCTCGAGGGCATCGCCGTCGGCGACGAGCTGATCGTCATCACCTGGCTCGACCGCGCCGATCGCCAGGCGCTCCGGGTCCACCCCCGCGGCGACGCCGCGCGGCCGCCGCAGGGCGTCTTCGCGACTCGCTCGCCCGACCGCCCGAACCCGATCGGCTTGCACCGGGTCGCGGTGGTGGAGGTCGACGGCGAGCGTCTGCGGGTGAGCGGGCTGGAGGCGATCGACGGCACCCCGGTCCTCGACCTGAAGCCGGTGCTGAGCGCCGACGTCGGCGAGCGCTGAGAGTGAACCCGTTCAAGCGCCTGCTCTTCGGCTCCGGCCGGCTGCCGAAGATGGTCCGCGACCAGGTTGCTGGCGACGACGTGCTGCTGCTCGAGGAGGGCCTGACCGGGACCCTCACCTTCCACAACTACAAGGCGCCGGGCAAGCGCTCGAAGCTACGCAAGGTCGGGGTCGCCGGCGCCGTCTGCGTCACCGACCGGCGGCTGCTGGTCTGGGGCGCACGGGGCAAGCTCGTCGACGTACCCCGCGACGACGAGCGCTTCGGCGCGATCGCGGTCTCGGCGGAGGAGCCGGACACGGTCCTCATCGCGTGGGAGGCCTCGCTCTTCCACGACAACCGCTCCGGCCGGGTCGAGGTCCGTCTCCACCCCGTGCAAGCGGAGCGAGTGGTCGAACTGGTCAGGGCCTGAGCCAGCGATCCCCCCGATCGGGGTTTGGGGATTCCAGCTCAGGGCACAAGGAACTCAATCCAAAACGGAGGAGTGAGTAACTGTGACCATCGTTGGAATCCTAGTCGTGATTATCCTTATTTTGCTGGCGATTTACCTCTGGCAGCGCGTGCGCGGAGGGTCGGCAAGGGGCCTCTAACGGAAGGCGTTGATGCCGGTCACAGCACCGCCGATGACCAGCGAGTGGACGTCGGCGGTGCCCTCGTAGGTGACGACTGACTCGAGGTTGTTCATGTGTCGGATCACCGGATACTCGAGGGTGACGCCGTTGGCGCCGAGCACCTGACGGGCGCTGCGCGCGACCTCGAGGGCGGCGTTGACGTTGCCGAGCTTGCCCATCGAGACGTGCTCGGGAATCAGTGTCCCCTCGTCCTTCATGCGACCGAGGTGGAGGGCGAGCAGGGTCGCCCGGTTCACCTCGAGCGCCATCTGCGCCAGCTTTGCCTGCTGGATCTGGAAGGAGGCGATCGGCTTGTCGAACTGGATCCGCTCCTTGCTGTAGTCGAGCGCGGATTCGTAGCAAGCGCGGGCGGCGCCGGCCGCGCCCCAGACGATCCCGTAGCGGGCCTCGTTCAGGCACGAGAGCGGTCCTTTTAGCGAGCTCACCTCGGGCAGGACCGCGTTGGCGGGCAGGCGGACGTCGTCGAGCAGCAGCTCCGAGGTGATCGAGGCCCGCAGGCTGAGCTTCTTGTGGATGTCCTGGGTCGTGAATCCCTTGGTCCCTTTCGGGACGAGGAAGCCGCGAACGCCTTCGTCGGTGTGTGCCCAGACGACGGCGACCTCGGCCAGCGAGCCGTTGGTGATCCACATCTTCTGGCCGTGCAGGATCCAGTCCTCGCCGTCGCGGCGGGCGCGGGTCCGCATCGCGCCGGGATCCGAGCCGGCGTCGGGCTCGGTCAGCCCGAAGCAGCCGAGCGCCTCCCCCGAAGCCATCCGCGGCAACCACTCCTGTTTCTGCTCCTCGGAGCCCCAGCGCCAGATCGCGAACATCGCCAGCGAGCCCTGGACCGAGACCAAGCTCCGCACGCCCGAGTCGCCGGCCTCGAGCTCCATGCAGGCGAGGCCGTAGGCGGTGGCCGAAGCGCCGGCGCAGCCGTAGCCCTCGAGGTGCATGCCGAGCACGTTCAGCTTGCCGAGCTCGAGCGCCAGCTCGCGCGGGATCGTCGCCTGCTCGAACCACTCGCCGACGTTGGGAACGACCTCTTTTTGGACAAAGGCGCGGACGGTGTCGCGGATGTCGCGCTCCTCGTCGGAGAGGAGGCGGTCGATCGCGAGGTAGTCGGTCGGGTTTAGATTGCCGGGCATCGAGGACCATCGAATCAGTTTCCGGGGCTTGGCGTGGACATAGTCCTGGCGATCGCCGCGGCGCTCTTCTTCGCCTTCGGCACGGTGCTCCAGCAGAAGGCCGGGCTGGAAAAGCCGAGCGAGGGCTCGAGCGCAGGGTTGCTGGTGCAGATGGCGCGGCGGCCGGTCTGGCTGGCCGGGATCGCCGCCGACGCATTCGGCTTCGTCTGCCAGGCGGTGGCACTCGCGGTCGGCCGGCTGGCGGTGGTGCAGCCGCTGCTGGTCTCGACCGTTGTCTTCGCGCTGCCGCTCGGCGCCCGCTTCACCGGCCAGCGGATCAAACGCATCGATATCGGCGCCGCCCTGCTCGTCGTCGTCGCCCTGATCGGCTTCCTCACGATCGCGGATCCGTCGGGCGGCCGCGACGATGCCCCACTCGGCGAGTGGCTGATCGCCGGCGGCGCCTGCATCGCGATCTGCGTGCCGCTGGCGGTGATGGGGCGGTTCGGCTCAGCCCCGCGGCGGGCGGCGCTGCTCGGCACCGCCACCGGCGTCCTCTTCGCCCTCTCGGCGGCGCTGACCAAGGTCGTCGCCGACCAGTTCGACGAAGGGGTCTTCGAAATCTTCACCCACTGGCACCTCTACGCCCT
Source organism: Solirubrobacterales bacterium (assembly GCA_035472275.1). Taxonomy (GTDB): domain Bacteria; phylum Actinomycetota; class Thermoleophilia; order Solirubrobacterales; family 70-9; genus VAYN01. Next base: position 135,625 of record DATIPH010000030.1, read on the forward strand.
GATCGCCGTCGGCTATTCCTCGATGACCTTCAACCAGCTCGCCCTCAACACCGGGGCATTGGCGCCCGCGGTCGCGACCTCGCTCGCCTTTGACCCGATCACCTCGGTCGTCCTCGGCGTCACCCTGCTGCAGGAGTCGCTCCATACCGACGCGCTGCAACTGGTCGGGACGGTGATCGCGCTGGCCGCGGCGCTGGCGGGGATGGCAATCCTGGCCCGCTCGCAATCGGAGGCTCAATCCGTCCAAGAGCCCGCTTCCGCCCCGGCCACCGCCTAGGATCGCGCCGATGAGTCCGGAGGAGGTTCAGAAACCAGCCGATTTCCAGGAGGAAGTCCGCACTCAAAGGCTCGAGAAGCTCAACCACCTGCGCGAGCGCGGGATCGATCCCTACCCGGTCCGCTTCGACCGCGACACGACGGCGGCCGCGATCCGCGCCGAGTTCGGTGAGATCGCCGCCGGCACCGACACCGGCAAGGTGGTTCACATCGCCGGTCGGGTTCTGGCCGAGCGCCGCCACGGCAGCCTCGACTTCGCCGACCTCCAGGACGAGAGCGGCCAGATCCAGCTGATGGCGACCCGCGACGCGGTCGGCTCTGACGAGCTGCACGAGTTCTCCGACCTCGACCTCGGCGACTGGATCGGGGTCGAGGGGACGGTGATCGCCTCCAACCACGGTGAGCTGACGGTGCGGGTGGCGAAGTTCGAGCTGCTCTCGAAGAGCCTGCGGGCGCTGCCGGACGTGCGCCGTGGCGTCACCGATCCCGAGACCCGCTACCGCCAGCGCTACCTCGACCTCACCCTCGACGAGGACTCTCGGCGCGTCTTCCGGATCCGCTCCGCGGTGATCGCGACCACGCGCCGGGTGCTGACCGAGAAGGGGTTCAGTGAGGTCGAGACGCCGGTCCTGCTCGGCCAGGCCGGCGGCGCTGCGGCGAAGCCATTCATCACCCACCACAACGCGCTCGACATCGACATGACCCTGCGGGTGGCGCTGGAGCTGCCGCTCAAGCGGCTGATCGTCGGCGGCATGAACCGGGTCTTCGAGATCGGCCGCGTCTTCCGCAACGAGGGCCTCGACACCCGCCATAACCCTGAGTTCACCCTGCTCGAGGCCTACCAAGCGTTCGGCGACTACCACGACATGATGGACCTGACCGAGACGATCATCGCCACCTCCTGCGAGGAGGCGATCGGGTCGACGGTGGTCCAGATCGACGGCAAGGACGTCGATCTGAAGCCGCCCTTTCGGCGGGCGACGATGGCGGAGCTGATCAAGGAGAACGCCGGCGTCGAGATGCACCCCTCGATGCCGGTCGCCGACGCGCGGAAGATCGCCGACGAGCGCGGCGTCGAGTACCTCGAGGCCTGGGGCTCGGGGAAAATCATGGCCGAGGTCTACGACGACAGCTCTGAGCACCTGCTGACCTGGCCGACCTTCGTGATGGACCACCCGCGGGAGGTCTCGCCGCTGGCCCGGGCCCACCGCGACGACCCCGAACTGACCGAGCGCTTCGAGCTGGTCGTCGCGGGCCGCGAGCTCGCCAACGCCTACAGCGAGCTCAACGACCCGGTCGACCAGGCCGAACGGTTCCAGGCGGAGGCGAAGCTGCAGGCCGGCGGTGACGACGAGGCCGAACCGGTCGACGACGACTACGTGAAAGCGCTCGAGTACGGGCTGCCGCCGACCGGCGGGCTCGGGATCGGCATGGACCGCCTGGTCATGCTGATCTCCGGCGCCGAAGCGATCCGCGACGTGATCCTCTTCCCGACGCTGCGACCCGAAGGGGACGACGGAACGCTTGCTCCCTCGCCAGCTCCAACGACGGCGTCGGACGGAGCCCCTCGCGCCGCCGACTTCGCGACGGCCGGGGGAGCGATGCCTGACGAGACGGCCCGTGGGGACGCCGTCGGTACCCCCTCCGAAATCACTCTGCCGGGTAGCGCGATTTCAGAGGGCGTACCGACGGCGGCCACGCTAAACCGCCGCCCCAGCCTCCGCCCCCTCGCCTGGCTCTCCGTAATCGTCGCGATCTTCTCCCTCCTCCCGACCGCGACCTCGATCCGCTTCGACATCGGCCACTTCACCTTCATCCACGGCGGCGGCCGCTCGGCCGGGCTGATCGCCTCGGTGGCGATCGGGCTTGGCATCCTCGCCGTCGCCCGCGGCCTCTCCCGTGGCAAGCGCCGCGCCTGGGCGATCGCGGTGATCCTCTTCGCCGCCGCCGCCCTCGTCCACCTGGTCCACGGCCCCGACCCGATCTCGGTCCTGCTCTCGGTCGGCATGCTCGGCGCCCTGATCTGGTTCCGCCAGGACTTCCGCGCCCACGGCGACCCCGGCTCTTTGGTCCAAGCGGCGGTCTTCGTCCCCTTCTACCTGCTCTTCGTCTTCGTCTTCACCTCGATCACGCTGTTCGCCGAGCGCGGCCACATCCCCCAGGCCCTGACCCTGTGGGGCAACATCGAGACCGCCTTCAAGGGGATGATCGGCCTCGACGGCCCCTACACCTACAACCGCGAGGTGTTCGGCGACTTCTTCGAAATCACCCTGATCATGCTCGGCGTGATCGGGCTGCTGGCCTTCCTCTTCCTGCTGCTGCGGACCTTCGTCCAGGCCGAGCCGCCCAGCGCCGAGCGCCGCCGCCGGGCTGAGGACATCGTCCGCGAGTGGGGCGACGACACCCTCGACTACTTCGCCCTGCGCCGCGACAAGAACTACTTCTTCTCGCACGACGGCCACTCGCTGATCGCCTATCTGTATGTGCGGGGGACGGCGATGGTCGCCGCCGACCCGATCGGGCCGCCACAGGACACCGCCCGCACCCTCGACGAGTTCCTCGCCTTCTGCGCCGAGCGCGGCTGGCGGGTCGCCTTCTTCGCCGTCCGCGAGGCCGACGCCGATCTCTACAAGGAGCGCGGCATGCACCCGATCTACCTCGGCGACGAGGCGATCGTCCACCCCGACCGCTTCAGCCTCGACGGCGCCGAGATGAAGGCGGCCCGGACCGCGGTCAAGCACGTCGCCAAGGGCCATGAGTTCGAGTTGATCGCCGAGACCGAGGCGAGCGAGGGCCTGATCGACGAGCTCAACGAGATCAGCGCCGAGTGGCGCGACGGCTCGCCCGAGCGCGGCTTCACGATGGAGCTCGGCGAGGAAGTCGAGGGGACCAACCCGGACTTCGTGATCGCGATCGCGAAAGAGCGCGACGGCGGCCGGGTTGCCGGCTTCCTCCGCTTCGTTCCCGTCTACGGCGAGGAACCCGGCTACTCCCTCGACCTGATGCGGCGCCGGCCGGACTCGGCCAACGGCCTCACCGAGTACCTGATCTCCGAGGCGGCGCTGGCGCTCGGCGCCCGCGGCTTCAAGCGCCTCTCACTCAACTTCGCCGCCTGGGGACGGCTGCTCGACTCGGCCGAGGACGCCGGCCTCAGCGGCAAATTGCAGCGCCTGATGGCAAAAGGCCTCAACCCCTTCTTCCAGATCCAGAGCCTGCGGGACTTCAACCAGAAGTTCGACCCCGAGTGGGTCCCGCGCTCGGTCGTGATCGACGACGTTTCCGACCTCCCCCGCGTCGCCATGCTTTACGCCAGCGTCGAGGGCTTCCTCGACGTCCCGGTCCTGAGCAAGCTCCTCGAGCCGCCGATCCGCAAGGCCGAGGAAACGCCAGCTTAGGTCCGACGCGTTCCCGGAAAGTCGTCCGCTGGCCGGCCATTTCTCAAGGCCGTGGCCAGCAGGTCGATAGAACGGGGGTGGAATCGAGAATTCGACCCAGCTCGGGAATCCGGGCATGATCTCCCGCGCTGGGGCCTTCACCGTCGGCGTCGTCGTACTGGCGGCGTCATTGACTATGGTCGGCCTCTCGTCCGCCGGTCAGGAGGCCGCCACGGCCGGCTCGAAGTTGCGGTGGGCGATGGCTCGTTCGTCGCTGGAAAATGTTGCTTCGGCCGACGCGGGCCAGGCCGCCAGAGACTTTGACACCCCGAGCACGCTGATCCAGAACAGCTCGCCGCTGCGCGAGGATCCGGCGCCTTCGGGATGGGACGTCGCCAGCACCGATCGCTGGAGCAGCTTCTCCCAATTCGCCGCCGACGTCCGGGCCGGCCTCGTCCCCGGATACGTCAAAGTCGTCCACTACGACAACGAGGCTTGGCCCGAGACTCCACCATCCGAGCAGCGGCATCCGGGCTACTACCAACGCCGGTTCTGCGGCCTCGCTCACAGCCACGGTTGGCGCTGCTACACCGGTCCCGCCCAGGATCTCTGCGGCGTCCTCCCCCACCCTGCCGGCGAGACCTACGCTGAGTGCTACCTCGATCTCGGCCTCGCCGGCAAGGCGGCGCGCCACGCCGACGTGATCGACATCCAGGCGCAGGCGCTGGAGGTCCGCGGCGCCCGTGCCTATGGCAACTTCGTCCGCCGCGCCGCCGCCCAGGCTCGCGCAGCGAATCCCGAGGTCACCGTGCTCGGCAACATCGCCGCCTCCCCCACCGGAAACCACGTCTCTCCCCGCAGAATGCTCGCCTGCGCCCGCGCCGCGTTGCCCTATGTCAGCGGCTTCTACACCACGGTCAACTCAGGCGACGGCGAGACCATGGTGCGCTTTCTCCATCTCCTCGACGCCTGACCCGAGGCTAGGTCAGTCGCGACGCGCCACCAGCAGGCCGTGGACGAGACGTTCCCGCTCGAGGTCACGGAGGAAGCTGGCGGCGACCTCCGTCGTCGCCGGCGTGAAGTTGAGCATGATCCCTGGCACATGGGCGAGCTCCAGCCGGGCGGCGCGCAGGAGGTCGATCGGCCACGTCGGTTCATCCGCGCCCGGGGGCGCCGTGCTCAGACTCGCCAGCCCCAATGCCTGCGGGGACTGGACCCGAAGCTGAAGCCGGGCACGCCGCAGCAGCGAATGCAGCTTGTCGAGCTCGAGCTCCTCGGGAGCGGCCTGGATCACGAAGCCCTCCGCGGTGCCGGCGCCGGCGATCAGTCCGCAACGAAGGTAGGCCTGATCGAGGATTTCGCCGGTGTGCTTAGCGCAGCCAGCCGCAGCATCCAGCGCCAGGTCCCGGCCCGGTGCGACGATCGCACCGTAGCCCCAATGGGAGGCGAGCCGGTTGAACCGCCGCATCGAGGCGACCGGCGCTTCTTGCTCGACCGCCGGCGTCCTCCCCCAAGCCTCGGGGTCGTAGATGACGGCGCCGATGCGGGGATCGATGCGGCCGAAATGGACGTCGTCTTCAAAAGCACGCAGGCTGGCGTAGCTGAGGGTGGGAATCGAGCGGAAGCCCCGCGGCACCATGTCCTGGGCGCCGTCGACCTTACCGACGACGAAGGTGTCGCGGTTGTCGAAATAGCGACGACCGAGCCCGGCATTGCCATCGCGCAACAGCGCCAGGTCATCGCCGCTGAGAATCCAGGTGACGTGTCCGGGCGGGGGCGAGGGCTGACGACCCGCCGCTGGCCGCTGGGAGCCGGAGTCCTTGCCGAAGCCCGCGCCAAGGACGACCGCGACCAGCGCCACCGCCAGCAGTGCTGAACTGAGGATGGCTATCCGGAGTAGACGGATGGGGCGCCCCCCCGGTCGGAGCCCAGGCACGAGTACTCACGCCAGAGCGGTACCTGCAGGACGAAATCTCGGAGGCGACAGGCGAGCACCGGCAGGCTCTCGACCGGCCCCTGGGTGATCCGGTAGGTGATCGCTTGTTCACCGCCCCGGCCCTTGATCTCGTAGGGGCGGCCTTCCCCCTCGTCGAGGTAGTCGCCGTCGATCACGACCGGGAACTGCGTGTGGAGGAACGAGAGAAAGAAGTCGGGGATCCGTTCGTCGTTGGTGAAGCGCTGCCCGTAATTCGAATAGGGGACGGCGAAACCGAGCGGCCGGTAGCCGGGGATGTGCTGGCGCAGCATGTGCTCGCCCCATTCGACGTCATGGGTGACGCGCTCCTGGTAGGCGGAGAACGGCTCCAGGCCCCCTTCGGTCCAGCGCCGGAAGGCATAGAATTCCCCGCTCTTGCCGTCGGCTTGGACGCGGATGTGATGATGACCCGTACCGGCGTGCTCCTGGATGTCCCAGCGTCCACTTTCCTGCATCTTCGCCAGCTCAGACCAGTGCAGAGCCCAGCCTGGTCGCGATTCCGGCCAGGAGGCGACGACGAAGATCGTCGCCTTGTCGTGGAAGCGGTCGAGCGTCTGGTCGGCGCCCCGGTAGGAGTCGAGCCGGCCGTCGTCGAAGGTCAACAGGATCGGGTTCGACGGCAGGTCGGCGGTGCTGCCGGTTTCGACGTAGTGCGCGTACTGCGCCATCGAGATCGTGTGGAAACCGGCCGTGCGCAGTGCCAGCATCTGCTGGGCGAACTTCTTGCGGGTCACCGAGAGGTAGTTGTTCTCGGTATTGACGCCGTGGTAGGCGAGAACCGGGACCACATCGTGGAACCGCGGGAAGTGACTCCATAGATATTCCATCCGCGGCGTCAGCGCGACCCGCGGCGACGGCAGGGAAGTCCTCGCCGCCGCCGCCTCGTCGTCTTTGATTTTGACGACCGCGATCGCCGCGGCGATCAGCAGACTCCAGCAGAGCACGCCCGCCACCAGGAACCGCAGAATCCGCGGCAGGCGGGGGCCTCTGTCGGGTAGATGGTCGGGCGCCATCGGGCTCGCTCAGGCAAGCACCGGCTCGCCGAGATCGTCCCGCCAGCGGGTCTTCGGCGGGATCGCCTCCGCGATTATCCGGTCGCGATGGCGCTCGATCACCTCGAAGGTCGAGCAGATCAGCTCCTTCGAGAGCATGTGCGGCTCCAACCCGAGGTCGAGCAGCTTGGTGTGCTTGGCGTTGTAGTAATGCTCCTCCTTCTCGGTCCGCGGGTTCTCGCAGGAGTCGATCTCGACTGGCTCCAGGCCGTACTCCTCACCTGCGTCGCGCACCATCTCGGCCAGTTCGCCGATCGAGAACTGCTCGGTGAACTGGTTGAAGACTCGGTACTCGCCCTCGACGGCCGGGGTCAGCGCCGCCAGTTCGACGCAGCGCAGCGTGTCGACGAGGTTGAGGTAACCCCGGGTCTGGCCGCCTGAGCCGTAGACCGTGAGCGGGTGACCGATCACCGCCTGCACGCAAAAGCGGTTCAGCGCCGTACCAAAGCACTCGTCGTAGTCGAAGCGGGTCGCCAGACGCTGGTCGATCCTCGTCTCCAGCGTCTCCATGCCGTAAACGACACCCTGGTTCAGGTCAGTCGCCCGCGTGCCCCAGACCCGGGAGGCGAAGTGGATGTTGGTCGAGTCGTGGACCTTGGAGCAGTGGTAGAGCGAGTGGGGCAGCTTCGGGAACGGGAGGACATCGCTGCGCCCGTTGTGCTCGATCTCGATGAACCCCTCCTCGATGTCGATATTGGGAGTCCCGTACTCCCCCATCGTCCCGAGCTTGATCAGGTGCGCGTCGGGGCAGACGTCGCGCATCGCGTACAGCACGTTGAGGGTGTTGACGACGTTGTTGGTCTGGGTCTTCAGGGCCCGGTAGTGGCTGCCCATCGAGTAGGGAGCGCTCGGCTGCTCACCGTAGTGAACGATCGCCTCGGGTTCGAATTCCTCGAACACCCGCAGAACCAGCTCGTGCTCGGTGAGGTCGCCGAGGGTGCAGCCGATCTCGCGTCCGGTCAGCTCGGCCCAGGCCGTGACCCGGTCGGGCAAAGTCCCGATCGGCGTCAGCGAGTCCGATCCGACCTCCGTCAGCATCTGTCGCCGCATGTAGTTGTCGACCACGTGCACCTCGTGTCCGCCGGCTGAAAAGTGCATCGCGGTCGGCCACCCGAGGTAGCCGTCTCCGCCGAGTATGAGAATCCGCATCTACGCCTCCGAGTTGATTGGGATTGGGACTGGTTCTGCTTCGTCGTAATGAAGCTCGGTTTCGGGGACGAGACTGAGCAACGGACGCTGGCTGACTGCTTCCATCTCCCCAGATGGCTCGAAAGCCAGCGTCAACAGGGTCTCCAACGCGTAGTAGGTGACGATCAGGCGAAAGACCAGGTAGCTCGGCAGCACCATCACCAGACCGGGCTGGCGGTAGAAGAGCACCACCGCGATCATCTGGATCAACTGGACGCCGATCACGATCGCGCCGGCGGCGGCGATCTCGTGCAGCGGCAGCGTCGAGGGGTGGGCGACGATCATCGCCAGCGCGGCGACCGCGAAGGGCACCAGCATCAGCTTGCGAAACATCATGAACGAGGCCCAGGGCAGCATCCACATCCCGCGCAGGCCCTGTCGCATCGAGATCGCCGAGCGATTGCGACCGACCATGTGGTACAGCCCGCGCGACCACCGCATCCGCTGCTCGCGCAGCTGCGAGAGGTTGTGCGGAACGTCGGTGTAGGTCCGGATCCGCCAGTCGGCGACGACCCTGTAGCCAAGCCGCCCGACCCGGACGGTGATGTCGGCGTCCTCGCCGTTGACGCCCTCGGCAAAGCCGCCGAGCTGGATCAGGATCGAGCGGCGGTAGGCGACGGTCGCGCCGGGCAGGACGGTGACGCAGTCGGCGACGTTCTGGGCGATCCGCTTGAAGGCGGCTCCGTAGTACGTCTCGATCGCCCGCATGTGGGCGATCCACCCCTTGCTTTCGCGCGGCACCGGCAGCGCTCCGACGCCCCCGACCCGGGGATCCCAGAAGTGCGGGATCGCCTTGACCAGCAGCTCCGGCGTGACCAGGGTATCGGCGTCGATGCGGACGATCACGTCGGCCTGCGCCCGGGCCAGACCGACGTTGAGTGCCCTGCTCTTCCCCAACGCCGGGCACTCGATCAGGCGCGATCTCAGCAGGGGATGGGAGTCAAAGGCGTCGCTTGCCTCGGCGGCGGTGCCGTCGCTGGATCCGTTCTCGATCACGATCGCTTCAACCGCCCCCGGATAGGCCGCGGCAGCGTCGGCGATCGCGTGAATGCAGGTCCCGATCAGGCCCTCCTCGTCGCGGGCGGGGACGATGAAGGCGACCGAGAGGCACTCACCGCGCCTGGGCCTGCGTCGAAAGAAGCCGGCGATCGCGCCGAGCAGGCAGAGCGCGACCGGCAGCGCGATGAAGAAGATGACGATCGCCGAACCGCTGCCGCCGAGCAGCGGCAGGTTGTCGAGATGGTCGTGGATGTAGCCACCCGCGAGATCCTCGGTGGCGACCGCGACCGCGGCCGAGGCCGCCACCGCCAGCGCCAGCAGCGCCAACGGCAGCCAGCGCAGCGGCAGCTCCCGTTCGACGCGGACGTCCTCGGGCAGGCGGGCGTTGGCGAAGACCGCGATGGCGACGACGAAGATCCCGACCAGACCCGCGATCACGTTGCCGTAGGCCATGAACGGCGAGGGGCCGCCGACCGCCGAGAGACGCGCCAGGGCGACGTCGACGAGAATCGTCAACGAGATGTAAAGGCCGAGCGACATCGCCAGCAGTCGCAGGCGACGGCGCCAGGGGCCAGCGGCGAACAGGGCGAAGAGGATCAGCAGCGAGGCAAACAGCGGCCGGATCGCAATCGAAGCCTGCTTCGGCAGCAGCAGGCTCGGGTCCTGACCGAGGTCGCGGATGAAGCGGCCGTACTCGTAGGTCATCTGCGGGAACGAGGACTGCATCGCCGCCGCCGCCAGGCCGAAGGCGAGCAGGAGCAACGGGGCCACGAACCAGCGGCGACGCACCGAGAGCCCCGGCGGGGCCGTATCTGGGGTGAACGGCGTGGCGAGCAGATGACTGCCCGCCGGCACCTGTGAACTGCCCTGCAAAACCCAGCTCCTCCCGAGTTGACCTGCAGCGGCAGCTAACGCGAAGGCACGTTGTTACGGATTTGAAACAGCGCTAGCTGGGAATTAGTTGCCAAATCCGGACGTCCCGGGCCGGGTCATTGCCAACTTTGTTACAAACGCGTAGGTTTTTGTTGTACGGGGATCGAAGGAGGAGCCAAAGCTTGGCAGGGCTGAAGATCCATTCGGCGCATGCAGCGGAGTCACCGCAGCTCTTCGAGCGGTTCCCGTACGGCCTTGCGCTGATCGATCGCGACGGCCGAATCGTTCGGCTGAACCACCAGGCCCGCCGCATCCTCTTCGCCGGCGACAGCAGCACGGACGAGCGCTGGTCCTGCTGTGAGCTGATCTGCGACCGTCTCGGCACGATTCTCAACAGCGGCTGCATCTCGGCCCTGGCGTTCGCCTCCAGGCGCGAGCTGCCGGAGATACGGATCGACCTCGACGGCGGCCGTCTACAGACCGCCGCCTGGGTGACCGCCTCGGTTCTCGACGACGAGCGGACCCAGGTTCTGCTCCACCTGCGGCCAGGGCGACCCGGCGACCGGCGGCGTCGCACTCGACAGGGCTGGCACGGCGACTCCGTCGGTGGCCGGCAGGCCGAGCTCCGAATCGAGACCCTCGGCCGGGTGCAGGTCGAGGGACCGTCCGGACCGGTAAACGGCGAGTGGCTCGCACAGCGTCCCGGGGAGGTCTTCAAATACCTGGTCTGCGAACGCCGTCGCGCGGTCGCCAGCGATCAGATCGCCGAGGCCCTCTGGCCCGAAGCCGGACCGGAAGAGGGACGTAACCGTCTGCGCTTCCACATCCACTCGTTGCGCGAGAAGATCGAGCCACAGCGGGAACCGCGTTCGGGCTCCGGCACAATCCTCTCGCGCCGCGGCGGCTACTTCTTCGACACCAGCATGGTCTGGATCGACGCCGACGAGTTCGAGCGTGAAGCCCGCGCCGGGCTGGCCGCGGTCGACCGCGGCAAGCCCGGCGGGGCGGCCCCTCACCTGCGCCGCGCCAACCTGCTCTACCGCGACGAATTCATGTCCGAGGATCCCTATGCCGAGTGGGCGCAGGAGGAGCGCGAGCGTCTGCGGGACCTCGCCGTCAACGTCCTCCGCGCCCAGATCGACCTCGAGCTCGCCGCGGGCCGCCTCGAGGCCGCCGCCTCGCCGGCGCGTCGGCTGGCCGACATCGAGCCCTTCGACGCCGACGCACAGCGCCTCTTCATCGAGATCGCCCTGCGGCGCGGCCGACGGGGTGAGGCGGTCCGCCGCTACGAGCTGCACCGCGATCGGATGAAGCGCTCCTTCGGGATCGGCCCCGAATTCGACCTCAAGGAGGTCGAGTGCGAGCTCGCGCTCGAGCCTTCGCCGCGAGAGGCCTACTCGACGACGTAGCGCTCTGGGACGAACGTCTGCGTGTCGACCGGCGGCCGCACGTAGGCGCGCTCCTGGCGCGGCGGCAGCTCGATCTTCTCGTGTGGGACCTGCTCGTAGGGGATCTGTTCGAGCAGGTGGGAGATCAGGTTGAGGCGGGCGGTGCGCTTGTCGTCGGCCTCGACCACAAACCAGGGGGACTCCTTGGTGTCGGTGTAGGCGAACATCTCGTCCTTGGCCTCGGCGTAGTCGACCCAGCGGGCGCGGGCCTCGAGGTCCATCGGCGAGAGCTTCCACTGTTTGGTCGGATCGTCGATCCGGGCCCGGAAGCGGCGCTCCTGCTCCTCGTCGGAGATCGAGAGCCAGTACTTGATCAGGGTCAGGCCGGAGCGCTGCAGCATCTCCTCGAAGCGAGGCGCCGAGCGCATGAACTCCTCGTACTCGGCGTCGGTGCAGAAACCCATCACCCGCTCGACCCCGGCGCGGTTGTACCAGGAGCGGTCGAAGAGGCACATTTCGCCGGCCGCCGGCAGCTGGGCGACGTAGCGCTGGAAGTACCACTCGCTTTTCTCGCGCTCGGTCGGGGTGCCGAGGGCGACGGTGCGAACCACGCGCGGGTTGGTCTTCTCGGTGATCCGCTTGATCGCGCCGCCCTTGCCGGCAGTGTCGCGCCCCTCGAACAAGACGGCGACCCGCAGGCCGGCGTGGGCGATCCATTCCTGCAGGTGGACGAGCTCCGTCTGCAGTCGCTCCAGCTCCTTCTCGTATCCCTTCTTCGAGAGGACCTTGGGCCCGCCGCCGTCCGCGCTCATAGGTGCGATCCTCGCAGGTCGACATAGGATCGGATCATGGTCTCGGCCTCATTCGTCACCGACTTCTGGGTCAACCTCGAAGACAACCACGAGCAGGCGGTCTTCCTCGTCCTCGTCGGCCTGCTCGGCTCCTTCGCCTTCATCCGCATGAGCACGCGGATCATCCGCAGCGAAGCAGTCTCCTGGTGGCCTGGCAACATCGAAAGCGAGGGCGGCGTCCACGTCCACCACCTCGTCTTCGGGATCGTGACGATGATGGTCGCCGGCACCCTCGGCTTCGTCGCCGATGGCCGCCAGCCCTGGACCGAGATCTGCGCGCTGTTCTTCGGGATCGGGATCGGCCTCACGATCGACGAGTTCGCGCTCTGGGTCCACCTCGAGGACGTCTATTGGGAACGCGAGGGCCGCAGCTCGATCGACGCCACTGTGGTCGCCGCCTCGCTGATGCTGCTGGTGGTGCTGGGTGTCAGCCCGGTCACCTTCGACTCGAGCACGACCGAGCAGGTGATCAGCAGCATCTTCGTCATCTTGGTCGTCATCCTCGTGGTCGCGATCTCGCTCGCCAAGGGCCGGGTCCTGCACGGGATCCTCGGCATCTTCATCAGCCCGCTGGCGGTCTACGCCGCCTGCCGGCTCGGCAAGCCGGACTCGATCTGGGCTAAGCGCCGCTACGGCGAGCGACGACCACAGAAGCAGGCCAGGGCCGAAGAGCGCTTCCGTCCCGAGCGTCGTACCGAGCGCTTCAAGGAACGCTTCCGCGACCTCGTCGGCGGCAAGCCGAACGAGGCGCTGGCGGCGACCCGCGACGAAGCGATCGCGGCCGGCGAAGAAGCGCTCGCTGCCGGAGAGAAAGCCCGCGACAAAGCAATTGCCGCGACCAAAGATCTGGGGCAGCGCCGCAAACCGTAACCGGGCTCGATCAGGCGCTCTCGGCCCGGGCCCGGGCGAGGACGGCTTCCATCTTCTTGGCCGAGTGCTTGCGCGCGTAGAGGAAGTAGACGCTGAGGCCGAGCGCAGCCCAGACCGCGAGCCGGATCCAGGTGTCCCCGGGCAGCGTCGCCATGAGCGCCAGCGAGGAGACGATCGCGGTGCCGGCAACCAGCCGCAGCGCCGGGACCCGGAACGGGCGCGGCAGGTCAGGTCGGCGGCGGCGCAGCATGACGACGCCGGTGGAGACGATGATGAAGGCGAGCAGGGTCCCGATCGAGATCAGTTCGCCGAGGATCGAGAGCGGGATCAGGCCGGCGACGATGCTGCCGACGATCCCGCAGAGGACGATAGAGAACGTCGGGGTCTTGGTCCGGCGGCTGACCTTGCCGAAAGCCGGCGGCAGCATCCCGTCCTCGGACATCCGCATGAAGATCCGCGTCTGCCCGTAGAGGGTGACCAGCACCGTCGAGGCAAGGCCGACGACGGCGGCGATGTCGGTCAGCTTCAGCAGCCAGTCAAGGTCACGGCCGCCGGCCTGCAGCGCGACGGCGATCGGGTCGGCGACGCCGAGCTGGTGGTAGCTGACCATGCCGGTGAGGACGAAGCCGACGGCGACGTAGATCACGGTCGCGATCAGGACCGTGCCGATCAGGCCGATCGGGACCGTGCGTTTCGGGTTGCGCGCCTCAGCCGCCGCGGTCGAGACCGCGTCGAAGCCGATGTAGGCGAAAAACACGATGCCGGCGCCGCGCAGGATCCCGGTCCAGCCGAAGTCGCCGAAGCCGCCGGTCGAGGCCGGCAGAAACGGCTTCAAGTGCGAAGAGGTGACGTAGAAGATGCCGACCACGACGACCAGCAGCAGGATCGAGAGCTTGAGCAGCACCATCGAGTTGTTGGCGATGGCGGACTCGCGGGTGCCGAGCCAGAGCGCGGCCGAGGTCAGCAGCATCACCGCGATCGCCGGCAGGTTGACGATCCCGGCGTCGTCACCGAGCGGCGCGGTGGCCAGGGCGTGCGGGATCTGGATCCCGATCGAGCCCATCAAGCTGACGAAGTAGCCCGACCAGCCGACCGCGACCGTCGAGGCGGCGAACAAGTACTCGAGCAGCAGATCCCAGCCGATGAACCAGCCGACGAAGGGGCCGAAAGCGGCGAAGGCGTAGGAGTAGGTGCTGCCGGCGGCCGGGATCATCGAGGCGAGCTCCGCATAGCAGAGCGCGGTGAGGCCGGCGACGATCCCGGCGAGGACGAAGGAGGTCAGGACCGCGGGGCCGGCGTAGTGGGCGGCGGCGTCGCCGGTGACGACGAAGATGCCGGCGCCGACGACGGAGGCGACGCCGAGCAGGGTGAGGCTGAAGGCGCCGAGCGCGTTCGAGTTGAGCCGTTCGCGGTCGTGCTCGGCGGTCGCAAGGATCGCGTCGAGGTTGGCGTCGGCGGACCCGGGCTCGCTCATCGGCCGGGATCCTCGCAAACGCCCCCACGGGATTCGGCGGCGCGAATCGGGGTGAACGCGCGGCTAGGGTTGCGCCGTGGGCCGCCCCCGAACGATCGCGCTCGCCGGCGTTGCCGCAGCGCTGCTCTGCAACTACTGGGTGCTGGAAGGCCTGCTCGCCGACCGCTACGACCTCGACAGCTCCTGGATCAGCGACCTCGCGACGCGATCGGAGTCCTCGGGCTGGCGCTTCGTCGCGCTCGGCGTCCTCTCCGGCTTGGCGATCGCCGGCTTCGCGCTGCTGCTGATGGGGCCGCTGGGCGGTCGCTCGCGGACCCTGCGCCTCGGCGTCAACGCCCTGCTCGCGACCGGAGCGATGGTCGTCATCGCCAGCGCCGCCCCACTCGACTGCGCCGAAGGCCTGGAACCGACCTGCTCACTTGCCTACGACCCACTCGACGTGATCCACGTCGCCGCCACCGCCGGCGAAATCATCGCCACCGTCCTCGCCTTCCTCCTGATCGGCCTCGGCCTCCTGCCGCGAGTCCGTTCAAACCCGCGTATTTCGCGGGTTAGAACGGACTCGCGTATCCCGGCGGGTGAGGTGACGCTGGGGCTGGGCGCGCTTTGGCTGCTGCTGACGGCGCTCACCGGAGTCACCTACCTCGGTGATGCAATCGATGGGATCAAGGGCCTGCTGCAGCGCGGCGACCAGGTCCTGTTCGGTGCCTGGCTGATCCTGCTCGGGGCCTGGACCGGCAAGGCAGCGCCGCCGAGCGGGGGCATCGCCCGGGTTAAGGTGAGGCGGTGATCGCGAGGATCTGGAGAGGGGTCGTGCGACGCGAGGTCGCCGACGAGTACGCGGACTACATCCGCGAGACCGGCTTCTCGGCCTATGCGGCGACCCCCGGCAATCGCGGCTCCTGGATGCTGCGCCGTGACAGCGAGGAGCGCACCGAATTCCTTACCTTCTCGCTCTGGGATTCATATGAGGCGATTCGCAGCTTCGCCGGCGAGGACATCGAGACCGCCGTCTACTACCCCAAGGACGACGAGTTTCTAATCGAGCGCGATGAGCGCGTCACCCATTACGAGGTCGCCGACGAAGGTTGAGGGCGTCCGACCGCGACGGACTATCTACGAGCCGCCGACGGTCAGCACGGCGGCGCCGCGGAAGCGGCCCGCCCGGAGGTCGTCGAGGGCCTGGTTTGCCTGCTCCAGCGGGTAGGTGGTGACCTCGGTGTGGACGGGGATGCTCGGAGCGAGGGCCATGAACTCCTCGCCGTCGGCGCGGGTCAGGTTGGCGACCGAGCCGAGGCTGCGCTCCTCCCAGAGGATCTCGTAGGGGAAAGAGGGGATGTCGCTCATGTGGATGCCGGCGCTGATCACCCGCGCGCCCTTGGCGCTGGCCCGCAGCGCCGCCGGCATCAGCGGCCCGGCGGCGGCGAAGACGATCGCGCCGTCGAGCTCCTCCGGCGGCGCCTCCTCCGAGGGACCCGCCCACTCGGCACCGAGGCCGCGGGCGAAGGACTGGGTCTCTTCGTCCCCGGGCCGGGTGAAGGCGAAGACGCGGCGGCCTTCGGCGACGGCGACCTGGCAGAGGATGTGGGCGGAGGCGCCGAAGCCGTAGAACCCGATCCGCTCGGCCTCGCCGACCAGGCGCAGCGCGCGGTAGCCGATCAACCCGGCGCAGAGCAGCGGCGCCGCCTGCGCGTCGGGGTAGCCGGCGGGGATCGGGAAGCAGAAGCGCTCGTCGGCGACCGCCAACTCGGCGTAGCCGCCGTCGCGGTCATAGCCGGTGAAGCGGGCGTTGTCGCAGAGGTTCTCGCGACCCGAGCGGCAGTAGCGGCACTCGCCGTCGGTCCAGCCCAGCCAGGGGACGCCGACGCGGTCGCCGAACGCGAAGCGCTCCGCCCCGTCCCCCAACCCCGCCACCGTGCCGACAATCTGGTGGCCGGGCACCAGCGGCAGCTTCGGCTCGGTCAGCTCACCGTCAAGGATGTGGAGATCGGTGCGGCAGACGCCGCAGGCGGCGACCGCGATCAGGACCTGGCCCGGTCCCGGCTCGGGATCGGGCAGCTCGGCGGGCCGCAGCGGCTCACCGGCGCGCTCGAGGACCATCGCTCGCATCGCTCAATCATTGCGCGGAGGTCCAGCGCAGCACGGCCAGCACCCGCCGGTGGTCCTCGGCGCCGGCCGGCAGGTCGAGCTTCCAGAAGATGTTGGAGACGTGCTTCTCGACGGCGCGGTCGGTGATCGTCAGGCGGGTGGCGATGCCGTTGTTGGAGCGGCCCTCGGCCATCAGCTCCAGCACCTCGCGCTCGCGCGGGGTCAGCAGCGAGAGCCGGTCCTCGCCAGGGCCGAGCAGCTCCGCCACCGCCTCGGGGTCGAGTGCGGTGCCACCCGCCGCGACCCGCTTCAGGGCGTCGACGAACTCGCTCGGGTTGGCGACCCGGTCCTTCAGCAGGTAGCCGACGCCACCCTCGCCGCTGGCGAAGAGCTCGCGCGCGTAGGTCTGCTCGACGTACTGGGAGAGGATCAGGACCGGCAGCTTCGGGTAGCGGCGGCGCGCTTCGATCGCGGCCCGCACGCCCTCGTCGGAGAAGCCCGGCGGCAGCCGCACGTCGAGCACACAGACATCGGGGCGGTCCGTCTCCAGCGCAGCGAGAAATGCGTCGGCGTCGGCAACCGCGGCGCTCACCTCGCACTCGTGCGCCTCGAGCAGGCGCACGATCCCATCGCGCAGCAGAGCGCTGTCCTCGCAGACGATTACCCGCACGGCAGCACCGCCCGCACCGCCGTCGGACCGCCCGCGGGGCTGATCACCTCGAGCCGGCCGTCGAGCGCCGCAACCCGCTTGCGCAGACCTTCGAGGCCAGAGCCGCGGCCGTCGGCGCCGCCCTGGCCGTCGTCCTCGACCGAGATCGCCAGCGCTCCGTCGGCATGCTCGAGCCGGACCCGCACCCGCTCGGAGCCGCTGTGCTTGGCGGCGTTCGTCGTCGCCTCGGCGATCACGAAGTAGGCGGCCGAGGAGACCGGCTGCGGGATCTCCTCCAGCGAGCCGACCAGGCTCAAGGAGACAGGCTGTGGAGAGCGCGCGACCAGCGCTTCGACCGCCGGCCCCAGCCCGCGTTCCTCCAACAGCGCCGGCCGCATCCCGCGCGAGAGGTCGCGCAGCTCCCCCAGCGCCAGCAGCGTCTCGTCGCGCGCCCGGCGCACCGTCTCGACCGCGGCCTCGGGGTTGCGCTCGAGCTCCTCCTCGGCCATTCCCAGTTCCATCGCGAGGCCGACCAGCCGCGCCTGGGCGCCGTCGTGGAGGTCACGCTCGATCCGCTCCAGCTGGTCCTGCGCCGCCTCGACTGCGCCCGCTCGGCTGGAAGCTAGGTCGTCGACCCGCGCCCGCAGCCGCTGGCTCTCCGAGGGCGCCAGGATCCGGATCGCGAGACCGGAGTGCAGCAGAACCACGCCGCGGTTCAGCAGCAGCACCAGCGGCGCCAGCAAGAGCCCGATGCCGGTGACGATGAAGGCGGTACCGGTCGATTCGACCGTGAAGACGCCGAGGTTGGTCATCCCGTACTGCTCCCCCGGGTTCGGGATCGCCCACCACCAGGCCGGCATCAGGATGTCGGCGAGGACGACAGCGGTGACGACCACCGCTCCCAGCGAGAGCGCGAAGCCGAGCACCGAGTGCAGGACCAGCCAGCCGAGGTCCTTCCAGGTCTGGGGATCGGTGGTGACGCAGCGCAGCAGCTCGAGGACGCCGCGGCTCTCGGGCCGGCGATAAACGGCCCCGACTCGCTCGCGGCGGATCCAGCCGGCAAGGCGGCGATCGATCCAGGTCGTCCAACGGAAGGCATAGGCGCTGCCGAGCCAGACGAAGACGCCGACGACGAAGACCAGCAGCGAGACGGTGACGCTCAGGCAGGTGACCCAGACGCAGAAGGCGAGAATGCTGCTGAGGAACATCGCCCCGAGGTAGCCGAGGTCGCGGCCCGATTGGGCGGCGCCGGCGCGGATCTTCGAGATCGTCTGCTTCATGGGAGCGATCATCGCGCCCGCCGGGGTGTTTGTGAATGCGGATGGCCGGCGTCTTGGGGTGTGGCTGGCACTACCCCCGGTCGGGCGCTCGGACCTGGCCGGCGTAGAAACCGTGGCGGGCGAGCGGCTCGACCAGCTCCCGCTCCTCATAAGAGAGATGGGAGAGCAGCGCGTCGGTCAGGAGGTCGATCGCCCCCTGCAGGCCGTCGAGCTCGCCCGGGTTCTGCATCTGGTGGACGAGGGCCCGGTCGACAGCCTCGATCGCGTCGTGGATCGTCAGGTGCTCCTCGGTGAGGCGGTCGATCACCGGCTCGAGGTTGGCGTCGCTCTGTCGCAGGTGGGGAAAGATGGCGCCGTCCTCGAGCCCGTGGTGGCGCCTCACTACCTCGCAGTAGCGATTGCAGAAGGCGCCCAACACCCAGTCGTTCTGGCGCATCGCCATCTCGTTCAGGGCCGAGCGCGCCTCGCCGGCCCCGAGCGCGCCGGCCTGGACCTCGGCGACGATCGCCCGCAACTGTTCGAGCTCGCGGCGCAGCATGTCGTGGACGTCGATCAGGTGCTGGCCGACGAGCCGGCCCTGCTCGCTGTAGGTCACGTCGTCGCCCGATTCGGGCCGCCGCGGCCGGGTCGACTCGTCCCAGGGGACCTCGGCGCCGGTACGTTTGCCGTCATCCGGAGTCGGTGTGATGCCGAGACGCTCGTACTCATTCATTTGACACGGAAACTATCGCACGCGCAGATGCTCTACTTCAGCCACCCCTCTTCCTTCGACCACGATCCCCGCGCCCACCTGCCCGGACACCCGGAGAACCCGGAGCGACTGCGGGCGATCGAGGAGTATCTGACCGAGCGCGACTGGCTCGGCTGGGAGCGGCGCGAAGCGCCGGCGGCGAGCACCGAGGAGCTGGAGCTGGTGCACACGCCGACGCATGTCGAGCGCATCCGCCGGCTCTGTGCATCCGGAGGCAGCACGATCGACGTTGACACGGCCGTCGTCCCGAGCTCCTACAAGGCCGCCCGGCACGCCACCGGCGGCGCCTGCGAGATGGTCCGAGCGCTACTCGGCGGCGAGGCCGAGGTCGGCTTCACCGCCGCCCGACCCCCCGGCCACCACGCCGAGCCGGAGCGAGCGATGGGCTTCTGTCTCTTCAACAGCATCGCGATCGCCGCCGAGCTGGCGATCCGTGAGCTCGGCGCCGAGCGCGTCTTCATCCTCGACTGGGACGTCCACCACGGCAACGGCACCGAGGCGGCCTTCCGCGAGCGCGCCGATGTCCTCTTCGCCAGCATCCACCAGGGCGGGATCTTCCCCGGCACCGGACCGCGCTCGGAAACCGGGACCGGAGCGGGCGAGGACTTTACGATCAACCTGCCGGTCCCCGGGGGGTCGGGCGAAGAGGTCTGGCTGCCGCTGCTCGAAGACCCGGTGCTGCCCGCCGCCCGTGAGTTCCGGCCCGACCTGATCCTGATCTCGGCCGGCTTCGACGCCCACCTCGCCGACCCGCTCGCCGGTTGCACGCTGCGCACCGAGTCCTTTGCGGAGATGGCGTCCCGCACCCGTGAGCTCGCCGTCAGCCTCGGCGTCCCAGTTGGCGCCGTGCTCGAGGGCGGCTACGAACCCACGGCGCTGGCCGGGTCGGTGGCGGCGACGATGGACGCGCTCAGCGGCTGAGCGCCGCGGCGACGGCTTCGACCGCTCTTTCCACCCCGGCGCGGTCGACGTCGAGGTGGGTGACGGCACGGACGCGAGGCCCGAAGGCGAACACCTCGACGCCGTCGGCGGCGAGTGCCTCGACCAGACCGGCGGGATCGGCGACGCCGAAGATGACGATGTTCGTCTCGACCGTGGACGGGTCGAGCTCGACGCCGTCGATCGCCGCCAGCCCTGCGGCCAGGGCACGGGCGTTGGCGTGGTCCTCGGCCAGCCGCTCAACGTTGTGGTCGAGCGCCCAGAGCGCGCCGGCGGCGACGATCCCGGCCTGTCGCATGGCGCCGCCAAGCATCTGCTTGTAGCGCCAGGCCTCCTCGATCCGCTCCGCCGAGCCGGCGAGGCAGGCGCCAACCGGGGCGCCGAGGCCCTTGCTGAAGTCGATCCAGGCGGTGTCAAAGCCGGACGCGTAGTCGGCCGCTGAGACCCCGGAGGCGACGGAGGCGTTGAGCAGGCGAGCGCCGTCAAGGTGGGTGCGCAGCGAATAGCGCGCCGCCACCTCCAAAACCTCGTCGATCTTCGCTGGCGACCAGACCCGGCCGCCGCCCATGTTGGTCGACTGCTCGACCGAGACCAGGCGCGAGCGCGGCTGGTGGCGGTCGGCCGGATCGCGCATCGCCGCTTCGAGATCGGCGCCGCTGAAGATCCCGCCCTCGCCCCCGAGTGGGCAGGCCAACGCCCCGGAGATCGCCGCCATCCCACCGGCCTCGGCGACGAGCGGGTGGGAGCTGCGGTGGGTGTACAGCTCGTCGCCACCCGGGCGCGTGTGGAGGCGGATCGCGATCTGGTTGCACATCGACCCCGAGGGCAGGAACAGCGCCGCCTCGTGGCCGAGCAGCGCCGCGACCCGCTCCTGCAGCTCGTTCACCGTCGGGTCGAGCTTGCGCTGCTCGTCGCCCACCGGCGCCGTCGCCATCGCCTGCCGCATCTCCTCGCTCGGCTGGGTCTGGGTGTCGGAGTAGAGGTTGACCGTGGTCGCGCCTGCCATCCGCGAGAGGCTAGCCAAATGACCTACTGGCCAACCTGTCCAATTTGCTTAGCATCTCGCCGATGATCCGCCTTCCCGAGCACATCGAGGGCGACGGACTGGTGCTGCGCCGCTGGACGATCGACGATGCCGGCGCCCTGCAGCGAGCCGTCGCCGAGAGCGAAGAGCACCTGCGCCCCTGGATGCCCTGGATGGCGGCGGAGCCGATCGAGCTCGAGGCGCGTCGGCAGCTGATCGAGCGCTGGCGACACGGCTGGGAAGCCGGCGGCGACTCGGTTCTTGGCGTCTTCGTCGAAGGCGAGGTCGCCGGCAGCACTGGCCTGCACCGGCGTCGTGGCCCCGACGCGCTCGAGATCGGCTACTGGATTCACACCGGCTTCCTGCGTCGGGGGCTGGCGACCAAGGTGGCGGGGTCCCTGACCGAGGCGGCGCTGGCGCTGCCGGGGATCGAGGCTGTCGAAATCCACCACGACAAGGCGAACGAGATCAGCGCTCGCATCCCCCGCGCCCTCGGCTACCGCTTCCTTGGCGAGACAACCGACACCCCCGAAGCACCGGCTGAGGTCGGCATCGACTGGGGCTGGCGAATCGAGCGCCGGGACTGAGCGGCTCTGCGACAGTCGGCCAGCTATTCCAGATAAAGTTGGTCAACTTACTCCTCTTAGGCTAAGCTGACCGTCCGGGTTGCCACAGACGAAGGGAGTCCCAGAATGCCGCAGATACTCGTAGTGACCGATCCCCACAGCGACGATCAGACGGTCGTCTACCGGGAGCGAATCTCCGCCGCCGACCTCGAGTCAAAGCATTTCTCGGGCCAGCTAGTTGAGCGGGTCGGCTGGGCCGTAAGCGACGCGAGCAACATCGAGCGCAGCCAGGGACGGCAGCTGACCGTCGTCCGCCCCGCCCTAGATCAGGTTTCGTCCCAGGGGTAGAAGCCCTCGCCCGACTTCTTGCCGAGCTTGCCCTCGGCGACCATCCGCTCCAGCAGAGGCGGCGGGGTGAAGCGGTCGCCGTAGGCGTCGCGCAGGTTGCGGGCGATGTCGAGGCGGACGTCGAGACCGACGATGTCGGTCAGCCTCAAGGGGCCGACCGGGTGGCGGTAGCCGAGCACCATCGCCCGGTCGATGTCGGCGGCAGCGGCGACGCCGTCTTCGACCATCCTGATCGCCTCGAGGCCGAGGGCGATGCCGAGGCGGGTGCTGGCAAAACCGGGTGCGTCGCGGACGACGACCGCCTCCTTGCCGATCTCGGTGACGAGGGCGACGGCGTCCTCGCGGGTCTCCTCGCTGGTCGCGGCGCCGACGACGACCTCGACCAGCGCCATCGCCGGCACCGGGTTGAAGAAGTGGAGGCCGAGGAAGCGCGAGGGATCGGCCAGGCCCGTAGCCAGCTGATCGATCGAGATCCCGCTGGTGTTGGTGGCGAGCAGCCGCGGCTCCAGCGCCTCGATCTCGGCCAGGACCTCGAGCTTCAGCTCGGCGCGCTCGGGCACCGCCTCGATCGCCAGCCGCGGCTGGCGCTGGCAGCCGTCGATCCCAACCACGGAGCCGATCCGAGCCTTTGCGGTCTCGCCGTCCGCCGCCTCGATGCGGCCCCGGGACACGCCGTCGTCGATCGCGGCGCGCGCACGCTCGAGGGCGGCCCGTGCCAGGGCCTCGTCGGCCTCGACCAGCTCGACGCCGATACCGGCGCGGGCCAGAACCGACGCTATCCCCGTACCCATCGTGCCGCCGCCGACGACGACCGCACGATTTCCCTCACCCACGCTTGTCGTTCTCTTCCATAATCTCGGCATCATCGCAAGCGATGCCCTGATCCTTGCCGCTCGCCGCACTCCGATCGGCCGCTATCGCGGCGCCCTCGCGGGCGTCCGTCCCGACGACCTCGCGGCGCTGGTGATCGGCACCGTGGTCGAGGACACCGGCATCGACCCAACCCGGATCGACGACGTCTTCTTCGGCGCCGCCAACCAGGCCGGCGAGGAAAACCGCAACGTCGCGCGGATGGCGGCGCTGCTCGCCGACCTCCCGGTGACGGTCCCCGGCACCACCGTCAACCGGCTCTGCGCCTCGGGTCTGGAGGCCTTCAACCAGGCGGCGCGGGCGATCCGGACCGGCGACGCCGACCTCTGCCTGGCAGGCGGCGTCGAGTCGATGACGCGCTCGCCCTGGGTGCTGCCCAAGCAGCCGGGCGGCTATCCCCGCGGCGATCAGACGATGTACGACACGACGCTCGGCTGGCGCCTGGTCAACCCCAGGTTCGCCGACAGCCCCTACACCGAGGCGATGGGCGAGACTGGGGAGAACGTCGCCGCCGAGCGCGGGATCTCGCGCTCCGATCAGGACGAGTTCGCGCTGCGCAGCCACCGGCTCGCGGTCGCCGCCTGGGAGGAGGGCCGCTTCGAGGGCCAGATCGTGCCGGTGCCGACGCCGCCGGCCAAGCGCGGCGGCGACCCCGGACTGTTCGAGCGGGACGAGGGGCCGCGGGCCGATACGACCCTGGAGAAGCTCGCCGCATTGCCGCCCGCCTTCCGCGAGGGAGGGACCGTCACCGCCGGCAATTCTTCCTCGATCAACGATGGCGCCGCCTGCCTCTTGGTCGGCAGCGAGGCGGCGGCCAGCGAGCTCGGCCTCGAGCCGCTCGCCCGTGTCGTCGCGATCGGTGTTGCCGGCGTCGAGCCGCGGACGATGGGGCTGGGCCCGATCCCGGCGATCCGGGCGGCGCTGGAGCGCGCCGGCCTCGGCGCCCGAGACCTCGACCTGGTCGAGATCAACGAGGCGTTTGCCTCGCAGGTGATCGCCTGCGAGCGCGAGCTAGGTCTCGACCGCGAGCGGCTCAACGTCAACGGCGGCGCGATCGCGATCGGCCACCCGCTCGGCTGCTCGGGTGCCCGCCTCGTCGGCGGCCTCGCCCACGAGCTGCGCCGCCGTGGCGGCCGCTACGGCGTCGCCTCGCTCTGCGTCGGCGTCGGCCAAGGTGTGGCGACGATCATCGAGGCGGCCTGATGGACAGCGAGGGATCACTGCTGATCCGGTCGGTCCCGGTCGAAGGGGGAACGGCCCTGAGCCTGGCCGGCGTCCTCGACTTCGCCTCCGCCGAGACGCTGACGGTCGAGATCGCGAAAACGCCGGTCACCGACGGTGCCTGTCTGACGATCGACCTGACCGAGGTCGAGTTCATCGACTCGACCGGGATCGCCCTGCTGGTCTCGGTCTTCCGCCACTTCAACGCCGAAGACCGTGGCTTCAAGCTGGTCCCGAGCCGGGCCGAGGCGGTGCGGCGGGTGATGGAGGTCACCGGCCTCGACCGCAGCTTCCCGTTCAGCGACGGCGGATGAGCCGATGCAAACGTCGATTGGCGAATTGACCCACCTAGAGCGGGGTCAATTCGCCAATCGCTCTAAGCCTTACGCGGGTGCAGGCGCTTCTTTTCGACTGCGGCCAGCTTCTTTTTGAGCCGCTGGAATTCCTTCTCCTCGCGCTCGGAGCGTTCGTAGCCTTCCCAGGCGAGGTTCTTTTCCTCCAGCGGGTCCGTCTTCAGGTCGTACATCTCCCACTGGTCCGGCACCGGTTTTTTCGGTTCGACCGCGTGGTACCTCGCCAGCTTCCAACGCCCTTCGCGGATGCTGACGATGTGGTTGGGCGGTTTCGGGTAAGGCGGGTTGTTCTGACCCGACTGGAAGTCGTCGTAAGTGAAGACGACGTAGTCCTGGGTCGACTTCTTCGGCCCCGGGTCGAGGACGAGCGAGGAGTAGTCGACGCCCTGCCACGTGGTGCGAGCTGATTTCGGCGCCTCGGCGAGGCTGGCCAGGGTCGGCAGGAAGTCGACGTGAGAGACCAGTGCGTCCGACTTCAGCGGCCGCGGGAACAGTTTCGGGTTCGAGTAGACGAGCGGGACCCGGATCGCCTCCTCGTAGAAGTTGAAGTTCTTCTGCCGCATGCCGCCGTGGGTGAGGCCCATCTCGCCGTGGTCGGCGGTGCGGACGATCATCGTTTTGTCGAGCAGCCCGGTCTGTTCCAGCTTGTCGAGGACGTTGACCAGGTAGCTGTCGGAAGAGCGCATCAGGTTCCCGTAGTAGTTCAGGTAGGCGCGCTTTTCGGCGTCATGTTTCGGCTTGCCGGTGAGGTTGAAGATGTTGCGGAACTGTTCCTGAACCGTCGGCTTGGTCGAGAGGTCTTCTTCGTTGGTCTGCGGGATCTCGATCTCGCCTTCGAGCCAGGATTTGTCGTAGCCGGCTTCGGTGAAGGTTTTGCTCGGGTAGAAGAGGACGTCGTGCGGGTTGACGAGCGAGATCACCATGAAGAACGGCTGCTGCTGGGCGGCAACCGATTCGAGGTACTCCATCACGCCCTCTTCGCCGGTTGAGTTCGAGCCATCGGACTCCATGAAGCGGCCGTCGTTGTCGACGAAGCCACCGCCGGCCTCGGGGACCGACTGGTTGGCGCCGGCATCCGGCGGGTTCCAGCGCAGCCAGCCGTACTTTTCGAGGTCGGCCGGGACCGCGTGTTCCGGCGTCGCCGGTTTCGAGCAGTGCCACTTGCCCTTGTAGACGACGTTGTAGCCGGCGGCTTTCATCACCGTCGCCATGTTCGGCATCACCGAGGGCAGCGGCAGCTGAACCTGCGGGTACGTTTTCTTCACCGGTTCGCCGTTCGGTTCGAGCGAGCCTTCGGCCGGCATGTCTTCCTCGAGCGTGTATTTGACCCCGTGCTGAGCCGGAAAGAAGCCGCTCATCAGCGTCGAGCGAGCCGGGCTGCACATGCAGGCGTTGGTGAAAGCGCGTTCGAAGCTGATTCCGTGGCTGCGCAGCCGCCGCATCCCCGGCAGGTTCTGCCGCAGCCAGTCCTGCGGGAAGTGCTGGATCGCCCGCTCCTGGTCGGTGAGGAAGAGGATCATGTTCATCCCCTTGATGCTGTTGCGCCCGCCTTTGGCGGCCGCCAGCGCCCCCTCGACGCCGCTCCCCGCCAGCAGCGCACCTGCCGCGGCACCGGCGCCGGCGCCAATCAGCTGTTTGCGGGTTAGACCCTCGCGGTGCTCGCGCTCTTCCTCCGGACTCATTTCACCCTCCTGAAGACGTCGACGGCGCTGCTGGCGAACGCGGTCGCATAGACGAATTTGCCGTCGGGACTGACGACGACCGAGCTGGCCCCTTGCGTCGCCCGGGCCGCCGTGCAGCCGGAAACCGACAGCGCGGCGAGACAGCCAGCCTGGCCCGGCTTCTGGAAGACGGCGCCGGTCTTCGGATTACGGTCGAGGACGTCGATCGCGCCGGTGAAGATCGCGGCGGTGTAGACGTTACGGCCGTCGGGCGAGACGACGATCCCCTCCGGCGCTTCGATCGCGCGGCCGAACGAGCAGCCGACGGCGCGCAGGTAGACGAGGCAAGCCGAGGTCCCGGGCAGCTGGGTCAGGGTGCCGGAAGCGGCGGCAAATGAGGTGACGCTGTTCTGGAACGAGCTGATGTAGACCGAACCGCGACGGGGGCTGACGGCGACCGCATTGGCGCCGCCAAGCTGGACGCCGGTGGTGCAGCCGCTGAGCGGGGCGTTGACGATGCAGCCGGCGCCGGTCGTGACCTGGGCGAGAGCCCCGGTCGCGACGTCCCGGGTGAGGACGGCGACCGCGCTGGAAGACGCCGCGGCGGCGTAGACGGTGGCGCCGTTGTTGCTGATGCCCAGCCCCTCCGGGTTGCCGAGCGCGATGCCGGCGGCGCAG
Source organism: Solirubrobacterales bacterium (assembly GCA_035472275.1). Taxonomy (GTDB): domain Bacteria; phylum Actinomycetota; class Thermoleophilia; order Solirubrobacterales; family 70-9; genus VAYN01. The sequence goes on from DATIPH010000030.1 coordinate 162,373, forward strand.
CCGTTGGTGGCACCCTCGGCGATGCAACCGGCGGTGCCGCTGAGTTGGGCGAGGCCGCCGCTGGCGGGGTTGACGGCGAAGTTGACGACCGCGTTGCCGAAGAAGGCGCCGACGTAGACGTTGCGACCGTCGGGGCTGACGACGACGACGTCGGGATAGGCCAAGGCGCGGGCGCCGGTGCAGACCGAGGTCCCCTGCGGCAGGCCGGTGAGACACCCTTCGGGCCCGGGCAGCTGGTTCAGCATGCCGGTCTTCGGGCTGCGATGGAAGACGGCGATCGAGCTGCTGTCCCGCGCGGTGGCGTAGACGGTGCGGCCGTCGGGGCTGACCGCGACCGAGTTGGGGGCGTCGAGGCCGACGGCGGTGCCGCAGCCGTTGGCGCCTGCGAGGGCGACGCAACCGGCGGCGCCCGAGGACTGGCTCAGCACGCCCGTCTTCTGGTTGCGGCGGAAGACAGTGATCGCGTCGCTGATGGAGGAGGCAACGTAGAGGTTGCGGCCGTCGGGGCTGACCGCGAGCGCCCGCGATCCCACGTACGCGCCCGGTCCCTTCAGCGCCCGGGCCCGCGCGCACCCTGGCGCCGGTTTCTTACCACCGGCGACACAGCCCTTGGTGCCGGCAAGCTGGATTAGCGAGCCCGCCGAGGGCGGTTTCTTCGCCGGCCCCCCAGGCGCCGCCGCCGCGAGGGACGGCAGCGCCAGGGCGGCCACGCAGCCCAGCGCCAGTACCGCCCGAGTGATGAACCGGAGATTCACGCGGCGGCAGCGTACGGCTGGCTGCGGACGGGACTCAGCTCTTCTTCTCTGGCGCCAAGTTGCCGACGACCCCGATCCGGATCCCCAGCCACGGGTAGGTCGCGGTGTAGAAGGCGTTGTCCTGCGGCTGCAGGCCGACCGCCGAGATCCAGAGCTGGTAGACGGGCGCGTTGGCGATGCCGCCGTGCAGGCGCCGCCAGACCCGCTTGCCCCGCTTGATCCCGAACGGGGGGGCGGTGATCGTGTCGGTCCACTCGACGGCGTTGCCGCCCTGGTCGAGCGTCCCCCACGGCGAGTAGGTCCCAGCCTGGCCGACCGTCCCCAGGCTGCCCTGGAAGGCCGCGGCGTAGGCTTCGGGATCAAGGCCGAGCGGGTTAACCGTGGCGCAGGCTTCGGCCGTCTGGTTCGACGGGCACCAACTCGGCGCCGCGATCTTCGGTTCGGTCTGGTGGAAGATTGAGTTCGGCTGCGAGGCGGCGTTGGTGACGTTGCCGTTGGTCGGGTCGAGCGTCGATTGGACCGGCGGGCTGAACGGCCCGGTCGGGTAGTTCCAGTAGGAGAAGGTGCCGCCGCCGGTCGGGTCGTAGTAGGCGGCCTTGATCCACTCGTCCTGGCTGGGGATGACGAACCCGGTCTTGTGGTTGCGGGTCGTCTTCGGGTTGCGCATGTCGTACATCCCCGTCTCGGTGTTGGGCGAGAGGCGAACGCGGTAGGTGACGTAGTGGAACCCGTTTTCGCTCCCCGGCACCTTTGACAGAACTTTGCCGTTGTAGAGCGAGTTGGCGAACCTGGCCGAGCGCAGGAAGTTGGCGAAGGCGTAGGGCTTGTCGCCCCATTCCGGCGCCGCGAGGCTGTAGTGGCGGCCCGGCTTGGTCGAAGCCGAGAAGTTGATCTCGCCGAAGCGCGGCCAGGCGGTGCCGCTCTCATCAGTGCTGTAGAGCTTGCGGCGGTTGGTGCCCATCGGATCGACGGTGTTGAGGAAGGCGACCCACTGGGAGACGGTCACCTCGAGCTGGCCGATCCCGTAGCGGTACTTGACCGCGCCGACTTCCATGCACTTCGGCGCTCGCGGCCCTTTCGGCGCCGGCGCTTCGGCGCAGCTCGTGTAGATCCCTTCACTGAAGGGGACGATCCCGACCGCGGGGTTGCCGGCCGAGCCGACCGTCGCGGTCCTGAAGGTGAGGACAGCGCCCTTGGGCGGCGTCGCAGCGGCGAGCGCCGGGAGCGCCAGCGCAGCGAAAGCGGCGAGCGCGAACGTCAACGCGAGGCGGCGTCTGGGGTGTCTACGGGCAGCGTGAACCATCGTCTCGAAAGTCATGTGAATCCATATCGGATTTCGTTTTCGAATCCTTCAAAAATCCATACCTAATATTGGAAATTGCTAGGTTTTCTTCATGGCCGGCTCGGAAGTGCCCAGCGGCGACGGCGGCTTAATCGGCTTCGGAGGCGTCGGTGAGGGACCAAAGCTGCCCGAACCGCCGAAGCAGGCCCGAGGGGCCGAGAAGCGGGACCGCATCTACGAGGCCGCGGTCGCCCGCTTCGGCCGTGCCGGCGTCGCGGGGACCACGGTCGAGGAGGTGATCGCCGACGCCGAGGTCAGCTGGGCCACCTTCTTCCGCTATTTCCCGCGCAAGGAGGACGTCCTGCTCGAGGGCATCGCCCGCCACTTCCGCGACCACGTGGTGCCACTGACCAAGCGGGAACTGGCAGACGGCCGGACCCGCGTCCGCGACTCGGTCGAGCGTGTCTTCAGGTCGATGCTCAAGGCCCGCGACCTGCCCCAGCCTCTCCACAACCAGGCCTTCGTCGAGGTCTTCGCCAACCCCCCGCGCTTCGCGGCGCTGGTCGACAACGGTCACCCCGCCCCGGTGGTCGGCCTGATGGCCGAGATGCTGGCGCAAGGCCAGCGCCGTGGGGAGGTGGACCCCGAACTCAACACCGGCATCGCGGCGCTGACCGTGGTCGCCGGCGCGACCTTCCCGGCCGCGCAAGCGGCGGCCGCCGGCGCCGACCCTGGCCAGAGCATCGGCCCTGCCCTGGACCTGCTCTGGCCCGGGGTGGCGGCGGACGGCGGCTAATCCTTTGGGCTCATCAGCGCCACCGGGACGGCGAGCCCGGCGGCGCGGCGCAGGGTGGCGATGCGGCGGCCCGGCTGAACCGCGGCGCGGGCCTCGCTGACGCGGTCGGCGCCAAGCTGGGCGACGGTCGCGTCGAGGTCGGGGGCGACGAAGGCGAGGCCCCAGAAGAATGCCGGCCCGTCGGCGTCCTCGATCGCCTCGGGCGACTGCTGGACTACCTCGAGGATCTCCGCCCCGAGCCGGAAGAAGGCCTGCCGGGGGGCGCCCGCCGGCGTCGGCTCCTCGCGGACCCGGCGCAGGTCGAGGCCCGCCGCCCGGAGGACGTCGACCGTGCGGTCGAGAGCCGGGGTGAAGACGACGACGTGGTCGATCGCGGTGATCCCGTTCGGGTGAGCCGGAGGCTCGTGCGGCGGCGGGCGGTCGGACGAGGCCGTCGACAGGCCGTCGAGGTCGCCGCCGGACGAGGCACCGCCCTCCACCCCGCGCAGCGACCAGCCGACCAGCCCCCTGCCGGCATCGGAGTCGGCGAGGCGAATCCGGACCTCCCCCAACACACAAACGTCGTCGTCGAGCGCGAAGCCGAGCGCCGACCAGGCCTCGGGAGCGTCGGCGACGGTCAACTCGTCGATAGTCGGCATGGCCGCCTACGGGATCTCCTCGCGTGGCTGAGATTCCAGCCGCATAACGTCTGGAATCTCAGCCACGGTCAGTCCAGCCCATGCGGGTGGAGGTGGTCCTCCGCCATCTTCTTCAGCCCGACCCGGTCGATCTTGCCGGTCGGGTTGAGCGGCATCTCGTCGAGGAAGACGATCTCCTCCGGGGCCTTGTAGCCGATCCGGTCGCGGCAGTGGACGATCAGGTCGGCGCTGCTCGGCTTCTCGGCGTCGGCTTCGAGGGTGACGTAGGCACGCACGTTCTCGCCGTGGACGGTGTCGTGGACGCCGACGACGCCGGCGAGGGCGATCGCCGGGTGCTCGACCAGCGCCCCCTCGACCTCGTAGGGGCTGATGTTGGAGCCGTCGTGGACGATCACCTGCTTCTTGCGGCCGAAGAACCAGAGGTAGCCGTCCTCGTCGGCGCGGGCGAGGTCGCCGGAGTCGAGCCACTCGTCGACGACGACCTCGGCGGTCGCCTCCGGCGCCTCCCAGTACCCGGACATGCGGCTGCGGGTGCGGATCCAGATCCGGCCCACCGCTTCCGGCCCGACTGGCTCGCCCTCCTCGCCGCGGACCTCGATGCTGAAGCCGCCGATCGGCTGCCCGATCGAGCCCTGTTTGATCACCCCGCTCGGCGGGTTCAGCGTCGCCAGCCCGACCTCGGTCATCCCGTAGCCCTCGACGATCGGGAAGCCGGCCAGCGCCGCGAACTCGGTCAGGAGCTCGGTCGAGACCTTGTCGGCGCCGGCGCGGCAGATTCGCAGCGAGGCGAAGTCGCCGGGCTCGAGGCCATGGTCGTGAATCAGGGCCGAGAGCGCCGCCGGAATCATCGCCAGCACCGTCGGCTGGCGGGAGCGCAACAGCGGCAGCAGCTCGTGCGCGTCGGTGGTGCGGGCGACGACGACCTCGCCGCCGACCGAGAGCGTGCTCAGGGCCCAGAGGAAGGAGCCGACGTGGGACATCGAGGAGCCGGGCAGGAAGACGTCCTCTTTGCCGAGGCCGAAGGCGGCGGCCGCACTGGCGATCATCCAGCGCAGGGACTCGCGGGTGTGGGTGACGCCCTTGGCGGGGCCGGTACTGCCCGAGGTGAAGAAGATCACCGCCGGCTCGGCGGGGTCGACCTCGGGCTCGGGCGAGAGCGGCTCGGCCTCGAGCAGGGCGGCGAAGTCGTGGCGCCACTCGCCGCCAGCGACCGCTTCGCCCTCGTCGCGGTAGCCAATCGTGCCGAGGTCGAGCTCGCCGGCGAGCTCACTCTCCCCCACGTCCTCGCCGCGCTCAACGTGGGCCAACAGCGCCCGGGCACCGCTGACCGTGAGCGCGTGGTCGATCTCGCGGTGGGTGTAGCGGTAGTTGAGCGGAGTCGCGATCAGCCCCGCCTTGAAGCAGGCGAGATAGTGGACGACGAGGTCGATCCGGTTCGGCATCAGCGAGGCGAGGCGGTCGCCAGCCGCGAGGCCGAGGCCGCGGTAGCCGCCGGCCAGGCGCTCGCTCTCCGCCTCCAGCTGCGCCCAGGTCAGCGAGCGGGTGGCGGAGACCATCGCCACCTCGTAGGGGGAGGACGCCAGCCCCACCGCCAGCAGGTCATTGAGCGGCCCGCAGGGGCTGGCCAGTGGATTACCGTCGAGCAGCATCGGCGGATCGTAGAAGAGGCGTTCCCGGCAACCGGCCGTAGACGGTCAGCAGGCCGAGGGAGAGCGCCCCGACCCAGACCGCGCCGGCGCCAAGGCCGAGGCGCTGGATCAACCCGTAATAGCTCTCCATCGACTCGGTCGTGGCAACGGAGAGACCGGCGAAGATCGCGATTCCAATCAGCCCGAGGCCGAGAGCAAGGCGATCGGCGCCGGCCCAGCGTGGGTCGCCGCGGAAGCGCCAGGCCATCGCGAAGACCGAGAGCATCAGCGCCAGCGCCCCTCCGGCATAGGTCCAGAAGTGGGCGACGTGCTGCCAGGAGACATCGCCGGCAAGCTCACGAGCGTGGCAGCCGGCGTCGATCGTGCGCCGACAGTCGGCTGGGAAGGGGAAGCCGTCGAGGATTTGGGCGAGGCCGGTGACGGCGATCAGCGACGGCCCGAGCCGACCACGCCAGCCCGGTGGCGCGTCGAGCCAGAGCGCGACCGCAGCAGCGAGGAAGGAGAGGCCCCAAACCGCGACCGCAGTGTCAAACACCCAGGGGTGCGCTGCAGTACGGGCGCCAAGAGCGCTGATCGCGTCGCGGACCGGGCTGTAGCCGGGCTCGATCACCCCGGCAATGGCGATCGTGGCGATAAAGGCCAACTGGCCGGCGATCGATGCGACCGCCAGACGGCAGATCAGCGTGCTGCGTGTCTCGACCTCGATGCGGCTACCTCCCGGGCGCAACCGTACACGCCCGGGAAGCTCCTGCGATACGCACGCGAAGCGGACCCGCTAGCGCCGCCGTGCGGCCCGCGCGGCCGCCGTCGGCCGGGCCGCCACGGCTGCGGGCGCAACGGCGGCGTCTTCTCGGCGCGGACACTCTCGGCCGGCCCGTCCGCGGCCGGCGCCCGGCCGGCCCACCAGACGAGCCAGATCAAGCCGAAGATCGGGATCTTCATCGCCAGGATGAGGAGGACGATCGGCAGTACTCCCATCCGCCGAGTCTAGGGGTGCGTCGGCGCTGTGACTAGGATCCGTGGCTGCTTTTCCACGGGACTTCCAAGGAGGATTCATGCGCAAGCTGATCGGCATCTCACTCGCCACCACCCTGCTCGCGGGTCTGATCGCCTCCGGTGCCTCGGCGGCTGACGGGGCGACCGCGACGGCGGCCGCGGCGACCAGCTGCACGCTCAGCACCAAGGACCAGCGCCACCTCGGCGCCTCCTACGTCACCTCGCTCAAGGTCGAAGGGACGACCTGTGCGAAAGGCAAGGGCGTGACGCTCGCCTTCAACAACTGCCGCACCGCCGGCGGCAAGCCGCAGGGCTTCTGCAGCAAGAAGGTCGGCCATTACAGCTGCACCGAGAAGCGCTACGACGCGGTTCCGGGCGTCCAGTACAGCTCCAAAGTGACCTGCACCTGGGGCGCGAAAAAAGTCCTCAGCACCTACACCCAGAACACCTAGCACTCCGGGTCATAGATGCCGGACTCGACCGGGAAGCGCAAATTCCTCGCCGCCGATCCTCACGCGAATGATCCTTCTCACCATCGACTGGGCAGCGATCGGCTCGATCAGCGCCACCTGCGTGGCGATCGCTGCGCTGGCGCTGACGGCGTTCGAGGCCCGGGAGGTTCGCAAGCACAACCGGCTCAGCGTCCAACCGCTACTGCGGATCGACCACGACGAAAACGGGATCGTGCTCCGCAACACGGGCTCGGGGACGGCGATCGTGCAGGCCTTCGATGTCTTCGTCGACGACGGGAAAATCGAGCGTGAAGGAGAAGCGACTCGGCCCGTGATGTTGCTCGCGGCCGACCGCATCGAGCTGGCTGCCCTGCTCTCGCGAGACGGGGAGGATCCGCAACTCGGCGCAACCGAGCTGATGAGGGAAGCTCCGATCATGGCCAACGAGGAATGCCGACTGTTGACCGTTCCGGAACCGCCGGGCGAAGCCGATGCCCGCGAGATGCTGGCACGCTTCAACCGCATTTCCTTCGAGATCCACTACATGTCTCTCTACCGGGAGGTGTTCGTCTACGCCGGACGCGACAGCCCCTTCCCGGGCCGGCACGAAGGGGCGGCCGAGTAGTGCTCAGTATTCGAAGTCGCGTTCGAGAGCGGCTTCGACGGCTTCGGCGGCGACGGCGGAGCCGGCCTGGTTGAGATGGATGCCGTCGGGTTCGCGGACGATCGTCTCGCTGCCGTCGACCTCCATCGCGTTGCGGAAGCGGTCGCCGGGGGTGAAGATCGCCGACATGTCGAGGACGCGGACCTGGTCGCGCCAGGGCGCGGCGGCGGCTTGGACCGCGGCGTCGACGGCGTCGACGATCGGCTTGCGGTCGGGGTCGCGGGCGGTCGGAACCGTCAGCCAGTAGACCTTCGCCGCCCCGCCCTGGCGGTAGTTGTCCATCAGGACGCGGGCGCGGTTGGCCCAGATCGCCGCCCATTCGGGGCCGCAGCAGCTGACGTCCTCGCCGTTTGGTCCCGGCATCGGCAGGCCCTCGTTGGCGCCGATGAAGATCACGATCGCTTCCGGGTGATCGTCGGCAACCTGGGTCGCCGAGAGCTTCGCCCAGTCGACGATGTCCGAGCGGGAGATCCCGGTCGCCAGGTGCGGGTCGCGGATCACTTCGACGCCATCCGGCGTCAGCCGCTGCGCCAGCTCGAGGTCGAGCGGGGTCGAGAGCGAGTCGCCGGTGACGAGCAGCTTGTGGAGCTGGTGCCTCGGTTCGGGTTCCCCGAGCGCGGCGCCCTGCGGCGCGCCTTCGAACCATTCGGGCGTCACCGCCGAGGGCCCGCCGGCGAGGCCGCCTTTGCCGGCGGCAACCGCCCCTTCTTCGAAGCCGACGCCCACCAGCTTCGTGTCCGGCGAGAGCCAGCCGGTCAGGGTGTGGGTGACGTCGGCGAAAGGCAGCTGTTCGGCGATCCACCCCGCCGGCCCCCCGATCGCGACGACGATGTCGCGGCCGATGCCGGGGTTCAGCTCCTCCCCCGCCCGCTTCACAGCACCGCCGGCGAAGAGCAGCAGCAGGAAGATCATCAGGAAGGTCGCCAGCACCGCATCGCGGGCCGTGAAGCGACGCAGCTTCTGCTCGTCGAAGCGGTCCATGAGGCTGTCGTCGCGGGCTTTCTGGGCTGGCATCGCTCAGTCGTCTCTCAGAAGCGGAAGTAAATGAACGGGGGCACGCCCTGGCTGGGGACGGTGGCGCCGACGATGAGGATAAGCGCCGCGAGGCCGACCGCGAGCAGGATCGGCGAGAGCCGCTCGATCCCAACCTCGATCCCGTGGCTGGTCCGTTCCGGCACCAGCTGCAGGCCGATCACCGCCAACAGGGCCAGCACCGCGGGCACCGTTATTAGGGTCGGCGATCCCGAGCTGAACATCTGCGTCAGGTAGGTCCAAAACAGGTCGAGGTCGGGCGAGCGGAAGAGGATCCAGGCGAAGACGACGAGGTTGAAGGTGACGAACCAGCGCAGCCAACCCGGGAAGCGAATCCGGCCGCCGAACGCGTGCTCGGCGCTGAGCGCGGTGCCGTGGAAGCCACCCCAGAGGACGAAGGTCCACGACGCCCCGTGCCAGAGGCCGCCGAGCACCATCGTCAGCATCAGGTTGACGTAGGTCCGCACCCGCCCCTTGCGGTTGCCGCCGAGCGGGATGTAGAGGAAGTCGCGCAGGAAGCGCGAGAGGGTCATGTGCCAGCGCCGCCAGAAGTCGCGGAACCCGGTCGCCCGGTACGGGCTGCGGAAGTTCTGCGGGAAGATGAACCCCATCAGCAAGGCGAGGCCGATCGCGATGTCGGTGTAGCCGGAGAAGTCGCAGTAGATCTGAGCCGCGTAGGCGTAGGCGGCGAAGAGGAGGTCGGGACCCCCGTAGGCCTGGGGGACGCCGAAGGCGGGATCGACGATGACCCGTCCCAGGTAGTCGGCGATCATCACCTTCTTCACCAGCCCGAGGCCGATCAGGCCGAGACCGGCGCCGACGGCGACGTGCTCGGGGTCGCGCGCGGTGGCCAGTTGCGGGATGAACTCGCGCGCGCGCACGATCGGGCCGGCGATCAGATGCGGGAAGAAGGAGAGGTAAATGCCGGCGTCCATCAACGAGGCCGGCTCGAACTGGCGCCGCTTGACGTCGACGACGTAAGAGATCGCCTGGAAGGTGAAGAAGCTGACCCCGACCGGCAGCGCGATCGAAAGCAGCGGCGCCGTCGGCGAGAGGCCCCAGGTGTTGAGCAGGTCGTCGACGTTCTGGGCGAAGAAGCCGTAGTACTTGAAGACGGCGAGGGTGGCGAGGTCGAAAGTGACGGCGGCGGCGGTTATCCACTTGCGCCGCCGCTCGTCCTCGCTGGCGTGAATCGCCACTGCCGCCAGCTGGTTGACAACAGTGATGCCGCCGAGCAGGAGACAGAAGCGGGGGTCGGCCGCTGCATAGAAGACGTAGCTGGCGAAAAGGATGAACGGCTTCCAGTAGCGCTGCTTGGGCATCAGGACCCAGCTCAGCGCCAGCACGATCGGAAAGAAGATCGCGAACTGGACAGTGGGAAAGAGCAAGTCGTCGCCTGGTGACTTTGTAAGGTTGCCGGCGGCACGTGCCCCGGGAAGCGGGCGATGCTATTCGATGATTCGCCGACTCCATACCGGCATCGCGGCCCTGGTGGCGATCACTGTGCTGGCGCTGCTGCCCACCGTGAGCGTTGGATTCGACCCCGCCTGCGGCAACGTCGAGACCGCAAAGGCACGCAAGAACGTCAACCCCGGCGGCCACGCGCCGCTGGCGATCGGCGACTCGACGATGCTGCTCGCCCTCCCCGCCCTCGCCCGCGAGGGTTACCAGGTCAATGCCCACGGCTGCCGCCAAATCGAAGAGGGGCTGGACGTGATGCGGGAAGCCAAGCGGGCGAACCGGCTGCCGCACCTGATCGTGATTGCGCTCGGCGCCGACGCCAGCATCTCGCCGCAGCAGCTGGCCAAGGCCTTCCACGTCGCCGGCCCCAAACGCGTGCTCGGCCTGGTCACGCCGATCGAGCTCGGCGGTGGTACCAGCAGCGACGCCGACGTCGTCCGCGCCGCCGCCAAGCGCCACCCCAAACGCAGCGTCCTGCTCGACTGGGTCGCCTACAGCGCCGGCCACAGCGACTGGTTCCAACCCGACGACCTCCACCTCACCTTCTCCGGCGCCGACGGCTTCGCCCGTCTCCTGCGCCGGGCGCTGCCCTACGCTAGGGCTGGTGCCCTCCCCGGCCGCCCCCCGAAAGGCAAGAGCGGGCTGGGGGAAGCGACAATTCCCGTCCGTGACCGCGCGGGTACCTGATTAAAGAAGAGAATTCATGAGAGGATGATCCGGTCGGCACGTGGGGGTGTCGACGGATCCAACCGGGAGATAGGCGTGAAGAAACGACGTCCAGCCGCAATCGTGGCGAGCATCGCAGCAATCGTCCTGCTGGCCCTGGCTGGCTGCGGCAGTTCGTCCGACAACGGCGGCGAACGCACTACTCTGCGCGCGACCTTCGCGTCTTCCCCCGACTCACTCGACCCGGCGGTGTCGTACTCACTCGAAGGTTGGACCTCGCTGTGGAACAGCTATGTGCCGTTGCTCACCTACGCTCACGCCGACGGAGCGGCCGGCACCAAGATCATTCCCGGCCTCGCCAAAGCGCTGCCACAAATCAGCGACGGCGACCGCACCTACACGCTCTACCTCCGCCCCGGCCTCAAATATTCGGACGGGACGCCGGTCCGCGCCTCCGACTTCACGCGCACGATCGAACGCCTGTTCAAGATCAGCTCGCCGGGCTCGCCGTTCTACCTAGACATCGTCGGCGCCGAACAGTTCGCCACGACCAAGAAGGGTGGGATCCCCGGGATCCAGACCGACGACGCGAGCGGGAAGATCGTGATCCACCTGGTCCAGCCGCGCGGTACTTTCGAAAACGAGCTGGCGATGATGTTCGCGGCACCGCTGCCGCCTGACACGCCCGCCGAAGACCTGACCCAGCACCCGCCGCCAGCGACCGGCCCTTACGTGATCACCAACGTCAAGCCCGGTCGTGGCTGGGTGTTCGAGCGCAACCCGCAGTGGCTGTCGAACAACGCGAAGCTGCTGCCGCAACTGCCCAGCGGCCACGTTGACAAGATCGACGTCACGGTGATCCGCAACCCCTCGACCCAGGTCAACGACGTCGAACGCGGCACCTACGACTGGATGGAGAACCCGCCGCCGACCGACCGCTACGCGGCGGTTAAAGACAAGTACGAAGGCACCCAGTTCCTGAGCTCGCAGCAGATCAATCTCTACTACTTCTGGATGAACTCGAAAACGGCGCCATTCGACGATCCCGAAGTGCGGCGCGCGGTCAACTACGCGATCGACCCGGAGGCGCTGGAACGGATCTTCGCCGGCCAGCTGACCGCGACCCAGCAGATCTTGCCACCGGGGATGCCCGGCTACAAGAAGTTCGTTCCCTACCCGCACAACATGGCGAAAGCGAAGGCGCTGATCGCCGCCGCCGACCCCAGTGATCGCCAGATCACGGTCTGGACCGACGACTACGGGCAGAACAAAGAAGCGGGCGAATACTTCAACGGCGTGCTCGACGAACTCGGCTTCGACACCACGCTGAAAGTCATCGGCGCCGAAAACTACTTCACCGTGATCGGCAACCTGACGACGCCCAACCTCGACACCGGCTTCGCCAACTGGTTCGAGGACTACCCGCATCCGACCGACTACTTCGCGACGCAATTGACCGCCGCCGCAATCCAGCCGACCAGCAACACCAACTGGGCCCAGTTCGACAACAAGAAGCTGAGCGCGAAAGTCGAACGGCTCGGTCGCGAACACCTCGGCCCAAGGCAGATCTCCGAATACACCGCCCTCGACCGCGCCTACATGCGCGAAGCGCCATGGGCGCCGTTCGGCACGCTCACGACTTCGACCTTCGTTTCCGATGCGATCGAACTCGACAGCATCATCGTCAGTCCGATCTTCGCGCAGGATCTGACTAGCTTCGAATTCAAGTAAGGGATCGGGGTTTGGGGGAGGGTCGGGTGGGGGTCTGAAAACCCGCTCGCATTCGCTCGCTTTTGAGTGTTTTCAGACCCCCACCCGACCCTCCAGACGAAACCGAGATTCCGATTTGAGGGGAAGGGCAAGGCGGAGCCAACAAGGTCCGGAAAGCCCACCATCTCTTCTCTTAGCTTCCAAGGGACGGCAGCTAAGAGAAGAAAGTTCGTGGCGATCCGGCCCACGAAAGCTGCTGACCCTGGGACGTCTGGATCAGCTTCCGTTGGGAGAGGTCCGGGGACCCCTCCCAAAACACTCAAAAGCGAGCGAATGCGAGCGGGTTTTGGGAGGGGTCCCCGCACCTCTCCACGACCGACACCTCAACCATCCCTCGGCACCAGCGTCCCCGCGGACCTCAGCGCGCCGGCACTGGCAGTGACCACCAACCCAATCGCAATCACCTCAACCAAAGACAACCCCTGAGACAACGCGACAAAGCCGACGATTGCCCCCGCCGCCGGCTCAAGACTCATCAGGACCCCGAAGACGGCGCTCGGGAGGCGGCGTAGGGCCTCGAGCTCGAGGGCGTAGGGGATCGCTGCGCTGAGCAGGCCGACGCCGAGGCCGACCGCCAGGACCGCGGGCGCCAGCAGGTCGACTCCCCCGTCGGCAACCCCGATCGGCGCCACCATCGCGGTCGAGACGATTGCTGCCGCGGCCAGCCCGCCCATTCCGGGATGGATCTCGCCGACGCGGGCGCTCTGCAGGATGTAGAGGGCCCAGAAGCCGGCGGCGATCACGGCCAGCGCCACGCCCAGCGCGTCAAGCCCTCCGCCGCTGCCGCCATTGGAGAGAAGCACGATCCCGGTCGCCGCCAGCGCCACCCAGATCAGGTCGCGGCGGCGGCGCGAGCCGAAGACGGCGACGCCGAGCGGGCCGAGGAACTCGAAGGTGACGGCAACGCCGAGTGGCAACCGCTCGATTGCCGCGTAGAAGCAGAGCGTCGCCCCGGCCAGGGCGAGGGCGAAGAGGAGGACGTCGCGCTCGAGCCACTGGCGCACGGGCGGCAGGCCGCGGCCCGCCAGCGCGAGGAGGACGAGGGCACCGAACCCGGAGCGCAGCAGGACCGCGCCTGAGGACCCGACCTCGTCGAACAGGGTCGTCGCCAGCGCCGCCCCGCACTGGACCGAGGTGATCGAGCCGACGACCATTGCCGCCGCCAGACGGGTCTGGGTGCGGCGCGCCCGCGCCACGTCCGCGGCGGCCGGCTCAGTCGCCACGGACGAGCTGCTCGAGGGTGCGGCCGCTCTGCACCGAGCGCGGCTGCTCGGCGACGACCTCGGAGCCGGGACGCGCCTCCTCGTCCTTGCGCTTGATCAACAGCCACTGCGGCTTGGCGCCGGGGCGCGTGCGTTGCAGGGCGAAGCCGCCGCGCAGCTTCTCGCCGTGGAGGACGAAGACGGCGTGTCCGCGCTCGATCGCCTCCGGCCAGGCGACGCGGCCGCCCTGCTCGTAGCCGCCCCGGTCCCAGACGATCACCCCGCCCTCGCCAAGTGCCCCCTCGAACTCGTTGTGGTCGAGCGAGTGGTCCTCGACCTCGACCGCGAGGCGCTTGACGGCCGGGTCCATCGAAGGGCCTTTGGGCACGGCCCAGGAGCGCATCACACCGTCGACCTCGAGCCGCAGGTCGAAGTGGTGCGCGGTCGCCGCGTGCTCCTGGACGACGAAGACGCCAGCGCTGACCCCGCGGATCGCGAACTGCTCGTGCCCCTCGACCTTCGCCCGCTCGACCTCGACCGCGCCGACCTCCGCTCCCCGCGGCCCTTCGCCGAGGAAGGCGAGCAATTCCTCGACGGCCTGCTCGGCGCCCTCGGCGTGGACCAGCACGCTGCCGTCCTCGGCGTTGCGGACCCAGCCCATCACCTCTAGGTCCCGCGCCCGCCCCACGGTCGCTTCGCGGAAGCCGACTTCCTGGACGCGGCCGCGCACGCTCGCGCGGATCGCCCGCTTCTTGGCCTTCTCGGCGTTCTCCACCCCGTCAGACTGACAGCGGGCCGGGCCGGAGAACGTCGGGATCGTGCCCGGGCTGAATCGTCATCCCCTGCTCGCGCAGCCGGCGCAACCGTTCGGCCGAGCGGGCCTGCGCTTTGTGGTCATCGCCGATGACCGGGAAACGATGGTCGTCGAGAGCACTGGCGTAGTGGCTGACGTCGGCCCCGATCACGAGTTCGCCGACTCGGACCGACTGGTGGCCGGGGGTATGCCCGGGGGTGCTGAGAAGCTCAATCGACCCGTCGCCGAGCAGGTCGTGATCACCGTCGACGAGGTCGAGGCGGCCCTCGTCGACCAGCGCGTAGTCCTTGGGCAGGAAGAAGTTGCGGGCAACCGCGGCGCGATCGCGACCGGCCTCCCATTCGGTCCGCTGGATCACGATCGGAATCCCGGAGGGCAGCAACGAAAGGCCGCCGACGTGGTCGAAGTGCAGGTGGGTGAGGATCACCATCGTCAGCGTCGAGAGGTCAACCTGCTCCGCAATCGATTTCTCTTGCTCGAAGACGAAATGGGCGAGCGCGCCCGGCTCGTAGTGAGCGGCCTTGTCGGCGACGGCGCCGGGATGAAGGCCGGTGTCGACCAGGATCCGCGCCCGCTCGGTCTCGATCAGATAGGCGGGAATCGGATGGCGGACCAGCCGCTCCGGCTTCTCCTCGTCCTTGCGCCAGATGCCCGCCGCGGTGGTCATCCATCCGACGTTGAACATCTCGACCCGCATCAAATCCTCCCGTGTTTCCTTTAGGTACGACGCAGACTACATATGCGATCGAGGCTCAGCCGAGCGGCGGAAAGTCGGGCGGGCGGCGCTCCAGGTAGCTGGCGACGCCCTCTTTTACGTCGGGACGGGAGAACGAATCGCGCATCTGTTCCTGGGCCTCGTGCAGGGCCTCGTCGAGCGAGGAGTCGAGGGCGCGGTGGACCTGGCCCTTGATCACCGCCATCGAGGCCGGCGAACAGTTTTGGGCGAGGTCGGCGGCGTAAGCGACGGCGGCGTCGAGGAGATCCTCGGGGTTCTCGAGGAAGTCGACGAGGCCGAACCCGTGCGCTTCGGACCCAAGCACGACTCGCCCGGACATCAGCAGGTCCAGAGCACGGCTGGTGCCGACGATCCGCGGCAGCAGCCAGGAGCAGCCGTACTCGGCGATCAGGCCACGGCGGACGAAGGCGGTGGTGAATTTCGCCTCGGGGACGGCGAAGCGAACGTCGCAGTAGAGGGTCTCAACCAAGCCGAGGCCGGCGGCGGCGCCGTTGATCGCGGCGATCAGCGGCTTGCGCAGCTCCAGCGGCCGGGTCCGCGGCCGCGGGCGGTCGAACGGGGTGATCGTGGTGTCGGAGGCCTGTTCGAGGATGTTCATGTCGGCCCCGGCGCAAAAGCCGCGCCCGGCACCGGTGAGGACCACCGCCCGCACCTCGGGGTCAGCTTCCGCCTCGTCCAGCAGCTCGAAGTAACGGTCCTCGAGCTCGTCGTTCCAGGCGTTGAGCCGGTCGGGCCGGTTCAGGGTCAACACCAGGACCGCGCCCCGCTTCTCCCCCAGGACGCTCTCGGACACCTCGGTTGCCTCGCTCATCACCCGTTTCTCCTCTGTTTCGCAGACTGTGGCCCACAATTCTGACCACCGATGGCCAATCCGACCGAGACCGATTTGTACGGCCACCAACTCGCCACCCTGCTCGCCTCCTGGGAGGCCAACGCTCGCGGCTCGGCGGGCGCTGCCGTGCTGCGACTCGGCGGCGTCGACGCTGCCGTCTTCCCGGCCGAGCCCGAGCGCGACATCTACAACAACGCGGTCCTCTCCCGTGGCCTCACACCGAGTGAGCGGGCGGCGGCGATCGCGGCAATGGAGAGTGCCTATGCGTGCGCCGGCGTCGAGCGCTTCGCCGCCTGGGTGCACGACACCGACGGGGAGGCGCAGGCCGAGCTGAGTGCGCGTGGCTACGCAATCGCCGAGCAGACGCGGGCGATGGCGATGGCCCTGGCGGACGCCGAGCTGGCTGTGGACGATCCGCCGGGAGTCGAGATCGCCGCCGCCGACTGGGCGGAGTACCTCGAGTACCTGCGCGGCTTCGGCCTGCCGCGGGAGCTGCTGACCGGAGTCGACCCGCACACCTACACCGTCGCCGTCGCCCGCATCGACGGCGAAACCGTCGCCACCGGCCTCGCCTTCGACCACCATGGGGACTGCGGCATCTTCAACGTCTCGACCATGGAGCCGGCCCGCCGCCGCGGCATCGGCACCGCCGTCACCGCCCGCCTGCTGCGCGATGCCCAGGCCCGCGGCCGCGAAACGGCGAGCTTGCAGTCGACCCCGGTGGCCGAGAACGTCTACGCCGCACTCGGTTTCCGCGACCTCGGCCGCTTCCTCGAGCACGCCCCGCCCCGGCGTGGCTGAGATTAGCCGCGCATAGCGCGGAAAAGCTCAGCCACGCTCGCCCCAAGCGGTGGCGACGAGTGAGCGCGAGCCGCCGTGGTCGCGGTGCTCGCAGAGGTAGATCCCCTGCCAGGTCCCGAGGGCGGGACGGCCATCGCTCAACGGCAGCGTCAGCGAGGGACCGAGCAGGGCCGCCTTGACGTGGGCCGGCATGTCGTCGCCGCCCTCCAGCGTGTGGGTCCAGTAGGTCGCGCCCTCGGGCACGGCGCGGTCGAACCAGGCCTCGAAGTCGCGGCGCACCTCCGGCGAAGCGTTCTCGCTCAGGGTCAGCGACGCCGACGTGTGCTGGATCAGCAGGTGGAGGATCCCGATCGAGATCTCGCTCACCTCAGGCAGCCCGTCGAGCACCTCGGCGGTGACGAGGTGAAAGCCGCGCGGGCGCGGCGGCAGCTGGATCACGCGCTGGATCCACACGTCGCCAGCATCGCAAACGCACGGGGGCGGCGAGCGCCGCGCCGCGATCGCTCGCGGCGCGGCGCGGCTGCCAGGGCTTCTAGGAAAGCGTCAGCACCTGGCCGGCTTTGCTGCCGGTCGCGTGAACTTCGTATTCGGCGTCATATCCGGTTTTCGTGGAGCCGATCGATTTCAGGCTGGCGCCGGTTGCTGCGGCGCTGGCGGCGTCGAAGATCAGCTTCGAGCTGCTGTTGTCGAACAGCCCGCCGACGCTGCCTTTGTAGGCGATCGTCAGGCCTTCGATCGCACATTCGGCGGCACCGTAGGTGATCCGGTTGTCGAACCCTGAGATGACGAGGTAGGAGCCTCCGCTGACCAGCGTGGTTCCGCTCCAGGGCGTGTTCGGTGCCGTCGCTTTGGTCACAGTGCAGACACCGTTGGTGCCGCAGCCACTGAGGCTCATCGACGTCACGCTCGCCACGCCCGTACCGCCACTGTTGGAGATCGTCATCGAGACCGATGCTTTGCAGGTGGTGGTCAGACCCGGGATTGTCAGGCTGCTCGCGCCGGTTTCGGCGACGACGGTTTCGCTGCCGCTCAGTTCCGTGCCGTTGAACTTCCAGACCGGGCTGGCGCTGGCGCTGCTCGCCATGGCCGCGCTGGCGCTCAGCGCTGCCAGGGCGCTGATAATCGCTACCCAAGTTGCTCGTCTACGCATGAAATGCCTCCCAATATCGTTCTGTTCTTTACCGGTACAGACGAGACCTGATTAATGTATCTATTTTGATCGAAGGCGCGCCGCGACCCTCGTCGCGACCCACCCCAGCGATCGCCTCGCCGCTCACGGGCGGGCCGCTGGGGTATCCCTAAGTGCGAGTGCGGCTCAGCCCTTGGCGGTGCAGGGAAAGGCATGGCTGATGCCGAGCGTGGTGCCGTCGGCGAACCCGACTTCGCCTTCGGTCACGTAGCGCCCGGTCGGGCAGCTCGCCGTCAGCAGGCTCTTGCGCCTGCCCTTGTAGGTGAACTTGCGGCCAACCGTCAGCTCGAATTTGGTGACCGAGCCGGAGCCGCCCGCGATCTTCGGGACCTGGGCGAGGATGCGGAGGCCGAAGCGGCCGCGGTGAATGCGCTTGACCTCCGCCTTGACGACGATCGCGGTCGGGGCCGGGACCGGGACGTAGGCGTGAAGGAGCACGAAGGTGGTCCCGCCGCGGACACCGCCGTTGAAGAGCAGCACCGGGCCCTGCGCCGAGAACGGCGGCTGTTCGGGGAAGGCGACCTCGACTTCAGCGCTGCCCGAGCCGATCACCGCATCGGGGCAGGCGCTCCTGGCACCCGCGCTCGTGCGCGCCTGGAGTCGAGCCGCCGTGCAAACTGGGAGCCCGACCGCGTCGAGGCCGATCGTCCTGTCGACGTCAACCTGGATCGTCTGCAGGGCCGGCGGGTGGCTGCCGTCAACGGTGCCGATTTCCCCTTCGAGGCGGGCCGTAACCGGAGCGCTTTCGTGCTTCGGCAGCGCCGAGGGAAAGATGCCGCCGTTGTCGGCGAGGAAGAGGTTCCCCACCCGGACCACCTCGCGGCTGCCGGAGGCCGCGGCTGCGAATGCAAGTGCGAGGGCGGCCGCGATCGCGCCGATCCGAATCAGTTTCCACTTCATGCCCTGATCTTGTCCCGGCCGCAGCACCACGAGCTGCCCCGATTTGGGGATGCGGAGGCCGCGAATTCAGCAATGTGGGGAGCGGACGAGTGTTACTCGTCCAGGCGCAGGGCGATCTCCAGGTCCGCTGCCGCAGCCTGCAGCGGACGGCCGAGGAGCGCTTCGACGTCACGGATCCGGCTTCTGACCGTGCCACGGTCGACCCCCAACGCAGCGGCGGTCGAGGAGACGTTGCGCTCGGCCGCGAAGTAGGCGCGCAGAGTCTCCCGGGCGCTCGCGCCGCCGTCCCTCAGACCCTCCAGCGGCTCCAGGTAAAGCTGGCGCAGGGAGGCGGCGAGCAGGTCGTCGCGAGCGATCGATGCGAGCAGGGCGACGTCGGCGTAGCGAACGAGTTGCTGGCCTCGCCGTTCGGCGATCGGCAGCGCTGCCTTTGCCTGCCGGTGGCTGAGACGCCAGCCCGGCAGGCCCTCGCCGGGCTCGCCGATGGTCACGACCACGTCGTCGGGGCCGGCATCCGCGATGGCCCGCTGCGCCTGCTCGACCGCGAGCGGATGCGCTCCCCCCAGCCAGCAGGCCCAGACCGGCTCCTCCTCTCGGCACACGGCAAGCAGGCGACGGTCGAGCGCGGTCGCCAGGTCGCGCACCAACTCCTCCGCCCCGTCCCCAGTCGCGATCAGCGCCAGGTGGTGGGCGCCAAGGTCGTACCCGAGCTCGGAGTGGTCGACGAGCTCGCCGGCGAGCAGGCGCTTGACGCACTCGCGACGCCGCTCCGCGGCGCTGCCCGGACGGCTCTTCGCCTCGCGGGCGTGCTCGGCGCTGACCGCGTCGAGCAGGCGATCGAAGAGAGTCGCCTGGGCGGCAAGCATCTGGCGCAGGACCGAGCTCGGGATCTCGGCCCGCTCCGCCTCTTCGACGAGAAGGTCGCCGAAGAGAGCGTTGCCGGCGAGGTAGCGACGGAGGACGGTGTCGAGGGAGACGCCGTCGCGCGCGTCGAGACGGGCCTGGGCGAGCAGCGCCGGCGGCACCGCCGGAGCACGGCGCTCGCCCGCCGCGAGCACCGCGAGCCGGTGATCGATGGCGACGACGACAGCCGCGTCCAGGCCCTGGAGATAGGAAGGGTCGGAGACCGCGCGGGGGTCGGAGATCGCGTAGACGCGGGTCGCGATCGCCGCCTTCAGCTCCGGCAGCCGCTCGCGCAGACGGACCGCGAGCAGCGCTTGAGCCCCCTCGACAGAGCGGGACCCCTCACCGCGCCGCTGTGCACTCCGCTGCCCCACGCGTTCACCTTACCTCGGCGTGCGCAGCCGGATCGAGCCTCAGCCGCTCGACCCGACCGTCAGCCAGCGCACGGTGCCGGCCGCGGCTCCGTGCAAGTGGACATTGAGCCGGTACCGGCCGGGCTCGAGCGAAGACAGGGGCAGCGTCAACGTCCCGGCCGAGTCCAGTCTGCCCTCGATGGTCTGGATCAGCCTCCACTCGCGCGGCCGGCTCGGGACCAGGCGCCTGACCCGGACCGTGACCTGACCGGCGGCCGAAAGGCCGAGCACCAGCTTGCGCTTGGCGACGGTCTGGATCTTCAGCTTGCCGATTGGCGCCTGGGACGCGGGGCGCGGCGGATCCGCGGAGGTCTTGCCCAAGATCTCACCGGACGCTGCGTCCGGCAGATCCGAGCACGGCACCAATTGCCGCACGTAGACCTCGGTCGGTTCTTCCCCCTGCGGCGGCCCTTCGCCGTCGAGGTTCGTCGCCCGCGTCGCGAAGACGGCGCGGCAGCCGTTGGCCGAGAGCGCAAATTCCTGGACTTCGGCGTCGGGCAGGGCGCCCGCCGGTCCGCTGGCCCGATCGAGCTGGGACGTCGTGCCGGCGGCGAGGTCGCGCAGGTAGAGGTGACAACAAGGCGAGCCGGCGAATTCGGCGGCGAAGATCGCCTTGCTGCCGTCTTCGCTGCTGGCGGCAACGCTGTAGGCGAACGGCGCGAACGGCGCGGTGGCGTTCTTGCTGGCCAGGGTCACGGACGGTGGGCTCGCGCAGACGTCGGCGACGTAGACCTGTTCGCCGCTGACTTCCAGCGGCGAAGGTGCCAGTAGGTTGAAGGCGATCGAGCTGAGGGTGATGAAGCAGCCATCCGCCCCGGCGATCGCCGGCAGGACGGAGCTGCGGTCACCGGCTTCGCCGAGCGCGTTCTGGCTGACAAGCGAGGTCACTTCAGTCTCGAGATCACGGCGGTAGACCTGCTCCCAGACGCCTTCTTCGACTCCGGGCACGAGGTTGCTCGCCCGGGAGGCGAAGGCGACCGAACGGCCGTCGGGGGCGATCGAGATCCATTCCGCCGGTTCGTCGGCGATCGCTCCGGCCGCGCCGCTCGCCCTGCTGACCGCGGTCGTCATCCCGGCTTCGAGGTCGCGAACATAGGCGACCCCGCCGGCGATGAAGGCGACGGCGCGCCCGTCGGCGGAGATCGACACGCTTTCGACGCCGCCGACCGGGTCGACCAGGGTCGTCTCACCGGTTTCGAGGTCGCGCCGGTAGACGTGCGTTTCGCCCACTCCTCCGCCCGGCAGCGCCGTCCCCAAGTTGGTTGCCGCCGAGGTGAAGACGACGAAGTGGCCGTCCCCCGAGAGACGCAGGTTGGAGACGCCAGGTTCACCCGCCGCTTCGCCGCCGGGCCCGTCGGCGCGGCTGACAAGGCTGACCGCACCGGTTTCGAGATCCTTGACGAAGCCCTCGGTGACGCCGGCGGGGCCGGCCTCGCCGAGGTTCGTCGCGGCGCTGAGGAAAGCGACGAAACGGCCGTCGGCGGAGATCGAGGGCGTCGTGTATTCGCTCACGCCTTCGCCGTCCGCCCAGGCGCCGCCGGCGCTGACCGAGACAGGGAAGGTCGCATCGGGGCTTTCCGGGCTGGCGGCGAGAGAGCCAGGCGGCTGGATTGCAGCCGCGAGAATGAGAAGAAGCACTACCGGGAGAACGCGAGCAAAGAACCTTGCCCGCACCATCGTCTGGTGGAACATCCGTAACCCCTTTCCGCGAGGGCGTCGAGATAAGGGATCGGAGGGAGGTCTCCTGACTTACGAGCTCTCCCGCCGCGCCTTCCCGGCTCCTTGCCAGTGGCTGTCGCAGATGACGTGCGACGGGGTCTTGCGCTCGTTCACAGTGGCGGGTCCGCGCCGGCTTCACACCGGACTTCCCTGTCCACCGATCCTTGAGTTGTCGGCGGGCAACCTATCGGAGATCCGGCCAAGCGACCCTGCTTCCGCCGTCGGCCCGTTTAGGTTTGAAAACGTCAAGCGGTCGGGGGAACCCGGTGAGAATCCGGGACTGACGCGCAACGGTGATGGACGAGCGACTCCACCAGGAGGCGCTCGATCCGAGTCCGAATGCCCACCGCGGGACGCAGACATAAGGACCCCTGTTTCGCGAACGGACGGTTCGGTCTTGTCTCCTCACTTCTGGCGAGGTGGCCCCGAACGGAGCGTCCCCAAAACCAGAAGGAGATCCACCTGATGCGTTCGAAACTCATGCGAGCGGCCCTGTTCGCGGCCGCGCTCGCCTCACTCCTCGCGCCGGCGGCGGCATCGGCGACCGCTACCCCGGGCGAAATCTCGACCTCGCTCAGCAAAGGCGTCGAATACCTCAAAGGCCTGCAGAAAGAAAGCGGCGAAATCGCCGGCTTCGGCGGTGACTGGTCGCTGACCTCCTTCGCCGCTGCCGGCGTCGCTGCCGCCGACGTCAACAAATCCGGCAAAGAAGGCAAAGATGCGCGCAGCTGGTACGAAGGCGTGGTCGGCGCCGCGAGCTGGCCCGGCGAAGGCGCGACCGCGACCGACTTCGAGCGCGGGGCGCTGCTCGCCTACGCGGCCGGGATCGACCCGGCGCGGGTCTCGAAACGGCAGAACCTGATCGCCGAGGTCGCCTCCTACTACCAGCCGGAAAGCCCCGGCTACTACGGCTCGACCTTCAACGCGACCACCTTCGCCTTGCTCGTCCTCGGCCAGGTGAAGACGACCGCCGGCGTCCGCCGCGTCCCCTCGGTCGTGCTCGAACAGGCGATCACGGCGGTCAAAGCCAACCAGCACACCGACGGCGGCTGGACCTGGGTGAAAGCCGCGGGCAGCGAAGAAGCACTGAGCAAAGCCTCGGAACCGGACATGACCGGCGCCGCGATGGCGGCGCTCTGCGGCGCCGGGGTGGCCAACACCGACACCGCGATCGTCAACGCGAAGAAATACCTGGTCTCGATCTTCGAAAAAGGGACCGGGGCATTCAAATCTGAATTCGGTGTCAACACCGACGCCAACGCCTGGGCGGTCGACGGCCTCAAAGCCTGCGGTCTGAACTCGCAGGCGAGCGAATTCACCGGCTCCAAACCGAAAGAAAACACGCCGCTGAACTTCCTCATCAGCCAGCAGGTGACGGGCGGCGGCTTCCGCTACCTGACCTCGGGCAGCACCGCCGAACCGTACGCCAGCCAGGATGCTGTCCGGGCGCTCGGCAGCGGCGGCTTCACCGCGGTGCCACCGACCCCGAAAAGCGGGCCGCAGTGGAAGGGCGTAACCGAATTCGCGACCGGTGAAACGGAAACGAACTCGCTGGCGCTGATCGTCGACAACGGCAGTTCGCCGTTGAAGATCTGCTCGGTGACGGTGGCGCCGAAAGCGACAACGACGACGCTGGCGACGGTGCTGAACGCCGCGGTCGCCGGCACCACCCCCGCCTCCTGCGTCACCGGCTTCCTGCCGGCCAGCGGCGAAGGGGCGATCACCCAGATCAACGGGTTCCCGGCCAGCCCGGAAGCACGGTGGAAGATCTCGATCGACGGCGCCGCCAGCGCAACCGCAACGCGCGCGACCACGATCCACGTCGGCGACACGATCTACCTGAAGTTCGAATAGGCATCCCGCCCGGTGAGTTCGCACTTTCAACCGCTATGCGGCGATAACTGCGAACTCATCGGGCGGTTCTACTGACGCGGCTATATGCTCGTCGCCACTAAGAGGATCGGTGGACAGGGAAGTCCGGTGTGAAGCCGGCGCGGACCCGCCACTGTGATCGAGCGCAAGACCCCGTCGCACGTCATCAGCGACAGCCACTGGCCAAGGAGCCGGGAAGGCGCGGCGGGTAGCTCGTAAGTCAGGAGACCTCCCTCCGATCCGTGAACGTCTACCGCCCTCGCGGAAAGGGGCCAAGGCATGCGAAAGCCACTCGCGGCGTTTTTCGCCGTTTTTCTCCTGACTTTGATCGCTGCCGTACCGGCAGTGCAAGCAGTGCCCACCAACGTCAACGTCCGGATCGAGGGCAAGGAAGAAACCCTCTTCGAACGGACGATCCCGGTCGCGATCCAAAAGATCAAAGCCTCCTCCGACAGCCAGGAACGCGACTGCGACGGGATCAACGAACTCGACCCCGGAAACGTCCTCCCCAAGGTCACCCCCACGCTGGCCTCGGTCGAGGCGATGAGCTCAATCGGCGAAGGCTTCGACGGCCAGTGGTACGAAGGCTACGGCGACTACTTCATCACCCGCTGGGGTCCCGACTCCCAAGACACCGTCGCCGGCGCCTACTGGGGCATCCTCGTCAACGAGATTTACACCAGCGTCGGCGGCTGCCAACTCCAGCTCGACGAAAACGACGAAGTGCTGTGGATCTGGGACGCCTTCAAAGGCCGCCCGACCCTGGCGCTCTACCCGGAAGAAGCGCACTACAGTGCCGGCCCGCGCCCAGTCACGGCGATCGTCCATCTCGGCCAGCCCTTCCCGGTCGAAGTCGTCTCCTTCCCCGACGGCGGCGAAGGGATCCCCGGCGACCAACCGTCGCGGGCGGGTTCCTCCCCCTACTCCGGCGCCGAAGTCGCTCCGGTCACGACCAACGCCAAAGGCTTCCAGCGGATCGACGCCGCCAGCCCGCAGACCGTCAAGACCAACGCTCAGGGCAGGGCGACGATCGTCTTCACCGAACCCGGCATCCACCGGATCAAGGCGACCGTCGGCGCCCCGGGGGACGAAGACACGATAGTCCGCTCGAACCGGATCGACGTTTGCGTGCCGGCCGTCTTTGGCGACTGCGGCGAACGCCCGCCGGCGCAGCCGGCGGCGCCCCCGAGCCCCCCGGCCCCACAACCGAACGCCGCCCGGATCGGCGCCCCGAAGCTGGACCGCAGCAAGATCGCCCAGGGCAAGGTTGGGGTCAGCTGGAAGGTCCTCGACCCCGGCGCCGGGGTCAAAAGCTGGCGGATCTCCTCGCAAGAGATCGGTGCCAAGGGCGCCGAGTTCGTCGTCAGGGCGAGCGGCAAGAAGCAGACCCAGGCGACGGTGAAGCTGCCGCGTGGCGCCACCTACCGGCTGCGTCTCTCGCTGACCGAGGTGACCGGCAAGACGACCAGCGTTGGCCTCGGAAAGATCACCGTCCCGCGTGCCTCCGCACCCTGAGCGAAAGCTCCGCGCGCGCTTGCGACATTCACCCCACCAGAGCAGGGTCAATGTCGCGAGCGCGGTGGCGGCGGTGGTCCTTGTGCTGGCCGTCGTTGCGCCGGCGGGCGCGGCGACGGTGGAACGGCAGAAAACGATCGACTCCACCGTCCGCTTCCTGCAGGAAAGCCAGCGCCCGAACGGCGGCTTCGCCAACCCCGGCCGCAAGCCGAGCCAGAGCGTCAGCGCCTGGGTGGCGCTGGCGCTGGCCGCCGCCGGGATCAACCCACAGGACCAGGCGACCTGCGGCGTCGACGCCTTCACCTACCTCGAGACCCACTTCGCCGAAAGCTTCCGCGAAGAGGCGGCCTGGCCCGACGCGGCGACGACCGCCTTCGAGCGCGAACTGCTCGTCGTCGACGCCGCCGGAACCGATCCGCACGACTTCGCCGGGTACGACCTGGTGGCCGAGATCCTCGCCCGCCAGCTCCCCAACGGCTCTTTCCCCTTCGTCCCCGGGGGGCGCGGCGAAATCAACGACACCGCCTTCGCCGTCCTCGCCCTCAGCCCGGTCGCCGAGCCCGACGTCAACGCAGCGATCGGCAAAGCGCTCGACTGGCTGGCGACGCAGCAGAACGACGGCGGCGCCTGGAGCTGGCAGGTGCAGGGGTTGACCGACAACGTCGACCTCACCGGCGGCGTGCTCGAGGCATTCAACGCCGCTGAACGCCCGGGAACTGAAGCGCAGGCGCGAGCGCTCACCTTCCTGCACCAGGTGCAGCGTCCCGACGGTGGCTTCTCGGAAACCGGCGGCGGCGAGTCGAACGTGGCCTCGACTGCGTGGGCGGTGCAGGGCCTGTGGGCGGCCGGGGAGGATCCCGAAACCTGGCGCACCGGCTCCGGCCTGCCGAGCGAAGAACCGCTCGACTACATGGAATCTCTGCAGCAGACCGACGGCCACGTCCGCTGGAAGCAGAGCAGCGACATGAACGGGATCTGGATGACCGCCTACGTGATGCCGGCCTTCGCTGGCCAGGCGCTGCCAGTCTCGCGGGTACCGCGGGCGCTGCCGTCGGCGTCGGCCGCAGCCGCGAACGAGATGGCTGCCGCGGAGCTGCCCGCGAGCTGCAGCGAAACCCCATCGGGGGGCGGGGAAGCGACCCCGCCCGGGAGCGAATCGCCGCGCCAGGCCGAAGGCGTGATCGCCGGTGGCGGCGGTTTCGGGGCGCCGAACTTCAGCCGGCCCAAGCCCCAGAGCAGGGGCAAGACGCCGGGCGGCGCCCGGGTCGTCGGCAACCAGGGGCTGCGCTCGCGAAACCACAGCGAGTCCCGGCGGGGCGACAACGCGGACCAACCCCGCGGCACCGAGACCGCGGAACCGAGCGACGAGCAGGCCGACGAATCCCAGCCCGCGGTCGTCGGCGGCTCCGGCGGCGAAAAACCAGGGACCGGGTCCGGGACCCCGGGGGCGGAGATCGCCGATGCCCCCGACGAAACGCGGGCGGACGGCGGCGAGAAGGTGACCGGGACCCTGATCGGCTCGACGGGCGCCAGTCAGGACGCGCTCGCCTTCGGGGCGCCGGGCCTCCGCAGTGGCGGCAGCGAGGGCGGCAGCGCCGAAACCTGGGTCGCGATCGGGATCGGCGGCCTGGCGCTGGCCGGTGCGGTCGGGGGATCGCAGTGGGAGCGCCGGCGGCGGGTGGTGCTGCCGTGATCGCCGCCCTCGACCTCGGCGACGGCCTCGCCCAGATCGCGACCGCGCTGCGGATCCCGGTCCTGATCGCGGCCGTCGTCGTGCTCGTCCTCTGCGCGATCGAGCTCGGCCGCTTCCTCGCCGAATACGTGCGGCGCTGGCGCAACCGCGACTTTTCCCTGCGGGAGCTGACCGAACGCGCGATCGCCGATCCCCAGCACGCCTCCCACTACAGCCAGTACGCGCCAATCCCGATCGCCGCCGCGGCCGTGCAGGAGGTCGCCATCGCCCGCGGCGACACTCACCCCCGCGCGGTCGAGCACGCACTGGCGCGCTACGAGCTCGCGGTTCAGCGCCGCCTCGACCGCACCCGCCTGCTGGTCCGCGCCGGACCCGCGATCGGGCTGATGGGCACCCTGATCCCGCTCGCCCCCGGGCTCGCCGCGCTCGCCGACGGCAAGGTCGCCCAACTGGCGGAAAACCTCCGCGACGCCTTCGGCGCGACCGTCGTCGGCCTGCTCGTCGGCACCGTCGCCTTCGGCCTCACCCTGGCCCGCACCCGCACCTACACCGAGGACCTGGCGGCCCTCGAGCAGGGAGCGGAGCCGGCGGCCGCTCCCGTCCCCGAGCGGAGCGCCGTGCTGTGAAGCGAACCGGCCTCGGCCGCCACGGACTGCTCGAGGAGAACGCCGGCGACCCCCTCGACGGCCTCGTCAACCTCTTCGACGTCGGCATGATCCTCGCCGTCGCCTTCCTGATCGCTGGTCTCGGACTGACGCTGAACGTGAACAGCGGCGACCTGCAGAAGCGCGTCCCGACCGGGCAAGGCGGCCGCGTCATCCCCAGCCCCGCCGCCAGCCCCAGTGCCAGCGGCCGCGGCGAACAGGTCGGCCGCGTCTACCGCCTGCCAGACGGCAGGCTGGTCTACGTCAAGGGCGAGGAAAGCGGCGGGCGATAGACGCCGTCGCGGTTAGAATCGGCCGATGCCAGTCAACAGACGCTTCGCATTGCGCCAGCGCCCGCACGGGCGAATCGACGATCAGACCTTCGAGCTGGTCGAGGAGGAGCTGCCGAGCCTGAACGACGGCGAGGCGCTGGTCCGCACCGAGTGGATCTCGCTCGACCCGACCAACCGGGGCTGGATCAGCGAGGCGCCCGGCTACCTGCCGCCGGTCGCGATCGGCGAGACGATGCGCGCCGTCGGCATGGGCCGCGTGATCGAGTCCAAGCACCCCGACTACGAGGTGGGCCAGTTGGCCCAGGGTTTGATCGGCTGGACCGAGCACTTCGTCGCCTCCGATGTGGCGCCGCTGCAACGGGTTCCGGTTGCCGAGGGGGTATCGCCCAGCCTCTACCTCGGCGCCCTCGGCATGACCGGTCTCACCGCCTGGGTCGGGATCCGGGAGATCGGCCAGCCGCGCGAGGGCGAGACGGTGGTCGTCTCCGCCGCTGCGGGCGCGGTCGGCTCAGTCGCCGGCCAGCTCGCGAAGCGCGAGGGCGCCCGCGTCGTCGGCATCGCCGGCGGCCCGGAGAAGTGCTCGCTCCTCACCGACAAGCTCGGCTTCGACGCGGCCGTCGACTATCGCGCCGAGGACTGGCGAGCGCAGCTCAAGGCCGCCACCCCGGACGGGATCGACGTCGACTTCGAGAACGTCGGCGGCGAGATAATGGACGCGGTCTTCGCCCGGCTCAACTTCCGCGCCCGGGTCGCCCTCTGCGGCCTGATTTCCGTCTACAACGACACCGAGGCCCCGCCCGGTCCGAGCAACTTCCGCAACCTGCTCGTCCAGCGCGTCAACCTCCAGGGCTTCATCATCCTCGACCACTTCGCCAAACTCCCCGAGGTCTCGGGGCAGCTCGCTCAGTGGGTCGCCGACGGCAGCCTCGAGCCGATGGAGACGGTCCTCGAGGGCTTCGAGCAGCTGCCGAGCGCGATCAACATGCTCTTCGACGGCGCCAACGTCGGCAAGCTCGTCGTCCGCGTCGGCTAGCCCGCTGAGATCGCCGACCGCAGCTTCGGCGGCGGCAACTTGACCAACTTGACCAAGTGCTTGGTAGGCTCGCTTTATGGTCTTTCGCTCTGAAAGCTTCAGCATTGGCGAAGCGAAGACGTACTTCTCGAAACTGGTTCGCCGGGTCGAGGCGGGCGAGGAGATCGTCGTCCGCCGGGGCTCCGAACCGGTCGCCCGGATCGTTCCGCTCGAGAAGCGCGGCGGCGTTCGCGGGTTCGGATCGATGAAGGGAGAGATCGAGATCGGCCCGGACTTCGACGAGCCGCTGGAGGAATTCGCCGAGTACGAAGAATGAGCGGCGGCCAGCTGCTCGATTCTCATGCCTTGCTCTGGTTCCTGGCCGGGAACAGCAAGCGAATCCTTCCACCGTTGCGCGGGCGCCTCGAAGACGAGGCGACGACTGTCAGTGCGGCCAGTCTCTGGGAGATCGCGATCAAGGTCGGCCTCGGCAAGCTCCGGGCGCCGCGGGATCTTCCTCAACGAGTCGAGGAGCTGGGCTTCCAGCTGTTGCCGGTTAGGCCCGAGCACGCCTGGCGGACCCGTGATCTGCCGCCCCACCATCGCGACCCGTTCGATCGGCTGCTGGTCGCCCAAGCTCAGGTAGAGCAGCTGCCGATCGTCACGGTTGACCCGCAGCTCGCCCCCTACGACGTCGAGATCGTCTGGAACTGAGGGCGGGTGCGGGCAGCCGCAACTCTCAGGGGCTGACCGAGTGGTTCTCGAACGCCTGGTAGTCGCGGCAGGGCTCGCCGCGCAGGCCCGGGCACGGCGGCAAGGCGCTTGGCACGCTCACGTCCGGCACCACCGGCAGCACCAGGTTCGAGGGCGTGTCCGTGCCGTAGGCGATCGCGACCTGCGCGGTGCCTTGCGGATCCGCCTTGGCGAAGGCCCAGATCGGCTGCGTGCCGCCGGGGGCGGCGATCGTCACCCTGATGCGCGACCCGGCGCGATAGGCGTGACCCTCGTAATAGAGCGGGATCGTGACCTTGACGAATTCATCGCTCGGCAGCGGCGAGACGTCGGCTTCGCGCAGGCTCAGCACCGGCTCCAACGCGGTGCTCTTCGCCGCGTCCAGCTTGCGCTCGTTGCCGCGCACCCACCCGTTCTGGACGAAGGTCTCCTTGCCGTCGGAGCGGACCTCGCTGATCGTCGCCTGCAGGTCGACGTTGGGGCTCGAGGAGCGGACCCAGACGTTGACGGCACCGGCGCCGATCACCGTCGTGTCCTGGCTCAGCGGTTCGGTCAGGTAGGAGACGGCCTTCCCCGCCGGGCTCTGTTCCCAGTGGTATTCCGGCGTCGCCGTCCAGAGGCCGCCTTCGCCGGAGGCAGTGTCGCCGCTGAAATCGGTCGCGGGCAGGGCGTTCGCGTCCCAGGTGAAGCCGTCGGCCTGCGTCCCCGCGGGCGCTTTCGAGGCGAGGCTGCCGCCGGGCGCGAGGAACCAGGTCTTGGCTTTGGTGCCCGCGATCGGGAACTCGTCGAAGGACTTTTCGGCGGTCGGGTACGGCTGGCCCGGCGCGAGCCCGCCGGCGCCGCTGTCGAACAGGACCCGGATCGGCTTCTGGGCTTCGAATGCGGCCAGCGCCGAGCTGTAGGTCGGCTGCAACTGAATCGGGTCGGGCGGCAAGGTGACGCCAGGGATCCCCATCGCTTCCTGGAAGACCAGTGGTGCCGCGGCGTGGATCACGGCCGAACCGAGGATCGGCGGCTGCTTGGCGACGTAGAGCTCGAGGAAGTCGAACCAGCGGTTGAAGGTCGCCGGGTCGAGCGAGTCGATATGGGTGCCGTTGGTGAAGGTGAACCACTTGCGCCGGGTGCCGGTGAAATGCTCGGCGAGGGTCGGGCAGTGCCCCCCGGTCTGCTCGTCGGTCCACTGGCAAGCCATGAACGTCGGCACTTCGATCTTGTGGACGAAGGTGACCGGCGCCAGCGGATCGGCGACCTCGGGTTTGTAGTGGTCGTTTTCTTCGACCTTCGCCAACAGGTTGACCGCTTCGGGGTGCAGCGCCTGGTTGGCGGCGCAGGTTTCGTCACCTTCCTGGATCCGCTTGTAGGCCCAGGCCTGGCCGTGGCCCGGGGACGCCGCTTCGGCGTCGTGGATCCGCTCTTTCGCCCATTCGAGCGCGAACCCGGTGTTGAGGATGCCACCGGGGTAGAGCGTCGTCTGCGTGTTGTCGATCACCGACAGCGGCGCGATCGCGGCCAGGCTCGGCGGCTTGGTGGCCGCGGTGAAGAGCTGGCTAATGCCGCCGTAGGAGATCCCCATCATCCCCACCTTGTGGTTGGCCACCCAAGGCTGGCGGGCGATCGTCTCGATCACGTCGTAGCCGTCGAGCCCCTGCAGCGGCTCGAAGAAGTCGAAGGCGCCGCCCGAGCAGCCGGTGCCACGCATGTTGACGTCGACGACGGTGAAGCCCATCAGGTTGGCGATCAGCGCGATCCCGCTTTCCGGGCCTTCCGGGTTGGCGTAGCCGTAACCCGAGTACTCGATCAGGGTCGGCGTCGGCCCACCCGGCAGCGTCGGCAGTTTTGGCCCGAGCCCGCCGGGCAGGATGTTGGCGACGTCCTGCGGCGGGTGGACGTCGATCGCCAGCTTGGTGCCGTCGCGGGTGGTCAGGTAGCCGTAGCCGCGCGAGGGAATCGACTGGTTGTAGACGTCGGTGCTGGGCGGCGCCGACGTCGTCGTCAGAACCCGCAGCGAGGGCGATTTCGTGCTGCCGACGGCGACCCGGTAGCCGGAGCCGGGCGTCACTTCGCGGAAGAGGACGGCGCCGAGTTCGTCGGCGCCCTTCGTCTCGACTTCCTGGCCCTGGCCGTCGTAGAGGGTGACGCTGGCACCGGGGTTGAGCCCCGTCGCGTAGACCTGTTCGACGCTCCCGTGCGCGTCGAACGACGCGGCGTGAGCGCTCGCTGCGGCGAGGCCAAGAACCGCTGAGAGGGCGAGAAGCGCGCAGCCCAATGCCATCCGCAGCGGCGCCACGCGCCCGTGTCCCCAATCCCTCATCTCGCTCCCTTTCGCTTGCTACCCAACATTAGGTGACTTTCTCTACCCAAGATTAGGTAGTTCTAACACGCGAGCGCCTATCGCGCCAGTCCAATGCAGGGCGCGGCTAGAGTGAGAACCGGCATGGGGAGACGGTGGAAGGTGTTGATCGGGGTCGTCGCGGCGCTCGTCGTGCTGCTGGCGATCAACACCCTCGTCGTCGAGGACGAAACGAAGCCCGCGGTGGTGACCGTGGCCGGCGGCCGAATCCTGCACCTGCCGGGCGGCGAGATGCAGGTGCTCGAAAAGGGGCCACGCACCGCGTCCCCGATCGTGCTGATCCACTGCTACACCTGCTCGATCGCCTGGTGGGAGCGGATGATCCCGCTGCTCGACCGCCGCCACCGGGTCGTCGCCGTCGACCTGCGGGGGTTCGGCGGCTCCGAGAAACCCACCTCTGGCTACGCGATCGAGGACCAGGCCGCGTTCGTCGCCGAAGCCCTCGACCGCCTCGACGTGCACGGGGCGACCGTGGTCGGGCAGTCCCTCGGCGGCGCCGTCGCGACGGCGCTGAACGAAGTCCCCGGTGACTACGTCAACCAGGTCGTGATCATCGACCAGGCCCCCGAAGAACGGTTCTCGAAGGGCCTCGGCTTCACCGCCGAGCTGAGCACGACGCCGGTGCTCGGGCCGGCGCTCTGGCAGGTGACGCCCGACGTCGCGGTCAAGGACGGCCTGCAGGTCGCCTTCGCGCCGGGATACGAGGTGCCTGACGAGTTCGTCGACGAATTCAACCGGATGACCTACACCTCCTACGACTCCGACGGCGAGGAGGGCGGCTACATGGAGGCCGAGCCGCTCGACCGACGGATCGAAGCGGCGGGAACGCCGCTGCTGGCGATCTTCGGCGCCGAAGACCAGCTCTACGACGCGCAGGGAGCACTGGCCGCCTACGCGAAGGTGCCCGGCGCGCAGACGGTCTCGGTCCCCGGCGCCGGGCACTCGCCGAACGTCGAGAAACCCGCCCGCACCGCCGCCCTGATCCTCGGCTTCGCGCGCTAGAGCGTCCCGCATCATTTGTCGGCCAAGGTTGGCCCATACCGAGCCGCGATCGGGTGCCAAGCTGGACCTATGGTCCTTTCCAGATCAGCTCGTCGGCTCCTGACGCTCCTCGCCCTCGCCGTCGGCACCGTGACGGCGCTTGCGGTGCCCGCGTCCGCCGCTGCCGCTTGGCCGGGGCGGGACGGCCGTGTCGTCTACGTCGGGCTGGACGGGAACACCGATCCGATCCACGTCAGGGGCAACTACCTCGCCAGCGGCCTGCGCAGCTTCGTCCCCGGCGTGCCCGCGTCGGTTGCGCAGCTGACCACCGACCCCACCGACCACGACCCGAAAGTCTCCGCCGACGGCCGCCGTGTCGTCTTCACGCGCACGATCCGCTCGGAGCCCGGCGAAGACGTGACCGGGATCTTCCTCATCGACGTTGACGGCAGCGATCTGACGCAGGTGACCGCAGGTGGTCCCGGCGGCGCCAGCGACGTCGAGCCGACCTTCTATCCCGCCGGCAACCGGATCGCTTTCGTTCGCGCCGGTGGCTCGGCCGACCCGGACGGGCGAGGGCGGCTTTACTCGATTGGCCTCGACGGAACCGGCCTGCGCCCGCTCACCTCCGGCTACGCCGAAGTGCGGACCCCGGCGGTCTCGCCCAACGGCCGCCAGATCGTCTTCGAGTGCCGCCACTTCAAGGGTGGCATCGAATACAGCTGGGAGCACATCTGCTCGATCCGCCCGGACGGCTCCCACCGCCGCGACCTCACCCCCCGCTTCAAGGACGGCCAGCCCGCCGCCGACCCCGATTTCAGTCCCTCCGGCCACCTGATCGCCTTCTCGGTCGGCCCGGGCATCGCCGCCGACGTCTTCACCGTCCGCGCCGACGGCGCCCGACTCGGCGCCCTCACCAATCGCGGGCCTCGCGGCGGTCGCCGCTTCCCCCGCGCCCGCGGTTACGACAACCCGGCCTTCGCCCCCGCCGGCGGCTCGCTGATCGCCGTCGCGCGGACCGGGACCCGGCCCCGCTTCGTCCGCATCCCCCTCGCCGACCCCCGGCACCCCGAAGATCTCGAAGCCGGGGTGCTCGGCCGCTCGCCTGTCTGGGCGTCTGCTGAAATCGCCCGGTGACGACCGGCCCCGAGTTCGACCTCAGCGCCAAGCAGGCGCGGCGCCTCGCCGTCGCCGCGCAGGGCTTTGGGCGCCCGCGGCCGACCGGGCGGGTCGATGCCAGGCACTTACGGCGAGTGATCGACGACGTCGGCCTCCTCCAGCTCGACTCGGTCAACGTCTTGTGCCGCTCCCACTACATGCCGGTCTTCTCGCGGCTCGGCCCATATCCACGGCATGCTCTGGATCGGCTGGCCTGGCACGAGAATCCCGGCGGGAAGAGCCGCCGCGCGGGGCAGCGGGACCTGATCGAGTACTGGGGGCACGAGGCCTCGCTGCTGCCGGTCGAGCTGCAGCCGTTGCTGCGCTGGCGGATGGCGCGGGCGGACGCGCTGGCATGGAAAGGGGTGGCGCGGGTGGCGGCGGAGCAGCCGGAGCTGCTCGAGTTCGTGCTCGACATGGTGCGGGAGCGCGGGCCGATCCGGGCTTCAGAGCTGGCGGCGAAAGGGCGCCAGCGGGAGCCGGGAGAGATGTGGAACTGGAGCGAAGAGAAGACCGCCCTCGAGTATCTGTTCTTCGCGGGGCAGGTGTGCGCGGCGCGCCGGGTCAACTTCGAGCGGCTCTACGACCTGCCCGAGCGGGTGCTGCCGAAGCAGGTCCTCGCGGCGCCGACGCCCTCCCAGGAGCAGGCGCAGCGGCAGTTGATCCTGATCGCGGCGAAGCGGCTGGGGGTGGCGACCGAGCCCGACCTCGGCGACTACTTCCGCCTCCCCCGCGCCGAGTCGAAGGCCCGCGTCGCCGAGCTGGCCGAGGACGGCGGCCTGGTCCCGGTCCGGGTCGAGGGCTGGCGGGCGCCCGCCTACCTCTCGACCAAGCGGCCCGCGGGGCTGCGCCGGGTCGCGGCGGCGCGGACGCTGCTGACCCCGTTCGACTCCCTAGTTTGGGCGCGCGAGCGGACCGAGCGGATCTTCAACTTCCGCTACCGGATCGAGATCTACGTACCGGCGCCCAAGCGCGTCCACGGCTACTACGTCCTCCCCTTCCTGCTCGGCGACCGCCTGGTCGCGCGGGTCGATCTCAAGAGCGACCGGCAAGCGGGCGTGCTGCGCGTCCGCAGCGCCTTCGCCGAGCCGCAGGTCGACACCACCCTGGTCGCCGCAGAGCTGGCCGACGAGCTGCGGCTGCTCAGTAACTGGCTCGAGCTCGGCGGCGTCTCGGTGGCGCGAAAAGGTGACCTCGCCGCACCGCTGCGCAGAGCGCTGGCCTGAGGGCTGAGCGGTAGCGCCGCTAGCGCCTGCCGGCCCGCAGCTTCACCGTCTTGCGGACGGCGTCGCGCTCGCCGCCCGTGCCGATCGCGACGAAGCGCAGCTTCGCCCGCAGCCGCTCGCGCCCGGGGGTTTCCCGCAGCCAGCGCCGGAGCCTGCGTGGAACCGGGATTCGCAGCCGTCGTGCACCCGCCGCGTAGAAGCGGCTCTTGACGACGTGTATCTTCGCCCCGCGGTGGGTCCCCACACCCGTC
This sequence comes from Solirubrobacterales bacterium, assembly GCA_035472275.1. GTDB lineage: Bacteria > Actinomycetota > Thermoleophilia > Solirubrobacterales > 70-9 > VAYN01. Next base: position 197,770 of record DATIPH010000030.1, read on the forward strand.
GCACGCACCCGGCCGCGAACGTAGAGGCGACAGGTCTCGCTGCAGTCAGTGCGGGCGACCAGACGCCCGCCGCGGATCGCCCGCCGGATCCTCGGCACGGTGAGGTCAAACGGCTGGTTGCGGGTGACCGTTTCACCGCCGCCGCTCTGCTGACCGCCACTGCCCCCCGCGGCGGGCACGGCCGGGACGCCAGTCTCTTCTCCGCCTTCTTCACCCTCGCCGGCTTCGCTCGCCGTCCAGCTGTAGGCGACCGCCGTCGCGGCACCCTGAAGATCGTCCACCTCCGTCGCCATACCCGCATCAGACAACGTCGCGGTGAACTCGAAGCTGCGGCTTTCGCCCGGTTCGAGCTGCCCCGCCTGCTGCGCCGGCATCGAGTCCAGCGGCCCGGCGTAGACGAGCACCGGGCTAGCGGATTCGGTCACGTCCTCGACTCGCAGATGCAACCGCGAGGAGAGCAGGCCGCCGCCGAGCCCAGGGGTGTCCGACAAGCCCTCGCGCTCGACTATCAGCTGGGCATCGACGTCGCCGGTGTTGGCGATCTCGACCGTCCCTTGGGCCGAGTCACCGGGGGCGATCCCGTCGGCGCCGAAGACCGGCAGCCCTTCCTTAGAGTTGGAGAGGGAGAAGTCGCCGCTGGCCGCAACCATCGCCGCCCGCGCCGGTGGCTCGCCACCGCCCCCGGCAACTGCCACCGCCGTCGCGATCGCCGCCAGCTCGAGATAGACCGCCAGGGGGATCCAGCGCCGCATCAGAACTCCTTGTCGGCGGCGCCGGACTCGGTTGCCGCGGTAGTTGACATCGCGTTCTGGGCGCGGTCGTAGGGGGTCGCGACGGGAGTCCAGGCCATCGTCCCGCTCGCCGCCGCGGTGGTCCTCCCGGCGTCGACGATGATCGTCGAGCTGTAGGTGCCAAAGACAATCGTGATCGTGTTGCCGCTGATCGTCATTTTCGAGTTGACGAAGCGGTAGGTCCCGCCGAGCAGGCCGGCGGCGTAATCGCCGCGGCCGAGGTCGACGGTCCCCAGCGGCAGCAGGGTCGCGTTGGTCGAGTCGTAGATTTGGACGGCGTCATTGCCGGTCGCAAGCAGGCCGTTGTCGACCACGCGCACGGTGACATTGGTTGCCCCGCCCGTCCAGCCGGCGAGGATCGACTCGGGTTCGATCGGCTCGCTGAAGGTGTAGGTGAGCGAGTCTTTTTCTTCGGCCAGGCCGACGGTAGTGCCGCCGTTGGCGCTCTGGACGTCGACCGCTTTCGGCGCGGTGTTGTCGATCGTGACTTCGCCGTTCAGGGTGTTTGCGTTTGCGGCGTTGTCGGTAGCGGTGATTTTGAACGTGCGGACGCCCTCGGTGAGGACGGCGGCAGCGGTCAGCGCGGCGGAGCGGTAGTTGTAGGAGACGCTGCCGGCGCTATAGGTGCCGGCGGTCAGCGGCACCGCGGTTGAGCCGGTGGTGATCGTTTCGACGTTGGCACTGACCGAGGCGATGCCGCTGGCGGGGTTGCCGGTGTCGGCGGCGACGGCCGCGTAGACGTAGTAGGTACTGCCCTGTTTGACGAAGCCGGTGGCGCCGCCAACCGTCTTGCCGATCGCCGTCGCGGTAACGATCGGGGGGCGGAAGTCGGGCGCCGCAGTGACGATGTTGCCCGGGTTTTCGGCCCGCGCCCCGAAGGCGGCAAGGGCACCCGGGATCGCCGCCAGCGCGATCGCCGCCACCGACGCGAGGACGAGTGCGGTTGTGGTGGTCCTACCTGGCATCGCCAGCCACCTCGTCCCCCCCGCCCGGGTGAGGGCGCCAGATCCGCCTCAGCTCCTCGGCGGCAAGGAGCAGAAGCGGCACGATCAAGAGCAGTCCCCAGCCGAGCGGGGAGCGGGTGAGGACGGCGACATGCCCGACCCAGGGGACGATGTAGACGAGGCGGCCGATTTCGCCGCCGGCGGCTATCCGCCAGTGCTCCGTGCCAGTGTTGGCGTCCCCTCTGGTGACGAACCAGTAGTGGCCGCCGGAGCGATGCACCCTGACCACCCGGTGGGTTAGTTCCCGGCTCTGGTCTTCGGGATCGCGGAAGGTGACGATGTCGCCGACGCTCGCTTCGCTGGGCGAGATCTGTTCGTTGATGACGACGTCGCCGGCGGCGATCGTCGGTTCCATCGACCCGGTCAGGTCGGTGCGCGGGTGGTCCCCGATCGCCAGCGGGCCGGCGACGGCGACGGCAAGGGCGACTCCCGCGACCAGGAACGCCCAGCCGAAGCCATTCGCGATCTGGCGCGGGATGCCGTGAGCACTGGCCACGGGGCTCGAGTCCTCTCTGCGCTCCTCAGCCGGCCCGCTCCCTTACTGGTTCTGGGCTTCCCAGCGGAGGATGTGGGTGCCGGTCGTCTTGCCCTGGGCAGATTCCGGAGCGGCCGCCGAGAGCGTCGCGGTGATCCGGTAGACGACCGAGTCGTTGGTCACCCATTTGGTCGCCGAGGTTCCCGGGAAATCGGCCACCCCATTGGCGAAGCTGTTGTGTTCCGCCGCGAACGCGGCCAGCGTGCCTTCGAACAAGGCCCCACCGGAGTCCGGCGTGAAGGCGGTGCAGCTCGGGAAGGTCGAGGTCGCCTGCGTGCCGGGCTCGATTTTGAGGGTGACGCTGGTCCCGAGTTCGCCGATAGTGCTCGGCGTCAGGACTTTCACCGTCGCCGGCAGCGACCCGGTGTAGCTGACTTTGATGCAGGAGGTGGTGCTTTCGCCCGGTTTGGCCGCGGTCATCGCATAGAGCGCGGTGCCGCCGTCGTTGTCGGCGAGGACCACGGTTCCCGCGGTGATCACGTTTCCGGGGTTGTCGGTCTGACTTGAAAACGCTGAAAAGACGCCGGCTCCCGCGATGCAGGCAACGATGCCCAGCACCAGGAGCGTGCGCAAAACCTTCGATCGGTTGCTCATCTCCCAACCCTTCCGAGAGCGCACAGCCCTCATCGCTGTCTGATTACGGGTTCCGCATCGACGGCGAGAGGGCGAATTGGGTATGAGAAGGGTCTGGATTTTCCTACGGTTCGATCAACCGTTTGGAGAGCGCGCGCCGATGCGACCTACCTGCGGTAGATGGGGTAAGTCGTCGCGACCGCTTCCCCTTGGCGCTCGTGCGGCCGTTCATGGGTGGAGTCGACGAGCCCGGAATCGAGATAGGCGACCTCGCGCCTCACCGTGCCCGCGGGGATCGCCCCACTGCCGGCGACCTCTGCGGGGTCGACGATGATTTCGCGCCGGCCGAGGATCGCTGCGGTGTCGGGGTCGAAGATGTATTCGATCCGAACACCATGCTGCTGGTATTCACTGGCCGCCCGGCTTTCGTAGCTGAGCGCGTACCCCGGGCGCCCGACCAGGTTCTCGGCATCGCGATTCAGCTCGATACCCGGCTCTTCAGCCAGGGCGGCGAAGACCGCCGCCCGGAGCGCTGGCGTGGTGTTCGGTTTGTCGAGGATGTCCCACAGTTCCGCGATCACCCGTCCAGCGTCGATCGGCTTGGCGCCGGCCCCTCCATTGCTCGCAGAGCCGGAGACCTGGCGATGTTCGATCGCGTGGCGGAGCGTCTCCGGATCGGTCGGGAGCTTCGAGACATCGATGAAGCCGTGGCCTTCCTGGCTTTCGACGTCCATCACCCCCGGCCGCAGCTCGTTGATGTGCGATTCCGGGAAGCCGTTCCGCTCACTTTCACCCTCGAACGGACTGGGAAGAGGCGATCCCGCCGCTTCCCAGCGGCTCCGTTCCGCGCTCGAGAGGAATCGCGGGGGGTCCATGACCAAGCGGTTGCGGCTCGGTTCGTCCTCGCTCCTCCACACCTCCGACTGCCATGAGACGAGCGCGCTGAAGGCGTCCTTCGCGCGGCCGCCGCCGACGTTTTCGTCGGTGATGACGCCGCCGCCCATCGTGCCAAGGCCGGGGATCCAGCTCTGCAGTTCCAGCGACTTCGTCCTCGTGTAGAGGAACTCGCCGGGACCAGGAATCCCCGAAGGCCCGCTTACCCCCGCCGCGACAGCGGCGGTTTCCCGCAGGACCTCGGCGGCGGCCGGTTGGGCCGTCGGACCAGAGCCGAGAACCAGGACACCTGCCACCGCAGCGGCGACCGCGGTGGCGCCGGCCAAGGCGAGGAGGCGGCGGCCGTGGCGGAAGCGCCGGCGCCGGGCAGGGGCCGGGATGACCGGCGCGCTCGCCTCGACGGCGTCGAATCGCGCCTCGAGCATCTGCCGGATCGCGTCGCGGGCCTCCGAATCGTCGCTCACGCGCTCGGCGCGGAAGCCTCGCATCAGGGTCAGGTCGTCCATCATTTACCTCCAGGTACAGCGGTTTTCTGGGCATGTGGCGCAGCGGCCGGCGGGAGTCCGAGGGCGTTTTGCAGCCGTCCTCGGGCGCGCGAAAGCCGGGACTTGACCGTGCCGAGCGGGATTTCGAGAGCGTCGGCGATCTCGGGTTGGTCGAGTTCCGCCCAGACGAGGAGGCGGAGCACGTCCGCCTCCTCGCTGGGCAGATCGGCCAGGGACTGAGCGAGGAGCCCGCGCATCCGCTCGGCGTCGATTCGGGCCTCGACCCCGTCGACCCCAAAGCCGGGGTCCGGGGTCATCCCCGCGATCGCCCGCAGCTCGCGGGCCTCCCGGCGGCGGTGGTTGCGGGCGAGGTTGGTGGCGATGCCGAAGAGCCAGGGTCGCGAGTCCGGGCGCCGCTGGTCGAAGTCGGCGCGCCGATCGAAGGCGACGAGGAACGTCTGCGCGGTCACCTCGTCGGCTAGCTGGTCGTCGAGGCGGCGGCGCAGATAGCCGTGGATCCGGCTGAAGTGTCGCTCGAAGATGAGGCCGAAGGTACGCGGCTCCGCAAGCGAGGCGGCGATCGCCTCACTATCGGTTCGGTTATCGCTCATACCTGTTCTTGTCGAAACCCGGAAAGCGGTTCGCGAAAACGTCTTCGTCCCGCGACCGAGGTTCGAACCGTTTCGCGAGGCGGCCGGGCGAGCGGGCTAGTGCAGGGCCAACGCTTTGACGGCGGTGTCGTGCGAGCCGTCGGCGGCGGTGCCGGTCACGGTCAGTTTCGCGTTGAGCCGATCGAGGTCGAGCAGCTCCGCCCGGGCCTTCCAGAGGAAGCGAATCTGGGCGTTCATAGTGATCGGGATCAGGGTCAGCGGCGTGCCGATGCCGCGGGCGATGACCGGGCTGGGCAGGCCGAGGTGCCGGGCCTCGCCACGGGAGACGCGCAGCGTCGCGTTGATCGTCGCCGCCGCCGAGAAGGTGATCGGGACGTGGATCGGCACGCCCTGGACGGCGCGTTTGAAGCCGCCCGCGATGAAGGCCGGCCCGTCGATCGAAACGTGCAGCGGCAGAGTGCCGACGGTGTCAGGTGGCGGCGTCGTGCGGCCGCCGGAGAGGTTCTCGCAGTCCGGTTCGACCTGGTCGACGTCGTCGACCACCGCCGCGTCGGCGAGCCCACCACCGCAATCGACGGCGTCGGCGACGAAGCCACTGAAGTCCGGCAGGAAATCGAGCGCGGAAACGACCACGTCGTTGCCCCACTCCGGCACTTCGCCGTACCAGTCGCCGTAGATGAAGTCGGCCCCGCCGCCGCCGTTCACCGCATCGTCGCCCCCGCCCCCGACCACTCGATCGTCGCCTTCGCCGCCGTCGAGGTTGTCGACGTCTTCGAGGCCCAAGACTTCATCGTTGCCGGCGCCGCCCTTGATGTCGTCGGAGTTGACCGAGCCGAAGATGACGTCGTCGCCATCGCCGCCGTCGGCGACGATCCGCGGCTGCACGTCCGAGTAGGGATCGGCGACGAACTTGTCGTTCCCGCCCCCGAGGTCGACTTGCATCGTCACGTGGTTGCCATCGTTTTCCTGCAACGACGGCGCCCCGCAGGCGACGACCACTTTCGTCACGTGCGGCCCCCGCACCCGATGACAGCCATGTCCGGCACGCAGCACGTGCCCCGGCTCGACGTAGAAGGAGATGACGTGCAAGGAGTCGGTGCCGGCATAGCTGATCGAGTCGCCGTCGCCGTCGGAGGTCAGCTTCATCTGGTTGCCACTGCGCGAGATCGCCGCATCCGCCGCGGCAAAGGAGGGCAGGCAGAGCAGCACGACAGCCACCCCGATTCCCAACCAGATCAGATTTCTCGCCCGTTCCACGCTCGCGGAGCAGACCACCCGGCCCGGTTCGTGTCAAGCGCCAAGCCCCCAAACCGGACCATCTTCCTAGGGCGCTACTTTTTCTTCGCCCGTTCGAGGACTTGGCCGAACGCCTTTTCGACTTCGTCGGTGAGGGTGAGTCGAAAGGTCGCGACCATCGCCTCCACCGCAAGCGGCCGCAGCCGCTCGATCGCGGCGATCATCGCCGGCCAATCGGCGTCGGGACGGCCGGCCTCGTCGAAGGGCTTCCAGAGCTCCTCGAGGAAGAGGCCGACGAAGGCGCGCGCCGAGGACTGGGAGTTGCGACTGAGCTTCTCGATCGCCGAGAGTGCTGCCGGGAGCGGGATACCCATCTTCAAAACTTCTTCGGCCGCTCGCAGGAGGACCGGGCTGGGAGCTTCGTAGGTTTCGTCGCTGAGCTCGACCAAGAGGCCGAGCTTCTGGGCCTTCGCCCGCAGCTTGGGGTCGTCGACTCCGAAGCGCTCGACGAGTTCCTCCCGGGTCAGCACCTCCGGGGCCTCGTCGTCGAAGGGGGCGGTGACTGCCTGCCGCAGACCGACGAAACGGTCGGCATCGGCGCCGTGCTCGCCGATCAACCGGGATATCGCGTTGAGCTTGAAGCCCTCCGCCTGCATCTCCTGGATCAGGCGCAGGCGGGCGACGTGGTCGGGCCCGTAGTAGCCGGTCCGGGCACGCACCTCGGGTGGCGGGAGAAGCCCTCGGGACTGGTGGTTGCGGATGTTTCGCACCGACATCCCCGTCTCGTACGCGAGTTGCTCGACGGTCATATCGGGTACGCCTATCTGCGTGTCGTTACTCACAGAATGCGTGTCGTTACTCACAGAAACCATCTTACCTTGATGATGTAACCTCGTTCGAGGTAACCATGAACAATGTAATCGAGAACCTTGGCTGAGCGGGGCGCCACTCCGGAGGTGTCGCCGTGGCGGCGGCGTGCCCTGCATTCCGTGCGCTCGCTCTTTTCGCCGCTCTTGCCCGACGACTACCTGGAGCTGATCAACCCGCTCTGGTCGACGCAGGAGCTGCGCGGGCGGATCGAGCGGATCGAGCGCGAGACCGACGACGCGGTCACGGTCTTGATCCGCCCCGGCTATGAATGGCCCGGCCACCGGCCTGGGCAGTACCTGCGGATCGGCGTCGTCGTCAACGGCGTCCATCACTGGCGCGCCTACTCGCTCACCACCGACCCCGGCCGCCCCGATGGCTTGATCGGCATCACCCCGAAGCTGGTCGAGGACGGCGTCGTCTCCCCCTTCCTGGTGCGGGCGGCGCGACCCGGGGACATCGTCCGGCTCGGCGGCGTCGAAGGGACCTTCGTCCTGCCCGAGCCGCCACCCCCGCAGCCGCTGATGATCAGCGCCGGATCGGGTATCACGCCGATCATCTCGATGCTGCGGGCCCTCGATCGCGCCGACGCGGTCGACGACGTCGTCCACCTCCACTCCGCGCGCAGCGCCGAGGGCGTGATCTTCGCGGGCCGCCTCTCCGATCTCGACGACCGCCGCCCGGGCTACCGCCTGCATCTGCAGCTGACCGGCGCCGACGGGCGCATCCTCCCCGCCGACCTCGACCGCCTCTGTCCCGACTGGCGCCAGCGCCAGACCTTCGCCTCGGGCCCGCGTGAGCTGCTCGACGCGCTCGCCGAGCACTGGGCCGCGGAGGGCGTCCCCGAGCTGCTCTCGATCGAGCGCTTCCAGCCGGTGATCGGCGGATCCGTCGTCGCCGGCGAGGGCGGCCGCATCAGCTTCACCGCTTCCGGCGTCGAGGCGGAGTGCGACGGCGCCACCCCGATTCTCGTCGCCGGCGAGGCGGCCGGTGCCGAGCTGCCCTACGGCTGCCGGATGGGCATCTGCCACACCTGCATCGGCCGGCTCTGCTCCGGCGAGGTCCGCGACCTGCGCACCGGCGAGGTCCACGGCACCACCGGCGAGATGGTGCGGACCTGCGTCAACGCCCCCAAAGGAGCGGTCGAGATCGCGCTCTGACCCGCTCGCCTCTCGGCCCCTGCATTCCACTTCCCCCCACCGAAGGAGACTTTCACCGATGAGCACCACCGTGACGCCACCGATCGACACCCACGAGGAGAGCCCGCTGGCCCACCTCTCCCCCGCCCAGCTCGAGGAGCTCAGCCGCGAGTTCGATGCAATCCGCGACCGCGTCCAAGGCGAGCTCGGCGACCGCGACCGTCGCTACATCGAAAGCATGATCGAGATGCAACGCCGGCTCGCGGTGATCGGCCGGATCGGTCTGCTGCTGCCGCGCTTCCCCCCGCTCGCCCTCGGCGGCGCCGCGGCCCTCTCGGCGGCCAAGATCCTCGAGAACATGGAGATCGGCCACAACGTCATGCACGGCCAGTGGGACTGGATGAACGACCCCCGGATCCACTCTTCGACCTGGGACTGGGACACGGCCTCGACCGCGGAGGCGTGGAAGCACTCCCACAACTACGTCCACCACACCTTCACCAACATCCGCGGCAAGGACAAGGACCTCGGCTACGAGATTATGCGGATCGACCCGCACCAGAGCTGGCACCCGGTCTACCTGCTGCAGCCGCTCTACAACCTGGTGCTGGCGGCCCTTTTCGAGTGGGGCGTCGCCGTCCACGACCTCGACTTCGAGGCGATCCGGACCGGTAAGAAATCGACGGGCCAGCTCAAGCACGAGCTGAAGGGGATCGGCGGCAAGGCCCGCGACCAGGTCGTCAAGGACTACATCGCCTGGCCGCTGGTGAGCGCTCTGGCCAGCGCCACGCTCGGGGCGGCGCTGGAGGCGTCGAAGCCGGAGCCGAAGCGCGCCGGGCTGCATCGCGCCTCGCGCGGACGCGGGCGCCTGGGCCGCGTCGCCGCCCGCGCCTTGGCCGACGGCAGCCAGGCCTTCCGCCGGACCGCCGCCGCCAACGCCGGCGCCAACGTCGTCCGCAACGTCTGGTCCTACGCGATCATCTTCTGCGGCCACTTCCCCGATCAGACCTACACCTATGCCCCGGAGGAAGTCGAGCAGGAGAGCCGCGGCGGCTGGTATGTCCGCCAGCTGACCGGCGCTGCCAACATCGAAGGCAGCCCGCTCTTTCACGTCGCCTCCGGCAACCTCGGCTACCAGGTGGAGCACCATCTCTTCCCGGACATGCCGAGCAGCCGCTACGCCGAGATCGCGCCGCAGGTGAAGGACATTTGCGCCCGTTACGGCCTCCCCTACAACACCGGACCGTTCTCCCAGCAACTTGGGATGGTCCAGCGGACGATCCTCCGCCTTGCCCTTCCGGGCGGCAAGCCCCGGCCGAAGCCGGGGCCCTACCGGGCCTAGGAGGGACTAGCGGTAACGCTTTCCCTCCCCGCGACCATTAAGGGGGCATGGAGACTCAGAGAGCGTTCCCCAACCCGCCGAGCGCACTTGGCCGTCGCCTGGCGGTGGTCGCCGCCCGCGAGCACGGCGTCGGCCCCGAGCAGTTGCGCTGGATCGGAACCGACCCCGATCTCTTCGACGCCTTCTACAGCGAGCACCTCGAGGACTTGCAGCGGTTCGTCGCCCGTCGGGTTGGCGATCGGGAGCGGGCGGCCGATCTGACCGCGGAGATCTTCCTCGCTGCGATCGACTCGGCCCACCGCTACGAGCCCCGCGGCACGCCGAAGTCGTGGCTTTACGGCATTGCCCGTGTCCTCGTCGCCGACGACCGTCGCCGGCAAGGACGCGAGCGGGCAGGAGAGGAGCGGCTGCGCGGCAGTGCCCTCCTCGACGAAGAGGAGGCCGCACGGATCGACGCGCGGATCGACGCAGCGGCGCAGTCGCGTCGCCTCTATGAGGCGATGGACCGCCTGCCCGAAGCCGAGCGGGCGTTGCTGGAGCTGGTCGCGATCGACGAGCTGACGGTCGCCGAAGCGGCGGCTGCGGTTGGCGTGCGAGCCGGCACCGCTCGCGTGCGCCTGTACCGAGCACGGCGCAAGCTGCGCACCGAGCTCGAAGCGGCGGCAACCCAACCATGCACCGACAAGGAGGAGCAATCGTGAACCGAGAGCAGACCAAACCCACCAACTTCGAGCGGCGCCTCCGGGCCCAGCTGAAAGCGATCGTCGCCGAGCGCGGCGCTGCCGAAGCGCACCTGGAGGTAGAGGAAGCTTCGACCGCCACCCCGGCCTGGCGGCGGCGCGGACCCCGCTTGGCGCTGGGCGGCGCCCTCGCCCTCGCAGCCGCCGCGGCGGCGCTGATCGTCAGCGCCGGCGGCGACAACACCACCGCCGCCTACGCGGTCGAACCGCAGGACGGCGGCGGGGTCGCGATCAAGGTCTACGACCTCAGCGAACCCGAGGGCGTCGAAGCGGCGCTGGAGGAAGCCGGCATCGCGTCCCAGGTCACCTACCTGCCGCCGGGGACGACCTGTCGCGAACCGCACTACCAGCCGTCGACGGCCGTCAATCCGGCCCTCCCCGGCGGCGAACCCGGACCCTTCACCGGCCTCGACCTGGGGGGCGGGATGCCCGGAGACGTGATGACGATCGGCATCGGCAACTCACAGCAACAGCGCGAACTGTCCGAGACCCTGCAGCAGGACGGCCAATCCGCGGCCGATCCGCCCAGCTTCATGGTCGACCCCTCCGGTTTCAGACCCGACCAGACCCTGATCATCTCCGCCGCGCACATCGTCCCCGGCTCACCCTTCGCCTTCACCCTCGCCGACAACCCGGCTGGCGGCACGGAAATGAAGGTGCGGGTAGCCGAGGGCGAAGTTGAACCCTGCGACCCGGTCCCAGCCTCAGCGGACACGACCCAGATCCGACCCCCGGCAGGGAGCTGAAGCGCGGCGGGAGCGAGCCTCCGGTCGGATACCCGCTTCCGACCGGAGGCCGCTGACCGGATCCGAACCGGCGATCGCCCGGACCACAAGGACGGCGCTTGCTTCGGAACCGTGCCGGAACCCCCGCGTGAGCAAGTTTGAGGCACCTTCTTGATCGCAGCCCGGAAACCAATGAGCGGGATACGCGGCGATCGTCGCGGTTTAAGTTGTCAGCGAAGAGGCCGCAACGACCGATACGTCGTCGTGCGTGATGGCCCCTTGCCTCCGCGCAAGAGCCGTGACCAGCAACGGTTTCCGATCGGCCGGCGAGACATCAAGGACGAACTCAATCCCGAGTCGCCGCACCAGATTGATGATCGTGTCGATCTCCGGATTGTGCTCCCCGGACTCGAGCTTGACGATCCGCGGCTGAGACACACCGAGCCTCTCAGCCAGCGCCCGCTGGCTCAGCTTGTGCTCTGCTCTGTATCGCAGAAGAGTCGCCGCGAACTCGCGAGCCGGAGCGAGACGCTGCCACTCCGCCTTGAAGCTGGGATCCCTTAGCTGCTCTTCTGCGACCAGAGAGTCGAAGTTCTTTCCAGTCCGCGCCATCGCAAGATCATGATAATAGAAGCATTATCAATGTCAACGGTGACGCTCGAGGCGCCGAGTTGCATCCGCGACCGCTCGGTCGAAGTTCTTCTTCTTGGCCGCGATGGCGAGAACGACGAACCCGTCGCCGAGCCGCGCGTAGATCGGCCTTGCTTCTCAGGCACCCTGCTTCGGCCGTAGCTCGAACAAGTCCGCCTCGCCCTTCAGCGACTTCATATGCGGAGACGGCAAATCCGGCCCAAGATCCTTCAACTTCTGCACCGCGTTGAAGACCGCCTTGCGATCTCCTCGCGACTTCACATCCTCGAAGTCGACGACGGCGTCGACCTCGAACTCCACAAGCCACGCCCTGGATCGTTCCGACATCTTCGCGACCCTAGGGACGGGGCCGGACTAAACTTATTGTCTGCGAGCCGACTGTTCATGGGCCTAAATGCGTCAGCCCGATCGATAAGACTCCCAAGCGTGTGGAGCCCTCGATCATTGAGCCTGTGCCTAAGCGCGATCGCGGCAGTTTCACTGCTCGGCTGCGGGGGCGGTTCGGATGTGGGAGTCACCGAAGGTGGAGCTTCCACCGAGGGCGACCATCAGTTCGTCGAGCTGCCCACGCGTCGATGCCCGACCGAGCTTGCCTATGAAGGCGTCTCCCCGGTTCCGCTCGATGCACGGACCCCAACCGCCTTCCCGGCGATCGCACCGCATTCCAATCTCGCCGCCTACACGAACATGCTTGGCACGACTCTGATCGGGCCAAAGAGATGGGAATGCCGCTCGGGTGCGGGCGTCGATGGAAGCGAATTCTTGGCCCTGGCTCCGGATCTGCCGCCAAACGGATTCGACCCCACCAAGACGCCCGAAGAAGCGATCACCCTCCGCAGCCTTCCCGCCTGCGTGGGATGCCAGGCTGAACAGCTGTGCGCCCTGTTCCCAAACGCACCGCCAGTGACGGCCTACTCCCCCCGCCTGCCCTGCGACGAAAAGCCTCTTCGCGAGCGCGCCAAGATTCTCGGCAAGTACTTCGCCACCTTCGAAGATCCACCTCAGGTGGCCGGCCTCGGCGAGCCGAGCGGTGGCGTCAACCCAGCGATCGGTGTGATCGCCTACTCGCGACCGAGCGGCGTTGGCAAGGTCACCTGCACCCTGGGGTCGGAATGGCGTCCACTTTGCCCGCAGATCGCTCTAGCCGCGATCACCTCCCTGGTAATGCGGTCCTGATTGTCAAGGACTCCGCTTCCTTGGTTGAGCAAAAGGCAGGAACCCGACGACGCCTCAGGAATGAGATGGGCGAGCGACGGTCCGAAGATAGGTGCGTTTCATTAGTCGCAGGCAATGAGGCCCGAGAACCACTGGTATCTGACCTTTTTCCGAGACCACCTGTAAGGTTTCGCCGCGGGAGGAGATCGATGATCATCATTTGGTCACAATTGGCGTGAGCAAGGGTCTGGATTGATGCAGCCTTCACCGGCAGGCATCCAGCAATTTCTACATACCGGCCGATTGGCGCTGACCTTTGACGGACACAGAGTTGTCCGGTCCGTCTTTCGCTCGGAGCTACTACGCGAGAGTAACGTCTCGACGCTTGAGGCCTATATGGCTGATCGTCTCCCCTACTTTTACAAGAGCCCGGCGGAGATAGCCGCGCTCTTCGAGGAGGGGTTCTTCTTAGACGCGGTCGGAAGGGTGCTCCTGAAATTGCCACTTAAAGAGAGTTTTCGCGAGTCGCACTTCGGAGAGATCATCGCTGGTGTTTATGGCGAAGAGGCGCTCGGCCTGAAATTGCTCTACAGCAAGCTGAGGCTTCTAACCGCCGAGAACGCTAACGCCAACAAGATGGACCTACTGTTCTTTCGCCCTGGCACGGATCCCACCGAGTTTGTCTTCGCCGAGGTCAAATCGAGCATGAAGACGGAGGCAGATGGACTCCCTGCTGGTCACGAAGATTCGTGTTTCTCCAATCTCTTTGCCTCCCTCAATAGATACCGCCAGCGTGATCTCGAATTCGACCTCGCCCTTATTCAGGAGCGGATGGAGGTGGTCGACGCGAGAGAGGCAGAGGTGATCCGCCGTTCTTTACGTCCACATGCCCAACGCAAGATCGAATATGCAGGCTTTTGCGTTATAGACCGATCCACTAGCGACGACGACGAAGCGAAAGTGCTGGCGACGCGGAAAAACGAGAAGGCGTTTGATGTCGACCTGCTCTGCGTTGCAGAACTACCAGAGGTTGTCGCAGCGACCTTCGAAAAGCTCAGCCTCGGAGCCCAGTGATGTTTTCGACCGAGGAACTACAAGCGTCGCTAGCTGACATGGACCTCCGCGACGATCTAATCGCAGTCCGTCGCCTGCTCGCCACCTTTCGCCTTAAGCAGGAGGTGATCCTGGATTCCAAACATGTCATTCGGCTTGAGCAGTTGGTCGAGGCCGTACTTTCCAGCGCCTCTCGATGGGAGCAGGGCGAGGGAACCGAGATCATCCTTCGAGCTGCCGAGGTTGCCGAGTTGCTCGCAGTTGGCGAACTAAGTGAAGATGCGTCCCGCGCTCGATTGCGGGCCTCACTTCTGTACGAGCTGGCCGAGTTGCCCATGATGGCCGCCGCTATCTACTCGGCGGAAGATGGCCCTGAAATGCTCACGCAGTTCTTCCGGCGCGAAGGTCCATTTAGTTCTCTTGGGTTCGACATCGAACCCAAGAACGGAAGCGAGCCAGACTTCGACGCCTTGCTTCCGTACGCAGCAGCAGAGGACGCACTGGGGTTAGCCCGCTTCGAGCACTCGGTCGTCAACGATCTCACGCAGCATGAGGGAGCGCTCGCCGCAGCGGCTTCTCGGTTACAGGCTGGCATGACGCTCACTGAGGTCCGCGCCTTCTCCCGGGTCGTTCGAAGGCGGGGTGATCTCGCCACGCGCAACCACGCACCGGTGTCGATTTCAGACGCTCTGCGTCAGATCCACTTCCCGCCCGAGCTCTGGGGGGCACAGGCGACCGCAGTCAAAGGGGGCATTCTCAATGCAGCGAACGACGCCTGGGGTCTCGCCGCGCCAACTGGAACCGGAAAGACGTTCCTTTCCCGCCTCGTAATCCTAAATGCTTTGAGCGAAAGCTCTGATGCCAGGGTTCTCTATCTAGTCCCCACCCGCGCACTCGTGTCCCAAGTCGCATCTGACCTCGATCAAAGCCTTGGGGAGGTGGGCATCAACGTTACGTCGGTAACCCCTCAGTTGGCGGCCCTCGACGCTCGCGAGGAGGCGACGATTGCCGGATCCCACGTTCTGGTCCTAACCCCCGAGAAGGCCGACATGCTTCTGCGCATCGGCGCCTTCTTTTTAGGGGAGGTATCCCTTGTAATCGTTGACGAGGCCCATCACCTAGAGGAAGGAACTCGAGGGGTGCTTTTGGAGCTATATCTGGCTCGCCTAAGACATGCGCTTCACGAGGATGCCCGCTACGTGCTTCTCTCCGCGGTCGCGCCGAACATCAGAGAAATAACCAATTGGATCGGATCAAACCCCGGGTCTGCATTAGTCGAGGATCGCTCGACCAGAATGAAAGTAGGCGTCTACAGAGTTCGAAAGGAGGGCAGCCGGAATCGAGGCGTAATTGAGTACATGGACGGAACTGAGATTCGGCTATTCGAGCGCGGGATCGAGTCCAGCGGCCGCAAACGCCTCGTTCAGTTGGCAGGTCGAATTGCTACGGCAGGTCCACTCCTGATCATCGCCGAGGGACCCGGAACCGCGGAGTCCGTCGCTGCTGCCCTCCAAGAGCACCTACGATCCGACGAGAGCCACCGTCGACTTACTGACGAAGAGCTTTCCCTTCCCGTGACGAGGCGTCTGGATTCCCGCTTGGAGCGGGAGATGTACCCGGACGTGCCTCTTCGCGAGATGTTTCGTGACCGCGTCGCATACCATCACGCCGGTCTTCCACCTCGCGTGCGCGAGGTGGTGGAGCAGGCCATCAAGGCGAATGTGATCCGATACGTGGTCGCAACGACCACTCTCGCGGAAGGAGTGAACTTCCCCTTCTCAACCGTAATCGTTGAAACCCTTGCAGTCCGTAGTCCGAGCTTCGAATCCGGAGTTCGCTCGACCTTTCGGCCGGTGACCCCCCGAGCCTTTTGGAACATAGCCGGCCGTGCTGGTCGTCCCGGATACGACCATGAGGGGCAGGTGATTTTGTTCGACCAAGGTCTGCGCCTTGAGCATGCCGGTGGCGACCTCCAGCCCTACACCAACCCTGAAATCAGCGACATTCCGCCAGTCCAGAGTGCCCTTGCCTCGGGCATTTCCGACATTCGCCAGGAGATGGATGCGGGTGACCTTGACCTAGGGATGCTGGCAATCCCGGAGGACACGGAGGACCTGCCGCGGAGGACCCAGGGAATCGTCAATCTGCTCAGGGTTGGGCTCGCCCACGCTAAAGCGACCGGAATCGACGAGAGCGCGGCCGAGTACTTCGATTCAACGTTTGCGGCACAGCAAATGCCCGAGTCCGATCGCGCTTTCGCGCGCCGCCTTATGCGTCAGCAATTCGAGGTCTTAGAGGACTATCTCCAGAAACCGGATTCCGCATCAGTGGAGTTGGTGGCCGAACTAGGTCTTTCGATCTCAACCCTCTCGAAGTTGCGTCGATACGTGCGGGAGCTTGAAGACTGGCAGTTGGAGCGATTTCGCGACGTCCTACACGGCCCTCAGATCTACTTTAACCAGATCAAATATGTCCTGGGCCCAGTGCTTGCCCGGATGTCGGAGCTCGAGGGTCAGAGGCTCGGAGGCATGTACTCGGAGCTGGTTATGGAATGGTGCCGAGGCAAGCCCTTCACTCAGTTGCGCCGCAATGAACGTGAGGACACTCTCGAGAAGTTGATTCGGCTGCTCTACTCGCGGATCCAGTACATCCTTCCTTGGGGTCTCTACGCGATGGATCGCTTCGTAGCCGAAGAGACCGAGAAGCGCTCCATCGACTACGACAACGAGATCAACCTTCTCGCCTATCTGGTGGATGCCGGAGTTCCCGACCTCGCGGCGTTGAGCCTTACCAGGCTCGACTTCGAGCGCACTGACGCTGCTCGCCTTTCACGTGTGTATCTCGCCTCAAGCGAGGCCAGCGAGACGACGAAAATCGAGCACTGGCTTCGAGTGCAGCCCCCTGAGCGCTTGGCGGCGATCGTCCGTGGTCAAGACCACAGACCGTTGGACTTCGACTTTCGAGAACTCCTCAAACAAATTCCCGGCCCCGGCTCCTAGTGCGTCAAAAAGCCGCGCATCCCCGCATTTCCCTCGCGGTTCAGACAGTTTCTGCCTGAACAAGAGCGGTTTTGGGAGCCGGTTTAAAGGTACCGGCCGAGGTGCGATGCCCAATTTGCAGGGCTTCAAGAAGAGGTGGCTGACCGGGCTCGAACCGGCGACCGCCTGGACCACAACCAGGAGCTCTACCAACTGAGCTACAGCCACCACGCGGGCACCAATCTAGCGCGGCGGGGCGGTCGGGGGCGGCGCTGGGGCTAGGACTGGACCAGGGGGACCAGGTCGGCGAGGTCGTCGACGACGAGGTCGGCGTCGGGGGCGTCGGAGCGGTCGTCGAACATGCCGCGGTAGCGGACGGGGACGAGACCGGCGGCGCGGGAGCCCGCCACGTCGGTGCGGCGGAGGTCGCCGACGTGCCAGATGACGGCCTCCTCGTCGCCCTCCCCCAGCTCGAACTGGTCGAGCATGTGGGCGAAGATCTCGGGTGAGGGCTTGAAGTGGCCGACCTCGTCGGAGAAGGCCCAGCCGCGGAAGTGCTCGAGGACGCCGAAGCCGTCGAGGAAGGCGCGCAGGTGGGTCGAGGCGGTGAGGCCGACGTCGCAGACGATCCCCAACTGGATGCCGGCGCCAGCCAGGGCCGCGACCGTCTCCGCCGCGTTCGGGGTCAGCTCCACCTCAGCCGCGGCGCCGGCGCTGACGAAAGCGTCTTCGAGGCGCTTGCGCCCCCCGTCGTCGAGCCCCTCGATCGCACCCGCCACGTGACGGGCCGCGTGCCCGGGCGCGAACCCTTCGGTCCGCTGCCAAGCCGCGTCCTGCAGCGCCTGCGCCGCCGCCAGGTGCGCGTCGAGGACGTCCTCCTCCAGCTCGACCTCGTGTTCGAGCAGGACCCGCACCACCGCCTCGCGGCGCAGCGCCGCCATCTTCCCGCCGGGCTCGGCGATCAGCGTGTTCCAGAAGTCGAAGCTGATCGCGGCGGGGGCCGGGAGCGCCGGAACGGTCACGCGACTCTCAGGCCACCGCCGGCGCGACCTGCCGGCCCATCAGCTCGACCGCGTCGAGGTCGCGGTGCAGCAGATGCTGGCCCATGATCCGGGTTAGGCCCGCCTCCTCCAGCGCGCGCAGTTGCTCAACCGCCTCCGGCACGGTGCCCTTGATCGCGCTCTCACGCAGACCCGCGAGGAAGGCGTCGCCGTCTCCGCCCTCCCCTTTCCACTCCGAGAGACGCGCAGCTCGGTCGCGGAGGTCGTCCTCGTCCGCCCCCACCAGCCAGGTGGTCATCATCGAGAGCGGCAGGGTTGCGGGGTCACGACCCTCGGCCTCGCAGGCCTGGTCGAGCCGTGCCCGGATCTCGGCGACTTCGGCCGGAACGGCCATCACGCAGTTGTACTCGTCGGCGTAGCGGGCGGCGAACCGCGCGCTACGGGGACCTCCCCGCCCGCCGAGGATCAGCGGCGGCCGCGGCCGCTGGACCGGCTTCGGCAGCGCGTCGAGCTCGCGCGCCGAGAAGTGCTCGCCTTCGAAGCTGAACGGTCCCGGTCCCCAATGGCCCCTGATGATCTGCATTTGCTCCTCGAGCGCGTCCATCCGCGGCCCGACCGGCGGCAGGTCGAAGCCGTAGAGCTCGTGCTCAACCTCCCACCAGCCCGCCCCGATCCCGCATTCGACCCGGCCGCCGGAGACGTGGTCGGCAGTGACAACCGCCTTGGCCAGCACCGCCGGGTGGCGGAAGGTCGCCGGCGAGACCATCGTCCCCAGGCGCAGCTTCTCGGTCACCGCCCCCAGCGCCGTGATCGTCCCCCAGGCATCGAGCGAACCGCGCTCGCGCCGATCGTCGACCGAGAGGTAGTGGTCGGAGCGGAACATCGCCCCCACCCCGTGCTCTTCGCAGGCGCCCGCCAGCGCCAGCCAGTCCGCCCAGGTCACGTCCTCCTGGCCCTCAATCATCAGCGCGACTTCCATCGCGCTCACCCTACCCCCGCCGCTCGCGGCCTACTCCCCCGCGTTGAACTCCCAGATCGCGATCGCCAGCATCGTCATCCCGAGGGCGAAGACGGTGAAGACCGAGAGGGCGATCGGGACCGTCCAGCCGAACCAGGTCACTCCCGGGTTGAGCGCCGCTTCCGCCCCTGAGCTCAGATCCAGATGGGCGAAGACGAGGCTGCGCATCGGCTCGACCGCATAGGTCAGCGGGTCGAGGCGGTTGAGGACCGCAAGCCAGCCGGGCAGGTCGGTGACCGGGAACAGCGCCCCGGAGAGGAAGAACATCGGCGTCACGATCAGCTGCATCACGCCCATGAACGACTGGATCTGGGTGATCCGCGCGGAGACCATGACGCCGAAGGCGGTGATGCTGAAGGCCAGCAGCAACTGCAGGGCGAGGACGCCGACGATCAGGGTGGCGCTGTAGGGGACGCCGACGACGGGAGCGAGGGCGATCATGATCACGCCCTGGAAGCCGGCGACGGTCGCACCGCCGATGCACTTGCCGATCACGATCGAGCTGCGCCGCACCGGCGCCACCATCATCTCGCGCAGGAACCCGTACTCGCGGTCCCAGACGATCGAGGCGGCGGAGAACATCGCGGTGAACATCACCGACATGCAGAGGATGCCGGGGTAGATGAAGGTCTTCAGGTCGACGCCGTGGGTGCTGGCCGAAGAGAGCTGTTCCAGCCCCGCCCCGAGGACGAAGAGGAAGAGCAGCGGCTGGACCATCTGGGTAACGATCCGGACCCGGTCGCTGCGGAAGCGGATCAGCTCCCGAAACCAGACGACCTTCACTGCCCGCAGCTCGCTGCGCCAGCTTCGCGCCGGCACGTGGACGCGGACGACATCGGCGGTCGCGGTGCTCACCGTTTGATCCCCGCCAACATCTGCGCCGCGATTTTGCGGTCGCCCTTGCCGAGCTCTTCGGCGTCGCGGATCGTCGACCCGGTGTGGGACATGAAGACGTCGTCGAGCGTCGGCCGCGAGAGGCTGACCGAGCGGATCGGGACGCCGAGCTCGGCGAACAACCGCGGCACGAATTCCTCTCCATCGGGGACGGCGAAGCTGACCGCGCCCTCGGAGACCGTCGCCTCGAGCCCGAAGACCCGGTCGATCGCCTCAATCGCGGCCCCGTCGTCGTCGGTCTCGATCCGGATCCGGTCGGCGCCGACCCCTTCCTTCAGCGCCTGCGGCGTGTCGAGGGCGACGATCTCGCCGTGGTCCATGATCGCGATCCGGCCGCAGAACTCGGCCTCGTCCATGTAGTGGGTGGTCATGAAGATCGTGATCTCCTCCCGCTCCTGCAGCTCCCGGATATAGCCCCAAATCGAGCTCCGCGTCTGCGGGTCGAGCCCGATCGTCGGCTCGTCAAGGAAGAGGACGCGCGGCGAGTGCATCAGCCCGCGGGCGATCTCCAGCCGCCGCCGCATCCCGCCGGAGAAGGTGAGGACCTGGGAGTCGCGCCGCTCCCAGAGGCCGACCATCTCCATCACCTGCTGCATTCGCGGCGCCACTGCCGCCTTCTCGACCCCGTAGAGCTCGGCGTGCAGGCGCAGGTTCTGCTCAGCGGTCAGGTAGCCATCGAGGGTCGGGTCCTGGAAGACGAGGCCGATGTGGCGGCGAACCTCGTCACGGGCGCTGACGACGTCGTGGCCGGCGACGGAGGCGCTGCCGCCAGTCGGCCGGCTCAGCGTGCAGAGCATGTTGATCGTCGTCGTCTTCCCCGCCCCGTTGGGGCCGAGGAAGCCGAAGACCTCGCCGGTCTCGACCTCGAAGTCGACGCCCCGCACCGCCTCCAGATCGCCGAAGGACTTGCGCAGGGATTTGACCGATATCGCTGAGGGCATCGAGGGTCCGTACGTCGTACGGAGCGATCACTGTACAGTGTACGACCGCATGGACGTCGTCCGACCCGAGCGCCCGACCCTGACCCGAGAGGAGACCGTCGCGGCCGCCGTCGCCCTCGCCGATTCGGAGGGCCTGGAAGCGGTCTCGATGCGCCGCCTCGCCGAGCAGCTTGGAGTGGCGACGATGACCCCCTACTCACACCTCGCCGGCAAGGACGAGCTGCTGGACCTGATGCATGACGCGGTAGCCCACGAAATGCTCGTGCCGGAGCCGCTGCCGGTCGGCTGGCGCCCGGCATTGCGGGCGATCGCGCTCCACACCCACGACGCGATCGAGGCCCACCCCTGGGTCCTCGACGCCCACTCGCACAGCCCCCGGCTGCGCCTCAACCTCACCCTCCACATCGAGCAGTCGCTGAGCGTGGTCGAGATGATCGGCGTCGAACCCGAGCAGGGCGGCGCTGTCCTAATGGCGGTCGACGACTACGTGATCGGGCACTGCATGCGGCGGCGGGCACGCCAGCGCGCGATCCGGACGATGCGCGCCGCTCAGGCCGCCGGCGAGCCCCGGCCCGAGCTCGACCCCGAGGTCCAGGCCGCCTTCGACGACGGCCGGCTCGATCTGCTCAAGCGCGCTTTCGGCAGCCATCGTCGCCATCCCAGCCGCTTCGGCCTACCGCCCGAAGCCGACTTCGAACAGGGCCTGGAGTGGATGCTCGACGGGATCGAGGCGATGGCAAGCAGCTAGTCGGCGACGATCCCGGCGAAGGCCTCGAAGCCCGGGGTCGAGCGCTGGATCAGGTCCCCCTCGAGCGCCTCGGCGCGACCCGGTAGGGCCGCGACTCCGTCATCGCCGATCGCCACCAGTGCCTCGTCGACCATCTCCCGCACCCCGAGCCAGGCCTCGACCAGGGCGTAGTCAGCCTCGGGGTGGAAGAGCACCCCCCAGGCGTTGCCGATCCGGAAAGCCTGGTTCTCAGCTAGCTGCGAGGACGCCAGGTGCGTCGCCCCGGCGGGCAGATCGAAGACGTCGCGGTGCCAGCGCAGGACCTCGGCGCCGGGCGCAAGGCCGCCGAGCACCGGATCATCAGGGTCCGAGACCTCGACCGCGGCGAAGCCGATCTCCTTCCGCTCCCCCGGCCGCACCTCCGCTCCGAGTGCTCGCGCCAACAGCTGGGCGCCGAGACAGATCCCCAGCACCGGCAGCTCCCGTCGCACCGCCTCTGCCAGCCACTCGCGCTCGGCCGCCAATCCCGGGAAGCGCTCGACCTCGTCGACGTTCATCGGCCCGCCCATCACCACCGCGCCGGCCACCTCCTCGTGCCCCGGCAACTGCTGGCCGGCAAGGGGTTTGACGGTGTGGACGGCGAGCGCGCCGCAGGCGTCAAGAATCCGGTGCGGGTTCTCCCAGGGAACGTGCTGGATCGCCAGCAGGGTGGGACGGCCGTCCAAGCTCATCAGCCCGTCAGGCTAGCCGCGCTACGGTTTCGGCGATGAAGAAGAAGCACCTCACCAAGAAGCACAAGGCCGCCAAGAAGAACCGCGCCGAGATTCGGCCCGCGACGGCAACCGGTGCCTCGGCGATCGGTGCCTCTGCGCGCGGCAACCTCGCGATCGGTGGCTTCGCCGTCGGCGCCTTTGCCGTCGGCGCTTTCGCGATCGGCGCCCTTGCAATCGGCAGGCTAAAGATCAAGCGCGCCTCGATCGACAGGCTCTCGGTCGGCGAACTGCAGATCGACGAGCTCGAAATCGGCCGCCTGACGATCCGCGAGCAAGAGCCCGGTTCCGGCAAGGCGAAATGAACGGTCAGCGAATCCCGTGGTTCGAAACCCGCCATATACGTCGATAAAGAACCACGCGATGAAGGCAGCGCGGCTGGTGGCGGGCACCACGGCGCTCCTCGCGGCAGTGACCGTCGCCGTCCTCCTCGCCGCCCCCGGCGCCGGTGCCGCGGGATCCGCCCTGAGCCTCGCCCCCTGCCAGGTCTTCCCCGACCCGCCCGCCTCGCTGCCGGCCAACGCCCCCTCGCTGCCGAACGAGGCCGCCTGGAACCAGGACATCTCGAAGGCGCCGCGCGATCCCCGCTCGGCCGCCTACATCTCCTACATCAACGCCCAGGGCGGCGACATGATCCATCCCGACTTCGGCTCCCCGCGCACCTACGGATTCCCCTTCGCCGTCGTCGGCCCCGGCCAGCGCAAGCTGCCGGTCCACTTCACCGCCTACGGCGACGAGAGCGACCCCGGCCCCTACCCGATCCCCGGCGGCGCTCCGATCGAGGGCACCCAACGCTCTGACGGAGACCGCCACGTGCTCGTCGTCGACCGCGGCGACTGCAAGCTCTACGAGCTCTACCGTGCCTTCTTCGTGCCCAAGCCCGAGCCACGCTGGGACGCCGACCAGGGCACGGTCTGGGACCTGAGCTCGACCGCCCTGCGGCCCGACGGCTGGACCTCGGCCGACGCCGCCGGGCTGCCGATTTTCCCCGGCCTGGTCCGCTACGACGAAGTCGCCGCCGGCCACCTCGACCACGCGATCCGGGTCACTTTCGACAGCACCCGCGACGCCTGGGTCCACCCCGCCTCACACTGCGCCGGCGACAGCACCAGCCCCACCGCGCCGCCGATGGGCCTGCGCCTGCGGCTCAAGGCCGGCTACGGCCTCGGCCGCTTCCACGGTGCCGCCAAGGTGATCGCGACGGCGATGAAGCACTACGGCCTGATCGTCGCCGACAACGGCTCCAACTGGTACATCAGCGGCTCCAGCGACCGCCGCTGGGACGACGAGGACCTCGACCAACTGAAGCGGATCCCCGGCAGCTCCTTCGAAGTCGTCAAGAGCGCCGCCGGCATCCACGCTTGCTGAGCGCGCCCCAACGACTGATTCGATGCCATTGCATCGGGTACCCCGTCCAAAAGTAGACGTTCACTCCTTGGAGAGGGGAACGATGGCTGAGACGAAAAAACGAGCCGCGCCCAAACGCGCCCGCTCGTCGAAAGCGAAACCGAAATCGGCCCGCGCGAGATCGGCGAAACCGAGATCGACCAACGGCTCATCAGGTAACGACAAAGCAGCGCTGGACCCGGTCCGGCACGCGATCGGGGACAAAGCGAAAACCGCCGGCAGCGCGATCGGCAGTGCAGCGAACAGGGCGAAGGTTCCGCTGATCGCCGGCAGCGCGGCACTTGCCGGTGCCGTGGGCGGGGCCGCCCTGGCTAGCCGCCACGAGCATCATCGCGGTCTGGCCAAGGCACTGTGGAAACCGCGGATCAAGCTGACCTCTCGCGACGTGGCGAAGGCGGCAAAGGAGGTCGGCAATTTCAGCGCGCAGATGGGGGAGCTGGCCACCGAGCTCCAGCGCGCCCGCGAGTCGACGGACAACGGCAGGCACCGCTCCCCGGTCGAGGTGGTCCTGCAGGGGCTTACCTCGAGGCGCTAGCTCGTCGGGGTCGGCTGAGGGCGGCCGATCAGAGCCGGAATCGCGCGAGCGGGAGCGCGCGACCCGGCCCTCAGGCGTCGAGCGCCTGGCGCGCCTTACGCCGCGCCCGCCGGCTGTCGGAACGGGTGACGAAGCGCCAGATCCAGCGCGCGATCGAGATCAGCACGAAGGCGACGCCGAGCCCGATCGCGCCGAGCACGATCAGGAAAATGATGAAGGCGATAATCGCCAGTGGGACAAGAAGAAGTTTCACGCGTCCGCAGCCTCACCGACAGTTGTAACGCAAAGATGAAGTCAACAATCGCCCACTAAGGTCCCAGGCGGGGATGGGTTCGGTCATGCGGCTCTCATTCAGACATTCGATCGTCGGTGCTGCGGTGCTCTTGTCACTGGCGCTGGTCGCTCCCGCTGGGACCACCGCATCGCCCCCAAGCAAAGGCGGCGATGCCGTCCGCACCCTTCGCAACACGGTGCTTGCCGCGATCGGCACCGCCGGCGCCAACCACGCAGTCGACGCGATCGGCAACAGCCTCGCCCTGCTCGGCGCCCGCTACCGGATCGAGAACGGCGAAACGGGCGGCGGCTCCCCCGCCCAGGCGCCGGCGGCACCTGCGCCCGGCGACGAAGTCGTCGCCGACCCCTCGACTCTGCCGCCGGCCTCAGCCGGGAGCAACGGCACCGTCGTCCCCCACACCTCGGCGATGAGCCGGGATCAGATCTTCGCCCACACCCGCGGCGACGGCGAGTCCAACGCGATCCTCCTCTCCGGCGTCGCCCTGCCGCCGGCGGACGCGCCGGAAGCGATCAAAGACGTGATCAATAACGCCAACACGATCGTCGGCCGCCCCTACATCTGGGGCGGCGGACATGGCTCCTGGTACTCACATGGCTACGACTGCTCGGGCTCAGTCAGCTTCGCCCTCTTCGGCGGCAGCCTGATCCCCCGGCCGCTCACCTCCGGCGAGCTCGAGGGCTGGGGCGCCCCCGGCCCGGGCAAGTGGATCACCGTCTACGCCAACGCCGGCCACACCTTCGCCGAGATCGCCGGCCTGCGCTGGGACACGGTCGGCGACGAGCAGGGCACCGGCCCCCGCTGGCACCTCGCCAGCACCGCTACCTCTGGCTTCGTCGCCCGCCACCCTCCCGGTCTCTAGATCAGGGGCAAATCCACGGAGGGCGGCGCAACCACTCCTACCACCCGTACTGGGCGGTAGGAGTGGAGGACCAGATGGACTGGACGGGCCGCACCGAGGTGGCTTCGGTAGCGGCCCGTCCGCCGCAGGCGAGGATTCGAGGAAGGGGCGAGATCCCCACGCGCGCGGTTAGTTCCAGGTTGGTTTGTACCAAAAAATTGGTAGGTCTTGTGTATGAATGCGGTCGGAGCGCCGCCACGCTCGCGCAATGTCCGGGATTGACCGGCTGCGGCTCCCCCGCCACAACGCAGGTTCAGTACCCCCGGCAGGATTCGAACCTGCGACATCCGGCTTAGAAGGCCGGCGCTCTATCCAGCTGAGCTACGGGGGCACGGCCCCGCAGGCGGGGCGTCTGCCTAGATTAGTTTCGCCGACGGGGGGTCGGGAAGACCATCGTCACCGACAGGGTCGGAATCGTCGACGCGTTTCTCTCCTCGACTGAGAGGTTCGCGAGGCGCTTGACGCTGTTGGCCTCAATCTCGAGCGCTCGTTCGTAGCGCTCGGCTTCGAGGCTGCTCATTTCCTCATAGCCCTCGTCGTCGAGCGCCATCGGCACCCGCAGGAGGCAGCGCTGCAGGTGCGAGTCGAAAGTCCCGGCCTCCATCGCCTGGTGGACGTTGGCGAAGATCAGCTGCAGGGTGTAGCGCGTCAGCGAGTCGCGCTGCTCAGGCGAGAGGTCGGCCCAGTCCTCGTCACCGGCGAACGGCCGCACAGTCGAGCGGTAGAAGTGCTCGGTGGCGCCGCGGACCTGGCGCGTGTCAACCAGCTCGATCACGTTGAACTTCTGCAATTGGCGCACGTGGTAGCTGATCAGACGCAGGTTGAGCCCGGTCTCGACGGCGATTTCGTTAGGGCTGGCGACGCGCTCGTTGAGGACGACGAAGGCGGCAACCCGGATCGGGTGGGCGACGATCGCGTTCAGCGTCGACTCAATGCCAGCCTGCTCCTTGACTGCATCCTTCGCCTGGTTTTTGGTCGTCTCGGCCACGCTCGATCTCTCGCTTCCTGCCTTGTTCCAAACAGAAGCTTTCACATCGTAGTGCACGATCTGACCAATCGATTGCGTTTTTTGGTGGATTCAAATTAATTAAAGGAATCGGCTTCACCGATCCAGCGGGTCGCACCAAAGCGCCACCAAACAAGCAAGTACCCAAACCCACAGGAGGTGAACAAGTTGAAGATCTTCGTTGAAAAGGGCCCGCTGCCGAACGTCGGATTGATCACCAAGCCGTCTTAGCAGGGACGTAGCCGACCGGCCCTCGTCCCGGGGACGGGGGCCGGTGACGGCCTCACAGCTCACGCCGTGCGGTGCGCAGTTAAGATCGGCGGGTGCCGAAAGCGGGGGTTGGAGGCATCGAGCTGTTCTACGAGCGCACCGGAGACGGTGAGCCACTGCTGCTGATCCAGGGGATGAGCGGCAGCCACGCCGCCTGGGGCCGACCGTTCCTGACGGCCCTCGAGCAGAGCTTCGGCTGCATCGTCTTCGACAACCGCGGCGTCGGCGGCTCGACCCGGACCGAGGAGCCGTTCACGATCGCCGAGCTCGCCGCCGACACCGCCGGCCTGCTCGACACGCTGGGGATCGAGCGCGCCCACGTGCTCGGGATCTCGATGGGCGGGATGATCGCCCAGCAACTGGCGCTCTCCCATCCCGAGCGGCTGCTCTCGCTCACCCTCGGCTGCACCTACTGCGGCGGGCCCGGCTCGCAGGTGATGGAGCCCGCCGACTTTCAACGCCTGGCCGAAGCTCTGGCCTCTGGCGACCGCCCGCGGGTGCTGCGCGAGATGTGGGAGCTGAACCTCTCCCCCGGCTTCCGCGCCGAGGAGAGCCGGTTCGCCGAGTTCGCGGCGATGGCCGAATCGGTGCCGGTGCCGCAGCGAACGATCGAATTGCAGTTGCAGGCGATCGTCGCCCATGACACCCAGGCTCAGCTGCCGCGGCTGGAGACGCCGACGCTCGTCATCCACGGCACCGCCGACCGCATCCTGCCCTACCCCAACGGAGAGCTGATCGCCTCGCTCCTGCCCAGCGCCAACTTGCAGCCACTCGAGGACGTCGGCCACATGTTCTGGTGGGAGCAGCCGACCCGCGCCGCCGAGCTCGTCCGAGCCTACGCGCCGGCCTCGGCCTAGGCCCAGCTAAGAGATCCCAGGTCTCAACCGGCGCCGTTTTCGGCGCAGCCGGCCGGGTCGAGCTTGCCATTGACCTTGAACACGTAGTCGGGCTGGGGGACGATTTCCGGCTCCGCGACCAGCAGCTTCAGCGCCGGATCGTTCTTCACCCAGGAGTAGATCGGGTACCAGAAGGGGGTCCCTTCGACGTCCTGCGTCGCTTCGCTGATGATCAGGTAGTCGTAGTCGCCGGCGTTGATCTCGCGCCGGAAGGCACGGCAGGTCGTCGCCAGGCGGTAGGTCCCATTCGGCCCCGGGACGCCGATGAAATCGACGCTGTTGCTGGCGTCGTTCCCGTAGAAGCCGTACTGGCCGAAGATAATCTCGCTCGAGCCGGCGATCCCGATCCGGGCATCGTGCAGCCTCTGGGCGAAGGCATAGGCTTTCTGCGGCCCACCTTCGCCGAGGAAGAGCGTCGTTTTCGTGTAGTGCTGATCGGCGTACTGGACCTGCTGCGCCCGCCCGAGGACCACCGCGAGGAGCACGACGAGGCCGATCGCAATACCGACGACCGGGCGGCTGACCTTCCCCCGCACACGGCCGAGACTGAGCGCGGACGGCACCCAGACCAATGCCAGGGTGATGAAGATCGCGCCGAAGAGGTAGGTCGGGTACCAGCGCGGCGTCGTCAGCACCGTGATCGCGTAGACCGCGGCGAGGAACAGCAGCGTCTGCCAGGCGCGTTTGTCCGGCGCCCGCAGCGGCCGCGCAATCGGCAACATCACCATCGCCAGGACCAGGCCCGGCACCAGGTAGCGGGTGTTGGTGAAGAAGCCGGTCGGCGAGCCCTCCTGCCCGGCTGCGGTCAGCGGCGTGAAGAGATAGACGGCCGCGGTAGCCAGTGCGCCAACCGCGAGCACGCGCAGGATCTTGTTGCGCGAGCGGACGGCGATGAAGACCACGGCGGCGACTGCGACGATCAGGATCAGCGGCCAAAGCGGGCCGAAGGCGTTTTCCAACTCCGGGAAGAACCATCTTCGGTAGATCGTCGGCTCGGTCAGGTAATGCGAAACGGAGAAGCGCGGCCGCGGGTCGAGCGGCATCTGGTCGGGCTGGGGCAGGTGCAGTGGCCCGAAGCCACTCACCGGCAGCGGGTTGCCGCCGCTGTTCAGCGCCGCCCGCACGTACCAGTAGCCGCCAACCACGAAGGTGGAGAGCCCCAGCACCCAGGCGGTGGTGAGGCGCCGGCCGCGGCCGCTGAAGACGATCACGCCGAGGCCGATCGCGACGACCGGGATCAGGAAGGTGATCTTGACCGAGATCGCGAGCCCGGCGGCGATCCCGGCCATCACCAATGGCCCCTTGTCGAGCAGGGGCGCGTTGGCCTCCGGTTCGTCCTGGACCGCGCCCTCTTTTGGCGCTCGTCGCTGGTGACCATTGATGAGGAAAGCGGCGAAGGCGATCAGGAAGGCGAGGCCCATGATGTCGTTGCGCCCCTCGCCGGGCTGGGTTTCGATCATCACCCCGGAGTCGAGGATGATCGCGGCGGCGACGAGCGTCGCCGGGCCGACCTTGTACGGGCGGCCGACGCACCAGGCGGCGAGCAGCGCGATCGGCAGCCAGAAGAGGTTGATCAGCGGCGAGAGCCAGTCGCTCTTGAAGATCGCGATCGCAGCGCCGTGGACCAGTTCCGAGCTCTGCGGGTAGAACCAGGCGGCGAGCCGCAACGGGTCGGTGAAGTGGAGGTGGGTGGTCGAATGTTCCTGGGCGAACGTCGCCGCGAACGGCATGTGGTACCAGGTCGTGTCGCCGCCGAACATCCCCTGGTCGAGGCTCAACTGCGAGGGGAAGGTCCACTCGGCCATCGTGAAAGAGGCCACCCCGATCGCGATCACAAGGGCGATCGTGCTGACTTTCGGGGCCGGAACCGATTCTCCGCTGCGGGGTGCTTTGTAGCGCCCGACCAGCGCCCCGAGCAGCCCGATCGCGATCGTGAAGACGATGATCCAGCCCTCGTACAACAGACTGAGGGTGCCGAGGATCTCGAGCGAAACGATCAGCAGCGCGACCGCGATCGTGGCGTCGGCGAGCCGCGCCAGGGCGCCGGAGAATTCCGGCACGATCCAGCGCCGCAGCCAGTAGCCGCCGAGGCCGAGCGCGGCGACCATGCCAATCAGGGCAAGGCAGCCGCCGATGTAGGAACCGAAGGAGGGCGCCACGAGCGCGTGATGCTAATCGCCGCGCCCCCCGGAGGCGCCGCCGCGGCTACGCGGCGGTCGGGATGCGGCAGGTAACGCCGGTCCCTTTCAGCCCGCAGTAGCCGTTCGGGACCTTTTGTAAGTACTGCTGGTGGTAGTCCTCGGCGTAGTAGAAGTGCCCGGCGGGCTCGATCTCGGTCGTGGTCGCCTCGCGACCGGCGGCCCGCAGCTCCGCGTCGTAGCAGTCACGGACCATCTCCGCCGTCGCCTTCTGCGCATCGTTGACGAAGTAGATCCCCGAGCGGTACTGGGTGCCGACGTCGTTGCCCTGGCGCATCCCTTGGGTCGGGTCGTGCTCCTCGAAGAAGACCTTGAGCAGGTCGGCGTAGGAGACCTTCTTCGGATCGAAGGCGACCAGGACCGCCTCAGCGTGGCCGGTCTTGCCACCGCAGACCTCCTCGTAGGTCGGGTTGGGGGTGGTTCCGTTCTGGTAGCCGACCGCCGTCGTGTAGACGCCGTCGAGTTCCCAGAACAGCCGCTCCGCCCCCCAGAAACAGCCGAGCGCGAAGTAGGCGGTCTCGATCCCCTCCGGGAACGGAGACTTGATCGGAGTACCGAGCACGGCGTGGTTGTCGGCGATCGCGAAGGCGGGCTCGCTGCGACCGGGCAACGCGTCCTCCTTAGTCGGCATCTGGGTCTTGTCTGGATTCAGCATCTCCATCAGCTTTCCAAGTCTGTTCATCTCGTTTCCTTTCTGCCGGAAACGTTACGCCCCAGTCCTAACGAAAGCGTGACGAAACCGCAACCCCGCCCGACCCATCTCGCGAGGTTGCGTTTGACCGACGCTAGGCGACGGGAAATGCAACCTCGGTGAGTTCCTCCGAGACGTCCCAGAGGCGGGCGGCGGTCTCGGGGTCGCGGCCGCGCTTGACCGGCATCACCACCTTCGGGCGGCCGCGCTGCTCCTCGAAGCCGTCGGGGCCGACGAAGAGGCCGCCGTCGAGGTGCGAGCGGGTCGCCGCGTACAACTGCGGCAACGCTCCCATCTCGGCACTCTGGGCGAGCAGCCGGTTGGAGACCGCGAAGACGGCACGGTCGAAGGCCGGGGGCGCCGCCGTCTGCAGGTTGGTCGCCGCGTAGCCGGGATGAGCGGCCATGCTGGCGACGGTCGAGCCGGCCTCGCGCAGGCGCCGGTCGAGCTCGCGGGCGAAAAGGATGTTGGCCAGCTTCGACTGGCAATAGGAGCGCCAGCGCCCGTAGCCGCGCTCGCTCTGCAGGTCGTCGAAGCGGATCCGCCCGATTTTGTGGGCGGTGCTGCTGACGGTCACCACCCGCGCTCCCTTCCGACCCTGCATCCGTGGCAGCAGCAGGAGCGTCAGCGCGAAGTGGCCGAGGTGGTTGGTGCCGATCTGCAGCTCGAAGCCGTCGGCGGTCTCGCGCCGCTGCCCCGGCGCCATCACGCCGGCGTTGTTGATCAGCAGGTCGAGGCTCTCGCAGCCGGAGACGAGCCGCCCGGCGCACTCCCGGATCGAGTCCAGGCTGGCGAGGTCGAGTGGTTCGACGATCACCGAGGCGCCCGGCGTACGGCCGCGGATCTCGTTTGCCGCCTCCTCGCCCTTGGCGGTGTCGCGGCAGGCGAGGACGACCTGTGCGCCTGCCGCCGCCAGGGCCCGGGCAGTAGCCCGCCCGAGGCCGCTGTTAGCGCCGGTGACGACAGCGGTGCGACCGGCCTGGCTCGGCATCTGCTCGGCGGTCCACCTCTCGGCCATCGCTCAGCCGACCAGCTTTTTGAGGATGCCGCCGCTGTCCATCTCGTCCCAGGCCTGGACGATCAGCCCGTCCCGCTGGTGGGCGGCGACGAGGTCGCCCTCGGCAAGAATCTGCTCGATCCGGTTCTCCTTCGTCTCCACCCGACGACCGTAATCGATCACGCCCGGCCGCCGCAGGCGATACGGTCAGCCGGTGGGCTGCTTCGTCGTCATCCTCGCGCTGATCTCACCGCGCCTGGCCCTGTTCGGGGTCTGGATCTTCTCCGACCTCCTGAGCCGCGCCTTCGACAGCTGGATCATCCCCTTCCTCGGCTTCTTCCTCCTGCCCTGGACGACCCTCGCCTACGCGGTGATGTGGAGCATCGGCAGCGACAAGGTGTCCGGCTTTGAGTGGTTCATCGTCATCCTCGCCCTCTTCGTCGACCTCGGCTCCTGGGCGAGGAGCGACCGCTTCCGCAAGTCGCGGGACTGAGCGCGGCGAGCCTGTCGCGGTCGGACCGCGCCTAGCGCGGGGCCGGCGCGGCGACCGGATAGGCGAGTCGGATGTGGCGTTTGTTGAGGACGATGAACGGCCGCTCGCTGACCTTGCCGTCGGCAAGGTTGGTGACTTCGGCGTTAGTCAGCGGCACGAATTCGAGGTCGTCGCGGTTGAGCGTGTCCGAGAAACGGCTCTGATAGCCGGCAGGCGGCAAGGTGACGTCGGCGACGATCAGGTGGTGATCAGTCTCGAACGCCGCCCGCTCGACGCGGCGTTCAATCTGATCGACGTCCTCCTCTTGCATCCCAGGCACAAGGTGAGTATTCCTTCATATGCGCATCCCATGTGTACATACGAGTTCTTGCAATTTAAGAATCGCGGGGCCATGCGGACTTGTGATCCAATCGGGGCGCCCGGATTCGAACCGGGGACCTCTGCCACCCAAAGGCAGCGCGCTACCAGGCTGCGCCACGCCCCGACTGGGCGAAGTGTAGAGCCGGTCAGCGGCGCTGACTGAGCTTCACCCGTTAGCTTTCCGGCGATGGCGGAGGTGCTCCCGATCAACGCGCTGCATTACGACCTGGCGAAGGTCGGCTCGCTGGACGCGGTCGCGGCGCCGCCCTACGACGTGATCGACGCCGCTGGCCGGGCCCGGCTGCTCGCCCGTTCGCCCTACAACGCGGTCGCGATCGACCTGCCGAAACCGTTCGACCCGGCCGATCCCGACTACGAACCGGAGGGCGATCCCTACGCGAAAGCGGCGGCGAGGATCGCTGCCTGGCGCGAGGAGGGCATCCTCGTCGACGACCCCGAGCCGGCCTTCTGGGCGCTGACCCAGGACTACACCGCCCCCGACGGCAATAACTACAGCCGCCACGGGATCCTCGGCCGGGTCCGGGTCGAGGACTACGAGTCCGGCACCGTGCGCCCACACGAGCGCACCCACCCCGGCCCGCTTGAGGACCGGCTGCAGTTGACCCGCGCCACCCATCTCAACCTCTCGCCGATCTTCTCGCTCTCAACCGCCGACGCCTGGCCACTGGTCGAGCCCGCGATCCAAGGTGAGCCCTGGGGCGGGGCGACCGACGAGGACGGCACCGTCAACCGCGTCTGGCGGGTCGGCGACCCGGCGATCGTCGTCGCCGTGAGCGAGCGGCTGGCCGGCGCTCAGTTGCTGATTGCCGACGGCCACCATCGCTACGAGACGGCCCGCGCCTACCGCGACGAGGTCGGCGGCGAGGGCCTCCACAACTACACGCTGATGGCGCTGACCGGGCTCGACGACCCCGGCCTCACCGTCTTCCCCACCCACCGCCTGCTCTCCGGCTTCGCCGACGATCCTGAGCGCCAGCGCAAGCTCGGCAGCGGCCTGCGGGAGATCTTCGACGTGACCGAGATCGGCCGCGAGGAGATCGACCCCGGCGGCGAGCAGGGAGTCGGCGTCTTCGGCCTCTACGACTCCTTCCACAAGCAGGCCTACCGGCTGCGGCTGAAGGACACGACCGAGCTCGACCGCCTGCTCGAGGGCAAGCCCGAGCCCTACCGGCGGCTCGACTCGGCGATCCTCGAGACGCTCGTCCTCAAGGGCCTGGCCGACCTCTCAGACCACGACATCGACGCCCGCAACGGGCTCGAGTACGCGAAGAGCGTCCCCGACGCGCTCGCCCTCGTCGACGGCGGCGCTTTTGATGTCGCCTTGATCCAGCGGCCGGTCCCGGTCGAGCAGGTGAAGGCGATCGCCGAGACCGACGAGAACATGCCGCCGAAGTCGACCTACTTCTTCCCCAAGGTGATGACCGGAATGGTCTTCAGCCCGGTCGGCTGAGGGCGGCGCGGGCCGGGCGCCCGCGTAGGATGAAACCGTGGTCAAGATCTACACCAAGAAGGGCGACGACGGCACCACCTCGCTCTGGTACGGGGGCCGGGTCCCCAAGCACCACGGCCGCACCGACGCCTACGGCACCCTCGACGAGGCGAGCTCGGCCCTCGGCGTCGCCCGCGCCCTCTGCGGCTCCGGCGAGGAGGAGCTGGCGGCGGACATCCTTCATCTCCAGGACTACATCTTCATCGCCGGTGCCGAGCTGGCGACGGCGCCGGAGGCGGCAGGGCGGCTCGAAGACGGCGTCAGCCGCACGACCGAGGCGATGGTCACCGAGCTGGAGGCGCTGATCGACCGCTACATGTCCGCGGTCGAGCTGCCACCCCAGTTCGTGATCCCCGGTGGCAACCAGCTCTCGGCCCAGCTCGACGTCGCCCGCACGATCGTGCGCCGCGCCGAGCGCCGGATCAGCGAACTGGCCGAGGCCGGCGAGCTCGCCGGCGAGACGGTGATCCACTTCGTCAACCGCGCCTCCGACCTCGTCTTCGCGATGGCGCGCTACGCCGACGTCGACGACCCGGTCCTGTTCGAGGGCCGCGGGCGGGCCTGAGCGGACCGATGCGGATCCTCGCCCGGCGCCTCACGGGAATGGCCCACGAGGTCGACCTGGAAGGCGGCCACGAGATCATCGTCGACGAGCCACCCGACCGCGGCGGCACCGACACCGGTCCGCGGCCGACGCAGCTGCTCGCTGCCAGCCTCGCCGGCTGCACCGCGATCACGATCGAGATGTACGCCGACCGCAAAGGCTGGGACCTCGGCCCGCTCGAGGTCACGGTCGACATGGGCTACGAGGGGCCGGTGCCGAGCAGGTTCGACGTCCAGGTGATGCTGCCGGGGGAGCTCGACGACGAGCAGCGCCGGCGCCTGCTGGTGATCGCGACCAAGTGCCCGGTCCACAAAGTCCTCGCCGGCGAAGCTTCGGTCACCGTCTCCGAGCGACTGCAGGCCGCCTGATGGCTGGGCCGGCTCGATGAACCTCGGACTCGCCGGTCGCACCTGCGCCGTCACCGGCGCCAGCCGCGGGATCGGCCGTGAGACCGCGATCGGGCTCTGCGGCGAGGGCGCCAACGTCCTGCTCGTCGCCCGCGACGAGCTGCGCCTGCGCGAGGTCCAGGAAGAGGCCGACGGCGCCGGGAGGGCCGCCGGCGGTCGCGCCGCGGTGCTCGCCCTCGACGTCACTGCCGAGGACTCCGGTGAGCGGATCCTCGCCACCGCGACCAAGAGCTTCGGCGCCCTCGACGTGCTCGTCAACAACGCCGGCATCGCCAGCTGGCGCGACCTCGACGAGATCCCGGACGAGGACTGGCGCGCCCAGTACGAGATCAACGTGATGGCGCCGCTGCGGGCGATGAAGGCCGCCTGCCCGCCGATGGCCGAGCGCGGCTGGGGACGGGTGGTCAACGTCTGCTCGACCGCCGGCAAGCGCCCCTCCGCGTCGATGCCCGAGTACTCGGTCGCGAAGGCCGCCGAGCTCTCGCTCTCGCGCCTGTTCGCCGACCGCTACGCCGGCTCCGGCGTCCTCGTCAACGCGGTCGCCCCCGGCCCGACCGAATCGGAGATGTGGATGGCGCCGGGCGGCCTGCTCGACCAGTCACAGGAGCTGACCGGCGCCGGCAGCCGCCAGGAGGCGCTCGAGACCGCCGGCTCCAAGCGCCCGATCGGGCGCCTCGCCGACCCGGCCGAGATCGCCGCCGCGATCGTCTTCCTCTGCTCCGAGCGCGCCTCCTACGTCAGCGGCGCCGCCTGGTCGGTCGACGGCGGCACCGTCGCGGTGATCATCTGACCGAGCTCTCGGAGCTGCTGCTCGACCCCGCGCAGGCGTTCGCGGAGGACGGCCGCGGTACCGAGGCAGCGGTCCTGCTGGCGCTCTACGGCTGGCCCGAGGAGCCGGGGCTGATCTTCACCGAGCGCCGCTCGGACCTGCGCCGCCACGCCGGCGAGATCTCATTCCCGGGCGGCCGCCGCGACCCCGGCGACCCCGACCTGGCGACGACGGCGCTGCGGGAGGCGGAGGAGGAGATCGGCCTCGACCCCGGCGACGTCGAGCTGCGCGGGGCGCTGCTGCCGGTCTCGACCTTCGTCACCGACTACCTGGTCCACCCGCTTGTCGGCCTCGTCCCCCACCCCACCGAGCTCGGCCTCGAGCCGAACCCTGCCGAGGTCGAGACCGTCCTCACCTTCTCGCTGGAGCGATTGCGCAGCGGCTATGAGATGCGCCGCCTGGTCCGCCGCGGCGTCGGCGTCCACACCCCCACCTACGAGGTCGACGGCCATCTGATCTGGGGCGCGACCGCGCGGATCCTCGGCGACCTGCTGGCCCGCCTCGGCTGAGCGAGGCGGGCGCGGTCACCGCTGCTAGCTGGAGGTCTTCTCCGGCTGCGGCACGATCCGAATGTAGGGCTTCGGCTCTTTCCACCCGTCCGGATAGATCTCTTTCGCCTCGTCGTTTTTGACCGAGCCGGCGATGATCACGTCGTCGCCCTGTTTCCACTGGGCCGGCGTCGCGACTTTGTTGCTGGCGGTCAGCTGCAGCGAATCGATTACCCGCAGCACCTCGTCGAAGTTGCGCCCGGTCGTCATCGGGTAGACGAGGATGAGCTTGACTTTCTTGTCGGGACCGATGACGAAGACGTTGCGGACCGTCTGGTTGTCGGCCGGAGTCCGCTCGCCCGAGTCGCCGGAGGTGTCGGCGGGGAGCATGCCGTACGCCTTCGAGATCGCGAAGTCGTCGTCGGCGACGATCGGGTAGTTGGGCGCGGTTCCCTGGGTCTCGGCGATGTCGTCGGCCCAGCCCTCCTGCTTGTCGAGGGTGTCGACGGAGAGGCCGAGGATCTTCACGCCGCGCTTGGCGAACTCGGGCTCGATCGAGGCCATGTAGCCGAGCTCGGTCGTGCAGACCGGGGTGAAGGCTTTCGGGTGCGAGAACAGCACCGCCCAGGAGTCGCCGATCCAGTCGTGGAACTTGATCGGGCCCTCGGTGGTCTCCGCCTCGAAGTCGGGTGCTACGTCACCAAGCTGCAACGCCATGAGATTCCCCCTCTCGGGAATTCGTCGTGAAATATGGATTTACCTAAATTCCTATCCGAGTTTATCTATTAGCTCCCGCCGGCTGGCGAAATGGCTCGCAGAGCGGCATCTGCCATCTCCGCCGCCCAACCGGCAGCGTCACTCGGGTCAGCGCTGACGATCTCATACGGGATCCGCCACGTCATCCCCGCCGTTCGGACAATCTCGGCGCCGGCCTCGAGCAGGCCCGGGTCGACGCTCCCCGCCGCCTCGTAGACGACGCCCCGGACCGGCGTGTCGACCAGTTTTTCCATCAGCCGCTCCAGGCGCGGTCCGTGGATCGCCTCGAGCAACTCCGTGGAGCCCGCGGCCGAGCCGAGCAGGTAGTGGACGACGGTGACGTCGCCGACCAGGTCGAGGATCGTGCCCGGCCGGTCGGGGTCGGCCAGCACCGGATCGATCCCGGCCTCGAAGATCGGCGGCAGCTTCTCGTCGTAGCGGCTGGTTCCGCGTACCGTCCAGCCGGCCTCAATCAGCCGCTCGCCGAGCAGCCGGCCCCGGCAGCCGCAGCCGACTATCAACGCGCGAGCCACGGCGCGGACTCTACGCCGCCCGCGACTCCTCGGCGGCAGCTCGTTCCTCGGCGCGGCGCTCGCGCAATGCCTCGGCGCGGCGCCGCTGCTCCTCGGTGGCCCCCGGCCCGGGGCGGTTGTGGACGTTGCCCGCGTGGACCTCGCCCCCGCAGTGCGAGCAGGTCGGGACCATGTGGAAGGCGTGGCCGCAGTCGTCGTGGACGGTCTCCAGCGCCGCCCCGTCCGGACCGGCGGTGTAGCGGTCGCCCCAGGCCAGCAGCGCCAGCAGGATCGGCTGCAGGTCGCGGCCCTTCTCGGTCAGCCGGTACTCGAAACGCTCGGGGTGCTCGCTGTAGCGGCGGCGCTCGACGACCTCTTCCTCTACCAGCGTCGCCAGCCGCTGGCTCAGCACGTTGGTAGCCAGCCCCAGCGACTCCTGGAATTCCTCGAAGCGCCGGCGCCCGAGGAAAAGGTCGCGCAGGATTAAGAGCGACCAGCGCTCCCCGAGGAAGGCCAGCGGCTGCGCAACCGAGCAGTTGAAGTCAGCGAAAGCCTTGATTGCCATGGAGCCAGTCTAGCCGGTTGCTTTTGTTTTGCAAGTCACTTCTGCTAGGGTCGCTTTCGAATTGCAAGCGACCTGATCGGAGTGGGTAATGGCGCAGCGCTGGAAGGTTCTCCTGATCGTCTCCGTCGGGCTCTTCATGTCGAGCCTCGACCTCTTCATCGTCAACATCGCCTTTCCCGATCTCGCGAAGTCCTTCGACGGCGCCTCGCTGCCAAGCCTCTCCTGGGTCCTCAACGCCTACGCGATCGTCTTCGCGGCGCTGCTCGTCCCCGCCGGGCGGATCGCCGACCGGATCGGCCGCAAGCGCGTCTTCGTCCTCGGCCTCCTCACGTTCTCCGCCGCCTCCGCCCTCTGCGCTCTGGCGCCCTCGATTCCCTTCCTCGTCGCCGCCCGCGTCCTGCAAGCGACCGGTGGGGCGATGATGCTGCCGACCACTCTGGGGCTGATCCTGCCCGCCTTCCCGGTCGAGCAGCGGGCGATGGCGATCGGCATTTGGTCGGCGATCAGTGGCGTCGCCGCCGCCCTCGGCCCGCCCGTCGGCGGCCTCCTCGTCCAGCTCAGCTGGCACTGGATCTTCCTCGTCAACGTCCCGATCGGGATCATCACCGCCGTCACTGCGGTCCGCGTCCTCGACGAGGTGCGCGAACCGGAGGACGGCCGTCCCGACCTGCTCGGCGCCGCGATGCTGGCGCTCGGGATCGGACTGCTGACCCTGGGAATCGTCAAGGGCCCCGACTGGGGTTGGGGTGACCCGCGCGACCTCGCCGCGATCGCCGCGGCGATCGCCCTCGTCGCCGGTTTCGTCTTCCGCTCCGCCCGCCACCACTCGCCGGTGATCGAGCTGCCCTTGCTGCGGGTCCGCTCCTTCGCCCTCGCCAACCTCGCGACCCTCGTCTTCTTCGCCGGCTTCGGCGCGATGCTGCTCTCCGGCGTCCTGCTGCTGACCGAAGTCTGGGGCTACTCGACCTTGAAGGCCGGCTTCGTCCTCTCCCCCGGGCCACTGATGGCAGCCGCCTTCGCGATCCCCTCCGGGCGACTCGGCGGGCGGATTGGCCAACGGCCGATCGCCGCCACCGGCGGCCTCGTTTTCGCCGCCAGCTTCGCCTGGATGCTCGCCACCGTCGGCCCGCACTCCGAATACGCCAGCACGTTCCTCCCCGGCTTCATGCTCGGCGGCGCCGGGGTCGGGATGGCGCTCGGAACCCTGCCCGCCGCCGCGGCCTCGGAGCTGCCGCCCTCCCGCTTTGCCACCGGCACCGCCGTCTTCGGCATGGGCCGCCAGCTCGGCTCGGCGATCGGCGTCGCCGTCCTCGTCGCCCTGCTCAACGACTCGATCGGCGGCAACTTGCTGAGCGGCCTACAGCGCGGCTGGTGGTTCGCGTTCGGAGCCGGCCTCGGCACCGCAGCGCTGGCCCTGGCGCTCCCATCACTTCGCAGCCGCGCACCGAAACGGGCCGCTGCACCGGTCGAGGCGGCAATCGAGCCGCTATAGGCGGTCGGATTGCCGCATCGATTTGCGGCGCCCCGTTACGAGGCGTCGAACGGGCCCTGACCGCGGAGGCGGAAGCGCTCGTCTTCGGCGACGGCGGCGTCGAGATCGGCCTCGGTCATCTCGCGAGCGCCGCGCCGCCGCCGCATCTCGTTCTGCGCTTCGAGCATCTGGCGGACGTCGTCGATCTCGTTCTGCGCCTCGACCTCGGGCGAGCGAGTCGGTTCCCAGTGGACGAGATCAGCCGAAGAGCCCGGGTAGAAGCGGCCGACGAGCAGCAGCGCGCCGACGATGAAAGCGATGACCCCCAACGTCCCCAGAACGAAGAGCACACCCCAATCGTACGCTCGGAGACCCGGGACGGCCAGTCGAAACGCCTAGATGTTGTGCCTGTATTTCTCCGCGCGCTTACTCAAGGCCTGGAGTTCTTCGAACAGCTCCCCCAACTTGGCACGAAGGGCATCTCGCGCCTGGGTGTCGAGCAGGAGAAGGGAAAGGTCCATCTTGCGCGTCCGCCTGCGAAATCCGAGCCGCTCTCTGAGCGGAAGCGAGCGCGACGTCAAGCGTCGCAGTTGCTGCATGGTCAGGACATCGGAAAGCGAGCCCCGGTCGCGGATCCCGAAGCGGCCCTCGGGAACACCGAATTGGAGGAGCAGCACGTGGAAGTACGCCCTCATGCAGTTGTTGCCGAAGTACGAAATGGTCAGGGATAGGTCGCCGCTGTCGAAATCTTCACTGGGTGGAAGCGGACGAATCGGCCAATCCGTCTTCTGCCCCGAAAGCAGGGCGGCGCGCTGTCCCAGGTTCGGCATCTCCACTTCCAGGCACTGTCCCGGCCCGCGAACGATCGTCACCTCGGTCGCGGTTCCGCTCCCAACGTTGTGCAGGCGCAGATCCGCGCATAGCTTGTCCCTTTCCGCCCATTCGTATTCGATCTCAGGGATGTGCGCCTGCATTCTCTGCTCGCGGACAAGCCAGTAGGTCACGATCACATAGGCGACCGTGATCAGAACGAGGACCACGGTCGCGAGTGCCGTAATCGCGCCGGAGTGCGCATCGAGCCAGCCGATCAGACCTAAATCCATCAAGCACCAAACCTATTGCCATCGAAAAACTCGATTGGCCTGGAGACTGTAGCCTCGCCGGCGTGAGCGAGGGGTTCGTAGAGTTGGCCAGCGTCGACGGCGAAGTGATGCCAACCGCCGTGGCGACCATCGGCCTGAAGGACGACGGGCTCTACCGCGGCGACGGCGCCTTCGAGGTGATCCGCCTCTACAAGGGCCGGCCGTTTGCGCTTGGCGAGCACCTCGACCGCCTCGGCCGCTCGGCGGCGGCGATCGAGCTCGGCTTCGACCGCCCCGCGCTGGAGACGGAGATCGAGGCGCTGCTGGCGCAGGCGGGCGCCGTCGACGGGCAGCTGCGGTTGATCGTCACTCGCGGCGGCCGCCGCATCGCCGCCACCGAGCCGATCCCTCCTCACGCCGAGTCGGTCCGGGTCGCCACCGTCACCTACCAGCCGACGGTGATCCTGACCGGGGTCAAGTCGCTCTCCTACGCGGCCAACATGGAGGCGACGCGCCTGGCCAAAGCGAAAGGCGCCGACGAGGCGGTCCTGGTCCAGCCCAACGGCATCGTGCTGGAGCCGCCGACCTCAACGATCTTCTGGGCCAACCGCGAGGGCGTCCTGCACACGACCGCGCTGGCGGCCGGGGTTCTCGACTCGATCACTCGCGACCGGCTGGTCAAGGCTCTCGACGTCGAGGAGGGCGCCTGGCGCGTCGAGGACCTGCACGGCGCATCCGAGGCATTCCTCGCCTCGACCACGCGGGAGATCCAGGCGGTCTCGGCAATCGACGGAGTCGAGTTGCCGAACGTCCCCGGGCCGCGCACCGGCGAGGCGCAGGCCGCCTTCGCGGAGACGCTGCAGCGCGAGCTTTGAAGAACGACAGGGAAGGACAGGGGTGATGGACTTTCAGTTGAGCGACGAGCAAAAGCTGATCAGAGAAACGGCGCGCGAGTTCGCCGACAAGGAGATCCTGCCGCGGGTCCGCGACAACGACCGCGCCGGTCGCTTCGACCGTGAGCTGGCGCGCAAGATGGGCGAGGTCGGCTACCTCGGTGCCCCGGTCGCCGAAGAGTACGGCGGCCGTGGGCTCGACTACATCGGCTACGGGCTGATCGTCGAGCAGATCGGCCGTGCCGACTCCTCGGCCCGGACTGTTGTCTCGGTCGTCACCTCGCTGGTCGGCGGCTCGATCGAGCGCTGGGGCAGCGAGGAGCAGAAGATGGAGTGGCTGCCGCGGCTCTGCTCGGGCGAGGCGCTCGGCTGCTTCGGCCTGACCGAGCCCGACACCGGCTCCGACGCAGCAAACCTCCGCACCCGCGCGAGCAAGACCGACTCGGGCTGGTCGATCAGCGGCCAGAAGATGTGGATCTCACTCGCCAACTTCTCCGACGTGGCGTTGATCTTCGCCCAGACCGACCCCGAGAAGAAGCACCGCGGCCTCGCCTGCTTCCTGGTCCCGACCGACAGCGAGGGCTTCACCACCCAGGAGATCCACGGCAAGCTCGGCCTCCGCTCCTCCGACACGGCGGAGATCTCACTCGACTCGGTCGAGGTCCCCGACGAGGCGCTGCTCGGCGAGGTCGGCGACGGCTTCAAGGTGGCGATGAGCGCGCTCGACAACGGCCGCTACAGCGTCGCCGCCGGCTGCGTCGGCATCTGCGACGGCTGCGTCGACGCCTCGGTCGACTACTCGACCGAGCGCAAGCAGTTCGGCGTCCCTCTCGCCCGCTTCCAGCTGGTCCAGGAGATGATCGCCGACATGATCTTGAAGCGGGACGCCAGCCGGATGCTGGTCTTACGCGCCGGCCTGCTCAAGGACGAAGGGGCGCCGAACACGATGGAGACCTCGGTCGCCAAGCTCTACGCGACCGAGTCGGCGGTCGAGTGCGCGAACCTGGCGATCCAGGTCCACGGCGGCTCCGGCTACGTCGATGACTACCCGGTCGAGCGCTACCTGCGCGACGCCCGCGTCACCACCCTCTACGAGGGCACCTCGCAGATCCAGAAGCTGATCATCGGCCGCCTCGCGACGGGGGTCAACGCGATGCTGCCGTTCGAGGAAAGCTGACCAAAGTGGCGGGGCTGGTCGAGACGACGGTTGACGAGTTCCACGTCGCCTTGGTCCGGCTCAACAGCCCGGAGACGCGCAACGCCCTCTCGGCGGCGATGAAGGAGGGGCTGGCGGGCGAGCTCGAGCGACTCGACGCCGATCCCGAGGTGCGCTGCGTCGTGATCGCCGGCTCCGACAAGGTCTTCGCCGCCGGCGCTGACATCAAGGCGATGGCGGCGCGCTCGACGAGCGAGCCGCCCGACCCCGAGGCAGCCGCCTTCTGGACCCGCCTGGCGGCGATCCAGACGCCGCTCGTGGCAGCGGTTTCCGGCTACGCGCTCGGCGGCGGCTGCGAGTTGGCGATGGCCTGCGACATGGTCGTCGCCGACGAGGGCGCCCGCTTCGGCCAACCGGAGATCACGCTCGGGATCATTCCCGGTGGCGGTGGCACCCAGCGCCTGACCCGGGCGATCGGCAAGCAGCGAGCGATGGAGTACGTCCTCACCGGCCGCCACTTCAACGCCCAGATGGCAGTCGGCTGGGGCATCGTCAACAAGGCGATCTCGAAAGGCGCCTGGCTGGTTGAGGCGGTCGAGTTAGCCCGCGTCGTCGCCGAGCGCCCGCCGCTGGCCGCCAAGCTCGCCAAGCAGGCGGTGCTAGCTGCCGACGAGCAGGGCCTCGGCGAGGGCCTGCGCACCGAGCGCGGCCTCTTCGACGAGGCGATGGCGACCGAGGACCGGGTCGAGGGCATGCAGGCCTTCCTCGAGAAACGCGAGCCGGACTTCCGCGGACGTTGAGTGGCCTTTAGAGATCCCCTCTAGAGTCCCCTGCGTAAACAGGGCTACGAGCTGCTGTCGAACCACTGCTGTCAGAGCAGAAGGGGTTCCCGGATTGCGCGCATCCCCTTGACCGTCTCGGTGGAGCCGCCTCCTCCCGAGGCTCCGGGAAGGAAAACTCCATGGCCGATGACAGCGATTACGCGGCAGGCATGCCTGCCGCGGGCAGCCTCGTCGACAGATTCGCCAACCTCGCCGTCACCGTGGTGCCGCTGGCGCTGATCGGCGTCGCCGCCTGGCAGTCCTGGGGCGGGCTCCTGGTCTGGCAGGACATCCTCATCTTCTTCGCCACCCTGATCCCGTTCGGGTTCGGGATCACGGTCGGCTTCCACCGCCTCTTCACCCACCGCGCCTTCAAAACGACCAAGACGATGCGCTTCGTCTGGGCGGTGCT
This sequence comes from Solirubrobacterales bacterium, assembly GCA_035472275.1. GTDB lineage: Bacteria > Actinomycetota > Thermoleophilia > Solirubrobacterales > 70-9 > VAYN01. The sequence goes on from DATIPH010000030.1 coordinate 241,452, forward strand.
CGGCTCGATGGCGCTGGAGGGGCCGGTGATCGAGTGGGTGGCCTACCACCGCCGCCACCACCGCTTCTCCGACGAAGAGGGTGACCCCCACAGCCCCCATCATGGTCACGGCAGCGGTCTCGTCGGCGCCGTCCGCGGACTCTTCCACGCCCACGTCGGCTGGGTCCTATTCAGCGACGAGCCTGCCGAAGAGGAGCGCTATGCGCCCGACCTGATCGCCGACCCGGTCGTCCGCTTCGTCGATCGCACCTTCGTCCTCTGGGCGGTGCTCGGGCTGGCGCTGCCGTTTGGGCTGGGAGTGGCGCTCACCGGCACTGTCTTCGGCGGCCTGATGGGGCTGCTCTGGGGCGGCGCCGTGCGGATCTTCTTCCTCCACCACATCACCTTCTGCGTCAACTCCCTCTGCCACTTCTTCGGCCGTCGAGACTTCGAGACCAAGGACGAGTCGCGCAACCTCGCCTGGCTGGCACCGTTCACCTTCGGCGAGGCCTGGCACAACAACCACCACGCCTTCCCGACCTCGGCCCGCCATGGGCTCGGCCGCGCCGAGCTCGACCCCTCGGCGGCGCTGATCTCGGCGATGGAGCGGGTCGGGCTCGCCTGGGACGTGGTCCGGATCGGTCCCGAGCGGCTCGCCTCCAAGGCCGTGTAGGCGTTGGTTGCACTCGGCCTGATCGCGGCGGTGGCCGCCTCGGTGGCGTTCAACGTCGGCATCGTCCTGCAGGCCGCGGATGCCCGTCGCGAGCCAGCCGCGGAGGGGCTGCGGCTCTCGCTCCTCGCCCACCTCGCGCGCCGGCGGCGCTGGATCGCCGGACTCCTGCTCGGCGCCGTCGGCTTCGGTCTGCAGGTGGTGGCCCTCTCGCTGGCGCCGTTCGTCGTCGTCCAGCCGGTGCTTGCGGCCGGGCTGCTGCTGATGCTCTACCTCGGCGTCCGCATGCTCGGTGAGCGGGTCGGCTGGCCTGAGGTGGCCGGCGTGATCGGAATCACCGCCGGGATCGGCCTGCTCGCCTGGGGCCAGCCGGAAGGGATCGAGACGGTCCGCGGCGAGACCGCGCTGCTCTCGGTAATGGGAGGCATGGTGGCGGTCTCGCTGATCCCCTTTGCCCTGCGCGGGCGCGGGCGACTGGACTCGGCGACCTTCGTGATCGTCGCCTCCGCCCTCGCCTACGGCGCCAGCAACATCGCGACGAAGCTGGTCAGCGATGGGATCGACGAGCGCGCCTGGTTGGTGGTCGGAATCTGGCTGCTCGCCGCGGCGGCGACGGGTCTGATCGCGCTGACGACCGAGATGACCGCCCTCCAGCGCCGCCCGGCGACCTTCGTCGTTCCGGTCTCCTTCGCGATCCAGACCTTCCTGCCGGTCGCGCTCGAGCCGATCTACCTGACCGAGCGCTGGGGCACCGCTGCGCTCGGCGGCGCCCCGCTGATCATCGGCCTGGTCCTGATCGCACTCGGCGCTGTCGCCGTGGCAAAGACCCGCGCGGTCAGCGCCCTCGTCGCCAGCTGAGCGCGAACCGGCGCCCGACTCAGAGCCGCTCGGAGCGGCCGGGGTGCGGCAGACGCTCCTCGATCCGGTGCGCGAGCGCGACCGCCATCGCGCCGTCGCCGACGGCGCCGCCGACCCGCCGCGGGGAGCCGTGGCGGATATCGCCGGCGGCAAAGAGCCCTGGGGCGCTCGCCTCGAGTGCGAGCGGATCGCGATCGAGCGCCCACTCGGCGGGACGCTCGCCTTCTTGAATCAGGTCGGGGCCGGTGAGGACAAAGCCACCGGGGCCAACGCGGACGCCCGAGCCCGCGGCCCACTCGGTGCAGGGGGCGCCACCGATGCAGATAAAGAGCGCCGCCGCCGGCAGGCGGTCGCCTTCGCCGGCCCGGTTGCGGACGATCACCGCCTCGAGCATCCCCTCGCGCTCCTCCAGGCGCTCGACCTCGGTTTCAAGCCGGACCTCGATCAGCGGGTGGGCCTCGATCCGCTCGACCAGGTAGGCGGACATCGACTTCGCGAGCGAGTCGCCGCGGACGATCATCTGCACCCTGGCACCGGAACCGCCGAGGTTCATCACAGCCTGCCCGGCCGAGTTGCCGGCGCCGATCACGACGACGTCGTCGTTGCGGCACTGGGCGGCCTCGCTGCGACCAGCGCCGTAGTAAACGCCGCGGCCGAGCAGGTCCTCGACCCCCTCCGCCTCGAGCCGGCGCCAGGCCATCCCGGTGGCGGCGATCATCAGCGGCGCCACCACTTCGTGCCCGCCTTCGAGGTTGAGGACGAAGCCCTCGTCGGTGTGCCCGGTGCCCTCGATCCCGCGCAGGAGCAGCAGCTCGGCACCGAACTTCTCCGCCTGGCGACCAGCAAGGCGAGCCAGCTCGGCGCCGCCGATCCCGTCCGGAAAGCCGAAGAAGTTCTCGATCATCGAAGTGTGAGAGGCCTGGCCGCCGGGAACGTCACGGTCGACGACGACGGTCGAGAGTCCGTCCGAGGCGGCATAGACCGCGGCCGCCAGCCCCGCCGGCCCGGAGCCGACGATCGCGATGTCGTAGCTGCGCTGGCGCGGCGGCTCGCGCACCTTCCACTTCTCCGCCAGCTTCAAGATCGTCGCGGCGGGCGTCACCTCGTCGCCGTCAATCGCAATCGGTAGCTCGGCCCCGACCGCGCCCTTCGCCGCCAGTAGCTCTTCTGCCGCCGGCGAACCGGCCTCGAACCATTCGAACGGCTGCGCAGCGCGGGTGAGGAAGTCGCGCAGCTCGTGGTCGGCGGCCTCCAGGCGGCGACCGATCACCTGCACGGTCGGCCGCGCCGGGCTCATGTCAGCGCCGCTAGGAGCCGGTTGCGATCTCGGCAGGCTCGCCGCCGGGGAACCAGTGGGCCTCGACCGGCGGCGCGCTGTCCCGCAGGTAGCGCTCGGCGTCGAGCGCGCCCATGCAGCCGGTGCCGGCGGCGGTGACGGCCTGACGGTAGGTGTGGTCGACGACGTCGCCGACGGCGAAGACGCCGCCGAGGTCGGTCCGGGTCGAGCCGGCCTCGGTGACGATGTAGCCGTCCTCGTCGGTCTTCACCTGGTCGCGGACGACCTCGGAGCGCGGCACGTGGCCGATCGCGACGAAGGCGCCGGTTGCCTCGATCTCCTCCTGCTCGCCGGTGTCGGCGTTGCGGAGGCGGATCTTCGCCAGTTTCCCGTCCTCGCCGGCGACGAACTCCTCCGGAACGAACGGGGTCTTGAGGCCGATGTTCTCCTTCTCCTTCGCGCGGTCGAACATGATCTTCGAGGCGCGGAACACGTCGCGGCGGCCGACGATCGTCAGGTGCTCGGCGAACTTGGAGATGAAGATCGCGTCCTCCATCGCCGAGTCGCCGCCGCCGACGACGATCACCTCGTGGCCTTTGAAGAAGGCGCCGTCGCAGACACCGCAGGTGGAGACGCCGCGGCCGCCGAGCTCCATCTCGCCGGGGATCCCGAGCCGTTTCGGCTCCGCTCCCATCGCCAGGATGATCGTCTTCGCGCGGTGCTCCTCGTCGCCGAGGAAGACCTTCTGGACGCCGCCGTCGGAGAGCTCGACGCGGTCGACGTCGTCGGTCACGAACCGGGTCCCGAAGCGCTCTGCCTGGGCCCGGAACTGGCTCATCATCTCCGGCCCCATGATCCCCTCGGGGTAGCCGGGGTAGTTCTCGACGTCGGTCGTGTTCTGCAGCTGGCCGCCCCACTGGAAGCCCTCGAAGACAAGCGGCTCGAGGTTGGCGCGGGCGGTGTAAAGCGCAGCCGTGTAGCCGGCCGGCCCGCCGCCGATGATGATCACGTTCTCGACCTTCTTGCTCTCCGTCATTCTCGCCTCGATCTCCGCTTAACAGCTATTACTTTACTTTTTATAGTAGCCCTCTGCTGGGTCGCTCGCAACTCCCACCAGCGTCGGCTCGAAGTCCGATTTCGCGCTGCCCCCGCGTTCGATCGGACGCCCGTCCGTTTCCCAGCGATGGACCGTTTTGCGCAACTGGAAGAAGGCGACGATACCGGGCGGGATCGGCAACCAGAAGGCGACCAGACGGAAGATCAGAATCGCCGGGAAGACCGTCTCCTCCGGCAGGCCGAAGAGGACGAAGGCACCGATCATGCCGGCGTCGACCGCACCGACCCCGGCCGGGGCGAGCGGGAAGAGGTTGGCGACCATGCCGAGGAAGAAGCCCTGGACGACGACGGCGAGCGGGACGTGGACACCGAAGGCGTGGAACGAGGCCCAAAGCACGCCGATGCTGGTCGCCCAGTACCCAGCGGCGCCAAGCACCGCCAGCCCACCGCGCGAGGGATGGGCGAAGAGGTGCATCGCGAAGCGGAACCCTTCCCCCAGGGTCTCCGGCACTTTGGCGATGCCATGGACGAAGGCCCGCGCTTTTTCGCCGCGGGCGAACGGCATCAGCCGCCGCTCGACGTCGGTTGGGATCAGCGCGATCAGCAACCCGACCAGCAGCAGGACGCCGGCGACCCCGGCGGGGATGATCGTCAGCTCGATCGAGTCGGCGCCGTTGACGACCCCGGTCCGCAGCAGAATCCCGCAGGCGATTAGGGCGATCGGGTAGAAGGCGTAGTGGAGGCTGATGAAGGCGACCATCCGCCGGGCGACGTCGCGGCGCCGCATCCCGGCTTTGCGCAGCGCCCAGTAGGTGAGGGCGATGCCGCCGGCGCCGCCGGCCGAGAACAGCAGCGTCGCCGCCACCCCGGCCATGTTGATCTCGTAGGTCTCGAGCCAGGTGAGGCGCAGTGCCTCGCCGCCGACCACGGCTTTGAAAAGCGCGATGTAGGTCGCGAAGGAGGCGGCGCTAAAGCCGATCGCGATCGCGATCCAGACCGGATCGGCATCGCCGAGCTTGCTCATCGCGTCGCCGAGGCCGACCAGCTTCGGGAACAGGAAATAGATCCCGCCCAGTAGCAGGAGGACAACAACGATCGTCTGGATCAGGCGCCGCGTGGTGAGCAGCGGCAGCTCGACGGTCCCGTTGCCGTTCGCCGAGTCGTTCTGAGACACGGCGAGTAACGCTACCCGCTCGCGATCCTCTCCAGACGGCGAAGGCCGTCGCTGATCGTGTGAATCACGGGTTCGGCCAGCGGTTCCCCGCGCCGCACCGCGACAACCAGCGCCGCACCGGCGAGCAGGTCCGTCACATAGTGCTCGCCGAGGTAGACGAGCGCGAAGCCGAGGGTCAGCGCGTAGCTCCAGCCGAGCGCCCCCTCGATCTTCCCGGCCTCGCTCAGCGAGAGCGCCGCCGAGACCGAGGTCGCGAAGTGCAGGGACGGCATCGCCGCCCAGGGATTGCCGCCGAGCGTCTCGTACATCTTCGGCCAGGCCGGTCCCCAGGTTTTTTCGCCGACCTCGACCATGATCCGCCGCACCTCTTCGCCGGTCTGGCCCTGCTCAGAGGCCCACCACGGCGGCGCCGTCGGCACCGCGAAGTAGGTCGCGCACCCGAGGTTGAAGACCGCCGCCATCTGCCGCGCCGCGTGCGGGAAGCGCTCGTTGTTGCGGGTGAGGATCACGAACAGCGCCAGGTAGGGCTCGAAGAACCAGGCCCAGTGGGTATAGGCGAGAAAGCGATCGAGAATGGGGCGCCCCGGCACTTTGGCGACGAGACGCTGCAGCACCGCATTCGGCAGGCGACCGCCGCCGATCGCCTTGTCGATTCGGATCGGGTAGCGGCTCCGCAGCCGCGCCCGCAGGCGCTCGGGGTCGTCATATGGAATCTCGTGGACGAAGGTAAAGGCCAGCATCTGCAGCGCGAACATCGCCACGTCGCGCTTCTTCGAGCGCGGGGTGAGGACGGCGAGCGCGAGTGGCCCCGAATAGGCGACGGCGGCGGTCACCGGGGCGGGGATCCGCAAGCGGCGGCGCAGCAGCGGCACCGCCAGAGAGGCGCCGATCGCGGTGGCGGCTCCGGCCCGAACAGCGAATCGGAGCCCGCTGGATTGCCGGGGGCGGCGCATCAGGTCGGCGAGTATAGGTAGGCGCCCTGGACCGGGAGCCGCGGCGCCGCCCCGCCTGAATAGAATGGCCCCGCTTTGGCGCCGCACTCCCCTGGCACGGACCAGATCGACACTCTGCTGGTGATCGGCTTTATCGCCGCCGCGATTCTCGTGGTCGCGATCAACGTTGCCCTCTTCTACGCCGTCCGCCGCTACCGCAGCGAGCGTGGCGCCGAGCCGCGCCAGGTCAGCGGTGGCCGCCGCATCCAGTTCCGGGTCGCCGGCCTGCTCACCCTCTTCGCCGTCGTCGTCTTCGTCCTCGGCATCGTCTTCACCGACAAGGCGCGCGAGAACCCGACGACGGGCGACGCCGGCCTCACCGCGTTGAAGAGCGAGCCGCTGGAAATCGAAGCGACCGGCCAGCAGTGGCTGTGGCGCTACAGCTACCCGAACGGGGCCTTCAGCTACTACAAGCTGGTCGTTCCGGTCGACACCGCGGTGAAGCTGAACCTGGTCTCCACCGACGTCGTCCACACCTGGAACGTGCCCGACCTGGCCGGCAAGCGCGACGCGGTCCCCGGCAAGGTCAACAAGGTCGTCTTCCGCGCCAACGATGAAGGCTCCTTCGAAGGCGCCTCCGCGACCCTCTCCGGTCAGGCCTACGCCTCGATGCGGACCGAGGTCGAAGTCGTCTCCCCCGCCGAATACGAAGCCTTCATCGAAAAGCAGAAAACCGAGATCGACGAAGCCCAGGAACGGGTCGTCAACCTGATCGAAGACGGAGAAGTGCCATGAGCGAGTCACCCCGTCCCGAGCTCGTCGTCGACGGCTTCCCCCGCAAGCGCCGCGCCCGCTGGATCGAGCTGGCGACCAGCGGCGACCACAAGGACGTCGCCCGGATCATGATCTCGGGCGCCCTCGGCTTCCTCTTCATCGCCCTCGTTGAGTTCCTGCTGATGCGGTTGCAACTAGCGATCCCGGAGAACCAGTTCCTCTCCCCCGTCGGCTTCAACCGGATGCTCTCCCTCTACGGCGGGACCGGGATCTTCTTCTTCGCGCTGCCGCTGGTGATCGGCCTCGCCTACTACGTGGCGCCGCTGCAGGTCGGCGCTCGGGGCACCGCGCTGCCGCGGCTCGGGCAGATTGGGATGGCGCTCTGGGTGGCCGGCGCCGCGGTCCTCTACGCCGGCTTCATGTACACCCCCTCGGAGGCCGGCGTGAACCCGTTCGCGCCGCTGACCGAGACCGCCTTCCTCTCCAACAACGGGGTCGACGCCTGGGCGACCAGCGTCGGGCTCGCCACCCTCGGCTTCGTCCTGATCGCGATCGACCTGCTGACGACGCTGCGCAACATGCGGGCGCCGGGGATGGCCTGGCGCCGCCTGCCGATCTTCGCTTGGGGCGCCACCGTCAGCTCCTGGCTACTGCTCGTCATCGGTCCGGTCTTCCTCGCGGCGCTGACGATGCTGATGATCGACCGCAACTACGACGGGATCTTCTTCGCCGACGGCTCCGGCGGCGCGCCACTGCTCTGGCAGCACTTCAGCTGGATCTTCCTCTCCGGCGCCTACATGCTGGTCCTGATCTTCGCCTTCGGCGCGATCGCCGAAATCGTCACCACCTTCTCCGGCAAACCGCTGTTCAACCGCAGTGCGGTGATGATCTCGCTGGCCGCGATCGCCGTAATCGGCACCCTCGCCTGGATGCAGAACATGATGACCGCGCCGATCGGCATCGGCTGGATGTACTTCGCGATGCTGATGTCGCTGGCGCTGATCGTCCCGGTCGGGCTGATCGTCTTCAACCTGATCGCGACCCTGGTCGGCGGCGTGCTGCGGATGCGGGCACCGTTGCTCTACGCGGTGGGAGCCGTCTCGCTGATCTCGATCGGTCTCGCGGCGGAGATCCAGCAGTCGCTGGTCGCCGCCGCCTGGGACATCAAGAACACGACCGACTCCACCGCCGCCACCCATTTCGCCCTGATCGGCGGCGCCGTCTTCGGCGGCCTCGCGGCGCTGCACTACTGGTTCCCGAAGATGACCGGTCGGACGATGGGCGAGAGCCTCGGTCGCATCTCCTTCTGGACGATGGTCGCCGGCGTCCTCGTCACCTTCGTCCCGCTGGCGCTGGCTGGCTACGACGACGGCCAGGTGATCGACGCCTACAAGTTCTTCGACCACACCGGCGTCAACGCTTACAACCTGATCGCGACCATCGGCGCTTTCGTGCTCGCGATCGGAATCATCTTGAGCCTCGTCAACGCGATCCAGAGTCGCGTCAACGGACCCGAGGCGGGTCACGACCCGTGGGGCGGCGACACCCTCGAGTGGCTCACCCTCTCGCCGCCAGACCCGCATAACTTCGACGTCCTGCCGGACGTCCGCAGTCCCCGGCCGATGCGCGACATCCGCGAGGCGATCGCCAACCGGACCGCCAGTGCCGAGCTCCCGGCTCGCGAGTCTGAGCCGGTAGCCTGACCGGAATGGACGCCGGCGCGCGCACCGCGCCCAGCCCGGCGGCGGTCGCCCCCCGCTCCGCCGCCTCACAGCTTCTTCGCGACTACCTGACGCTGACCAAGCCGAAGGTGCAGTCGCTGCTGCTGTTCACGACGGTGACGACGATGTACGTGGCCGGCAACCCCTCGCTGGAACTGATCTTCCTCACCTGCCTCGGTGGCGCTCTCTCAGCTGGGGGCGCCGGTGCCATCAACCACGCGGTCGACCGCGACGTCGACCAGATGATGGCCCGCACCGCCGACCGTCCCGTCGCCTCCGGCCGCGTCTCGCCGGCCGCCGCGATCGCCTTCGGCACCCTGCTTGGCGCCGCCTCCTTCCTGCTGCTGGCGCTGACCGTCAACCCCCTGGCCGCGGCGCTCTCGCTCTCCGGCCTGCTCGGCTACGTCTTTGGCTACACGCTCTTCCTCAAGCGCCGCACCTGGCAGAACATCGTCTGGGGCGGCGCCGCCGGCGCGGTGCCGCCGTTGGTCGCCTGGGCGGCGGTAACGGGCGGCCTCGACGGCATGGCCTTCTATCTCTTCGCGATCGTCTTCTTCTGGACGCCGCCCCATTTCTGGGCGCTCTCGCTGCTGATGAAGGACGAGTACGCGAAGGCCAACATCCCGATGCTCCCCGTCGTCCGCGGCGAGGAGGAGACCCGGCGCCAGATCCTCCTTTACACGGTCCTGCTCTACGCCGTCACCCAGCTGCCGTTCTGCGCCGGCGGCCTCGGCGTCGCCTACCTGGTTCCCTCGATGCTGCTCGGCGCCGTCTTCATTTACTTCTCCGCCAAGCTGCTGCAGAGCGCCGATCGTCGCTGGGCACTCCGCACGTATCTCTTCTCCCTGGCGTACCTGGCCTTGCTCTTTCTCTCGATGGCCATCGCGGCGCACGTCTAGCCCGGGCGGAGTTCGGAACGGTTGCGCTGGAGGGGATTGGGTATCCCTCTACCTTCGCTGGGATTTTCGCCTTTAAGAACAGCTTTCTCTCGCTGACGGGCACTGCGAAAATCAGGACGCCGCTCGTACGAGGGATACCCAACCCCCTCCCAACGGAGCCCGAGTCCAGCCTCACGAGGTCAAGAAGCTTTCGTGAGCGGATAAGCTTCCGTGGGTTCAGGCAGCAACTGACTCTTTTGAGCTTTCAAAACACGGCACGCTCACCGTCCCTCGGAAGCTCTCCGATCCTCGCGCCCCGCCATGCCCACTCCTCAATTCGGAATCTCGATTTCGGTTGGAGGGTCCGGTGCCCGTCGTACGAGCGGCGTCCTGATTTTCGCAGCGGGGCTCTTGGCGAGAGATGGGCAGTTAGAGGCGAAAATCCCAGCGAAGGTAGACGGGCACCGGACCCTCCCCCAAACCCTGATCCCTAGCTGAGAGCTCGCACCGGCCGGGCCCGCGCCAGGACCGCTTGGACTGATAGAAATCCGAGCGATGGATCGCGAGCAAGCACGTAAGAACATGGTCGGCGGCCTGGTAGCCGGCGGCGTCGCCGCGGCGTTCTTCGCGCTGTCGTTCGTCGCCGCCGCCCTCTACCTGGCCACCAGCTGATGAGCGAGCACCGCCACATCCCCGAGCCCGGCGAGATGATCTATACGCCGCGGCCTTCGTGGGCACCGGTCTTCTTCGCCGCCGGCGCCCTCGGCCTCGTCGCTGGCATCTACGCCGCTGGCTTCATCTTCCCGCCCGTCTTCTACGCGGTCGTCGGCGCTGTCTTCGCCCTCGGCGCCTTCCGCAGCCTCGCCCGCAGCGCGATCCGCGGTTACTACCGCCTGCCGCGCAAGCAGCACGTTCGCCACGCCGCACTGCCCGTGGAAACCATCGCCGCGCCGGCGAAGCGCTCGTAGCGCCCGCTCAGCGCTTCAACGCTTCCATTTCGCTCGTAGCGCCTTCGCTGGTCCAGACGCGGACGATGTCGCGCATCGAGAGGACGCCGACGGCGTCGCCTGCGTCGAAGACGACCAGGTGGCGGACTCCGCGGCGGGACATCTCGGCGGCCGCGTGCTCAAGGCTCCAGTCGGGAGAGGCAGCGATCACCCTCTCGGTCATGTGATCCGAGACCAGCTCGACGTCGGGGTCCTCGCCAGCGCCGACCGAGAGCAGCAGGTCGCGCTCGGTGACGATCCCCGGCTCCGGCGACTCGTGGTCGGAGACCAGCGCCGCGCCGGTGTTCTTCTCGACCATCATCGCCGCCGCCACCCGCAGCGTGTGCGAAGGCCCGACCACCACTGATACGCCCGACATCCCGTCCTTCACCTGCATCTTCGGCCTCCTCCGCCTGCTTTCCAGAGTTAGTGCGAATCGCCTCAAAGAGTACCCCAGCCAGCGGCCGTGGCAAACCGCTTTCAGGCAGGGCCGACATATAGACTCCGGCGCGCCTGCTGCCGTATGCAAAGCCTGCCGAAACCCATCGTCCTGCTGCTTGCCCTTGTCGCCTTGGGCGCGACCGTCGTGGTTGCCTCCGGTTGCGGCACGACCAGCGCTGACACCACCCGCGGCCAGGTGCTCTTCAAAGAGAACTGCGGCACCTGTCACACGCTGGCTCAGGCCGGGACGACCGGGACCCAGGGCCCAAATCTCGATGACGCCTTCGCCTCGGCCCGCGAAATCGGCGAGAACAGCGACACGATCGAAGGCATCGTCAAGGCTCAGGTCGAGCTGCCGCGACCCGAAAACGGCGACCCCGCCGTCTCGATGCCAGCTGACATCGTCACCGGGCAGGACCTCGATGACGTCGCCGCCTACGTCGGCGAATGGGCCGGCGTCCCCGGTGCCGCTCCGCCGAAGGTCCCGGGCGGCCCCGGTGCCCAGGTTTTCGCCAACAACGGCTGCGGCACCTGCCACACGCTCGCCGCCGTCGAAGGCGCCGGGGGCACCGTTGGCCCCGATCTCGACGAAGTCCTCCCGGGCCAGAGCTTGACGGAGATTGAAGAGGACGTCGTCGACCCGAACAAAGAAATCGCCAAGGGCTACCCGGCGAACGTGATGCCCGACAACTTCGGCCAGACCCTGTCGAAAAAAGAAGTCGAACAGCTGGCTGAATTCCTCCTCAAATCAACCGCCAAAAAAGGCGGCTGAGACCGGCGGCCAGGGGCCGCTGCGATCATCTTGGTGACGATGCGGGAACGCCTCAAAGGCTTTGAAATCTCTCCGCGCCGCTACGCGCAGGTCACCGCCGTCGCGCTCGGTGCCCTGGCGCTGATCGTCCTCACCGGCGCCGGCGTGCGCCTCACCGGATCCGGCCTCGGTTGCCCAGACTGGCCCCGCTGCTACGGCGGTACGACGCCGCCGCTCGAAACCCACGCCGTGATCGAGTACGGCAACCGCCTGCTGACCGGCTTCGTCGGCTTCGCCGTGATCGCCGCCAGCATCCTCGCCTTCTTCCGCAAGCCGTTCCGCTGGCACCTGGCGCTGTTCGGGGCGCTGCTGCCGATCGGCGTCGTCGGCCAGGCGATCCTCGGCGCCCTCGTCGTCAAGTACCACCTGGCGCCGGGCCTGGTGATGTCGCACTTCATCCTCTCAATGATGCTGCTCGACGCGGCCTTCGCGCTGGCCTGGTGCTCGCGCTACGAGCCCTGGGAGCGGCGGCGCTCGAGCGACCGGGTCGGAGTCTGGTCAGTGCGGGCGCTGATCCCGCTCGGACAGCTGACGATCGCCGCCGGCACCGTCGCCACCGCCTCGGGGCCTCACGCCGGCGCCCACGCCGGCCAGCTCGTCCACCGCTTCGACTTCTATGGCTCGGAGACGCTGGAATGGGTCGTCCAGCGGCACGCCGTGCTAGCGACCGTCTACGGTCTAGCGGCGATTGGCGTCTGGTTCCTTCTCCGCCGCCCAGGAGGCGATAGGAGGGCCGTCAAGCCCCTGACGGTGGTTCTCGGCCTCTTGGCCCTTCAGGGCGTCGTAGGCGGCTTCCAGTGGTTCCTGGAACTGCCCGGCGAGATCGTCTGGGTCCACGTCGCGCTCGCCACCTGCAACTGGCTGGCGATGCTTTGGACGGTCGCCGCCGCCGGGCGGCTGGAACCGCGGGGCGAATCGGCTCCGGCCAGCGGCGGCCGGGTCGAGGAGCCCGCCGGAGCCGCCGCCTAGGCGCGATCGTGCCGCCCGCGTGAGCTGAGCCCTGGCCCGTGCTTCCGTTCTGGCTCTCGATCGGCGCCCTCAGCCTCGTCCAGGCGGCCCTGGTCGCGATCCCCGCCGCCTTCCCCTGGCCCCCTTTGGAAAGGCTGCGCAGCCGCTGGCTGGCGCTGATCCTGCCGCTCTCGATCGTTGTTGTCGTCGCGGCGGTCGCCCAGGAAGAAGGGATCGCCGACTTCCTCACCTACCTGGCGCTGGTTGCGGTACCGCCCCTGGCGGCGGTGGCACTGGCCTGGCTTGTGCGCGGGGCCCGGCCGCCGCTAGCGCTGCTGGTGGTGCCCCTGTTCGCGATCGCTTGGGCGGCGGGGGGCGAGCTAGGCGGCCGCACCGCTGCTCTCGCGCTCTCGGCCCTCGCCTGCGTCAGCCTCGGCTGGCTGCTCGCCACCGTCGTCCCCGGGCGCTGGCTCAAGCTCGGGATCTACGCGATGGCGGCAATCGACGCCTACCTGGTCGGCTCCGACCTCCTGCAGGCGCCAAACGCGGTCCTCAACACCGCCTCCCCGGGCGCCGGCCTGCCCCGCCTGCAGTTCGTCCACTTTGGCTCAGCGGTGATGGGCTTCGGCGACATCTTCATCGCCGCCGTCCTCGGCGCCCTGCTCGCCCGCGAACGCCGCTCACAGCTCACAGGCGCTGCCCTCGCCGCCGTGATTGGGATCGCCTTCGACTGCCTCTTCTTCACCCTCGATGAGCTCCCCGCGACGGTCCCGATTGCGCTGACTCTGGCGACGATGGAGCTGCTCGAGCGACGCCGATTCAGGTCCAGACAGCAATGAATCCCATGACCGCCACGGCGATCGTGATCTGGAACCCAACGAGAGCGATGAACCCGTGCCACATCAGGCTGTGCAGCGCTTCGAATCGTGCGTCAATCTGTTCGAACCGCTTGTCGACCTGTTCGAAGCGGCGGTTGTTTTCCCGGATCAGGTCGTCGAAGCGCCGATCGAGCTCGACGAACTTTTCGTCAACGCGATCGAAGCGCTCATCAACCCGCGTTCCGAATTCATCCAGCCGCTCGTCGGTCCAGCTCTGCCTCATCGCCTCCATGCAACCAGGCTAGCGATCCGAGTGCAATGAATTGTCTGCAAAACCGTCATTTCTTTGAATCATTTTTCGCCCACCACTCGCGGAACCAGCGGTAGGCATAGACGTTCGCCGCGATCACTAACACCAGGCCCCACAGCGCCCCGACCAACGGCCGCGTCAGCAACGTCAGGGCGATCACCGAGCATGCCGCCACCAGCACGATCACGACCCACCTGAACACCGCCTCCTCAGAGATCTTCATCGCATCAATCCTGCCCTAACCCATAACCGCCCCGTATAACGGCCCGAAAACCAAGCAGGTCGTGGGACGCAGGGAGCGAGGTGAGGGGAGCGCACTTTTGGTGCGTGACCCGATCCGAGTCGACCGAGGACCGCGAGATGCGCCGGTTTGCAGGGCCGCTCTACAGAACGTAGACGGTGAGGAACACCACGATCCACATGATGTCGACGAAGTGCCAGTAGATCCCTGGCACCTCGACACCGAGGTGGTCCTTCGCCGCCGGCCCGAAGTGGCCACGGAAGGCGCGGATCGTCGCGAAGGTGAGCAGCAGCAGGCCGACGAAGACGTGAGCTCCGTGCAGGCCGGTGAGGCTGTAGAAGATCGAGCCGAAGGCGAGGTCACGGGCGCTGAAGCCGATATGGACGTACTCGTTGAGCTGGATGAAGAGGAAGGTCGCGCCCAGCATCCAGGTCAGCAACAGCCCGAGTTTCATGCCGTTGCGATTGCCGCGGCGGATCGACTCCAGGGCCCAGTGGATCGTGAAGCTCGAGGAGACCAGGATCGCGGTGTTGACACCGGCGACGGCAACCGGGAGTTCGTAGGGCTTCGGCGGCCAGGTGGCCGGGTCGACGACGACGCGGAGGAAGAAGTAGGAAGCGAAGAAGGCCCCGAACAGCATCACCTCGGAGACAATGAAGAGGAGGATGCCCAGCGTCTGGCGGTCGATCCGCGAGCTCTCGTGGGCCTCGGGCGGCCCGTGGTGCTCGTCGGCGTGCCCGTGATCGAGGGTGACGGTCGCGCTCTCCATCAGACCCCTCCCTCCTCGGCTACGGCGGCCGCAACCGCGGTCGGCGCCCGGCCGACCTCGATGTGCTGGACCTGCTTCTCGGTGATCTCGCGGACGCGACCGACGAGGTCTTCCTCGAGCCAGTTCGAGCCCTCGCCGGCGAAGGTAGAGATCAAGACCTCGTTAATCCGGTAGTGCTCGATCGCGTTCTTGACCGCGAAGAAGGGGTCGGGGCTCATCGGCTGGCCCGTCGCGTCGATCTCGGCCCGGTAGAGCTCGGCCAGGGTCGAGGCCAGGTCGGCGACGATCTCGCCCTCGCTGACATCGTCGGTCCGCGGACAGATGATCGTGTAGCGATGCGGCCCGGCTGCGGTGCGCTCCTTCAGCCGCTGCACCAGATCGGGCGCGGCGACGGTCTGGGTCGCGACGACGAGGGTGTGAATCAAGTCGAGGCGGATCGAGTCGTCCTCGAGCCGGACCGGGATGTGGGTGAACTTGGTGTCGGGTTCGACCCGCTCCTTGACCCACTCGACCAGGTCGCGGCGGGTGAAGCCGAAGCGGCTGTCGTAGAGCGCCGAGAACAGGATCTCGCCCGGTTCATGGGCGCGAACCGCGTCGGTGGCCGCCAGCCATGGCTCAGGGTCCATCACCTCGCCGATCGAGTCGATCCCGAACTCCTTCAGCACCGCCATCGTCACCTCGACCCGGGCCCGCGCGGCCTCGCGCAGCTCGCCGGCGTCGATTAGTTGGCCGACCGAGGGCTGGTTCTGGGGCGCGACGACGACGACCTTGGAGACGTCGTCCCGGCGCTCGCGCACCGCTTGCAGCAGCTTGCGCCCGCCCGCGACCTCGTTGAGGAAGACCAGCAGCGGCCGTTTCTCGGACTCGGTCACGATGAACCCACCACGCTCGGCTCGCCGGCCGGAACCTCGGCGCCTTTTTCGCCGGCCATGATCGCGTGCCTCGCACCGGGCACGCCGAACTCATAGGGGCCGCCGACGACCCGCGGGATCTCGTCGAAGTTGAAGATCGGCGGCGGCGAGGAGACCTGCCACTCGATCGAGTTGGCGCGCCACGGGTTGGCGGTGGCTTTCGGGCCGAATCGCCAGCTGACGATCATGTTGTAGAGGAAGACGAGCTGGCAGGCGCCGAGGAAGAAGGCACAGCAGCTGATCAGCAGGTTCCAGTTGCCGAACTGGCTGGCGTAGTCGGCGACGCGTCGCGGCATCCCGTCCATCCCCACCCAGTGCATCGGGATGAAGGTGCCCCAGGTGCCGACCAGCGTGCCCCAGAAGTGGACGCGGCCGAGTTTCTCGTCGTACATCCGCCCGGTCATCTTCGGGAACCAGTGGTAGATCCCGGCGAAGATCGTGAAGACCGAGCCGCCGAAGAGGACGAAGTGGATGTGGGCGACGATGAAGTAGGTGTCGGAAACGTGGATGTCGATCGGCACCATGCCGAGCATGACGCCGCTGATGCCGCCGATCGTGAAGGTGACGATGAAGGCGAGCGCGAACAGCATCGCGGTCGAATAGGTATGGATCTTGCCGAAATAGAGGGTCCCCAGCCAGGAGAAGATCTTGATCCCGGTCGGCACCGCGATCAGCAGCGTGGTCAGCATCATCGGCACCCGCAGCCAGGAGAACATCCCGGCGACGAACATGTGGTGCGCCCAAACCGAGTAGCTGAGGACGACGATCCCGATCAGCGCCAGGGCCATCAATCGGTAGCCGAAGATCGGCTTGCGGGCGTGCGTCGAAATGACCTCGGAGATGATCCCGAAGCCGGGCAACATCATGATGTAGACGGCTGGGTGCGAGTAGAACCAGAAGATGTGCTGGTAGCTGATGACGTCGCCGCCGCCGGCGAACTGGAAGAAGTTCGTGTGCAGGATCCGGTCGAAGAGGACCATGAACTGGGCACCGGCGATGAACGGGGTCGCGGCGACGACCAGCAGCGAAGTCGAGAGGTTGGCCCAGACCAGCAGCGGCATCCGCCAGAAGGTCATTCCGGGCGCACGCATGGTGATGATCGTGACCAGGAAGTTGAGCGCGGTCGCGATCGACGAGGCGCCCGCGAACTGGACCCCGAGGTTGAAGAACGACTGGCCCAACGGCGCCCCGGTCGAGAGCGGCGCGTAGCCGGTCCAGCCGGCGTCGAAGGCGCCGCCGGGAGCGAGGAAGCTGCCGATGAAGAGCAGGCCGGCCAGCGGCAACATCCAGAAGCTGAGCGCGTTGAGGCGCGGGAAAGCCATATCCGGCGCGCCGATCATCAGCGGCAGCACGTAGTTGGCGATGCCGGCGAAGACCGGGATCACGAAGACGAAGATCATCAGCACGGCGTGGGTCGAGAAGAGGCTGTTGAAGGTCGCCGCGTCGACGATCTGGGTGCCCGGCTGGGCCAGCTCGGCCCGGATCAGCATCGCCATCAGGCCGCCGACGAAGAAGAAGAAGAAGGTGGTGCAGATGTACTGGATGCCGATCACCTTGTGATCGGTGTTGAAGCGGAAGTAGTCCTTCCAGGACTTCGCCCCATGCTGGGAGTGGTCGTCCGGGATCGTCGGCATCCCGACCGCCCAGCGCAACCAGTAGTCGAAGCAGCCGAAGCCGGCGAGGAAGCCGAGCGGCGCCAGGATCAGCGGCACGACCACATGCGGGTAGCCGGTCTGTTCGGTCTGGTAGAGGGGCAGGCCGGAGATCGCCCGCAGGGCGATGACGAGGCCGAAGCCGAATGCGGCGGCGGCGAGGGCGCCGAGCGCACCTCGAATCCAGCCGGGTCGCTTGATCGCAGCCACCATCAGATCCCCCTCATTATGCCCCGCCGGCCCCGAGGTCTTCGACCGGGTTGGTCTGGGTGTCCTGGATCACCGACTCCTGCAGTGGCTCCGGGACTTCTTCTTTCAGGCCAGCGACCCATTCACGGAATTTGGAGGGCGGCTCGACCACGACTTTGGCCCGCATCGAAGCGTGGCCGAAGCCGCAGAGCTCGGTGCAGATCAGCTGGTAGGTGCCGACCTTGTCCGGGGTGACGATCGCCGTGGTCGTGATCCCCGGGACGTTGTCTTTCTTGATCCGCCACTCGGGCACCCAGAAGGAGTGGATCACGTCCTGGGCGTGCATCTTGAACTGGACCTGGCGGTTGACCGGGACGTGGAATTCGCCCTGCGACCAGACGTTGCCCTTGCCGGGGTAGCCAAAGCTCCAGGCGTACTGCTGGGAGAAGACGTCGATCGTGAGCGGGTTCTTGGCCGGCTCTTCGATGTCGTGCAGGACCTTCCAGCTGTAGCCGCCGCCGAAGAGGACGATGATCGTCGGGATGATCGTCCAGGCGATCTCGAGGCGGGTGTTGCCATGGATCGGCTCACCGTCGGATTCGTCGCCCGGTTGCGCTTTGAATTTCCAGAGCGCGTAGAAGAGCATCACGATCACCAGCGAGAAGACGAACGACGAGAGCACGATCATCACGTTGAGCAGGTCGTCGATCTTCGGGGCGGCGGTCGAAGCCTCCTGGCCGTCCCAATTGATCGAAACCATCACCGCCGACATCACCGCGGTCAGGGCGACGGTCACGAGCATCATCTTCACTATCGGCAGGCGTCCGTACATCGGGCGGCGGCCATTCTATTGAAGCGGCGGCGGGAGGCTTTGCGGTCCCAGGTAACGCTTGGCACTAGCTGACCCGCCCACACACGTTGTGAACGCCTGAAAGGCCATCCGGGCCCTCGCAGAGGCTTGGGGTGTCTACGCCCTACGCCTCAAGGAGGACCCGGATGAAGGTTCACGGTAACGCTGCTCTCGGACCAGCGGGCA
>DATIPH010000031.1:0-94679 GCA_035472275.1 Solirubrobacterales bacterium
GCCTAGGGAAAGCCACCAGCCCGGCGGGAAGGGGACGACCGATGGACCAGACGCGCGATCAAGCGGGTGAGTTCAAGCCGGCGGTGCTTCTAGGGCATCCGGAGCGAATCAACATCCTGGCCGTTTGCGGCCAACGGGAAATCACGCCAAGCGAATACGCGGCCCAGGAGGGACTTTCGCTGGAGCAAGTCAACTACCATTTTCGCTCGCTGCTCAACGCGGCATTCCTCGACGTCACGCGAAAAGAAGACGTCGGCGGCGCCAAGCGCGTCTTCTATCGGGCACGGCGCCAGGGCCTGGTGACGGACGAGGAATTCGTCGAGATGGATTTCAAAAAGCGTCGGCGCTTCACGCTCTCCACTCTCAGAGCCCTGTACCGCCGGGCGATCGCGGCGGCGAGAACCGGCACCTTCGATCGGCGCACCAGCAGTCATCTGACCTGGGACGCTGGCCATCTAGATCGGCGAGCCTTCGACCAGGGGATGGAGGCGCTGATGGCGACGCACGAGTTCTTCCAGCAGCTGAAGAAGGAATCGGCGGTCCGTCTTGCCGAAAGCGGCGAGGAGCCGATCTATACAACTTGCGGACTGATGGGCTTCGAGAGTCCCGGGGAACGGCAGCCGCCCGGAGGGCTCGGTGGCCGTTTCAGAGCTCTCGAGGGTTGAGCTGATGCTCAGGATCAGCTGTTTCATCCATCTGTGGCGCTCGCTCGCTGCCCCTGCAACCGGGGGGAAGTCATGAGCCCGCCCCCAACAGAAAACGCCCCGCCGGGGAGGCGGGGCGCTTCTGGGGTTACTACAGGGAGGAGAGATATGTATCTCTATATATGTGGATCCGTGGGAGGTAGGTGAGCCCAGTTGTGTCGCGGGGCGCCGATTGTGGGAAGCAACCGGGGCCATATTTGCGACGCGGGACTCAGCCAAAAAGTTTTAGGTTCTGCTCCTTCATCGGTCTCTCTCAACGAATCCTTGATCAGCGTACGAACGTATGTGCGATTCGTGTGTGAGTGGGGTCACAGATCCCCCTGCGTGGGGGGCCAACATCGGGTAATTCCGGGGAAGCTTGTATCCAAGTAGCCAAGTTCCCAAGGCAGTTGACCAGATCCCGGCCGGAAAGTGGTCAAGAAAATGTTGCAATTGACCCTGAAGGCCAAATAAACGTCCAGATTGGGACCTTCCCGCTACCTTTCGCGGCGTGAGGATGCCCCCAGCCAGCCCGGCCTTGGCGTGAAGAAGGCCCGGATAGACGCGGTTTTGGCGGAGCGGGGACTGTTCCCGTCGCGCACCGCCGCCGCCGGCGCCGTCCGCGCCGGCGAAGTCCGAGTCGGCAGCCAGGACGGTCCCGTCGCCCTGCGGCCGAGCCAGCTGATCGGACCCGAGCAGGAGCTGGTTATCGACCCCGGTCCCCGCTACGTCTCGCGCGGCGGGATCAAGCTCGAGAACGCACTCGACGCGCTCGCGCTCGACGTCGACGGCCGTGACTGTCTCGACGTCGGCGCTTCGACCGGGGGTTTCACCGACTGTCTGCTGCAGCGCGGTGCCGCCCGCGTCGCTGCCACCGACGTCGCCTACGGCCAGCTCGACCTGCATTTGCGCGAGGACCCGCGGGTGACCGTGATCGAGCGCCTCAACGCCCGCGCAATGACGCCCGCCGACCTGCCGTTCGCGCCCGACTTCGCCACCGTCGACGTCTCCTTCATCTCGCTGACGAAGGTCCTGCCCGCGGTCGCCGGCTGCCTGGCGTCCGGCGGCGATGTGCTGGCGATGGTCAAGCCCCAGTTCGAGCTCGGTAAGGAGCGGGTCGGCCGCGGCGTCGTCCGCGACGACGGCGACCGTCGCGAGGCGATCCTCTTAGTTGCTGAAGTCGCCGCCCAGCTCGGCCTTCCGATTCGCGGCTTCGCCTCCTCTGGGCTGCCGGGCCCGAAGGGCAACCGCGAGACCTTTGTCTGGTGCGGCGGCGAAGGCCCCGGCCTGACCGAGCTCGAGACTGCGCTCCGCGCCGCCGAGGAGCAGGAGTGAAGACCGCTGACCTGATCACTCACGCGTACCCGCCGGCGACCACCGACGCGGTCGAGGTCGCCGTCGCCGTCGCCCGCGAGGCGGGCTGGCGCCTGGTCGCCGATCGCGACGGGATCGAGGGCGAGCTGCCGGCCGGGGTCGAGGCCGCCACTGACGGCGACAGCCCGGAGCTCTGCCTCGTGCTCGGTGGCGATGGCTCAATCCTGCGGGCGCTGCGCCGTTACGCCGGCACCGACGTTCCCGTCTTCGGCGTCAACTTCGGCACCGTCGGCTTCCTCGCCGCCGTCGAGCGCGGCGACGCGGCGGCTGGGATCAGCCGTGCTCTCGCCGGCGAGATCGAGACGGTCCAGCTTCCCGGGCTCGAGGTCTCCCACGGAGGGGAGAAGCGCCTCGGCTTCAACGACATCGCCCTCGCCCGCCGTCCCCAGGACCGGGTCGCCGAGCTGACCTATCTGATCGCCGGCGAGGAGGTCGGGCACGTGCGCTGCGACGGTCTCGTTGCCGCCACTCCCGCCGGTTCGACCGGCTACAACCTCGCCAACCAGGGCCCGATCCTGGCCTGGGGCGTGAAGGGGTACGTCGTCAGCTACATCTCGCCGCACTCGCTGACCGCGCGGGCGCTGGTCGTTGCCCCCGGTGATGTCCTCCACGTCGGCAACGCCGAGGGACGTGAGCCGGTCGAAGTCCTGGTCGACGGCGAACAGATCGGCGAACTGGCGCCCGGCGACGGGCTCGAGATCCGCTTCGTCGACGCCGCCGGCCGTCTCGCGCAGCTCGCCGGCAGTTCCTTCTACCAGCGGATTCGCGAGAAGTTCGGCCACTTGGCCGTCTAGTCCGGCGGGCCGAGGTCGGCCGGTCGATAGCCTGGCGCGCACCAGTCAAGTTCTCGCGGGAGGTGCCATGGAGCGCAAATGGTGGGCCCTGGTTCTGGTCTCGGTGGCGACGTTCATGTTGCTGCTCGACATCACGGTCGTCAACGTCGCCCTACCCGACATCCGCGAGGAACTGAACGCTTCGCTGTCCAGCCTGCAGTGGGTGGTCGACGCCTACTCGCTGACGCTGGCCGCCTTCCTGCTCACCGCCGGCTCGCTCGGTGACCGGCTCGGCCGCCGCCGCGTCTTCACGATCGGGTTCGCGATCTTCACCTTCGCCTCGTTCCTCTGCGGCATCTCCGACGACCCGACCCTGCTCAACCTCGCCCGCGGGCTGCAGGGGATCGGCGGCGCCGGCATGTTCGCGACCTCGCTGGCGCTGATCGGCCAGGAGTTTCATGGCAAAGACCGGGCGACCGCATTCGGGGTCTGGGGCGCGACGATCGGCGGCGCTGTCGCCGTCGGGCCGCTGGTCGGCGGCGTGATCACCGAGAACCTCGGTTGGGAGTGGATCTTCTTCGTCAACATCCCGATCGGAATCGGCGCGATCATCCTCACCGAGCGCAAGATCGTCAACGTTTTCGCCGACGATCCCGAGCCGGTCGACCTGCCTGGCTTGGTCACCTTCTCCAGCGCTCTCTTCTTGCTGATCTTCGGGCTGATCCGCGGCAACCCCGAGGGTTGGGGCAGTCCCCTGATCCTCGCCTGCCTAATCGGCGCCGCCGCCCTGCTGGCGGCCTTCGTCGTGATCGAGCGCCGCAGCGACCACCCGATGCTCGACCTCTCGCTGTTTCGCAACCCCGCCTTCAACGGCGTCTCCGCCGTCGCCTTTGCCCTCTCCGGCGGGATGTTCGCGATGTTCCTCTACCTGACGATCTACATGCAGGGCGTGCTCGACTTCTCGCCGCTGGAGGCGGGCCTGCGCTTCCTGCCGCTGACCGTCCTCTCATTTATCGCCTCGCCGATCGCCGGCGCGCTCTCGAACAAAGTCCCGATCCGGGTCCTGCTCGGGCTCGGCCTCACCCTGGTCGGGGTCGGGCTGCTGCTGATGCACGGGGTCAGCGCCGATTCGGAGTGGACGGCGCTGCTGCTCGGGTTCCTGATCGCCGGGATCGGCATCGGCACCACCAACCCCGGCATCGGCCAGGCGGCGATCGCGGTCGTCCCGGTGCAGAAATCGGGGATGGGATCGGGGATCAACACGACGTTCCGCCAGGTCGGGATCGCGACCGGGGTGGCGGCGCTGGGGGCGATCTTCCAGTCGCGGGTCGACTCGAAGCTGAGTGAGATCCTGCCGCACGCCCCGAGTGGGCTCGGCGAATTGGTCGCTTCCGGCGGCTCGAAAGCAGCCGGTGAAGTGACGCCGTCAGCGCTGCGGCCGGCGGTCGAACGCGCCTCCGACGTCGCCTTCGTCAGCGGCTTCAACGAGATCATCCTGATTGCCGGGATCCTCTCCCTCGTCGGCGCCGCACTCGGCTTCTTCCTGGTCCGCTCGCGCTATTTCGTTCAGCAAACGGGCGACGCAGCATCGTCTGCCGACTGACTCTCCTCGGACGGGTGGCACGGGGGGAGGGGCCGAGAACGTACACCTCGCCCGCAGGCCCCTCCCCCCGTGACAGGACCCGTCCGCCGGAGTGGCTGGTACACAGCAGTGGATGCTGCGCGAGCTCCGGATCGAGAACCTGCTGCTGATCGAGCGGGCCGAACTGCGGCTCGGCGCTGGGCTGAACGCGATCACCGGCGAGACCGGAGCGGGGAAGACGGTGCTCGCCCACTCGCTCGACCTGCTGATGGGCGGCAAGGCGAAGACCCAGATCGTCCGTCCCGGTGCCGAGGAGGCCTGGGTCGAGGGCGTCTTCGACCTGCCCGCGGGTTTGCTCGACGAGCCGGAGTTGGCCGACCTGGCGGAGCGACTTCCTGAGGGCGCCGAGGAGATCGTGCTCGGCCGGCGGGTCTCGGCCGGCGGCCGCACCAGCGCCTTCGTCGCCGGCCGCGCCGCGACCGCGGCGGACCTGAAACTGCTCGGCGGCCGCCTGCTCGCCTTCTTCGGCCAGCACGAGCACCGCAAGCTGACGATCTCCTCGGCGCAGTTGGAGATCCTCGACGGCTTCGCCGGCGCCGAGCACCTGCAGGCGCGCGAGCGCTACCGCGAGGCGCATCGCGAGTGCAGCCGGCTGGCCGCCGAGCTGATCGAGTTGCGCGAGCGTGAGGGCTCGCGGGAGCGTGACCTCGACCTCTACCGCTACGAGCTCTCCGAGATCGAGGAGGTTGCGCCCGGGCCCGAGGAGCGGGTGGATCTGGGCGCGCGGCGCGAGCGCCTGCGCCACGCCGAGGGCCTGCGTGAGGCTGCGGCTGGAGCGCACGCCGGGCTGGCCGGCGCCGACGAGGACGGTGGTGGCGCGGCGGGGGCGCTGGGACAGGCCGAATCGCTGCTGCAAGGCGCCGCGGGCCTTGATCCCGGTCTCGACGTGCTGGCCGAGCGGGTCGCGGCGCTAGCGGTCGAGCTCGACGATGTCGGCTCGGAGCTGCGCGACTACGCCGAGCAGATCGAGGCTGACCCGGGCGAGCTGCTGGCGGTCGAGGAACGGCTCGACGCGATCGACCGGCTCGAGCGCAAGCACGGCGGCAGCGTCGAGTCGGTGCTAGCCCACGCCGAGCGCTGCCGGGCCGAGATCGAGCGCCTCGAGGGGACCGAGGTGCGGGGGGCCGAGGCGGAGGCGGCGCTCACCGCTGCCGAGGCGTTGCGGGCGGAGCTGGGTGAGCGGCTCAGCGCCGGTCGTGAGGTGGCCGCGAAGCCGCTCGAGGAGCGCGTGGCGGCGGAGCTGGAGCAGCTCTCGATGGCGGGCGCCACGCTCGAGGTGGTCCTCGAACCCCATCCCGACGACTTTGGCCCGAATGGCCGCGAGACGGTCGAGCTCCGCGTCGCTCCCAACCCCGGGATCGAGGCGGCGCCGCTGCGCGAGGCCGCCTCAGGTGGCGAGCTCTCGCGGGTGATGCTGGCGCTGAGCGGGCTCGGCGCGGGCGCCAGCGCCGGCACCCTCGTCTTCGACGAGATCGATGCCGGGGTCGGCGGCAACACGGCGCGGGTCGTGGGGGAGAGGCTGCGCGCCCTCGGCGACGATCGCCAGGTCCTCTGCATCACCCACCTGCCCCAGGTTGCCTCGCTCGCCGGCACCCACTTCCGGCTCGAAAAGGACGTCGCCGGCGAGCAGGCCTTTGCCACGGTCGAGCGCCTCGCCGGCGAGGGCGTGGTCGAGGAGATTCGCCGCATGCTCGGCGGCGAGGGCGGGGATGAAGCCGCAACCGAGCACGCACGCCAACTCCTCGCCGCCGCCTGACCGGCACCGCGTTGGCGATGTTTACCCCGCTATAGGGGGTGAAATCTCGCCAACGCGCTCGCGCTGCCGACTGAATCGCCCTCGAGGTGGGAATCCTCCATGGAGGCGGCTAATCTGGGCGGGTGGCAACCTCAAGTCGCCGTCGCCTTCCCGCCCTTCTCGGACGACGGAACGGTGGCCGCCCGGACGCGCCGATCGAAGGCACCGCCCGCCTTGGCGATCGCACCAAGCACCTCGTAAAGCGCCTGCGCCCGGGCGACATCGCGGTCATCGACCACGTCAACATCGACCGGATTGCCGCTGAGGAGCTGATCGACGCCGGCGTCGCCGCGGTGCTGAACGCGTCGCCCTCTTCCAACGGCAAGTACCCGAACGCCGGGCCGCTGATGCTGACCCGGGCCGGGGTCCGCGTCATCGACGCGCCCGGCGCCGGACTCTTCGAGCTGCTGCGCGACGGCGACCGAATCAACCTCGACGGCGGCACCGTCCGCATCGCCGACCAGGAGGTACTGCGCGGCCGCGTCCTCAGCGAACCGGAGCTGGAGCTGGCCCTGGTTGAGCAGCGCCAGCGGATCGACGAGGCACTGGCCGAGTTCGCCGAAAACACGGTCGCCCACGTGCGCGAAGAGACCGACCTGCTGACCGGCAGCATCGACTTCCCCCCGATTCGCGCTTCCTTCCGCGACCGTCACGTCCTGATCGTCGTCCGCGGCGAGCACCACCGCCGCGACCTGAAAGCGCTGCGGGCCTACATCCGCGACATGCGGCCGCTGATCGTCGCCGTCGACGGCGGCGCCGACGGCGTCCTCGAAGCGGGAATGAAGCCCGACCTGATCATGGGCGACATGGACTCCGCATCCGACGCGGCGCTCGAATGCGGCGCCGAGCTGATCGTCCACGCCTACCCCGACGGGCGCGCCCCCGGTTGCGCGCGCTTGATCGAGGCCGGGCTGCCGCACACGGTTGTCCCCGCCGCTGGCACCAGCGAGGACGTGGCGATGCTGATGGCCTTCGAGAAGGGGGCGACGCTGATCGTCAGCGTCGGCGCCCACTTCAACTTGATCGAGTTCCTCGACCGCAAGCGCGGCGGTATGTCCTCGACCTTCCTCACCCGGCTGCGGATCGGCGAGCGACTGGTCGACGCCAAGGGCGTTAGCCGGCTCTACAACCCGAGCTCGACGCTGGCTCCGGTGGCGATGTTTGGCGTCGCCTTCCTCGTCCTGCTGACGATCCTGATCATCACCTCACCGGCGCTGAACGACGTCTTCAACCTGGTCTGGCTGAAGATCCGAATCTGGCTCGGGATCTAGCCCGTTTCCGGGAAAATTAGGCTTGACCGTCTAGCCTTCGGCGCCTGATGGGGTACAGCGCTCGCTACCACGCCACCTCGCTGATCGCGGTCTTTCTCTCGCTCGCGATCGGGATCCTGATCGGCGCCGAGTTCGGCGGCGATGCCCTCACGGGAACCCGCAAGGACCTCGAGAACAGCCTCGTCGGCAACCTCCAGGACGCGCGCTCGCGGGCTGACGATCTGAGCGGCGAGCTCGGCCGCTCGAACGAATTCGGCGAACGCGTCTACCCGGTCCTGGCGCGTGACCGGCTGGAGGGCAAGCGGGTCGCGATCGTCGCCCTCGGCGGTCTCCCGAGCGAAGTCTCGAGCGCGGTCGAGGAAGCACTCGCGCCGACCGGGGCAAAACTGGTCGCGGTCGGGGTCGTGCGCGAGCCGGTCGACATCAGCGGCCTCACCGACGACCTCTCGCAGACGCGCTTCTTCGACCTCGAAACTAACCCCGACCAGCTGACCGCGCTGGGCAAGGGGTTGGGTCGGCAGTTGGTGATCGGCGGCACCCTGCCTGAATTCGTTCGCGGCCAGCTCTTCTCGCGCGCCAGCGGCAGCTTCGGCGCCCTCGACGCGGTGATCGTCGTCCGCGACCAGCCCCAGGACATGGGGCCGGTGCAGAGGTCGAAAGCCGGCCAGTTCGAATCGGCGCTGCTGAACGGGATGACGGCGACGCGGACGCCGGCGGTCGGGATCGAGACGACGAATACGGAACCGTCTTCGATCTCCTTCTTCCAGAGCAGCGACCTCTCCAGCGTCGACGACGTCGACCTCACCGCTGGCCAGCTGGCGATGGTCTTCGCGATGCTCGGCGCCGAGGGCAGCTTCGGAGTCAAGGGCAGCGCCGATCGCCTGCTCCCGGACCTCTTGGCGCCGGAAGGCTGAGCTTGTACTGGGTCGGCTTTCCGCTGGCGCTGGCGCTGGGCCTGCTGTTGGTGCCGGCGGGGGCGCGCGGGCTGCGCGACGCCGGCCTCGTGCGCGAGAACTACCGTGGTGCCCAACTCGCCTTCCCGCTCGGTGCGGTGCTGGCGACTGCGGCGCTGGTGGCATTGGCGCCGCTCGCCTTCCTCAACGACCGTGCCGACCTCGACCTGCTCGACCCCGAACTGCGGCGCTGGCTGCCCTACCTGCTTGGTATCGCCTTCCTCGGCTTCCTCGACGACGCGCTCGGGCAGGGGGCGCGGGCCGACACCCCGCGCGGCTGGCGCGGGCACTGGGCGGCATTGCGCCGGGGCACCCTCTCGACCGGGGCGATCAAGGCGATCGGGGCGCTTGCACTGGCCGCCTATGTCGTCTCCGGACGCGGCCTCGAGTCCTGGCGCTACATCGCCGACGTCGTCCTCCTGATCCTCACCACCAACCTTGGCAACCTCTTGGACCTGAGGCCGGGGCGGGCCGAGAAGGCACTGGTCCTGCTCTGCGCCGGGCTCTGCCTCGGCGCTTGGACCTTCGCCCCGGTCGAATTGCTGGGGATCTTCCTCGGCCCGGTCCTGGTCGGCGCCTGGCTGACCCTCGGCGAGCGGGCGATGCTGGGGGACACCGGCTCCAACCTGATCGGGGCGATCGCCGGGGTCTGGCTGCTGACTGTTCTCGGCGGCAACGGCCGTTTGGTGGCGCTCGCGGTCGTCCTTTTTTTGACGATTTACGGGGAGATGCGGTCTATTTCGGCGACCATCGATTCGGTTCCGCCACTGCGCTGGCTAGACTCGCTCGGCAGAGCATGAGTCAGGCGAACAAAGGCGACACGAGATTCATCTTCGTCACCGGCGGAGTGGTCTCGGCCCTCGGTAAGGGCATCGCCGCCTCCTCGATCGGCCGCCTCCTCGTCTCCCGTGGCTTTCGGGTCCAGCTGCAGAAGTTCGACCCCTACATCAACGTCGATCCGGGGACGATGAGCCCGTTCCAGCACGGTGAGGTGTTCGTCACCGAGGACGGGGCGGAGACCGATCTCGACCTCGGTCACTACGAGCGCTTCACCGACTCCAACACCTCGCGCGCCTCGAACGTCACCGCCGGCGCCGTCTACAACTCGGTGATCCGGCGCGAGCGCCGCGGCGATTACCTCGGCGCCACGGTCCAGGTGATCCCGCACATCACCAACGAGATCAAGCAGAAAATCCTGATCGTCGCCGAGTCGCAGTCGGTCGATTTCGTGATCACCGAGATCGGTGGCACGGTCGGCGACATCGAGTCGCTGCCGTTCCTCGAGTCAATCCGCCAGCTCTACACCGACCTCAGCGCCAAGCGGGCGATGTTCATACACCTGACGCTGGTGCCCTACGTCGGCCATGCCGGCGAGCTGAAGACGAAGCCGACTCAGCACTCGGTCAACGAGCTGCGCCGGATCGGGATCCAGCCGCACGCGCTGGTCTGCCGCTCCGAAGGGCGCCTCGACCGCGAGATTCGCGCCAAGATTGCCCTCTTCGCCAGCCTTCCCGTCGACAGCGTCATCTCCGCTCACGACGTCGACAACATCTACAAGGTGCCGCTCGCCTTCCGCGCCGAAGGCGTCGACGACATCGTCCTCGACCACTTCCGGCTCGAGGCGCCGTCCCCGGACCTGGCTGAATGGGAGGCGATGGTGCGCCGCGCCGACGCCGCCAGCGGCAAGGTGCGGATCGCGATCGTCGGCAAGTACGTGCAGCTGGAAGACGCCTACAAGTCGGTGATCGAGGCGATCGAGCACGGCGGCATCCACCACGGCGTGGAAACGGACATCGAGCTGGTCGACTCCGAGCACCTGGAGCCGGAGCGACTCGAGGGCTGCGACGGGATCCTGATCCCCGGCGGCTTCGGTGAGCGCGGGATCGAGGGCAAGGTGCAGACGGCGCGGATCGCCCGAGAACGCGGGATCCCGTACCTGGGGATCTGCCTCGGGATGCAGATCGCGGTGGTCGAGTTCGCCCGCCACGTGGTCGGCATGGACGGCGCCAATTCGGCTGAGTTCGACCCGGAGACGCCGTTCCCGGTCGTTGACCTTCTGCCGGAGCAGAAGGAGGTCTCCGACATGGGCGGGACGATGCGGCTCGGTGCCGACCCGGTGAAACTGCACGAGGGCACGAAAGCGCGGGAGATCTTCGGCGAGGCCGTCATCTACAAGCGCCACCGCCACCGTTACGAGGTCAACAACCAGCTGCGGCGCCGGCTCGAAGACGAGGGCTTGGTCTGCGGTGGCACCTCGCCGGACGAGCGCCTGGTCGAGATGATCGAGCTTCCGGATCACCCGTTCTTCGTCGCTTCGCAGTATCACCCCGAGTTCAACTCACGCCCGAACCGGCCGGAGCCGCTGTTCCGCGAGTTCGTCGGCGCGGCGGCCGCGCACGCCGGCTCGCAGCCCGCCGACGGCGGCGAGATCGAGCCCGTCGAGGAGACGTCGGACAGCGACATCGGCGTCCGCCGCTCAGCCTGAGCCCAGCGGATAACGTTCCCGCAATGGACGGGAGCGCGAGACTCTTCGAGACCTTCGTCCGCCTTTGCGAGATTCGCAGCCCGACGGGCGAGGAGCGGGAGATCGCGGACACGCTGACGGCCGAACTGCGGGCGCTCGGCTACGAGGTCAGCGAGGACGACGCAGCTGGCCCGGCCGAAGCCGGCTCCGGCAACCTGTTGGCTCGCCTGCCTGGCAGCGGCGACGAGTGGGTGATGTTCTGCGCCCACATCGACACCGTCCCGCATCAGGGACAGGTCGAGGTGGTCGACGACGAGGGAGTCTTTCGCAGCCGCGGCGAGACGATCCTCGGCTCCGACAACAAGGCCGCGGTCGCGGTCTTCATGGAGCTGGCGGCGCGCCACGCTGAGCGCCCGGGCCCGGTCGGGATCGAGCTGGTTCTGACCGTCGCCGAGGAGCAGGGGCTGCGCGGCGCCAAAGCGTTCGACGCCTCGACCCTGCGCGCGAAGTGCGGCTTCGTCCTCGACCACGCCGGCCCGGTCGGCGAGGTGATCGTGCAGACGCCGACCCAGCAGAAGATTCGTGCGGACTTCGCCGGGGTCGAGGCCCACGCCGGGATCCGGCCCGAGGACGGCAGCAGCGCGATTGCCGCTGCCGCGGCCGCAATCTCGCGGATGGAGCTGGGCCGCCTCGACGTGGGGACGACGGCCAATGTCGGCTTGATCAAGGGCGGGACCTCCGGCAACGTCGTCCCCGGCCACTGCGGCATTCACGCCGAGGCGCGCAGCCTCGATGCGGCCCGCGCGGCGGAGGTCGCCGGCAAGATCGCCGAGGCCTGCGCTTGGGGCGCTAGCGAGCACGGCTGCGACGTCGACGTCCGGATCGAAGAGCTATTCCGCGGCTACCAGCTGCCGAAGGACTCGCCGGCACTCGGCCTCGCCGAGGCGGGGCTGCATGGTGCCGGCCTGGAGCCGGCCCGGGTCGCGATCGGTGGTGGCAGTGACGCCAACGCGCTGCGCCTCGACGGCTTCGACTGCGTCCTTCTCGCCAACGGCACCGACATGGTCCACACCGCCGACGAGATGGTTCCGGCCCGCAGCCTGGAGAAGATGCTCGAGGTCTGCGAGGGGATCGTCGCGGCGGTCGCTGACGACGGCAGCGGTCCCGGCGCCGAGGCGTGAGCGGCCGGCTCGATCTGCGCCGCGGCGTTGTCGTCTCCGCCAACCCGCTCGAGGTCGAGGTCGCCGGCGAGCGCCGCCCGGCCTGGGCCGACGAGGTACTGCTGGGCTCGATGCACGAGGGCGACGAGGTCGTCGTCAACGTAGCCGCGGTCGACCTCGACCTCGGGTCGGGCGGCTTCGACGTCGTCCACGTCAACCTGACGCGGGGGTTGGAGGGCGCCGAGCGCAGCTCGGAGCACGTGATGAAGCTCAACTACACCTCGCTGCAACACCCGGTCGAGCCGGTGGAGAGCACCATCACGCCGGCGAGCGGCGAGGACAATCCGCGGTTCCTTTCGGTCGCTGAGGGTCCACAAGGAACCGCGCGATCGGTGCCGGTGCTTGTCCTGCCCCTGCACGGGCACCTCGGACCCGCGGCCTGGGCGGCGGCACGGGCGAAGCCGGGGCTGAGGGTCGGTTATGTGCAGACCGGGGGAGGAGCGCTGCCGGGGTCGCTTTCCCGTGACGTGCAGGAGCTGCGCAAGCGCGATCTGCTCTGCGGTCACATCACGGCAGCGCCGTCCTACGGCGGCGAGCACGAGGCGCTGAGCACCGTCGGCGCCCTCGACGCCGCCACCCGCCTCGGCTGGGACGCGATCCTGGTCGGCCCCGGCCCCGGGATCATCGGCTCCGACACCGAATACGGCCACGGCGGCATGGCGGCACTCGACAGCGCCCACGCCGCGCTCTCGCTCGGCCTGCCGACCCTGATCTCGCCGCGCCTCTCCTCCGCCGACCCCCGCGAGCGCCACCGCGGCCTTAGCCACCACACCCGCACCGTCCTCGACCTGCTCCTGGCCCCGGTCGAGGTCGCGATGCCGACTGGTTTCGAGGACATCGGCACCGAGATCCAGCAGGCGACCGGGGACCGCCACCAGCTCCTTGAAGCAAGCCCGGACCTCGCCGCCTACCAGTCGTCGGGCCTACCCACGACCACCATGGGCAGGTCTCTGGCGGACGATCCGCTGTTCTTCGCCGGCCCATTGGCGGCGGGCCGCATCCTCGCCGAATAACACCGTCCCGCTCGACCTTCCTCCCGGGGGGTGGCATGGGGGGAGGTGCCGAGAACGTAAACCTCGCCCGCAGGCGCCTCCCCCCATGACAGGACCCGCCGGGTCGGAGCTCAAACGGCCGGAGCGCACGGTCCCTTGCGACTAAAGGGCTGCGAACTCAGGGGCCGAAACCAGGCTCCATGGCGATTGCTGTCAAGCCCCCGATCCCTGCCCTACCCGCGAGTACGGGTGCCGACGCACGCTTCGAGTCGCTAGTCCTCGACTTCCTCGCTTACTTGGAGCTGGAGCGGGGCCTTTCGCGCAACACCCTTGGCGCCTACCGCACCGACCTGCTCCAGTACGGCGAATACCTCTCCGCCCACCGCCTCGACGCGCTGACCGTGCGGCATGCGGACATCGCTGACTTCCTCGCCGAGCTGGCGACTGGCGGCGAGGAGCGACCCGCTGTCTCCTCCTCGACGATCCACCGCAAGGCCGCCTGCCTTCGCTCCTTCTACAAGCACCTGCGCCGCGACGAGCTGATCGGTGATGATCCGACGGCGGCGCTGAGCGCGCCGCGGCGCTCGAAAAAGCTGCCCCATGTCCTCAATTACGCCGAGGTGCAGAAGCTCCTGGCGTCGCCGCAGGGCTCAGAGCCGACGGCGCTGCGCGACCGGGCGCTGCTGGAGGTGATGTACGCCTGCGGACTGCGGGCCTCGGAGACGATCGGGCTCGAGCTCGGCGACGTCGACATCCGCGAGGGCTTCCTCCGCGCCCGCGGCAAGGGCTCCAAGGAACGGCTGGTGCCGCTCGGGCGTCAGGCGATCCTGGCGATCAACGCCTACCTGCGCAGCGGCCGCCCGAAGCTAATCGGCGATCGCCACGAGGCGAAGATCTTCGTCAACTTCCGCGGCGGGCCGCTGACCCGCCAGGGCCTCTACAAAATCGTCCAGCGTCACGCCCGCGACGCCGGCCTTTCGGGCCAGATGAGCCCGCACACGCTGCGCCACAGCTTCGCCACCCACCTGCTAGCCGGCGGCTGCGACCTGCGCGCCGTGCAGGAGATGCTCGGCCACGCCGATATCTCGACCACCCAGATGTACACGCACCTCTCCGGCGAACGCCTCAAGGAGGTCTACTTCGAGGCGCACCCCCGCGCCGTCGAATAGGTAGAACTCGGCGGATGCCGGAGCTGCCCGAGGTCGAGACCGTTGCGCGACAGTTGGAGCCGGAGATCGAAGGGCACCGGATCGAGTTGCTCGAAGTGCTCGACCCGCGCTGGTCGCGGCCGCTGCCCCCGGCGAAGCTCGGCGCCGCCGTCAGCGGCGCCACGGTCGAGGGGCTGGGACGGCGGGGCAAGTACCTGCTGCTGGCGCTGGACGGTGGGCGCACCTTGGTCATGCACCTGCGGATGACCGGCAACCTCGTCCTCGTCGAGGGTGAGGAGATCCTCGACCCGGCCGAGGGCCGGCTGCTCTACCAAGGCGAGCGCACGACCGAGGCCCGCCACCTGCGCGCCCGCTTCGTCCTCGACGACGGCCGCGAGCTCTGGTTCACCGACCCGCGCCGCTTCGGCGAGGCATTCCTGCTCGATGACGATCAGTTGCCGGTCCGCTTCGCGAAGCTGGGCGTCGAGCCGCTCTCGGACCAGTTCACCTCGGAGCACCTCGGCGCGGTTGCTGCCGGTCGCACGGCGCCGTTGAAGTCGTTCCTGCTCGACCAGTCGCGGATCGCCGGTGTCGGCAACATCTACGCCGACGAGGCGCTCTACCGGGCGCGGTTGCACCCGCTCTCTCCTGCCGGCTCGATGAAGCCCGAGCACTGGGAGGCATTGCGCGACGGGGTCGTCGTCTCCCTGCAGGCCGGGATCGACGCCGGCGGCTCCTCGATCGACGACTACCGCGACGGCCGCGGCGAGAAAGGAACGATGCAGGAGAAGTTCCTCGTCCACACCCGCGAGGGCGAGCCCTGCCCCTCCTGCAAGGGCGAGATCGTCCGCATCGTCGTCGGCGGCCGCTCGACCTACTTCTGCCCGAGTTGCCAGGTGAAGCTGCGGCGGAAACCGCGGCGCCGACGCGCATAGTTCGATCCGGTCCGTCGGTCACATTTGGTGACGTGCCGGGAACCACGGTCAAGACTGAGGCAATCGTCCTCCGCAGCATCCGCTACGGGGAGGCGGACCGGATCCTGCACCTCTACTCGCGCGACCGGGGGCGGATCGGGGCGATCGCAAAGGGTGCCCGCAAGCCGAAATCCCGCTTCGGCGGGCGCTTGGAGCCGTTCTTCCGCCTCGACCTCCTGCTCCACGAAGGCCGCAGCGACCTGATGACGGTGACCGGCGTCACCACCATCGACGGCTACCCCCGGCTGCGCTCCTCCGGCCCGGCGCTGACCGCTGGCGCCCGCGCTTGCGACGCGTTCCTGCGCCTGCTCGACTCGGCCGAGCCCAACCCGCCCGCCTACAACCTCCTCTGCCGCTACCTGCAGTTGCTCGACGAACCGCAGCAGGAGCCGCGCGGCGCCGGCCTCGAAGCGGCCCTCTCGTTCCGGATCAAGCTGGCGCTGGTTGCCGGCTTCGCCCCGGAGCTCGCCGCCTGCGCGCTCTGCGGCGAGGCCGAGCACCTGGCTGGCTTCTCGGGCGCTGCCGGCGGTGTCGTTTGCTCCAGCTGCGAAGCCGGCTCCTTCCCGCTCACCGAGGAAGCCCACGCGTTCATGGTCGAGGCGCTGGCGAAGCCACTGGCCGAGGCGCCGGAGGCGGAGCCGCTGGCGCTGCGCCAAGTCGAGCGCGCGGTGGGGGAGACCTTGGAGCATCACGCGCACGTTCAACTCCGGGCGGCCTGAGACGCCTGCAAACCTGCGCAGCTCGGCGTCGTCGGTCGCTTATGTGCAGAGCACATGCGCTCCTCCTCCTTGATCTGTTTGGTTTTCGGCGTCTCAGCCCCGCCCGGGCGGGCCTATGATCGGGTCGTGCCCGCCACCGCCACCTTCGAGGACCGGATCCGCGCTTTGGAGGACGAGTTCCTCGCCGAGCACGCGACCCGCTCTTATCCTGCCCGCCGTCTTGTCGAGGAGCCGGACAGCCCGCTGCGGACGCCGTTCCAGCGTGACCGCGACCGGGTCGTCCACTCGAAGTCCTTCCGCCGCCTCAAGCACAAGACCCAGGTCTTCGTTGCCCCCGAGGGCGACCACTACCGGACCCGGCTTACGCACACGCTCGAGGCCTGCGGGATCGCCCGCACCGTGGCCCGGGCTCTGCGCCTGAATGAGGACCTGACCGAGGCAATCGGCCTCGGCCACGATCTCGGCCACCCGCCCTTCGGCCACGCCGGCGAGGCGACCCTCAACGCCGCCCTACGCGAGCGCTGCGGGATCGGCTTCAAGCACAACGATCACTCGCTGCGGGTGGTCGAGGTGCTCGAGCGTGACGGGGCTGGCCTCAACCTCACTGAGCAGGTCCGCGACGGCATCCTCAACCACACCGGGCCCAACAAGCCGGCGACGCTGGAGGGGCGGATCGTGAAGCTGGTCGATCGCGTCGCCTACATCAACCACGACATCGACGACGCCGTGCGGGCCGGGATTCTGCGCACCGAGGACCTGCCGGCGGCGGAGATCGAGCTACTCGGCCCGACCGGGTCGCTGCGGATCGACACCCTGGTCAAGGACATCGTCGAGAACTCGGAGGGCAGCGGCGACATCGTCCAGAGCGAGGAGATCGGCGGCGCGATGCTGCGGCTGCGCAAGTTCATGTTCGACCGCGTCTACCTCGGGCCCGACGCCCGCCGCGAGCACGTCCGGGTTGAACGGGCGATGCGCGGCCTCTTCGACCACTACCTGGAGCACCCCGGCGAGGTCCCCACCTACGACGTCGGGGCCAGCGACTGCCAGCGCGTCGCCGACTACCTCGCCGGGATGACCGACCGCTACTGCATCGCCAAGTTCACCGAGCTGACCGTCCCCGAGGAGTCGCGGTTCTAATGGCGCTGATCTCGGCCGAGAGTCTGGAACGGGTTAAGCAGACGGCGGACATCGTCGAGGTGATCTCGGCCCACACCGACCTGCGCCGCCAGGGAGCCCGCTGGGTCGGCCTCTGCCCGTTCCACGAGGAGCGCACGCCCTCGTTCTCGGTCGATGCCCAGGAGAAGCTCTACCACTGCTTCGGCTGCGGGGTCGGGGGCGACGTGATCAAGTTCGTCGAGGAGAAGGAGGGGCTCGGCTTCGCCGAGGCGGTCGAGATCCTCGCCGATCGTTACGGGGTCGAGCTCGAGCGCGAGCAGGAGGACCCGCGGGCGGAGGCGCGGCGCCAGCAGCGCCGCCGCCTCGAGCAGCTGCTGGAGCGGACTGCCGCCTACTACGCCTCCTACCTCTGGGATTCCGAGGAGGCCGGTAAGGCGCGCGGTTACCTCGCCGAGCGCGGCCTGAATGAGGAGGTGCTGCGCGCCTTCGGCGTCGGCTTCGCCCCCAGCGCCTGGGACAAGATCCTCGTCCGCGGCCAGCAGGCTGGCTTCAGCGTCGCCGAGCTGCGCGGCGTCGGACTCGTCCAGCGCAACCAGCGGGGCGGCGAGTACGACCGCTTCCGCTCCCGGATCATGTTCCCGATCCGCGACCGCCGCGGCCGCACGCTGGGCTTTGGCGGCCGCGCGATGCGCTCCGAGCAAGGCGCCAAGTACGTCAACACGGCCGAGACGGACTTCTTCCACAAGAGCCAGATCCTCTACGGCGTCGATCTGGCGAAAGCGGCGATCGCCAAGGCCGGCCGCGCGGTCGTCGTCGAGGGCTATACCGACGTGCTCGCACTGCGCCAGGCCGGAGTCGAGGAGGTGATCGCGGTGATGGGGACGGCGATCACCGGTGAGCAGGTGGCGACGCTCTCGGGGATGGTCGACGAGGTGGTGCTCGCGCTCGACGCCGACTCGGCCGGCCAGGAGGCGATGCTGCGAGCGCAGCGGGTGGCGGCCGGGCGCAAGATGCGACTGCGAGTGGCGGCGATGCCGGCGGGCGTCGACCCGGCGGAGATGATGGCCGAGGAGGGGGGCGCGGAGCGCTTCCGCAAGCTGGTCGACGACGCGGTCGAGCTCACCTCCTTCCAGGTCGGACTGGTGCTCGAGGGCACCGACGTCGGCTCGCCGGTGGCGCGCGACCGCGCCTTGGAAGATGTGGCGCCGGTCTTGGCCGGGATGGGCGAGTCGGCAAGCCGCGACGAGCTCGTGCGCAGGGTCGCGGAGCGGCTCGACCTCGAGCCGGCGATGGTGATGGGACGGGTGGTGGCGGCGACGCCGGCTACCGGCGGGGCCGCAGCCGAGCCCACGGCCCCGCGCCGGAGCGCGCCGGCGCCGCAGGCCCCGCGCCGCGCCGCCGAACTGACCTCGCGTGAGCGCCGCGAGCGGGCGCTGCTGGCGATGTGCATCGCGATGCCCGACGAGGGCGCCGAGTTCCTCGCCCGCCTCACCGACGCCCACCTCTCGGCGACCGGAGCACAGGCCGCGGCCTGGTTGCGCCAGCACCCGGACGACCCCGCTTCCAACCTCCCTCAGGACGCCGAGATGGCAGGCCTGATCACCGAACTGGTGATGCTCTCCCGCGACCAGCCCGCCTCGGAAGAGGCGATGGAGCTGAACTTCCTGCTGCTCGAGCAGCGCCGGATCGAGGGCGACATCGCCGCCGCCGGGGAACGCGGGGACTACGAGCGCCGGGCCGCGCTCAGCCGTGAGCGGGCGGCGCTGGTGGAACGAATCGCCCACGCGCAGCGGGTCGGGTCCTGAGTCGGTAAATTCCGAGCGGTCCGGGCTCTTTACCCGGCATCCGGTCCGGGGTAGCTCAATCGGCAGAGCATTCGACTGTTAATCGAAGGGTTGTGGGTTCGAGTCCCACCCCCGGAGCTTCGCGGCGCTAGAGCTTTTAAGGCGACACGATTGATGGCGCATCGCCTTTGTTCATGCGGAAAGCCGGTTGCTGTGCGCCAGTCCGTGCGCCAGTCGCCCCGCCCGGATTCCAAACGCCCTCCCGACCGGGCGCGTCCATCTGCTTGCCTAGCATGAGGACAACGGAAGCTCTCAAGCTTTCCCGAAAGGCCAAGATGGACGTAACTGGAACCATCGGCACTGCCTGGCGACATAACGAGCTCGTTGGCGAGTTCGTGTTGCGTGGCGGCCGGGAGGCAGGAGCGGGAGGCCGGGTTGCGGAGCACGTCGAAATTCTGTTCCCTAGCTTCCTCGCCGTTGCGATTCGGCCCGAGCTAGAAAAGATTGTGAAAAAGGAACGCCTCCCAGAGGCTCTGATCCTCGACCTGGAGCTTGCCGATGGGAGAAAAATAAGCGGCTGTGAGGTTGCTGGATTCTGGGGGGGAGAACTCGGGGAGCGCTGGTTCGGAATTGACCTCGACCTCGATGAACTCGCCCGGGAATCTTTGGGCTAGCCCCTCAAACCTCTCCCCCGCCAGACTCAGGGCGGGAAGCGCTCCAAGTTAAGAGCCGTCCAGTTTCCCAATCGTGCCGCCCTCTCCCTCTAGCGCCTCGATGACACCTTCGCGCGCCGTCGCCAGACGGCTCAGGTTGTAGTGGCTGAGAGATGCACCGCTTACGGCGGAGTTGAGATCTCCCTTTGCGTAGCCGTGCCAACCTCGCGGACCAAGGCCTTGTCTGCATACCCCGTTTGCTAGCGCGGCGATTCCACCCCGTCTACCAACGTACTTAGGTACTTATGCGCATCGGAATATTTGCGAAACAACTGCTTTCAAATGCGACGGCGAGGAAGTGTGGACGGGAGGCCAAGGGCCGCTTGGCCTCGAACTGCGAGAGCCGCTAGCTCGCCGCTTCGCTGCGCGCGACGGCGGCGAGAAGACCGTTGCCGATGCACTCTTCGCGGGCGATTCGCTCCTCGTGCGTGGCGCCGAAAAACAAGCGATCGGCATCCGGCTGGGGGACCCTTGGCCTGTGGTCTCGAAGCGCTTTCGCCCTACGCAGGAATTCGTCGGCGACCTCTTTGACTCGAGATCTCTCGCTCGAAGAGAGGCAATTCTCGGACCTCATACGAACAGCGTACGCCTGCTGTCAGTCGAGATAGCGCTCAAGCGATCGGCGTCAAACAGGAGCTACGAAAGCGGCGCCAGCATCGCCCAGGCCTTCGAGCGTAGAGACCTGTAGCGCTGGCGCGAAGACCGCAAACTCGCGACCGACATGCTGGACGGCCGCGCTGTGAGAAAGGCTGAACTCGGCACAGCGGAGCCCCGCGTAAAGATCCTCTGTGACCCGCGGATCGGCGTCGTAGGTAAGAAACCAGCGGCCGCCTTGGCGAAGCAAGGTCGAGAGTCGGACGTGGTCTTCCCAGTCGAGCGTGTCTAGGTAAAGGTGATCGCCTTTCCCGAGATATGGCGGGTCGGCATAGATGAAGGAATCCGCCTCGCGGACGAACCTTGAAATGAGGTCAATGCCGTCAACTTCCTCTACCGAGACTCGGCTCTGGTACTGAGCAAGGGCGCGGATACGTTGCGTCAGGCGATCCTTGTCGAAGCGGGCGTCAATTTTCCACCGGCCGCTCTGGTCGTACCCTCCGATGGGCCGCGCGTCGAGAATCCCGGAACGATTGGTCCGGTTCAGAAAGAACAGAGCGAACCCGAGCGCTACGTCGTCGTCGGGGCGAGCCAGATAGACCTCGCGCTGCCGATGCCATTCCGCCACGTTGACCTCGCAGTCGCTAAGGCATTCGAGCAGCTCATCGGGTGATTCGAAGACCGCTCGCCAGAACGCGGCGATTCCGGGGTTCAAGTCATTGATGACGATTTCGTCCACGTACTCATTCACGAGCAGCCGAAGACCAACTCCAGCACCGCCCGCAAACGGCTCGATATAGATCGAGGGCCGTGGATTCTGCTGATCGAGCAGGGCTCCAATGAAGGCCGCGAGTCTTCCCTTTCCACCCGGATATCGAAGTGGGCTCAGGTATCGCGCCGGGACCCTAGGCATTGTCGTTCAGCGCTTGGAGGAACGGCTCAAGGTTCGCGGCGATCGAGCGAATACCTGAGCCGTCGGGATGGAAGTGGGGATTGTGGACGAACCCGTGCAGCGTGGCGACCGCGAACATGCTCGTGCCGTCAGAAAGACCCTGGCGAACCCCCTGGAACCGTTCGTCCTTCTGAGAGGGATCGACGGCATAGAGCGCGCGCTGAATTCGTTTTTTCAGTTTCCCATCGGTGGCGAGGCCCTTTTTGGCGATGAACTGATCTATCGAAAGTTCCAAGATCGCACGGGTCAACAGGGCTGCCGCATTGGGAAGTTGGTCCACATCGACGCTCCGGAACTCCCCCAGGATTAGGTCCGTGCGTCCCCCGAGTTGGCTCAGGTCAAGACCGGCGAAGGGCCGCGGCGGTTTTTTCGGCCGCTTCGGTTTCTGCGGTTTGGGTTTCGGTTTCGCCTGGTTGGAGGCGTCCAGGGGTTTTGCAGTTGCTCGGCGCTTGTTCGGGTCGGGTTCTGGCGTCTGTTCTAGGTATTTCTTTCGGTCGGGCTTTTTCCGAATTTCGCTAACACCGATTTCAGAAGCGAAATCTCCAAGGACGTGCTCCACGAAGGCCTCAAGCTCTTTGGCCGAAAACTGGAAGGACAGGGAGCCGTTGACATCTTCCATCCCGATTCGCTTGCGGAACTCTTGATCGAGGACAAGGCGGCCAAGGGTCGTGAGGCGTTTGTTGGCGACCTCGGCCACGAGCGTCTGGATCACGTTGTTCTTTGGGTAGGCCTTCGAGATCTCTTCCAGGAATCGGATAGCCGCCCCAGCCTCACGGCCGGGCTTGGCGAAGCGGTTCGCCGCCATGGCGTTCCAGGGAACAACGCCCGCACCCTGCGCCTCACCACCATGCCGCAGAACCATCCAGTGTTTTGCCTCTTTGCGGGAAGGGACGATGGCGCAATCAGCCTCGGTTGGCAGAGGCCCTTTCGCTGCCAGGCGCCGCATCTGTTTCTCGATCGGGGTCCCGTCAGCCAAGCTCGGATTGCTGAGGATCTTCACGACCGCGATCCGTCGATTGCCCTCGACAACGGTGTAGTTCCGCCCAGCCTTGATAACCAGAAGTCGATCTATTGGGCTCAGGCTGTTTTTCAGAATGTCCGCAGCGAGAACTGCGAGCTTCTGTCGCTCGCTCGCGATGAGCGCCGCGATCGCATCTTTTTGAGATGGAACTTTTCCGTGGCGGGGATTTTCCGTATCGAGGAGCAGCTTTCCGACCGGGATCGTCTTCATTTCAATGGCCATGGCGCGGCAGTATCTCCGGTTACACAGATTTGCGTCAACATCGTCCAGTGATCGGGAAGCTTCATGTCGGTTTTTAATTCGCCCTGCAGACCTCAGCGCGCGACCCCGCGAACGGCACCCGCTCTGTGCGCCAGTTTGTGCGCCAGCCGGCCCCGGAAACAGCCGGTTTCCACCGGCCGCAACCGGGCGAAGCAACGCAGCGTTTTGGCCTGGGCAGCACGGCGCAAACCCAATGCTGATGCCGTAGAACGCCGCAAACCCAGTTGTGGAGCGGAAGTCCTGGGACAAGACTCGAAACACGATCCAGTGGTGGCCCGAATTCGTGAACTCCACGCTCAACGCTACAAATCCGGCTACGGAGCCGACTGATTCAGTATGCGTGAGGCGGCTCGAACGCGTCAAGGGGGCCGGCTTTCCCAGCGATGGGCTATCGGAATCGCAGCCGTTCTTTTCTAGGGCGTGAACCTAGAAGTGCTGCCCGAGAATGAAGCCAACGACCGAGACGACTACACCGCTGCCAATCTGAATCACCCAGGGATGATTCATGATCTGCTTCCAGTGGGACTCATCCTCGGTTGGCAGCTCGACTTGCGATTCTTGGATCGAGTCACTGATGGCTTTTAGTTCAGGCGGCCCAAGGTGAACCGCTGGGGCAGGAAGCCGGGGCTCGATTCGAGGCCCTGGCTTGATCGGTTCTATGTCGATGAACGTACTTGCTTGATTTGCTTCTGCAAGAAGCGATTTGTAGGCAGATGATTCGAGCAGCTTTGCTCGGATCGACTGCAACGCCAATTCGACTTCCGGCGTCTTGGCCAGCTTGCTTGCGAAGTCCGGCGCTCTTTGGGTCAGCTGCTGAAATAACTCCGAATCCATGCGGACAAAATCGCAGTCGGATCAGACGGATACTGCGAACGGACCTTCCGGGCGCAGGGCCTAGACCAGCAATAGGAGCAGATCAGCTCGGTGCTCATTTCCCCGACTCCAAAAGGCTCAGCGGCTCCACATCCAGCTTGCCCGCGATCTTCTCGACGTTCTTCAGCGTCAGGTTGCGCTCACCGCGCTCCAGGCCACCGACATAGGTGCGGTGGAGGCCGAGAGCGGTTGCAAAGTCGGCCTGGCTGAGGCCGCGAGCTTGGCGGTAGGTCCGCAGGTTCTGCCCGACGATGCGTTGGAGGTCGCCTTCCATTGGGAGCAATCAAACATGGAAGGGCTGACGAACGCCATACCCAATGAGGCAATTCGCGCTTTGGGACTGCCCCCGCGCTAGGGCTCGGACTGCTCGGCGGGCCGTGCCGGCGGTCCCGGCTGGCCCGGAACCTCCCGGCGCTCCCGTTCAAGTTCAGCTATCTCGTCGTCCGTGAGACCAGGGGACAGCGCCTCTTCTTCAGCGCGTACTTCTCTCATTTTTTCATCACGGGCTATGTCTTTTCTCACTAGCTGCTCCCGGAGTTTCACCAGATCCGGGTCAGCGGCAGCCTTGCGCCCAATAGCGGTCCGATAGAGGCTCGCCTCTTCAGACCTACTGAGGCGCTGGTTGGTGTTCTCGGTGAGACTGGTCAGCCGCTCAAGGCGATCCACGATCAGACCAAGGGTCCGCTCCTCAACATTGCCTCCTTGCAACTGGGCCAAACGCATTCCGTCTGAGATCGGGTTGTCGGCTGGATTGGTCAGCGATGCGCCGAGTTGCGTCTCCAGTTCTTGGCGGGCTACGTTGGCGCTGGCCAAGTCGTTGTGCTTGAAGAAGATGACTCGGGACTGGCCAAGATCAAAGGGCAGCTTGGTGTCTTCCTCGGCAATCAGGACGACCGGCAGCAGCGCGCCGTGGCGTACTGACAGCTCGTAGTAGACGTTGGGGTTGCCGCCGGTCAGGTCTGCTACAGCCGCTTTCGCTTCCAGGCAATGCTGGACGGCCTGAGAGGTGATCTGACCAGGCTCACCAACATCATCGGCGCGGAGGGTCTCGAGCCCGTGGGCCTCCGCGGCCGGTTTGACTATCCAGTCCCGTACGTCGTTCGAGCGCTTGCGGACATCAGTGCCTTGCTCGCCGATCGGCGCAATGAAGAAGCACTCCTGCTCAAAGTCAGCGGCCATTCCGTTGGCGACCATATCCGCTGAGGGCGGGACTGCTCATCTCAGGTTTTTGGGTCAGCCGCCCGGCGATTCAAAGCCCAGCAGCGAGATAGTGGCTCGAATGGTCTTGGGATCTTTGGCTTTGGCCAGGCGGGAAGCACTCTCGCCCTGAATCTCCAGCACCTGATCGAGCGCGCCGCTCAGTAGCGTCATGGCGTCCTCCCAGCCTTGGTCGTCGAGGTTGAGCGGCGTGCAACTCAGGTGGCGGTCGTCGCGGGAATCGAAGGTCTCGTTCTCCAAGGCAGCCTTGGAGGCGTCATTGATCATCTGAAGACCGGCAACCGAGACGCCATTCTTGGCGTCGTCGGAGAGGGACGCCCAGTTCTCCGCGTTGAGAAAGGAGCGGGTGACGCCGCGAAAGAAGTGCTCCATTGCCCCCCGGCGCTGCTCGGCTTTGACCAGTTCGACGCAGCCCAGTTCTTCCAGCACACCGACGTGGTAGCTGACGTTGCCGAGTGGCTCGTCAAGCTCAAGATGAAGTTCCTTGGGGGAGGCCACTCGTTCGTTGAGGATCGCCAGGGCGCGGGCACGCAGGGGGTGTCCGACGGCCTTGGCCAGGCGGCTGTTGAAGCCGGCATATAGCTCGGATGACGGCTGGTCGCTGCTCTTGGCTCGGTCCTTCTTGGGGGGCACGGGGATACAGCTCCTTCAAT
The DNA here is from genome assembly GCA_035472275.1 of Solirubrobacterales bacterium. GTDB lineage: Bacteria > Actinomycetota > Thermoleophilia > Solirubrobacterales > 70-9 > VAYN01. The sequence continues at coordinate 25,194 of DATIPH010000031.1, forward strand.
AGTCGAGGGAACGATGAGCAATCGACTGTATTCGTGCAACCGGCTTGTGTCCAACTGCAAACGGCCCGAGTTTCTTCACTAGTGGAGGTCTCTCTACTATTGCCGCTTGGGCTGGGTTCTTAGCGCTCTAGCGAGCGCCTGGCGCTCAGCCGCGCCCTTTCGAGAGCGAAAGGGGGTGACAAAAGTGGCTATCAAGATCACGGAGCGCGTTGTTCCGGTCCTCGTCACGAAGCTCGGCTAGAGCCGGCAACAGCAGTAGCGGATGGTCTGCCCCAGTCTGGGCGGAGCATCCGTCTCTCCGATCGGCGGCGCTCAGGACTTCGACGGGCGGTCCTCGATCGCCGCCTTGACCTCGCGGACCTCGCGATCGAGTTGGTCAAGACGAGCGAGCACCTGCTTCTCGAACGAAGCGCCGCCGCTGACTCGTCCGGCGGCCTGGAGCAGTTCGGTGGCGTCGACCTTGAGGGCGGCGGCCACCCGTTCGATGATCTCGTCGGAAGGCGGGCCTTGCTTGCCTAGCTCCAGCCGGGAGAGGTTGGAGGGGCTCATCGGGATGCGCTCAGCCAGCTCGGCCAGGGTGTCGCCGCGCTTGCGCCGAAGGCGGCGCACCAGGACGCCGAGGGTCTCGGCGCGCTGAGTCTCTTTCTGTCCCTTGGGGCTGGCCATGCTCCGCCAATCCCCTGACTACCGGCTAATAGTGGAAAACCCTAACCTATTCCCGCAAGTCGGGCTATGGCCCGGAATGCGGTAACGTCCGCACCGTGCCTGGCCGGGCTCCACAAAGTCACCCCCTCGGCCAGGCCACCACTTCAGGCGGGCAGCGACAGAAGGGCGGGAGCAATGCGTGGCAGAGCGTGGCGGCGGTATGCAGTCCTAGCGGTGATCACCGGCTTGGCGGCGTGGGCGACGGTGCCGGCGACGAGCGTCACCGCAGCGCCGCCTCTCGAGCAAGCCTGCGTCAAGGCCGGACTGGTGCCGCCCGTGGTCAAAGAAGCCGTCATGGAACACCCCGGCAGCAAACGCGGCCGATTGCAGTCTGTCTCCACCAGCATTGAAGTCCCGGCGATGCCGGAAGAATGCTGGGGCATCTACCAGCGGCTGAGCGCCGCTGTCACCCAGATTCAAGACCCGCTGCACCACGCCCGCTGGTACAACACCAGCGGCTGTCGCTTCACGGCCAAGGAATGCGTCGGCATCAGCAAGCCGAACTGGTGGCAGTTGTCCTGGGCCAAGGACGAAGGCGGAATCGCCGGGCTTTACTCGCCGCCGACCGGCCATGAGGGAAAGTTCCTCTACTACGCCTGCACGCCCGGCAAGGGAGTCACCCACGTCCGGCTGCTGCTGAGGCGCACGATCAGGAGCGTCAGCACGCACCAAGTGATTGGGCGCAGCCGGATCAATGTCCGCCCAGTGGAAGTGCGAGGGAGGAAGCCATGCTGAGGCGGGGATACCCCGCCCTGGTGATCATCGCGGGGCTGTTGGCCGGGCTGACGGTGTCGATGACGGCACCGTCAGCCAGAGCGGAAGACGAACTCGGGCAGACCTGTGTCGAAGCTGGCTTGGCTCGGCCGGGAGCGCTGCACGCCATTGAAATGCACCGTGCCGGTTTGCGACCGGGCACGCCTGGTCACTACCACTCGCAGGGGGTCTCCGGGGTCTTGCTGTTCGGGGCACTGCCGGAAGGCTGCGTGCCGTCAGTGGTTCGGACGGCGACGGCGCAGATTCAGATGTGGCGGGGGCGCTGGGTGAATGTCGGAGCAAGGCACGGCAACATGGAAGCCCCCGGCAACAGCGAACGAGCTACCAAGCTCTTTGCTGGCCCGACCCATGCGTGGCCAAGCTACGTCTTCAATGAATGTGGAGCTGGTGGGAAGTGGCTGAAAGTCCGAGCAGTCGTCGGGCTCCAGGTCAAGGACAGCAGCAGCCATGCAGTGCTGGGAGCTCAGCGCTACGTGTGGCCGGTGCAGGTGCATGGAAGCTGCCGGTTGGCACGGATCAGCAAGAAGCAGACGGCCAGCTACAAAGAAGAATGGGGCCAAGGGAGTGGGAGGGTGCGAGTCGATTCTCCGGGTTGATCGCGCGGTTTCGGGTTGAACTGAGGGCGAAACGAGCCAAGGGCGTCCGGAGGCATAGACACACTGCTGTCCTGTGAGCCCCCTCTCACTTGGCTTGAGCACTAGCCGAGTCGGCAGCTTCGTCTTGGTAGCCTGCCGCGATTCGTGCGACCCCCTGCCTAGATCTGTGTTGATTCCAGGTATGCACAGACAAAACCTTGTATTTACACAAGAGTTCTCGCATACTTAAAATAAATGGAGAAATTTCCTGCCAATACCGCTAGCGTTCCCGCATCTCAGGAGTCTGCGCTGCGGTCGTTCTTTGTCCGCCTGCTGGGACCCCTTGTACGGCAACCTCAGCGGGAGGACGACAAAGCAGTGAGCAACGGCGAAGGTGAACAGGCAGCATCGACGGGCATCACGCTTGAAGATGTCCAAGCAGAGTTGAACAGAGTGGACGAGGAGCGTCGGAATCGGACGCCCGACTGGATGCCTCAGCCCTTGGAGCTTGGACCACAGCGCTACCCCGACCCCAGGCTCTGGGGTCCGGAGAATGGGACCGAGGACGAGAGCTACCGAGACTCTCTGAAGCTCCTTCCCAATTTTGAGCCTGCTCACGTGTCGGCCAAGCGCAACCGCTAGCTCTCCCTCCTTCATCGCTAGCTCTATGAGTTGGGTGGACGCGCTTCGGCGCCTGATGGGTTGGTCTGATCCTGTAGCTGAGTTCAACTTCGATATCACCGTGGATCGTGTCGGCTGCCTCGCAGATTTGATCACCCGGCCAACCCGCTATGTACAGCGGCTGGCCGAGCAGCTGTCGTTTGTGCCGACGGGTGGGCAGCAGTGGGTGCGCACCCTTCAGATTCAGATCCCAGAAACGAGTGGCTCGAAGCAGCCTGACTGGTGGATCATCCCCCTCGGACAGTTCAGTCGCAAACGCTTTGCCGACTTGGTGGCGCGCGACGCACATGGTCAGCGCCTCAATCTGCTTACGCGAAACCAGCACGGGGACGCTCTCACCGATGTGTTGACCACGAACTATGCCTCACAGCTTGATCCTGCCTCGCGGGCGCTGCTGCCTGAGGAACAGCCGAGAGAAGCAGCGCTGCTCCTGCGATCACTCCTCTTTGAGTACCTAACGAATCTCGATGTGCCGCCCGACGACGATGACTGGACGCCGGGAGCTAGCAAGCCCGTGCATCAGGTCTCTCAACAATACAAGTCTCTCTTGCTAGCCCTCAAACTGTCCGACTCCGACAGCGACGCTCGCGCCCAGCAGTTCTTCAAAGAAGTTGCGGAGCAGACCCGGACCGCTCCCTATCTCTGCTGGGTCAAAGCATCACCCGGCGAGGTAATCAGCGTGCAGGTGACCTACTCCTCAACGGATCCGAAGCATAGCCTCGCACTCGGCAGCTTGTGGGATCTGTTCTTGTCGATACTCAAAGGTCTGGTTCCGCTATGGGGTAAAGCCCGGTCGATACGTGCTCGCTGGTTTCGGCAGTATGGACTTGCGCCAATTGACTACGCCTTCGATATTCCAAATCAGGCGAGTACTGGCAGCTACTACCTGAGGCTGCAACCTCCAGACAACACCATTTGCTCGTATCTCGATTGGGCGGTTGATGATTCGTTCAATGAGGAGAAGGAAGCAGACGGCGCGTTTCCTTCGGCACACATTCACAACAACGACCCAACTCATCCCGAAACCGGCACCCCAGCCGATAAAGGCGATAGGGCAAGCGAGGCTATCCGCGCCTATCTGCGCTGTGCGCCCCATCACCACAAGCAGATTCTTGGCGCAACGATGCTCAATGTGGTGGTCGTGTGGCTCCTTGCAAAGGGAGAGCTTCCAATCGGATTTGGAGAGCCATTGCAAGCCCTCATCGCTGCGGCTCCGTCAATTCTCATCGCGTTTCTCGCGCAGCAGCAACGTCACTACTACTCACAGGTGATGCGACGGCAACGGGCGATCCTGTGGACCTACTTGTTTATCAGCGTGTCGTTCCTTGTCAGTGTGGCTTTTAGCGCGCAGAGTCACTCGACGCATGAGAGTGGATTGCCGTGGCTGGCCAACATTGCTGCGTGGGTACTGGCGATCAGCAGTACCGGAGTCTTCTTCTGGCACTTGCCACTAGGAGGTAGCTATGAACGGGTCATCAAATATCTCACTGATCGCAAGTGGGAAGTCGCTCAGCCTTCGCAAGAGAGCCTAGGACCTGTACGTGCCTTTGGATTCGACGTGCGGAAGCAGTGGTGGAAGTGGTGGAACGTCAATTTCACGACGAAATGGGAATGCTACGCGGACGCAGTGCGGCAGTACTGCTGCATAATTTGCATTCTTGTCGTTGCGTCTATGGGTGGCGCTGCGTTTCTGCTCAGTGAATTTGCGGACTTTTCGCTGAAGCCACAGCCACGCCCCCCTAGCGGGCGCCCAGTGTTCACCAATGGGCAGGCACCGACGTCGTTGCCGCGTCCAGACACCGAGCGAATAGACTTAAGCCCAACGTGGTGATCGTCGACTAGCTGATCCCAACCCTCTCCCCAAACCCCTGACGGTCCCACTCGCCAACTTGGGCCAAAATAAAGCGCAGCTCTCTTGCTTGCTCTTTGGTTAGGTCGCCGGTCCAGCCGGCTAGACGAATGAGCGAGTCAGAGTTGTATGTGGCGGTACCGTGGAGAATCGCTTTGCCGTATTGCTCCATGTAGGCGCTTAGCGTGGTGAGTAGCCGAGCCAGATACCACAGAGCGCCCACCGATGCATCAGCGTGCTCATGGGCCTTCTCGGGGTCACCTCGGCTGGCTTCCCGGGCAATCACTTCTGCTCGCAACCCGTAGACATCACTCCAAATGCGAGAGAGCAAAACCTCATGGTCGGCAGTATCTGAATGAGCAATCTGTTCCTCGGCGATGACCGGCGTGTGACCTGACGCTTCAAATGGCTCGCCGTCCTGGGCTCGCCGCACATACTGCAAGCTGTCCTGATGCAGTAGCCAAGCCACTTCTCCGAGTATCTGTGGCTCGATCCGCTTGCGGAAGTGATGTAGCTCGTAATCGAGGAGGTTGGCGGCATGGCGACGACGCTCAGTCAGCGTCCGGCCACCGCGGGCAACCACGAATAGTCCAGTCGCCGCTTCGCGGCGCTGCTTCGGCACTATCGCTTTCAGCGTTCCCTTCAACAGGCGTTCTAGTGCATCGACGCGGGCAAGCCGGTCACCTGACCGAACACTGCGGGCGATCACCCCATTGAGTTGCAGCAGATCATCGGGCACCTGATCCGGTCGCAGGGGGATCCCCGTGCGCAACACGGTCTTGAGTGCCTCAACAGTGCCTCCCAGTTCGGCTCCCTCGGGTGGCTGAGACGGTGGTTTCTTGCGCTTCGGGCTACCCATCCATGCCCAGCATATGCCCACATTGGGAACTTTTAGATGCCCAGTAACAACCCGGAGGGTCGGAGCCATGACCCCACCACGCATTTGTCCCCCACCGCCGACCGCCCCCGACTGCGGTCTCTTCGACCAGCGCCTCAGCTACGTCCCGGATGAGCCGCTGCGCCGGGCCGTTCTCATGGACCGGCGCAAGTCCCGCGACCTGGCCGCCTTCGTGTGGGCCGACTTCAACCGTGACCGCCGCCCGGTGGCTGAGCCAAAGGCTCCCACCCCCACGGTGCCACCGCTTCCCAGGCCGGCGCTGCCCTCCACTTCGATGATCGAGAAAGGAGTTCTGCGATGAATGAACTGCCAGCCCGGCTCGACGGGCTGCGGCCCTCCCGTCAACTGACGCGGGCGACTGCTGCCCAGGAACGAACTGAGTTGGCCGTCTTCGAGCACCATCTTGCCGCCCGCTATCTCGCAGAGATCGACCGCATCGACTCGACTGCGATCGCAGATGTTGCTGAAGCTGCCCTCGGGGAGGAGATGCGGGTTCTCGACTGGGGCCTGAGTGAAGCCGGTGACAGCGTTACCAAAGCTGAGTTGGTCTCGCGCAAGGTCAGCTTGCAATCGCGGATCAACAACGCCCGGATCGCCCGGCGCTTCGGGGGGTGAAGGCGATGTTCGAGCTACTACTGACGATCGTCGCCGGCTCCGGAGCAGGCGCACTCTGTGGCGGCCTGCTGGCCGCCTGGCTGTTGCGGCGTCACCACCGGACTGAGGACGGTCAGCCCGACGCGTTGGACCCTTGGGTATCGGCCGAAATCGACCGGGCGGCTGTGGAGTTCGCCAACCGCAATGGGCGGCCGGAGACCGCCCCGCTCATTGCCGACAAGCTCCACCTGTTGCATCACCTGGGCCAGCGTCAAGGAGGCTCAGAATGATCTGGGTACTGCTCTTGCTGGCGGTGGCCTTCGTCGTCTTCCTGGCGTGGCGGAACGGTCAGTCACCGCCACAGCAACGAGACCCAGAAGCCGAACTGAAAGCGGCCCTGGAGTTGCACGCCATCCGGCGTCGGCTGGAAGCAGCCGAGCTAAAGCATCAACAGCGCCAGGACGCTGCCCGGCTCAGGCGGGACATTCAGGAGTCCCTGGACGAGTCCGACGGTCGTGTCTCCTAGAACGGCACCCACCGGCTTTCGGCATGAGCCCACGGTCGGCGGCAGCGTCGAGTGGTACACGCCGCCGGAGCTGTTCGCTGCGCTCGGGCTGACCTTCGACCTCGACCCGGCATCGCCGCCTGGCGGGCTGCCCTGGGTGCCGGCGGTCCAGCACTTCTCCCGTGATGACGATGGTCTGAGTCGTCCCTGGCATGGCCGGGTCTGGCTCAACCCACCCTACGGTCGGCGAGTTGGCGAGTGGCTCGACCGTTTGGCTGTCCACGGTGATGGCATGGCCCTGGTCTTCGCCCGCACCGACACCGCCTGGTTCGAGCGGGCTTTCCGGGCTGCCACCGCTGCCTGCTTCGTCCGCGGACGCCTGCACTTCATCAGCGGCGATGGCAGGCCGGCGCCGGGGCCAGCCGCGGCACCCTCGCTGCTGCTGGCTTACGGCCTGTCATGTTCCCTGGCGTTAGCTGCCTCGGAACTTGGGCGAGTCTGCATCGTGCCGAAGGATGCTCCGTGAAAGGGCTGGGCTCGACGGCGCTGGTGGCAATGCTCCTGCTGCTTGCCCTAGCGGCGGCCACGCCGTCGCTCATCGCCCTCAGTGGCGCCCTACTGCCGCTAGTGGTCGTGTTGGCCGTGGCGATCGTCCTGGTTCGCCTGGTCCTTTTCCACACCCGGAATTGGTGAGGCACAGCGTGATTGCCCTGCTGTCAATTCCACGCCTTGACCCTCCAACTGAAGGCATCGGACAATGGAAGGTTCGCGTTGGCACCTGGGTTGGTTCCTCACTCCCTCATCCCCGAAGACGTGGGCGAATGGCAGCACAAGAAACGGGAGAGGAGGTTCCACGATGCCAAGAAATAAATCAACCAAGCCACGCCTGACGCGGGTCAGCGTCGAGCCAGAGGAGCGAGACGAAATTGACTGGGACCGCTTCGCCTGGGCGCTTCTTCAGCACTGCCGGCTCAAGATTGAAGCTGAAGAGAAGGAAGCGACCGAGCTATGAAGCGCCGCTCACTCGACTGGTTCTGCTTGCGCTTTCCGCGCGACCTTGATGAGCCAGCGGTGCTGGCGGCTCTGGCTTCGCTCTCGGGCTTGCCACACAGTGCCCGAACACGACTGGAACTGACGGCGACGGAGACCGGCACTGGCCACCGGCTGGCCCTGAATTCGGCAGCGCTGGAGCCGGTCATCGCCGGGCTGCGAGCTGCCATGCCGAGTTTGCGCATTGAGCCGATGGACGAAACAGAGCCCAGCTCTGGTGATCGACTCCGGTTGCAACTGTCGCCCCGCGTCAGCGCCATTCGCGCCGATGACCTCGGGGCTATCAGCGCCGGACTGCTGTCGGCGCTGTTCCCTCTTCATAAAGGGGAGGTCATTCGACTGAGCTGGGACGTGCGGCCCGGTGTCCGGCCAGCAATTCCCCTTGAACCTGAACTGAAGCTGGACGGCCGGCGAAGAGTCTTACGCGACAAGCTGGCCGGCCCCGGCCTAAGGGCCACGGGCGAGCTGTGCATCAGCGCCAGTAGTCCTGGTCGTCGCCGTCGTCTCATGCAGCGGGTGGTTTCGACCTTGCGTAGCCTCGGCACGCCAGCGGGACGGCTGGTGGCAGAGCCGGTCTGGCTGGGCCAGTTGTCCTGGCTCCTCGGGCGACGTGGTGACTTCTTTGGAATTCGGGAACTCGCCGCTTGCATTGGCTGGCCCATCGGCAGCCCGGACATTCCGGGACTGGAACTGGGAGCCGCCCGACGTTTGCCGCCGGGTCGGGCGCTGCCCCGGACTGGCCGACTGCTCGGACACAGTGATTTTGCCGACTCGTTGTTTGGCCCGGCTCGGCCGGTGGCGCTGTCGGCCAAGGCCTCAACGCGCTCCCTTCACATTTTGGGCCCGACCGGCACCGGCAAGTCCTCCCTTCTTTGTGACTTGGTGCCAGACAACCGCGTCGAGGATGTCGTCTACCTGGACCTGACCGACCAAACCCATGCGGTCGGCTTCAATCCCTTTGCTTCCGGCGCCGACCCCTCGCTCATCGCTGACCAACTCGGGGAACTCTTCCAGCGGCTTTGGGAAGACTTCTGGGGACCGAGGACGGCCCGCCTAAGCCACATGGGACTGCTCACGCTGGCACGGCGGAAGGGCTCAACGCTGCTCGACTTGCCCCGGCTGTTTCAGGATGACCAGTTCCGGGCGGCGGTTTTGGCCGGGCTCGATGACCCGGTGGGGCTTGGGCCGGACTGGCAGTGGTTCGGCGGTCTCAGTCCAGCCGAGGCCGTCAACGTCACCAGCCCCTTGCTCAACAAGGCCCGGCAGTGGGTGGCCCGGCCGAACATTCGAGCCATAGTCGGCCAGGCCAGGCCACGAATCACCATGCAGCAAATCATTGCCAAGCGCAAGGTGCTGCTGGTGCATCTGCCCAAGGGTTTGATCGGGCAGGAGACGGCCCAACTTTTTGGCTGCTTGGTGCTGACTGCCGCCTGGCAGGCGCTAGCTGAACGTACCCGGCTACCGCCGGAGAAACGGGCTCCCTTCGGCGTCTACGTCGATGAGGTGCAGGACTTCGCGGCTGCCCCAATCCCGTGGGACGAGCTGTTCGCCCAGGGCCGAAAGTACGGCTGCGCACTGACCGTGGCCCATCAGAATTTGGCCCAACTCCCCAAAGTCTTGCGGGAGGTCATCCTGGCCAACGCTCGCTCCAAGGTGGTCTTCACGCTTGGCGCGGAAGATGCCCGCATCATGGAGCGGACCTTTGCGCCGAGCCTCAGTGCCGGCGACCTCCAGGCACTCGACGCCTATGCCGTCGCTGCCATGTTGGCGCTCGATGACGGCAGTACGGCCCGGCCGGTGACGCTCACCACGCCACCGCCGCCAGAGCCCGTGGGCAGTGACGAGGCAGTCCGGGTCGCCTCGCATCAAAACTACGGTCGGTCACGGGCTCAGCTTGAGCAGGAGTTCCGGCGCCGAGTTGTGCGGCCTGTCACCGAGGCGCCGATTGGGCGGCGGAAGCGGAGTGGCTCATGAGTCGTCCGCTCGCTCGTCCGCTCGCGTTGAGCTTGGGCCGGCGCAGTTGGCGCTGTCATCAGCCGCTGCGGTTGGTTCTGCCGCTGACTGGTACTCCAGAAATGGGGTTCCGATGACGACGCGGCGCTATGCCACCACGGCGGCGGTACAGACGCTGGTCGAGCAGGTTGATGACCGTGACCTGGCCGTCCTCCAGCGGGTCTCGTCCTTGCGATTCGTCAGCGGTGAACAGCTTCAACGCATGCACTTCGGCGGCCACGATGCGGCCCAGGCACGGGCTGCTCGCCGGGGATTGCTGCGACTCGTCCGGCTGGGTGCCCTGGTGCGGTTGTCTCGCCGGGTTGGCGGTGTGCGCGCTGGGAGTGCTGGCTTCGTCTACCGGCTGTCGCCGGTTGGGTTGCGGCTGGCTGAAGACCAGGGCTGGCAGCCGGTTCGGACTCGGCGGCGGTCGGACGTGCCGGGGACGCTGTTCGTGACTCATGCCCTGCTGGTTTCCGAGCTTCATACCCGGCTGGTGGAGCACGACCGAGCCGGGTCCATTGAGCTAGTGAGACTGGTGGCCGAGCCGGGCTGCTGGCGCAGCTATTCCGGCAACGGCCACCAGGCGGTGCTGAAGCCGGATAGCTACCTGGAGCTGGGGAGTGGGGAGTACCTGGACAGCTACTTCATAGAGGTGGACCGGGGGACGGAGGGCAGTTCTGCCCTGGCTCGCAAGACCGGGGACTATCTGGCCTACAAAGCTTCCGGAGTGGAGCAGCGGCGCCACGGCGTCTTCCCACGGGTGCTGTTGCTGGTGCTGGATGAGGCGCGAGCTGGGGCAGTCTGGGGAGTGATCCGGCGGTTGCCGGAAGGGGCACGACGGCTATTCGCCGTCGCCCTGTTTGAGGACGTTTTGACAACGCTTCAGACCTCTGAAAACAACCAAAAGACAACTTGAAACTTGCAGTGATCCTGCATACTTATATGTAGCATCTGAGACCACGGATCAAGTGGAGAAGGGAGAGAAAATGACCACGAAAACCACGGCCGTTGAGACGGCCACCAGCGACGAACCGCTGCCGCTGAGCAAGCGAGCTTTTGTCTACCTGCGTGTCTCAACCGAGGAGCAGGCTGGCACCGACTACGATCGGGACGGGCTGTCGCAACTCAATCAGCGGGAAGGCGCTGACGGGAAGGCTGCCGAGCTTGGGGCGGAGGTCGATAGCGAGTTCAGTGACCCCGGCAAGAGCGCCTTCCGGGAACTCCAGAAGCGCACTGGCTTCCTGGCATTGCTTGAGGAGTTGAAGCGCCGCAACAAGCATGAGGCCACCCGCATCCACTACGTCATCGTCTGGTCGTGCAGTCGTTGGGCGCGCAACACGATTGATCACTGGCAGGCCCGTGAGTTGATGCGGGAACTTGGCGTGCGCTTCATCTCCGTCACCGAGCCGATCGTCGGAGAGGACACGCCGGCCGCTTTCCTCTACGAGAGTTCGATCGTCTCGCAGAACCAATACTTCTCGATGCAGAGCGGGGAGAACGTCAAGCGTGGGCTTTACACCAAGGCCAAACTCGGCGGCACCTACGGCTTTGCCAAGACCGGCTACCTGAACCACATCGACCGGCTGCCCGATGGCCGCCAGGTTAGGACGATCGTTTTGGACGAGCAGCGGGCGCCTTTCCTGACGCTCGGCTTTGAGTTGTTCGCCTCCGGCAACTACTCCATCTCGTTGCTGGTCGAGGAGCTGTACAACCTGGGGCTGAGGACGCGCGGAACGCGCCGGCATCCGGGCGGCAACAAAGTCGGCACCTCGACCTTGCAGCGAATTCTGCGGGATCCCTACTACGCCGGATGGCTGCCCTACAAGCGCGGTACTGCCGAAGAGGAGACCTTTGAAGGCCGCCACCCGGCGCTCACCGATCAGGAGACCTTTGATGCCGTACAGGCCCTGCTGGATCAGAAGCGGGTGGCCCATGAGCGGCCGCAGAAGCGCTCGCACTACTTGAAGGGCAGCGTCTTCTGTCGGAAGTGCGGCAGCCGTTTGACCTTCGGCGAAAGCACCGGCCGCAATGGGCTGAAGTACCCCTATCTCTTCTGTGCTTCCCGGATCAACGGCACTAGCTGCACGATGCGCCGCAACATCCGGCCCGACCTCATCGAGCACGAGTTGGTGCCCTGGTACCGCAAGCGGGCCACGCTGAGTGCCGAGCAGGTCAAGCGGCGCACGGAGGCGCTGGAGCGGCTGGCCCGCGTCAGCCAGCAGGCGGTCGTCCATGTCAAGGCCGTCAAGTCCAAGCTGATCGACAAATTGAAGGCTCAGCAGGCCCGGCTACTTCGGTTGCACATCGAAGAGGGCGAGCAGATCTCGCCGGATGCCTTCCGAGAGGAACGGCGCCGCTTGGCGGCCGACATCAAGGCGGCTGAAAAGTCTTTGGCGGCCACCGAGGAGCAGCTTGATATGGACACCAGCGTGCTGCGCATGGCCCTAGAGCTAGCCGAAGATGTGGCCGAGGTCTTTGCTGACGCAACGCCTGTCGTGAGACGGGGCTACAACCAGGCGTTCTACAAGCACTTGTGGGTCTGGACCGACAACGATGATCCCAACAGCGTCATCAAGCCTGGGCTTGAGAGCGAGTTGACCGAGCCCTTTGCTCTGGTGCTGGCTGGGGACTTCGAGACGAGAGCGCACCAGGCAGCCGAAGCCATCGAAGCAATGGGCCGCAATGCAACAGACGCCTCCGAGGAAGCGTCTGTTGCTGTCGATCTCGCCGCTGTTTCGATCTTTGAAGTTATGGCGGAGGAGGTGGGATTCGAACCCACGAGACCCCTTGCGAGGCCAACGGCTTCCTAGGCCGCCGTCCGGCCGGCCGGCGAGCGTGAGGCGGCCAGCTCCTCGACCAGCACCGCGCCGCGCACGGCACCGTCGTTCTCCCGGCCCCAGGCGGCGATTCGCTCCGCCCGCTCGGCGAACGAGCGCTCGCGCAGCAGCCGGCGGGCCGCCCAGCGCAAGGGCGCCGGTTGGCACAGGCGCCAGGGCACGGATAGCCCGCAGCCGGCCCAGTCGACCCGCATCGCCGTCTCGCTCATGTCGCCGGCGACCGGGCTGACGAGGACCGGGGTGCCGGCGCCGAGGGCGCGGGCAATGGTGCCGTGGCCGCCGTGGGAGATGACCAACGCCGCCGCCGGCATCAGCTGGCTGTAGCTGAGCCAGTCGACGAGGGCGGCGTTGGCGGGGACCTCGATTGGGCGCTGGGGGACAACGCGGTTGGTCGTCGCCACCACCCGTACCGGCTCGTCGGCGAGTGCTGCCAGGGCCGTCCGCACCAGGCGGTTGCCGGAGTCGTGGGCGGTGCTTGGGGCGACCAGAACCAACGGCGCCTCGCCCGGCGGCAGCTCGACGTCGGGATAGGGCTGCTCGAAGGCCATCGGCCCGGTCACCCGCACCCCCGCCGGCCACTGTCGCGGGTACTCGAGCTGGGGGTAGGTGGCGACCAGCGCCAGGTCGGGGCTGATGCCGCCATGGAGGCTCTCGACCGGCGCCAGGCCCAGGCGCTCACGCTGCTGGTTGAGGTCGCGGCGCCCGTGCTCGAGGCCGATCCGCAGTAGCCGCTGACCCGCTCGCCAGCCGGCGCGGCCGAGCGGCGTCCGCGGTGCCCGTAGCCCGATTGCGAAGAACGGCAGGCCGGCCCCGACGACCGGGTAGATGTGGGGGATCAGGGTCGCCAGCGGCACCCCGGCGCGCTCGGCGGCGAGCGCCGGCGCCAGGGTGAGGATGTCGCTGACGGCGACGTGTGGCCGCAAATCCTCCAGTAGTGGCAGCAGCGCCCGCGCGGCCTCGGCGGCGTGGCGGCCGTCGTCGGAGTCGGCCCCCGGCGGCGGGAACATCCGGTATTCCTGGGCCGCGGCGAAGCCGAGCCCGGCGCCCTCGACCGCGGCCCGCCGTTCCTCCCAGGTCTCGACGACGACCTCGTGCCCACGCGCCGCCAGCGCCCGGCCCAGCGCGATCGCAGGGAACGCGTGCCCGGCGTCGCCGAAGGCGGCGACGAGGACCCTCAGGGGCGCAGCGGGTGGGTCAGGGTGCGTCAGGTCCCTCGCCCGGGCGGTTGAAGACAATCTCCGGGATGTAGCAGTTGGGGGAGAGGCGGAGGAGGAAGTGGACCGCCGCGCCGATGTCGGCGGGCTGGATCATTTTCTCCGCCCCGACCTCGCTCTTGATGAAGTCGGTCATCGCGGTGTCGACGAAGCCGGGTGCGAAGGCGGTGCACTGGATCCCGGCGCCGGTCGTTTCGCGGGCAGTCGCTTGGGTGAAGTTGATCACCGCCGCCTTGGTCGCGCCGTAAACGGAGAGGAACACTTGGCCGCCTTTGCCGGCGATCGAGGCGGTGTTGAGCAGGAGCGCCTTGCCGTGCTCGGCGCCCGCCTCGCGCAGCAGCGGCAGGCCCTCACGGGTGCCGATCACGACCGAGCGCAGGTTGATCGAGAGCTGCATGTCGAGGTGCTTGGACTGAATCTGGTCCATCAGGCCGCCGATCCCGATCCCGGCGTTGTTGACGAGGGCGTCGAGGCGGCCGTAGCGCTCCTTGTGGGCAGTGAAGACGGAAACCAACTGCTCCTCGTCGGAGACGTCGGCGGGCACGGTGAGGACCTCGAAACCGTCGTCGCGCAGGGGGGCGACGGCTTCCTCGAGTTTCTCCGGCCGCCGCGCCGAGAGCGTCAGCGCATATCCCTCTTCGCCCAGCGCGCGGGCAATAGCGAGGCCGATGCCTCCCGATCCCCCGGTCACGATTGCCGCACGGTCCGCCATATCCCTCTCCTCGTCGTTCGCAGTCCGCAGCACCCTATCGGCCGCTCAGTGAGGCTGTGGGCGGGAGATGGCCGTGCCTGTGTGCTGAATAACATGGCCGCGATGCGTGCCGCCCGCCTCGCCCTTGCCAGCACCTGCCTGCTTGCGGCCGGAGCGCTGCTAGCCGGCTGCGGAGGTGGCGATGACTCTGGCAGCTCGACCGCGGCGACGAAGCCGGCACCGAGCCGCCCGGCCCCGGCCAAGGATCAGTTCCCGAAGCCCTTCGGGAGGACGCTGGAGGAACTGGTGAAGATGGCCGACGCCCACTCCGAACTGGTGGTGACGCCGGCGGCGCAGGTCTTCTACCCGGGCGAGAACCGCTACCCGTTCGGGATCGCCGAACGCAAGGGCGGGCCGATATCCGACGCCGAAGTGGCGCTCTACTACGCGCGGGTTCCTGCCCCCAAGCCCGGGGCCAAGTCGAAGCCCGGGAACAAGGGCCTGGTCGGCCAGGCCCAGAGCCAGGCGCTGGAACAGCCGGCGGTTGGTCCCTTCCCGGCGAAGATCGAATCGCTGGTGACGAAGCCGGCCTTCCGGGCGAAGACTACGACTGACGATCCGGACGTCGCCCGCGTCGTCTACTCGGCCCAGATCCCGTTCCCGGAAGACGGCGAATGGCGGATGGCGGCCCTGATCCGCGAAGGAGACGAACTGACCGCGACCCTGCTGTCGAGCGCCAAGGTCGGCGAATTCAACTCGATCCCCCGACCGGGGGAGGCGGCGCCGGTGATCCATACGCCGACCGCAGAGGAGGTCGGGGGGGACCTATCGAAGATCACGACTCGGATCCCCCCGGACACCCTGAACAAGGTTGACTACGCGGAAGCACTAGGAAAAGAACCGATCCTGCTCTTGTTTGCGACCCCCCAGTTCTGCCAGAGTCGGGTTTGCGGACCCGTCGTCGACGTGGCCGAGCAGGCACAGCAGGAACACGGAAACGAGGCGGCTTTCATTCATATGGAGATCTACAACGACAACGACCCCGGCAAGGGCGTGCGGCCGCAGGTGCGTAGATTCCACCTGCCGAGCGAGCCCTGGCTGTTCGCGATCAACCGCAAGGGCGTTGTCAGCTCCGCAATAGAGGGTGCATTCGGACTTGAATTGATGGACGAAGTTGCCGAAAAGGTGATCGCAGAATGAGCGACAACGCTGCCCCCGATAACACCGAGCTGCTCGAATCCTTCGCCGAAGAGGCGCGTCGCCGCTGCGACGTGATCGCCGCCGGTCTCGCCACCGCGACGACGGACTTCGAGACGATGCGAGCCGAAGCCCATGCCCTGCGCGGCACCGCCGGCGTCGTCGGCCTGCGCCGCCTCGCCGAGCTGGCCGGCCTGATGGAGTCCGACCTCGCCGAAGCGAAGAAGACCGGCGTCATCCGCGGCGGCCGCGACCACCAGATCGCCGACGCCGCCAAAGCCCTCGCCGAGGGCGCCGTCGCTGCGGCCAAAGGCGAAGAAGAGCCTCCCGACGTGGGCCGCTCCCTGGCGCAGCTGTTCAGCGCCTGAGTCGCGATTCCGACTCGCCGATCCCGCCGATCCCACGCTAGGCTCGCCAGCGCGGGGCGGTAGCTCAGTTGGTCAGAGCACGGGACTCATAATCCCTTGGTCGCTGGTTCGAGTCCAGCCCGCCCCACTTAGCCAAATAGCTCTTCGACCGAGCGCCGAAAGGACGGCGGGTCGATCGCGGGAAAGCGATATAGCTCTGGCTCGATTGAGTCGAACTGCGCGAGAGCATCGGCTCTGTCGACCAATCCACTGGCGATCATCTCTCTCACGTCGAGCAAGTCCTGTGCGTGGCCCCGCTCTGCCTTGGAAAGAGCCTGGGCAACCGGATCGAAGTGATGGAACGAGATCGTGCCCTCTCTGCGAATGAAGGGACTTCGCTCCTCCCAGCCGTCGGTGACCGGAATGAAGTCAGATGGGGCGGCAAGCTCGACATTGAGGTTCAACCGCTCCTTCAGCTTCGGGATCTCGCGTAGCACCTCGTCCTGATCCGGGATCAGCTTGATGTCGACATCGATCGTGCTTGCTCGCCAGCCATTGAGCACCGCGGTCGCGCCACCGGTGAGGTAGACCCGGCCCTCGACCTTGGCGGCGCGCCCGAGTGCACACATGAACTGTTCGATATGCGCCGCGTCCGCTAGGTCGCGCATTGGGCCGTTCGCTCGAAACTGACGAGCCGGCGAATCAGCGCGTTGTACGCGGAGTGAGCAGCATCGCCGGTTTCGCGCATCAGATGGAGATAGAGCTTGTGCTCGGGAGATTCGATGGGGGAGGGCAGTCCAATGCCGACCGATCGCAAGCGACCCGCTCCGATCGATACGAGTAGGGCCTCCGTCGTTTCCTCGCCGGCGCTCAGATCCGCGATGCCGCGTTCAATCAGGTCACAGCCGGGAAAGGCACGCATGCTGTCGGGAACGGCATTCATCGGTTCGAGAGTAGCGATCCGACGCCCAGCGGCCAGCCATTGAGGGCCATAAATGCTTTGTCCCGAAAGAGTTGGGCCGGTTGATGCCTTCGGTCCCAATCCCAACGATGGACTAGGGTCGTCGAGCGCAGTTTTCGCTGCGTCTAACAATTGAGAGGCGGTCCCTTGGACCCTGTCGGATATGAGCTGTGTACTCCCGAAGGCGGTAAGGGCGGTGGCGTTCGCGCTACTCGTGGCTTCCGGATTGGCGAGACGGTGATGGTCGGGGTGCTTGAAGGCGAGGTTGCCCGCAATGACTCGCACGCCACCCAGGTAAGTCGCACTAAGTGGGCGAGGCATGGCGGCCTCGGCCCCAAGGTCAACCACTCGTGCAGTCCTAACTGCGGCGTTGAGCTGAACGAGACAGGCGCCTGCAACTTCGTGGCTCGGCAGTCGATTTCTGACGGCGAGGAGATCACCTTCGACTACGCGATGCGCAACTATTCGATCGAGCATTTTCCCGGCGGCTGTCTTTGTGGAGCAAGTATCTGTCGCGGTTCAGTGACCGGCTGGAAGGACCTTCCCGCCGAACGCAAAGCCGCCTACGGGGGCATGGTTGCGCCCTACCTGCTTGAGATCGACCGCGAGTTGGCAGTCTCGGTCGTCTGAGCGCTTCGAGTCTTGCTCGTACGTCCTTGCTGAACCGTTGGGCGGTTCGTTTGCGAACTGTCAGGTTTACGCAGAAGATTCTTATCCAAACTAGGTTATGGGTCTGGTCCGAGGTAATAAGTGACCGATCCGGAGCAAAAGCCAGCCTTCTACGAACGCCGCGGCTTTCAGGGCGCAGTCGCGGTTGTCGGCTTGCTTACCGCGATCTGGGCGCTCGTCGGGGCGCCGAGGCCATGGCAGGTGGCAACTGAAATCTCGGCTGCGACGGTGACGCTGACCAACACCGAGATTGTTCTCGACGCCTCGGCGAGCACGGCCGCACGGTTTGGGGCCGGGGGGACCAAGCTGCGGGCCTCACAGGAAGCGGTTGCCCGGTATGTGGCCCCGTTCAGCATTGAGGGGTTCGCGCTGCGCCGGGCCGGGGGAAACTGTGAAGAATCGGGCGACCTTGCCGTCGGCATGGGCGCCAACCACAGCGAAGACGTGCGGGATGTGGCGTTCGAACAACAGCCAAAAGGGAAGCTGAACCTCGCCAACGCTGTGCGCCAGGCGGTCGATGACTTCCAGACGACTGCCTACAAGGCACCCCAAACGACGAACCGGATCGTGATCTTCACCAGCGGCGAAGACGAATGCGAACGCGACGCGGCAGCCGAAATCCGCGAAGCGCTTGCGTACAGCGAAATCGACATAGTCACGATCTTCGCGCTGAATCCGTCGGCTACGGAAATGAAGCACCTGACGAGACTGCAGCGAGCGATTGCGCCGGTAGTGCACGCCACGCTGAGGACGCCCGAAAACAAGAAGCAGCTCGACCGTGTGGTCAAACAGGTCGCGGTCAAAGCGGCGAAGACGGCCAAGGCCAAGGAGTCGGCTGACAAGACGGCAGCCTTGAGGTCGAAGTCAGGGGGTTCTCCGCTCGGTGACAACAACGCCGACAACGGCGACGGTGGGCCCTCCGGCGGTCCGTCCGGGCCCGACTCGGGCGGGGACACCGACTCCGATGGGTCGTCGAGCTCAGGTCAGGCGTCTGATCTCGAACGCCGCCGGCAGGCGGACCGCAAGAAGCACGCCGGCGGAGGCGAAACTGACACCGGAGAATGCCCCGGAACCGACGCGAAGGCGACCGGTGCCACTGGAGGGGAAACGACCGAAGCCGCGACCTCGGAACCCGAAGCCCAGGCCTTCGAACCTGAAACCAAGGCCTCCGAAGCCAACGCCGGCCAGGCAAAGCAGGAATGCGCTGGCGATGGCGCCGAATCGACTGAACCGACGCAGAAGAAGGAAGCGTCGGGGACGACCACGACGACGCCGGACGAAACGAGCTCGAGCTCGTCGTCGACGACCACGGAATCAGCCAGCCCCTGACTCGCTCAGCTGATGGCTGCCGCCTACGTGGCGGAAGTGATCAACAGCAAGTGACCCGCCTGGGGTGACCAGCGACTACTTGAACTGGAAGCTGGTCAGGTCCTGGCCGAAGGTCGGGTTGAAGATGACCTTGTCGAGGTCGATGTCGCTGGCGACGAAGGTCGCGACCGCGAGGTTGCCGTACGGGGCCCAGGGAGCTTCTTCCATGTAGCTCTTGTCGAGCGCCGCATATTCAGCCTCCTGCTTGGGCCCGAGCTGCTGCGTCCGCAGCTGGTCGATCTTCGCGTTCAGCGCCGGCACGTCGATCTGCGGCCAGTTGGTGTTGTTGGTCTGAGCGATACTGGCGCCGTCGAGCAGCGGCTGGAAGAAGTCGTTGGGGTGGGGGTAGTCCTCGAACCAGTTGCCGAAGCCGGTGTCGAGGTCCGGGGTCGAGGTATTGCCGACGAGCGTGAAGTAGTTGTCGGAGTTGACGATTTTCAACTTCGTTTCGAAGCCGAGTTCCTTGAGGATGCCCTCGTAGTATTCGCCCGCTTCGTTGTTGGGGCTTTCGGTGTCGGTCCAAACCGTGATCTGGCGGTCCGCCGGGTTGGCTTTGGCGATCATTTCCTTCGCCTTCGCCATCTCGTGCGGGTAGAGCTCGAATTTCTCGTAGCCCGGCATCCCGGGCGGCAGGATCTGCTGGGTTGGCTTCAGTTGGCCGGCGTAGATCCGTTCCAGCGCCCGCGAATCGACCGCGTAGTTGACCGCCCGGCGCACTTCGGGGTCGTCGAACGGCGCCTGCTGCGTGTTCATCCAGAAGTAGTAGGTGTTGATCTGCGGCTCGACCCGGAACTGGGTGCCCTCGAACTTGCTGCGGACCTCGGCGATCCGGTCGGCCGGCGGCGGGTTCTGCATCCAGTCGTAGCGGCCCTGTTCGACGTCGTTGACCTGGGTCGAGGGGTTGCGGATGACGGTGACGTCGATCTTGTCGACGTGGCCGCTCGGCAGATCGGGCATCAGCTTCGCGTTGTTTGGCAACCACTGCGGATTGCGTTCGTATTCCCAACCACGGCCGGGCTGGGACTTGACGATTGCGTATGGGCCGGTGGCGGGCGGGGGGTCGGCGGAGAGGTCTTCGATCGGCGTGCTCGGCGGCAGCGGCGCGACGTACATCAGCCCGAGCTCGTTGGTGAAGGTGCCGCGCGGTTCGACCAGGTGGATGACGATTTCGCCGGTCTTGTCGTCGGTCTCGATCCCCGGGATCCCGCCCTGCTTGGTTTCGAGGAATTCTTCGGCGCCGACGATGTCGGTGTAGAAGTAGGAGCCGCCGGAGTTGAGCTTCAGCATCCGTTCGACCGCGAAGGTGAAGTCGGAGGCGCGGACCGGGGTGCCGTCGGAGTACTTGAGGCCCTTGCGCAGGAAGAGCGTGTAGGCCTTGCCATCGTCGGTCACCTTCGGCAGCGCTTTCGCCAGCCCGGGGACGACCTGGCTGCCCGCCTCACCGCTGGCGTGCGCGTAGGTCAGCAGCGGGATGTAGGTGTTGTACATCGCCGTGAAGCCTTCGGTGTCGTAGGCGAGCGCCGGGTCGAGGTAGGCGGGGAACGAGGCGTAGGTGGCCCGCAGGGTTCCGCCCTCGCGGCCGTCCGACGACGAACCGCCGCAGGCGGTGAGGCTGAGCGTGATCGCGACCAGGACTGCGGTCGCAGCGATGAGGGCGAGCGGTCGTTTCATGTGACCCAGTCGCCTCTCGACAGGGACGGCTGGGGACTTTAATACTGCCGGCTTTCTGTCGGCGCCCGGCAGGTAGGGGTGCAGGTCAGGTGGATCGGAGGCGGAGCGCCGTCTTTTCGAGGATCCCTCGAACGTGCCCCGGCTGGTGCTTGACCTGCCAGTGGGAGAAGCGCAGCGGGGTGAGGCCAGACGCGGTGTGGAGCTGAAAGCGCAAGGCGTCTCGGGTCTGGGCTGAGGGAGTGCGGTGATAGCGCCACCCGTCGGTCTCGACCACCAGGCCGAGTGAGGGCCAGAAGAAATCGACCTCGAATTTGTCGTGGAGGCGGACTTTGGTGAGCTCGACGGGGATTCCGGCGGAAGCGGCGATCGGGCGGAAAAGGAGTTCCAATTCCTGGTCTGAGAGGCGGAAGGTGTCTTTGTCGAGGACCTTGCGCAGGCGCTTGACTCCGGGCTCGCCGGAATAGCCATCAAGCGCCTTGCGCAGCGCGTCGGGGTCGATCAGGTCGCGCTTGTCGGCCTCGTTGACGGCACGCTCCACTCGGTTGGGCGGTTCCAGGGTGGCGTAGTCGAGCAGGGTGCGGACCGGGGAGGTGACGCCAATCCGGTGCAGGGTGCCGACGTCATCGCTGGGTAGGGAGAGGCGGCGGTGGACCTTCACGCCGCTGCGGTGGCGTGAGGTGCGCTGGATCACGCTGACTTCGATCAAGCCATCCCGCTCTTCACCGATCCGATAAAGCGCGGTCGCGCTGCGGTGGCTGAGGTACGCACCTTCCCCGCAGGCCAGAAGCGCCGCCATCCATCTCCCCTCGGGGGAGAGATCTCTCCTGCCGACGGCGTAGACACCTGCATGGATGGGGTGCAGCCTTCCGCGTTGGATCCTCTGCTCGATCACCTTGGTGGTGAGCCCGAGCGCCAACAGCTGCCGGCGTGAGACCACACCGTGCTGGCGCCGCGCGAGCGCCCAAGCCGCAGCGCTCCTCCCGCGTCCCTCGCTCCTCGTTGGCGATCTTTTACCCGCTATAGGGGGTAGGAAGTCGCCAACGGGGGAGATTCTCCCTTCTGTTAGGTGATCGTCAGCGTGAAGCGGGCCTTGAAGGTCTCTTCGGGGGCGACGAGGGGCAGGTCGTGGCCGCTGCGCAGGGCGTCGGCGGGGGCGGTCATCGGCTCGAAGGCGATCACGTCGTCCTCGGCGGGGGCGTAGACCTGGGAGTAGCGGTAGCCCTCGCCGAGGCGCAGCTCGAGCCGGCGTCCGCCGCCGGCGAGGACGAAGGGCGCTCCGTCCGGCGGGGCGCGAAAGGCGTCGTCGAAGGTCCTGGCGCCAAGCGGCCCGGGAGCGACCTCCACCGGGTCGGTCCTGCCGGTGGGGAGCATCCGCTCGTCGAGCAGGAGCCGCTCAGTGACCGGGATTTCTAGCTCCCAGGCGTCGCGGGGGACGTCCGGCAGTCGCAGGTAGGGATGGAAGCCGAAGGCGACCGGCACGCTGACCTCGCCGCTGGGGCGGATGCTGATCGCGATCGTCAGCTTGGGCCCGTCGAGCGTGGCCTCGTAGCCGATCTGGTGCGGGAAGGGAAAGGCTTCGATCAGGAGGGGCTGGGCGGAGAAATCGAAGCGGGCCGCGAGGACGCCGCCGTCGGCGCTCGTCTCGTGGCGCTCCACCTGCCAGCCTGCGGCGCCAGCGAGGAGACCGTGCATTGGCAGGCCGGCGGCGTCGGTGGCAAGGCGCAGGTCGGGCAGCTCGAGATCGACCGTGCCTCCCGCAACCTCGAAACGCCGGCCGCCGAGCCGATTCGCCCACGGGTAAAGCAACGGGATCCCCATCGTCTTACCGGCCTCCAGATAGGGGCGCAGGCCACCGCGCTGGCCGAGTAGCTCCTCGCCACGGTGGCGCAGCGAGCAGCCGATCATCCCGCCGCCCGGCGCGAAGGCGACCTCGACGCCGCCCGCCGCCTCGCTGCTCAGGGTCAGTGCCCGCACGCCCTCGACCTCGCGTTCGCCGATCACGGCGCCAGTACATCACGCAGGGCCGCTTAACCGGAGCCGAAGTCGGGAACCAGGAGACCATGCTCGCCGTCGGGTTGCTCTGTGGGATCGCCGCCTCCGTGCTGTTCAACGTCGGCATCGCCTTGCAGGCGGTCGAGGCGCGGGAAGCCCCGCCGGAGGATGGCCTGCGGGTCTCGCTGCTCTACGGCCTGCTGCGGCGGCCACGCTGGATCGCCGGTCTCCTGCTCGGCGCGCTCGGCGTCCCGTTCGAGGTCGTCGCCTTCGCCAGCGCCCCCTTCGTCGTGGTCGAGCCGATCCTCGCCTGCGGCCTCCTGGTCCTGCTCGCGGTGGGCGTGCGGCTGCTCGGCGAGCGCCCCAGCGTCACCGTCGTCCTTGGCGTCGTCGCGATCATCGCCGGCACCGCTCTGGTCGCCTGGGGGGCGCCGCCGCACGCCGAGCAGCACCGCGGTCCAGCCGCGGTCGTCGCTGTGATGGCGCTACTCGTCGGTGCCTCGCTCGTGCCCTTCGCCCTGCGGGGCACGCGCTGGGACAACGCCCTCGTACCCAACCTCGGCTCCGCCTGCGGCTTCGCCGCAACCAACGTGGCGGCGAAGCTGCTGGCCGACGACCTCGGGAGCAGCCACTATCCGGTGGCGGTCGGCTGGCTGACGGTCGCCGCCTTCGCCGGCGTTGCCGCGACGATCACCGGGATGACGGCATTGCAGCGGCGGCCGGCGACCACCGTGGTGCCGATCTCGACCGCGGTCCAGACCTTCCTGCCGGTGGCGCTCGAGCCCCTGTTCCTGATCGAGAGCTGGCGTGCGGCCGAGCTCGGCGGCGGCGTGCTGTTCGCCGGCCTCCTCGTCCTCCTGCTCGGCACCGTGCTTGTCGCCCGCACCCGTTCGGTCAGCACCCTGACCGCCGGCGAGCCGGCAATCGAGCCGCCCTGAGCGGCCGAATTGACGCCTCGATCGAACCCTCACCAAACACACTGTCCACTTACGGTCGGCGAGCCGTTGACCGAAGTGAGAAAGTTGAGCGTGGATGGCGCAGTGGAACAACGGCAAGCGTTTCGATGGCCGGGTTGCGATCGTCACCGGCGCCGGTGGCGCCCTCGGCGGCGCCGTCGCCCGCGCGCTCGGCCGCGAGGGGGCGACCGTCGCGCTTGGCTACCGCAGCTCGGAGGACTCGGCCCGGGCAGCGCTGGCTGACGCCGAGGCCGCCGGCGGGCGGGGACACATCGCCCCGCTCGAGGTGACCGACGCCGATTCGGTCGCCGACTTCGTCGCCGGCGTCGCCGAGCGCTACGGCCGGATCGACGTCGTCGTCAACGCCGCCGGGCGCATCGACCCCGCGGACGCCGTTCGCTTCGAGGCCTCCGACGCGGGCGCCTTCGCGCAGCTGCTCGACGTCGACCTGCTCGGCAGCTTCCGGGTCTGTCGGGCGGCCGCCCCGCACCTGCGCGCAACCGGCAACGGCGCGATCGTCAACTTCTCCGGCTCTTACGGCAACGGCACCGTCCAGGAGAATGTCGTCAACTCGGTCGCCGTCACCTACTGCGCGGCCAAGGGCGGGGTCCGCGCCTTCACCTCCGCCCTGGCCCGCGACCTGGCGCCAGAGGTCCGGGTCAACGCCGTCGCCCCGGGGCCGATCGCGGCCAACTGGGAGGACGACTGGGAGATCCCGCAGGAGCACGTTGACCAGGCGCTGGCGATGACGCCGCTGGGGCGGATGGGCAAGCCGGAGGAGATCGCCGAAACCGTCCTCTACCTCGCTTCCGACGGGGGCGGCTACACGACCGGCCAGGTGCTCGAGGTCAGCGGCGGCTGGATCCTCGACGGGTGATGGGATGACGGACCTCGACGTAGATCTCGGTGCCCTCCTGCCCTCCGACCTCCCCGATGGGCGCGAGGCGGTCGCCGAGGGTCGCGCCCTGGCCGCCGGGGTAGAGCGCGCCCGCTCGCTCTTCTGCGAGGCCAATGGCGTCGCCGCCGAGCGCGAGTGGCGCGAACGGGCGCGCACGGAGGGCTTCGCCTGCACCTGCATGAACATCGGCCTCGCGACCTGGGCGGACACCCGCGAGGCGCTCGGCCGGATCCACGAAGACGCACTCTCGCGCGGAGTGCGGCCGCCGGACCGCTTCAACCTGATCGCCGAGCGGCGGATGGGCCTACCGAAGGACAAACGGGCGCAGGCGCCGCAGGAGACTGGGCCGGCATTGTGGAGTGAGCAGGACTGGTGGGACCTCGCCCACACGGTGCCGATCCAGCCCGAGGCGGCGGACAACATGATCGGCGGGCCCGGCTCGCTCGACAACGCGCTCGACGCGCTGCGGGTCGGGATCACTCACATCGGCGTCCTCTCCCAGTACACCTGGCGCTGGCCCTACTGGGATGACGAGGTGAGCCAGACGATGGCGGTGCTGAAGGCCGCCGGCCTGCTGTCCGCCTTCAAAGCCGAGGGCGTCTGCTTCGACTCCTATCTCGAGGACGGCTATCCCGGCGTCTTCCACGACTACGCCAACTACGTCGGCTGGGCGATGCTCGAGCGCTACGTCAGCGAGGAGTTGGTCGGCGCCGCCTACTCCTGCTCCTGGGGTGGCCTCACCCAGGACCCGGTCGTCAAGTCGGCGGTGACGCTCGCCCTGCACGCGGTCAACCCCGACGCGGTCCCCGCCGGCTTCGTCCAGGGCGACACGATCGGCAACACGCCGGACTTGGACTCCAACCTGGCCGTGCTCAGCACCGACGTCCTCTTCATGAAGCTGGTCGACAGCCGCTACCGGCTCGGCGGCGCGCCGATCGCGGTGCCGGTGACCGAGACCGAGCGCATCCCCTCCTGGGATGAGGTGGCGACGGTGCAGACGATCAGCCGCCGGCTTGAGGAATACGTGCCGCTGGTCGACCCAGTGGTCGACTGGGGGCGGATCGAGCGGCTGCGCGACCAATTGGTCGCCGGTGGCCGTCGCTTCTTCACGGCCGCGATCGAGGGCCTGGGCAGCGCCGGGATCGACGTCCACGACCCCGCGCAACTACTGCTCGTCCTCAAACGCCTCGGCTCCAGCCGCTGCGAGGAGCTGTTCGGAGCTGGCGCACCCGACGAGGGGTTCCCGCGCGGGCGCCGGCCGGTCCTGCAGACGGACCTGGTCAAGAGCACGATGGCCGAGCGCGAGCGCCTGCTGGCCGAGCTCCGTGGTCGTGGTCAGGAGGACGCGATCCGCGGCATGAAGGTGCTCGTCACCTCGACCGATGTGCACGAGTTCGCCGAGTTCCTGCTTACCTCGGCCCTCGCCGCCGTCGGCACCGAGGTGATCGACTTCGGGATCAACCGCGACCCGGAGGACATCGTCAAGGCGGTGATCGAGACCGACGCCGACGCCGTCGTTGTCACCACCCACAACGGCGTCGCCCGTTCCTTCGGACAGCGCCTGATCGGCGCGCTGGGGCAGGCGCAAGCCCGGCAGGTCCCGGTCTTCATGGGTGGGGTTCTGAACGAGGACGTCGACGGCTCCGAGATCCCGATCGACGTCCGCGCCGACCTCAACGCGAGCGGGATCGAGACGCCGGGGACGATCGACCGCCTGGTCGACACGCTGATCGCGCGCCGCGGCGGCGGTGTCCCGGCCTAGGGCACGGGCTTGTCCGCTTTCGTCCTCGCCGATTTCGGCAGCACCTTCACCAAGGTGCGTTTGGTCGATCGCGCCGAGGGGCGGCTGCTGGCCCGGGCAGAGGCGCCGACGACGGTCGGCACCGATCTGATGGACGGCTACGCGGAGGCGTTGGCGGCGGCCCGGTCCGGGCTCGACGAGGCGGTCGAGATCGAGGCCGAGATCGCCGCCTCCAGCGCCGGCGGCGGCTTGCGGGTGGCGGCGATCGGGCTGGTCGCCGACCTGACCGCGGCCGCGGCACGGCAGACGGCGCTGAACGCGGGCGCCCGGGTCGGGGCGGTGCTGGCTGGGGAGCTCGACGCGGAGCAGCTGACGCGGCTCGACGCGGCCGCGCCCGAGATCGTCCTCTTCGCCGGCGGCACCGATGGCGGCCAGCGCGAGCTGGTGCTCGCCAACGCCCGCCGCCTCGCCGGCCATGGCCTTGCGGCCCGCGTCGTCGTCGCTTGCAATGCGGCGATCGCCGAGGAGGTGGCGGCCCTGTTCGAGGCGGCGGGGATCGCGGCGACGGTCGCCGCCAACGTGATGCCGGCGCTGGGTCAGCTCGAGATCGAGCCGGCGCGGGCCGCGATCTCGGCCGCCTTCCTCGAGCATGTGATCGGGGGCAAGGGCCTCAGCGCCAGCCCCGAATTCGCGCGGATGGTGCGGATGCCGACCCCGGAGGCGGTGCTGACTGCGACCCGGCTGCTCTCGCGCGGTCCCGGTCAGCGCGGTGGGGTGGGGGACGTGCTCGTCGTCGACGTCGGCGGCGCCACCACCGACGTCCATTCCGATCGCGCCGCGCAGCCGGCGACGCCGGGGATCGAGGAGCCGTTGCTGCCGGCGCCGCCGACCCTGCGCACGGTCGAGGGCGACCTCGGCCTGCGCGCCGGGGCGCCGGGGGTCGTCGCCGCCGACCGCGGCTGGCTTGCGCAGCGACTGCAGGGCGGAGAGGAGGCGGAGCTCGATCGGGCCGGCGCCGACCGCGCCAAGCGTCCGGCCTGGGTCCCGGAGAGCGTTGCCGATGCCCACTTCGATCGGCTGCTGGCGACCGCTTGCGTCGCCCACGGGCTCGACCGCCACTGCGGCACGATGCTGCTGAGCCGCAGCGCGAAGGGGCCGCCGACCCTGGTCCGGGCGGGTCCCGACCTGCGCGAGGTCAGCCGCGTGATCGGGACCGGCGGCGTCTTCGCCCACGGTGAGGGCGGGGAGGAGGTCTTGCGCGACGGGCTGGAGCGGCGCTCACCGCGCTCGCTCTCGCCGCGCGAGCCGGAGATAGCAATCGACCGCGGCTACATCCTCGCCGCCGCCGGCCTGCTCGCTTCGATCGATCCCGAGGCCGCATTCCGACTCCTGCAGAGGGAGGTGTTCGACTGTGTTCAAGCGTAGGCGGAAGGAGGAGCCGCTGCGGTTGTTCTACGCGGGGGACGTGCACGGCTCGCGCGTCTGCTGGAAGAAGTTCATCAACGCCGCCGCCCACTACCCGGCCGACGTGCTGGTGATGGGAGGTGATCTGACCGGCAAGGCGCTGGTCCCGATCGTCCGCCGTGGCGATGGCTCCCACCTTGCCCGCGTGATCGGCGAGGAGCGCGAGGCCCACGGCGCGACGGAGCTCGAGGAGCTGGAGGCGGCGATCGCGACCAACGGCATGTACCCGACGATCGTCAACGAAGCTGAGGCGGAGCGGCTGCGAACCGACTCCGCCCACCGCGAGCAGGTCTTCGAGCGGGCGCTGCTGGGCGAGCTGACGCTGTGGGTCGAGTTCGCCGACGAGCGCCTTGCCGGCACTGACACTCGCGCCTACGTGATCCCCGGCAACGACGACCCCTGGTCGGTCGACGCGATCCTCGAGTCGGGGGCCGCGGTCGACGCCTGCGACGAGCAGGTGCGAATCGTCGGCGCCCACGAGATGATCTCCTTCGGCTACTCCAACCGCACCCCGTGGGACACCCCGCGCGAGCTCGACGAGGAGGAGATCTACACCCGTCTCAAGGTGCTCGCCGATCAACTCGAGAATCCAAGCGGGGCGATCTTCAATATTCACGTCCCACCGCGTGACAGCAGCCTCGATACCGCCTACGAGGTTGACGAGGAGCTGCGCTACGTGATGAAGGGCGGCCGGCCCCACGAGATCGCGACCGGCAGCTCAGCGGTGAAGCAGATCATCGAAGAGGTGCAGCCGCTGCTCAGCCTGCACGGTCACATCCACGAGAGCAAGGGTATGACCAAAATCGGCCGCACCGTCGCAATCAACCCCGGATCGGACTACGGCAGTGGTCATCTCGACGGCTGTTTGGTACACCTTGGGCAAGAGCGCGTAGTCAGCCAATACCTGGTCTCCGGGTAATAGTCCAAAAAACTCACATGTCAGATAACTCAGAGCAGGGGGGTATGGCGAGAACCTACGCGCGCAAAGCGACGGGTCTGGTGCGCGAGGTCTCACCGTTCTCGACTTTCGTCTTCAACATGGCAGGGCAGCCGACGGCGATCTTCCTCGCCGTCTCGATCTTCTTTGTCCTCGGCGCCTACCCGGGTGGGTCGATCTGGCTTGGGTTCGCGATGGCGTTTGCGGTCGCGATCGTGCTCTGTGTCTGTTACGGCCTCTTCACCTCGGCTATCCCCCGCAGTGGCGGCGACTACGTCCTCGTCGGCCGCGTCACCCACCCGGTCGTCGGCCTGATCTCCTCGTTCTTCTGGATCTCCGGCGTCGTCCTCTCGATCGCGTTTACCGCCTATGCGTTTGTCACCGTCGCCCTCGGGCCCTCGCTGACCGCGGTCGGCCTGGTCAGCGGCCACAACTCGCTGGTCACCACCGGCGACGACCTCGCCACCGAGTGGGGCTGGCAGTTCGCGATCGGCACCGTCGTGATCCTGATCTCGGCCGCCCTTCTGGCCGGTGGCTGGCGTTGGACGACGCGGATCATGAATGGCCTTTGGGTCGTGACCATGCTCGGCCTCGCCACCGTCTTCCTCGTTCTCCTCTTCAAGAGCAAGGACGGGTTCATCCACAGTTTCAACCAGTTCTCAGCCCCGATCACCGGCGAACCAGACTCCTACGACTCGTTGATCAAAGCGGCGGGCAAAGAAGGAGTCGACCTGAACCCCGGCTTCAGCCTCGACAACACTTGGCCGACCTTCGCCGCCATCGCCAGCCTTTCGCTCTATAGCTGGCTCTCGATCTACATCTCGGGCGAGGTCAGGAGGGCGAAAGACACGACGCAGATGAAGATCATGAGCCTCGCCTCGTTCGTCCATATCGGGATCGCGGTGATCCTCGCGATCGTCTTCTTCTGGAAGTTCGGTCACGACTTCTTCGTCGCAATCAATGCCCTCAGCGAAACCGAAAGCTACCCCTTCGCGGCGCCGCCCTACTACACGTTCCTGACCTCGATCGCCGGTGGCAGCGCGCTGCTCGCCTGGTGGCTCTTCATCACCTTCGCGGTTGCCTACCCGCTGCTGATCTTGCCCAACATCACGATCGCCGTCCGCACCTTCTTTGCCTGGGCGCTGGACGGGATTCTGCCGTCCAGGTTCGCCCGGGTCTCGCCGAGAACCCATGCTCCCAACTATGCGATCGGGCTCACCGTGATCGTCAGCATCGCTGTCTTGTACTGGGCGGTACGAAACGAAGAAGGGTTCTTCAGTGTCTTAATCGAGGCGGTGATGCTGCAGCTGGTGACGATGATCCTGCTTGGGGTCTCAGCGGTCCTGCTGCCGTACCGGCGGCCGGAGATATGGCGTGCATCGGCCACCACCGAGCGTTTCCTCGGAATCCCGATTGTCGCTCTCGCCGGTGGCCTGACGGCGGTACTTCTGGCCGGGCTCTTTTTCATCTACCTCCACTACCCCGAACTCGGGATCGACAGGGACCATTTCTATCGCGACTGCGCGATCATCTTCGGCGCCTCGCTGCTGACCTTCTTCATCGCGCGCTGGGCGCGGAAGCGCCAGGGCGTCGACGTCGACAAACTGGCAACGGAGATTCCACCTGAGTGACGGGGGCCCGCAGCAGGACCCCGTCTCGGAGGGCGGCAGAATCGCAACCGCCGGCGCCGAGCGGGGGTTGCCTCTGCGCCTTGCCGGTGGTGTCGCCGTCGCCGTTAGTTGCCCGAGCGCAGCGACGCCGCCGCTGCGGCGCGATTACGCCGACATTGACCTGGTCACGCTCAACACGGCGCGCGAGGGCGTGATTGAGCTGATGACCGGGCTGGGGTACGTCGGGGACCGTGAGTTCAACATGCTGCACGGGCACCGCCGGCTCCTGTTCTGGGATCGTGGCAATGACCGCCAGGTCGATGTTTTTGTCGACACGGCGAAGCTTTGTCACACGATCGATTTCCGCCAGCGGGTGGAGGTGGTACCCACGACCCTGGCCCCGGCGGACCTGCTGCTGATGAAGTTGCAGGTGGTGGAGACGAACGAAAAGGACTTCCTCGACGTCTGCGCGATCCTCGCCGACCATGACCTCAGCGAGGACGAGCGCGGTGTCAACGCTTCATACATCGCTGAGCTGAGTGCCGCCGACTGGGGTCTGTGGCGTACGCTTGTGATGGTCTCCGAGCGTGGTGAGGAGTTCGCGCTCGGCTTACCCGGCTTCGATGCGGGTGATCAGGTTGCCGCGCGTCTGCGGCAACTGCGGCGGGAGATGGAGGCGGCACCGAAGAGTCGCGGTTGGAGGATGCGTGCGCGGGTAGGCGACCGCAAGCGCTGGTACGAGTTGCCTGAAGAGGCCCATTGACCGGCCGGGAGGGGATATGAAGGAAACCAGGAGCATTCACGAACTCACGGTGTGGTCTTTCACGCGCGTCGGGAGGGCCGTCCGATGACGCGCCCGCGCCGGGGGGAGCCTCGCGCCAGGACGAAGATCATCGAGGCCAGCCGGCGGCTGTTCGCCCGACGAGGGTTCTCGGAGACCTCGGTCGGCGACATCGCCCGTGGTGCCGAAGTCGCCCGCGCCACCGTCTACAACAACTTCGACGACAAGCAGGACATCCTCGCCGCGATCATCAGCGACTACATGACCGGCTACGCCCGGATCTCACAGCGGCTACGCGAAAACGCGCGCTCCGGCCAGACTTCGTTCGAACTGATCCAGGAGATGGTCCGCGAGGCATTGGCCTGGCGGGTTGAGAACGCCGACCTGCGGCCGATTGTCGCCGTCGCTCGCAACCTGCGCGGCTCCGGCTGGGAGGAGGCGAACAAAGCGGCTGACGACTCGATGCTGGGTTGGATCCTCGCCGTCCATGCCGCCGACGAGGCGGCTGGGCTGATCCGCGATGACATTGAGCTCGAGTTCGGCGTCCGCGCCGCATACGCGATGATCGAGTCGGTGCTCTCCACCTTCGACGTCTCCGCCGGCGAGGAGCAGATCGAGAGCGCGTCTCACCAGCTAGCGCTCCTGCACTGGTACTCGATCTGCTCAGTTCCGCCGGCCGACGCCCCGCGCAGCCCGCTCGGCCGCCGGGCGACCTGACACTGCCCCACCGGGCGACTCCCCGCACGAGACCGGTTGGACAAGATTCTCGAACTACACCTGTTGGACAGGATGTAGTGCCTACATGTGGGTTCGCCAGCCCCTTACAGTCGCGGTTGTCTAAAAGTTTGCTGAACAACCTGTCCAATTTGGTACGGTGTGGTCTACCGGGGCCTGGACTCCGCTTGGAGCCGGATCACGGCAAGAGAAATGCAGACCCGCATCCGAAATCATGCCGAGGTGGATCTCGCGCACCTGATCCACCCGCTCACCGACCACTCGGAGCTCGCCGAGGAAGGTCCGTTGGTGATCGTGCGCGGCGAGGGATGCGAGCTCGTCGCCGAGGACGGCCGGCGTCTGATCGACGGCTGCGCCGGGCTTTGGACGGTCAACCTCGGCCACGGGCGCGAGGATCTGATCGAGGCGGCGACGCAGCAGATGTCGGAGCTTCCCTACGTCTCCACCTTCGGCGGCGTCTCCTCGCCGCCGGCGATCGAGCTCGCCGAGCGGATCGCCGACTTGGCGCCGGGCAACCTCAGCGCCGTCTTCTTCGTCTCCAGCGGCAGCGAGGCTAACGAGACCGCGATCAAGCTCGCCCGCCGCCACTGGATCCGCGACGGCCAACCCTCGAAGTCGATCGTGATCGCCCACGACCGGGGCTATCACGGCCTCTCCGGCGTAACCACGACCGCGACCCGGCTTCCTGCCTACCACGGCGACTTCGGAGGCGAAGCGCCCGACGTGGTCGAGGTCTCCGCGCCCTACACCTACCGCTGCGACGCGGGCACGCCCTGCAACCCCGATACGTGCCTTGTCTGCACCGGGGCGGCGCTGGCGAGCCGGATCGAAGAGCTGGGCGCCGATCGTGTCGCCGCCGTCATGGTCGAGCCGGTTTTCGGCTCGGGAGGCGTGATTGTGCCCCCGCCTGGGTACCTGCGTCGAGTGCGTGAGATATGCGATCGCTTCGGCGTGCTGATGATCGCCGACGAGGTGATCACCGGTTTCGGCCGCACAGGCTCCTGGTTCGGGGTCGAACACGACGACGTCGTGCCCGACATGATCACCTTCGCCAAGGGCATTACCAGTGGTTACGTGCCGCTCGGCGGCGTTGTCGTCGCCGACCCAATCTGGGAGGAGCTGCGCGACCCCGAGCGCCAACCGGGATACCTGATGCACGGCTTCACCCACTCCGGCCATCCCGTCGCCTGCGCGGTGGCGCTGGCCAACATCGAAGCGATCGAGCGCGAGGACCTGCTCGCCCGCGTGCGCGAATCGAGCGCGACTCTCGCCGGCTTGATCGAGCCGCTGCGGGAGCTGCCGGACGTCGGCGAGGTACGCCAGGCGGGGCTGATGGTCGGGATCGAGCTGGTCCGCGACTGCGAGACCCGCGAGCGTTGGCCCGCCGCCCTCGGCCGCGGCCGTTCCGCTGCCGCCGAGGCGTGCGACCGGGGGCTGCTGACCCGGGGGTTGCTGGACGACATCCTTTGCCTGGCGCCGCCGTTCACGATTTCCGACGAGCAGGTGGGCAGGGCGGCCGAAATCCTCGCCGCCGCCATCGAGAGGACCAGGATCGGGGCTGATGGATAGCGCCGTGGTGAGCCAAAGTGGTCTTTTCATCGACAACGAGTTCGTCGAGGCCCGTGACGGGGAGATGCTGGAGAGCTTCGACCCGGCGACCGGCGACTCCCTGGGGACGGTCCATACTGCCGGCCCCGCCGACGTCGACGTCGCGGTCGCTTCGGCCCGGCGCGCCTTCGAGTCCGGCCCTTGGCCGAATCTGACCCCGGCCGAGCGGGGACGACTGCTGTGGCGCCTCGGCGATCTGATCGAGCGCGACGCCGATGAGCTGGCGCTGCTGGAGACGCTCGACAACGGCAAGCCGATCACCTTCTCCCGTCGCGACGACCTCGCCCTGACCGCGGAGATGTTCCGCTACTTCGCCGGCTACGCGACCAAGCATCCGGGCCAGACCGTGCCGGTCTCGACTCCCGAGCGCTTCGTCTACACCTTGCACGAGCCGGTCGGCGTCTGCGCCGGGATCGTGCCCTGGAACTACCCGCTGTTGATGGCTTCGATGAAGCTGGCGCCGGCGCTGGCCTGCGGCAACACGATGATCCTGAAGCCGGCCGAGCAGACCCCGCTGTCTTCCCTGCGTCTGGCCGAGCTGATTCGCGAGGCCGGTTTCCCGCCCGGCGTCATCAACGTCCTCAACGGCCCCGGCGCCGTCACCGGCACCGTCCTCGCGGCCCATCCCGGGATCGACAAGGTTGCCTTCACCGGCAGCACCGAGGCCGGGCAGATGGTTTTGGCGGCCTCGATCCCAAGCTTGAAGCGGGTCTCGCTCGAGCTCGGCGGCAAGTCGCCGAACATCGTCTTTGCCGACTCCGACCCGACCCTGCGCCGCCAGGGGGCGCTGTGGGGGGTCTTCCACAACATGGGCCAGGACAGCACCGCCGGCTCGCGCCTCTACGTCGAGGACTCGATCTACGACGAGGTGCTCGCCGAGCTTGCCGCCGATGCCGCCGCGCTCCAGGTCGGGCCCGGCATCGCCCCGGAGACCGAGATCGGGCCAATCGTCACCCCCGAGCAACTGCGGCGGGTCGAGCGCTACCTGACGATTGCCGCCGCCGAGGGCCGGGTGATCGGCGGTGGCCGCGCCGAAGACGGGGGGCTCGCCGCCGGCAACTTCCTGCGCCCGGCGATCGTCGCCGACGTCAGTGCCAACTCACCGGTCGCGACGGAAGAGGTCTTCGGCCCGGTCGTCACCGTCTTCCGCTTTTCCGACGAGGATGAGGCGGTCGCGCTCGCCAACGACTCCAAGTACGGCCTCGCCGCCGGGGTCTGGACCCGCGACGGCGCTCGCGCGGTGCGGATCGCACGCCGGCTGCGCGCCGGCACGGTGTGGACTAACTGCTACGGCGAAGGGGACCCTGCCGCTCCGTTTGGGGGGTACAAGATGAGTGGGCATGGGAGGGAGATGGGGTCTTATGCGATGGACCTTTACACCGAGGTGAAGAGCGTCTGGATGGGGCTGGAAGGGGCTTAGGTTTGGCGTGGTGGGGCGGGGTGACCCCTCCCAAAACCCGCTCGCTTCGCTCGCTTTTGAGTGTTTTGGGAGGGGTCACCCCGCCCCACCCAACGGGAAGCTCCTCTAACCCCACGAGGTCACTAGCTTCCGTTGGCCAAATCACCACCGGATTTTTGGGAGAGCTTCCGTCCCTCGCAAGCTAAGTGAGAAATTGGGGCGTTATCCGAACCTTGACCGGCTCCGCCAAGCGGAACATCCCAATTCGGAATCCCGATTTCGGTTGGAGGGTCGGGTGGCCCTCGTACGAGCGGCGTCCTGATTTTCGCAGTGCCCGTCAGCGAGAGCTGGGCAGTTAAAGGCGAAAATCCCAGCGAAGGTAGAGGGCCACCCGACCCTCCCCCAAACCCCGATCCCTAACCCTTTTTGTGTTTCTCCCGCATCTCGCGACTCTTGACCTTCGCGTCCTTATACGACGACTCCACCAGAGCCTTGCCGCCACTCCACCCGAACACCCACGAAACGACGATCACCGCGAACAGCACGTCCCAGGCGGAGATCACCAGTTGTTGACCGATCGAGTAGGCGGTCGCGGTCGAGGCGTCGACCGATCCCGAGAGCGCGGCCGAGTTCATCGCCTGGGTGACGCCGACGCCGCCGGGCGTGGCGGAGACGCTGTTGGAGATCGAGTTGGAGGCGGTCACGGTGGCGATGTTGTGGAAGGTGACGGGGATCCCATAGGCACCGAGGAAGACACCGACGATCGCCAGTCGGGCCGCGTAGCTGCCGAGCTCGGGCAGGAAGAGGTCGAGGAAGGTGCGTCGCGGGCTGCGGAGGATGGCGCCGCCCGCCGCGGCCTCTTCGCGCAGCTTGCGCAAGCGCGGCCAGAAGATGCGCGCCAGTAGCGCCAGGAGGACGATGGCGCCGACGACGATCAGGATCACCAACGCCTCGTGGTCTTCGAGGAAGCCGAGCTTGATCCCGAAGGAGCCGCTGACCGAGATGAAGAGGTAGAGGTAGAGGCCGACGTTGAAAGCGCTGAAGAAGATCTTCTCGACGATCAGGCCGGAGAAAACCATCGTGAAGGTGGCGCCGGCGAGCAGCGTCGTGAACATCAGCAGCATCACCCAGGTGCCGATGTTGGCGGGCAGGAAGGTGTTGAGCGCGACCGCAACCGCGTAGCAGGCGAGGATCAGCCGGTAGGAGACGCGGGCGTGGGGGAGGGCAGCGCGGAGGATCCCGAACCAGGCCAGTGCCGCCAGCGAGGTCTGCGCCGTCTCCAGCAGCACCCCGGTGATGACAGCCCAGGGCGGGATCTCGCCGACCTTGCGGAACAAATCCCGGATCCAGTCGCTGGCGGGGACGCCGAGCAGGTCGAGGACAGCGATGAAGAGGACGACGGCGCCGATCCAGATCGCGATCCGCGCCAGGCGCCGCCGCACTGGGTTAGGTTGCGGCGGTGATCCCCCCTCGTCGCTGGCTGCCGGTCTCACTGGCGCTGACTGTATTGGCGCTCACGGCTGGCGCGGCTCCGTCCGCGGAGGCTGTTCGGCCGAAGCTCGAGCCCTGCAACCTCGGGATGCCACGGCTGTTTCGATGCGGCCATGTGACCGTGCCGGTTCGCCGCGCTGACCCCGCGCTGGGGACGACCAAGGTCGCCTTCGCGGTCCGTCCCCGCTCCGACCGCAGCCAGCCGCCCCTGGCGACGATCGTGGCGATGGACGGTGGCCCCGGCTACGCCTCGACGGCCCCGGAATACGCCAGCTCGCTGGTCGCAGCGCTGGGGCCGCTGCTGCGCCGCCACGACCTCGTCCTCTTCGACGAGCGCGGGACCGGTCGCTCGGAAGCGATCGACTGCCCCGGCCTGCAGGGCGGCCTGGTCCAGGAATACATCGCCGTCGGCGAGTGCGCCAACCAGCTCGGCCCGCGCTACGCCGGCTACACCACCGCCGAAGCGGCCGAAGACCTCGAGGTCGTCCGGCGCTCGCTCGGCCTCGGCAAGGTCTTCTTCTACGGCGACTCCTACGGGACCCTGTTCGGCCAGGCCTACGCCGTCCGCCACGAATCCAGCCTCAGGGGCCTGATCCTCGATTCCAGCTACCCGGGGACCGACGACCCCTACTACCGCTCGATCTATCCGGCGAGCCTGCAGGGACTGCGAATCACCTGTCGCGTCTCGCCGACCTGCTCGGGCGATCCGGTCGCCCGCCTCAGCGGCGTGGTGAGGCGCTTCCAGGCCACCCACCGCTCGACCGACGACCTTCTCTCCGTCCTCTTGCAGGCCGCCTACCTCGCGCCCCGCTCCTACCTCAGCCTTGACGACGGCAACCGCCGCTTCCTCGAAGGGGATCCGCGGCGGCTGAACCGCCTGATCGATTCCGGTCGGCCCGGCAACGGCGACCCCACCGCCTTCTCCTACGGCCTCGAGATCGCGGTGGAGTGCAACGACTACCCGCTGCTCTGGGACCCGCAGGCGCCGATCGACGAGCGCATTCGGCAGCTCTCGGTCGCGATCAGCAAAATGCCCCAGAACTACTACGCGCCCTTCACCCGGCGCGAGTACATCCTCTCCTCGGCGGCCCGGCTGACCAATTGCCTGGCCTGGCCCGCGCCGCCGGCCAGCGGGCTGGAGCGGCCCGTGCCCTCGGGCTGGCGCGCGTCACGTTCCTTCCCGACCCTGATCCTCGCCGGCCAGGTGGATAACGTCACCTCGGTCGCGGAAGGGAGAGAAGTCGAGGCGCGCTTCCCACGCTCGCGCTTCTACGTCGTCCCCGATCGCGGCCACGTCTCTGCCCTCTACTTCCCCTTCCGTTCGCCCGCGGTCGGTGTGATCCGCGCGTTCATTGCGGAGCATTCGTAGGCAAGGCGCTTTTGTTCTCTCTGGGTGTACAAAAGCGCCTTGTCGGGCTGAGCTGACTCGGCGATCGCCGCGGGACTGTCGAAAACCCCGCCCAATCGCCGCCGCGGCCAGTACCTTTGCCGGCGATGAGAAGGGCTTTCGCGATCGCCGTCCTGCTCGCCCTGGTCGCCTTGTCGGCCCTGGCACCGGCGGGACAGGCGAAGACCGCCTTCACGGACGTCACCGTCGGCAAGGTGGCGCTGGCGCCGTTGCCCCACGGACGCGGCGTGCTGCTGGTTCGTGTCGCCTATCCGATCGATCTCCTCGGCCGCCGGTTCGACCTCGAAGTCTTCGTCGATCGCCCGGGCGGCGGGCGCCAGCGCCTGTTCGGAGCCCCGATCGCTCTCAGCGGCGGCCTGCCCCGTACCCCCGAGCGACGGGGCCGGTTCCGGTTCGTGCACCAGGTCGTCCTCGACGCGGCGCAGACTCGGGCCGCGCGCGAAGCCGGGCAGGTCGAAGTCAAGGCAGACGGGTCGCTCGACGTCAACCACGACGGCGTTCTCGAGCTCAGTGCGCAGGGGCAGGCCAGACGTCCGCTGGGAGGTTCCGGCACCCCCGTCTGCGGCACCGTGCCTCTGCTCCGCTCCTACTACAGCCGCCGCGTCTCGGTCAAGCTGCCGGCCTGCACGAGCCCGCGGCGCTGGCGGGTCGCGTCCTCTCCCGAACACGGCAGGGTCCGGATCCACAGCCCCTGGCTCACCTATACCCCGGCGGCGAAGTTCCGCGGCACCGACACGCTGAGCTTGGTCGCGAGCCCGCCGCGAGGCGCCTCGGCCTCGGCGGAACCGCTCTCCGAACCGGTCGTCGTCCGGGTCGGTAGCGCCGCCCACGCCGTCGTTCGGGCGATGGGGGACTCGGTGACCGCCGGCTTCGGCTACTACGACACCGGCAGGCCGATGCCCCTGGTCAACCTGCTCGAATGCAAACCGGGCAACGTCAAGCTGATCGATTCCTGCTCGTCGAACTCGGTGGTGGTGAGCAACGAAGCGAAGGAAGTCGAATACGCGCCCGACTACGGCCTCGCCAACAACATCTCCTGGGCGGCCCAG
This sequence comes from Solirubrobacterales bacterium, assembly GCA_035472275.1. GTDB lineage: Bacteria > Actinomycetota > Thermoleophilia > Solirubrobacterales > 70-9 > VAYN01. The sequence goes on from DATIPH010000031.1 coordinate 63,844, forward strand.
TGGTCGAACGAACACGGGATCAGCGACTACGAGAACCTCGCGATCAGCGGCTCGGAGCCGGGCCAGTGGGCCCCCGGCGGCCCCCTGTATGCGACCACTAAGCAGATCGAGTCCGAAGACCCGGACTACATCCTGATGACGCTCGGGGCCAACCCGCTGCTCGACGAAATGCTGTTCGGGATCGACAGCATGGGCTGCGCGATCTACTCCGACATCTTCGGCGGCTACCAGGAATGCGTCGAAGAATCGTTCGCCAAGATCCGCCTCCACGAAAGCCTCGAAGACATCTACCGGGAGCTGGTCAAGAACACCGACGCGACGATCTACCTGATGCAGTACCACCTCTCGATCCCCTCGACCGCGCTCGCCTACAGCGCCGTCCAAATCGCCGAGGTGGCGAAACTGATGAACGCCGAAATCGCCAAGGTGGCGAGCGAAGTGAACCCGCAACGGCTGCAGGTGGTGACGCCGCCGCACTTCAACGTCGGCATCGACCTTTCTCCCGTCTACCCGTCGAAGTACTCGTGCTCGCGGCTCGACTACAAGGTCGACGGCCCCAGCGTCCAAATCGGCGCGACCCAGGACGAGCTGCTGATCAGCCACCCGCTCTCGTTCTGCAGGGGTCCGGTCACGGGCCCGCCGTGGGTGATCACCGGCGACACCGGGATCCACCCCAGCGCCACCGGCTACACCCAGATGGCCTCGCAGATCCCGGCGCCTGAATAGACGAGAACGACTGGGCGACCCAACACATGGCGCGGGTTTCGATGCCCACCCAGAAGGAGCTGGTTCGGCTGCGGATCGCGATCCTCAACGGCTGCGTCACCTGCCAGTCGGCGCGGCTGGCGCCGGAGAGCGTGCCGGAGCAGCAAGCGACCGGGATCTGGAGGGACGACTTCGCCGCCAACCCCGAGTACAGCCCGGCCGAGCGCGCAGCGGTCGAATTCGCCGAACGGATGGCGGTCGACCACCACGGCATCGGCGACGCCGACGTCGAAGTCCTGCGCGAGCACTTCGACGACGCCGAGATCCTCGAGCTGATGATGATGGCTGGCCAGTACATCGGCTTCGGCCGCTGCCTGGCGATCCTCCAGCTCGAGGACGTCACCTGCCCGCTGCCGGCGCGCTAGACGCGCGCCGGCAGGGTCGGCTTCAGTTCCCCAGTTCTTCCAGCTTCTTTTTCGCTTCTTCGACGCCCTTTTCAGCCTGTTGCTTGCCTTCTTCGATCCCCTTTTCGGCCTTCTTGACGCCTTCTTCGATCCCCTTCTTGGCGCTGCCCTTGCCTTCTTCGATCTGTTCCTTGGCCTTTTCGATGCCCTTTTCGGCTTCCTTGGTGCCTTCTTCGATCCCCTTTTCGGCCTGTTCGGTGCCCTTTTCGATCTGTTCCTTCGCGGTCTGCGTGCTGTCGTCGCTGCCGCAGCCGGACCAGATGACGCCGCCGGCCATCAGCGCGAACACCGCGACCAGGATCGGGCCGAGGGTTCGCAGCTTGGTGGTCTTGGTCGACTGACCGTCTCTCATCGTTGATCTCCCACTCGTTTGCAGTTGCAGAGCGAAGCTATTGCATGTTGTGGACACTTTCAGCGTGGACGAAGCTGAGCTGGACGAATTCGAGTCGCTGGTCGCCGACGCGATAGACGGCCTGCCTGAGCAGTTCCAGCGGCTGCTGGTAGAGGTCCCAGTGGTTATCTCCGAACTCGGTTCAGAGCAACAGGCCTACGGGGAGTACTTCGGCGACGGTGTCGCCCACCAGGGCTTCGAGGACCGGATCGTGATCTACCGCGACACGCTTGAGCGCGACTTCGGCCACGACCGCGCCCGGCTCGCGCGGGAGGTCGAGCGGACGCTGCGCCACGAGCTCGCCCACCACCTTGGCGGGGAGGAGAGCGACGTCGATCGCCTCGGCCTCGGCTGAGCCGGCGCCAGGCTTGGGATCAGGCGCCGGCCCGCACCGTGCAGTTGCGGGTCAGCGTGGTTGTGATCTCCCTGCCGTCGGCGAAGTCGAAGGCGCCGCGAGCGAAGGTGAAAGGGGCGCCGGGGAAGCCGGCGGGGGCAGCGCAGCTCGCGCTGATGTAGCTGCGGCGCTTTCCTTCGAAGGAGTACTGGCGGCCGATCTTCAGCGCGACCCTGGTGATCGAGCCGAGACCGCCGGCGAGGGTCGGAATCCGGGCAGTCAGCGTCGTACCGAACTTGCCCTTGCCCTGGTGGGTGATCACCAGTGGCAGGACCAGCGTCACTTGCACCGGCACGGACACGTAGAAATGGAGCAGGAGGGCGGGTTTGCCCTGAAAGAGGCCGTTGAAGACGAGGGCGTGGCCATGGGCGGGGGTCAACTGGCCGAGGGTTTCGAGCGAGGCGGAGAAACCGCCATGGCCGACCAGCGCCGATCTGCAGCGTCCCATCGCTGCGTTGTCGGTAGTCGATTGCAGCAGCGCCGTCGTGCAGGTAGGCAAGCCGCGGTTAGAGATCCGGCCGGCGCGGTTGAGGCCGATCTGCAGTTCCCGTAGGGCCGGTGGTCGGGTGCCGTCGGTGGTGCCGATCGAGCCTTCGACGCTGACCGTGATCGGCGCCAGCCGCTCGCGGGGCAGCGAGTGCGGCGTGAAGCCGCCCTGGAAGGAGATCCGCAGGTTCCCCTTTTGGCTCAACTCTCCCTTGGCGATGCCGGCCGTGAGAAGCACGGCAAGCGTCAGCAGCGCGGATATGGCAAGGCGGCGGCGCATTCGTTCCCAACCGTCAGTCTAGGTCGCGGATTCTGTGGCTAGGGTTGAGCGATGGTTGAGTCTGGGGCCTGGGCCGAGCTCTCTGACGGCGACGAGTTCGCCGGCTACCGGATCGAGCGCCGGCTCGGCCGCGGTGGCATGGGGATCCTCTTCCTGGCGCTCGAGCCCGGCCTCGAGCGGCGGGTGGCACTGAAGTTGATCGCGCCGGAGGCGGCCGCAGACGACGTCTTCGCCCGGCGCTTCGCCGAGGAGTCAAAGATCGCCGCCTCAATAGAGCACCCGAACGTAGTCCCGATTTACGCCGCCGGTGAGGAGGGCGGGATCCCGTATATCGCGATGCGCTATGTCGCCGGCTCCGACCTCGGCGTCCGGATCGCCCGCGAGGGCCGGCTCGATCCCGAGCTGACGGTGGCGCTGATCGCCCAGGTCGGAAACGGCCTCGACGCAATTCACGCCGCCGGCCTGGTCCACCGCGACGTGAAGCCGGCCAACGTCCTAATCAGCGGCGACGCGGGGGCGGAGCACGCCTACATCACCGACTTCGGCGTCGCCCGCAACGTCGCCACCCAGTCGGGCCTGACCCAGACCGGCCGCTTCGTCGGCACCCTCGACTACGTCGCCCCCGAGCAGATTTCGGGCGGCGCGATCGACGCCCGGGTCGACGTCTACGCGCTCGGCTGCCTGCTCTACAAGCTGCTCACCGGCCAAGTCCCGTTCCCGCGCGAGGGCGAGGCGGCCCGCCTCTATGCCCACCTCAACGACCCACCTCCGAATCCCTCGCTCTACGTGCCGGCGGTGTCGATGGCACTCGACGACGTCGTCGTCCGGGCGATGTCGAAGCAGCCCGACGACCGCTATCCCTCGGCCGGCGACCTCGGCCGTGCCGCCCAGGCCGCCCTCAGGGGCACCGGGGTCCCGATTCCGGAGCGCACCGTCGCGACCGGCGCCGCCGCCACGGTCGAGTCCCAACAGGTGAGGGAGCCCCCGACGGAACCAACGCGGCCCGAGCCCACGCGCCGTGACGATGGCGATGTTGACCCCCCTATAGGGGGTAAAAAATCGCCAACGAGCGCGAGGCAGCGGTTGCCGGCGCTCGCGGGCGGGGCAGCGGCCCTGGTGGCGATTGTGGTCCTGATTGTCGTGCTCGCCTCGGGCGGGGGAGGGGGTACCGGCACCGCAGCGACGACGACGCAGGAAGAAACGGCGCCGAAGGAACAGACCACCAAGGAAGAAGCGAAGAAACCGAAGTCGGAAACGGATCGCCTCTCCACGCGCGAGCTCGTCGCCGGGGCGGACAAGAGCTGCGAAGAAGCGAGGACGACGTACGAAGGGGTGAAAGCCGAATTCGGCGGCACGAAGGAAGCGGAAGAAATCCCCAACGTCGAATTCGCCAAAGAGCTCGTCGGCATCTCCAGCAAGCAGGTACAGGACCTCGAAGCGCTGGTGCCGCCGAAGAGCAAGGAAGACGAGTTCGACGCCTACCTCAGCTCGCGCCGCCGCGTCGCCGCCTGGGACAGGGACGCACTGGCCGCCGCAAAGGAAGGCAACGAAGGCGCATACCGGTCCGCCTATGAACTGCGTACGGAAACGGAACCGGAACGCGAACAGCTCGCTGATGAAATCGGCTTCAAGGTCTGTAGCCAGTAGGCGGGCCGGGCAGAGCCTCCAGGCGCCTCCAGTACGTCAGAGGGCACTTACGTAAGAATCTGCTTAAATAAGTCCATCGACGCGGACCTGAAAGACGGACTGGAGCAGCTGGACCTCGCAGCGCGGGCGATTGCCGAGCCGCGGCGGCGGCAGATCCTGTCCCTGGTCCGCGACGAGGAGCTCAGCGCCGGCGAGATCGCCGCTCACTTCGACGTCTCCCGCCCGGCTGTCTCCCAGCACCTGACGGTTCTACGCGGCGCTGGGCTGCTGCAGGAGAGGAGGGAGGGGACGAGCCGCCTCTACCGAGCGCGGCCGGAGGGGCTAGCCGACCTACGCGACTTCATGAACGGATTCTGGACGGACCGACTGGAGCGGCTGAAGCTGGCCGCTGAGCTGGAGCAACAGAGGAGGAACAAACGTGGCAAACGCAGAGACGATGGACGCGGTCGAGGTCGAGGTGTGGATCGGCGCAAGCCCTGAAACGGTCTTCGACTTCTTCACCGATTCCGGCCTGATGGTGCAGTGGATGGGCCGCGTCGTAGAGACCGACCCGCGACCGGGCGGCGGCTTCCGCTGCGAGATCAGGGACGACACGATCGCCTCCGGCGAGTACGTCGCCGTCGAACCGCCCGAGCGGGTCGTCTTCACCTGGGGCTGGAACAGCGAGGACTCGATTACCAAGGCCGGCAGCAGCACGGTCGAGGTCCTGCTCGCGGCCGAACGTGACGGCACCCACGTGCGACTAATCCACAGCGACTTGGGCAGTGCCGAGTCGGCGACCAAACACGGTCACGGTTGGCGCCACTACCTCGACCGGCTCGCGATCGCCGCCAGCGGTGGCGACGCCGGCCCGGACAAATTCGCAAACGCATAACGAGAGGGAGACGATGGGTAATCCGACGATGTGGTTCGAAATCGCGGCCAAAGACCGCGAGAGCATGAAGGGCTTCTACTCCGGCCTCTTCGACTGGCAACTGACCGACATGGAGGCGATGCCGTACACCAGCATCGACACCGGCGGCCAGGGGATTCCCGGCGGAATCGGCCAGGCGGAGGGCCACGAGGGCCGCGTGACCTTCTACGTCGAAGTCGACGACGTTGCTGCGGGATTGGCCAAGGCCAACTCTCTTGGCGGAAGCACGGTGATGGAGCCGATGCCGATCCCGAGCGGTGAAATCGCCCTCTTCGCTGACCCCGAGGGTCAGATCGTCGGCCTGATGAACATGAACGGGGCCGGCTGAGAATCGGTCAAGATGGCCGGGTGGAGAACCTGGCGACGCGGCTCGAGGGGGAGTTAGTCGTCCTCGAGCCGCTGCGGGAGTCGCACGCCGAGGAGCTCTGGGGTGCGGCTCAAGCGCCGGAGATCTGGGCCTGGCTCGCGAACATCGGCGAGGACCGCGAGCTCTTCGACTATTGGATGCGGCTCTCACTCGAGGCGATGGCCGAGGGGCGGGAGGGCGTCTACGTCATCCGCCGCCGCGCCGACGACGTCGTCCTCGGCAGCAGCCGCTACCTCAACGTGCGCCCGGCCGACCGCGTCGTCGAGATCGGCTGGACCTGGCTCAACCCCTCCGCCTGGCGCACGGGCGCCAACCTCGAGACCAAACTGCTGCTGTTCGGCCACGCCTTCGAGTCGCTCGACTGCATTCGGGTCGAGCTCAAGACCGATGCCCGCAACGAGCGCTCCCGCGCGGCGATGGCCGCTCTCCCGGCCCAGTTCGAGGGGATCCTCCGCAAGCACATGATCGTCCCCACCGTCGGCGTCCGCGACTCCGCCTACTACAGCGTCCTCGACGACGAGTGGCCCGCCGTCCGCGCCAACCTCGAACGCCGGCTCAGTCGTTCCGGTGGGTGAGCTTTTCGGCCCGCTGGCGGACTTCCTCGGTTGCCTCGCGGGTCGCCGCGACCGCCTCGTCGCGGGCGGCGGCGGCGCCCTCTTCGGGCTTGCCGCCGACGACGTCGCGGAACGCTTCCTTGAAGCGCTCGGTGCGGCGGGTCGGCGCGAAGCGGTCTTCCGCCTTCGCCTGCTTCTGCGGCCGCCGCTCCCCGTAGCGATGCCGCGCCCAGGGTGAGCGCGGCTTGCCGATCCGGCAGGCGCCGTAGACCGCGACGGGAAAGACGAAAGCGCCGACGACGCCATGCAGGACGCGGCCCTTGAAGAAGCAGACCGCGACCACCGAGAAGGCGATCACCGTCAGCGCGACGCTGACGATCACCGTCTCCGCTGAGCCGGACTCGATCGCGACCGGGCTGTAGCCGAGCAGGACCAGGCACATCGCGGCGGCGGCGATCACCACCGCGTCGATCGAGCTGCGCCCCTCCGAGGCCCAGTAGACGTCCTCGAGGTGAACCCAGAGCGCGAACTCGTCGATCGTCAGGCCGGCTCCGACACCGAAGACGAAGGCGAAGATCTCGGTGTGGGGGCTGCGGCCGAAGGCGAGGAAGCCGAGCGAGCCGGCGATCATCATCGTCACGATTCCCCAGACGAGGTGGTGGAGATGGACGCCGCTGTCGCTGACGACGCTCCCCGGCCACCAGGGCACCTTCGGGCTCCGCATCAGCCGGGCGCTGGTGCGGATGAAGGCGAAGGAGAGCAGGAAGCCGCAGAGCACGAGGAAGAAGCCCTGCTCTTCGTGCTGGACGAGGTTCTCCCAGAAGTTGGAGAAGATCGAGGCGGTGATCATGCCGTCACTCCCGGGGCCGAGTGTACCCGCGGCCCGGACCCGTCTTTTTGGTGGATCAGCTCGACCGTGAGCAGCACCGCGGCGACCGCGAAGGCGGGGGAGAGGACGATGTTGGAGGCCGACTCGGCCAGCCAACCGGCAACTAGCGTGTCCCCGAGCCAGTCGTGGATCAGATGGGCGACGCCGTCGCCGAGCGCGTCGCCGATCACCTCGACCGGGACCAGCACCCAGAAGACGAACCAGAAGTTCCCACGCACCAGCTCCCAGCTGCGGCGGAAGGCGCCGCGGACCGTCCGCTCCTCGATCTCGACGACCGGACCGGCGAGTCCGAGCCAGATGAAGACGAGGACGCCGGGGACGATCAACAGGGCAAACCCGACCGCGACCAGAATCACGTAGAGGATGTCCAGCGCGATCAGGCGGCGGTAGTTGATCTGGCGGGCGATGTGGGAGAGGGGTGGTGGCCGATCGTGCTCGGGGTGGGTGAGCGAGATCGCAACGGCACCGCTGAAGAAGACCTCGCCCAGCAGCCCGGTCGTGGTCGCCAGCGCGATCGCGGTGAGCAGTGCCGCGACTTTGATCCCGCTGTTGAGATCGAGCGATTCGACGTCGACCTGGAGCGCCAGCGCGTCGAGCAGCCCAAGGGGGACGAAGATGACGACGCTGAGCAGCAGCAGCCCCCATTTCCAGGACCAGTAGGTGTGCCCGATCCGCGCGTAGGTGGATCTCAACCGCGACCGGAGGGACCTCAACCGGCCCGGAATGGACCTCAACCACAGGAGGAGCTTCACGCTAACGGCGCCTGCGGCCCGACTTGACCTGGCCGCGTTTCTCCAACCGCGACTGACTCGACTCCGAGGCGGGGACCCGCTTCAGGTTCGATAGCTCCGGGATCAGGATCTCTTCCGCGCACTGCCGGTGCCAGTGGTGGTGGTCTGTGCCTCCGAGCCGGCGCACGAACTGGACCACGGTGTGCTCATCACCGACAGCGATATCGCCGTGGCAGCCGGGGCAGCGGTAGAGCTTGCGGGCGATGCCGCGGATCAGCCAGGCCTCGTCGCCCTCTTCGGTCAGGCCCCGCAGGGACCAGCGGATACTGGGCTGGCCGTCGAACTCGCTCATCTCAGCGCTTTGACATCCAGGCGAAGCCAGCGGCCATCGCGACGTTGGCGACGCCGGCGAAGTAGAGGCCGAGCTTGGCGCCGGGCCGACTTACCGCCGGTGACTGGGCCCAGAGCGCGTCGGTCGCGATCTCGGTCCCCCGCAACCAGGCCAGCGATTGCCAGTCACCCGCCCGGCCGCGCTTGGCGGCGACCGCGTGAGCGGCGGCGAAGGTGAGCCAGATCGGCCCGCAGCGCCGAAACAGATGCTTGGCGTCGGGCGAGGGCTCGTCGTGGCCGAGCACCTTTAGCGTCGCCGCCGGGGCCGCGATCGCGGCGCTCCCGAGCAACAAGTCGAAGGCGATCATGTTCATGTTGGTGATGCGAAGTGCGTCTTCGAGGGTCATCAGGCGAGTTTCTCAGAAGGGAAAGCGTCAGGTAGGGCGAAATGGACCGCCGTGACCAAGACTGCAACGAAGTCCCCCCAACTGAAGAGCCTTTCCGACTACATCCAGGAGCGTTTCGACGAGTTCTCGCGCTCCCAGAAAGACGTCGCCCGCTACATCGTCGATCACCTCGACGAGGCAGCCTTCCTCACCGCCGAGGAGCTGGCCAGGAGAGCGAGCACCTCGTCATCGACGGTGGTGCGCTTCTCCCAGGCCCTCGGCTTCGAGGGCTACCCGGAGCTACAGCAGGCCGCGATCGAGGAGTACCGCACGACGATCGCCGGTCCTGGTGTCGCCGCCGGAGGGGCCCTCTTCTCCTTTGACCACTCCGAGCTCGAGGGCTCGCTCAGCGCCGACTACTCGAACCTCGAGGAAACCGCGCGCAAACTGACCCCCGAACAGGTCGATGCCTCGGTCTCGGCGCTTGCCACCGCGCAGCGGATCGTGATCGTCGGGGTCGACCAGATGGCGTTCTTCGCCAGCTACCTGCGCCACACTCTCAGCCTGCTCGACATCCGGGCCGAGATCGTCGCCTCGACCGGCGGCGAGTCGCTCCAGCGTCTTGGCCGAATCGACGACGAGACGCTGGTCATCACCCTTTCCGCCGGCCGTGCCCACCCGCTCATATTGCGGGCGATGAAGCTCGCCCTCCACCGCGGTGCGCGCACCCTGGCGATCTCCGACGCGACGATGTCGGAGGCGGGGGAGCACGCCGAGCTGACCCTCTACTTCTCGTCGAACAGCCCCAGCTTCACGCGCTCTAATACGGCGCTGATGGCGCTCGTCCAGGCTCTGGCCCACGGCCTCTACGCCCGCGACGAAGCCACGCACAAAGACCGTATTAGGGCATACAAACTGAAGTAGCCCATGCAGGGGTTTTGTCCGGGGCGGCGCGCCGGCCCAGGGGGTGTCCCACGTAATATGGGACGCGATGGCTGAGCGAGCAACGTTTCGACTGAAGACCGGCCTGGCGGAGATGCTGAAGGGCGGCGTGATCATGGACGTGGTCACGCCTGAGGAGGCGACGATTGCCGAGGAGGCGGGCGCCTGCGCGGTGATGGCGCTCGAGCGCGTCCCGGCCGATATCCGCCGCGACGGCGGCGTCGCCCGCATGTCCGATCCGGCGATGATCAAGGGGATCCAGGAGGCGGTCAGCATCCCGGTGATGGCCAAGGCCCGAATCGGCCACTTTGCCGAGGCCCAGGTCCTGCAGGCGCTCGAGGTCGACTACATCGACGAGTCCGAGGTCCTGACCCCGGCCGACGAGCGCAACCACATCGACAAGCTCGCCTTCGAGGTCCCCTTCGTCTGCGGCGCCACCAACCTTGGTGAGGCATTGCGCCGCCTCGGCGAGGGAGCGGCGATGATCCGCTCCAAGGGCGAGGCCGGGACCGGGAACGTGGTCGAGGCGGTGCGCCACATGCGTGAGATCACCACTGGCATCAAACAGCTTGCGCTGCTGCGCCCCGAGGAGCTCGCCGCCGCCGCCAAAGACCTGCCGGCGCCGCTGGAAGTCGTCCAGGAGGTCGCCTCCGCGGGTCGCCTGCCGGTGCCCCTGTTCTGCGCGGGCGGTATCGCTACCCCAGCCGACGCGGCGCTGATGATGCAGCTCGGGGCTGAGGGTAACTTCGTCGGCTCCGGCATCTTCAAGAGCTCTGACCCGGCGCGCCGCGCGAAGGCGATTGTCGAGGCGACGACCCACTTCAACGACCCCGAGCGCGTCGCCGCCGCTTCGATCGGCCTGGGCGAGGCGATGCCCGGCCTCGAGATCGGCGACCTCGAAGCCGCCGACGCGCTCCTGCAGAATCGCGGAGCCTGACCGCTGAAGGTCGGGGTCCTAGCGCTCCAGGGGGACTTCGAGGCTCACGCCCGCATGCTTCGCCGCCTCGGTGCCGAGGTCGACGAGGTTCGCACCGCGGCTGAGATGGAGGGGTTGGATGGACTGGTGATCCCCGGCGGCGAGAGCACGACGATCAGCAAGGGGATCGAAGCGGCGGCACTGGAGCCGGCGCTGCGGGCCCATCACGACGCGGGCCGGCCGATCCTTGGGACTTGCGCCGGGCTGATCGTCTGCGATGCCGACCACCTCGGTTTCCTCGACGTGACGGCGCGCCGCAACGCCTTCGGGCGTCAGCTGCAGAGCTTCGAAGCCGAGCTCGAGGTCGAGGGGATCGGCGATGAGACCCTGCGCGCGGTCTTCATCCGCGCCCCCTGGGTCGAGAGCCACGGGCCCGGGGTCGAAGTGCTGGCCAGCTACGAGGGGCACCCCGTCGCGGTACGCGCGGGCAGTGTGCTGGCCTCCGCCTTCCACCCTGAGCTGACCGACGACCCCCGCTTTCATGCGATCTTCATGGCGATGACGACGAGTTTCCGCGAGCGGGAAAAAGAGGAGAGTGCGCGATGACCGCAGGCGATCCGAGGACCAAGGCGCTGGCGAAGATCCTTGTCAACTACTCGACCGAGGTGAAGGACGGGGATGTCGTCTCGATCGACGGCGAGAGCGCCGCGGCGCCGCTGCTGATCGCGGTCTACGAGGAGGTGCTGAAGGCGGGTGGCAACCCGGTCCTGAACGTCGCCCTCGAGGGACAGATCGCCGCCTACTTCAAGCACGCCTCCGACAAGCAGCTGGAATGGATCTCGCCGTTCGCCGAGTGGATGGTCGACCACGCCGACGTGCGGATCGCGATCGGCGCCAGCACCAACACGCGGGAGCTCTCCGGGGTTGCTCCAGAGCGGCAGACTCTGCGCCAGTCCGTCACCGGCGACCTGATGACGCGGGCGATGAAAAGGTCCGCCGAGGGCGACTTCCGCTGGGTCTTCACCCTCTTCCCGACCAGCGCCTACGCCTCGGAGGCGGAGATGAGCCTGGCCGACTACGAGGACTTCTACTACGCGGCCTGTCTCGCCGACGACGGCGACCCGCTGACCGCTTGGCAGCGGGCCTCGGCGGAGACCGAGCGCCTGGCGCAGTGGATCGAGGGTCACCAGGAGGTGCGGGTAACGGCCCCGGGAACCGACATCACCCTTGGTATCGCCGGCCGTAAGTTCATCCCCTGCGACGGTCGCAACAACATGCCCGACGGCGAGTTCTTCACCGGCCCGGTCGAGGACTCGGTCGAGGGCGAGGTCAGTTTCCACCTGCCGGCGGTGATCGGCGGCCGCGAGGTCTCCGGGGTGCGCCTGCGCTTCGAGTCCGGCCGGGTCGTCGATGCCAGCGCCGAGCGCGGCGAGGAGTACCTGATCACGCTGCTCGACACCGACGCGGGTGCTCGCACTCTGGGCGAGCTCGGGATCGGGACCAACTACGGGATCGACCGCGGCACTCGCGAGGTCCTGCTCGACGAGAAGCTCGGTGGCACCGTCCACATGGCGGTCGGCGCCAGCTATCCGGAGTCGGGCGGCGTCAACGAGTCAGCGGTTCACACCGACCTCGTCTGTGACCTCCGCCTCGGCGGCAAGCTGGAAGTCGACGGCGTGGTGATGCAGGAAGACGGCAGGTTCGTCGTTTAGCGACGAATCGAGGTTGGTCAGGCTTGGGTGATCACGGTGGCGATCACGCCGAGGAAGCCGACAACCGCGGTGATCCAGATACCGGCGGCCATCTGCATCAAGGCGCGGTGGTTGGCCGACATTTCGCCACGGGTCGCCCGGAATTCCTCGCGCATATCCCCGAAACCTCCGTCGACAGACCCCTTGAGGTCGTCGAGTCTTCTGTCGGTCCAGGCCGGTCGCTCTTCTCTCTCCATCACGGCCATGATGGCACTTTAGCTCGCCTGATGTAACGTCTTGTCGGCGAAATGAAAAGGTTTCGCCAGAGATCCGCGACGGAAGCCGCTACTGGTTCGGGATCGGCGAGCCGGCGGCGAGGAAGAACCAGATCGTCAGCGCCAGTGCAGCCAGCATCACCGAGGCCATCAGGACTGCCTCGACGACGGTGACCGAGCCGCGCATGGGGGCGGCCTCGCGCATGCTGCGCATCCAGGTCGGCCGCATCGGGCCAAGCTGGTTGGTGCCGGTGATGCGGATGTAGAGGTTGTTGAGGCGACCGATCAGCCAGGCGATGAAGAGGACCGAAGCGATGATCCCGACCGCGACGACCGCGTACGGCCCGCCGCTCGGGAACTGCGTGTGGGAAACCTTGGAGGCGATATAGACCCAGCTCAGCGGGATCGCGGTCCTGAGCGAGAAGGCAGCGAGCAGCATCGCGAGAAAGACCACCCCCGCGGCGATCCCTCTCCCATGATCGTGAGTATGCGTTGACTCCGTGGTCATCTCCCTACTTCATAGAATGGCACTTATGTCCGGTCATTCGAAGTGGCATTCGATTAAACACAAGAAGGGCGCCGCCGACGCGAAACGGGGCAAGCTCTTCAGCAAGCTCGCGCGGGCGATCACCGTCGCCGCCCGCGACGGCGGTGGCGACACCGACGGCAACCCGGCGCTGGCAACGGCCGTGCAGAAGGCGCGCGAAGCCTCGATGCCGAAGGACAAGATCCAGAAGGCGATCGACACCGGCACCGGGGCCGCCGCCGACGGCGCCGCGATCGAACGGATCGTCTACGAGGGCTACGGCCCGGCTGGCGTTGCCGTGTTGGTCGAAGCCCTGACCGATAACCGCAACCGCGCCAGTGCCGAGATCCGCTTCGCTTTCACCAGCCACGGCGGCAGCCTTGGCGAGCCCGGCTCGGTTGCCTGGATCTTCGAGAAAAAGGGCGCGATTGCGGTCGATCGCGGTCGTTACGACGAGGACGACCTGATGCCGGCGATCGACGCTGGCGCCGAGGATGTGCGCGAGGACGGCGAGCGGCTGACCGTGCTCTGCGAGCCGGCCGACCTGACGGCGGTGCGGGAAGCGCTCGAGGCGGCTGGGGTCGAGATCGAGTCGGCGACGATCGCGACCGAGCCGAAAAGCTCAGTCGAGCTCAAAGGCCATGACGCCGAGCGGGTTCTGAAGCTGCTCGACGCCCTCGACGACCAGGACGATGTCGACGAAGTCTTCGCCAACTTCGACATCCCCGAGGACGTGCTCGAGCAGCTGGCCGCCTAGGGACGGCTGCCTCAGGGGAGGCATCCGACCGCGTTTCCAGAATCACTACCCATGCAGGTAGTGATGGGGATCGACCCCGGCGCAGCAAACCTTGGTTTCGGCATCGTCCGAGTCGAGGGCAACCACATGGTCGCCCTCGACGGCGGTGTGGTCGAAACCACCCCGAATCTGCCGATGGAGCGCCGGCTGGAGCGGATCCACCGCGCTCTCACGGAGCTGATCGCCTGGCACGAGCCGAAGTCGATGGCGATCGAGGAGGTCTACTTCGGCAAGAACGTGCGCTCAGCGATGGCCGTCGGCCAGGCCTGCGGGGTGGCCATGCTGGCCGCCGCCGAGGGCGGTATCGATTGCTTCCAGTACACGCCGCAGGCGATCAAGAAAGCCGTTTGCGGCTCCGGCTCAGCCGGCAAGGACCAGGTGCAGCGCATGGTCGGCACCCTGCTGCGGCTGCCCGAGCCGCCCAGCCCCGACCATGCCGCCGACGCCCTCGCGGTGGCGATCTGCCACGGCGGCGGCGACGGACGCCGGCAGGCAGCGGCCAGCGCCGAGCGGGTGGCGGAGCGGGTCGCCGGATGATCGCTGCGGTCCGGGGGGAGGTGATGGTGCGGCGCGCCGACCACGTCGTGGTCGACGCCGGCGGCGTCGGCTACCGGCTGGCGGTCTCCTCGGAGACCCTGAAGGCGGTGCCGGCGGCCGGGCAGGACGCGTTCCTGCACGCCGAGCTGATCTCCCGCGACGATTCCCTGGCCCTCTACGGCTTCTCTTCCGAGGAGGAGCGAGACCTCTTCCGGCTGCTGATCTCGGTCAGCGGCATCGGTCCCAAAGTCGCGATCGCGACCCTCTCCGGGGGCAGCGCGCGCGTTCTGCTGCGCGCGATCGCCGCCGGCGACGCCAAACGCTTCCAGGCGGTGCCCGGGATCGGCAAGCGGACCTCGGAGCGGATCATCGTCGAGCTGCGGGAGAAAGTGGCGGGTGCGTTGGAGGAAGAGGTCGCGATCGCGGCGGCGGAGACCGGTGACGCCCGTGCCCTCGCCCGCGACGGACTCGTCAACCTCGGCTACGCGCCGCTTGAGGCCGAGCAGCTACTCGACGGCATCGAGGGCGAGGACCCGCAGCAGCTGCTCGCGGTCGCCCTGCGCAAGGCCGGGACCAGCAAGGCGGCATGAGCGACTCGCCCGACATCGGCGCCAACCGGATCCGCACGCCCGGGATCGGCGAGGAGCCGGTCCCCATCGACGCCGAGGTCAGGGTGCATGACGCCCGCGCGGACGTGCCGGACGAGGACCTTGACCAGTCCCTGCGGCCGCCGACCCTCGCTGACTTCGTCAACCAGCAGCAGGTGACCGACCAGCTGGCGATCTTCATCGAGGCGGCGCGCGGCCGCGGCGAGCCGCTCGACCACGTCCTGCTCGCCGGACCACCCGGTCTTGGCAAGACCTCGCTCGCCCACATCGTCGCCGCCGAGCTCGGGGTGCCGATGGTCCAGACCGCCGGCCCCGCGCTCGAGCGCAAGGCCGACGTCGCCTCTTTTCTCACCGCCCTGGAGCCGGGCTCGGTCTTCTTCATCGACGAGATCCACCGCCTCGGCCGCGCCGTCGAGGAGACGCTCTACCCGGCGATGGAGGACGGCGAGCTGCCCGTGGTGCTCGGACAGGGCGCTGGCGCCCGCACCGTCACCCTGCCGCTGCCGCCGTTCACGCTGATCGGCGCCACCACGCGGGCGGGACTGCTGACGACGCCGCTGCGCGACCGCTTCGGCGTCTCCCACCGCCTCGAGCACTACAGCGCCGAGCACCTGGCGCTGATCGTCGCCCGCTCGGCGAACATCCTCGGGGTCGAGATCGACGCCGATGGCGCGCACACGATCGCCTCTCGCTCGCGCGGCACGCCGCGGGTCGCCAACCGGCTTCTGAAGCGAGTTCGCGACTACTCGCAGGTGAAGAGGACTGGGGAGATCGGGGCCGCAATCGCGACCGATGCGCTGGAGATGTTGGAGGTCGACGCCGCCGGTCTCGACCGCTCCGATCGGGCGCTGCTCGACACCGTGGCCAGCAAGTTCGGCGGCGGCCCAGTCGGCCTCTCGACCCTGGCAATCGCGATCGGCGAGGAGCAGGACACGATCGAGGACGTGTTCGAGCCATATCTCCTGCAACAGGGCCTCTTGAAGCGGACGCCGCGAGGGCGGGTTCTGACCCAGCGGGCCTACGATCATCTCGGGCTACCGGCGCCGGAGGGCGCGGCGAGTCTGTTCTGAGGATGCGGGCGCTGTTATACGCCCTCTCCAGCTAGCCTGTCGTCCATGCCGTTTTTCATCTGTCCCAATTGCGGTCACCGCGACGTCAGCAACGACCGCACCGCGGGCTTCAGCACGCGCCCGAAGGGATGCTCGAAATGCGGATTCGGATTCGTATTCGAATTACTCGACGATTATTATCCGGCTCCTAATGCTGCCTTCTTCGTCTGTGACAAGCAGGAACGCGTGATCGACGCCGGCAAAGGCAGCTTCGAGTTGACCGGTCTCACCGACGAGGACGTGATCGGTCGTCCAGTGCGCGAGGTTCTCGGCCTCGATTGGATCGACAAAGGGGACGATCCAAAAGCCGATACCAACGGCGACGGAGTCGCCGATCCGATCGAGACTTCGCTCGAGTGGGGCGTGCGCTCGCTAGGCAAGCGTGTCTCGGTCAACGCCGAGGGCGATCTGCCGGCACAGGCGGTCGCCGACGTCTTCCCCGCCTACGACGACGACGGCGGGTTGTTGCTCGTCCTCACCCCGGAGGGCTAGAGCGGTGGGCAAACGGCGCCGGTACCTCTTCGTCCTGCTGTTCGTGCTCGGCCTCGTGATCGCTTCGGCGCTCGTGATCGCCAGCAAGGAAACGAAGCTCGGCCTCGACCTCCAGGGCGGCCTCGAGCTTGTCTACCAGGGCCAACCGACTGGCACCGCAACGTCGGTCAACGGCGAAGACATCGATGACTCGATCAACATCATCGAACAGCGGGTCAACGGGCTCGGCGTCACCGAGTCCGAAGTCGCGCGTCTGGGCACCGACCAGATCACGGTCAGCCTGCCCGGCGTCGAAGACACCGAACGCGCTGCCGAACAGGTCGGCACGACGGCTCAGCTCTACTTCTACGACTGGGAGCCGAACCTGGTCGGCCCGGAGCGGGCGCTCGGATCGCGCCCCGGGCAGGAACCCCCTCCCGGTGCGCTGAAAGCCTCTGAAAAACGCTGGAAAGACGCGGGACGCAACGCCACCAGCGAAGAGAACCAGCGGCTGATCGCCGCCGGCGCCTATCCGACCGCCTACGAAGCGGCGCTGCTCGCCTCCGAACAGGAACCGAGCACCGATTGCAGCAATTGCTCGGTCGCCAAACCGCGCTACTACCTGTTCGACAAGGACGCGCCGCACAAGATGCTGGCCGGTCCCGAGCTCGAAAAGAAGGACCTCTACTTAAGCCCGACCGGCGAAGAAATCCCCAAAGACGGGATCGTCGTCGAAATCCCGGCCGGCTTCATCCTCGTCTCCGAACTGCCGGTCGACGAAAACGGCAAAACCGACGAAACCGCGCAGCCGGGCTGGTTCGCGCTCAAAGACGATCCGGCCCTGAACGGCAACGAGATCACGGAACCCGAACAGGCCTACGGCCAGTTCAATGAACCGATTGTCAAATTCGAATTCACCGACAAGGGGCGTGACTCCTTCCACGAAGTGACCCGCCAGATCGCCCAGCGTGGTCAGGCGTCGGCGATCGGCCCGTCCGGGGCCGAAGAAGCGGCGATTCGCTCGGGCCACTTCGCGGTCGTTCTCGACAACGAAGTCAAAACCCGCCCGATCATCAACTACGCCGAAAATCCCGACGGGATCGACGGCCGCCAGGGAGCCCAGATCTCAGGTGGCTTCAACACCGTCGGCGAGGCACAGGAACTGGCGACGACGCTGCAGATCGGCGCCCTGCCGATCACTCTGAAACTAATCAGCGAGACGCAGGTCTCTGCGACCCTCGGCTCCCAGGCCCTCCACGACGGCATCAAGGCCGGGATCATCGGCCTCGCCCTCGTTGTCCTCTTCCTGCTTCTCTACTACCGCTTCCTCGGGCTGATCGCCTCGGTCGCGCTCGGCGCCTACGGGGTGATCTTTTTCGCCCTGATCAAACTGATCCCGATCACCCTGACCCTGCCGGGGATCGCGGGTTTGGTGCTGACGATCGGCGTTGCTGCCGACTCGAACATCGTCATCTTCGAGCGAATAAAGGAGGAGGTGCGGGCTGGACGCTCGATGTCGAGCGCGATTGCCGCTGGTTACAAACGCGGGATCGCGACGATCATCGACGCCAACGTCGTCACCCTGCTGACCGCGTTCATCCTCTTCGTCCTGGCGACGGCGGGCGTCAAGGGCTTCGCCTTCACCCTCGGCGTCGGCACGATCGTTTCGCTGCTGACCGCGGTTGTCTTCACCCAGGCGCTGCTCGGCAGCATGAGCCGCTCGCGACTATTGGGCTCCCCGAGCGCGCTCGGGGCGGGCGGCAAAGGCATGCGCTGGCACTTCGACTTCATGGGGGCCAGCCGCTGGTTCTTCTCGATCTCGGGCGTGATCCTGCTGGTCGGGGGCCTCGCACTGGCAACCAAGCAGCTGAACTTCGGGATCGACTTCGAGTCGGGCACCCGGATCAAGGTCGCGCTGGTCAAGCCGACCGACGAAGAAGGCGTGCGCGACAGCCTCAATAACGCCGGCATCGGCAGCGAGGAGGTGCAGCAGGTCTCCGATCCGGTGCTCGGCGACAACGTCTTCCAAATCCAGTCGAACGAGCTCGAACCCGATGAAGTCAAAGACGCGCGGCGGGCGCTGAACGACAGCTTCCAGGTCGCCGAAGGCGGCTTCGAAAGCACCAGCGTCGGGCCGACCTTCGGCGAACAGGTGGCCAACAGCGCCTTGAAGGCCCTGATCTTCTCGCTGCTGGTGATCTGCGGCTACATCGCCCTGCGATTCGACCCGAAGTTCGCGGTGCCTGTCTTGATCGCGATCTTCCACGACATCCTGATCACCGCCGGCATCTACTCGCTGACCGGGAAAGAGGTGAGCAGCGGGACGGTCGCCGCCTTCCTCACCATCTTGGGTTACTCGATCTACGACACGATCATCGTCTTCGACCGAATCCGTGAGAACGTGCCGCGGATGCCGCGGGCGGCGTTCTCCCAGATCGTCAACCGCTCGATGAGCGAGGTTCTGACCCGCTCGCTGGCGACCAGCTTCTCGACCCTGCTGGCGATCTGCTCGCTGCTGATCTTCGGCGGCACGACGCTGCAGGACTTCGCCTTCGCGATGCTAATCGGGATCCTCTCCGGGACCTACTCGTCGATCTTCATCGCCTCGCCGGTCTTGACCGCTTGGAAGGAACGCGAGCCGGGCTTCATCCGCCGTCGCCTGCGGATCGCCGAAGTCGAGGGCGGTGTCGTGCCCGCCTACGCGGACGACACCCAGACCGAGTTGCTGGGTGGTGAGCAGGGCTCCGAAACCGAACTCGCGCCGGAGCCCGATCCCGACGTCGAAGCCGCGGCGGCCGAGTCGGC
The DNA here is from genome assembly GCA_035472275.1 of Solirubrobacterales bacterium. Lineage (GTDB taxonomy): Bacteria > Actinomycetota > Thermoleophilia > Solirubrobacterales > 70-9 > VAYN01. Next base: position 83,057 of record DATIPH010000031.1, read on the forward strand.
CGCCGCGCCGCAGCAAGGCGCCGTCGCGACTGCCGAGCGGACCACTGAGGGCAACGGCGGTGATCCCGGGCCGGACAACAGCTCGACTGAGCGCCGCGAGCGCAACGAGGCGCGCAAGGCTCGTCGCCAGCAGCGCCGCAAACACGGGAGGCACAAGTAGAGATGGCCCTGCTCGTCTTCTTCATCATGGGCATCGCCCTCTGGCACTTCACCGTGTTCCTGCCTGACCGCTTCTGGCAGGGGATCGTCGGTGCCTTCATCGGGGCCGTCCTGGGCTCGATCGTGTTCGGGATGATCGTTCAGGAGGTGAGCGGCAAGGGCCTCGGCGATACCGACCTCGGCACCGCTCTGCTGGCGATCCCGGGCACCGTGATCGGGCTCGGCATCGTCTACGCACTCGGCGTCCGCGCCGAGCGGCGGCTGAGCTAACGCGCCGCCGCGAGTTCCCCTGCAGTTTCCGGCCCCGCGGGCGCATGAATCCGCCGCCGCCCTGCCTAGCCTGGCTGTGTGCCGGATACCGCCAAAGCATTTGCCGCTGAGCCCTACGAGTACGCCGACGTGCGGGCGGTTGCCGACGACTTGGAGCTCTCCGAGCCGGTGGCGGTGACGCTGGTCCGCCGCGGCTACCGCACGCCGGCGGAGGCGCGCGCCTTTCTCGCTGCCGACGAGTCGCACTCGCCCGCCGCCTTCGCCGGGATCGAGTCGGTGGTCGAACGGGTCCTCGCCGCGATCGAAGCGGAGCGGCGGATCACTGTGCACGGGGACTTCGACGTCGACGGCGTCTGCGCGACGGCGCTGACGGTTTCGACCCTGCGCGAGCTCGGCGCCGACTGCGACTGGCTGATCCCCGACCGGATCTCCGACGGGTACGGGGTCTCGGCCGCGAACGTCCAGAAGCTGGCCGCCCGCGGAACCGGATTGCTGATCACGGTGGACTGCGGGATCACGGCGGTCGAGCAGGTGCGACTGGCGCGAGAGCTGGGAATTGAGGTGATCGTCACGGATCATCACCAAGCGGGAGAGGAGCTGCCCGATTGCCCGATCCTCCACCCAGAAATCTCGAACTATCCGTTCGCCTCCCTCTGTGGGACCGCGGTCGCCTGGAAGCTTTCGTTGGCGCTCCGGGCCGCCGCCGGGATGCCTCAGGAGGAGCCGGATCTCGACCTGGTGGCCCTGGCCACGGTGGCGGACCTGGTTCCGCTCGTTGGCGAGAACCGGGCGTTGGTCAGGCGCGGGCTGGCGGAGATGCAGCGCGGCCGGCGGGTTGGCCTGCGGGCGCTGATGGCGGCTGCCAAATGCGGGCCGACGCGGCTGGACGAGAGCGACCTCGGTTTCCGGCTGGCGCCGCGAATCAACGCGGCGGGGCGGCTCTACCGCGCCGACGCGGGCGTCGAGCTGCTGCTGACCGAGGACGAGGGAAGGGCGGAGGAGATCGCGACCGAGCTCAGCCGCGCCAACTCCGAGCGGCGGGCGACCGAGCTCGAGGTCGACATCGCCGCCGAGGCGAGCCTGCGCGAGCTGCCGGAGGGAGTGCGCGAAGCGCACGGGCTCGTGTTGGCCGGCGAGGACTGGCACCCGGGGGTGGTTGGGATCGTCGCCTCACGCCTGGTCGAGCGCCACCAGCGGCCCGTGGTCGTCGTCTCGCTCGACGGCGAGGGCGGTGGGCGTGGCTCCGGGCGCAGCATTCCGGGCTTCGACCTGCTGGCCGCGCTCGAGGCCTGCGCCGAGCACCTGGAGAGCTTTGGCGGCCACCGCGCTGCGGCTGGCCTCTCCCTGCGGGCCGAGAGTCTCGACGCGTTCCGCGAGGCCTTCGCCGCACATGCGAACGCAGTGCTCGCGCCCGAGGACCTGCGCCGCACCGAGCGGATCGACGCGATGGTCGGCGGCGTCGGCCTCGGTCTCGACCTCGCCGAGGAGCTCGGCAAGCTGGCGCCGTTTGGGATGGGCAACCCGGGCGTGCGGCTGATGGTGCCCTCGGCCCGGGTCAGCGATGTGCGAACGATGGGGGAAGAGGGTAAGCACTCCCGGTTTAGCCTTCACAGTGGCTCACACCGGGCGCTCGGCGTTGCCTTCGGCCGCTCCTCGTTGGGCGTCGGAGCCGAGGATCCGGTCGACGCTGCCGTCCGCCTTGAGGTCAATCACTGGAACGGCTCGGTCGAGCCCCGCGTGGTCCTGCGCGAGCTCTACCCGCTCGACGCCGCCGCCGAGGACTCGGCGCTCGCTTCGCACACCTGCGCGTGCGAGGACGCCGAGTGGTGGCAGCGCTTCGAAGCTGAACTGGACCGCGAGCCGGAGGGTGAGGCGCTTTTGTTCGCAGGGGGTGAACAAAAGCGCCTGGCGAGTAGCGGTTCATCGCGTCGCGTGATCGGTGGGGGTGGCGCACTCAACGCGACCCTCGCCGAGCTGATCTCCAGTGGCGCCGGGGTGCTCGCGGTCTGTGCCGACGCTTCGCGGCGGGCGGCGCTGGCGACCGGAGCCGCGGGGCTTGCGCGCTTCAACGGTGGTGCCGGCCTGGTTGCCTGCCATCGCTGCGGACGCGATCGCCTGTCTGGGTTGCTCGACCGGGCCGTGAGCGGTCTCGCCCTCACCGACTACGCAGCGCTCGTGCTGGCTCCCGACCTCGCCGCCTCCTTCGAGCACGTCGTGTTCGTTGATCCGCCGCCGAGCCCCGATGTCGAGGCGCTCGCTTCACTTCCCTTGGAATCGCCGGTTTTGGAGACCGGTGATTCAAAGGCCGGCTACCTCCACCGACTCTGGTCCGAGGCGGAGCTTCCGTTCGCCCTCGCGGCGCTCGAAGAGCAACTGGCGGCGCGGCAGACGGTCGCCGCCGTGTTTCGCTCCCTGCGTGATGCCGGTGAAGTGGATGGCGTCGAGCTACGCGAGGCACTCGTAGGGCCGGGTCCGCACCGGCTTGCGCCCGAGACCGCCGCCCGCTGCTTCCGGGTCCTGCGCGAGCTTGGCCTGCTCGCAGGGGAGCCAGATCGGGGCGGCGGCAGCGTCGGGGTCGTATCCTCAGAAGAGACCGATCTGGAGCGCTCAGTCGCGTTCCGTGCCTACAGCGAAGAATTCGTGGAGGCGAAGCGATTCCTAGAAAGACCCAAACTGCCGTAGAGCACTCCGAGCTCCTCGCCGATCTTTTCGCGGTGATCGAGGAGTTCGACTCGGCGTCGAGCGACAACGGCAGCGTCGAGAACGGAGCGAGCGCTCAGGGCGCCGGCACCGCGGTGGTGGTGGCGAGGATCGACCGCGCGATGATCGAGCGCGCCTTCGACTTCGCCTGCGAGCGCCACGCCGATCAGGTCCGTTACTCCGGCGATGAGTTCATCACCCATCCCGTTGGGGTGGCACAGGTCTGCGCCGGGATGCGGCTCGATACCGAGACCCTCTGCGCGGCGCTGCTGCACGACACGGTCGAGGACACCAGCGCCAGCCTTGACGAGATCCGCGCCGAGTTCGGCGAGGAAATCGCGCAGCTGGTCGACGGCGTCACCAAGTTGACCGGGATGACCTTCGAGAGCCGCGACGAGCGGCAGGCTGAGAACTACCGCAAGATGATGATCGCGATGGCCACCGACGTCAGGGTGATCCTAATCAAGCTGGCCGATCGCCTTCACAACATGCGCACGCTCGGCGCTCTGCCGAAGCAGAAACAGACGGTGAAGTCGCACGAGACGCTGGAGATCTACGCGCCGCTTGCACATCGGCTGGGGATCCACGCGATCAAGTGGGAGCTGGAGGACCTCTCCTTCGCCACCCTGCACCCGCGCAAGTACGCCGAAATCAAGCAGCTGGTCGCCCAGCAGCGCGACGAGCGCGAGAGCTACGTCTCCGACGCCGGCCAGTTCCTCTCCGAGGAGCTGGTGCAGGTCGGGATCGAGGCCGAGATCTCCGGCCGTGCCAAGCACTTCTACTCGATCTACACGAAGATGGCGAAGAAGGGGCGGGAGTTCAACGAGATCTTCGATCTCACCGCGATGCGGGTGATCGTCGGCTCGATCAAGGACTGCTACGGCGCGGTCGGGGTCATCCACTCGATCTGGAAGCCGCTGCCCGGTCGCTTCAAGGACTTCGTCGCGATGCCGAAGGCCAACATGTACCAGGCGCTGCACACGACCGTGATCGGGCCCGAGGGTAAGCCGCTTGAGATCCAGATCCGGACCGAGGAGATGCACAAGCTCGCCGAGTACGGGATCGCCGCCCACGTCGCCTACAAAGAGGGGACCGGGGGAGACCCGAAGCGGGAGAAGATGACCTGGCTTCGCCAGCTGGTCGAGGCCGAGGGCGAACAGGACCCGGCCGAGTTCCTCGAGTCGCTCAAGGTCGACCTCTTCGAGGACGAGGTCTTCGTCTTCACCCCGAAGGGCGAAGTGAAGAACCTTTCCGCCGGCTCGACCCCGCTCGACTTCGCCTACGCGGTCCACACCGACGTCGGCCACAGCTGCGTCGGCGCCAAGGTCAACGGGAGCATGGTGCCGCTGCATTACCAGCTGCGCTCGGGCGACATCGTCGAGGTGCTGACCGCGAAGCAGAAACGCGGTCCCTCGCTCGACTCGCTGAAGCTGGTCAGGACCAGCCGCGCCCGCAACAAGATCCGCGCCTGGTTCAAAGAGGAGCGGCGTGAGGACGCCGAGCGCGACGGCCGCGAGGGGCTCGAGGAGGCGCTGCGCAAGCGTGGGCTGCCGATGCAGAAGGTGGCCGGTTCGCCCCTGCTCACCGACGTGATCCGCGAGATGGGCTTCAAGAAGGGCACCGACTTCTACATCGCGCTCGGCCAGGGCAAGATCTCGACCAAGACGGCTGCGAACAAGGTGATGCAGCGACTGAAGGCGGGCGAGGCCGTCGAGGAGCAGCCGAGCGGCCTGGTCGGCCCGCGCGAGGAAAACCGCGCCCGCCGCACCAAGGACGCGGCCAACTACGGGATCACCGTCAAGGGCGTCGACTCCGTCGCCGTGCGGCTCGCCAAGTGCTGCCGCCCGGTGCCCGGCGACAAGATCGCCGGCTACGTCTCGCTCGGTCGTGGGATCACGATCCACCGCGAAGACTGCAAGAACGTGAAGGCATTGAAGAAGTCGCCCGACCGCTTCGTCGACGTCAGCTGGGAAGGTGAAAACGAGGCTTCCTACCGGGTCGAGCTGCAAATCGACGCCTACGATCGCACTCGCCTGCTCGAGGACCTCTCGCGGACCTTCTCCGAGGCTGGGATCAACATCATCGGCGCTACCTGCACGACCAACCCGCCGATGGTGAAAAACCGCTTCGTGATCGAGGTCGGAGACACCGAGCACCTCAAGCAGTGCATCTCGCGCCTGCGCAACGTCGAGTCGGTCTTCGACGCGTATCGGATTACTCCGGCCGCCTGAACGACGCTTGCAGCTAGCGTTCGCGGCTTATGTGGCGCACTCGCTGCTGCCGAAGTAGCGTCAGTGGGGAGAAGGGTTGCTGCGCGTGAAGCCAGCTCTGCTGCTCGGTCCACATCGGGTTGAGGGTGGCTACTAGGCTCGGTGAAAGGCCGGACTTCGCCGCCGCCTCAACCTCAGCGCGAGGCAGGCGCCCAAGGGCGGCCCGAGCCCAAGCCCCAGGCCCCCCTTTGCCCTGCGCCAGGGCGAGGAGGCAGCGAATGCCAGGTTCTCCGTCTTCCACCAGCAGCTCACAGGCCGAGGCCGCTTCCCGATCGTTGCCGCCTGCGACCATACTCTTGAGCGCGTTCAAGATGGTGGCATCGAGGTCCCCCATCCCGGCCAGAGCATGCAACGCGACGTCATCGTCCTCGTCGGCGACAAATGGGAGAACCCGGTGGCTGTCGTCGATGCCCGTGGTGCCGAGGCCCCCGACGGCGGCAGACCGAATTTCCGAGCGTAAACGCCGATCGGCGCTGAGCTCGGTTAGCGCCTCCGCAGCCTCGTGGTTTCGAAGCTCAGAAAGAATGAAGATTCCCTCCATTGCCAGGGCAGCGTCAACACCCTTTCCAACGACGTGCTCTCGTATCCAGGCGACGATCTTCCCCGTGTGGGTCTTAGGTCGCATCCGCGCCAGGCCGGCAAGCGCCTCAAGGCGGGTCCAGGAGTCCTCGGTCTCGTCTGTGGAGATCAGTTCGAGTCGATCGCCAACCGCGGTGAAACGCCCGTCAATGCCCGCCACCTTGACCGCTACGTAGCGATCGACGGGATCGCCTGATGCGAGGTCCCGGATGGGATCCCAGCTCTCGCTCGCACACTCAATGTCGGTGCAGAGGGGAACGCTTCCGGCGATGAACTCCTCGCCGCCCTGGACCCGCTGGCCCTCAGCCACGTAAACGTGGCTCGGAATGCCCGCAGGCGGCAGCCGGTAAGTCACCTTGCGGCCGCTGTAGGGCTGGAACCGGATTCGCCTGTGCGAAAGATCGATCTCGACCACCTCCCCGTCGAGCTTCGGTACGACCGCCGGCCAGGTGAGGTCGCGCTCCGATCCCTCCGACGCAGCCTTTCGGGCACCCAGCCGAGCGTGTCCGAAGGAAGCCCGCATGTCACCGACCCGAAAGAACTGATGGTGCGGCGACGGGACCCCTTGCTCGGCACGCCAAGCCACGAAGGCAACAAGGTCTTCGTCCCGCAGGCCGAAATCCCATTGCCGATCCGAGGCGTCGCTGTGGGACATTTTGATAGCCAGCTTCGACTTTGCCCTGACCTCGATTCTGAGGCCGCAGTCGAGACAGAGAAGGTCCGGCCGCCGCAGACGCTTCACCTTCTGCGCCCAGATCTTGTTCGCGGTCGCATAGCGCTCCAACTCGATCGCTCGATGGCCGTGGTGGCAATCGAGGGAATCGAGAACGGATGCGGTTCCCGCCGCTCCCATCGTCAGAAATCGGAGGAAATCCAGGTCTTGCTTCAGTGCCATCAGATCAGACGGCCATAGGTTCCAGGCTTGTCCGCGGCGAGAACTATCTTTAGGCGCCGTGTCCGCATCGCGAGTCGATCAAATCAGGCCGCCCGGCGGAGGGGACGACGGCGGAATCGGCGGCCTCGCTCTTCCCGATGAGGTCGCGGTCAAGAGAAGCGACCCTATCTACAACGCGCACGCGTACCTGACGAAGGTTCCTGTCGCGGCGATAGTGCCATTTCTAGAAGCTTTCACCGCGCCGGGGGACATCGTGCTCGACATGTACGGAGGATCGGGGATGACGGGGGTCGCGGCGATCTCGAGCGGTCGCCAAGGAGAGATCCGGGATATCAGCGCGCTCGGGAAACACATTGGCACCAACTACCTGAACCTCATCGAGCCCCAGGAGTTCCGCGCGGTGTCATCACGCGTTGTCGACTCCGCCGAGGCTCGAATCGGCGGGGTCTATCTCCTTCCTTGCGAGGAATGCGACAGGACGGCGACGCTCTCGAGGACTGTGTGGAGCTTCGTTTACGAGTGCCGGGATTGCGGCGCCCATGTCAACTACTACGAGTCGTTCAGGGCCGCACGCTGGCAGAAGGCGGAGATGAAGTGCGGCTCCTGCGCCAATCGCTTCACCGCCCGCGGGGCGAGCCGCGTTGCAGAGGCCGCTGTCTTCGACACCGTTTCGTGCGAGTGCTCGAGCAAGCTGCGCGATCAGCGCCATACGAGTCCGCCCGATCCGCTGGATTCCGCGGCCGACCCATTCCCCGGAATGACGATTGGCGAGGAGAGGCAGATGTTTCAGGCGTCTGCCCTGCGCAGGCACGGGCTGCTTACCACCAGCTCTTTTTTCTCGAGACGCAACCTGGTCGTTCTCTCGACTCTCCGTGAGGAGATCGGAAAGGTCGAGGATGAGGGCATGCGGTCAAAGCTCTTATTCGCCTTCACCGGCATTTTGAGCCGAGCATCAAAGCGGTACCAGTGGCACCCGAAACGGCCCCTGAACGCCGCAAACCAGAACTACTACATCGCCCCTGTCTTCTTCGAGTGGAATGTCTACGATCTTTTTCAGCGCAAGGTAGAGGCGGCGATTCGCTCTGACTCGCATGTGCGCGAGCGCATGTCCTCACATGGGGTCGAGCAGGTCGAAGGATTCCGATACGAGATTGGATCCGCCGACAATTTGAATCTCGCCGACGGAAGCGTCGATTACGTCTTTACTGACCCGCCCTTCGGAAGCAACATCTTCTACGGCGACATGAATCTCTTTCAGGAGGCTTGGCTCGACGTGTGTACCGACAGCGAGCACGAAGCCGTCGTCGATCGCTCGCGGGGCGAAAGCGCTCGCGGGATCGAGCGCTACGAGCGCCTGATCACCGCTTCCCTCAAGGAGGCCTTCCGCGTCCTGCGGGCGGATGGCTGGATATCAATCGTCTTCTCGAATTCCCAGGGCGAGATGTGGGCCGTGCTTCAGCGGGCGCTGGCGAGTGCGGGCTTCGCCCCGGAGGAAGTGACCCTTCTTAGCAAGGGGCAGCGCTCAGTCAAGGGATTGGCGAGCGGATTTGAGAACGTTGTCACGGTCGATCTGGTCATCTCTGCTCAGAAGAAATGCGACGGCAAATCGCTTGAACTTCCTTCCAGGCCCGGAGAAGACCTCGATGTCTTGATCCGCCGCGTCCTGGACTGCGGTGCCGCCACGACGCCGAGTCACCTGTATCTCAGGCTTGTAAGACATTACTTGAGGCATGGCTGGGATCTCAGCGATCTCCATATCCGCGACGTGATGGGCTCATTGCAACTGGCGATGTACGGGGTCGACGCAGCCTCTGGTCAAATCGTGTCGCTCGATCAAGCCGCCTAACCACAGCGGTTTCAACTAGCGGCTAGGCGACGATTGTGAGGGCGCCGGGGTCGGCGGCGAAGGTGACGCTGGTGCGGTCGCCGATGTAGTCGCCGTCGACCTGGACCGGGAAGGCCCTGGCCGAGCCATCCTTCTCCTTGGAGATTGAGGTGACGGTGGCGTGGAGTACGTCGTCGAAGTGGACGACCTGTTTGTGGCCGACCGCGGTTTTTTTGCCGCCGAGCAGGCGGCCGATCAGGGTCGGCATGTCGCGCTGGGCGGCACGCTTGAGAACCGCCAGCGAGAGGGTGCCGTCGTCGATCTCGATCCCGTCGCAGACGCGGATCGGTTTGTTCCCGAAGTAGGTGAGGGGATCGGAGTTCTGAGCGATCGCGGTGACGCCCTCGACCGCGCTCGCGCCCGGCACCTCGACCCGCACACGCACGGCTTTCAGCAGGTACTTGCGGTAGAAGCCCGAGATCCCCGCCCAGCTGTAGTAGTAGGGGCCGGCTTTCGCCTTCAGCTTCGGGTTTTCGTCCACCCGGCGCACGACCGTGGCGTCGAGGCCGACCCCGCAGGCGAAGACGAAACGCCGATCGTTGACCTTGCCGAGGTCGATCTTGCGCGGCCGCCAGTCGTCGGCCAACGAGAGCAGGTGCTCGGTTGCGTCGACCACGTCGTTGGGAATCCCCAGCGTGCGGCAGACGACGTTGGTCGATCCTCCCGGCAGCACTGCCACCGGCAGGTCGGAGCCGGCGAGCCCGTTGGCGACCTCGTTCAGCGTCCCGTCGCCGCCGAAGGCGACGACCACGTCGTACCCCTTGTCCACAGCCTCGCGGCTCAGCTCCGTGGCGTGGTTCTGCGCTTGGGTCGAGACTGCCTCGACCTCGAATCGCCCCTGTAACGCGTAAACGACCAGGTTCCGCAGCCGGTCGGAAACCGTCGTCGCGTAGGGGTTGACGATGATCAGCATCCGCTTCTTCTGCGGCTTGCGGTGTCTGAGGGAGCGGATTTTCGCGGTCATCAATGCCCTGCGCATGCAGCGTATTGGGATTGATGTTGACGGACTTCGCGCCCCCTCAGCGGGCTCTCCGAGGTACTGGTTTCGCTAGCCCTGGCTGTGGCGAGAGTGCTTGGCGGTGCACTTCGACTTGGCTTTGGCTGGCCGTCCACGGCCCGACTTGCAAGCCTTGGGCTTGCTCTTGCCGGCCTTGCCTTGCGCCCCACGCTTGCCTTGCTTGCCCTTCGGCCCGGGCGGGCCGGTGTCGCCTTTCGGTCCTACGGGGCCGGCAGCCCCCGCCGGACCGGCCGCTCCCGCGGCACCGGCAGGTCCGGGGGTGCCCTGGGGGCCGACCGGCCCTTGGGTTCCCGGGTTGGCGAGGACCGCAGCCGAGGGCGTGGAGGTGATCGTCTGCGTCCCGACCGGATTCACGACTTCCAGTTCGCAGCTCAGGCTGGAGCCGATGTCCGCTTCGACCGGGACGTAGATCGACTGGGTCTCACCGCTGATGGGAGTGGCGCCCCGTAGCCATTGGTAGGAGCGTTCGTCGGCGTTGCGGTAGCCGTTGGTGAGGCAGGTGATCGGCACCCCCACCTTGGCCTGGGTGGTCAGTTCTACCGTCCCGCTCGGGGCAGTCAGGCCTTCGCCGGTCAGCGAGGCGATCGTCACCGGCCCCGGCGTGTTGGTGATTACGAAGACCGACGCGTTTCGTTCGCCGTTTCTGGTCGGCGCGAAACCGACGGTGATTTCGCAATCGCCGGCCGGAGCGATTTCCTGGCCGCTGCAGGTGTCTACCCCGATCGGGAAAAGCGTCGGCGTTCCGGAGATGATCAGCAGTTGCTGGATCTGAAGCGGGAAGTCACCGGCGTTGGAGATCGTCACCGTTTCGCTCGGGGCGGTGCTGCCTACTTTGACGATGCCGAAGTCGATGCTGTTCGGGGTGATCACCGCTTTTGGTCCGGCCAGGGCAATGGCTTCCAGCGGAATCACGACCGGGCTCAGGGTCCCGTCGTTTTGAACTTCGAGACTGGCGGTGAAGGTGCCTGCCGCGATTGGATTGAATTGCACGTTGACGCTGCAGTTGCTGCCTGACTGCAGGAGGTTGCCGTTGCAGCTCGAGAAGTTGACGTTGAAGCGGGCGGCGTCGGGCCCGGAGATCGTCGTGCTTTCAGCGACGACGGCATGGGTGGAGGTGTTCGTCACGTTGACCTGCTGCTGCTGGCTGCCGAAGAAGTACGGCTGGGAGTTGAAGCTCAGCGAGCCGCCTTCGAGAGTGCCCGTCACGCCCGTGCCTGAGGTCGGGATTTCCAGCGCTCGCGGTTCCACGGAGTCGTTGTATTCGACGGTCGCGGCGCCGCTGACGGCTCCCAGCGTCTGCGGAGCAAACCTGACGACGAGGTTGCAGGAGTTGCCGGGCGCGAGGACGAGCGTGTCGTCGCAGTCGGAGGCTTCGGAGTCGATCAGGAACGGGAACGAGGCGCTGACGCTGCCAAGGCTCGCGTCTTCGTCGCCGTTGTTGGTGATCTTCGTGCTCTGCGCCGAGGAGGGATCGTGGATCCCGGTGTCCGGGAAGGTGAGTGGCGTGACTTCTGGTTCCAGGTTGCCGGCAGCCGAGGCGATTGCTGGTACGGCAAGCGTCAAGGCCAGGGCGGAGAGGACTCCGGTGAGGAGCAGACGGCGGGGGGATGGCATGTCGGGACCCGGGCCTTTCAGGGTTGAGGAGCACGGAAAACTCTGGTGTATCCGCCCTTATCGGCAAAACCAGGTAAGACCCTGAGCGGCCCCTAGGAGGCTCTCGCGAAACGACTAGCGAAACGGTTGCGCTTGGTCGGTAGCTGAGTCACGGTCGCCGAAATGAAAACGGCGGGGCGGCTGCGCAAACAGCCCCCCGCCACGGCACCGGAGGGATTAGCTCCAATGCTCGA
>DATIPH010000032.1:0-7612 GCA_035472275.1 Solirubrobacterales bacterium
CACCTCCTTGGCCAGGCCGCAGGCCTTGGCGACCGACGGGTTGCCGCCGATCTCGGAGTAGTTGGCCGGCTTGCCGCCCTGGCTGCGGACCGCGTCGGTCAGCGTCAGCGAGCCGCCGCCGGCGCCGATCACGAGGCCGAGATTGCCGACGAAGCCGTGGTCCTTGCCCTGGATCACGCCGCGGTGGTCGGCGGCATCAATCGCGCTGACATTTTTCTCGAAGTCGGAGGGCTCGTAGGTCTCGCGGGTGTCGTCCTCGGCGATCTCGAGCTGCACGCGAAGCAACTGTTTTTGTCGGCCGACCGCCTCGGCCTCCATCTCCATGTGGGCGTCGAGGGCGACGAAGCTGCCGTCGGTCAGCTCGGCCAGCGGGTTGATCTCGGCCAAGGTCATGTCGTAGTCGCGGAAGAGACGGGCGAGGCGGGCGAGGATCGGCGTCGCCCGGTTCAGTTGCGAGCCGGTTACTCCGGTCGCGGCGATCGTCTGCTTCGCCTCGAAGTCCGGAATCGGCATCAGGTTGGTGACGTGGCCTTTGCCGACGTGGTCGGGATGGGTCTCGGCGACCTCCTCGATGTCGATCCCGCCCATGTCGGAGAACAGCATCAGCGGTTTCTTCGCGGTCCCGTCCCAGACGACGCTCGCGTAGTACTCCTGCTTGACCTCGGCTTTGGGATCGACGAGGACGCCGCGCGGCATGTGGCCGTTGATCTCCAGCTTGAGGATCGCCTCGGCGTGCTCGGCGGCCTCCTCGGGCGTGTCGGCGAACTTGACGCCGCCGGCCTTCATCCGGCCGCCGCTCAGGACCTGGGACTTGATCACGACCGGTCCGCCGATTTCCTCGGCGGCCACGCGGGCCTCGTCAGCGGTCGTGCAGAAGCCGTACTTGGTGACGGGAATCCCCGCCAGCTCAACGATCTTCCGCGCCTCGAACTCGTAGAACCTCATCAGCGGGCGGCAATCTATCGATCGACGCGGCTTAGGGGCGCCTAACTCGAAAACCCCTGCGCAGGCGGCCCTGGGATACTGGTCAGCGCGATCGTGAAACTCGAATGGACGAACGGCCGCCGAATTCTCGGCGCTTTGGCGCTGGTGCTTGCGCTAGCTTTCGCGGCGCTTGGCTGCGGCGACACGATCATCGACCGCGCCAAGACCGAGGACACGATCAAGGCGAACGTGGAAAAATCCCTCAAGCAGAAGGTCTCCTCGGTCGACTGTCCTTCCGAACAAAAGGTTGAACCCGGAAAGACCTTCACCTGCACGATCGAGTTCTCCAGCGGCGACCACGCTACTTCGACGTGGAAGATCAGGAACAAGGAAGCGGACATCGACATCGTCGGCTTCAAAAAGACTGAATAGAGAGAGGCAATGAGCGATCTGACCACCGCCCCCGCGCTTACTACCCACGCCAAACTTCTGAGCTGGGTAGGTGAGATCGCTGAGCTGACGAAGCCCGACTCCATCCACTGGTGCGACGGTTCCGCCGAGGAGTACGACGCCCTCGCCCAGGTCCTGATCGATGCTGGCACCTTCGAGAAGCTGAACGACGCGAAGCGGCCGAACTCCTATCTCGCTCTCTCCGACCCCGCCGACGTAGCCCGCGTCGAAGACCGCACCTTCATCTGCTCCGAGAAGGAGGAGGACGCCGGTCCGAACAACAACTGGCGCGACCCCGCCGAGATGCGAGCCGAGCTCAACGGTTTCTTCGACGGCTGCATGAAGGGCCGCACGATGTACGTGGTCCCCTTCTCGATGGGCCCACTCGGTTCCGAGATCTCTGAAATCGGCGTCCAGCTGACCGACTCCGCCTACGTCGCGACGAACATGCGGATCATGACCCGGATGGGCAAGGGTGCCCTTGACGTGCTCGGCGAGGACGGCGACTTCGTCCCCTGCGTGCACTCGGTCGGGATGCCGCTCGCCGAAGGCCAGGAAGACGTCTCCTGGCCCTGCAACGGCGACAACAAGTACATCGTCCACTACCCGGACACGCGCGAAATCTGGTCCTACGGCTCCGGCTACGGCGGCAACGCGCTGCTTGGCAAGAAGTGCTTCGCGCTGCGGATCGCCTCGGCGATGGCGCGCGACGAGGGCTGGATGGCCGAGCACATGCTGATTCTCAAACTGACCTCGCCCGAGGGCGCGGTCAAGTACATCGGCGGCGCCTTCCCCTCGGCCTGCGGCAAGACGAACCTGGCGATGGTGGTCCCGACCCTGCCCGACTGGAAGGTCGAGACGATCGGCGACGACATCGCCTGGATGAAGTTCGGCGCCGACGGCAAGCTCTACGCGGTCAACCCCGAGTACGGCTTCTTCGGCGTCGCGCCGAACACCAGCCACAAGACCAATCCCAACGCGATGGACACGATCGAGCGCAACTCGATCTTCACCAACTGCGCCAAGACCGACGACGGCGATATCTGGTGGGAGGGGATGACCGGGGCGCCGCCGGACCACGTCACCGACTGGCACGGCAACGACTGGAGCCCCGACTCCGACACGCCCGCCGCTCATCCCAACGCGCGCTTCACGACGCCGGCCGGTCAGTGCCCGTCGATCGCGCCCGAGTGGGAGGACCCGGCCGGGGTTCCGATCGACGCCTTCCTCTTCGGCGGCCGCCGCGCGACCGTGGTGCCGCTGGTCCAGGAAGCCTTCGACTGGGAGCACGCTGTTTTCATGGGAGCGACGATGTCCTCGGAGACGACCGCCGCCGCGGCCGGCGCCGTCGGCCAGCTGCGCTTCGACCCGATGGCGATGCTGCCCTTCTGCGGCTACAACATGGCCGACTACTTCGCCCACTGGCTGAAACTGGGCAAGCAGGAGGGCGTCGAGCTGCCGCGCGTCTTCTACGTCAACTGGTTCCGCAAAGACGCTGACGGCAAGTTCCTCTGGCCCGGGTTTGGTGAGAACAGCCGCGTCCTCGAGTGGGTCTTCCGCCGCTGTGAGGGCACGGCCGAGGCGGTCGAGACCCCGATCGGGCTGCTGCCCGCCGAGGGCCAGATCGACACCAGCGGGCTGGAGATCTCCGACGAAGCGATGGCCGACCTGCTCAGCGTCGATGTCGACCTGGTCAAGGCGCAGCTGCCGCAGGTTCAGGAGCATCTGGCCAAGTTCGGCGACAAGCTGCCGGCCGAGGTCAGTGCTCAGCTCGAGGCGCTCGAAGCACGCCTCGGCTGAACCGCTTCTTTCGGTACGCCGTAGTTAACAGACAGATTCCCAGGTGCCCCTAACATCGGGGCAGAGGGTTGTGTCTGGATTGAGAGTCTCCTTAAAAGCAGTAGGGGCAGTAGCGATGTGCGCGGTTTTAGCGCTCGCATGCGCCGCTGCGCTGTTGTTCGGTGAGCCGTCGCGGGCGCTTGCCGCCGGGCCGTGCTCGGGCAAGGTGATGTACGTCGCCGCCCACGAGGACGACACCCTGCTGTTCCAGAGCCCGCAGCTGCTCGAAGACGTCCGCGCGAACAAATGCGTGCAGACCGTCTTCACGACCGCGGGCGACGCCGGGAAACTCGGGAACGGGGGCAAATACTGGAAAGGGCGAGAAGCGGGAGCGGAAGCGGCGTACGCCCAGATGGGCGCTGTCGCGAACACCTGGACCCATTCGGAACCGGTCGTCAACGGGCACAAAGTGCACCTGGCGACTCTCAGCGGGGCGCCGGGGATCTCGATCGTCTATCTGCGGCTGCCGGACGGAGGGCCCGACGGCAAAGGATTTCCGCCTATGCCTGAACCCGGTGGTCCCAGCTTGACGAAGCTGTGGAGGAGCGTCAACGGTGGAACGCCGGCGATCACCGAAATCGAAGCGGTCGACGGCTCTGCCAAATACACCTATAGCGGCTTGGTCAGCACCCTGACGGCGATGATCGAATCCTTCGCGCCGCTGGAAATCAACACCCAGAACTACTCGTTCCCAGAACTGGTCGGTCTCGATCATTCCGACCACATCGTCACCGGCAAGTTCACGCAGGTCGCGCAGCTGCCCTATGCGGCGGCGCACCTCCTCCGCGGCTACCAGGGCTACGAAAACTTCGTTGCCGGCAAATCGGAAATGGCGGCGAACGTGACCGGCACCCAGCTCGACGACAAGGAAGACGCCTTCTTCGCCTACACCCCACATGACGAAGCTTGCGGCACCGACGAAGATTGCGAAGCCGCGCCGTACCCGGAATGGCTCCAACGCGAGTACGTCGCCGGCAAGGAATCGGTTCCCGGCGCCAACGCCGGCCCCAGCCAGACCGTCGTCCCAGGGGCTTCGGTGCAGCTTGACGGTTCGGGCAGCTTCGACCCGGGCGACACCACTCCGACGCTGACTTACGCCTGGATCCAGACCGCGGGCCCGAAAGTGACGCTCTCCAGCCCGACGGTGGCGAAGCCGACCTTCACCGCACCCGCCATCCCGACGACCCTCGTCTTTTCGCTCAAAGTCAAAAACGGCGTGGAAAACGGCAGCCACGAAAGTCTTGCCGCGAGCGTCGCCGTCAACGTGGAAAACCCGCCACCTCCGCCTCCCAACAACGGTGGCGGCGGAGGAGGCGGCAACCCGCCGCCGCCACAGTCGCCAAAGGAAAACATCGTCGTCAAGCTCTCGAAGACGAAGGTGAAGCTGGTTGTCGGCAAGCAGGCGAAGCACGTGGTCAAGGTGATCGCGCCGGGCAAGTCACGGGTGAAGTGCCGGGGGCAGCTGCCGAAGGGCGCCAGCTGCCGGGTCAACGCCCAGGGCAACGTGGTGATCGAAAGCTCGAAGTCGGTCAAGCGGACCGGGACCTACCACCTGGTGATCGACTTCGCCTGGCAGGCCGGGACAGATCAACGGCCGCTGACGGTCGTCTTCAAGCGTCCAAGCAGCTGATTTATCGATTTTCAGGTAATTGGACGCCGGTTTGACCCCTCAGGGGGCCTCCAGACCCCGTTTCATGCCTAAAAATCGTATAGATGTCCACGGAATTGGCTTTCCAAAGCCATTTATGATTCTCGGCCTCACCATGGGCCACCCTCGTCTCCTCCTTCGCAGCGTTGCCGCAATGGCGATCTGCATCAGCGCTTTCTGCGCTGCCGGCGTCTCCTCGGCGAGCGCGGCTGAAGGCTGCACCTCCTCGGCGATGTACTTCGCCGCCCACGAGGACGACACCCTGCTCTTCCAGAGCCCGTCGCTGCTGCAGGACATCCAGAGCGAACACTGTGTCCGCACCGTTTTCCTCACCGCCGGCGACGCCGGTAAATCGCAGTCCTACTGGGAAGGCAGGGAAGTCGGGGCAGAGGCGGCCTACGCCCAGATGGCCGGGGTCACCAGCCAGTGGACCCACTCGACGACTACCGTCAACGGCCGCTCGATCCGGCTCGCGACCCTGACCGCGAAGCCTTCGATCTCGATCCTCTTCATGCGGTTGCCGGACGGTGCAATCGAGGGAGAAGGCTGGCCGTCTGACGGGAACCAGAGCCTGAGCAAACTCTGGAACGGCGGCAACCCGGACGAAGAAGGGCCTGAAATCTCGAGCATCAAAGCGCTCGACAACTCGGCGACCTACGACTACGAAGGCCTATTCGAAACGCTGGCGGCGATGATGCAGTCGTTCGAACCGCAGCAGGTCTACACGCAGAACTTCACGGTCGCGATGATCGGTCCCGACCACGCCGACCACGTCGCGACTGGCTACTTCACCCGCATCGCCAGCCATCTCTACACGCTGCCGCACCGGCTGGTCGGCTTCCAGGACTACGAAACGTCGACCAAAACCGCGAACGTCAGCGGCACCCTGCTCGGCGGCAAGAGCGCCGCCTTCTACAAATACGGCGCTTCCGACTCCGACGCCTGCTCGAGCGAAACCAAATGCACCGGCACTTCCTACGCGGCCTGGCTGCTGCGGCAGTACACGGTCAACCCGAAGGAAACCACCGGGGTGGTCGCCAACGCCAGCTTCATGCAGCTCTCGGAAGTCGGTACGCCGGTCACCCTCGACGGTTCCGCGAGCTCGACCTCGAGCGGCAAAACGCTCACCTACCAGTGGACCCAGACCGGCGGGCCGGCGGTGACGCTGAGCAGCTCGACGGCAGTGAAATCGACCTTCACGACGCCGTCGCACCCGACCAAACTGACCTTCTCGCTGACCGTCAAAGACGGCTCGACGACGAGCAAAGCCGACACCGTCTTCATCAAGGTGCCGAGCTCTGACCCGACGCCGACTGCGATCGCTGGCTCGGCGCAGACGGTCGCCTCGGGCGCCAAAGTGACGCTCGACGGCAGCGAAAGCTGGGACCCCAACAGCGCCACGCTGCAGTACTCGTGGCTGCAGACCGGCGGCCAGGCCATCACCCTGACCGGCTCCTCGACCGCGAAACCGACCTTCACCGCGCCGACCGGGCCGGCGACGCTGAAATTCTCGCTGATGGTCTCGAACGGGAATCAGACCAGCGCCCCGTCAAACGTCTTGATCACGGTCAAAGGCATCGCGCCGAGCTTCACCTCGGCTGAAGCAGCCCCCTTCAAAACCGGCGTCGCCGGCAGCTTCAAAGTCGTCACCAGCGGCTCGCCGGCGGCGACGCTGACGAAAGAAGGGGAACTGCCGCCCGGCCTCGCCTACACCGACAACGGCGACGGCTCAACGACGATCTCCGGCACGCCGACCAATGCCGCGGCGCCGCCTGCCGGCTCGCAGCAGTACCAGCTCAAATTCAAAGCGACGAACAGCGAAGGCAGCGCCAACCAGACCCTGGTCCTGACGGTCTCCAACCCGGGGACGGTGCCGGCCTTCACCACCGGCACCTCGGCTTCCTTCACGGCCGGCAGCGCAGAACTGTTCACCGCTTCCGCCAACGGCGAACCGAGCCCGGTGCTCAGCCTCGCCGCCGGCACCCTGCCCGCGGGCGTCTCCTTCAACGGCGGCACCGGCAGCGCGACGCTCGCCGGGACGCCCGAAGCCTCCGCCGCGGAACCGGGGCAGACCAGGAATTACCCGCTGACGCTGAAGGCGAAAAGCGGCGCCGGCGAAGTCACCCAGTCGTTCACGCTGAAAGTGACGAACCCTGGGACCGCGCCGACCATCACCTCTGAAGCCACTGCTTCGTTCACGACCGGCAGCGCCGGCTCGTTCACCATCACGACCTCGGGCGCGCCGGCGCCGGCGCTCGCCAAAGTCGCCGGCGCTCTGCCCTCCGGCCTCGGCTTCACCGACCTGGGCAACGGCACCGCCAAAGTCAGCGGCACCCCCGGCGCAGCCGCGGCGCCGCCCGGCGAAAGCCGCGAATACGAAGTCGAAGTCGAAGCCAGCAACGTCGCCGGTGCCGTCAAACAGAAACTGAAACTCAAAGTCACCAACCCCGGCACGCCGCCCGCCTTTACCTCCAGCACCTCCGCTTCCTTCACCACCGGCGCCGCCGCCAGCTTCCAGATCACCACCACCGGCGCCCCGACCGCTGCCGTCTCGCTCAAATCCGGGACCCTGCCCGCCGGTCTGAAACTGACCGACAACGGCGACGGCACCGCCAAAGTCTCCGGCAGCGCCGAAGCCTCCGCTGCCCCGCCCGGTGAATCCCAGACCTACAGCGTCGAACTGCTCGCCCAGAGCCTCGCCGGCCAGAAAACCCAGACGCTTCAGATCAAAGTCACCAATCCCGGCACGGC
>DATIPH010000033.1:0-109809 GCA_035472275.1 Solirubrobacterales bacterium
CGTGGTGTTGGTTGTCGCCCCATCGGGGACACCAAGGACGCTGCCAACTACTTTCACGGTCGTCGGGCCGACGGCGCATTCCGTCAGTTCGAATTCCGCGAAGACCGTGCCTTCTTTCGGCGTGAATTTCAGTTTGTCGCCGACTTCTTTGGTAGTCGCGAAGAGCTGCTTGGTTTCAACGACTCCTGCTCCACCCGGTTTCCCGGTGACTTTGCACCCGAGCAGTTTCTCGGTGACGCCCGAGTATTTGATCGCACCTTCACCGGAAGCGACCATTTCGGCACCATTCAGACTGTTCGACATCGTACCCGTACCGGAGATTTCTTTGGCCACGAGTTCGACGGCCGAGCCCGAGACGGTCGATTTCAGGATCGCACCGGTGTGTTCACCGGCTGTATTCAGGTCCGAACCGGTGATTTCTGTTGAGGTGCCGTTCGCAATCGACACGTGGCTGAAGTTGCCGGTGCCGGCGTCGCCCGGTTTACAGTGACCCGCTTTGAAGGTCCCCGTTCCGGCGGTTACTCCTTTGCATGTATACGCTGTTGTGCCGACTGCGCTGGCAGCCTGAGCAGCGAAAGCGCTGACCAGAAGGGCGCAGAGCACGGTAAGGCCAATGACGGCCTTGCGTCCAATCATCCTTGACTCTCCTTGAGTTGAGTTTGTTCCCTGGCGAGGCGGTCCAGCCCCCCCGCCCGAGTCACCCTGTCATGAGGGTTGCTGATCAGTCAAGTTTTTAATTGCAATGTTTTCTATCTCGCGCGTGCGCCACTTTGGCTGGTGCGCGGATCGGTGCGCTCGCGTTCTCGGTAAATAGGCGGTTCTGTGGAGAAGTCCGTCGAAGCGAGGACCAGCTCGGACATGAGAGGCGCCGAGCTCCTTCGGGGGGGCGCCCCGGTTTGGATCTCTGCGGCGAGCACTCGCCAGGCTCCCGCCACGGCCGCGTCCGGAGCGATCCCGGCCCGCAACTGGTCGGACAGGGAGACGGTGCGCAGCAGGCGGGTGGACCATGCGAGGAGCCGATCGCGACAGCGGAGACCGGCACTCCCAGGAGCGAAGACGTCGGCGAACGCCAGTCGAGCGAGGAGGGGGCTGCGACTGACCTCGTCGCAGAAGCGCTTCGCAAGCTCGTCCAAACGGCTCGCCCAGGGGAGCGTCTCGTCGGTTTCTTCGACCACTGCCCGCGCCGCCGCCGCCGAGACGGTCGCCACCGCCTCGAGATAGCTGTGGTCGAGGTCGGCGAAGAGGGCGTCGAAGTTTCGGCGGGAGACTCCCGCTTCGCGGCGGACCACGGGCAGGGTCAGGTTCCAGTAGCCGCCGTCGGCGCTGAGCTTGGCGACAGCGGCGAGCACCCGGCCGCGATCGCCGCCGATCGCAGTGAAGGCGGCGAAGCCCGGATCCCTGGGCGTGTCGCCGTGGTGGCGCTCCTTGACCTCAACCATCGATTGAGGTTCTGGGCGGAGCTCGATCTGGGCCACCCGGACCACCCAATCCGCAAGTTCGTCGGCGATCGCTGGAAGCTGCTCCTCGCGGCCGCCGAGCACCTTCACCCGCACCACGTATTCGATGCCGGCGACAACGGCCTGGCCGATCGGCCGGGGAAGGGCGGCCGGGTCTTCCTCCAGTTGTTGCTCGAGCTGCGCAGTCTCTGTCTCGATTTCCCGCAGCATCGCCGGGCCACCGTCGTAGCAATCGACGAGCACGAGTCGCGCCGCGTGGGGATTCTGGGCGGCGGCGATGAGTGCGGCCCGGACCAGGGCGCGCAACCGGTCTTCCCTCCTGCGGCCGGCCACGGTGACTTCCTGGAGCTGCCTGCGGACTCGTTGGAGGATCGTCCTGTAGGTGGAGGCGAAGCACTCCTCGATGTCGGGGAACTGCCGGTAAAAGGCGCTGGTCGAGACTTCGGATGTGCGAACGAGTGCGCGGATCGTGACGCCGGCATAGCCGCGGTCGGCGACGAGCTCGACCATCGCGCGCCTGATCCTCGCTCGCTGACTCGCCCGAACCTCCTCCGGCAACTGGCCGGGGCCGGGTTTCAGCTTGGCGAGCGGCTGCGAGTGGCGACGGCGGCCAGGAGGCCTGGGCGTCAATTCACCTCGCCCCTGAAAGCTCTGCCAGACATCGACCACCCTCCCCGAGACAAGCTCCCGACGGTGGGCCGAGAGCCTTTAGAAGCGGTCTTGTTTATATCAAATGATCAAATAAATACAAGTGTTCGGGAGAGCTGACTTTCCGGCTTGGCTCAGCCGGCGAAATTGCGCTGCAACCAGGGGACGAGCAGGGCGTTGACCTCGTCCGGTTTCTCCTGCTGAAGCCAGTGGGCGGCGTTGGGGATCACGTGCTTCTCGAGCTGGGGTAGGAGCTGCTCGAGGCCGTCGCTGGAGCCGCGGGGGAAGAACCAGTCGTCCTCGGCGGTGATCAGCAGCGCCGGCTTGTCGATCACGTACTGGGAGCCCTGGGCCTCTTCAAAGTCCTTGCGCAGGGCGCGGTACCAGTTGAGGCCGCCGGTGAAGCCGGAGCGGGTGTAGACGTCGACGTAGAAGGCGAGCTCCTGCTCGCTGACGATCGGCTCGCCGAACAGCTGCGGGTCGCCGACGAAGACGCCTGCAGGGACTTCCTGGACCTCTTTCGGGGCCGCCTCGAACTCGTCCATCGTGTAGCCGCGGCCGCGCAGCATCGAGCGGAAGGTGTGCTCGACGTCCTTCCCAAGGATCCCCTCCCCCACGCCGGGCTCCTGGAAGGTGCGCATGTAGTGGTTGGGCCCGCGCAGCTCGTCGTAGGTTTCGATCATGTCCTGCGGCGATTCCCAGGTGAAGTAGGGAGTGCAGAGGCTGCCGACGCCGAGCACCCGGTCGGGATCGAAGACGGCGCCATACCAGGCGGGCATCGAGCCCCAGTCATGCCCGAACCAGACCGCCTTCTCGATCCCGAGCGCGTCGAGCAGGCCGCTGACGTCGGCGACCAAGTTCTTGACGCTGTAGGTCTCGGCGTCGGCCGGCGCGTCGGTGCCGGCGTAGCCGCGCTGGCTGGGGACGATTACGCGAAAGCCGGCCTCGGCGATCGTGTCGACCTGATTGCGCCAGCTGAAGGGATGCTCGGGGAAGCCGTGCAGGAGCAGGACCGGGGTCCCCTCCCCTTGCTCGAAGAACTCCATCGTGATCGCGTTGGAGTCGGCGGTCTTGGGGGCGGTGAAGTCCATGGTTCCTCTCTATATATGGAGCGCTCTATATAAGGGGCTTGCTCAGCCGGGCAGGGTGAAGCCGGCGTCGACGGTCAGGGTCTGGCCGGTGACCATCCGCGCGTCGTCGGAAAGGAAGAACGCGACGGGGTCGCCGATCTCATCGGGGTCGAGCGCGCGCCCGAGCGGCGAGCGCTCGCCCGCGGCGGCCGCGATCGATTCCCACTCGGGGATTTCCTTGAAGAGGTCGGTGAGGACGACGCCGCCGGAGACGCAGTTGCAGCGGATCCCAACCGGCCCGCCCTCGACCGCGATGTAGCGGACCAGCTGCTGGATCGCTGCCTTGGCGGTGCCGAAGGCGGCGTAGGCGTCGTAGACGCGGTCGGCGCCGAGGCTGGAGATGGCGACGACCGCACCACCGCCGTTCTCGACCATCGAGGGGCGCGCCGCCTGCGCCAGGGTCAGCAGCGCCCGCACGTGGGCGGCCATCGTGTAGTCCCACTGCGCGACCGTGAGCTCGTCGGTCAGCCCGAAGGTGCCGTTGGCGGCATTGGAGACGAGGTAGCGCAGCGGGCCGAGCCCGGCGATCGCCTCGGCGACGGCGCGCTCGTTGTCGTCGGGCTCGCCGACGTCGCCCTGGATCACCACCGCGCGGCGGCCGAGGGCGCGGATCTCCTCCGCGGTCGCCTCGGCTGCCTCCTTGTTGGCGACGTAGGTGATCGCGACGTCGGCGCCGCGCCGGGCCGCGGCCAGGGCACAGGAGCGGCCGATCCCGCGGGATCCGCCCGTTACCAGCGCGTTGCCTTGAAGCTCGTCACTCATTCCCGCTCTGAACCTAGTCGCCCCGATCAGGCGGGAATGTCGCGCTTGAGCCAGCCTTTGTAGAAACCTTCGATGTCGGGCAGGTACTCGTGCATGACCGGGTAGCCCGGCGGCACCGCTTCGGTCTCCAGCAGGCGGCCGGAGACCGGGCAGTAGTACTCGCGCAGCTCCTGCCAGTCGCCGTCGGGGTGCCCCAGCTCGGGGTAAACCTCGCGGTAGAGCTCGTCGCGGTCGCGGACGAAGATCGGCACGTGCATCTTCCAGTTCTCATCCCAGCGGCAGAGGTCGGCACCGGCGTCGGTGCGGATCACCAACTCGCCGTGGGCGGCGCGGCGGACGATGTTCATCCCCTCGCCATAGGGGAGGACGATCGGGTCGTCGTAGTCGACCCGCTCCTGCAGCAACTCGACCCACTTATCGAAGCGGTCGGGGTCCTTGATCCCGGACTGGATGTCCTTGACGGCGCGGCGGGAGAGCTTCTCGTCAAGGAGATCCGCCAGCGTCTCTTTGGTCACCTGGGTGGTGACCGGAACGTTGACGCTGTCGTCCGGGAGGAAGATCTCGGAGCCGGCGAGGAACTCGCGCACCGAGTCGGCCGGCAGCACCTTGCCCGGCACCGCCTTCTGCCCCATCACGGTCGGCGTCACGACGTCGAAGTCGAAGTCCTCGGGCAGGTCCCAGAAGCCGCGGAACTCGGCCGCCCAGCCGGGCTCCAGCCGCATCGACTCGGCGTACATCACCTTCACCGTCTCGATCAGGTCCTGGTCGAAGATCCGCTGGCGCTGCTCGGCCCACCACTCCTTGGCCGGGCGGGCGCGGTCGAGGCGGGCGTGCATCAGGCCTTCGCGGTTCTCGGTCCCGTAGGCGCGCTCGGCCCAATGGCGCTGCAGGTGGCCGCCGGCGACGTCCTCCTCGACCTGCTCGGCGGGCCGCAGCAGCGGGTCGCCAAGGCCGCCGCCACCGCGGCCGCTGGAGAGGTAGAGGTCGCCGGTCTTGACCGCGATCATCATCGTGTAGGGGTCCTGTTCGAGCTGGTGCTCGCCGGCGAAGGCGTTCAGGGCCGGGTCCTCGCCGCTGACGTCGCCAACCGGATAGGCCTTGCCGTCCGCCGCCTGCTCGAAGACGTCGGAGCCGAAGACGTTGTGGACATAGGCGCTCGGCGCGGGGTAGCCGCCGAACAGGCCCGGCGAGGTCAGCATGCCCCCGGCGCCGATGTTCTCGATCTCGAAGTCCTGGGTGCCGTTGACGAGCAGCAGCGTCTCGAACGAGGAGCCGCCGCGGTGCCGTCCCCAGCCGCCGGTGTTGGGCTTGATCCGCCGGCCGAGGTAGACCATCGGCTTGACCAGCTCCCACATCTCGATGTCGCCCATGTCGCCCTCGGGGTTGAAGACCGCGGCGCCGTAGTCGAGCCCGTCGAGGACGTACTTGGCGCCCTGGCCCTGGGCGCCGATCTCGAAGTTCATGAAGCCGCTGATCTGGCCGTATTGGTCGAGGCCGCCGCCCTGGGCGACGTTGCCGGGCACGGTGTAGGTGGAGACGATCTCCTCGATGTAGCCGCGCGACTGCAAGGCGCGGGAGACCGCCCGCAGGTAGCCGGTCGAGGTCGTGAACATCGGCATCCACGGGAACGAGGAGGAGCAGGGGGCGTCGCCGAGGTCCGCCCAGCTGCCCTCGGTCAAGAGCAGCTCGGTCGCGTAATAGGCGCCGTCGTTGATCTTGTCGTTGCAGATCAGGGTCTGCGTGAACAGAATCCACTGCATCCCCTGCTGGGCCGAGGGGGTCGCGTTGAAGGAGTGCCAGCCCCAGGCCGAGGAGCCGCGCAGGTCGGTGGTCCAGCGGCCGTCGCGGTCGACCACGGCCTCGTAGGCGCCGTGGATGATGAGGTCGCGCTGGGCCCGTTTCGGCAGGTTCTTCTTGTTCTCGTATTTGGCCTCGGTGAAGCCGGCGGAGCGGTAGCGACCGGGTACCAGGAGGCCGCGGACGCGGGACTTGAAGTCGCGGCGGCCGTCCTCGATCGCCTCGCGCATGAACTGCTTGAACGGGGCCTCGCCTTCTTCGAGGACGAGGCGCTCGACCGCGTCGCGGATCATGTGGCAACCGGCGAGGCGGGTGCGCTCGTCGAGCAGATAGAGGCCCGGGGCGCGGCTCTGCATCGAGCAGCGCTTAGTGTGCCACTGGGCGATCGTGTCGTTCTCGCCGATCTTCATGCAGTGCAGGTCGATGCCGTCGTCGAAGCGGGTCGTCGGCCCGACCGGGACGCCGCCCGGGGTGGAGGCGCCGATGTCCATCACGTGGATGACGCCGCCGGCCCAGCCGAGCAGCTCGCCCGGGTTGTCGGGGTTGAAGATCGGGACGAAGGTCTGGACGTCGGCGTTGTGGACGTCGCCGATCGTCGGCTGGTTGTTGGCGAAGATGTCTCCCGGCTTGATCCCGGGGTTGTCCTCCCAGCCGTTGCGGACCATGAACTTGATCGCCTCGCTCATGGTGTGGACGTGGACGATGATCCCGGTCGAGAGCGCGACGTTGTCGCCCTCGGGGGTGTAGAGGGCGAAGCAGATCTCGCCCAGCTCGCGGACGATTGGCGAGGCGCTGATGTTGAGTGCCGTCTCCCGCGCCGTCACCATGCCGCCGCGCACCCGCGAAAAGAGCTTCTCGAAGTGGAGCGGGTCGGAGTCCTTCATCGCCAGCTCGCGCAGGCCGTGGTAGTGGCCGGTCTGCTCGAACATGCTCTCCGAGGAGGTGAGCATCTGAGCCAGGGTCTGTCCCTCCCAGCCGATCGGAGCGGACTGCTCGGGCTCGAGGACGCGGGTCTTGTCGATCGTGGCCATCGCTTTCAGGCCTCCTTGTTCTCGAGGTGGAAGATGCCGTGCTCGTCGAGCCAGGCGCGGCGGTCAGGCGGGATCGGGAAGGTCGTCGACTCGGCCTCGAGCACCGCCGGGCCCTCGATCGTGTGGCCGTTGCGAACGTCGTCCATCTCGTAGACGTCGGTGGTCGCGGTGCCGTCGGCCCACCAGACCTCGCGGGTCTCCTTGACCGGCGGCGACCCGGACTCGCGCGGCAGGGTCGGCAGGGTCGGCTGCTCGATCGGGACCGAACCCTTGACGATCGCCTGCGCGACCAGGTACCCGAGCTCCGGCGAGGAGGCGGCCCGTGCATACATCCGCGTGTAGGTCGTCTCGAAGGTCGCGATCAGATCTTCGATGTCCGCGATCGAGTTGATCTCCGGCTTCGGCGCGTCGACCTCGATGTCGACCAGCTGGCCGTAGTACTGCATCCGCACCATGTGAGTGAAGGCGACTTCGTCGGCCGAGTAGCCGGACTTCCCGAACTCGTCGCGGACGCGATCCTCGAGCGAGCGCCAGGCCTGGGTCAGCAACCCGCCCATCTGGACCTTTTCCTCGTCGGGCGCCGTCGGCAGCAGCGGCAGGTCGACCTGGCGGTCGAAGCGGTACTCGAACTCGGCGCAGGCGCAGCCGAAAGCGGAGAACCCGGCCGCCCACTCGGGGACCAGCACCTGCTGATAGGGGACGCCGCTGGTGTAGCCGGCAACGTGCAGCGGGCCACCGCCGCCGTAACAGAGCAGGGTGTAGTCGGCGGGGCTGTAGCCCTTGCCGAGGATGCGGCCGACGGCCTCGTTGCGCAGCGAAGTCTCGAACAGCTCGATCACCCCGGCGGCCGCCTCCTCGACGCCGAGCCCGAGCGGGTCGGCAACCTGGCGCTTGACCTCGTGGCGGGCGCGCTCGATGTCGAGCTGAACCTGGCCGCCGAGGAAGTACTCGGGGTTGAGGCGGCCGAGGACGAGGTTGAGGTCGGTGATCGAGGCGGTCTCGACGCCGCCCTCGGGGTAGGCGGTGCCGATCATCGCCCCGGCCGAGTCGGGGCCGATCTCGGGCCGCCGCGCGTTCGGATCGATGCGAACAAAGGAGCCGCAGCCGGAGCCGACCGAGTCGATCTGGACCAGCGGCATGTTGAGCAGGAATTTCGCCATGTCCGGGGTCGTCGTCACCTCGTAGCGCTTGCCGGTCAGCAGCGCGATGTCGAACGAGGTGCCGCCGATGTCGGTACAGAGGACGTTGTTGAGGTCGATCCGGTCGGCGAGCCAGCGGGCGCCGACGACGCCGCCGATCGGGCCGGAGACGAGGGTCGTCGCAAGCTGGTCGGCGTCGATCGAGATCGTGCCGCCGTGGCTGGCCATCACCCGCAGCTCGAAGCCGGCGCCGCGCTCCTTGGTGCGGTCACGGACGGCGCGCAGGGTGCCGCGCGAAGGCTCGGCGGCGTAGGCCTCGATCACGGTCGTGTTGAGGCGGGGAAAGTCGCGACGCGAGGGGTAGAGCTCGGAGGAGACGAAGACCGGGCAGCTGCCGTTGAGGCCCCGTTTCACCTTCTCCTCTTCGGCGATCTCGGCCACCCGTTGCTCGTGGGCGGGGTTGCGGTAGCTGAAGATCAGCGAGATCACGATCCCCTCGACGTCGTCGTCGAGGAGGGCGTTGACTCCCTCGCGGGCGTCCTCCTCGCGCAGCGGCAGGACCTCGTTGCCGAAAAGATCAACCCGACCCCGGACGCCGTGTACCCGTGACCGCGGGATCAGCGGGTCGTTGTGGTGGTGGGTGGCGATGTGGAGACGGTCGGCGTAGGAAAAGCCGAGGTAGGTCTGAATCCCGCGCTCCATCTGCAGCACGTCCTCTTGGCCAGCGGTGACGAGGGCGCCGACGCGGCGCCCTTTGCGGGTCAGCAAGCGGTTCAGCATTGCGGTGCCGCTGAAGACGGCGGACTGGATCCGCGGGAAACCCTCCTCGGGAGTCGAGTCCCACTGGCGCATCGCGTCCTCGGCGGAGGCCATCAGCCCCACTGACTCGTCCTGTGGAGTCGTCTGCGCCTTGCCGACGACGAAGCTGCCGCTGTCGTCGACGATGAAGGTGTCGGTCATGGTTCCGCCGGCGTCGATCGCCAGCACGCGTGGATCGTGCTCTCTCTGTCCCATCCACCGACAGTAGGCCGGCCGCGGCCGCCTGTCGTCGTTTTCCCCAACCGATCGCGGGATCGGTCTTTGTGGCGAGACCACAAGGCGGCTAGCTTCGGGAGGTGAGCCAAGTCGATGCGATCGTCGCCCCCGCCCGCAGCTTGGCCGAGATCGAGACGATCGTCGAGACGCTCAGCACCGAACTCGACGACGTCTCGGCGGCGCTCACCGACACGATCCACGAGCACCTCGACGAGCTCGACGAGGACATGCGGACCTGGACCTTGCAGAGCACCCGCGCCAACCTCGGGGTAATGGTGACGCTGCTGCGCGAGGGAACCGACCCGCGCTCGGTGGTGGCGCCGCCGGAGGCGCTCGGCTACGCCAAGGAGTACGTCGTCCGCGGCCTCGACTTCGTCCTCCTGCAGCGCGCTTACCGCACCGCGCAGGGCGTCTACTCGGGGATGATCCTCGAGCGCCTGCGGGAGATCACCGACGACGCCGACCACCTGGCCGACGCGATGGGCTTCTTCAACGCCTGGATCTTCGCCTGGATCGAGACGATCGAGCGCCAACTGACCGACGTCTACATGGCCGAGCGCGAGCAGTGGGTGCGCGGGGCGGCAGCGATGCGGGCGGCCGAGGTGCGGGCGATCCTCGCCGGGGCACCGGTCGACACCGTCGCCGTTGGCCAGCGCCTCGGCTACGAGCTCGACCGCTTCCACGTCGGCTACGTGGTCTGGAACGAGACCGCCGGCGACTCGCCCGGAGCCGCCGGGGCGCTATTCGGGGAGATGGAGCAGGTCGCGGCGGCGGTGGCGGAGAGCTTGGGGGCGCGGGCGCCCCTGACGGTCGCCCAGGGACGGCACCTCGCCTGCTGGACGGGACGACGCGAGCCCCAGCACCTCGCCGACCTGCGGGTCCCGCGCGGCACCAGCCGCGGAATCTCGGTTGCGGCGGGGACGCCGGCGGCCGGGGTCGAGGGCTTCGTCTTGAGCCACCGCGAGGCGCTGTTGGCACGGCGGGTGGCACAGCTGCGCGGTGATCGCGCCGCCCGCGCCACCTTCCCCGACCTCTCACTCGAAGCGCTGATGATCGACGACGTCGAGGCTGCGAGACGCTTCGCTGCACGGGAGCTCGGTCCCCTCATGGAGCACAACGACGCGACGATGCGCCTCGCCTCGACCCTCGCCGTCTTCCTCGACGAGGGCGCCAGCTTCGTCCGCGCCGCCCGCCGCCTTGGCGTCCACACCAACACCGTGACCTACCGGGTGCGGCGCGCCGAGGAGCTGCTCGGCCACAAGGTCGGCGAGCGCCAGCTAGAGCTTCGGGTGGCGTTGCGCCTGGCGCGGCTTGTGCGCTGACCGCACCGATCGGCGCACTCGCCGTTTCGTCAATTGACATCGAGGTCTGGCAGCGAGACCCTCGCGGAAGGGGGCTCGCCTGCGAGGCCTCATCCGGTTGAGCCTCGAACTCCCATGACAGAACTGGAGGTCGATCGAGATGATCGGACGGAACTTGAAGTTGGGGCTCTGTGTGACCGGCGCCCTGCTGGCGAGTGCAATCGTGGCGCAGGGCGCCAGCGCAATCGCGGGCACAACAGCCTTCACATGCAAGAAAGTTGAACCCAAAGCGGGGACAGCCGGCTTCTCCAAGGCCCACTGCAAAACGAGCGACGCCGTCTCCACCGGAGCCGAATACGAGCACTTCACTATCGAACAGGGGAAAACGACAGAACTGACAGGGACCAACGAAGGGACGGGCGCTGAAACAAACGCGACGTCGATCTGGCGATTGAGATCAACTATCGCCGGCGTGCCCATCGAACTCTCCGCAGATGGCGTTCACGCCGAAGGCACGCTGGTCAACGTGCTGGAACCATCTGGTGAACACGTCGCAAAAGGGGAAGGAACGGTTACATTCACGAAAGTAAAGGTCACACAGCCAGTTGGATCCAAATGTGAAGTATTTACAGACAACGGTGGCGCCCCGGGTGCGGTTGAAGTGGTGCACAGCACTGCGCTCAAAGGCACGACGAAAGGGCAAGGCCACTCAGTCAAGATCGAACCGGTGGCTGGCAACGTACTTGCCACGTTCATCATCGAAAAATGCGTCGAACCGTTCAAAGTCCTCGAAGGAACATACGCGGTTATTGGATCCGTCACTGGAATTCCGGACGGAGCAACACTCAACTTCACTCACAGCACGACCACAGAATCGAAAACCCTGCACTTGAAATCAGCCGTTGGGCCGGTTGCCGGCCTTGAAGGCTCGATCACACTGAGCGGCCGGGCGAACAACACGGAGCCCTTCACCCCGCTCAGCCCGACAACAGTCGTCACATAACCGAACAGCCTCGCCCGGTGCGGGCCTCGTTAGATAATGAAGCAAAGAACTTTGAATATTCTGCCCATCGATCCTCACCAGACCTCAAAGGAGAATGATTCGTGATCAACCGATATAGAGGAATCATCTGCCTCTGCATGCTCTGCACGCTGGCCCTCAGCGCCATCGGAGCTCAGAGCGCCACCGCAGCGACCAAAGGCACAACAGCTTTCACATGCAAAGAAACCGGGGCTGGCGGTGGCTTCACCAAAGCTCATTGCAAGGCCGCCGATGCAGGTTCCGGGAAATTCAGCCATGTGGCGATTCCGCAGGACACGACAACAGAAGTCACCATAAGCAATGAAACGACAGGAGGCGAATCTTTGGCCTCCCAACTGATGCTGGGCTCAGGGGACACAGTCACAGGGGTGGCGCCGGAAGTATCGGGTTCGGGTTGGCTGAAGAATGTCATCGACCCCGGTACCGGGGAACACTACATACACGGAGAATTCGCACTCACCTACTCCGGGATCACCGAGAGCCTATTGGGGTGCGAAGTCTTCAAAGACAATGGGGGAGGGGAAAAAGGCGCGAAAGGCGTGGTTCAGACCACCACCTTGACATTTACGACGAAAGGGCTCGGCGACTACGTGAGGATAACGCCCAAAGAAGGTGCGCCTTTTGCTTCTGCGATTGTGGCCAAATGCGCGTCGTTCGAAGGGACTCTTAAATGGGTCGGCAGTGTGAAATGCCCAGTCGACGGTGCGACAATCCTTTGCGACAAAGAAGTAATTACAGCCGAAAAAACGCTGAGGGTCGGCAGCCTGGCCGGGCCGGTGTCCGGGATTTTTGGCTCTTACACACTGAAAGGCCGGGCAAACTCCTCTGATACCTACCAGCCGATCAGCCCGACAACAATCGAAACAACCTAGACCGGAACCTCGTCCGGGTCAGTCGCTCATGCGGACGAGGAGCTTGCCCATGTTCTGGCCGCTGAACAACTGGCCGAGGGCGTCGGGGGCGGCTTTGATGCCGCCCCCGACGATCGTCTCGTCGTAGTGGAGCTTGCCTTCGCCGAGCAGGCCGGCGAGGTAGCCGATCGCCTCTTCGAAGCGGTCGCCGTAGTCGAGGACGAGGAAGCCCTTGATCGTCGCCCGCTGCATGATCAGCTGACCGATGTTGGTCAGGCCGCCGGCGTGCTCGCCCCCCTCGTTGTAGGTGTTGTACTCGGCGATCATCCCGCAGAGGGAGACGCGGGCGCCGATGTTGAGCCGATTCAGGATGTGGTCCATGATCGGGCCGCCGACGTTCTCGAAGTCGACGTCGATCCCGTCCGGGGTGGCGGCGTCGAGCTGTGAGCGCCAGCCGTCCGCCTGGTGGTCGACGCAGTCGTCGTAGCCGAGCTTGGCGACCGCGTGGGCGCACTTCTCGGGACCGCCGGCGACGCCGACGACACGGGCGCCGCGCTCGCGCGCAATCTGACCGGCGATCCCGCCGACCGCGCCGCAGGCGGCCGAGATCACGATCGTCTCCCCCTCCTTGAGGTCAGCCAGGTCGATCCCGATGTAGGCGGTGACGCCGGTGTGGCCGAGCGCCCCGAGGAAGGCCGATTCGGGCGCCGGCAGCGGGTCGGGCAGGACCGTCAGCGGCGCCTCCAGCTGCGAGTCGTCGGCGAGGACGAGCTCCTGCCAGCCGGTGAAGCCGCTGACCATCGCCCCGACCGGCATGTCGTCGCGCTTGGACTCGATCACCTCGCCGATGCCGAGGCCGCGCATAACGGCGTCGAGCGGCACCGGTGGCATGTAGCCGCGGATGTCGCTCATCCAGATCCGGTTGGTCGGGTCGAGTGAGAGCAGCTTGGTCCGGACCAGGGCCTGGCCGTCGGCGAGCTCCGGGATCTGCTCCTCGACCAGCTCCAGGTCCCCCTCGGCAAGCTCGCCGTCGGGACGCTTGCGCAGGCGATAGGCGCGGTTGGTGTGGTTCTCTGACATAGCTCGCCCCCGGCCTTAGCCTGCCGCCAGCGTGGCGGCCTGCTCGGAGTCCGGGTTGTTCTTGAACCAGCTGTCGTCGTCGTAGTGGCGGAGGTCGAACTTCTTCGAGCTGAACGCTTTCGCCGCCGCGTTGCACTCGTCCTGGGTCAGTTCGCCCTGGGTCGTCCGCCACTTCGCGGTTTTCGCCGGCAGGGTCGTGACGCCAGCGCCAATTGGGCCGACTCCAGCCGTGAAGGCGTCGTCGGAGAGCACCGAGTAGGGGATCTGCGACCACATCTCGCCGCGCTCTTTCGAGTAGCGAGCCTGGTGGTGGGGGCTGCGGTTCTGTGAGGTGAGCGTGATCAGCCCGACCAGCTCGGCGATCGCGTTGTTGCCGTACTCGTCGTTCATGATCGGCTTGAAGCGCTGGGTGCGCTCGTCGACCATCATCCACTCGTCCTGCTCGTAGACGCCGGCGAAGTGGGCGACGTCTTTGAGCGTGCCGTAGTAGACGAGCAGGCCGGCGTCGATCATCTGCTCGCGGCTCCAGCCGGCCATCATCTTCCACATCTCGGCCGTCGCCGCCTCCATCTTCTCGCGCTGATCGTCGAAGTAGTCGGCCAGCTCGGAGGCGTTGTCCATGTGGACCGGGAGGTACCCGTCGGAGAGGTAGTCCGAGGTGTAGAGCCCGATCGAGACCAGGTTGTCGTTGTTGTAGGAGGGCTCGGCCTCGAAGCTGCCCCAGTCGTCGACCATGTTGAAGTGGGTGTCCTTCATCTCGACCGTGATCGTCAGGTTGTTGTGCTCGATCTCATGCGCGACCCCGTCCATCCACGGGTAGTCACACTCGGAGAGATCGAGCGCGTCGCGGACCAGCATCTCGTTGCCGCCCTTGGTCTTGTACGGGCCGTGGTTGCAGAAGCTCAGCCGGCACTCGCAGTGGCTGAGGAACCCATAGGCGGAGACGGCCGCAATGAACCGCGTAAAGGCGGTGTGGAGCTTGTCCCCAGAAGTGACGCCGAGCGCGTTCTGTTCGAAGAACTCGGTCTGGCGGGCGGTGTGGATCTGGTCTTTGTAGCTGCCGTCGCTGGGGATGATGTGCGCCTCCGAGCGGTGGTAGGCGAGGTTGATCCGGCGCGTGAAGTCGAGCACGTCCATCATGTCTTCGACTCCGTCGGTTGGTTTCAAAATCCCCATATCGAGCTGCCACTGGCGGCCGCCGAGGTAGAACTGCGTCGCCACGTCCATCGTGATCGTGTTGACGTAGCTGCCGACCTGACGAGCGCGGTCGGCGATCTCCTCCGCCGGCATCGCCGCGTCGATCTTGCGGACCAGCTCCGGGTAGCGATACCAGGCGTTGTAGTACGACAGCGTGATGTACGGGTTGACGGGGAACAGTTTCGACTCCTGCACCGTGCGCGTGGTGCACATGAAGTAGAACGAGTCGGCCAGCTTCTGGATGTAGCTGTTGACGTCGAGCAGGTCCTTGTAGCTGCGTTTGATCGGCATCTGTATTCCCCCTAGGAGACCTTGATGATCCGGGCGCGATGGTCCGCGGCGGCGTCGCCGTCGGCGTAAGCGTCGGCGGCTGGTTTCGAGTACTCGACGGTGACCTCGTCGCCGTCGGCGAGACCGTCCAGCGTCGCGTTCATCAGACAGGGCACGTTGTACTCGCGGGTCAGGATCCCGAGGTGCGAGCGCACCGTGCCGCCCATGCAGACGACCGCCTTGAAGTCACCGAGGATCGGCGCCGTCAGGGTGCCGCCAGAGTCGTCGATGATCGCCACCGTGTTCTCCGGCACGCCGCCGGTCAGCAGCTCCATCACGGTGTCGACGTCGGAGATATAGCGGGCGATGCCGCTGACGTCGGCAAGCGCTTTGAAGACGTTGTCGCCGGTGCCGACGATCGGGCGTCCCTGCTCGTCGCTCTCGTTCTCACCGGTGCTGACGATCCCGGCCAGCGGTTTGTACTTGTCCGGCTCCTCCTTCAGCGAGATCACGGCGGAGACGTCGAATTTGTAGCCCTCGGCGAGGAGATCGGCCTCGATCTCCTCGAGATCCTCGACGGTCGGTTCGAGCAGGCGCTGTTCGACCGCTTCCTCCCAGGTCTTGCCGCTGGCAGCAAAGCGCTCGGCGACCAGAGCGCGAACGGCGCTGTGGTACCGCTCGACCACGGGCGTCGCCGACTCGCGCGCCCAGATGTCCGGATACGGCCTCGCGGCCGCGTCTGAATCACTCACGTCTCACTCTCCTCGTCGAGTCTCACCATCAACATCAATCGCCTCCTGGGCGAGCCGCAGCAGCAATACCGCCTGGTGCTGTCCCGGGAGCCTCTCCACCGTTGCCACACCGGCGCTGAGCAGTGCCCGCGCACCCTCCGCGGTCGCCAGCGCCGATCCCTTCGCGGCTTTGGCGCCGCGCAAGCTCTCTATAAGTGCCGCCTGGTCGGGGGCGCCCTCGTCGAGGGCCGCACCCTCGGCGTCCAGGTCGACCACGCCGTCGGTGGCATCGACGACCGCGACCGGGCTCTGCTCCCGCGCCCACTCGATCAGCTCCGGCAGCCCCGGCACCGCCGCCGGGTCGACCGCGGCGGTCGGCAGCAGGCCGGCGTAGACGACGCCAGAGGTACCGTCGACCGTCAGCTCACGACCGGCCAGGTCCGCGGACACGCCCTCCCCCACCCCGACCACGCTGGGCCGGCCGAGGGCGCGGGTGACGACCGCCGCGTGCGAGGTCGAGCCACCGCGCTCGGTGACGACGGCGCGGGCGGCGATCATGCCGCTGACGTCCTCGGGGCTGGTCGTCGGGCGGGTCAGGACGGTGTCGAAGTCGGCCTCACAGGCGGCGTCGGAGTCGGTGACCGCGACCCCGGCAGCGACGCCGGGGCAAGCGGCAACGCCGCGGGCGAGCGCCTCGGCCTTGGCGGTCACGTCCTCGGAGAGGCGGGGTGCCAGCACCGTCGCCAACTGCTCGGGGCTGACCCGGCGCAGCGCCTCAGCGCGGTCGATCGCACCCTCGTCGGCGAGATCTACCGCGGCGCGCACCGCAGCCAGGGGCGAGCGCTTGGCGGAGCGAGTCTGCAGCAGATAGAGGGTGCCGCGCTCGACCGTGAACTCGATGTCCTGGATGTCGCCGTGCTCGCGCTCGAGCAGCTTTGCGGCCTCCAGCAGGCGCTCGTTGGCGGCCGGCATCGCGCCCGCCAGCGCGGCGAGTGGCAGCGGGTCGTGGGTGCCACTGACGACGTCCTCGCCCTGGCCTTTCGGCAGCCACTCGCCGTAGGGCTCGGGGTCGCCGCTGAGCGGGTTGCGGGAAAAGAGGACACCGGTGCCCGAGTCCTCGCCGAGGTTGCCGAAGACCATCGCCTGCACGATCACCGCCGTGCCGCCGTCCTCGGCGATGCCCCAGTGCTTGCGGTAAGCCTTGGCGCGCCGCGAGGACCAGGAGCCGAAGACGGTCTTGATCACGGCTTTCAGCGCCTCGTGCGGGTCGGTCGGGACCTCCTCGCCGGTGTCCTCGCGGACCGCCTCGCGGACCTGCTCGGGGGTCGCGTCCTCGCCGGGCTCGTCGATGTCGGCGCCGAGCACGGTTTGGCCGAACTGGTGGATGAAGCGGCAGTGGGTGGAGCGGGCGAAGGCGCGGTCGCCGGAGAGCGCCGCCAGCGCCTCCTCGACCTGGTCGCTGATGCCGAGGTTGAGGACGGTGTCCATCATCCCCGGCATGCTGACCGCGGCGCCCGAGCGGACCGAGACCAGCAGCGGCTGCTGGCCGCCGCCGAACGTGCGGCCGAGCTTTTCCTCGAGCCCGGCGACGCCGGCGAGAACCGAGCCCCAGGCCTCGTCTTCGAGCTCACCGCCGGCGGCGTGGAAGCGGCGGCACTCCTCGATCGGGAGGCAGAGCGCGGGCGGAACGGGCAGGCCGAGGCTCAGCATCCAGGCGATGCTGCGGCCCTTGTTGCCGACGACCTCGCGGTCGGGAACAGTGGAGCCGTCGAGGACGACGACGCGGTCGGCGACCGCCGTCAAGGAGCCTCCTCGCGCTCGCGACCAAGCATGCGGAGAAGGTCCTCGTGCAGCTCGAACCAGACCGTGTGGTAGCTGTCGATGCGGGCGCCGCTGACCCAGTCGAGTTCGCCGGCGAGGACCTTGTCGTAGGCCTCGTCGAGCCGCTGTTTGTGGACCCCGAGTCGCGGGTCGAGTGCCGCGAAGCCGTCGAGCACCTTTTCCGCCCGTTCGTGCTGAGCTCCGAGGCGGTCGACGATCTCGGCGTCGTAATCGGAGTCCGAGTGGTCGTTGGGAATTCGTTCACCGCCAACCGCGGGGATCATCTGCCAGTCGGTGAAGAGCGAGAGCAGCTCGCGGTTGATCCGCTCGAAGCGCTCATAGGCCTCGGTCGCGGCCGGGTCCTCGCGGAATTCCGCGTAGACGACCGGGTACTGCTCGTCGAGCCACTCGCGTCCCGCCGGGGCGACCATGAAGGTTCCTTTGGCGCCGGCGGCGCGGCCAGCAGCGACGGCCGCCTCGAGCGCCGCCTCGACCTCGGCCTCCTCGGCGCCGAGCACAACGGCGACCGCCGCCGGGCTGCCCGCCTTCTTCACTGCGAGCCCGTGCAGGGCCAAAAGCTCCGTATCCACACTCATACGGTCAGACTCTCACGCGAACCTGGGAGTGACCACCAGCGCAAGGGACCCTCAGTTGTGGATTCCCCACAAATCCCCCGCTTCAAGAGTTTGCCCTCGGTTTCACCCAACGCGGTAGAGCTTTTCCATCCCATAGAGGTAAAAGCTCGACCACGCTCAGCGGACAGCCACCAGCTCCCCGAAGCCCAGGCCGGCCCCGCCTCGCCAACCCTGAATTCGGAACCAGCGATTCGGTTGGAGGGTCGGGTGGCCCTCGTACGAGCGGCGTCCTGATTTCTGCAGTGCCCGTCAGCGAGAGACGGAGGTCTTAAAGGCAGAAATCCCAGCGAAGGTAGAGGGCCACCCGACCCTTCCCCAAACCCTGACCCCTAATCAGGAGCCCTTGCCAGCCGCCCAGTGCCGCAGCAACGCTTCGGCCGTCTCGACCGGCTTCTCGAACGGCCACCAGTGGCCGCACTCGAGGACGACGAGCTCGGCTTTCATCCGCTCGGCCAGCGCTTCGCCGAACTCAAGCGGGACGTAGGGGTCGGTGCGGCCCCAGATCACCATTGCCGGCAGGTCGAGCTGCTCCAGGTCCGGCTGCCATTCGGCGCCGATGTGGACGGCGGAGCGGTAGAGATCGAGGATCGTTTTCTTCCCATGAGGGGTTAGCCAGATGTTGCGTTCCGCGTACGCACGAGGAACTCCGTTTTCGACCAGATGCTCGATGCCGAACTCGGCGGTCAGCTCCTCCTCCATGTACTTCTCGCCCTCGCCCGGGGTCTGCCAGACCTGGGCCAGCGGATGCCAGGGGTAGTCGACGTCGACTGCGGCGCCGCCGCAGGCGACGCTGGCGAGCAGGTCGGGGCGGATCGAGGCGACCCGCTGGACCAGCAGCGAGCCCCAGTCGTGGCCAACCAGGTCGACGCCGCCGCCGAGCTTCTCGAGGTGCTCGACGATCCACTCGACGTAGGCCTCCTTGGTGGCGGGGAAGCCCTCGGGCGCGGCGTGGGCGAAGCCCGGCAGGTCGGCGGCGACCACCTCGTCGCCGTAGTCGGCGAGATGGTCGATCACCCCGTCCCACTCGGCAGACGTGTCGGGATTTCCGTGAACGAGAAAAGCGGGCATGTCTCCCCCTCGGGATCGGTGTGAGGTTGCCCTTTGGCCGTACATAGCGGCCAAAGGGCAACCTCGGCGGATGTCAGCCGGCGGGGCCGGTGCGGATCGATAGATGGGCGATGTCGTTGAAGCTGCGTAGCAGCCAGCGTCCGTCCTCGAGCACAACCAGCCGCGAGATCGAGCAGTTGTCGGAGTGGACGAAGGCAAAGGGCCGGCTGGCGGTCGCCTGGCGGCAGAGCTGGCCGATCACGGCGCCGTGGAGGACCGCAACAGCGGTGGTATTGGCGCCGACGGTGGCGACGATCCGCTCGATGCCGGCGGTGACCCTGGCGCCGAAGTCCTCCCAAGACTCGCCATTGGGGATCGCGTCCCAGCGTTCCTCGGTGAAGACCTGCTGGATGATCGGGTCGCCGCGGCCGGCGCGGATCCGGTACTCGCCACCCTCGAAGTCACCGAGGTAGACCTCACGCAGCTCCGGGATCACCACCGCCTCGAGGCCGCTGGCCGCGGCCAGCGGTGCCGCCGTTTCCTGCGTGCGACGCAGGCTGGTGACGAAGAGGCCGCTGAATTCGTCGCCCCCGAGCCCCGCGGCGACCATCTCCGCCTGCGCCCTGCCCGGCCTCGAGAGGGCCGGGTTGGAGTGACCGTCGACGAGCGGGAACTTGCTGCCGACGACCGCCGCCTCGGAGGCGCCATGGCGGACCATCACCACCTCGGTCGAGCCGGGCGGCAGCTCGTAGGGACTCTGCTCGAAGCTGTCGCGGTCGGCCATCGGGGGCTCAGTCTGCCAGCGGTGTGCGGGTCGGCGTTACGGCGCCGTGTAGCCGCCGTCGACGCTCATCGCCGAGCCGGTCACAAACGAGGCCTTGTCGGAGAGAAGCCAGCAGGCCGCGGCGGCGATCTCCGGCGGCTGCGCGAAGCGGCCGATCGGATGGTTGGCGCGGGCGGCGCCGATCAGCTCCTCGTCGTTGCCGAGGGTGTCGCGAAAGAGGTCGTTTTCGACCAGCGGCGTCATCACGTAGGAGGGGCAGATCGAGTTGACGCGGACGCCCTGCTCGGCGTACTCGAGCGCCGCCGCTTTGCTCAGGCCGACGACGGCGTGCTTGGCGGCGACGTAGCCGGAGGCACCGGGCCAGCCGATCAGCCCAGCGGCCGAGGCCAT
The DNA here is from genome assembly GCA_035472275.1 of Solirubrobacterales bacterium. Classification (GTDB taxonomy): domain Bacteria; phylum Actinomycetota; class Thermoleophilia; order Solirubrobacterales; family 70-9; genus VAYN01. The sequence continues at coordinate 20,149 of DATIPH010000033.1, forward strand.
GTTGAGGATCGAGCCCGAGCCCTGCTCGGCCATCGCGTTGATCTGGTGCTTGGTGCAGAGGAAGACGCCGTTGAGGTCGACGTCGATCAGTTGCTTCCAGCCGTCGAGCGGCAGTTCGCCGATGTTGCCGACGACGCCGAGGATGCCGGCGCAGTTGAAGGAGCCGTCGATCGAGCCGAACTCGGAGATCGTCGCCTTCACCGCCGCCTCGACCGAGGCCTCGTCGGTAACGTCGCAGTTGAGGTAGACGGCGCCGTCGATGCCGGCCGCAACCGCCTCGCCTTTCTCGTCGTTGACGTCGGTCAGCAGCAGCCTCGCGCCCTCGGCGGCCGCCTCCTGCGCCGTCGCTTCGCCGATCCCGCTGCCGCCGCCGGTGATCATGATCGCCTTCTCGTCCAGGATTCCCAAAACCTCTCCTCTCAACTGGCCGCAGCGGCGAGCTTCTCCCGCAGCGGCTTCTTGTCGATCTTGCCCGTCGAGGTCTTCGGGAGCTCATCGATGACCTCCCAGCTCGACGGGACCTTGAAGGGGGCGAGACGCTCGCGGCAGTGCTCCTCGAGGACCGAAGCGTCCTCGCCGGAGACCAGCGCGACGACGGCGTGGACCTCCTCGCCGCGGACTTCGTCGGGACGGCCGACCACGGCCGCCTCCTTGACCAGCTCATGCTCGAGCAGGACGTCCTCGATCTCGCGCGGATAGATGTTCTCGCCGCCGCGGATGATCATGTCCTTGGTCCGGTCGACGAGGAAGAAGTAGCCGTCCTCGTCGCGGTAGCCGACGTCGCCGGTGTGGAGCCAGCCGTCGATCAGCGTGTCGGCGTTGGCATCGGGCCGGTTGTAGTAGCCGTGCATCATGTTCGGCCCGCGGAAGCAGACTTCGCCGGGGGTGCCGTCGGCGACGATCTGGCCGCTCTCGTCGATGATCGCCACCTCCTGCGCCCGCGTCGGCAGCCCGACCGAGCCGATCTTGCGCGGGCCGGTGAAGGGGTTGATCGTCGTGCAGCAGGTGCCCTCGGTGAGGCCGTAGCCCTCCATGATCTTCAGCCCGAACTTCTCCTCGAAGCGGCGGAAGAGCGCCGGCGAGAGCGGTGCCGCGCCGCAGATCACGAAGCGCAACGAGTTCGACTCCGCCTCATCAGCCCCGGGCGCGTGCAGCAACGCCGCCAGCATCGTCGGCACCGCGGAGAAGGTGACCGGTTCGAAGCGGGCGCAGTCGGCCCAGAACTGCGAGGCCGAGAAGCGCTCCCACATCGCCACGTTGGCGCCGAGCACGAGCGGGATCACGGTCGTCACCAGCTGCGCGTTGACGTGGAAGAGCGGCAGCACCATGCCAAGGGTGTCGCCGCGAGAGACCGGTAGCGGCTCCCCCAGCTGCCAGGCGTTGGCGAGGAAGTTGGCGTGGCCGAGCATCGCCCCCTTCGGGCGCCCGGTCGTGCCCGAGGTGTAGACGAAGGAGCAGAGGTCGCCGCCCTTGATCTCGGCGTGCTGGTCGACCGTGCCGCGGCCGCGCAGCGGCGCCGCCGGGTCAGAGCCCTCGGCGGCGACGATCTCGCGCAGGCTCGGCAGCTCCTCGCGGCTGGCCTCCAGCCCGGCCGCTGCTTCCGGGGTGCAGACGACGACCTTGGCTTCGGAGTCGGCGAGAATGCCAACCTGCTCGCGCGGGGTCAGCGCCGGGTTGACCGGGTTGAAGACCGCCCCGAGCCAGAGGATCGACCACCAGACCTCGAGGTAGTGGGGGCTGTTGGGGAGGACGACGCCGACGACGTCGCCCTGCTCGACCCCGAGCTCGCGCAAGCCGGCGGCGACCTCGGTCACGCGCGCATGGAACTCGCCGAAGGTCCACTCCTGGTGGGCGTCACGGACGAAGCGCTCGCCACCGATCTCCTCGGCGCGCGAGGCCAGCACCTCGGGCAGGGACTCGAAGTCGGTGCGCAGTGCCCGGTACATGGGCTCAGCTTGGCACCGGTCCCGCAACCGCGCGCCAATTCGCCCGCCACCGTTTGTGCACTCCACAGACCCCCGGCGTTCGCACTTTTCACCGGATAGCGGTCGTAACTGCGAACGCCGCCGGGAGGTGGGGTCGGCCGCGAGTCAGACCGTGAGGATCGTCAGCGAGGTGACGCGGCCCGGGGCGGTGGCGGAACCGACGAGGGCGAGGCCGGTGCGGGCACCGGGGACCTGGCGGTGGCCGGCCCGGTCGCGCAATTGCAGCGAGAGCTCGACCATCTGCAGGATTCCGCCGGCGCCCCGCACCCTTCCCTGGGCGAGGGCGCCGCCGCTGGGGTTGACCGGGACGACACCGCCGAGCGCGGTGAAGCCACTCTCGACCAGTTCGGGTCCGGAGCCGGGCGGCGCGAACTCGAGCGCCTCGTAGGCTTCGATCTCGTCGACGGGGGTCGGGTCCTCGATCTCGGCCAGGTCGACCTCCTCCGGCCCGATCCCGGCCGCGAAGTAGCCGAGACGGGCGGCGCGGGTGGTGGCGGCGCCGTCGGGCGAGTCGCCGTCGAGCAGGATCGAGGCCCGCACCCGCGGCGCCTTCGGGCCGTGGCGACGGACGATCTCGTGCGAGCCCAGCACCACCGCTGCCGCCCCGCGCGCCGGCGGCGCGACCATCAGCCGCCGCAACGGCCAAATCAAGAGCTCGGAGGCGAGGACTTCAGCGGGGTCGACCGCGGTGGTCTGCAGGGCGTGCGGATTGGCGGCGCCGTGGCGGCGGTTCTTCGCCGCGACCCGGGCCAAGTGCTCCTCGGTCGCGCCCGAGTGCTGCATGTATTCGCGGGCGGCGGCGGCCTGGGACTCCAGCACCGCCAGCGGCTCCCCCTCGCGCGGCGGCACGTCGTGGCCGACGCAAACAACGACGGCAGAAGCGCCGGAGGAAACCGCGTTCCAGCTCGAGTGTAGGGCGACCGCCCCGAGCCCGCAGCGACACTTATAGGGACGACGGGCCTCGCCGAGGACGTCGTAGCAGCCGAGGTCGAAGCCGGGATCGGCGGAGGCGATCGCAACGCCGTCCACTTCCGCCGCCGAGACGCCGGCGTCGGCGAGCGCCGCGCTGACCGCCTCCCGGGCAAGGGGACGCGGGCCGCGCTCGTTGCGCGAGAGCGACGCCGATCCGACTCCCAGGAGGTGAACCCCGGACACTTCGCGACTATCGCAGGGGGCTCCTCACCCGCGCGCGACCTCGCGGTTGGTCAGTCGGGATTCCCCCAAAGGGCTGCCGCCGTTCCCCGGCAGGACGGGAGAGAGCGCCCGGGAACGGCGGCATGGAGAAGCGGTCAGGCGACGGCGGACTCCACCTCCAGCACCTCGGTCGGCGCGATCGGCGGGGCCGGGGTGCGCATCCCCCGGGGCAGCCGGCCCTGCAGCAGCAAGACCAGGAGCGAGAGCCGGGCCCGCAGCTGGGCGTCGGGATCGTGCATCACCGCCAGCCCGGTTAGCTCCTCGATCCGCGAAAGCCTGTAGCGGATCGTGTTCTCGTGGACGTCGAGCGCGGCGGCCGAGCCACGGATGCTCCCCATGTTGTCGAAGAAGGAGCAGAGCGTCGTCAGCAGGTCCGCTTTCGAGTGCTCGCGGACCAGCTCCCCAACCGTCTCCTCGGCGAACGTGGCCACCGCCTCGCCGTCGGAGCTGGAGAGCAGGAGGCTGCCGACTCCGAGTTCGTCGGCGGAGAACAGCGGCGGCCCATCCTCAGGCGAGAAGCGGCGGATGCACTCGATCACCTGCTTGGCCTCGCGGTGCGCCGAGCGGTAGCCGTCATGGCCGCGCTGGACGGTCGAGACACCGGCGACCAGGTGCGCACAGGGACGCAAGGAACGCCGCACCGCTTCGAACGTCTCGCGGTTGTCGTAGGCGAACCGCTCCGACTCCTCCGCGTCCGGAACCTCGATCAGGGCCGCGACCGAGCCCTCGACCGCGGTGACGTGGACACCGAGGTGCGGGGCTTCGCGGTCGAAGGCGGCGGCGACGGCGCGGAAGTCCGGCGCGTCCCCCTCGCTCCCCGAGCGCGAGCCGATCAGCAGCACGACCCGGCGGGCGTCGAGGCTGACGCCGAGACGGTCCGCTCGGCGCCGGGCGACGGCGGTGTCGGAGCTGCCGCCGAGCAGCTCGGCGGCCAGCGAGGAGCCGGCGTTCCAGTCGGCCTCGACCGCCTTGCGCTCGGAGCTGACCTGCAGCGCGATCAGCGTCGCGGCGCGGCGCACCGCGACCACGTCGCCGCCGGTGAAGCGGGTCTTGTGCTCCATCACTACCAGCCGTCCCCAGACCTCTTCGCCGAGCACGACCGGGGCGACGACATGACGGTGCAGGACGCCGGCCCCTGGGATCGGGCCGACGACGAAGGCCCGGTTCGTGTCGTTGTCGGCGAGCGCTTTGCGCAGCTCCGGCTGGCCCGCGAATTCGGGCTCGAGCAGGCGCGGCACCGCGCTCTCGCTGGCACCCTCGGGCAGGGCCATCGCGACCCGGTCGCCGCTCGGGCGGAAGACCGCGCACGGCTTGCCGAGCAGCTGCGAGAGGTTGCGGGTCAGGTCCTGCAGCGAACGCCCTTCGAGAACCAGGTCGGAGAGCTGCTCGTCGACCGCGGTCGCCCGCCGCAGGGCGGACAGCTGCCGGCTCGCCGCCTCGAACTTCGAGTGCAGCTCGAGCCGCACCCGGGTCTGGCTGACGGCGACGGCGGTGAGGTCGGCGAAGGCGAAGGCGAGCTCGACCTCCTCGTCGCTGAACTTGTGCTGGCTGTGGGCGTCGTCGAGCAGGATCAGGCCGACGATCTCCCCGTTGAAGATCATCGGCACCTCCAGCATCGCCCGGATCTTCCAGTGGCGGACGGTGGCTTTCACCATCCGCGGATCGTGGCGGGCGTTGGCGACGATCACCGGCCGCCGCGTCTCCAGCGTCTCTTTGGTGACGCCGTCGGCGGGAACGCCGGCGGTCCAGCGCTTGATCTCGTCGGAGAGCGGCACCCCGTCGCAACAGCCGACGCAGCCGCGGAACAGGTTCTGGCGCTCCTCGCGCATATAGATGGTGCAGCGGCCGACGCCGACCAGCGTCGTGATCTGTCTGGCGACCAGATGCAGGAGGTCGTCGATGTTGGTCACCTTGGCGATCGCCGGGGTGACCTCGGATAGCGCCGAAAACGCGCGCCGCATGTGACTGTCTTTCATCGGTCGCTCCTTTCCTCTAGCTCAGTAGGTCCAGCGTCGCCGCGGTGTAGATCTCCGCCGCTTCGGCGACTTCCGCGATCGGGATGTGCTCGTCAACCGTGTGGGCGAGTTCGAAGTCGCCCGGTCCGAAGGTGATCGTCGCCGGGGCGTCGAAGCCGTTGCCGTCGGGGCGCATTAGCTCGACCGCGTCGACCCAGCCGCCGTTGAACTTGCGGACCTCCGGCTCGTTCTTGCCGTGCTCGCGGATCGCGCTCTCGAGCGCCTTGACGCCGGGGTGCTCGGGGTCGACTTCGCCCGGGCGCAGCCAGAGCCGGCCAGAGCCCATCGGCAGGATTTTGCGTTCGTAGCGGACCTCGCCGTCCTCCTGCTCCAGCATCCGCAGGAAGACGTCGACCGCGTCGCGGACTTCGTTCAGGCTGGCGCCGGGCGGCGAGAGGATCGAGAGGACCGCGTCGCAGCGAGCCGGAATCGCCCAGCCACCGCCGGGCCGGGTGCGGATCCCGTTCGTCGTCACCCGCGGCTCAAACCACTGCGAGTCGCCCTGCGGCAGCTCTAGCCGACCCTGGTCGACCGCCTCGACCAGCTTCGCCATCTTCGTAATCGCGTTGATGCCGTGCTCGGGCTCGGTCGGGTGCGCGGTCTTCCCGATCGCGGTGATTTTCCAGGTCGAGATCCCGGGGTAGGCGATCTCCACGCCCTGGTTCGAGGTCGCCTCCGCGGACCACATCGTCCCGACCCGGTCGATCACGCCGACGTCGGCCATCAGCGCGGCGCCGCGGAAACCGTCCTCGCCGTCGGAGTCCGACATGAAGTAGAGCGGGCCGCTGCGGGGCTGGCCGGAGTCGACGACCGCTTTCGCCGCCATCAGCATCGCCACCATCGAGCCCTTCGAGTCGACCGCGCCGCGGCCGTAGAGGACGCCGTCCTTGACGACCGGGTTCCAGGGGTCGTTGGACCAGTCGGAGGCGACCGCGTGGACGGTGTCGAAGTGGCCGTCGAAGAGGACGCCCGGGCCGTCGCCCTCGCCCTCGATCACGCCGAGCACGAGCGGCACCGTGCGCCCCTCGACCGGGTACATCTCGACGGTCATCCCGATCTCCTCCATCTGCTTGGCCATCCAGAGGTGGGCGGTCGTGTCCTCGCCGACGACGCTGCGGATGCCGACGATCTCCTTCAGCAACTGCTCAGCGCGCTCTGCGGTGATGCCGGCGGGTCGGGACTTTTGCTCGGTGGCCATTTTTGGGCGGTTCCTTTCGGACTCTTGGCTTGGGAAGTGGGTGTCTGGTTCTGGGCGGCTAGAGAAGCTTTGGGTGCTCGGTCAGGGACATGCCGCCATCGACCGGGATCGAGGCGCCGGTGATCCAGCGGGCGTCGGTCGAGGCGAGGAAGGCGACGACGTCGCCGATCTCGGCGCCCTCGGCGATCCCGCGCAAGGGGGTCTGGGCGATGAACTTGTCGGCGACCCCGGGCTGGTCGAGGACCGGCGCCATCAGCGGCGTCCGCACCAGGCCGGGCAGGACCGCGTTGGCGCGGACGCCCTGCGGACCGAGCTCGAGCGCGGCGGAGCGGACCAGGGCCTCGACCCCGGCCTTGCTGGCGCAGTAGTGGGCGAGGCCCGGGACGGGCGAGGCGGAGTCGATCGAGGAGATCGCGGTGTAGGAGCCGCCGGCGGGGATGTGGGGAGCGGCGGCCTGGAGGAAGTTGAAGGCGCCGCTGAGGTTGACGCCCATCACCAGGTCCCACTCGCGCGGGTCGATCTCGAGCACCGGGGTGACGCGGGCGGTGCCAGCCGCGTAGACGAGGGTGCCGACCTGACCGTGGGACTCGACCACCTGGGCGACGGCGGCCTCGACGGCGCCGCGGTCGCGGACGTCGACGGCGACCGCGGTGTCGTCGTCGGCGGCGGGCTTGAGGTCGGCGACGACCGTCGGCCAGCCGGCGGCGGCGAGGGCGTCGGCGCAGGCGCGGCCGATCCCGGACGCACCCCCGACGACGAGCGCGGCACCGCTCAGGTCCGCCATGCCATCTCCCCTTCGAGCAGGTCGGCGAGCTCGGCCAGGCCGGCGGCACCGGTGGCGCCATCGACGACCCGGTGGTCGAACGTGAAGGTCGCGGTCAGGGTCGGGACAACGGCGAGCCCGCGGTCGCGGGGAACGACCCGCTCGAGGGTGCGGCCGACGGCGAGGATCGAGCTCTCCCCCGGATTCAGCATCGCCGTGAACTGGTCGACGCCGAAGGTGCCGAGGCTGGAAAGCGTGGTCGCGGCGCCGCCCATGTCGTCGAGGCCGAGGCGGCCGGCGCGGGTGACCTCGATCAGCCGGGCGCGCTCCAGAACCAGCTCCGGTAGCGCCTTCTCGTTGACCCGGCGCAGGACCGGGACCAGCAGGCCGCGGTCAGTGGCGACGGCAAGCCCGACGTCGATCGCGTCCGGGTGGCGGAACTGAGGCGGCTGATCGCCGTTGGCGGGGACGAAGGAGGCCGCGACCTGGGGGTGGCGGGCGAGCGCCTCGGCCAAGGCCTGGACAAGAAGGTCGACAACCCCAACCTTCGCCGGCCCCTCCGCGGTCAACCGACCCTTCTCCGCCATCAACCAGGTCATGTCGACATCCCGCGTGAGCGTGTACGTCGGCACCAACTGACTCTCAGTCAGCCGCCGCGCAATCGCCTGACGGGTAGCGGAGAGCGGCTCAAGGCGCTCGCCGGAGGAAGAAACGGCTGGAACAACAGAAGCTTCAGAACCAGCGCTGGTCGAACCCGCAGCCGCCGCCCGCTCGACATCCCCAAGAGTGATCCGCCCGCCAGGACCCGTGCCCTCCACAAACTCCAAAGAGATCCCGAACTCCGCCGCAGCCCGTCTCGCAATCGGAGCCGCCCGCCGTCGCCCATCCGCGGTCCGCGCCCCATTCCCGTTCGCCAAGACAGCCGTCTCCACCGACTCCTCGGGGGGTGGCACCGTAGGGGGTACCACCCCCGAGGAAGCTTTAGCTACCGGAAGGGGTGGTGGGTCCCCTGCGGTGACAGGACCCGCCGACGACTCGTCCGGCGCACCCTCATCAGCCGAATCACCAATCCCAATCAGCGTCGCCCCAACAAGGATCGTGTCGCCGACTTCCACTGCAATCGAAGTCACAACGCCAGACCGGGAAGCCGCTACCTCGGCGATCGCCTTGTCGGTCTCGACCTCGACGACGGTCTCACCCTCGGCAACCGTGTCGCCGACAGCCACGAGCACGGCGGTGACCACGCCCTCGGACACCTCGAGACCCATTTGGGGCAAAACCACATCGGCAACCACTGCGAACCCGTTCCCTCTCTCCTGACGAGGCGCCTCCCAACGCTTATCGTCTGACTATCGACACTACATGGTGGTTCTTACGGCGTCAACCAGGTACTTATGTTGCGACGATCGGACTATCTGGGGTACATTCGCGAAACAATGAGCACAAAGCCAAAACAAGACGGCTCGTCCAATCAGAGCGTCCCCGAGATCGATCTTTTCGCCAAGATGGCGCTGATTCGCGCCTTCGAGACGCGGGTCGCCGAGCTCTACCGCGACGGCGAGATCCCCGGCTTTGTCCACACCTCGCTCGGTCAGGAGGCGGTCGCCGCCGGCGTCGGCGGTGCCCTCCAGGACGACGACTACGTCGCCACCACCCATCGCGGCCACGGCCACTGCCTCGCCCACGGGATGGAGGTCGACGGGATGATGGCCGAGCTCTTCGCCCGCGGCGCCGGCATCTGCCACGGCAAGGGTGGCTCGATGCACATCGCCGACCCGAGCAAGGGTGTGCTCGGCGCCAACGCGATCGTCGGCGCCAGCCTGCCGCTTGCGGTCGGCGCCGCGATGTCGAGCAAGCACCTCGAGCAGGGCCGCGTCGCGGTCGCCTTCTTCGGCGAGGGCGCGGTCAACCAGGGCGCCTTCCACGAGGCCGTCAACCTGGCGGCGATCTGGAACCTGCCGGCGCTGCTCGTCTGCGAGAACAACGTCTACGCCGAGTTCACCGACAGCCGCACGATGGCCCGGATCCCGAGCGTCGCCCAGCGCGCCGCCGGCTACGGGATCGAGGCCGAGGTCGTCGACGGCAACGACGTCGCCGCCGTCTACACGCTGACCGCCGAGGCCGCCGCCCAGTGCCGCGACGGCCGCGGCCCGTTCCTGATCGAGGCCGAGACCTACCGCTGGCACGGCCACTACGAGGGCGACTCCCAGCCCTACAAGCCCGACGAGGAGGCCGCATCCTGGCGCGAGCGCGACCCACTCGAGGTCTCCGGCGCCCGCCTGGTCGAGACCGGCGCCACCAGCGGCGAAGAGCTGGAGCGGATCCGGACCGCGGCGGCGGAGCGGGTCGAGGCGGCGATCGAGCGCGCCCGCTCGCTCCCCCCGCCCGACCCGGCGGAGGCCTACGCCGACGTCTTCGGCGAGAGCGAGGTGCCGGCATGAGCAGCGAGACCGTCGCCCCACCCAGGCGCTACATCGACGCCCTCAACGAGGGGATGGCGACGGCGATCGAAGAGGACGAGCGGGTCGTCGTCATCGGGATCGACGTCGGCGCCGGCGGGGGCATCTTCCGCGTCACCAAGGGCCTGCACGAGCGCTTCGGCTCCGAGCGGGTGATCGACGCGCCGATCAGCGAGATGGGCTACGTCGGCGCCGCGGTCGGGGCGGCGATGACCGGCCTGCGACCGATCGTCGAGATCATGTTCATGGACTTCGTCGGTGTCTGCATGGACCCGATCCTCAACCAGGCGGCGAAGCTGCGCTACATGACCGCCGGGGCGCTGGAGATCCCGATCGTCTTCCGGATGCAGACCGGCGCCGGCAAAGCTGCCGGTGCCCAGCACTCCCAGAGCCTCGAGGCCTGGTTCGCCCACGTTCCCGGGCTGAAGGTGGTGCTGCCGGCGACTGTCGCCGACGCCCGCGACCTGCTGCTCGCCTCGGTCCGCGACCCGAACCCGGTCGTCTTCATCGAGAACCGCCGCCTCTACGGCAGCAAGGGGGACATAGAGGCCGACCCCTTGCCGCTCGGCGTCGCCCGCGTCGCCCACCCCGGCAGCGACGTGACCGTCGTCACCTGGGGGCAGATGCTGCGCCGCTGCCTCGAGGCCGCGGCGCAAGAGGGCGGCGCCTCGCTGGAGGTGATCGACCTGCGCTCGCTGGCGCCGCTCGACATCGAGACGATCCTCGCCTCGACCCGCAAGACCGGTCGCCTGCTGATCGTCCACGAGGCGGTGCAGGACTTCGGTGCCGGCGCCGAGATCGCCGCCCGAGTCGGCGACGAGCTCTTCGACGAGCTGCGTACCCCGGTGCGCCGACTCGGTGCTCCAGCGGTTCCAATGCCCTTCAGCCCCGACCTCGAGAGCGCTTTGATACCAACCTCCAAAGCCATTTCAGCCGCAGCTCAGAGGCTCGTAGCGGAGGGATAGGGTTGCTTCAGATGCCGGCGCTGCGGGGATACAGCCATGACTGACGGTCGGCTTGTGCAGCCGATCAAGATCGCTCGAGCCTACGAGCAGCTTGCCGGGCTACTGCGCGAGCGGATCACCTCCGGCGAGCTCGGGGTCGGCGACCGGCTGCCCTCCGAGAGCGCCCTCGCCAAACAGGCCGGCGTCTCCCGCTCGACCGTGCGCGAGGCATTGCGGATTCTCGAGCAAGGCGGCCTGGTCGAACGCGCCAGCCCGCGGATCATGGTCGTCGCCGACCGCTCCGACGTCCCCGCTTTCCGCGAGCTGCGGCGGGAGTTGCGGCGCCGCAACGTCACCTTCCACCACCTGCACGAGGCGCTGATGACGATCGACCCGGAGCTGACCCGGTTCGCCGCGATCCGCGCCGACCGCAGCGACATCAAAGCCCTGCACGAAATGCTCGACGAGCAGGAGGAACACCTCGATCACCTGGCCGAGTGGAGCCGGCTCGACGTCGAGTTTCATGCCCAGATGGCCGAGATCAGCGCCAACCCGGCGCTGATCATCGCCCGCGAGCCGATCAGCCAGCTCCTCCTCCCCGCCCTCTACCGGTTCATGGACACCCGCGAGATGGCCGAGCACGCGACCAACTACCACCGGCGGATCGTCAACGAGATCGAGGTCCGCGACCCCGACACCGCCGCGGCGGTGATGCGCCGGCACCTGAACGACTGGCGCACCGCCTGGGAGAAACGCGGTTTGGATCTCCACCAAGAGATCCTCGATCTTTCCTATACCAGTAAATCGGAGCCCAATACCGTGGTTTCACCCCATCACGATGAGCAAGAGGAGAGACCATGGGCTTCGTCAAGAGTGCCGAGGAGATCACCCGTATAGAGCACGCTCTGAGCCACCCGCGGTTCACGGGCGGCCAGATGCTCTCGGTTGAATTCCTGAGCGACGAGAACGTCGTCGCCGAACTGCTGCCGCCGCCGCTGGAACCGACCGACACCCCTTCGGTGCGGGCGATGGTCGGCCGCTGGCAGTCGAACTGCGTCGGTGACTTCTACGGCGGCTCGATCTACGTCGCCGCCAAGCACGAAGGCATCGAGGGCGAGTACGTGCTGGCGATGTACATGGACAACGACGTGCCGATGATCTACGGCCGCGACCTCTTCGGCGAGCCGAAGAAGATGGCCGACAGCAACCTGATCCGGCGCGGCGACAACTTCCGCGGCTGGATCGACCGCGGCGGCGTCCGCATCATCGAGCTGCAGGGCGAGCTGACGAATGACACCGGCCCGTTCGACGTCGAGGGCTACAACTTCAACTTCAAGGCCCGTCCCGCCGCCAACGGCTCCGGCCTCGAGGAGGACGCGATCCTGACCCGCGCCAAGTTCGACGTCCATGCCACGGCCTCGCTCGAGGGTGCCGGCTCGGTCGTCCTTCGCGGCACCGTCCACGACCCGCTCGACGAGATCCCGATCCGCTCGGTGACCAAAGCCAGCTACATGGAGTGCGACCTGATCGGCGAATGCGAGGCGGTGGCGACGACGCCGGCCGACGTCTTCCTCCCGTTCCACTACGGGCGCCACGACGACTGGAGCGCGCTCGACACCGAATCGGCCGGCGTCGTCCCGGTCGCCTAGGGAGCCTGCGGGAGCTGGCCGGCGCCGCCGGCCTCGTCGCTGACGGCTGACACCGCGGTTCGCGAGGCTGCGTACGCTGCGCGCGTGAAGCGGCTGCTGGGTTTGGTCATCGTCGTTGCGCTCCTCTACGGCGGAGTCGTCGGATACAAGGACGGATCGGGCAGCCCGGCGCGAGCGGGAAGTGGCTGTGACCCGAACTACGCCGGCGCCTGCCTCGACCCCCACTCCCCGGACTACGACTGCGCGGGAGGCAGCGGCAACGGGCCGGACTACACGGGTGAAGTCACCGTCCTCGGGAATGACCATTTCGGCCTTGACGCCGACGGCGACCGCCAGGGCTGCGAGCCCTATTAGACGACGCCTGACATCGCGGTTCTCCCACAGAAACCGGTCCTGCGCTTAGTATCAGCGCCGATGGGAGCTGGTGGCAGACGAGTTGTTCGCATTTCGCGCCGGCTGGCGCCATTGGCCTGCGCGCTCTTGCTGCTCGGCTTGACGACGAGCGCCGCCGGCGCCGGGAGCACGGCGCAGACGTCGGTTGTGAACGGGGCGCAGACGCCGATCGCGGCCCTGCCCTCGCTGGCCTTCATCCAGCACAAGGCCCCGTCCTACATCAGGCACGGCGGCCCGCCCGAAATCGAGACCTGCACCGGGACCGTCGTCGCGCCCCGGATCGTGCTCACCGCCGGCCACTGCGTGCAAAGCCCGCGCGGGAACCTGCGGACGACGACGGGCTTCAAAGTGGCAACGGGGGTCAGCGACATTCGCTCGGCGCCGGCGAGCCAGTTCTCGCGTGTCTCGAGAGTGCTGATCATCCCCGGCTACAACCCTGGCATCCTGCGCTACGACGTCGGCCTGCTGATCCTCTCCCAACCCGTCGCGGCAACCCCGATGCGGCTGGCGCAACCGGCGGAAGCGAACCTCCTTGCGAAAGGCACGCCGCTGACGATCGCCGGCTGGGGCTTCCCCAAGAAGCCGCCTGCCAAGGTCTCGTCCCCCCTTCGCTCGGGGCAGACCGTGATCGGCAGCACCGCCGACTGCGAGCAGTTCAAGGCAGGAGAAGCGCGCGGCTTCTACCCCGAATTCCAGTTCTGCGCTTTCGCCACCCCGGAGTCGAAGACGATCAGCTGCAAGGGCGACAGCGGTGGCCCCGGCATCGTGACCAAGGCAAACGGAACGCGGGTCCAGGTCGGAGTGATCAGCTCCCAGGCCGACAACTGCGCGATCGACGAGCCGGAAGTCCTGACTCGGGTCGACGTCATCTCTTACTGGGTCGCGGAATGGATCGCCGCGATCGAAAACGGCAGGCCTGAGCCGCGGATCTCGTACCCGAAAGTCACGCTGCCACGGATGTCAGAGGGAACGGTGAAGGCGTTCGCGCCACAGGCCCTGGCCTGGAGCTTCCGCCACGCGTTCACCGGCCGCCGCGACGGCAGCTTCAAAGTCAGCCAGTGCAACCAGCTCGGCAAGCTGGGGATGAAGTGCAACGTCAGCTGGCGCTACGCCGGCATGCGCTGGCACGGCCGCGTCTCCTTCCACTACGGGACGACCCGCGAAGGCCGCATCGTCAACTTCAGCTACCGGATCGCCCACCTGAACAAGACCTGCCTGCGCAAGTACCGCGGCACCCGCCTCTGCGTCGTCATCGTCCGCGGCCACTAGGCCGAGGCGTTGTTGCCGGCGGCTTCGCCGGCTAGGTCGGAGGCGTCGCCACCGGCCGCCGTCAGGTAGGCCTGCTCGACCTCCCCGATCCGCACCCGGGCCTGCTCGCCGGTGAGGTCGAGGCCGACGCGGCCGCGGCGCATGACGATCGCGTGGTCGGTGTAGTTGAGCGCCTTGTGGGCGTGCTGCTCGACCATCACCACCGCCGTGCCCTGCTCGTCGGCGGCGCGCCGCACCGCCTGCAGGAGCCGGTCGACGACCATCGGCGCCAGGCCAAGCGAGAGCTCGTCGGCGAGCAGCAGTTTCGGCTTGCGGCCGAGGGCGCGGGCGAGGGTCAGCATCTGCTGCTCGCCGCCCGAGAGCAGGCCGCCGCGAGTGGTCATCCGTTGCTCCAGCTCGGGGAAGAGGGCGACTGCTTCATCGATGTCGACTCCACCGATCTTGAGGTTGTCCTTCAACGTCATCCCCTTGAAGACCGAGCGCTCCTCGGTCACATAGGACATGCCGCTGCGGGCGCGCTTGTAGAGCGGCGCCTTCGGCTTGATTCCGGCGAAGGAGACCTCGCCCTCGATCAGGGGAAGTTCGCCCGCCAGGGCCAGCATCGTCGTCGTCTTGCCGGCGCCGTTGGGGCCGAGCAGGCAGAGGACTTCGCCGGGGTTGACATCGAAGCTGAGGTCGTGGACGACGGGCTGGCCGGCGTAGCCGGTGCACATCCCCTTGACCGAGATCACCGGCCCATTGGTGGTTGCGCCGTCGCTCATCAGGCACCCTCCGGGTTCGCGATTCCAGTTGGTTTAACGGCCGCGGTCGAGGCCGCAGCCGTGTGCGCGTCCTCTTCTTCGCCGAGGTAGGCGGCGATCACGGCCGGGTCGTTGCGGACGTCGGCAGGTTTGCCGGCGGCGATCTGGCGGCCGAAGTCGAGGACGACGAGCTCGTCGCAGACCGACATCACGAAGTTCATGTCGTGCTCGACCAGCAGCACCGCAATCCCCCACTCTTTGGCCAGGCGACCGACCAAATGCGCCAGCTCGGCCGTCTCGGCGTCGCCGAGGCCGGCCGCCGGCTCGTCGAGCAGCAGGACGCTCGACTCGGTCGCGACCGCCCGCGCCATCGCCAGCAGGCGCCGGCGCCCGTAGGGCAGGTCCTCGACCATGCGGTCGAGGTCGTCCTCGAGTTCGAACTCGCGGATCGTCGAGAGCACGGTGTCCGGCAGCGGCGCGTTGACCGGCCAGACCAGGTCGCGGACGTAGGAGCCCATGTCGCGCGGGTCGCTGGCAGCGCGCAGGTTGTCGAGCACGGTCGAGTCCTCGAACAGCTCCAGGGACTGGAACGAACGGCCCATCCCGGCCCGCGCTCGTTTCGCCGCCGACCATTTGCTGATCTCGGTCCCGTCGAGCAGCAGCGCGGAGCCCGGCGCCATTTTGGTGAAGCCGGTGACGGCGTCGATCAGCGAGGTCTTGCCGGCGCCGTTAGGGCCAATCAGGCCCAGCACCTGGCCCGGCTTGACGGTCAGCGAGACGTCATCGACCGCGGTCGTGCCCCCGTATTTGACGGTCAAATTCTTGACCTCGAGCGCCATCGACTTCTCGACCCCAACGCCCTCCTTGCTGGGCTGCGGCAGGACCCGCTTCGCCGGCTCCTTCGGCGCCAAGAAGGGCAGGATGGCCCCCAGCTTGGTGCGGATGAAGGCGAGCTGGGCGATCTGCTCTTTGACGATCCCGTTCTGGTTGACCAGCACCAGCAGGATCAGGGAGACGCCGCCGATCAGCGGGATGTACTTGCCGATGCCGCTATCGATCGAGTTCAGCAGCCGTTCGGAGAAGGCGCCCGGCGCCAGCGTCGCGCCGATCACCGGCCCGAAGATGTAGCCGAGGCCGCCGATCATCGCGTAAGCGACCATCGTGATCGAGTTGAAGGAGCTGAATTCGGCGAAGTTGATCGAGGTGGTGCGGAAGGCGAGCAGGATGCCGCCGAGCCCGGCGATCGCCGCCGCGACGCCGAAGGCGTAGAGCTTCGCCCCGGGGACACTGATCCCAAGCGCCGCCGCAGCCCGCTCGTTGGTGCGCACCGCAATCAGTCGTCGCCCAGACCTACCGCGCCGCAGGTTGGCGACGATCAAACCGACGACGATCAGGCAACCGAGCGCGACCAGTCCGTAGCGGGTCGGGTGCGAGGCCGAGTTGATGTTGAGGCCGAAGAGGACCGGTTCGCCGATCTGGGTGCCGCCGAAGCCGCCGGTGTAGTCGGCGTTGCCGAACAGCACGAGCTCGACCGCGGAGCCCAGGCCCAAGGTGACGATCGCGAGGTTGATCCCGCGCGTTCGCACCGCCGGCAACCCGAACAGGACCCCCAGTGGGATCGTGGCGACGATCCCGATCAGGATCCCGACCACAAACGGGATATCGGTCGTCGCCAGCAATCGTCCCGCCACGTAGGCGCCGAAGCCGGCGAAGGCGAACTGCGCCAGCGAGAGCTGCCCGGTGTAGCCGGTGAGGACAACGATCGACATCAGCACCACGGCGATGCAGAGCGTGACCGTGAAGGCGTCGATCCAGATCGGCGGAGTGCTCGCCAGCAGGAAGACGGTGACCGCGGCGCCGAAGGCAATCCCGGGCCAGCTGATCCGGCCACTGCCGATCGTCGGCAGCCGCTGCAGCAGGTAGTCGCGCAACGGCAACGCCTGGCCGCGAACGACGAGCCAGATCACGATCAGGACGAACGGGACCGCGGTGCCGACGCCGGTCTGTTCGACGTAGCGGGTGACCTCGGTCTGGGCGATGCCGATCACCAGCCCGGCGACGAGCGCGATTGGGAAGGAGCGAAACCCCGCCACCAGCGCCGCCGCGGTGGCGGCAAGGACGAGGTTGGTGAGGACCGCCGGCTGCAGGGTGACAATCGGGACGATCAGGATCGCGGCGAGGCCGGCGAGGCCGCAGCCGAGGGCCCAGTTGAGGGCGGCGATCGTGTCCGGCGAGAGGCCAAGCGCAGAGGCCGAACGCTCAGACTCAGCGACGGCGGCGGTCGAGAGGCCGAAGCGGGTGTAGCGGTAGAAGACCCAGAGGCCGGCGGTGAGGGCGACGGCGATCCCGAGCAGGATCAGGCGGTCGGCGGAGATCACAATCGTGTTGTGGATGTGGACGATGTCGGTCGGCAGGTCCGAAGGGACGAACTTCGAAGTCGCGGTGTAGCGAAGGATCGCGATCGACTGGATCGTGATCAGTACGCCCAGGGTGGCGATCACCCTGACCAGCGGCGCCGCGTGGCGCAGCGGTTTCATGATCAAGAGGTGGACGAGAGCGCCGATGATCGCCGCGGCGGTGACTCCGGCGATCAGCCCGGGTAGGAAGGCCCAGCCCTGGTTCGTGGTCAGCTCCCACCAAACGTAGGCGCCGGCCATGCCGATCGCGCCGAGGGCGAAGTTGAGCACCCCGGAACCGCGGTAGATGATGATCAGGCCCTGGGAGGCGAGCGCGTAGGTGGCGCCGATGCCCAGTCCCAAAAGCGCGAAACGGATGACTTCTTCCACGAGTGCTCTCTTTCAGTGAAGCCTGTGACCCCGGGCACGAGGCCCGGGGTCACAGCGATTGCGATCAGCCGAACGGAGGCCCGCAATCCATGGGCTGCGTACCACCCGCGATTTCGGACACGTCGGTGAATTCAGTGCTGGCTGGGACCAGCTTGCCTTCCTTGAATTCGCTGAACACGACGCAGCGATTGACCAGACGTTCGAACCCTTCGGGCCCGCCCGTTTTACCCCAGTTTTCCGCCATGTTGAGCGGCGGAACCATGCCGGGGAGGTCGATTTTCGCGGTCGCTGCCGCTTTCAGGAACGTTTGGTTGTTGATCGCACCGCTCATGCTTTCGACAACCTGCTTGAACCCTTCGTAGGCGGCCCAGGTACCCATGCCGCCCAGCGAGTTGTAGTCCTGAGCCGGGTCGGCTTCGAACTCAGCCAGCGCTTCCCGGTATTCACTCCACGCGGGGGTGGAGATGTCCGGGTACATGCCGGCGTCGACGTCGCCTTCGACAACTTCCTCGAAGCCCTTGACGGCGTTTTCGTTGAAGTTGCCCTGCGGGCCATACATTTTCGCTTCCGAGCCCGACTGTGCGAACGCGGGCATCCAGGCGATGTACGGCGTTTCGGAGACGATCATCACCAAGCAGTCAGCGCCGCCGGACGTGGCTTCCGCCACCTGCGGGCTGTAGTCCTGAGCGGTGGCCGGCAGAGTCACGAACTTGCCGATCTTCACCCCTTCGGATTTGGCCGCGTTTTCCATCAGCGGGATGAAGGCTTCGGCGCCTTCGATGATGACCCCGTTGATGTTTTTGCAGCCGTCTTCGACCGCTTTTTTGACCAGACCGACCGAGTAGAGGGGCTGGTTACCCATCGGGAAGCTGACGTCAGACGTCAATTCCGTCGGAGCGATGGCGCAGCAGTTGCCCCACTGAGCCGTCTTGCCCTTTTCCAGGATCGGGATGATCGCGTCGCCGGTGAAGGTGAAGTTGCCGACCACGGCAACGGCTCCTCCGGCAACGGCTTCGCGCCCGCACGCCGCAACAGCGGTCGGGGTGCCGTGTGCGTCGCAGAAATGAGCCTCAAGCGGACGCCCGGCGATGCCGCCGTGCGTGTTGATCCATTCCTGGTAGACGCGCTCGGTTTCTTCGATGTTCTTGTATTGCGGACCTTCGGTGTTCACGTCGGTGTAGGTCCAGGTGACGATCGGTTCGCCGGTGGCTTTTTCTTCGCCGCCGCCGCCGCTGGATTCTTCAGTGGTGGCTTCGGAACTGCCGGACGAACTGTCATCGCTGCCTCCACAGGCTGCGAACACCAGCGCGCACGCGAGCAGCGCGAAGATGGCCAGCATCGGCCATTTCGTTCTCCCCACGATGCGACGGGCGTGTTGCTTCATCGACTCTCCTCCTCGGGTAGCAAGCCGGACTTGGGGCAAGCGTACGAGCGTGAATAGACGCGCGGGCCAGTCTGCACCGGAACGCTTGGAGAATCACCAATGCCGCTTGGAGCGGCGAAAATTGAGCCCTGCAGAGCCGATTCAGAGGACGCGGTAGACGCGGTATTCGACGACCGGGCCCGGGTGCAGGCGACCCTCCCCGACGAACATGGTCTGGTTGACCCACTGGTAGCGCTCGTCACCAGTCTCCAGGCGCGGGGCGGTACGGAAATAGTGCTCGGAGTACTCGGTCGAGCGCTCACCGGCGTTGGCCGCGACGGCCGCCTCGTTGTACTCGATCACCCCGAAGTACTGAACGTAGATTGAGGCGCCATCGTCGGTGTTGATCGTCAGCCGGACGTCGAGCCGGCCCCAGCCGTCGGGCCCGACCAGGATCCAGTCGCCGCCGCCGGTCCCGACCGTGCCGTTGATCCGCTCGCCGCTGACCTCGCCGCCGAGCACCTCGCGGATCCGGCGGTTGCCCAAGGGCCCGTCGCCGATCGCGACCTTGGGGGCGAGGCGGGCGTTGAAGGTGAACTCGTGGGCCAGGTCCATCGTCTGCTCCTCCTCGGTCGGGTGCTCAGCGCCGCAGGGTGACGCTGACGCCGCCCCGGGTCGCGCTCACGCCGCGCGCCTCGGAGTTGCGCAGCAGGTCCTTCAACCAGGGCAGCCCGTCGGGGCCGCCAAGCGGCCGGATCGCGACGATCGGGTTGTCGGCCCTGTACATCGTTTCGACGTCCTCGCCGGGGATCAGGTAGCGCAGCAGCAACTCCTCGTCGGAGAGGTTCTCGCCGTACTCCTTGCGGATCTCCTTCAACTCCGGCTGTGGCGCGTGGCCGACGTCCATCATCTCCTTGCCGCGAGCGGTGGCGGCAGCCTTGTCGAGCACCTCGGGATCGACCTCGCCGGGGGGCTTGCCGTACCAGCCCGCCAGGTACATCAGGTTCTCCTCGGGAATCGTCGCGTAGCGCTCGCCCTGGACCACGTTGAGGAGTGCCTGGATTCCGACTAGCTGCGAGAACGGCGTCGCCATGATCGGCCAGCCCATCTCCTCGCGGACCCGAATCGCCTCCTCCAGCACCGCCGGCAGCCGGTCGGCCATGTCGACCTGCTTCAGCTGTTCGCGCAGGGTCCCCATCATCCCGCCGGGGAACTGCTGCTGGACGTTGGCCACCTGGTACTCGACCGGGGCCCCGCGCTGAAAGCCTTCGTCGTCGGCGAGGCCGCCGAAATGCTCGGCGACCTCGGCGAAGCGGCTGTCGTCGACCGCCACCTCGTGGCCGAGGCGGCGCATGTTGTCGACGGTGACCTCGGTCGAGGGCATCGAGACGCCGTTGGCGAGGGTCGAGATCGCCGAGTGGACGATCGTCACCCCCTCTTCGACCCCGATGATGTGGTTGAGGTTGGCCATCGCCGTGCGGTTGTGGAAGTGCATCTCCAGCGGCGTCTTGCCGGCGGCGGCGCGCTCCTGGCTCTGGCGGATCCAGCGCCGCGCCCGCTCGGGCCCGAGCACACCCGCCTCGTCGCCAAGGATGATCGTCCCGGCGGCACCGCCGGCGATCATCCGGTCGATTACGTCGGCGTAGTAGTCGTCGGTGTGGACCGGGGACTCGGAGAAGTTCAGCTGCGGCGAGGGGGCGAGGCCGGCGTCGCGGGCGATCTTCGCGACCCGGATCATGTTCTCGGCGTCGTGCAGGCAGTCGAAGATCCAGAGGCTTTCGATCCCGTGCTTGGCGAGGGTGCGGATCCAGAGCTCGACGATCGAGTCCGGGGTGACGTTCATGCCGACGATCCCATTGGTCCGGGTCCCCGCCCGCAGGGTGGCGTTCGGCAGCGCGGCGCGGATCGCATCAAGCCCCTTCCACGGATTCTCCTGGCGGAAGCGGACCATCACCTCGAAGATCGAGGAGCCGGTGAGGTCGACGACGCGGTAGCCGGCGGAGTCGATCGCGTCGGCGATCGGCAGCACCTGGCCGGCCTGCATCCGCATCCCCCAGTAGCTCTGCTGACCGTCGCGCAGCGTCTGGTCGATGATCTCGATCCGGGCCATCAGGCGGTCTCCTCCTTGGTTGCGGCGGCGTGGCTGGCCGCCCAGGGCTCCATGAACTCCTCCTCGACCCACTTGGTGTGGACCTTGCCGGCGACTACCTCGGGGTGCTGGAGCAGGTCGAGCGCAAAGCCGGCGGTCGTCTCCACCCCCTCGACCCGCAGGTGGCGCAGCGCCTGGCGGGTGCGAGCGAGCGCCGCTTCGCGGTCGGGACCGGAAGCGATCACCTTCGCCAACAACGAGTCGTAGTAAGGCGGGACTTCCCAGCCGGGGAAGCAGGCGGTGTCGACGCGGACGTCGCTGCCCTGCGGCGGCGCCCAGGTGGTCAGCGTTCCCGGGGTCGGGGCGAAGTCGCGCTCGGGGGACTCGGCGTTGATCCGCACCTCGATCGCGTGGCCGGAGATGGTGATCTCGTCCTGGGAGACCGAGAGCCCCTCGCCGCCGGCGACTCGCAGTTGCTCGCGGACAATGTCGACACCGGTGACGACCTCGGAGACTGGGTGCTCGACCTGCAGCCGGGCGTTGATCTCGAGGAAGCCGGCGCTGCCGCGCTCGGGGTCGACCAGGAACTCGCAGGTCGCGGCGCCGGCGTAGTCGAGAGCGCTGATCAGCCTCACCGCGGCACCGGTGATCTGCTCGTCGAGCTCCGGCGAGAGCCCGTAAGCGGGCGCCTCCTCGATCAGCTTCTGGTAGCGACGCTGCAGGGTGCAGTCGCGGTGCCCGAGGTGGATCGCGCCGCCCTTTCCGTCACCCATCACCTGGACCTCGACGTGGCGGGCGTGACGGACGTAGCGCTCGACGAAGAGGCGGCCGTCGCCGAAGGCGGCCTCGGCCTCGCCGTGGGCCTGCGCGTAGGCGGACGCCAGCTCCGGCTCGGACTCGACCAGCCGCATGCCGCGGCCACCGCCGCCGGCCGAGGCCTTGAGCAGGACCGGGTAACCAACCTCGGCGGCGATCCGGCCCGCCTCCTCCTCGCTCCCGATCACGTCGGAGCCCTCGTTGATCGGCACGTCGAGTTCTTTGGCCAACGCCCGCGCCGTCGCCTTGTCACCCGAGCGCCGCATCGCCTCGGCCGAAGGCCCGATGAACGCGACCCCCGCCTCGGCACACTCGGCCGAAAGCTCGGCCCGCTCGGAGAGGAAGCCATAGCCGGGATGCAACCCATCACACCCGGTCACCTTCGCTGCCGCAACCACCCGATTCACATCCAAATAGCTTTCCGCGGCCGCCGCCGGCCCGATGACGATGACTTGATCCGCCAACTGCGCCCCGAGTGAACCGCGATCGGCCTCCGACACGGCGAGCACCGACTCGATCCCCTCGTCAAAACAGGCTTTGATCACCCGCACCGCGATCTCCCCGCGGTTGGCGATCAGGACACGCTTCAGCTTCGGCACGATCAGTCTCTCGCGCCCGAGGCCTTCTCAGCCCTCGGGATCGACGGTGACAATCGTCTGCCCGAATTCGACGGGCCCACCGTTCTCAACCAATATGGCGCTGACCACCCCATCTACCGGCGCGGCCACATGGTTCATCAGCTTCATGACCTCGACGATCGCCACGGTGTCCCCGGTCTTGACCTGCTGCCCGACCTCGACGAACGGAGGCGCTCCCGGCGAAGGCGACCGCCAGAACAACCCCACGCTCGGAGCCTCAATCGCGGTATGTCCCTCAGCAATGTCCGCCCCCGCCCTTCCAGCGGGTGGCGCCGTAGGGGGGCCCACCCCCGAGGAAGCTTTAGCTACCGCAGGGGGTGGGGGGTCCCCTGCGGCGACAGGACCCGCTGGCGCGGCGGCCGGTCCCGGAGCCGAAGCGGCCGGAGGTGGTGCGAGCGTCGCCCCCTCTGGCAGCGGATCCCGCGAAACGTGCAGCCGATCGTCTCCAACCGTGACGATCATCTCTTTCCAGTCGCTTCCGTCAAAGGCGTCAAGAAGTGCCTTGATCGTCTCTGGGGTCATCTCCATAGGTTGGATTCTCCTCCCTGGCGGGGGGTTGGGTTGCAGGCAATGATGCGCCGGTGAAGGTTGACTTTCAGCGCGCGCTGACCGCGCCGCCCGGGGCGCAGGAGGTGCTGTTGGTGCGGCATGGGGCTTGCGATCCGCCGGCGACGGTGGGTGATCTGATTGGTGGTCGCAGTGACCCCTCGCTGAATGAGCGCGGGCAGCGCGAGGCCGCCGCGGTGACCGAACGGTTGCGCCGCATGTCGATCGCCGCCATCTTCACGACGCCGCTGCGCCGCACGGGCGAGACGGCGGCGGGAACGGCCGCCGAGCACGGCCTCAAGCCGGAGGTCGCACCCGACCTGGTCGAGATCGACCTCGGCGAGTGGGAGGGTCCCGGGATCCATGACCGCGGCTCCCGCGGCGACCCCGAGTTCGTACGGGTGATGCGCGAGCAGGACTGGGGCCTGATCCCCGGCGCCGAGTCGGCGGCCGGGTTCGCGGAGCGGGTGCGGCGCGGCCTCGAGCACGTCGCCGACGCCGCCAGCGAGGGCAAGGTCGCGGTCGCCTTCACCCACTCGGCAGTGATCGCCGAGTGCCTGCGGCAGGTGAGCGGCAGCGAGCCGTTCGCCTTCCTGTTCAACGCCAACGGCTCCTACAGCCGCCTGTACCGAATGCCCGATCGGCGCTGGATTGTGGCCTCGTACAACGAGACCGATCACCTCCGTTAGTGACCTCATAGGGGAGTCATACCGCGGAACTCGCGGGGGTCCGTTCACACCCGCGCACGAGCGCTGTGGTTACCCCAACGGTGCGGCGAAAAGCGACCGCCACGATCGCCCGGCGGCGGGAGTATCGATTCAGTCGTCATCGCGAACGGAGGAATGAGATGAGTGAGGGAAGCGGTAGCGGCCGCGTCGCCGACAAGGTCGCGGTCATCACGGGCGCCAGCAGCGGCATCGGCCGCGCGTCGTTCGAACTGTTCGGGCGCGAGGGCGCCAAGGTCGTCGCCACGGCGCGGACCGAGTCGAAGCTGCAGGAAGGACTGGACGCCGTCACGGCCGGCGGCGGCGAGGCGATCATCGTCCCCGCCGATCTCGAGGACGACTCGACCCCGGAGAAGGTGATCCAGGCGGCGCTTGACGAGTACGGCCGGATCGACATCCTCGTCTGCAACGCCGGCGTCGGCTGGAAGTACGGCGAAGAAAACCCCGGCACGATGGCCGGCGTCCACGAGGCGAACGTGCAGAACTGGCGCGACGTGATCGGCGGCGTTGATCTCGAGGGCTACTTCACGATGATCCACGCCGCCCTGCCGCACATGCTCGAGCGGGAATCGGGCTCGATCGTCAGCGTCGCCAGCATGGCAGGCCTGACTGGGCTCTACGACGCCCACGCCTACACCGCGGCCAAGGGCGCGATCATCAACCTGACCCGCTCGATGGGAATCACCTACGCCAAACAGGGCGTGCGCGCCAACTGCGTCTGCCCGGGCTTCATCGACACGCCGATGATCGAACCGGCGATCGAGGCCTTCAAGAGCGAGGACACCAAATACGTGATGGTGCCGATGGGCCGCGCCGGCCGCCCGGAGGAGATGGCGTACGCGATCCTCTACCTCGCCTCCGACGAGGCCAGCTACTGCACCGGCACGGCGCTGCTCGCCGACGGCGGCTGCACGTCGCGTTCGTTCCCGGCGTAGGAGAATCACCGGCAGCAGATGAACTCGGTACCGATCGACCAGCTCAAGGTGGGTGACGCGGCGGAATCCCGGAAGACGGTTTCCGAGACCGACGTCTACCTGTTCGCCGGCGTCACCGGCGACTTCAACCCGATGCACGTCGATCACGAGTACGCGAAGAAGACGCCGTTCGGCGCCCGGGTTGCTCACGGCCCGCTGACGCTCTCGCTCTGCGCGGGGGTGCTGGGGACGGAGCTGCCCGGGCTCGGGACGGTCGCGGTCTCCAACTACATCGAGTACCAGGCGCCGGTCTTCTTCGGCGACACGATCAAGGTCCGGGTCGAGGTGGCGGAACTCGACCCCGAGCGCAACCGGGCGACGATGGCGATCACCTGGACCAACCAGCACGGCAAGCAGGTGGCTGAGGGCTCGATGGTCGTCAAGCCCCCGCGCGAGCCCGTCACGCTCTAGACGATCTCTCGAAGCCCGCTTTTTACTTAACGGGTCTATCCTGGTCCGGTGGCGACGCAGTCCACGGGGAAGACTCGAACCGCGCCCGATCCGGCGCGCCGTAAGACCGAGATCGCGGATGCGGCGCTCTCGGTGCTCGCCGCCGACGGCTCACGCGGCCTCACCCACCGCGCCGTCGACGAGGCAGCCGGCCTGCCCTCGGGCTCGACTTCTAACTACTTCCGTACCCGCGATGCCCTGCTCGAGGCCGCGGCCCGGCGCCACGCCGAACTCGACGCGCCGCCGCCAGCCGACATCGACGCGGCGACGGTGCCGGCGGAATCCCTCACCCGCAGGCAGGGGAGGGAGTTGGTCCTCGCCGCCCTCGACCACGTGCTCGAGCCGGAGCTGCGGCCGATGCTCGCCGCCCGCTACGAGCTGACCCTGGAGTCGACCCGGCGGCCCTCCCTCCACCCGGTGATGAACGAATCCCGCACCCACTTCGTCGGCCTCGCCACTACCCTCCTGCGCGCCAGCGACTGCAAGACCCCCGAGGCACACGCCGCACAACTGGTCGCCCTGATGGACGGCATCACCGCCGACCAGCTCCAGGACACCGAGACGAGCCTCGATCGCGCCGGCATCGAAGAAGCGATCGACCGCTTCCTCGCCACCTGCTGAGAGCGCGTTGGCGACATTCACCCCCCTATAGGGGGTAAAAAATCGCCAACGCGTCAGCGCTCGCTGCCGAGGGTGAGATTGGAGAGGCCGATGCCGCCGTCGACAGGGAGCCAGGCGCCGGTGATGTAGCCGGCGGCGTCGGAGCAGAGGAAGGCAACGGCGGCGGCAACCTCCTCCGGGGTCGCGAAGCGGCCGAGCGGCACGCGGCCGATGGCCCGCTCCTTCACCTCGCTCGGCATCGCTTCCACCTTCTCGGTCGCGACCATTCCGGGCAGGACCGCGTTGACCGTGACCCCGGCCGGCGCCATCTCCAGCGCCAAAGTGCGAACGAGGCCGAGGACGCCGGCCTTACTCGCCGCGTAGGCAGCCTGACCGGCGAGGCCGTCGGTGGCGGCGGTCGAGGAGATCGCAACGATCCGCCCTCTCCCCCGCTCCCGCATCGACTCCAGCGCTGGCTGCAATGAGAGGAAGGTGCCGGTCAGGTTGACCTCGATTTCGTTCCGCCAGGACTCCTCCGAAATCTTCTCCGCCGGTGCCACCCGATCGACGATCGCCGCGTTCGCGACCACCGCCTCCACCGGCCCGAGCTCCCTCTCCGCCTCGGCATGCGCCTGCTTCGCGGCCGCCCCATCTCTCACGTCCCAGGTGAGTCCGATCGCCTCTCCCCCTCTTTCCCGGACCATCTCCGCCGTCTCCAGTGCACCGGCGCCAAGATCGCAAGCGGTGACCTTCCACCCTTGCTCCGCAAGCGCCAGACAAATAGCGCGCCCAATCCCGCCGCCGGCCCCCGTGACCAGCCCGCACGTATCCCCTCGCACCTGCAGGTAGGAGGGGATACGTGCGGGCTGGTCCTCGGCAGGGCGGCGCGGGTCAGTCACGCGCCGGCCCGCTCCATCCCGTACCGCCGCCAGTACTCCTCCGGGATGTCCTCGGCCCGCTTGTACCAGTACCAGACGCAGGGATCGTGGTCGAAGTCCTGGGGCGGTCGCGACGGATAGAGCGGCATCCCGTACCAGCGGATCGGCAGCAGCTCGTTCATGAAGGCGCAGTGGGTGCAGTAGAGCGGGAAGCCCTCGCGGCCGTAGGACCAGTCGTGCGCTTTTTCGGTCACGCCGTAGGCGTCCTCACCCTCATACGCTCCGTTGCGCCAGAGCCGCTGCCCCGAGCCGCAGGGGTTCATCGCGAAGGTGAACTTCTCCTCGTCCTCGGTCACGGTGAAGGCGCCCGGGTTCTGGCCTTTGCCGCTGGTCGAGTGGGCGCGCCAGGTCGCCGCCAGTGCCTCGACCACGTCGCGGCGGTCGCGCTCGAGGATGCTGCCGGTGTCGCGCTTCCAGCCCCGCTTCAGCGACTCTTCCCAGGCGGCGGCGACACCGTTGTCGCCCTGTTGCTGCTGAATGTAGGTGACGAGACCGAGCATCGACTCCGCCATTAGATCGTGGAGGAAGCGCCACTCGTGCCGCATTCCCTTGCAGAGCTCCAGCGCCAGCTCGCTGTCGCCGGCTTCGATCGCCGCGATCGCCCGGTCCATCGTCGGCTGCGACATCAGCTCCAGCTCCTCGTCGCTGAACCAGCGCTCCTCGGCCATCGCTCCTCCTCCTGAACTAGTCCTCCGCGAGGAAGAGCTCGCGGAGCTTGAACTTCTGCACCTTGCCGGACGGCGTCAGCGGCAGCTCCTCGACGACCCGCGTGTGGGCGGGGATCTTGTAGCGGGCGACGCGACCGGTCATCTGCTCACGCAGCTCATCATGCGTTAGCGCGGCGCCCTCCGCAAGCCGCAGGTAGGCGGCGCAGACCTCGCCGTAGCGCTGGTCGGGAACGCCGATCACAGCGACGTCAGCGACCGCCTCGAGTTCGCGGATCGCGTTCTCGATCTCCGCCGGGTAGATGTTCTCGCCGCCGCGGATGATCATCTCCTTGGCCCGGCCGGTAATCGAGACGTAGCCGTTCTCGTCCATTTTCGCCAGGTCGCCGGAGCGCATGAAGCCGTCGGCGCCGATCGCTTCGGCGGTCGCCTCGGGGTTGTCCCAGTAGCCCTTCATCACCATCGCGCTGCGCGAGCGCAGCTCCCCCTCGGCCCCGAGCGCCACCGGCTCGGTCCCGCCCGGTTCGACGATGTCGACCTCGACGTGGGGCAGCGCCGGCCCGACCGTCGTCGTCTGCAGCGCGACCGTGTCGCCGGGCAGGGTCGCGCAGATCACCGGCGAGCACTCGGTCATCCCGTAGGTGTTGTTGATCCCGACCCCGTAGCGCTCGATCCAGCGGTTCATCGCTTGCGGCGGAACCGGCGAGCCGCCGGTGACGACGACCTCGAGGCTGCCGAGATCACGGCCGTCCTTGGCGACCTGCTCTTCGAGCCCGATCATCATCGTCGGCACAACCGAGACCGAGGTGCAGCGCTCCTCCTCGATCGTCCGCGCGATCCGCGCCGCGTCGAAGCTGACCGCGGGCATCTGGGCCGAGCCGGTGGCGACGGAGCCGAGCGTCGACATCACGCAGCCGCCGCAGTGGAAGTAAGGCATCGGGTTGGAGTGGCGGCCGTGCTGGGGCAAGGTCGCGCGCGCCGCGAAGAGGCGGGCGTTGTTGACGATGCCGCCGTGGGAGAGCTCCGCCCCCTTTGGGAAGCCGGTGGTGCCGGAGGTGAACTGGATCTGCGAGGTGTCCTCGGCGCGGACCGCGGCCCGGCGGCGCTCCAACAGGTCCTCGTCGACCGCATCGCCCGTCGCCAGCCACTCCTGCCACGAGGTCACCCCCGGAGCCTCGCCGAGCGGCACCAGCAGCCGCACATGGTCGAGCTCGACACTCGCCTCCAAGGTCATCTCCCAGAGCGAGGCGCCGCGGTTCTCGGGCAGGACGAAGCAGGCCGCCGCGCCCGACTTGCCGAGCACGAACTCGACCTCGCTGGCGCGGTAGAGGGGGTTGAGCGGGACGACCACCGCGCCCGTGTAGGCGGCGCCGAACTGCAGCTCCAGCCATTCCGGGATGTTGGTCGCCCAGATCCCGAAGCGCTCGCCGGGCTCGATCCCGGAGGCGATCAGCGCCCGGCCGACGCGGCGCGCCCGTTCCTGCAGCTCGGCGTAGGTCCAACGGGCCGCGATCCCCATGTCCTCATATGCGGAGAAGACGACCGCTTCCTGGTCGGGCCACTGCGCGGCCGCCTCGTCGAGCAGGCCACCGACGGTGAGGTCGCGCATCGCCGGCTCGGCCCCGGACTCCGGGACCCAGTGCGAGATGCCGGGCTTGACGAGCATCAGGGGTCGAGGCGCAGCTCGTGGAAGGGCGCATCGCCGGGGTAGGCGACTTCGGTCGCCAACCGTACCCCGCATCCGGGGCAGCAAAAGTCGCGGAAGACGACCTCGTCGTCGACGAACTTGGCGGGGTCCGGGTAGTCGGGCTTGAGCGACTGGGTCGGGCGCTCGCGCATCGCCATCTGCTCCTTGGCGTTGCCGTCGAGCGGGCCGAGGTCGGTGGCGCAGCGATGGCAGCGTAGGGCGCCGGCCTCGCGGTCGATCAGGTAGGCGTCGCCGATTAGATCGGCCTCGCCCTCGCCCGGCTCGCGCAGCGGCTCCAATGCCTCGCGCTCGGCGCCGCACTCGCGCAGCCGTTCGAGCAGGCGACGGTCGCGCAGCTTCGCCGTCGCCTCGGCGTCAACGCTGCCGTCGTCGGCCAGCTTGACCGCGTAGAGGTCGTCGGCAGCCTGCGGGCTGACGGCGCCCGCGGCGACGTCCGCGACGACCGCCTCGGGATCGCGCGTGAGCGGGTCGCCGTAGCCGCCCGGCGCCAGCCAGTTCCAGTAGAGGACGTCGTCGTCGCCGACCGGGAAGCCGTCGGGCTTGCCGCCGATCTCGAGCTCGGAGCCGGAGAGCGCATCAAGGTCCTGGGGCAACTCGCCGGCGGCGAAGCGGGCGCGCAGGTCGGAGTTCTGGATCACCCGGGTGACCATGATCGAGCCGGGGTCGCCGCCGAACAGGCCCGGCGTCTTCGGGATCCCCTCGTTGGTGGCGAGGCCTAGGAAAGACTCGCCCTTGTGCGGGACGTAGGCGATCTCGCCGCCGTTGCCGGCGCGGAAGCGGCCAGCGCCGCCGGAGTCGGGATGCTCGCGGCGGAACAGGTAGAGGATCGGCCAGTCGGCCTCGTAGGCCTCGACGTTGGGGCCGCGGCCCTCGGGGATCCAGAAGTGGCCGTTGGCGAATTCGCCGTCGCGTTGGTAGGTGCCGCCACCACCACCGAGCATGTTGTCGCCCATCCCGCCCACGTAGTAGTCGCCGCGCTGGTTGTCGCCGGCGACGAAGTGGCAGGGCCACTGGGCGCCGTCCGGAGTGACCGCGTTGGCCCGCATCTGCGGGTCGCTGGAGGCCAGCATCATCTTCGAGACCAGCGCGTTGCCGAGCGAGACGGCGGTCTCAGTCGCGTAGACGCCGGCCGGACTGACTGCCGCGCCCCAGTCGGGCGAGGTGATCTTGCCCGGTTCGGGGTCGAACTTGCAGAGCCGGGCGGCCCCGCCGATGCATCCCATCTGGCCAGGCAGCATCAGCACGTTGATCGAGCCGAGGATCGCTCCGCGCCAGGCGGCGAAGCCGACGTTGATCGAGCCGACCTGGTCGTTGGTGCCGACGTTGTCCCAGATCAGCTCGCGGCCTTTCTTACGGACCGTGGTCTGCACCGGGTAGGTGCCGCGGTCCCCGTTCATCGAGACCTCCTGGATCAGGCGGTCGGAGTAAGTGCCGTCGGGGATCGTGTCCAGCGCCTGCTCGAAGGCGCGCTGGCTGGCGTCGAGCGCCCGCCGCATCACGCCCTTGACGACGGCCTTGCCGTACTTCTCGACCAGGCCAAGGATCCGCGAGCGGGCGGCGTTGTTGCCGGCGATCGTCGCCCGCAGGTCGAGCGAGAGGTTCTCCGGGGTGCGCGAGCAGCGCCGGTAGAGCGCCTCCATGTCCTCGACGATCCGGTTTTTCTCGACGATCTTGAAGGGCGGGAAGGAGGGCGGATCCCAGAAGGCGTCTTCGGCGTTGGGGCAGAAGGAGCCGGGAACGGTGCCGCCGATGTCGTTCTGGTGGGCGATGTTGGCGACCCAGCAGAAGACTTCGCCGTCGACGAAGACCGGGCACATGAGGCCGACGTCGGGCTGGTGGGCGGTGCCGATGATCGGGTCGTTGCAGAGCCACATGTCGCCGTCGACGACCCGTTCCCCCCGGTGTTCGAGGACGTAGCGGGTCATCATGTCGAGCATTCCCGACATGTACTGCAGGCAGGGCCCGAAGTAGAGGAGCTCGGCGTCCTCGGTCATGATGCAGGGCTGGAAGTCCCGGATCTCGACCGTGATCTGGGAGACAGCGAGGTTCTCGATCTCGCGCACGTGCTCGGCGTTGGCGTTCCAGAGGCCGTGGCGGACAACCTCGTAGGTGATCGGGTCTATCTCGGTCTCGGCCTCGGTGTTGAGCTTGAGGTTGGGCGGGGCCTTGACCGGGCCGGTTGGGTTGAAGGCGTGGTCGACGCCGTCCCAGAACTCCGGCGGGCGTTGCGGGCGCTCGGTCGGAACGGTGACGGTCATGCCTTGCCTCCCAGGTTCATCACGAAGTCGCCGGTCTGGCGGCGCTCGCAGCTGGTGCCGGGCGGGACGACGATGCCGGTGATCGCAAGGTCGATCACCGCCGGCCCCTCGACCACCTCGCCGAGCGGCATCGCGTCGCCGTTGTAGACGGCGGCGTCGACGGCGCCGGCGCCGCGCTCGAAGTAGACGGGGCGGCTGCCCTTTCGGAAATCCTCGCCCGCGGCGACGTCGAGGCGGTCGAGGTTGTCGGATCCCATGGTGATCGCGGGCTCGAGCCGGATCGAGACGATCTCCACCGTGGCGCCCGGCAGCAGCGCCACCTCGCCATAGCGCTGGGTGTAGATCTCGACGAACTCGCATTTGACCTCCTCCAGGGTGGCGGCGTCGATCTCGCCGTCGGGGAAGCGCATCTCGAGCTCGTGGCGCTGCCACTGGAAGCGCATCCGGGCGAAGCGGCGGAGCTCGAAGTCGCTCGCGTCCTCGCGCTGGTCGAGCGCGGCGCGCGCCTGGCCTTCGAGCTCGTCGAAGGCGCCCTTGACCCGGCTCGCGTCGAAGGGCTCGATCAGGACGACCGAGGATTCGTACTGGTAGCGGATGTCCGCCTGGCTGATCCCGAAGGCCGACCAGACCGAGGCCGCCTCGCCGGGGACGACGATCGTCTCGACGCCGAGCGAGGCGGCGTACCCCGCAGCGTGAAAGGGACCGGCACCGCCGTAGGACATGAGGACGAAGTCGCGCGGGTCGAAGCCGCGGCCGATGATCTCGTTCTCCAGCGCCGCCGCCATCTTCGCGTTGGCGACCTCGACGATGCCGAGCGCGGCGTCGGTCAGCGAGAGCCCGAGCGGGTCGGCGACCTTCTCCTTGATCGCCTTTTCGGCGAGGTCGCGGCGCGGCTTGAAGCCGCCGCGCTCGCCCTTGGAGCCGAAGGTCGCCTCGGGCGCGATGTAGCCGAGGATCAGGTCGGCGTCGGTCACCGTCGGCTCCTCACCGCCGCGGTCATAGCAACAGGGACCCGGCAGCGAGCTGGCGCTCTGGGGGCCGACGCGGAGGCCGCCGCCGAGCTCATCGATCCAGGCGATCGAACCGCCGCCGGCGCCGATCGAGATCACCTCGACGGCGGGAACGCGGTAGCGCCACTTGCCGAGCAGGGTGTCGTCGGCCGCGAGCGGCTCGCCGTCTTTGATGATCCCGACGTCGAACGAGGTGCCGCCCATGTCGGAGGCGATGATGTCGTTGCGGCCGAGGTCGTCGGCGACGCGGGCGCAGCCGATCAGGCCGCCGACCGGGCCGGAGCCGATCGTGAAGATCGGGCGATCGGCGCCAAGGCCGAGCGGGACCATGCCGCCGTGGCACTGCATGATGTGGAGCTCCCCGGCGAAACCGACGTCGGCGAGGCGGCCCTGGACCCCGTGCAGGTAGGTGCTGGTAACCGGGCCGACGTAGGAGTTGATCAGGGTGGCGACGAAGCGCTCGTACTCGCCGACCGCCTTCGAGATCTCGCTCGAGATCGTGACGAAGACGCCGGGGGCGCGCTCGTTGACGATCTCCCGGGCGCGGCGCTCGTGGGCGTCGTTGCGGACCGACCAGAGGAAGGCGATCGCGATCGTGTCGACCCCGGCCTCGACCAGCGCGTCAGCGGCGGCGGCGACCTCCTCCTCGTTGAGGACGACGACGACGTCGCCGTCGGAATCGACCCGCTCGGCGACGCCGAAGGTGCGCTCGATCGGGACCAGCGGCTCCGGCTTGCGGGTTTCGGCGAAGCGGAGCAGGTTCTCCGGCGGCTCGCCGGTGGGGCGGCCGAGGCCGCGCATGGTGCGGACCGTGTCCTCGAAGCCGCGGGTGGTGATCAGGCCGATGTCGGCGCCTTTGCGCTCGACGACGATGTTGGTGGCGACGGTCGAGCCGTGGGAGATGAGGCGATCCATCTGCGTATAGAGGTCCTCAGAGGAGAGGCCGAGCTGGTCGCCGGCGGACTCGATCGAGCCGAAGAAGCCGGACTGGAAGGAGTCGGCGGGTGAGGAGAGCGCCTTGCCGTAGGCGACGCGGCCGTCCTCGCCGACCAGGACGCAGTCGGTGAAGGTGCCGCCGATGTCGACGCCGCAAACGAGCCCGGCCACTGATCACTCCTCCTCGTTACTCGACTTCTGAGGCGACGCGCGATCCGGGGCTTGCCGCTCGGCGGCCGCCGCGATACCTCGCCTCGCTTTCCTCGAAGTCACCTTAGCCCCGGGCTCCAGGGGGCGAAACAGCCCCGAAGGAGGCCTTTATAGGTCCTCCAATTCTGGGGGTTCTATCAAATTGACCGCACGGTCGGTCAAGTGCTAGATTCGCTCCGGTGGAGGCTGTCCGCTGGCATGCCGCTGGTGATTTGCGGCTCGACGAGGTCGAGCTGACGCTGCCGCTTGGGCCGGGAATGGTCGAGGCCGAGGTGGCTTTCACCGGCATCTGCGGCTCCGACGTCGCCGAGTTTCGAAAGCCCTTCGCGATCCGCCCCGGCAAGGTCCACCCGCTGACCGGCCAGCAGCCGCCGGTCACCCTCGGGCACGAGTTCTCAGCGGTGATCACCGACGTCGGCGAAGGCGTCGAGGACCTGCAGCTTGGCGACCGCGTCTCCGCCGACGCCTGCTGGCGCTGCAACCACTGCGAGGCCTGCGTGCGCGGCGAGTACAACCTCTGCCGCTTCAGCGGCTCGATCGGCCTCTCCTCCGACGGCGCCTTCGCCCCCCTGGTCCGCTTCCCCGCCTACTGCGCGGTGCCCCTGCCCGACGCGGTCAGCGACGAAGTCGGCGCCCTGCTCGAGCCGCTGGCCGTCGGCCTCCACGCGCTCGACCGCGCCGGCGCCGGTGCCGGTGAGCGCCTGGTCGTGATCGGCTACGGCCCGATCGGCGCCTGCACGGCGCTGGTCGCCCGCGCGATCGGCCTCGAGGCCCTGGTCGTCGAGCTCCACCCCGGCCGCCGCGCGCGGGCCGCGGCCGAGGGCTTCGCGACGCTGGCGCCGGAGGGCGAGCCGCGCGAGGTGGCAAAGACGGTTCGCGGCCTGACCGGCGGCCTCGGGGCGGAGATCGTCGTCGACTGCAGCGGCGCCGTGCCGGCGGTCGAAGCGGCGCTGGAGATGACGGCCCGCGGCGGCCGCCTCGTCCTCGCCGGGATCCCGAAGCAGCTTGTGCCGGTGGACGCCGGCCGCATGGTCCTCTACGAGCGCTCGATCCACGCCACGCTCGGTTACCACAGCGACCTGCCGCGGGTGGCGGCAATGATCGCCTCCGGCCTGCTGGAGCCGTCGAGCATGATCACCCGGCGAGCGCCGCTGGCCGAGACGCCGGCCGAAATCGAGCGCCTGGCGAGCGACCCCGGCGACGACGTCAAGGTCCTGATCGAGATCGGGAAGTGAACGGTCCTCCCCAATCGCGCGGTTCCTTGTACGTCCTATGCGTCCGAAAGGAACCACGCGATGGCTGAGACGACCACCGTCGTCGTGCCGATGCCCCACATGGGCGTCTCGGTCGAGGAGGGGACGGTCGTCGAGTGGCTCGTCTCGGTCGGTGACGAGGTCAGCGCCGGGGATCCGATCTGCGCGGTGGCCACGGACAAGGTCGACACCGAGATCGAGGCGCCGGCGGACGGCGTGCTGGCGAAGATCCTCGTTCAGGTCGAGGAGAACGTGGCCGTTGGGGCGGCACTTGCGGAACTCGACACCGCTGGGGGCGCCGGGGGTGGGTCCCCGGACGCGACTCAGCGGGGAGAGGGTGCAGCTGACGCCTCGGAGGACAGCGGCGCTTCGCGCTCAGTGTCCGGGGACCCACCCCCGGCGCCCCTCTCCAATTCGGATGGCCGCAGCGCCGACCGCAGCAGCGAAAGAGCTGACGTCGGACTTGCCGCGAGAGCTGCTGCGGGACGGGACGAGTTCGGGAGGTTCGATCCGAAGGCCGCGGCCGAAGCGGTGCTGAGCTTCCGGGGTTCGGGGCCACAGGCGGTGGCAGTGCCGGCGTCACCGGTGGCCAAGCGGATGGCGGCGAGCCAGGGCATCAACCTGGGAGCTGTTCAGGGCTCAGGCCGCAGCGGCCGGATTCGAAAGGTCGATGTCGAACGGGCGCTTGCCGACGGTGGCGCGGACTCCTCAGCGAGGTTGCAGTTGAACCCGGATAGCGGGACGAAACGCAACCTCGGCGAAGGGGTAGCGCTCGGTGTCGACGGGTTGCCCGTTGGCTACGAGGGCGTGCCGCATGAGGTCGTGAAGACGAGTCGGGTGCGGCAGGTGATTGCCGAGCACATGGTGCGCTCGCGGCAGACGGCGGCGCACATGACGACCGAGGTCGACGTCGACCTCTCGGCGGTGGTGCACGCACGAACCGAGCTCAACGCCAGCCGGGTGCCGCAAGGACAGCCGAAGCTCTCCTACCTGCCGTTGATCGCCCGCGCGGCTTGCGTTGCCCTCGGCGAACACCCGCGGATGAACGCGACCTTCCTCGGCGAGCAGACGATCCACTGGCAAGCGGTCAACCTCGGCGTCGCCGTCGACACCTCGGAGGGCCTGCTGGTCCCGGTGATCAAGGACTGCGAGCGGATGACGGCGCCGACGATCGCCAACGCGATCGTCGGTCTCGCCGAGCGCGCCCGCACCCGCAAGCTCACCCCCGACGACCTCGCCGGCGGCACCTTCACCCTCTCCAACCCCGGCTCAGTCGGCGCCGTCTCAGCGCCGGCGATCATCAACCAGCCCCAGGTCGCAATCCTCGGCGTCCCCACGATCCAGCGCCGCCCCTGGGTAATCGCTGACGAGCAGGGCAACGAGGCGATCGCGATCCGCCCGATCCTCCGCCTCGCCGTCACTTTCGACCACCGGGCCGTCGACGGCGCCGACGCCACCCGCTTCGCGGTCAGCGTCAAGGACCATCTCGAAGCCTGGAGCCCCGAGGCCTATACATAACGAGTTCGCATAACGAGTTCGCGTTTTGTCGCCCCCTGGGTTACAAACCGCAAACTCGTGCGCCGCGTCCGCCTTATTTTTTGCCTCGGCCTCCTCCTGGTTGCGATCGTTGGAACGCAAGCGTCGGCCGCAGCGCGCAGCGTGATCGGCCGCTCGGTGCAGGGGCGGCCAATCGTAAGCGTCCGCAGCGGCAGCGCCGACGCCGCGCTCAAGGTCGTCGTCTTCGGCTGCATCCACGGCAACGAGACCGCCGGGATGCGCGTCGCGCGGCGGTTGATCGCGGCCGGGGCGCCCCGCGGAGTCGAGCTCTGGGTGGTGCCGACGCTGAACCCGGACGGCGTCGCCGCCGACACTCGCGGCAACGCCCACGGCGTCGACCTCAACCGCAACTTCCCCTTCGACTGGACCCACCTCTCCGGCGGCGAATACTCCGGCACCGGCCCGCTCTCGGAGCCCGAGTCCCGTGCCGCCCGCCGTTTCCTCACCCGCATCGAACCGGACCTGACGATCTGGTTCCACCAGCCGTTCGGGATCGTCGACCGTTCCGGCGGCAACTCCTTCGTCGAGCGTCGCTTCTCCAACCTGATCGGCCTCCCCCTGGTCCGGCTGCCCGGCCGCTACCCCGGCAGCGCCACCCGCTGGCAGAACCACATCGACCCCGGCGCCACCGCCTTCGTCACCGAGCTGCCCTCGGTCGTCAGCGGTGCCCTTGTCCGCCGCGCCACCGGCGCCGTCCGCACCCTCGGCGGCGAGCTCGCCAGCCCAGGCATCGAGCCATTGCTTGCCGCTTACGACGAGAGCTGAAACAACGGGAGCTCAGGCATCAGAACTCCAACGGAGACCACCAATGCAACAACAATGATCAGTACCCAGAAACGTCCAAGCGCTTCTTCCCGCACCGGCGAAAGTTCCCTTTTTCGACCGAGCAGCATCAGCATTGTGGCCTGCGCGAATACACCCAAGAAGCCGTAGATGAGACCCATTACGGTCAGACCGCGAAGGAGAAAAGTGTCGTGCCCGCGCTCGAGCACTCTTAGCGCAGCCAGCTCCCCGAGCAAAAGCACCCCAGTCGCGAAAAGGGCCGCAAGGGTCGCGGAGCGCCATTCACCGATCTTCTCCCGATCGGTCTTGATTATTCGACCGTCGCCGACGACCAAGACGAGCAGGAGCACCGGAATCACTTGTACCGCCGCTTCGTAGAAACCCGTCTGGGCGCCGATCACGATCATCGCCGATGCCTCCGAGGCGGGTCGGCGACGTTCGCGAGGATCCCCTCGACCATGCACTGGATGGCGGCGGGTTTTGTGCTCCCGGCGTAGCGCATAATCACCTTGGCACTGGGGAGCTCACCCGGGTTGCGGCCGAGGTCGCCGGAGTCCGGCCACCTACTGTTGCGCCGGCGGAAGCTGCGACAGGCACGGGCAACCTCGACCGCGGTCCAGTGCCTGCGTCGCTGTCCCAAGGTCGGCGGCGTCATGCCCGCGGCCAGGATCGCCTTTTCGTGGCCCCCAAAGAGCCGGCGGATCACGCTCGGCCCGGGCAGCCGATGGAGCCGCTGGCAATCTCTCGCCCGCGGCGGCCAGCCATGGTGATCCCGGAAACGCTGAAAGGCGGCGATCGCCTGCCGTTCTGTCCAGGGCTGCCCCGGGCGCGGCGGCGGCGTGTAGCGAGTGGCCTCGTCCACCTCGAGTGCGATCGGCAGGCACCGCCGAGCGTCTTTGAAGGGCGCATCCCCGCCGATCTCGAGCAGCGCCTCGATCGACTCTGGACGAAGGCCCCTGCTGCGTCGTCTCCGCCGCAGCCGGGATTCGGCCAGTTCGAAGACGCGGCCCCGCCACCGGATGGGATCCTCGTTGTAGAGGGGGCGCTCCTTTTCGAGCAGCGTCAGGAACGCCTGCTGAACCTCGTCTTCGCCGTCGGCCACGTCGCAGCCGCAGCGCCAGGCGAGGATCCGCGCCATTCGCTCGTAGGGGCGGTAGTCGCAGCCGGCGAAGTTCCGTGCGATCGCGTCGTCCACCGGCGCATGTCGACGGGGTGGGATCTCGAGCCCGACCACCAAGTCGAGCTCCCGGCACTGTGCAGCCTCAAAGGCCGCCTCGATTGTCCTCGCCACTAGACCGACTGGTGCCGACGGTAGACGGGCCGGCCGTTGCGTTGCTCCATCCGTAGCTCATCCTGGATCTGCAGCGCGCCGCAAGCGTCACGTACGTCCTCGCGGAGGTACCCGGTCGCCTGCACCAGTTCATCCAGGCTGGCGTAGCCGCGCGCCTCGATGATCTCCAGGATCAACCCCTCCAGGGTGGCTCTGTCGCCCATCTGCGA
This sequence comes from Solirubrobacterales bacterium, assembly GCA_035472275.1. Classification (GTDB taxonomy): domain Bacteria; phylum Actinomycetota; class Thermoleophilia; order Solirubrobacterales; family 70-9; genus VAYN01. Next base: position 58,563 of record DATIPH010000033.1, read on the forward strand.
TGCCTGCGCCTCCGACCTACTGCCCGGCTTCACTTCGTACCGAGTACCGTTGCCGGCGCCGAAGCGGATCACCCTGCCCTCCCGCCGGAGGTTGGAGAGGGCGCTCTGGACACACGATGGCGTCAGGTTGAGGTCGCGCTGGATCTCGCGCGGAGCGACCTTGCCTCCCGCCTCGATCAAGTAGCGATGAACCGCCTCCCGCCTCTCTTTCGCCGCCGCCGGCGTGGTCGAGGCGGCAGTCCGCCTACGACGTCGCGACTTCTTATGCGGTTGCGGTTGAGCTGCTTCCACCTCTCGCGCCTGTCGGGCCCGGCCGTCCCTCCCACCGAGAGCGGCGACCGCGCGATCGAGCTTGTCGAGGAGACCATCGAACTTTCCTTCAACCTCCCTGATCTCACGGTTCCTCCGCTCGCGGATCTCACGCCGTTCGCGGTCGATCGCCGTCAGGACCTCGGGCAGATCCCCTGACGCCGCCCGCTCGGCTGCTGCTCCATCCATGCTCGCCTCCTGTTTTTCCCGCGCCGCGACCGGGCAGCGACATTCCAATTCCCCGCGAGCCCTGAGTCGCGACAAGCTGACTTATCCCTGTACGTTCCTGGTACTACCTGAGTACGGATCTATATCGGTGCAGCGAGGAGTATCGGGAAGCGAGCTCGCCAATGCGCCAACAAATCCGCCCAATGTCCGGATTCAGATAGCGACCAGCTCCCGCGCCGCGGCTTCGATCTGCTCCACGCCGGGGATCACCAGCTGCTCAAGGTCGAGGCTCTGGGGGATCGGGGTGTCGAGGGCGCCGAGGCGCCAGACGGGGGCTTCGAGGGCGAAGAAGGCAGCTTCCTGGATGCGGGCTGCGATCTCGGCGCCGGCGCCGGCGGTGCGGACCGCCTCATGGACGACGAGGGCGCGGCCGGTCTTCTCGACCGAGGCGACGATCGTCTCCATGTCGAGCGGGACCAGGGTGCGGGGGTCGATCACCTCGAGCTCGATCCCGTCGGCGGCCAGCACCTCGGCGGCTTCCAGCGCCCGCGGCACCATCAGGCCGGTGGCGACGACGGTTAGGCTGGTGCCCGCCCGGCGCACCGCGGCCTCGCCGAACGGAACCAGGCACTCGGGATCCTCGGGCACCGGTCCCTTCACCCGGTACATCCCCTTGTGCTCGAAGAAGAGGACCGGGTTGGGGTCGCGGATCGCCGTCTTCAACAAGCCCTTGGCGTCAGCCGGGGTCGCCGGCAGCGCCACTTTGAGGCCGGGGAAGTGCATCCCCAGCGCCTCCAGCGATTGCGAGTGTTCGGCCCCGACTCCGCCGAGGACGCCGGTCGGCAGCCGCAGCACCATCGGCACCGAGAGCTTGGCGCCGTGCATGTAGCGCCACTTCGCCATCTTGTGGAAGACCTCGTCGCCGGCGATCATCATGAAGTCCGCGAACTGCAGCTCGGCGACCGGGATCGTCCCGGTCATCGCCGCGCCGACGGCGGCGCCGACGATGAAGGTCTCGTTCAGCGAGGTGTCGCGCACCCGCGCCGCCCCGAACTCGTCGTAGATGCCGCGGGTGACGCCGAAGACGCCGCCCATCGGACCCACGTCCTGACCCAGCATCCAGACCCGCTCGTCGCGGCGCATCTCCTCCGCCAGCGCCTGGTTGATGGCCCGCGCATAGCCGAGCTGCGGCGCCTCAGCCATCGCGCGGTTCCTTGTGGACGCCGGGCGACCGAAAGGAACCACGCATCCCGAGGGTCACACCCAGACCCCCTCGGTGATCACGTCCGGGTCGGGCTCGGGCATCACCAGCACCTCGGCCAGCGCTGCCTCGGCCTCCGCTTGGGCCTCGGCGTCGAGGCGGTCGGCCTCTGCCGCCGGGAACGCTTCGCGCTCGCGCAGGATCCTCAACGGATCGCGCGGCACCTCGAGCCCCTCGCCGAGGTCCTCGCGGTAGCTCTGTTTGTCGCCCTCGTAATGACCGCGGACGCGCAGCGTCTTCGCCTCGATCAGGGTCGGGCCCTCGCCGGCGCGGGCGCGGTCGACCGCTTCCAGCGTCGCCTCGCGGACCGCCAGGGCGTCCTGGCCGTCGACGATCACGCCGGGGACGCCGTAAGCGGCGGCGCGGTCGGCGATGTTCTCGGTCGGGCTCTGGGCCTCGATCGGGACCGAGATCGCCCAGCCGTTGTTCTCGCAGATCCAGACCAGCGGCAGCTTCCAGACGGAGGCGGTCAGCGCCGCCTCGTGGAAGGTGCCGCGGGCGGCAGCACCGTCGCCGAAGAAGATCGCCACCACCTTGTCGGTGCCGAGCATCTGAGCCGAGATCCCAGCCCCGGCGCCGAGCACGAAGTTGGAGCCGACGGTGCCGCCCTGGCCGAGGACGCCGATCTCGGGGTCGACGAAGTGGACGGTGCCGCCGCCCTTGCCGCCGACCGAACCGGGGGCGCGCCCGAAGAGGTCGGCGAGCAGGGTGACCGGGGACATCCCCTTGGCGAGCGCGTAGCCGAGGCCGCGGTGGGCGTAGAAGAGGTAGTCGTCCTCGCGCAGGGCGGAGACGGCGCCGGCCTGGATCCCCTCCTGGCCGAGGCCGGGGTGCCAGAAGCCGCCGAACCCATGCTCCTCGATGTAGTGGTGCAGGAGCAGCTCGAGCGCGCGGATGCGGGTGACTTCGCGGTAGAGATCGAGCTCGTTCATTCCTTGTCCTGATGGGGCCGGTATGCGACTGACCGTCCGGACGGTTAGTCTATCGTTATGGCCGCCCAGGAGGGGCAAACCCGCTCACCGTCAGCACGGCGCGTCGCCCTGGTCACCGGCGCCTCTTCGGGGATCGGGTTCGCGATCGCCGCGATGTTGGCCGCCGAGGGCTACGACCTGACCGTCGTCTCCCGCACGCCGGAGAAGCTGGAGCGGGCCGCGGCCGAGATCGTCGCGCACGGGACCGCGGTCCACCCCGTCCCCGCCGACCTCACGGACGCCGAGCAGATCGCCGCCGTCGCGGCCGCCCACCGTGAGCACTTCGGCCGCCTCGACGTCCTTGTCAATAACGCCGGGATGGGGATCCACGCCGAGCTCGACGACTACCGGCTGAAGCAGGTCGACATGCAGCTCGCGCTCAACCTGCGCTCGGTCCTGCTCTTCTACAAGGAGACCCTCGACCTGCTGCGGGTCGCCGCCGCCGAGCACCGCAACGCGCTGGTGATCAACATGTCCTCGGTCGTCGGCAAACGCGGCGCCGCCGGCCTCGGCGTCTACTCGGCCGCCAAGCACGGCGTCGTCGGCTTCACCGAGGCGATGAACGCCGAGCTCTCCGGCGAGGGGATCAAGTCCTGCGTGCTCTGCCCCGGCTTCGTCGACACCGACCTCGCCGAGTACTCGCAGAACCCGACCCCGGCCGAGGAGATGATCCGGCCGGGCGACGTCGCCGAGTCGGCGCGAGCGCTGCTGCGCCTCTCCCCCACCTGCGTCGTCCCCGAGATCGTGATGACCCGACCCGGCCGCGAGGCGGTCGTCAGCGGCTGAGATGGCCGGCGCCGCGAAAACCCCCGCGAGTGTGCCACCGACCGGCGGCGCACTCGTCGAACTGACCGTCGCCGACCACGTCGCGACCCTCACCCTCGCCAACCCCGAGCGCCGCAACGTCCTCGACGTCCCAATGGCGACGGCGCTCCGCGAGGCCGCGGAATCGGTCGCCGCGAACGACGAGGTGCGCTGCGCGATCGTCACCGGCACCGACTCCGTCTTCGCCGCCGGCGCCGACATCAACGAGATCGAGGACGCGAGCGCCGAAGAGAACCTCGCCTACAACCGCCAGCTGCGCGCCGCCGTCAACGCCGTCGCCACATTGCCGGTGCCGACGATCGCCGCGGTCAACGGCCACGCGGTCGGCGGCGGCGGCCTGGAGCTGGCGCTGGCCTGCACGCTGCGGGTCGCCGACGAGGGGGCGAAGCTGGGGATGCCGGAGGCGCGGCTGGGGATCCTCCCCGCCACCGGCGGCCTGGCGCGGCTGCCGCGGCTGATCGCGCCGGGGGCCGCCGCCCGTCTGCTGCTGACCGGCGACCTCGTCAGCGGCGCCGAGGCCGAGGACCTGGGGATGGTCGAGCGCGCCGTTCCCGCCGCGGACGTACACAAGGAGGCGCTGGCCCTGGCGGCGCGGATAGTGACCGCAGCGCCGCTCGCGACCCGGGCGATCGTCGACGCCCTGCGCCGCGACTCCCTGCTCTCGATCGCCGACGCCAACGTCCGCACCGAAGACCGGCTGGCGCTGCTGCTCGAGTCCGAGGACCGCCGCGAGGGCGCCCGCGCCTTCCTCGAGCGCCGCGACCCCGAGTTCCGCGGGAGCTAGGAGCGCCGGTGCCCCTCCCCCGCTCCGCCGACCTCGGGCTCAGCGACGAGCAGAGGCTGCTGCGCCGGACCGTGCGCGAGTTCGCCCAGGAGAAGGTGGCGCCGCGCGCCCACGGGATCGACGCCGAGCAGAGCTTCCCGGCCGAGAGCTGGGCCGAAGCGGCCGAGCTCGGGCTGCTCGGGGCGACGGTGCCCAGCGAGCTCGGCGGCGCCGGCCTCGGCCTGACCGAGCTCTGCCTGATCGGCGAGGAGCTGGCCGCGGTCTGCGTCTCGACCGCGGCGACCGTCCTGCACCAGGCCGACATGGTCGTCGGCCGCATCGCCCGCCACGGCGACGCCGCCCAGAAAGAGCGCTGGCTGCCGGGGCTGATCGACGGCTCGCTGATCGGCTGCCTGGCGATGACCGAGCCCGAGGCCGGCTCCGACGTGATGAGCATGCGGACCCGGGCCGAGCGGGTCGACGGCGGCTGGCGGCTGAACGGAACCAAGACCTTTATCACCAACGGCCCGGTCGCCGACCTCGCTTTGATCTACGCCCGCACGCCGGCCAACGAGCGCAGCCTCGGTCTATTCGCTGTACCGACCGAGACCCCGGGCTTCGCCCGCGGCAAGAAATTCTCGAAGATGGGCTGGCGCGGCTCGCCGACCGGGGAGCTGCTGCTCGACGACTGCGAGGTCGGCGACGAGGCCCTGATCGGCGCCAAGGACGGCGGCCGCGCGATCCTGCTCGAGGGCCTCGACTCCGAGCGAGTGCTGATGGCGGCGGAGTCGGTCGGCCTCGCGCAGGGGGCGCTGGAGACGGCGCTGACCTACGCCGGCGAGCGGCGCCAGTTCGGCAAGCCGATCGGCGAGTTCCAGATGATCGGCGCCAAGCTGGCCGACATGTTCGCCGCGACCGAGGCCTGCCGGGCGCTGACCCGCCAGCTCGCAGCCCGGATCGACGCCGGCGAAGGCGACCAGCGGGCGCTCGCCTCGGCGGCGAAGCTGCTGGCCGGCGACGTTGCGATGAAGGTGACGACCGAGGCGGTACAGGTGCTGGGCGGCTACGGCTACATCGACGAGTTCCCGGTCGAGCGATACATGCGCGACGCGAAGTTGATGCAGATCGGCGGCGGCACCGCTGAGATCCAGCGCTTCATCATCGCCCGGGAGCTGCTGGCATGACGGGAGCGGCGAGTAGCCTCGCGGCCTGAGATGGCGACGGTCCAGCGCAAGAGCCGCCGGGGGGAGATCCTCCAGGCCTTCACCGAGATGGTCGCCGAGCGCGGCTACGACGAGGTCAGCATCCGCGACGTCGCCGAAGCGCTGGGGATCAGCAAAGGCACGATCCTGCACCACTTCCGCAGCAAGGAAGCGCTGCTCGAGCAGGTCCACAACGAGTACATGCGGCGCCGCCTCGCCGAGGCAACCGACTTCCTCGCCGAGTTCGACGACCCGGTCGATCAGCTGCAGCTGATCGTCTACCAGCTGATGCTCTCCCAGCAAGACGACCGCGCCGCCACGGTCGCCTTCTCGCGCGAGATCGTGCGCTCGGCCGAAGAAGAGGTGATGGCCGAGGTGCGGGCGATGCGGGACCAGTACTCGGCGCTGGTGATCGAGATCATCCGCCGCGGGGTCGAGAGCGGCGCCTTCGAGCAGGTCGACCCGCAGCTGACGGCCCTGCAGGTGTTCGGGATGTGCAATTGGTCCTGGACCTGGTTCAAGCCCGAGGGGCGCTGGCCGGCGAGCAAGATCGCCGACGAGTTCTGCCGCACCCTGATCGGCGGCCTCGCCGTCGACGGGACGGCGCCGCAGCGCAAGGGCGCCGAGCTGGCCCAGGCGGTCGAAGCGGCGATGGCCGCGCAGCGGACGCAGTGAGCCCAAAGCTCGTGGCCGCGGCGCGGCCGGTCTCCTAGAGCGAGATCCCGCCGTCGACCTGGAGTACGGCGCCGGTGATATAGCCGGCGGCGGGCGAGGCGAGGAAGAGGACGGCGTCGACGATCTCCGTCGTCTCGCCGAAGCGGCCGAGCGGGATCTGGGATTCGAGCTCCTTGCGTTGTTCCTCGGGGATCGATTCGACCATCCGCGTCTTCGCGTTAGGCGAGATCACGTTGGCGGTGATCCCGAAGCGGCCGAGCTCTTTCGCCGCCGTTTTCGTGAACCCGATCACGCCCGCCTTCGCCGCCGCGTAGGCGGCCTGGCCGACGTTGCCGCGCAGGCCGGTGTAGGAGGTGACGTTGACAATGCGGCCGTAGCCGCGCTCGCGGAAATGGGGAACGCAGGCGCGGGTGAACTTGAAGGTGCCGCCGAGGCTGACGTCGACGACCAGGTCCCAGTCCTCGTCGGAGAGCTTCCAGAGGACTTTGTCGCGCAGCAGGCCGGCGTTGTTGAAGACGGCGTCGATGCGGCCGGTCTCCTCGACCGCCTCGGCGACGACGCGCTCGACGTCGTCGCTGCTGGAGACGTCGGCGACCGCGGCGGTGGCGCCGACCTCCTTCGCCGCCGCCTCGACCACGTCGGCGTCGATGTCGACCATGTAGACGTGGGCGCCCATCCGTGCGAACCCGCGCGAGACCTCGAGGCCGATGCCGCGCCCGGCGCCGGTCACGATCACGGTCTGGTCGTTGAAGTCATACGTGTTGCTCATCGCTGATTCCTTCCTCCTCCGGCGTCTTGACGAAGCCCATAAACGCACCCTAGAGCCGTCCCGGCGGCCGGTCGATTCGCTGTTAGCGTCGGTCTGTATGGAGCTCCAGGGTTGCCACGCGGTCGTCACCGGCGGTGCCAGTGGGATCGGCGCCGGGCTGGTCCGCCGCCTGGCGCAGGCCGGCGCCGGAACGATCGTCGTCGCCGACATCGACGGCGACACCGCCGAGACGGTCGCGGCCGAGGTCACCGCGGCAAGGCCCGGCGCCCGCGCCCTCGGCCTCGCGGTCGACGTCGGCCGCGAGGAGGAGATCGCGCGCCTGGTCGACACCGCCGAGGAGCGCCACGGCCCGGTCGACCTCTTCTGCTCCAACGCGGGCATCGCCGGTCCCTACGGCGGCCCCGAGGTCGCCGACGCCGCCTGGCAGCGGACCTGGGAGATCAACGTGATGGCTCACATCTGGGCGGCGCGCAAGCTGCTGCCCGGGATGCTCGAGCGCCGCCACGGCCACCTCAGCTCCACCGCCTCGGCCGCCGGCCTACTCGCTAACCCCGGCCTGATGCCCTACTCGGTCACCAAGCACGCCGCGGTCGCCGTCGCCGAGTGGCTCGCCATCACCTACGGCGGCCCCGAATCCGGTGTCGGCTTCTCCTGCTTCTGCCCGCAGGGGGTGGCGACTCCGATGCTCGAAACCTGGCGCGAAAAGGACCCGAGCTCCCGCCTGGCGAGCGCCTCCGGCGAGACGATCAGCCCCGACGACGCCGCCGAGGCGCTGGTCCGCGGCATCACAGAGGATCGCTTCCTTGTCCTCTCCCATCCCGAGGTCCAGACCTACATGGAGCGCAAAGCCGGCGACCCGGCGCGCTGGCTCGGCGGCATGCAGCGCTTCCAGGCCGAAGTCGACGCCGCCCGCGCCGAAGACGTGTCGAGTTAGTCAACCACTGGTTGACTAACTCGACAGCAACCTCTCCGATGGAGATCTCCCAAAGGCTCTGGAAGCACCGCGCGCAGGGGGTCCCCGGCCCCGCATATGTTCGTCAGGATGCGTGAGCTGACCAAGCTCCTCGATGGGGGCACCTTCTTCGAGGGTCCCCGCTGGCACGAGGGTCGCTGGTGGGTTTCCGACTTCTACACCGACGGAGGCAGAGTCCTCGTCATCGACCCAGAGGGCGCGATCGAGCGGGAAATCTCGCTCGAGCAGCCCTCGGGGCTCGGTTGGCTGCCGAACGGCGACCTGCTCGCCGTCTCGATGACCGGCCACGAGATCTGGCGCGTCACCCCCGACGGTGAGAAGACGGTCCACGCCGACCTCTCCGAGTTCTCGCGCGGCGAGGCCAACGACATGTGCGTCGATTCCCTGGGCCGTGCCTGGGTTGGCTGCTTCGGCTACGACCTCTACGCCGGCGAGCAGGCGTGCGGAGCGACCCTGATGCGGGTCGACCCCGACGGCACGGTCAGCGCCGCCGCCGAGGGCCTGCACTTCCCGAACTCGATCATGATTCCGCCCGGCGAAGAGACGCTGCTGGTGGCGGAGACGATCGCGGCGCGGATCGCCGCCTTCGACCTCTCGCCGGACGGCGTTCTCTCCAACCGCCGCGTCTACGCCCAGATCGCGCCGACGCCGGCGCTGGAGGAGATCGACGCCGGGTACACCAAGGTCGGCTACGGCCCCGACGGCTGCACCCTCGACGACGACGGTTGCCTCTGGTGCGGCGACTCGCTGCACCAGCGTTTCGCCCGCATCGCTCCCGGCGGCGAGATCCTCGAGCAGCTGGTGACCCCGGAGGATGGGATGGCGGTCTACGCGGTGATGCTCGGCGGCGAAGACGGCAAGACGCTGCTGCTTTGCGTCGCCCCCGACTGGCGGCTGGGAATGGGCAACGACGAGCCGCGCGCCTCCCTCTACACGATGCGTGTCAACGTCCCCCACCACGGCGGCACGCCGTAGCACCGACGGCCGGGGCGCTTTTTGCACCCCTGAGGTGCCAGAAAACGCCCCGCCATAAGAAGGGGCCGCCCGAAGGCGGCCCCTTGCTGGTGCTTGGGAGCGAGCGCGGGATTTGCTCGCCGGATGGGACAACGTCCGGCTCCCTAACGCTCGCCGGTGCCCGGGGTGGATTCCGCCGGGCGCCCGAACCAGTGCGGCGCCTAGCGGCCCTGCACCTCCAGAGTCCCCTTAAGCATGTGACTCAAAATTGGACCACCTCCTTTCTCTGGTGATCCGGATTGAAGCAAACTCAGCAGTCGGGGTCGAGCAGGCGACTGAATCTGCGACATCAGCCGGAGAGGGCGATCGCGATCTCCGGCGCCACCTGCAAGATCCCGGCGTCGTCGGTGATCAGATCCACCCCGGCCTCCTCGGCAACCGTGACGTAGGCGGCGTCGTAGGCGGTGAGCCCGCCCGCCGCCCAGGAAGCGAGCCGCGGCAACCCTGGCTGCACGATCTCGAACCCGAGTTGAGGCAGCGTCGCCGCCAGGAGGTCCAGCTGCTTCCCACTCCAGCGCCAGCTGCGAGCGGCGACGTTGATCAGCTCCAGCCAGAGCAGCGGCGGAGCCAGCACGTAGAGCTCGCCGGACTCATAGCGCCCGCGAAGCTCCCGTGCCGCCTCGACCTTGCCCTCCCCCTCCGAGTGAAACCACTTGAGGACGACCGAGGCGTCGAGGACGGCTTCGCTCAACGCGCGTCTCGCGCTGCGCGTACCGCCGCGGTCGAGTCGGTGGCCGGGGCGTCGGCGAAGAGGTGATCCAGCCTGCGCAGTGCCGCTCGCGCGCCCTGCTCCTTGCCAGGCCCCCTCCCCCGCGCCGCATCGTCCTCGGCGAGGCGAGCCAGGTAGGCGCTGCGCGACTCGCCACTGGTCTTCGCGGCCCGGTCGATCCGCTTCAGCAGCTTTTCGTCAAACGAGACCAGGACCTTCGCCATCGCTTAAGTATATCCAAGATATCCCGACGACAACGCCTAGGCCATCGATTCCTCGGACGCCTCAAGGACACCGGACAGCTGGCCCCGGGACTTGATGTCGAGCTTGTCATAGGCCGCACTGAGATGGGCCTCAACCGTCTTGATCGTGACGAACAGCGACTGCGCGATCTGCCGATTGGTCATTCCCGACGCCGCCAGCTCCACCACGCGTCGCTCGCTAGGGGTCAGCGATTCCACCCCGATCGGCGCGTAGCGGCGCAAGGTGATCCCGGTCGCCTGCAGCTCGTCGTGACTGCGCTTCGCGAGCCTGACTGCGCCGCACTGACGGGCCAGCTGAAACGCCTCCCGCAACGGCTCGCGAGCGTCGAGGCGGCGTCCGCAACGACGCAGGGCTTCGCCAAGCTCGACCAGCACATGCAGGCGACGCACCTGGGCATTTGACCGCGCCCCCAATTCCTCCGCCTCTTCCAGGAGGGCAACCTTCTCGTCCCCTTCCTGGACGCTGGCAGCGGCACGCAGAGCCAGCGCAATGCCAATGGGATCACCCCAGCGGCGAGCCATCGCATTGACGTCGTACACCAACTCCCGGGCTTGGTCCTGCTGCCCGATTGCGACGAGTGCTCGAACTGCATACGGGCTCACCGCCACCACAGGTACCGGGCCGAGCCCGATTGACCGCGCTTGGCCACCGAGATCGCCGAGATCCTCGAGAGAGCGCTCAAATTCACCCCGCTCGGCACGGAGATGACCGCGTTTCAGGCGCAACAAGCCGAACAGGATGTTGCTGGGAAGGGGACTCGAACCGACACCAAGGGCCTCAAGTTCTGCCTCCGCCGTGTCGAGTTCGTCACGCTCGATCAAGATTTCCACCAGGGTGGGCATAACCGACAAGAGCGTGGCGGGAGTGAAGCCGGTGAATCGCGCAAGGTCCACCGTCTGACGCATATCTGCCTCGGCAGGAACCAATTCACCACGGCTGCACGCAACTACCGCTCGGAGGTACAGCGCACGCGAGAGCTCAGGGGTCGCGCCGCGCTCGTGTGCAGTAGCGACTGCCTGTTCCACCACATGCTGAGCCAAGTCCAGATGACTAGATGAGACAAGTGCCATCACAGCCAAGCTCGAAGCAACGACCTCGCTTTCTTCAACCAGGATCGCCCCATCGTCCGCAAGTGCTCTCTTTGCTGCATCCGCCGCCTGCTCCGCAGTGCCCGTCTCTAGCATCGGGAAGATCTCCATCGCAGCAGCGAGGCGAGCTCCGACGCTGCTGGGCTCAAGTCGGCTTGCGTATCGAGCGAGGTGGGTATCGGGGCCGATCTGCGGAACGGAGCCGAGTAGCATCGACAGCGCGCTGAGTTGTACCTCGAGACGGATCGTCAGTTCCACGTCTCTCGCCGCCGCGGCGGCCTCGATCGCTTTCCGCAGCAGCGCAGTGGCGTCCTCGAAGCGCCCACCAGCAACGACCATCCATGGGGCCAGCTTCAATGCCCAATGACTACAGGTCGAGGGGTTCCGGTCCATCTCCGCGATCAGGTCGGGCTCGAGTTCGACCAAGGCTGAATCGTCGGCGACGCGCATGGCTGCTTCGAGCAGAGAATCCAGAACTGCGGTTCTCATGTCCGCTGGAGGAGGCTCCCTCAAGGCCCGACGCAGATAGGCGATCGCCGAGTTTGGGGCGCCACTCGCTATCGCCCGCTGCCCCGCTTCGAGCAGGATCTCGGCCGTGAATCGCTCGCCATCCGCTTCGCCGGCCAGTAGCTGCGTCGCGATCGCCTCAGGATCGCCGCTGGCGTCGCGAAGAAGGGCAGCGGCCGCAGAATGCGCCTGCAAGCGCTCGCCGACTGGGATGTCCGCGTAGACCGCATTGCGCATGAGCGGGTGGATGAAGCGAGGGGAGACGCTGCCGTCGAAAATCGAGGCCGCTCGCAGTTCATCCGCAGCACGGCGGACCTCCCCCAAATCGAGACCGGTCAGCTCCGCGAGCAGGCGGAGGTCGGTGTCATCACCGAAAACGGCGAGAGCCGAGGCAACCTTCCCGGCCGACGCCGACAGTCGCCCGATTCGGGGCAGGGCCATCCGCCCTACCCGCTCCGGGGCCAGTCCGCGCACCTCCTCGACCCGCGCCAACGTGGGCTCAATCCGCCGCTCCATCAAGGTCCGAGCCAACTCGCACACCAAAAACGGATTGCCACCGCTGACCTCGAAGCAGGCAGCGGCGAACTCCGGGTCCGGGCGATCTCCCAATTCCTGCTCCAGCAGCGCCGTCGCTCCCTCTGCACTGAGCGGCGTCAGCGCCAAGTGCTGCAACGCTGGGTCGCCAAGAATCCGTACCAACCCCTCGGCAGCAGCGGGCTCGTCAGGCCGAGCGGCGATGACCACCGATGCCGGCAGCTCTTCCAGTCGCGGCAGCAGAAAGGTGAGGTAGTCGAGTGACCCCGCGTCGGCCCAGTGAACATCGTCGACCGCGAGCAGCAACGGCTTTCGCTCAGCAAGTGCGGCCGTCACCCAGTAGAGACCGTGGAGAACCGCGAACGTGTCGTGGACGGGTTCGTCTTCGGGGCTGAGGCCGAGCGCCGCCCGGGCCGCGCCGGCGCCGTCCAGCAAAGCCTCGCGTTCATCGGCCGGCAGGGACGAGAGCCGAGCTCCGAACAGCTGGCGAACGAGCGCAAAAGGAAACTCGCGTTCGAGCTCGGTCGCTCGCGCCGTCAAGACCTCCACTTCGCGATCGTCCCCGAGCCCCTGCGCTTCACCCAGCAGGCGGGTCTTACCCAGGCCTGCACTAGCCTCGATCGCCACCGCACGCCCACATCCCTCGACGGCGGCATCAGCGGCGGTGGCCAACACAGCCAACTCATGCTCGCGCTCCCGTAACACCGTCAATCCAGTCCCTCCCGAGGACACAAGATCGACAAGATTAGGGTCGATCTTAGGGTTACACCCGGTAGCGATCCCCACCGGATGCATGGAGACTCGCCGTGTGAGAGTTAGCTTAGTCCCAAGAGGCACACTGTTACCTGAAACAGGAAAACGGCTTCGCCTCAGTGTCCAACGCCGCGGTGCACGCCAGAAGCGGATCGAGAGGGTTGCGCCGACCCTCCCAAAGCGCATGCACTGAGGCGATCAGAGCACGGACGCTCAAGGACTGCCTCCACAGCCACCCTGGACGGGCAAGCGGCGCTCGTGGCTCCTTTCCTCCACGAGCGCCGCAGCCCCACCCGAAGGACGCCTCGTGACAGGAGTCGGGCCGGATGCTAGAAACAGTGGCATCTTGCGGGACGGAAGAGCTCTCGGGGCTTTGACCTGGCGACACTGGTCACCACGGCGCCTGGCTCTTGGCTGCGCGCTCGTCGCGGTGGCGTGCACTGGGCCAACGGCCATCGCCTCAGCCGACCCTGGCATCGACGCCCACGGCAGCGTCGAGCAGGTCTACGCGACCGGACTGAAGCCACGGGTGGAGATGACGCTGCTCGATCGCAAGGGCAGCAAGGTCGCGGCGAAGAAGGCGGATCGGCAAGGCGGCGTCCTCTTCCGCAAGGTGGCGCCCGGCAAGGGCTATCGGATCCAGCGCGGCCCGCGCGGGCCGCGCTCCGGCCCGCTGCGGGTGCTGAGCACGAAGCCGGCGCCGCCCAGCACCGCGGTCTACGAACAAGCGATCCCGGCGAGCGGCTACGGCTACCTGACGACGCGCGACGGGACGAAGCTGGCAATCGACGTCCACCCGCCGCAGGACGTCGCCAGCGTCGCCCCCGGCCTGGCGCCGCCCCCACCGACCGGGCCGACGCCGACCCTGATCGAGTACTCCGGCTACGGGTACGCCAACCCGGCCGGGCCGGAAAGCGGGCTGGCGATCCTCGCCAACCTGATGGGGTTCACCGTCGTCGACGTCAACATGCGCGGCACGGGCTGCTCGGGCGGCGCCTTCGACTTCTTCGAACCGCTGCAGAGCCTCGATGGCTACGACGTGATCGAGACGATCGCGCGCCAGCCGTGGGTGGCGAACCACCAGGTGGGGATGATGGGGATCTCCTACGGCGGCATCAGCCAGCTCTTCGTCGCCGCCACCCAGCCCCCGAGCCTGGTCGCGATCGCGCCGCTCTCGGTCTTCGACGCCCCGCAGACGACGCTCTATCCCGGCGGCGTCCTCAACACCGGGTTCGCGGTGCCGTGGGCCGAAGAGCGGGTCCACGACGCCCAGCCGGCCACGGCCAGCGGCGGCCAGGACTGGGCCTACAAGCGGATCCAGGAAGGCGATCAGACCTGCCGGGAAAACCAGGCCCTGCACGGCGAGGCGGCCAACCTGCTGGGGCAGATCAAGGCCAACAGCCACTACCAGCCAAACGTCGCCGACCCGCTCTCGCCGATCACCTTCGTACACAAGATCGACGTGCCGACCTTCCTCGCCTGCCAGTGGACCGACGAGCAGACCGGCGGGCACTGCCCAACCCTAGCCGAGCACTTCACCGGCACCCGGCGCAAGTGGTTCACCTTCACCAACGGCACCCACATCGACGCCCTCGACCCTGCCACCTTCAACCGCTGGTACGACTTCCTCCAGCTATTCGTCGCCAAGCAGGCGCCGATCGCGAACGCGGCGGCGATCCAGGCGGGCGCGCCGCTGATCTACGCGGAGGCGATGGGAATCGGCGGCGTCACCCTGCCGCCCGACCCGATCCAGCAGCAGCCGACCCACGAGGGTGCGCTGGCCGCCTTCGAAGCCCAGCCGCCCGTCCGCGTCCTCTTCGATAACGGCGCCGACAGCGCCTCGCCCGGCAAGCCGTACGCGGGCTTCGAAGGGTCCTTCGCCGGTCTCCCGGTCCCAGGCACCGAAGCGCGCGCCTGGTTCCTCGCCCCCGGCGGCGCCCTCGCCGCGAGTCCACCCGGCGGCCGCCACGCCGACTGGTTCAAGTGGAACTCCCGCGCCCTGCCGCGGACCGACTTCAGCGGCGACACCGGTTCCGGCAGCGGCGGCCTCTGGACCGCGACGCCCAACTACGAATGGGCCCAGAGCCCGGCCGGGAGCGCCGTCTCCTACCTGACCGAACCGCTGGCCGAGAATACGACCGTGATCGGTGCCGGCGCGGTCAAGGTCTGGGTCCGCTCGTCCAAGCCCAGCGTCGACCTGCAGGCGACGATCAGCGAGGTCCGCCCCGACGGCATCGAGACCTTCGTCCAGAACGGCTGGGTCCGCGGCGACGAGCGCAAGCTCGACCCGAGGAAGAGCACCCCGCTCGAGCCCGTCCTCAGCCTGCGCGAATCCGACGTCTCGCCGCTGCCGCCGAACCGCTTCGTCGCGGTCACAATCCCCCTCTACTACGAGGGCCACGCCTACCGAACCGGCTCCCGCATCCGAGTGACGATCGCCGCCCCCAACGGCACCCAGCCGGTCTGGAGCTTCGCCCAGACCGAGCCGAAGGGCAGCACCAAGGTCGCGATCGCCTTCTCGAAGAAGATGCGCTCGAAGCTGCTGCTTCCGGTCGTGCCCGGCTTACAGGTGCCGACCGGGCTGCCGCCCTGCCCGGGGTTGCGCGGTGAGCCCTGCCGGCCCTACCAGCCGCTCGTCAACCGGGTGGCGAAGCGGCCGCGCGCGTCAGGGTCCACGACCATCCCAGGCCTGGTCGAGCAATTCAACATCGACCCAGTCGTCAGTGCCAAGGATCGCGTGCCAGAACCAGTCGAGAGGAGGCAGGTCCGAGACCGTGGCACTTCGAGACCGGTTGCGGTCGGCGGCGGAATCGCCCCACTCACGCCGATACCTGGCAAGAATCGCCAGTAGCTTTTCGACCTCTTCAGCGAACACCTCTACTTGCACCAACCGGACCCGCTCCAGACGGGCAAGCGCGGTGTCCTCGACTGTTTCGTGAGGCGTCACGAGTAGCCCCCTCACCGCGTAGCCGCGATTGCCTTCGACGGCTTTTGCCGCCCCCTCAGCCTGCTCGACGTCATCGTTGACGACACAATGCTTCTTCGGCGCCAGTTTGACCTCGAAGGTGAGGAGCCTGCGCGGTCCTAACAGCTCCCAGTACGCGTCTTCCTCACCGCTCTTTGCTTGGGGCGTACCGGATCCCAGTCCGAGCAGCTCCTCACCGACCCGAGCGATCGCGCGTGCAACCGTGTCGTGATCCTGGGATCGCAGGTCCGCGAGCAGACGATCGGCCCAGCGTTTGAAGCGTGGGCCGCCGGTGCCATTTCGATCCATCAGGCGATCCCAAGCAGAGAAGAGATCGTCGACGCCTTCGATCACCATCGACTCGTCTCCCTCCTCACTGCGAGCCTCAGAGAGGCGCAAGCGGGTAAAGAACACGTTCCTGCCGCCTGCGGCGACCGCGGCTTTCAGCGCCCGATCCGCCAACCGAATCGCCGTCTTATCGCCGAAGTCAGCAGCGCGCTTCAGCGCTAGAGCTCGCATCGAGAGCCAGAACCCTCGGTACTCCCCGAATTCAGTCAGGGTTGCGGCGGCGTTGTCAAACAGGTCGGCCGCCCCCTGATAGTCCCCGGTCCAGAGAGCCAGGCTACCCTCGACCTCCTCCGTGGCGGTCGGAGGAAGCGTGGCGCCGGATCCACGCTCAGGGAGGGGAATCGGGTCGGGTGATTCTCCCACGAGGAAATTTTCCGCCCGACCGAGGCCCGTCTGGAATCCGTCATCGGCGCGAATTGCCGCAGAAAGCACGTCATTCCTCACGTGCCCCGGAAGAACATCGACGATCCGTTGCTGGGAGAAACGACCGAGGAACTCCGGGTCGGTCAAGACATAGACGGCTCGGTCGTCCTCCGTCCGGTTGCAGCGACCGAGCGCCTGCGCCACCCGCTGCCCAAATCGTGCTTGGGCGAAAGGCGCATCGCGTAGAAACGCGGCGACAAACTCCTCGAGAGCGCTCGTCGCGACCGGAATCTCGGGAATTACCTCGAGTCGACAGGCGTCGCCGGGAAAGTCCATCCCGTCGTAGCGGCCGGCCATAACCAGATGGCCGGCATCCTCTTCTGCGAATGGCTCGTCCGCAGCATTGTCACCCTCGAGAACGCGAACTTCCCCGTCGAGGCCAGAGAAGAGCAGGGCGTCTCGCACGTTCGCTGCAGTCTCCTTCCTCGCACACAACCACAAGGCCTTTTTCTGATTCTCGAGAATTGGTCTCAGTGACTCGACCAGATCTGGCTCATCGAGATTCTCGGTTTCATCCCGAATTACCACCAGTCGCTCACCCTGCTTCGGCTGAGCGGATGCATCGATCAACACCAGCGGCGGCGCCCCTAGGCGGCGCTGGAGGTCGTCGACCGTGCCGATCGTGGCGCTAAGGTACAGACGGCTGGTGGGAACGCGGAAATGCTCGAGGGTTTGGGTCGGCGGGATATATGGGGTGAACGTCACCCCGCCCCCCGACACCAACCAGCAGCAGACCTCGAGCTGCTCTCGGATGTTTTGCCAAGCCCACCAGTTCTGGGTTCGTTCTGGGATGCCCGCATCAAGCAGATCTCGAACCTCGTCGGCCAAGTCCGCGCTGTCCGGAAATGCGAGCATTTCAGGTGGCTGGCTAACGATGACCTCGTTCAATAGATCGTCAGCCCGGGCGTAGTAGGGATAGGACCCGACGATCAATTTGAGGATCGCACTAAGCAGGCTGTCAGAGGGTGGGATCGAGACGGTGAACCGATCTCGAAGAGGGCCCTCCAGCAGGTGCACGTCATCGAGGATCAGCTTCCCCGCTGGTTCGATTCCCGGAGCGGCGTTGAAGTAGTTCCAGTAATTCATCACGCCGATCGCCTGGCCGAAGTTGTACTTCCGGACGGTAGCCTGATCCCACTCGTCCTTCGAGCCTTCAAACCGGACTACCGGGAAACCAAGTTCGCTCGCCTGTCGCTCGACCTGCTGCGCAAGCTGCTTGTTTCCAGCTAGGTAAGCGACCCGTCCCCGGTGGGTCGAGCGGTGATGCTCTCCTGCCAGGAGTCCCACCAGAGTCTTCCCCGCCCCCGTGGGCAGCTCTATCGCGGCATCGCCCTCAACCGACGCGTATTCCTCCAGTACCTCTTCCTGCCAGGGCCAGAGCTTCCGGATCGAATCCGATGCATGCTCTTCGAAGAGCTGGGTGTAGACGTTCATCTCCATTGGGGCACTCGAGGGGCGCGAGATTCTCCCAGACGACGTGCCTAAACAACCCCTGCATGTGTCCGGCACAAGAGCGCTAGCGGCGGAGCCCAGAACGCGCCAGACAGGATTCGAACCTGTGACCTTCGGTTTCGTAGACCGACGCTCTATCCGGCTGAGCTACTGGCGCGTGCCCGTCATCGCAACAGTCCGGCTTAAAGGAGCCGCGATGCGGGGAGGGGCATTCTAGGGGTTGCGCAGGGTCGCGAGCAGGATTGCGGCCATTTGGGAGCCGAGCTCCTCGGGCGAGAGGGGGCCGCGCGGCTGGAACCACTTGTAGGTCCAGTTGGCGGCCCCGAGCACGGTGTTGACAAAGATCTGGGGGGTCGTGGTCAGCTGGAACTCGCCCGCCGCCTCGCCGCGGGCGACCATCTCGAGCAGGGTCTGCTCGTACTCGTGGCGGACGGAGATCAGGCGGGACTGCTGGCGGGCCGGCAGCTCGGCCTCCTCCTCGAAGAAGACGCGCAGCAGCTCCCGGTTGCGGCAGGTGTAGGCGACGCGGTCGGCGATCAGCTCGGCGAGGGCGTCGAGCGCGGTCTGCTCGGCCGAGGCGATGCGGCGGGCGGCGATCACGTTCTCGCGCAGGACTTCCTCGTAGAGGTCGACCAGGATCTCCTCCTTCGAGGTGACGTAGTGGTAGAGCGAGGCCTTGCCCATCCCCAGCCGCTCGGCGATGTCGCTCATCGAGGTCGCCCGGTAGCCGCGCTCGGAGAAGACGGCGACGGCCGCGGCCATCACCTCGCGCCGGCGCGCCTCCTGGCGCAGCGCCACCCGCTGGTCGACCATCAGCTCTCCCTGACGCGCGCGCCCGTCATCACAGCCCCATCCGCTTCGCCAGGATCTCCAGCTGCACCTCGTCGGTGCCACCGCCGATGCGGAGGATGCGGGCATCGCGGTAGTGCATCGCCACCGGGGTCTCCTCGATGAACCCGTAGCCGCCGAACACCTGCAGCGCCTCGTCAACGACGCGGGAGGCGATCTGCGGCGCGACCAGCTTCGCCTGCGCCGTCGTCGTCGCCGCCTCCGGATGGCCCGAGTCCCAGCGCGCCGCCGCCTGGTAGGTCAGCGTCCGCGCCGCCTCCAGTTCGGCTTGAGCTTTCGCCAGCCGGTGGCGGATCGTCTGCAGCTTGCTCAGCTCGGTCCCGAAGGCGCGGCGCTCGCGGGCGTGGGCGACGGCTTCGCTCAGCGCCGCTTGGCCGAGACCGACCGCCATCCCCGCCAGCGAGAGGCGCTCGACCTGGAAAGCCTCCATGATCTGGTGGAAGCCGCGGCCCGTCTCGCCGAGGATCGCGTTGGCCTCAACGAAGCAGTCGTCGAAGACGACCTCGCGGGTGTCGGAGGCGTGCCAGCCGAGCTTCTCCAGCGGCGGGCTGAGGCTCATCCCGGCCGCGTCGCGCTCGACCAGGAAGGTAGTGATACCGCTGTGGCCGGCATCGGGATCGGTCTTGGCGGCGACGATGATCACGTCGGCGAGACCGGCGTTGGTGATGAACATCTTCGTCCCGCGGAGCACGAAGCCGCCGTCGGCGGACTTGGCGGTGGCGGCGATGCCGGCGACGTCGGAGCCGGCTCCCGGCTCGGTGACCGCGATCGCAGCGACCGCCTCGCCCGCCAGCAGCGGCCGCAGCCAACGCTCCTTCTGCTCGTCGTTGCCGTAGCGAGCGAGGTGCGGACCCGCCATATAGGAGCTGACCAGCGGCGTGACCGCCAGCCCGCCGGAGGCGTGGGCGAGCTCCTCGGAGAGGATCGTCAGCGCCAGCACACCGCCGCCGCTGCCGCCGTACTCCTCGGGATGGTTGAGGCCGAGCAACCCCGCCGCGGCCATCGCCGGCCAGAGGTCGGCCGGAAACGTCCCGGCCTCCTCCGCCTCCTTCACCCGCGGCGCCATCTCCTTGGCGACGAAGTTGCGGCAGACCTCGCGGAAGTCGCGATGGTCGTCGTCGAGGTCGAAGCTCATGTCCCCTCCAGGGTTCGTTGGGCAAGCTCGGCCATCACGTCGGCCCGGGGACGGATGCGGCTGGCGCTCTCACCGCCGCTGTTCGCTGGGTCGTCGAGCCAGCGCCGGTAGACGCCTTCGATGATGATCGCCAGCTTCCAGTAGGAGAGCGCGGTCCAGAAGCGCAGCCGGTCAAGATCGCGGCCGGAGCGCTGGGCGTAGTTGACGATCAGCTTGTCGATCAGCGGCGCGCCCGCTGCCAGCGAGGGCGACTCGTGGCCGAGCGGCGAGCGGGAGACGTCGGCCGGCCACCAGATCGAGAGCCAGGCGAGGTCGGCGATCGGGTCGCCGAGCGTCCACAGCTCCCAGTCGAGGATCGCGGTGACCTCGCCGGTCGGGCTCATCAGCAGGTTGTTGGGGGTGTAGTCGCCGTGGACCAGCGTCGTCTCCGGCTGCGCCGGCGCCGCCTCCCGCAGCTGTTCGCCGAGCTCCTCGATCAGCGGCAGCTCGCGCGTGCGGCATGCCTCCCACTGGCGACTCCAGCGTCGCAGCTGGCGGCCGGCGTGATCCTCGCCGCGCGCCATCGCGACGAGCCCGGCGGCGCCCGGATCGACCTCGTGCAGGGACGCCAGCGTCGCCGGGATCGTGGTGGCGGCCCGGGCCCGGGCCTCGGGGCCGATCGCCTCGGCCGCCGCCGCGTCGTCGACCAGCAGCCCCGCGACCCGCTCCATGACGAAGAACGGCGCCCCGGTCACCGCTGCGTCCTCGCACAGCGCCAGCGGCCGCGGCACCGGCTGGCCGAGCGGGTGCAGGGCGCTGAGGACACGGGTGGGCTCACGCGCCGGCGCCCCGCTCGATCGTGTCGCGGGCCATCCGCAGCGCCGGGCCGTCAATCATCGCGCCCTCGAACTCGACCGCAGCGAACCCGCGGGCGGCGCCCTCCTCCCAGGCCGCCAGCAGCGCCCGCGCCCGCTCGACCTCCGCGGCGCTCGCCCCGAAGACCTCGTTGGCGATCGCGACCTGCGAGGGGTGGATGCAGAGCTTGCCGCGGTACCCGATCGCCCGACCCGCCTCGGCGTCGCGCCGGAAGGCACCCTCGTCGCGGAAGTCGACGACGACCTGATCGAGCGCGGCGACGCCGGCGAGCCGCGCCGCCAGCGCCACCCGCGAGCGGGCGTAGAGCGCCTCCTCGCCGCCGGCACTACGCCGCCCGCCGAGGTCCGCGATGTAGTCCTCGGCCCCGAAGTAAGCGGCGGCGGGCGCCGTCTCGGCCAGGATCGCCTCCACGTTCGCGACCCCCCGCGCCGACTCGATCCCGGCGACGAGCTCAGCCCTCTTCCCCAGCGCCGCACGCGCAAGCGCGAGGTCGTCGACGGCCTCGACCTTGGGAACGACGACACCGGTGATCGGCAATGAGGAGACGGCGACGATGTCGTCGGCGAACCAGCTCGTGTCGGGGGCATTGACGCGGACGAAGAGCTTGGGACCCGAGACGGTCCCGATCAGCTCGCGCAGCGCCGCCCGCGCTTCGAGCTTCGACTCGGCCGGGACCGCGTCCTCGAGGTCGATCACGACCGCGTCGGGGCCGCTGCGGTCGAGCTTGGCCACTAGATCCGGACGGGTCGCGCCGGCAAACAGCATGCTGCGCATTCAGCGCCCCCTCCTAACATCTGATCGGCAGGCTTTGTGAATTAGACCCATCAGTCGAAAATCTCGCAAATTCATTGACGCAGAGCGGGATATAATACTGCGCCATGGTTCGACTAACCGGTCGAAACGATGACTGACCTCGCCGCTCTCACCAAAACGGCGCTGGCCGGCGGCGACCGCTCCCGCCTGGGCACAAAGCTACCCGTCCGCGAGCGACTGGCGCTGCTCCTCGACCCTGGCTCCTTCGTCGAGGACGGCCTCCTGGCCAGCGCGCTCGACGAGGGCCTGCCCGCCGACGCAGTGATCACCGGCAGCGGCACCGTCGGCGGCCGCCCGGTCGGCGTCGTTGCCTCGGATCCGACGGTCAAAGCCGGCTCCTGGGGCCGGCGCACGGTCGAGAAGCAGACCCGGCTGCTCGAACGCGCCGACCGCGACCTGCTGCCGATCTTCTACCTCGTCGACTCCGCCGGCGGTCGCCTCACCGACCAGCTCGGCTTCCACGCCGGCCCCCGCGGCGCCGCCCGCATCTTCCACCTCCAGGTCCGCCTCTCCGGCCGGGTGCCGCAGATCTGCTGCCTGTTCGGGCCCTCCGCTGCCGGCGGCGCCTACATGCCCGCCTTCTGCGACTGGGTGGCGATGGTCGACGGCAACGCTTCGATGTTCCTCGCCTCCCCGCGGATCGCGGAAAAGGCGATCGGCGAAGTCGTCTCGCTGCAGGAGATGGGCGGGGCGGCGATGCACACCGCCGTCTCCGGCCTCGGCGACCAGCTCTGCGCCGACGACGCCGAGGCGATCGCCGCCGCCCGCTCCTTCTTCTCCTACCTCCCCAGCCGCTGGGACGAGAAGCCGGCGCCGGCCCTCCCCGCCGAGCCCGCCGAGCTCGACTGGGACAGCGTCCTCCCCGATAGCCCCCGCGCCGGCTACGACGTCCGCGGCGTGATCGAGCGAGTCGCCGACGCCGGCAGCTTCTTCGAGGTCAAGCAGCGCTGGGCGGCGGAGATCGTCGTCGGCTTCGCCCGCATCGACGGCGGGGCGGTCGGCATCGTCGCCAACCAGCCGCTGGTCGGCGCCGGCGCGATCCAGGTCGACTCCGCCGACAAGGCGGCCCGCTTCATCTCCCTCTGCGACGCCTTCAACCTGCCGCTCGTCTTCCTCTGCGACATCCCCGGCTTCATGATCGGCTCCGCCGTCGAGCGCCAGGGGATCATCCGCCACGGGGCGAAGATGGTGGCGGCGATGGCGAGCGCCGAAGTGCCGCGCTTCTGCGTCGTCTTGCGCAAGGCGTTCGCCGCCGGCTATTACGCGATGTCGAGCCCCGGCTTCGAGCCGCGGGCGACGATCGCGCTCGAGGGCGCCCAGATCGGGGCGATGGCCGGCGAGGCCGCCGTCAACGCCGTCTGGGCCAACCGAATCGAGGCGACCCGGGATCCCGAGGAGCGCGCCGCCTTCATCGCCGAGCGGGTCGCCGAGTACGAGCCCGAGCTCGACGCCGTCCGCCTCGCCTCCGAGCTCCTGATCGAGGCGGTGGTCCCGCCCGAGGAGCTGCGCGGCGAGCTCCAGCGCCGCCTTGCCGACGCCGCCGGCTGGGAGCGCCGCCCGCCCGGTCGCCATCACGGATCATTCCCGGTATGAGCGAGCCCGCCGAGAGCAGCGGCCCCACCGAGCGCCCCGTCTCCGGCCGCTGGTTCGAGGACCTGCCCCAGGGCCTGGTCGTCCACCACGCGGTGACGCGAACGATCACCGAGGCCGACAACACGCTGTTCTCGGCGATGACGATGAACCCGCAGCCGCTCCACCTCGACGCCCAGTTCGCCGCCGAAACCGAGTTCGGCGAGCGCCTCGTCAACAGCCTCTTCACCCTCGGCCTGCTGGTCGGGATCACCGTCTACGAGCTGACCCTGGGGACGACGATCGCCAACCTCGGCTTCGACAAGGTCGAATTCCCGCGCCCGCTCTTCCACGGCGACACCCTGCGGGCGGAGTCGACTGTGACCGGGGCGCGCGCCTCGGGCTCGCGCCCGGACGCCGGCATCGTCCACTTCGAGCACCGCGGCTACAACCAGCGCGATGAGCTCGTCGCGCTGTGCGAGCGCGCCGCCCTGATGCGCCGCCGCCCGGCCCCCTAGCTCCGCGCAACGGCGAGGATCTGCGGGCTCGCCCCAAGTAGCGATGGCTCCATCTCGACTTCCCGGATGCCGTCCAGCAGCGCCTCCCGTCGCTCTGGGACCTCCAGCCACCAGTCGAGGTCCGCCATCCGCCCGGCAGGCCCCTCGACGGAAATCAATTGCTCAACCTCGAAGCCTGCCGTCGCGAGCTCAACAGCGAACTCCTCGGGGCGATGGAGGTACGCGGTCGTAAACAACTGCGGGTCGCAGTCCGGATTGCGGTGCTGCCCGGATTCCACACCGTTCTTGACCAGCAACCGAACCCTTGGATTGACGAGACTTCGCTTCTGAATTGCGTCTCGTAGGTAAACGAACCGGGACATCGCCATCGCGAAGAGCCTGCCACCCGGGCTGAGGACACGTCTCGCTTCCCTCAGGGCCTGCAACCTTCCCTCTTCCGTGACCAGGTGATACAGCGGACCAAAGAGAACGACCGCGTCCATCTGACCGTCAGCCCAAGGCAGCTCTCGAGCGTCGCCAAGCACAGCCCCCGCGAGCTGTGCGCCGGTGTGCCCCTCGGCAGCCTCCAGGGCCTGCCTCAGGTGGCCGGGCACAGGGTCGAGAAGGTGCACTGCGTTCCCCCTCGCCGCGATCGGCACTGCATAGGTGCCCGGCCCGCCCCCGACGTCGGCAACCACTGCAGGCTCCGGGGGGAAGTAGCGCTCCAGCAACTCCAGGTTGCGGATGTATTCGAGACGCGCGCGACTTTCGAGACGCAGGGCCTCTGCGCCATCCTCATAGTGGCTAAGAACTTCGGGCCTCAAGGAAGTGGAACGGTGACGTCCCCTCCTTCTTCGAGCAGCTGCCCCCAGGTATCGAAATCCATGCAGAAGCGCCCGCCCAAACCGTAGCCTGGTCCCCAGCTATTCCAACACCACACCAGCTCTCGCTCCGTGTCCAACTCATAGGCGACAACCTCATGACCGCCCCGGATCACGGCATCCGGCTCGATATGAATCTGACCCGTGATCTCGTCTGGTTCGTCGAAGCTGCTGTACCAGCTGAATCCCGTCATCACCGGACCGAGGGTAAGCGCGCGCAATGCCTGATCGAGCCCGAACGCATGATGATATTCACGAATGAGCCCGAGCTTCTGGGCTGCCTTGCAGGCCATCAATCCACTACTGCCGGTCGCGGGCGCATGCCGGGACCGCGCACCCTCCAGCTCGCGAGCCATCTCGTAAATCCGAATTGCCGCCGCCTCATCCAAAGGGCTTGCGCTTCTGGCCGATCTGGAGCTGACCACTGCGCAGAGGGCATGGGCGGTTGAGCACGTGTGCGCTTCTTGGTTGAGCGGCAGGTTCGAGCTCATCTCGTGGCAGACGCTCCCCATCGTGGCTGCCATCTCCGCTGAATGGTCGGCCGAGCGCGGGTCATGCCACACGTGTCGGCCCAAGCGCCTCCCGGGAACTTCGACTTCCGTCAAGTAAGACTGCTCCAGCTGGTCCTGAGTCATTATCTCTTCCTTCCCCTAGCCTCGACAGGTCTGATGGCTTCTACTCTGCATCCGCTACCTGTGTCAACTGTCACACTACTGAATAGTTAGATATTCGGAGTTAAACATCACGGTTTGCTATTGAAGGAGCGTGGCTGCGCACACCCTGGGTTACGATCCCAACATGAACAGTGGGGATCTGGCCCTGACTCCTGGCACCTCGAGGTGGTACGACCGGTGGGCACGCTACCTGTCGCTGTTGGCCGTTTTTGCAACCCTGCTGACGACGGTCATCGTCTTCTTTACGACGGGTCAGGAGCTGGGCGGCCTCGGGGTGATCACGACGGCTTCGATCGGCCTCCTGGGTCTGGTGATTTCCCTCCAGATAGAGACCATCTTCCGAATTGCCGAGCGCAGCGAGGCGAGGGAGCGCTACGGCCGCATGCTGGAGCTCGTCGAGGACTATCCAGACCTTCAGCCTCTTCTCACAGATGCTCTCGAAGCCAGCGTTACGACCTTGAAACACACCCGGATCGATGAGTTCAAGCGAGAGGTGTTGAACATCCTAGTTCACGCGGATGTCCGGCTCCGGGAACTGTCGCAGGGGCGGCTGAGGGTCGATGACGGAGACAACAGTCTCGTTCTGGCCCGTTTCCAGGAGGCGAAAGAGATGCTCTGTGCCACCACCGACGAGGGGGACACGGAGTGGTGGAGAGGCGAGTCAGGTGTCCGGTTCTTCGAGCTCAACAAGGAGCTCATGAGAAAAGGTGCCAGCGTCGAGCGGGTCTGGCTCCTGGGAGACAAGCCAAACGATGCGACGAAGAAGTTGATCGACGAGCACCACAGCGCCGGCGTTCAGGTATTTGTCATGAGATCAGATCGTGCGGGCCTCGATAAGACGCTCTTGGTCAACATGACGATGATGGATGAGGTCTTCCTGCAGGAAGACCTGCCGAACAAGCTCGGTCAGGCCGTCGAGTACCTCTACTCGGAAAACCGCTCGGATCTGGAGCGAGCGAGGAGCCGGTTCGCGCGGCTGAAGTCAATTGCCGCGGAGTACACGGGTCGGGAGGTCCTGGATGAACTCGCCCAGGCGGGTGGGAAACCGGCCAAGTCCGG
Organism: Solirubrobacterales bacterium; assembly: GCA_035472275.1. Taxonomy (GTDB): domain Bacteria; phylum Actinomycetota; class Thermoleophilia; order Solirubrobacterales; family 70-9; genus VAYN01. The sequence goes on from DATIPH010000033.1 coordinate 84,868, forward strand.
TCGAAGCTCGCGCTCCAAGAAGAAAGCCTAGGGGCTCCGCGGCTCTTCGAGGCCGAGGTCGCGGCCGATCACCTCGCGCATGATCTCGTTGGTGCCGGCCCAGATCCTGGTGATGCGGGCGTCGACGTAGGAGCGGGCGATCTCGTACTCCTCGATGTAGCCGTAGCCGCCGTGCATCTGCACGCAGGCGTCGATCACCCGGTTCTGGATCTCGGAGCTGAGCAGCTTCGCCTTCGCCGCCTCGACCGCGGTCAGCTCGCCGGCGGCGTGGGCCTCGACACAACGGTCGACGTAGACCCGGACCATGTCCAGTTCCGCGTCGCACTGGGCGAGCAGGAAGCGGCTGTTCTGGAAGCTCCCGATCGGCCGGCCGAAGGCGCGCCGCTCCCCCACGTACTCGAGGGTCAGCGCCAGCGCCACCGCGGCGTGGGCGACGTTGACGACCGCGGTGCTGATCCGCTCCTGGGCGAGGTGGCCCATCATGATGCTCATCCCCCGCCCCGGCTCGCCGATCAGGTTCTCGGCCGGAATCTTGACCTCGTCGAAGAAGAGCTCGGCGGTGTCGGCTTCGTGCTGGCCGAGCTTGTTTAGCTTGTTGCCGCAGCTGAACCCGTCCATCCCCTTCTCGACCGCGAACAGGGAGATCCCGCCCGGGTCCGGCGTCTGCGCGGCGACGACGATGAGGTCGGCGTTGTAGCCGTTGGTGATGAAGGTCTTCGAGCCCGACAGAGACCAGTCCTCGCCCTCGCGCCGCGCCGTCGACTGGATCCCCTTCAGGTCGGAACCAGCGGCTGGCTCGGTCATCCCGATCGCGGTGATGATCTCGCCCTTGACGAAGCCCGGCAGCCAGCGCCGCTTCTGCTCGTCGGTGGTCAGCCGCAGCAGGTAGGGGGCGACGACGTCGGTCTGGATCCCGAAGCTGGAGCTGTAGGCGAATCCCGCCCGGGCCAGCTCCTCACCGAAGATCGCGTTGAAGCGGAAATCGTCGATGCCGCTGCCGCCGTACTCGCTCGGCACGCCGAGTCCGAGGAAGCCGTCCTGACCGGCTTTCAGCCAGGTCGCGCGGTCGATGAAGCGCTGCTCGCGGAAGCGCTCGCGCTTTGGCATCAGCTCGCGGTCGACGAAGGCCGCGACCGACTCGCGGAACCATTCGTGCTCGTCTTCAAAGAGGGCGCGTTTCATGGCGATGAATCGCGTGGTTCCTTATTCGCCCAGGGGGGCCAAAAGGAACCACGGAAACGGACCGACCGTAAGGCCCGCGGCAAAGGCCGACCCGGCTCCGGCGCGCCAGCTTTGGAGGAACTCAAAGGGGACGTCGAGCGATTCGTGCCGGGCCGAACGGTGCCGATCTATGGTCGCCAGATGAGCACCGGATTCCACTGGAACGAGCTCTACGCCTGGCACGACACCGGCACCGGCTCCGGCTTTCTCTCGACCGGCGGCTTGGTCGAGCCCGAGCAGCACGGCGAGAGCCCAGCGACCAAGCGCCGGCTGCGCAACCTCTTGGACGTCACCGGCCTGCTTGCGCAGACCACCGAGCTGCCCGGCCGCAAGGCGACCGAGGAGGAGATCCTCCGCGTCCACACCCCCGAGTACCTCGAGCGGGTCAAGCGCGAATCCGAGGAGGGCGGCGGCGACGGCGGCGAACTGGCCCCATTCGGCGCCGGCGGCTATGAGATCTGCGCGCTCTCGACCGGCGGCGTGATCGAGACGATCGAGGCAGTCTGGAAGGGCGACGTCGACAACGCCTACTCGCTCAACCGCCCCCCTGGCCACCACGCCGAGCGCGACGAAGGCCGCGGCTTCTGCGTCTTCGCCAACATCGCGATCGCGGTCGAGCACATGCGCGCCGTCCACGGGGTCGAGAAGATCGCGATCGTCGACTGGGACGTCCACCACGGCAACGGCACCGAGCATGCCTTCTACGAGGACCCCGGCGTCCTCACCATCTCCCTCCATCAGGACGGTCTCTACCCGGCCGAATCGGGCCTGGTCGGGGACACCGGCAAAGGCGAGGGCGCGGGCTTCTGCGTCAACGTGCCATTGCCGCCCGGCTCCGGCAATGGCGCCTACGTGGCGGCGATCGAGCGCGTCGTCGTCCCCGCGATCGAGGCCTTCGACCCGGACCTGATCATCATCGCCTCCGGCCTCGACGCCTCGATGATGGACCCGCTGGCAATGCAGATGGTGACCAGCGAGGGCTACCGGGAAATGACCGACGTAATGACCGCGCTGGCCGACCGCGCCTGCGACGGCAAGCTGGTCGCGATCCACGAGGGCGGCTACTCCTCCTCTTACGTCCCCTTCTGCGGGGCGGCGGTGATCGAAGGCCTGCTCGGCCTCAGCGACAAAGTGGTCGAGGACCCGTTCATCGAGGCCTTCCGCGGGATCGGTTACGTCGATCTGCAGCCCCACCAGGAGGCCGTGATCGAAGACGCCGCCGGACGCCTCAGCGCCGCAGGTCGATCGTAATCCCGGGCTGACTGAGCGAGATCTGCGAGACCGGCCGCTGCTGGGCCTCGGTGATCAGCCGCATCAGCTGGTCGCCGAGGTCCGGCGAGGTGGCCGGCGGATCGGTCCGCAGCGGCGGCCCGGCGAGCAGCTTGTCGACCTGTTCCTCCGGGCAGAGGTAGCGCAGCAGGAGCTCCTCGTCGGAGAGGCTCTTGCCCAGCTTCTCGCGGAATTCGGCGACCGTGGTCTGGTCGCGCTCCCACGTTTCGAGCGCCTTGACCCGCGACTGAGAAAAAATCTTGTCGGCGATGTGGGGCTCAACCGGCCGCATCAGCGGGCCGTAGTGGCCGAGCGCGTAGTGCAGGACCTCGTCGGGGACGACTTCGTAGCGCTCGGACAGGACCACGTTCAGCACCGCCTGGATGCCGACGAATTGCGAGAACGGGGTCGCCATCACCGGCTGCCCGAGCTCCTCGCGGACACGGACGATCTCGTCGATCACCTGCGGGAATTTCTCCGGCATCCCGTACTCGTCGAGCTGGTTGATCAGGGTGCCGGTCATGCCGCCGGGGAGCTGGTGGCGGTAGGGCTGCGTCCGGTACTCGTTCGGCACCCCGAGCGCCCAGCCGAGCCGCTTCGCTTCGCGCTCGAAGTGGTCGGCGACCGGCTTCAGGTGTGACTTGTCGAGGTTGTGGCTGTGCCCCATTTCCTCGACGATCTCGACCATCGCCTCGGTCGACGGCAGTGAGGGACCGTTGGCGAGCGGCATCGAGCAGGTGTGGATGTACTCGATCCCGGCCCGGATCCCCTCCATGTAAACGAGCGGCGCCAGGCCGGTGGTGTTGTGGACGTGGAGCTCGAGCTCCACGTCGGGGGTTGCCGCCTGCAGCGCCGGCAACAGCGTCGCCGCCCGCTCCGGGGTCAGGACCCCGGGGGCGTCCTCGACGTAGATCCGCTTCACCCCCTCCCAGCCCGCCATTTCGCGGGCGCGGTCGGCGAAGAACTCGTCGGTGTGGAGGTCGGTCAGCCCGTACATGATCGCCGGCACGGTTTCGCCGCCGACCCGGCGGATCGCTTCGTGCTTGGCCTTCATCACCGGCATGTCGTAGAGGCAGTCGAACAGCCAGTGGCTGTCGATCCCGTGCTTGACCAGGGTCGCGACCCAGAGGTCGAGCATCTCGTCGGGGACGAAGCCGAAGCTGCCGACCGCGACCGGCCGCATCCCGGCCCGGTGGCCGGCGTCGGGCAGGCCCTTGACGAGCCAGTCGAGCGCCGCCCAGGGGTCGTCGCCGGACTCGCGCAGCATCACCACGAAGAAGGTGCCGCCGGTGAGGTCGAAGGTGTCGAACCCGGTCGCGTTCAGGTGCGGCAGCGCCGGCGTCGCCTGGCAGGCGCGCATCCGCATCCCCCAGAGCGACTGCTGGCCGTCGCGCAGGGTCTGGTCGATGAACTTGATCTCGGCCATCAGACCGTCACAAACCCGCCATTGGGGCTGACGGTCTCGCCGACGAAGAAGCTGGCGTCCTCGGAGCAGAGGAAGGAGATCGTCGCCGCGATCTCCTCCGGGCGACCGAGCCGGCCCTGCGGCGTCCCCATCTTCACGGCGCCGACCAGCGGCTCGGTCAGCGAGCCGGAGACGAGCTGGGTGTCGACGAAGCCGGGCGCGATCGCGTTGACGCGGATCCCCTGCTGGATCAGCTCCTTGGCGACGGTGCGGGTGAAGGCGAGGATGCCGCCCTTGGCCGCCGAGTAGTGCGGGTGGCCGGTGCAGCCCTCGATCCCGCAGATCGAGGCCATGTTGACGATCACGCCGCCACCACGGGGAGCCATCGAACGGGCGGCGGCACGAGTCCCGTAGAAGGTGCCGTCGAGGTGGACCGAGAGCATCTGGCGCCACTCCTCGTCGCTCATCCGCGCCGTCGCCTCCAGCGCCGTCGTCACCTCTTCACCAGCGCCGAGTTCGGCAAGCTGCTGTTCGGCCCTCGGGTTGACCCGCTCAGAGTGGGCGCCGCCGGAGATGCCGGCGTTGTTGACCCAGACGTCGACCGGCCCCAGCTCGGCCTCGACCTTCGCCAGGGCGGCATCGACGGCGGCGGAGTCGGAGATGTCGGCGACCACCGGCAGGCCTTCGCCGGCCAGCTTGGCGGTCAGCGCCGCGGCGCTCTCGTCGAGGTCGATAACCGCAACCCGGGCGCCGTCCGCAACCAGCCGCACGCAAGTCGCCTCGCCGATTCCCGAGCCACCGCCGGTCACGGCCGCAACCTTTCCGCTCAGACTCACTTCGAACCCCTCTCGTCGGTTGCCCCGATTGTCGCGGGCGACCGGCGAGACCGCCGCCTCAGGTGAGGCGCGGGGCTGTGGGATTCATCAACCGCCAAGCGCGTTCGCAGTTTCTTCCGCTATGCGGGCAGAACTGCGAACTCCGGATCAAGGCGTGGCTTTGAGGCGCACGTGCCACTCGACGGTGGCGGTGGCGACGAGGTTGCCGCCGGAGTCGGTCAGCTCGATCGTGCAGGGAAACTCGACCTTGCCCTCGGCGTCGAGCGTGGCGAGCGCCTCGGCGGCCTCGACTCCGAGTTTTCCGTGAGCGGTGATCGCGCCGTTGGCGACCTTCAGGTACTCGATCTCGGCGCGGCGCGCAAGCGGGGTCACTTCTCCCATCCGTACCGCGAAGGCGCCAACGAAGGCCGCCCCGGACGCCGCCTCGGCGGCGGTGAAGAGGGCGCCCGCGTGCTGGCTGCCGACGTGGTTGTTCAACTCCGGCCGCCGCGGCAGGACGACCTTCGCTTCGCCGGGAGCGATCTCGGTGATCTCGATCCCGAGGTGGCCGATGAACGGCACCGCCATCGCCATCCCTTTGGCGATGGCGTCGAAGTCGACGTTTGGCATTCCCGGCAGCCCAGGCATCGGCGAAGAGTACCCGTGGTTGAGCTTCTACCTCCCATAGAGGTAGAAGCTCTGCCGCGCTCAGGGCGTCAGCGACCCTCGAAGGTGGCGTGGCCGGGGCCGCCGTGCTCGAGGAAGGTCTTAACCGCATTCTTGGTGTCCTCGGTCTCGAACAGGGCGGGGGTATCGACCCGGACCGCCTCGTCGGCCGCCGGGACACCGCCCTCGCGGAAGCGCTTGAGGACGTGCTTGGTCATCGCGTGCGCCTTGGTCGGGCCGGCCGCGAGCTCGAGTGCGAGCGCCCGCGAGCGCTGCTCGAACTCGTCCTCCGGGTAGATCCGGTTGACGACGCCCCAGCGCTCCAGCGTCTCGGCGTCGAACAGCTCGCCACTCATCACGAAATCGCGGGCGCGGCCGGAGCCGGCGCGCTCGGCCAGGCGCTCGGTGCCGCCCATCCCCGGCGTCAGCCCGACCACTTCCTCAACCAGGCCGAACTTGGCCCGCGGCGAGGCGACGATCAGGTCGCAGCCGAGGGCGATCTCGAAAGCTGCGGTCAGGGTCAGAGCATGGGCGGCGAAGACGATCGGCGCCGGCAGCGCCTCGAGCTGATCGATCGTCGCCAACTGGTCCGCCCAAAGCTTGGTCGCCGACTCGAGCCCGAGCCCGGAGAAGACATGAACATCGACGCCGCCGGAGACGACTTTGCCCTCAGCCCGGATCAGCAGCGCCCGCGGCGGCGCGGCGGCAAGCGCGGCGATCGTCGCCTGGAAGGCGTCGATCATCGCCTGGTCGAAGAGGTTCAGCGGCGGGCTGTCGAAGGTGAGGACGACGAGCCCGTTCTCCTCCTCCACCCGCAGCGGCTTGCCTGGCTCGCTCATACGGTCAGGCTATTGGTCACCCGGGACCCGGTGGACCTCAAAGATGTTGGTTCCCAGTTCCTGCTCGTCCAGCGCCGCGGTGATCGCGATCAGGTCGCCGGGCTCGGCGATCCCGTGGTGGCCGGCGAGCCGGGCGCAATCGCCGAGCAGGGCGCGGATGTCCTTGTCGTGCTCGGCCTCGACCGCGGTGACGCCGAAGAGGAGGCTGAGGCGGCGCACCGTCTCTATATGGGGCGAGGTCGCCAGCACCGGCACGTTGGGGCGGTGGGCGGAGACCAGCCGCGCGGTGCGGCCGCTTTCGGTCGGCACCACGATCGCCTTCAGGCCGAGTCGGTAGGTGGCGCCGACGGCGCCCTGGGCGACCGAGTCGGAGACGTCCCGGGTCGCCTGATCGGTGCGGCCGAACAGCCACTCTCCATAGGGGAGGTCGGGCTCGGTGGCGCGGGCGATCCGGTCCATCATCCGCACCGCCTCGACCGGGTGCTGGCCGACCGCGGTCTCCTCGGAGAGCATGATCGCGTCGGTGCCGTCGTAGATTGCGTTGGCGACGTCGGTCACCTCGGCCCGGGTCGGGCGCCGTGCGGTGACCATCGAGGCCAGCATCTGGGTCGCGGTGATGACCGGCTTGGAGGCGACCCCGGCGGTGCGAATCAGTCGCTTCTGCAGGATCGGCACCTCGGCCAGCGGCACTTCGATCCCGAGGTCCCCACGGGCGACCATGATCCCGCCGGTCGCCGCGGCGACGATCTCCTCGACGTTCTCGGCCGCCTGCGCGCGCTCGATCTTGGCGATCAGCGGGATCTGGGATCCGAGCTGGTCGAGGCGCTCGCGCACCGGCGTCAGGTCGGCGGCGGTGGAGACGAAGGAGACGGCGATCAGGTCGATCGCTTCGCGGGCGGCGAACTCGACCCAGCCGAGGTCGCTGTCGGTGGCGGCCGGCAGGGTGGCGCCGCCGGGGATGTTCATCCCCTTGTGGGAGGAGAGCGTCCCCCCCACCTCGACCTCGCAGTTGATCCCGTCGGACTCCGGGTCGCGGACGCGGAGCCGGATCGCGCCGTCGGCGAGGTAGACGAGCTGGTTCTCGCGCAGGTCCGTGACTCCGGGCCAGGAGACCGGGATCTTCTCCGCGTCGCCCTCGATCTCGGTTGGGGTCAGGGTCACGTGCATCCCCGTCTCCAGCTCGGCGTAGTCGTCGCGGAGCTCGCCGATCCGCAGCTTCGGGCCCGGCAGGTCGCCGAGGATCGCGACCTCGCGGCCGACGACGGCAGCGGCGGCGCGGATCATCTCGATCACCTCCGCCTGTTTGTCGGGACCGGCGTGGGAGAAGTTGAGGCGGAAGACGTCGGTGCCGGCGTCGATCATCTGCTCGAGCACGCCGGGCGACCAGCTGGCGGGGCCGACGGTGGCGACGATCTTCGTCCGGCGCGGGATGTGCGAAGCGGCCTTGGCGACAGGGTTCGAGTTCATCGAGGAGTTGACTGTAGTGGGCGTCTCCTGCGTGCAGGTAAAAGTGGCGTTCAGCCGGCCGATCCGGCCTCCGAGGGGGACCCGATCCATCGATTGCTGAATTGACCCCGCTATAGGGGGTTCGATTCAGCAATCGCTGCGTGTGTGACGCCTCTCCGGTTGGATGTGACATCGATCGGTGTAGCCTTGGCCGATGGAGACTGCGACGATCGCCCCCGAGCCCGTCCAGCAGCTGATCGGGGAGGCACCGCTGTCCCCCGCCGGTCCGATCGAGGAGGCCGAGCTCGCCGCCCTGCCGGCCCCGCCTTCGATCGAGCTCCCCCGCCTGGCGCAATCGCTGCGCTTCAGCCAGCGCCAGATCGAGTTCGTCTTCCGCGCCCGCCGCGAGCTGGGCGAGACCTTCCGCATGAGCGGCGTCATTCCCGGCGGCCCTGTGATCACCAGCCATCCGGACCACGTCCGCTCGCTCTTCACCGCCGACCCGGCGCTGGCGCCGTCGCTGACCGGCGAGTCGCCGCTGCGGCCGATCCTCGGCCCGAACTCGGTCCTGACCGCGGTCGGGCCCCGCCACATGCGCCAGCGCAAACTGCTGCTGCCGCCCTTCCACGGCGAGGCGATCGAGCAGTACACCCAGATGATCGCAGCGGCGGCCGAACACGAGATCGAGCGCTGGCCGATCGGCGAGCCGTTCGCCCTGGCGCCGCGAATGCAGGCGATCACCCTCGACGTGATCATGGCCGGCATCTTCGGGATCGAGGGCAAGCCGGAACGCGGCAGTCCCGAGGCCGAACTGCGGGGAGTGATCAAGCGCCTCGTCAACGCCTCGACCCGGCCCGATGCTCAGGTGACCGAATTCATCCACCTCGGCCGCGAGGAGCCGATCGGGCTGCTGAAGTTCGGACTCGGGATCCTCGACCGCCGGGTCTACGCGGTGATCCGCGCCCGCCGCAACGCCGCCGACCTCGAGGAGCGGCGCGACATCCTCTCGCTGCTGCTGCAGGCGCGAACCGAGGAGGGCGAGGAGCTGAGCGACAAAGAACTGCGCGACGAGCTCCTCACCCTGGTCCTCGCCGGCCACGAGACGACCGCCAACTCGCTGTCCTGGACCTGGGAGCGGCTGACGCGGACGCCCGACGCCCAGGAGGCGCTGGTCAACGCGGTGCGCTCGGACGAAGGCGCCGAGGAGCGGGTCGAGGCAACGATCCAGGAGGGGATGCGCTCACGGCCCGTGATCCCGATCATCGGCCGCCGCGTCAAGGTCCCCTGGCAGCTCGGCGAGTACGCCGTGCCCGCCGACACCCCGGTGACGATGAGCATCCTCCTAGTCCACCACCGCGAGGACCTCTACCCCGACCCCTTCGCCTTCCGCCCCGAGCGCTGGCTCGACGCCGACGGCGGCGTCGTCAAGCCCGGCACCTACCAGTGGATCCCCTTCGGCGGCGGAATCCGCCGCTGCCTCGGCGCCGCCCTGGCGATGGCCGAGATGCGCGTCGTCCTCACCACGATGGCCCGCCGCCTCGACCTCGAAGCCGACCGCCCCGAGCCCGAGCGCGCCCATCACCGCAACGTGACGATGATCCCGTCGCGTGGTGGGAGCGTCATCGTCCGCGCCCGACACGGGTGAGAACGCACTTCCTCCCGCACGGCGGGTAGAAGCGCGTTCTCGGCGATGGCGCCTAGCGGCTCACCCTGTTCCTTCCCGGGCCGCCGCTGAGGAAGTCCTCCCCGGGGCCGCCGCGGAGGACGTCGTTGCCGCGCTGTCCGTGCAGCCTGTCGTCGCCGCGCTGTCCGAGCAGCCTGTCGTGGCCGCGGCCACCCGTCACCAGGTCGTCGCCGACGTTGCCGCAGACGAGGTCGTTGCCGCCCAGTGCCCGGACCACGTCATCGCCGGCACGGGCGACGATGACGTCGCGCCCGCTGGTGCCTCGGAGGTTGTCGTCCTGCCCGGTGCCGACGATAGTCGCCGGCCGGCCGCCGCAGCGCGGCGTGCGCTGGGCCATGTAGTCGATGCCGTTGGCCGAGTTGAGGTCGTCGGCGCCGGTGTTGCGGGTGGCAAGCACGACGCCGCTGGCCCACGGGGACGGCGGGACGTTGCGGCTCGGCACTCCTCGGGTCAGTTCGGAGAAATAGGTGTTGCACATGTCGAGGGCGATCCCGGCGTTCTGCAGGCCGTAGCCGGGGGCCTTTTCCGGCAGCGGCGGGAAGAGGCCCTGGGAGGCGCCCGTCGCCGTCGTGCGGAAGCCGCTGTAGGTCGCGTACCAGCGTGAGGACTGGGCTGGCGGGATGATCGTCCAGCCGCACTTCATCTTCTGCCCGATCGCTTCGCTGGTCCAGATGAAGGCATGCGGCGGTACGCCACCGGCGCCCGGGCCGGCCCCAGGGGCGCAGTCCCGCTGCGGCCCGCTCTGGCAGAAGAGCTGCTGCCAGGTGCGATCGTCGGGCTGGAGCCTTTGCAGGTAGCCGGCGACGGTGGTGCCCGTCTTCGGCCCGACCGCGTTCTTACAAGCCCCGCCGGTGCTTTTCGCCGGGTTGGCGGGGTCGGCGATGCAGCCGTCCGAGAGCAGCGCGGTCAGCTGCGCCTTGGTCGGCACCGCCCAGCCGCTGCCGCGGATCTTGCCGACCGCTTTCGGATCGTTGAGAGCGTTCATCACCTTGCCGACGTCGTCGATCGCGTCGATCCCCCAGCCTTTGTTGCTCGGCAGCCAGGCCACGTCTTCGTCCTCCGGCGGGAACCAGACCGGTTTCCCGTTCGTGGTCGTCCCGTTGGCCTGGCCGAGGTCGATGACGACACCGGGCGGGATCATCGGCGGCAGGTTTTCGACCTCGTCGTCTCGGTTGTGGACGTAGGTCTTGAAGACGTTGAGCAGCGCTTCGTCGTTCTCGGGCGAGGAGGCCCGGAACTCGGCCGCCATCCAGGAAGCCAGCGCCGCCGAGTCGGCGAGGTCGGAGTAGAGGCTGCGCAGCCGTTCGGAGTCCTCCCGGGTCAAGAACCGCTTGCTCATCAGGACCTGGCCGTAGGCCGCCAGCACAGAGGTCTGGAGGCTGCCGGGGACGAGAGCGGCGTGGATTTCCTTGATCCCGGCTTCGAGGTCGAGCTGCTTGCTTTCGTAGACGCGGATGAAGTCCGCCCGCAGCCTTTCGAACTTCACCCGCGGGGAGAGGCCGTTGGCAGGCTGCGCGTCCGCCGCCTGCGGGTTGGGCCCGGCGAGGATTTCGACGAGCGCAACTCCGGCCCGGACCAACGGCACGTACTGCTGTTCGAACAGAACCTGTTGCTTGGTCGTGATCGAACAGAGCGTCGAAAGGGCGGAGTCGAGGTGGTACTGCCGCTCTTCGGAGATCAGCTGGCCGACCGATGCGCTTAGCTCGTCGATTCGTTCGGAGATGTCATCTAGCTGCCCTTTGATCCCTTCCAGCAGCCTGACGGCTTTCGCCGCGTCAGTCTCAGGCAAGATCTTCTCCAGCCCGGTCGCCTTGGCGAAGGCATCGAAGGCCATGTTCACCGCCCTCCCGGCGAGCGCGCCCCCAGCTTTGTCGCCAAACCACTTGGCGACATCCCAGCTGCTGATCCTGGACGTCTGGGCGCCAGGCGACGAGCGTGAGACCCTCGCCTGGCCGCTGCAGGACGATCCGCCGGCCGCCTGTGCGGAGGCGGCAGCACCGCCAAAGACGAGGACCGCGAGTGCCACCAGCGCAGCCGCGAGCAGCAGCTTGGTGGGGCCGTGACGGGTAGCGGTGGCGTTGGCGCAGGAGTGGGCGTCGGTGCGCATGGAGTCCTTCCCAGATCGTGAAATGGAGGACCCGGGCCTGGTGGGGCTCGGCCCCATCCCGTCTCTCCCCAGGTTTGGATCGGAAACTCTAACCGGTGCTGCTACCTAAACGTCGGGAATTGCGGTACCTAAACGTCGACCTTTAGGTACGTGCTCCTCCTGAGCCCCGATACGCTCCGCGCCTCCAGTAACTGTCCCAGGGGAGGCGACATGAGGTATCGAGTTGGCATTACTGCCGCGATTGGCTGCGCGTTCTTGGTCGCTCTGTCCGGCTGCGGAGGCAGCTCCGGGCCCAGCAAGGAAGAACTCAAGGAAGCCGAACACAGCGGCGCCGAACGAGCCCAGCAGCACGAAAAGATCCACCAGATCGAAAAACAGCTGAGCGAACTGCGCCACGGCGGCAGCAACAAGGCTCCCGACGAACGGCCGGCACCGGAATCGTCGGGACCCGCGCCCGAAGGCACCAGCTCCTCGGGCAGCTCGGGCAACTGTGTCGGCAGCCTCTCGGCCAACCAGTACACGACCTGCGGCTTCGCCGAAAACGTCGAAGCGGCGTACTTCAGCGAAATCGGGTCCGGCTCCGGAACCGTCATCGCCTGGAGCCCGACGACCGAACGCGACTACAGCATGTACTGCTCGGCCGGCGAGCCACACGTCTGCACCGGTGGCAACGAAGCGGAAGTCACGTTCCCCTGAGGACCTCTCGGTTCAGCCCAGCCGCGATGCCAAAGCGCATCGTCATCGCCGCTCTGATTGTCGGCGCGCTCCTGGTGGGCGTGCCCGGCTGCGGCGGCTCGGGGACCGACACCCAGTCGGTGGCGGCAGTGCAGGCCAGAGAACGGCTGGAAGATGCGCGCCGCGAACTCCACGTGCAGAAACTCGAAGAGGAGCTCCAGCAGGTCCAGAGATCGAAACGGATAGTCGAGCGGGAACGCGCCAAATTGCAACCAGTGACGCGCGAGGCGGAGGAGCCGGCCGATAGCGGCAGCGCGCCGGCCTCGGGCCTCTCCGGTTTCAGCCAGCTGGAAGCCTCGCTCCCGGGCGAAGTCGGCGTCGCGATCGGACCCCCTGGATCGCCACCGGCCGCGACCGGGGGCAGCCTCACCACCGGCTCGGCCTGGTCGACGAGCAAGGTCCCGGTCGTGATGCGCGTGCTGGCAGAAACCGGCGGCCCCGACGGGCTCAGCGCGACCCAGCAGGACGAGGTCCGCCGCGCGCTGACCCTCTCCGACAACGAAGCGGCCCTGGCCCTGTTCGGCGACCTCGAAGCCTCGCACGGCGGAGCGGGAGGAGCCGCCGCAGCCGTCGACGAAGTCCTGGCCGAAGCCGGCGACACCGCCACCCAAGTCTCGAGCGTCGGCCGCGACGGCTTCACCCCGTTCGGCCAGACCGAATGGTCGCTGGCACTGCAGGAGCAGTTCATGAGCATGCTGGCCGCCGGCTGCGTGGGCAGTCCCGAATCGGCCGAATACGTGCTGGGGCTGATGGGCGAAGTCAGCTCGGACACGTGGGGCCTCGGGTCCGCCGGACTGCCCGCCCGCTGGAAGGGCGGCTGGGGTCCTGGCACCGACGGGCGCTACCTCACCCGCCAGATGGGGATCCTGGAAGTCGAAGGCAGGGAGGCGATCGTCACCCTGGCGGCGCTGCCCGAAGACGGCTCGTTCGAAACCGGCCAGAGCATGGCGACCAGCCTCGCCCAGTTCCTCGCCAAGCAGGCTCCGAAGTACGCCGGCACCCCCAGCGGCTGCTGAAAGGGTCTCAGGAAAGGGCGAGAACCAGCGCGAGAGCTTCGTCCACTCCTCGCATCTCGCTTGCGCTCAGGTGGACCTCGAAGTTATCGAGTCGGCGCACATCTAGCGCGCGCAGCTGCTCAACCATCACCCGCGTTCGCTGACCAGCGACGTCGACCTCGGGCCGGAAGCTCGCCGGCCGCACGCTTTGGGAAGTAGGCGCAACGAGCACGGTCGAAAGCCCAAGCAGCTCGTCCGCCTGGACCAGCACGGCATAACGAGGACCGTGCTGCTCATGGCCGCCGCGCCGAGGAAGCCGCACCCGGTAGACATCACCCCGCGTCACTCAGGCCACTCGGCTGCGACCGCATCCATGTCGACCATCACCCGGTTCCGCTCGGCTCGGTCGACGGGGTCGTCTGCGAGTCCGGCGACCTCCGCCGCAAGCCCCGACCGTCTCCGCTCGCGCTCCGCCGTCTCAGTGATCGCCTGGCGAGCGGCCTCCGCGCGAGTGAGGCCCCGCTTGCGAGCGATGTCCTCCAGGGCACGCCAACCCTCGGACCCAAGACGGAGCGAAAGTGGATGGGAGGTGGATGCCACGCGAGCAGTGTAGCGCGATCTGCACTACGTCAAGCGCAACCGAGCGCACCATCGCGGGTTCGACCGACTACCTCAAACCCGGCGAAGACGGGGAGGGAGGGACGACGTTCGAAACAGAGCGCGCCTGGCATCGCATTGAGCGGCGGCTTCATGCCCAGCGCTTTGGCGATCCGGCTCGGCAGAACGCCTTTGAGGCCATAGCCTGACCCCGATGCAGCTTGCGAGACTCGCCGTCATTCAACTAGGTGGGCTCTACGACAGCTGGGAGGACTTCGAGCTGCGAGACGGCGAAGCCGCCCTTAAGGTCCTAGGCGATTTAGGAGGCACCGAAACCGAACGCGACCTTCTGGTTGCCGCCTATGTTCCCCTGGCTGGAAGACCAGACCTGAATTCAGATGGATTCATAGTGGTGCCACCAGATGCGAGGCACAAAGCCGAGCAACTCGTAGAGGCTTCCGCCAACCGCATCGCCGTGTTGAGCGGTTATGGAAGGCGCGTCTACTCCATGAGGCAAACGGTCGCGTTCCAAACCCTGAGCGACAGCGAGATGGCCTGGCTCAAGAGCACGGCTGGCATTGAGGGATTAGATCGATTTGTCTATGTCGGAACCTTCGAGATTCGGCTAGGCCCAGATTTACTAGAGCACTTGGAAGACCGTAGAGATGGAGTTGCTCTCCTCGCTGACGTCAACTCCCTGCCTTTTCGCAGCGATAAATTTCGGACGCTCATAAGAGTCTTTGAAAGGGCATTTGGCTGCTCCTCAAATCATCTCGTCGTGCATCTTTCGCGCTTTCTTCAAGATCGGCCTGGACTCGGCTTCACGAAGAGCGAGGTCAAGCACTGGATCACGAAGCAACGAGGGCAGGCAGTGCACGCCGATAGGGCAGACCTGCCCGTAGAGGCAGACTTCTTTCCCGCGGTCCCCCGCATGCGCTTCGCTGCATACGATCTTCTCCTCAACAAGCTGACCTGGAAAGACGAGTCAGTAGATCGCCGCGAGATATGGAAGCCAACCCAGGCACCCAGCTCGGCGGGCGGCATGATCTCCGTTCAGAGCCAGAACTTTTCGGTGGCGAACCAGTTTCTTGATTGGTTTCGTGCCTATCCCCTGGGGGTCAAATGGCCGAAAATTCATCTCTCCGCCGACCACTGGCCGACAGAGCGTCCGAAAAAAAGCATGGCTGAAAGCCATCTTGAGGTAGTAGGCCCCGATGTATTCAGCACGGTGAAACGTCTGGACGCCAATTCTTAGCGGAGAGGGAGGGATTCGAACCCTCGAGAGAGCTTGCGCCCCCTACTCGCTTAGCAGGCGAGTGCCTTCAGCCACTCGGCCACCTCTCCGGGCCCCAAACATAGCGCCGCCTCCTCGGCTCACGCACCCGGCCAAAGAATCAGATATGGACGGCCGGGTGCTTCCGCGTCCGGGGGCGGCGCAGTTAGTCTCGGTTCGGTGTCGGGGTCGAACCAGCAGCTAGACCGCTACGAGCGGGTTTTCGCCGAGGTCGAGGCGCCGTTCGCCTTCGTCGACCTCGACGCGATGTGGGCCAACGCCGACTCGATGCTGGAGCGGGCGGGCGGCAAGCCGATCCGGGTCGCGACCAAGTCCCTGCGCTGCCGGGCGCTGACCGAGCAAATCCTCCGCTACGACCAGGGCTTCTCCGGGCTGATGACCTACACCCTGCCCGAGACCCTGTGGCTGGCCGAGCAGGGGTTCGAGGATCTGCTGCTCGCCTACCCGACCACCGACACCGAGGCGCTCGGGGAGCTGGCGCTGCGCTCGGTCGCCCATCCCGCCGGGGCGCCGGTCGTGATGGTCGACTGCACCGAGCACCTCGACGCGATCGAGTCTGTCCTCGGCGGCGGCGCCGCCCCGGTGCGGGTCTGCATCGACATCGACGCCGGCTGGTGGGCGCTCGGCGGGCGGATCAAGGTCGGCCCCAAGCGCTCGCCGATCCGCACCGTCGAGCAGACGGTGGCGCTGGCGCGGGAGATCGAGTGCCGGCCGCAGATCGAACTCGACGCCCTGATGGCCTACGAGGGCCAGATCGCTGGCGTCGGCGACCAGCCACCCGGCCGGCGCCTGCGCGGGGCAATGATCCGCTTCATGCAGAAGCGCTCCGCCACCGAGCTGGCGGAGCGGCGCGGGGCGATCGTCGCCGCGCTGGGCGAGTTCGTCGAGCTGGAGACGGTCAACGGCGGCGGCACCGGCAGCCTCGAGCTAACCGCCGCCGAGGCCGCGGTGACCGAGGTCACCGCCGGCTCCGGCTTCTATGCCCCCGCCCTCTTCGACCACTACAGCCGCTTCAGCCTCACCCCGGCCGCCGGCTTCGCGCTGCCGATCGTCCGCAAGTCGACGCCGAAGCTGGCGACGGCGCTCGGTGGCGGCTACCTCGCCTCCGGCAGCGGCGACCCGGCCCGACTCCCCACACCCTGGCTTCCCGCCGGCCTCGCGCTCGACCCCGAGGAGGGCGCCGGCGAGGTGCAGACCCCGCTGCTCGGCGCAGCCGCCGCCGACCTCGCGGTCGGCGACCGCGTCTACATGCGTCACGCCAAGGCCGGCGAGCTCTGCGAGCGCTTCAACGTCCTCTACCTCGTCCAGGGCGAGCAGATCGTCGACGTCGTCCCCACCTACCGGGGCGAGGGCAAAGCCTTCCTCTGACGCGGCAGAGCTTTTGCATCCATAGGAGGTAGAAGCTCTGCCGCGCTCAGGTGCCTAGAACCCGCTCCGCGTACTCGTTGGTGAAGGCGCGGCCGGGGTCGAGCTCGTCGCGGGCGGCCTGGAACTCGGCCCAGGCGGGGTAGCGCGGCGCCAGGGTCGCCGCGGTCTGGAAGTGGCGCTTGCCCCAGTGCGGGCGGCCACCGTAGGAGTCCATGATCTCCTCGACCGCCTCGAAGTAGGGCCGCCACTCCATCCCCCGATATTGGTGGACGGCGATGTAGGCGGTCTCGCGCCCGTGCGAGGGACTAAGCGCGGCGTCGTCGCCGCCCGCAACCCGCATCTCGATCGGGAAGAAGACCGGGTAGCGATTCGCGCGCACCCACTCGATCACCCGCCGCGCCGCCTCCGGCCCGTGCTCCCGCGGCACCCCGTACTCCATCTCGGTGAACCGCACCCGGCGCTCGTTGACGAAGACGCGGTCGGAGCGGTCGACGGTCGAGCTGCCGGAGGCGAGCCGCCCGGCCAGCCGCGCCAGCGCCGGGATCGCCCGCGGCAGCGCCTTGCCGGTCGCCGAAAGCGCCTCCAGCGCCCAGTTCTCGAGCACGATGTCGTTGAGGAAGGCAGCGACCGCACCGCGTGGTTGCGCCGGCTCCGCGGTGCGGTTGCGCTCCAGGACCAGGGCGTTGTCTGCATACGGGAAGGTGAAGAGCTCGAAATGGTCGTTCGCCTCGGCGAGCTCGTCGAAGCGATCGAGGACCCGCTCGCGCGGCTGCGGGCTGTCGACCCGGCGCAGCGTGAACGCCGGCACGCAGCGCAGCGTCACCGCCGAGATCGCTCCCAGCGCCCCAACCCCCACCCGCGCCGCGCGCAACAGCTCCGGCCGCTCGCCCGCGGTCAGCTCGCGGACGCTGCCGTCGGCGAGGACCAGCTCCAGCGCCTCGACTTGCGCCGAGATGTTGCGCAGCCCGGCGCCGGTGCCGTGGGTGCCGGTAGAGATCGCCCCGGCCAGGGTCTGGCTGTCGATGTCGCCGAGGTTCTCCATCGCCAGACCGAGCCGGGCCAGCTCCTCGTTGAGGTCGGCGAGCACGGTACCGGCCCCGACCCGGACCAGGCCCGAGGCGACGTCCGCATCCTGCACCCCGCTCAGCGCCTCGATCCGGACCATCGTCCCGTCGGTTAGCGCCGCCTCGGTGAACGAGTGGCCGGATCCGGCAACGCTGAGCCGGCGTCCCGCCGCCGTGGCGGCGCCGACGACCTCGGCCAGTTGCTCGCGGCTACGGGGACGGGCGACCTCGGCCGGAGCGCAGGACTGATCCCCCGCCCAGTTCGCCCACCCGCTCGACCCGGAGCCGGCTCTCATTCCATCCTCAGATCACCGGCACCGGGAGTCGGGCCGGGGGTTAGCGAGCGGAAGGCGTAGGCGACGGTCAAGAGCAGGAGGACGGCGACCCCGATCGCCGGGACCGCATTGCCGGTGAGGCTAGCGACGGCGCCCCCACCGATGCCGCCGATCACTTGCCCCGAGGCCCAGGCCATGTTCGAGAGGCCGGCGGCGAACCCCTGGTGCAGGCTGCTCGCGTCGGCGACGTCGGAAAGCAGGGTCAGGGCCGGAGTGAAGCAGAGCCCGGCGCCGAGCGAGGTGAAGATCAGCGCTCCCAGCACCGGTCCCAGTGCCATCGCGGCGGCGATCGCGAGCATCGCCGCGGCACAGATCGAGAGCCCGACGACGTACGGCAGGCGGCGCCCGACCCGGTCGGAGAGGCGACCGGAGAGCGGCGCCAGCGTCGCCTCCAGCCCGGCGCCGGCGATGAAGCCGGCGGCGATCACAGCGTGGCCGCCGCCGAGGGCGTCGATCCGCAGCGGGATCAGGACCTCGATCGCGCCGAACATCACCGACGGCACGGCGACGAAGGTCGCCGCCTCGACCACCGGCCGGCTCAGCATCGTGTCCACCACCTCACGCAGATCTTGACGCTCGGGCGCCCCGCCCTCCGGCATCCGCGCGGCGCCGTAGGCGAGCAGCAGGCTGATCACCAGCACCGAACCGAAGACCGGCCCGGTCCCGACCGAGGCGGCGACCGCGCCGATCGCGGGGCCGAGCAGGGCACCGGCGACGGCCGTGCCCAGCGCCGTCCCGATCACCGAGCCCCGGTTCTCGTCCGGCGCCGTCGTGATCAGCCAGGTCATCGCCCCCGACCAGATCAGCGCCCCGGCGACCCCCTGGATGAAGCGGGTCAGGTCGAGCAGAAGGATCTGGTCGACGAGGCCGAAGGCGAGGCTGGCGACGCCGAGGAGCAGCAAGCCGGCGATCACCGTCCGCCGTGGCCCGACCCGGCTGGCGACGAAACCGGCCGGAAGCGAGGCGACCAAGGTCCCCGCCGCGTAGGAGGCGCTGAGGATCCCTGCCTGCGCCTTGCTGAGGCCGAGATCGTCGACGTAGTCCGGCAGCAGGGGAGCGATCGCGGCAAAGAACGCCACGTCGAAGAAGATCATCGCCGAGGCGAGGATGAGCAGCTTGCGCATCGGCCCATCCAATCAGCAGAAGCAGAGCTGAGCGCGAGCCGCGAGCTTTAGCATTCGCGCCCGGTATGCGACCCGGAGGGGTGGCAGAGCGGTTGAATGCGGCGGCCTTGAAAGCCGTTGGGCCTCGCAAGGGGTCTCGTGGGTTCGAATCCCACCCCCTCCGCTAAGGCTTCAAGATCGAATGCTGGATAGACCTATCGGGTGGCAAGGCTCACAGGCGGTGTCGCTAGGTGAACTTGCTTCTGCAGGCGATGACGAACGCTTTGTACGTGTCCTTGAATTTCTTGTCCAGTTCCGTGTCGGCGGCACGTGCCTCTTTGGTGCGGTTCTCATCCACGCCGCCCACAAGCGCTAGGGCCAGGCCGGCCGTCGCCTCCTGGAACTGCGCGTACGCCAATAGAATTGGATCGGCCGGCTCAACGCGGATCGACAGCCGGGTTCTCGACCCTTCCAGCTCTTCAACGCGTGGGACCACCAATTCCCGTTCCTTCACCAGCTCCTCGCGTAGTGCCGCTTCGAGTTCTTTCAGCTTTTTTTGTTCCTCATCCGGATCCGAACCCCTCGCCTCAGCGCTGTGTGCTACCCGCTGATTCTCTTCTCGACTCGCTTCAACAGCAGCCACGGCTAAGCGAAAGCGAGTCACCCTCTGGTGAGTAACCGACGTGAAGCTGATCGTCGCATCGAGCGTGTCCCGCATCCGCTCCTGATTTCTCAGGTGTCGGTCATGAGCGAGCTGCCGTCCTTGGTTCCATATCGCGACGGTCGCGGCTATCGCTGCTGCCACGAACACCACGATGGCGCCGATGTTGTGTTGCAGCCAGCTTTCGCCGCCTACCAGTTCCACCTTTTGAATGCCGGCAACTAGGGCCTCCATTGTTGTTGCCCCTACGCGTATCCAAGGATGGTGCGTTCAGTGCTGTCGCAGACGGCATAGCCGTTGACATAGGTCTCGGGTTCCCAGTTGGCCGCCGTGCTGGTCTCGTAGGAGATGTTCACGGCCCAGGACTGGCCGGGGGTCAGCTGGGCGTCGACCGACCCGATGGCGTCATACGGCACGGTGGCGCTGACCGGATCGCGGGACTCTTGAACCACCGTGAGCGTGGCGGTGCCAGGGCCGTTGTGTTGTCCCGGCACAAACCCGATGTGCACCGATAGACAGTGGTTGTCCTTGACCGCAAAGGCTGGTGCGGCGTCGGCTGACCACTCGGCCACCCATGGAAAACTGTTCGTAGGCGTCGCGTACGTACCTGAGCCCCCGTCGATGAACAAGGTTGAGAACGGCACCTGCCCAAATACCGCAACGCCCGACACCTGCTGCGCGAGAACGCGATGCCCGATCAAATCCGCGATCCGGAACCTATATTTCCCCAAGGGCATCCCGGCCAAAGCGGCTGAGCCGCTATCGCTTGGCAGCTTCATGACATTGCGCCAAGTATGGGCCGTTCCTACGGGACGTTGGATAACCAAGTGGTGCCCTCGGCCTAGGTGACTTCCATGCCACGAGAACGTTACCGCCGCTCCTTCATTCGCCATGTGGGGCAGGCTCAATGAGACGGTCGGCTTCGGCTTCGCCACCGCCATGACAGGCAGCAGGGCGCAGGCGATCAGACAGAGTGACACTGCAAGCCCTACCCGTACCGGTGCGCGGCCGATCCAGTTCCTTCTGCTGCTCTCCATGCCCCTCCTCGCGGTGTGGACTATCGCGGCGAAACATATGTACCTAGATGTACCGCGCCGTTTGTCTCCAGCGCTCATTCCGGATAGAGAGACCGCCCACCTAGCGTTGGCGGCGGCGCGAGTAGCCCGGGAGCGAGGCGCCGACGAAGGCATCTGCAGGGTGTGGTTGCTCACGCGCAGGCGCCGAGCGCGGGGCAGGAAACCCAGGCGGGCGGCCGAACGTCCCGTACATGGCCTCGTCCGCAATGCGCGATCGCCGCAGTCAACGCTGGGTGGAGCGGGCCGAGCGGATCCGCGACGCCTTCGGCCTCGTCCTCGCGTTGGTCCTGATCACCTACGTGCTGACCTCGCTGCTCGCCGACCATGGCTGGACGGCTGTCCTGATCTGCCTCTCGACCACCGCCACCTCGGTCGTCGCGCTGACCAGCTCCCACGTCAAGCACCGGTTCGTACGGCTGGCGATCTGGCTCTCGCTGCTCTCGCTGGCGCTGACCGTGGTCGAGGCGGCCGGCGGCGGGCGCACCTGGCTCAACCTGGCCGCGTCGATCCAGGTCCTGCTGCTGGCGATCGCGATGGGCGCCGTCCTGCGCCGGGTCGTCTCCGCCCCCGAGGTCGGCGCCCGCACGATCCTCGGCGCGCTCAGCGTCTACACCGTCCTCGGCCTCCTCTTCACCTACGTCTACGGGACGATCGCCCGGATCCAGGACAGTCCGTTCTTCGAAGGCCACCCCCACACCCACGGCGGCGACTTCCTCTTCTTCAGCTACACGACCCTGACCACGACCGGGTTCGGCGACCTCGTCCCCGGCGGCCAGCCCGGCCGGATGATCTCCGGGATCGAGATGATGATCGGGCAGATCTTCCTCGTCACCCTCGTCGCCGGCCTGGTCAGCCTCTGGCGCCCGGGCGAAGGGCTGCGCAAACGGCAGCAGCGGCGCAGCGACAACCCGGGCGACAGCGGCGCAGCCGACCAGCGCCCCGCGGCCGGCTAGCTACTCAGAGAGCTCGACGCGCTCGATCGTCTGCGGCTCGACCGGCTTGTCGCGGCCGTCGGTAGGCGTCGCCTCGATCGCGTCGACCGCGTCCATGCCCTCGACGATTTCGCCGAAGACAGTGTGCTTGCCGTCGAGCCAAGGCGCGGCGCCGGTGGTGACGATGAAGAACTGCGAGCCGTTCGTGTTGGGCCCGGCGTTGGCCATCGCCAGCGCCCCGCGGACGACCTTGTGGTCGTTGAACTCGTCCCCGAAGGTGTAGCCAGGACCACCGGTGCCGGTGCCCTCCGGGCAGCCGCCCTGGACCATGAAGTCCGGAATCACCCGGTGGAAGACCAGTTCGTCGTAGAACCCGTCAGCAGCGAGCTTGCGGAAGTTCTCGACCGTCTTCGGCGCGTCATCGTCATGGAGCTCGACCACGATCGCCCCGGCGCTGGTGTGAAGGGTGGCTCGCGACATCTGCCTGCACCTTATACAGACCAAGCGCCGGGGGGACGATCAGCCCGCGACCCGAACCGCGACCGGGAGCGATGAGCCCGGCGCGTAGGGCCAGTCCTCCTCGGCCAGGGCTGTCGCCCGCAGCCGGATCGTGGTCGCGCTGCTGACGTAGCGGAAGCGATAGCGGGCGCGAAAGGCACCGTCGTGGTCGCTGCGAGTGACCAGCACCGGCCGCCAACGACCGCTCTCCGCCTCCAGATACTGGATCGCGATCAGCTTGCCGCGGCGGGGGATCGGCGCCGCGCGGTCGTCGACCCGGCCACTGAAGATGACCGTCTCGCCGTTGGCGAGCTGGCGCGGGGCAGCCGCGAGGGTGACGCCGGAGCGGACCCGCAGGTCGAGCGAGGGGCGGGCGGCGGGTCGATATCCCCTGTCGCCGGCGAAGACGACGCTGAGCCGGCGCGAGGGAGCCGGCGGCAGGCGCAGCTCGAAACCGCCGCGCTCGCCGGTCCGCACCGACGCCGTCGTCGTCCTCAGTAGAGCGCCGTGCGAGGGACGGGAGACGACGCGCAGCTCGCGACCGGCGAGCCCGGCGCCGTCGGCATCGGTGAGGCGGCCGCTGAGCAGCGCCGGCGCCGCGAACGGGACGGTCAGCGAGTCGCCGGCGCCGCGGCCGGCCTCGCCGAGGCGGGCGAAGAGTCGCGTCTTCGCCCTCGGGGTCGCGACGGGAGCGGCGACCCGAGCTTCCATCCGGGTGCCGTCGGCCCTCAGATCGGTGACGGCGGTGTTGCCGGCAGCATCGCCCGCCTCGACGCGAAAGAGGTAGGTGCCCGCGGCGAAGTCCGGTGCCGGCGCGACCAGGCTGGCCCGTCCGGCGGCCCCCGGCAGCAGCTTGGTCGGCAGCTCCAGCCAGCGCTCGGAGTCGGAGCGCCGGTAAAGGATCTGGCCTGACGCTGGTCCGGACAACGGGTCGCCGATTTCGGCCGCCAGCCGCTCGGGGACCGCGTCGCCCCCGCCCCCCGCGAAAGCGACGGATGGCGCGACGTCGTCGAAGCGCAGCGGTACCTCGGTCGCCGTTGCCGGTGAGGAGTTGGCGGCTTCGTCCCGCAGCCAAAGGTGGAGGACGTAGGCGCCGGCGGCAGGCAGGGAACGGTCGGCCAGCGCGGCGACGTCCCGGCCGGGCAGGAACTGGACCCCGCTGTCGAAGCCGGCCGGCCCGGTGATGCGCCAGAACGCGCCCCAAACCGGACTGCCGGCACCTTGGTCCGGATCGGTCCAGGTGAGGTCGAAGTCGTTCGAACGCCGCCAGCCTTCGCCCCCGGCGAGCGCCACCGAGCGGGGACTGGCGGGTGGGTTGTTGTCGATCTCGATCGTGATTTCCGCGGTGCAGCCGACGTTGCCGGCGAAGTCGGTGACGCAGTGGCGGACGTTGTGGCGGCCGTCGCTGAAGCGGGCAGTGTCGATCGTTGCCGTGCCAGCAGGGTTGAGCGGGCAGGGCCGCATCTGGGTCCCCCGCCATTCGCCGCTGATCAGGGCGATCGCGCAGGGGTACTCGGTGAGGTTGACGCGCGCGCCGTCGACGCTGGTTTCACCGAAGCGGATGCCGCCGCCGATCTCTGCTCCCCAGAAGGAGGCCGCCTCCGGGCCGACATGCCAGCGCGGTTCGATGATCGGGCCGCTGATGCCCGCGGCCGGCGGTACATCGTCCTTGATGATCATCGTCAGCGCCCGCAGCGCCGACCAGGAGCCGGGGTCGAGGCTGCACCAGCTCGACTCGGCGCGGGCGCAGAGCAGGCGGTCTTCGAAGGCGAGCTGCGGCTCCGCGAAGCCGACGGCGAAGTTGCGGGGGGTGACGTCGGTGGTGACAGCGGCCGCGAAGGGAACGAAGCCGCCGCTTCCAACGGTGCCGAGCCGCTGCTCGAGGCCATCGTGCAGCGCCTGCCACCAGCTGCCGCTGACCTGGGTGATCCCCGTTCCCGGCGGCGCGATCCAGCGCCAGCGCCCGAACCGGTTGCCCGACACCGTCCCCTGTCCGTCGCGGGTGAAGCTCTTGGCGTGGGAGCCGTCGAACGGGTCGGCGGGCGGAGCGGGCACGCAGAAGGCGTCGGGTCGGAACTTGGCGCCGCCGGTGGTATCGGCCCAGTCCGCGTCGAGACCCACGTACCAGCCGCATTGAACGACGCTGTACTTTCCGGCCCGCGCCTCGCCGGTGATCAGCAGCAGCAACGCCACCGCCAGCGCGATTCCCATCGCCAGCACCCGCCCGATCCCGCCTCTCGTTCCCGACATCCGTCCCTCCTTCGCTGATCAGCACAAAGGGGTCCAAGAGCGCGGGCGACGGCGACTCTCCCCCACCCCGGCCGGGGTGCCGCGGCGGCGGCTTTGCGAGAATGGCGTCATGCCACTTCCGAGCCAAGAGCAGGTAACCGAGCAGCTGCGCGCCGTGATCGACCCCGAGCTGCGGCGCTCGATCGTCGAGCTGGGCATGGTCCGCTCGATCGACATCCACGACGACGGCCGCATCGACGTGGTCGTCTCGCTGACCACCGCCGGCTGCCCGATCCGCTCCCACTTCGAACAGGCCGTCGCCCAGCAGGTCAGCGCTTTGGAGGGCGTGACCGCCGTCGGGGTCGGCTTCGACGTCCTCTCCGACGAGGAGAAGGGCGAGCTGCAACAAACCCTCGGTCGCGGCAAGCTGCCACAGGGCGCGCTGGCCCAGGTCAAAAACGTGATCTGCGTCTCCTCCGGCAAGGGCGGCGTCGGCAAGTCGACGATGACCGCCAACCTGGCCGCGGCGCTGAGCGCCGAAGGCCACCCGGCCGGCGCCCTCGACTGCGACGTCTACGGCTACTCGATCCCGCGCATGCTCGG
>DATIPH010000034.1:0-5002 GCA_035472275.1 Solirubrobacterales bacterium
TCGTAGCTGCCCGCGTTGATCAGACGGCGGAACTGGCCGCAGCTGGTGGCCAGCCGGTAGGTGCCGTTCGGGCCTCGAGCACCGATGTACTGGACGTAGTTGTCGAGATTGGCGCCGAAGAAGCCGTACTGGCCGAAGAAGATCTCTCCCGAGCCGGCGATCCCGATCCTCGCGTCGTGCCGGTTGCGGGCGAAGGTGTAGGCCTTACGCGGACCGCCGTCCTGGAGGAACGGCGTCGTGCGGGTGTAGTGCTGGTTGTAGTACTGGACCTCCTGGGCCCGGCCCAGCACAACGGCGAGCAGCAGGACGCCACCGGCGGTGGCGGCGACGAAGCCGCGGCTGACGCGGCGGCGACCGCGCAGAAGGCCCAGCGCTGCCGGCGTCCAGACCAGGACCAGGGTGAGGAAGACCGTGCCGACTATGTAGCCGGGATACCAGCGCGGCGTGGTCAACACCGTGATCGTGTAGACCGCGACCAAGAAGAGCAGCGTCTGCCAGGCGCGCGAGTCGGGGGCGCGCAGCGGGCGGGCGATCGGCAGCAGCGTCATCCCCAGAACCAGGCCAGGGACCAGGTAGCGGGTATTGGTGAAGAACCCCGTCGGCGATCCCTCCTGCCCAGCCGCGGTCAGCGGCGTGAAGACGTAGACGACCGCGGTGAGCAATGCCGCGGCGGCGATCACCTGCAGGATCCGGTTACGGGATCGCACCGCGATGAAGACCGCTGCCGCGACAGCGATGATCAGGATCAGCGGCCAAAGCGGGCCGAAGGCGTCGTCGAGGCGGGGGAAGAACCAGCGCCGGTAGATAGTCGGGTCGGTCAGGTAGTGCGAGACGGCGAAGCGGGGCCGCGGGTCGAGCGGCATTTGGTCCGGCCGCGGCAGGTGCAGCGGCCCGAAGCCAATCTGCGGGATCGGGTTGCCACCGGTCTTGATCGCGGCGCGCACGTACCAGTAGCCACCGACGACGAAGGCCGAGAGGCCCAGCACCCAAGCGGTGGTGAGTCGCCTCCCCTTGCCGCTGAAGATCACGACCCCGAGCGCGATCGCCACGACCGGGACGAGGAAGGTGAGCTTGACCGAAGCGGCGAGGCCGGCGGCGATGCCGGCGAGGACAAGCGGGCCTTTGTCGAGTAGCGGCGCATCGCGCTCGGGCGTGTCCTGGACGGCGCCCGCGTCGGGCGCGCGACGCTGGTGCCCGTTGATCAGGAAGGCGGCAAAGGCGATCAGGAAGGCGAGACCCATGATGTCGTTGCGCGCCTCGCCCGGCTGCGTCTCGATCATCACCCCTGCATCGAGCACGATCGCGCCCGCGACCAGCGTCGCCGGCCCGACCTTGTAGGGGCGTCCCACGCAAAAAGCTGCAAGCAGCGCGATCGCCAGCCAGATCAGATTGATCAGCGGCGAGAGCCAGACGGTCTTGAAGACGACGATCCCGGCAGCGTGGATCAGCTCCGAGCTCTGCGGGTAGAACCAGGCGGCGAGACGAAGCGGGTCGGTGTAGTGCAGGTGGACGGTGGAAGCTTCCTGCGCTATCCGCGCCGCGAAGGGCATGTGGTACCAGGTCGTGTCGCCGCCGAACATGCCGAAGTCGAGGCTGAGCTGCGAGGGAAAGGTCCACTCGGCGACGGTGAAGGAGGCGACGCCGAGCGCCAGCAGCAGGGCGATCGTCTGCACCTGTGGCGCGGCGACTTCCCCGTTCTTGCGCGGCGCCATCCGTCGACCCAGCCCAGCGGCGAGCAGGCCGACGCCGATGCAGACGACGACGATCCAGCCCAGGCGCAGGATGCTGAGCGTGCCGAGCAACTCGAGCGAGACGAGAAGCAGCGCGACGGCGATCGTCGCGTCGGCGAGGCGGGCGAGGGCACCGGAGAACTCCGGCGCGATCCAGCGCCGCAGCCAGTAGCCGCCGAGCCCGACCGCCGAAACGACGCCGATCGTCGCCATGCAGCCACCGATATAGGAGCCAAAGGAGGGGGTCACCGGCGCGGGATGCTATTCGGCGCGCCGGGCGCGCGGGGAACTAGGAGGCGGCTGCAGGAATGCGGCAGGAAACGCCAGTGCCAGCGAGGCCGCAGTAGCCGTTCGGCACCTTGTGCAGGTACTGCTGGTGGTAGTCCTCGGCGTAGTAGAAGGGGCCGGCCGGCTCGACCTCCGTCGTGACCGGCTCGTGACCGGCGGCGCGCAGCGCCTCGTCGTAGGCCTTCAGCGCCATCTCCGCCGTCGCCTTCTGAGCATCGTTGGCGAAATAGATGCCGGAGCGGTACTGGGTGCCGACGTCGTTGCCCTGCCGCATGCCCTGGGTCGGGTCGTGCTCCTCGAAGAAGACCTTGAGCAGATCCGCGTAGGAGACTCGCTTCGGATCGAACGCGACCAAGACCGCCTCGGCGTGGCCGGTCTTGCCCGAGCAGACCTCCTCGTAGGTCGGGTTCGGGGTCATCCCCTCCATATAGCCAACCGCCGTCGTGTAGACGCCGTCGAGGACCCAGAACAGCCGCTCAGCGCCCCAGAAGCAGCCGAGCGCAAAGTAGGCGGTCTCGATCCCGTTGGGGAAGGGTGGCTTCAGCGGCGTATCGAGCACGGCGTGGCGCTCGGGCACATCGAAAGCCGTCTCGCTGCGCCCGGGCAGCGCTTCCTCGGGTGCGGGCATCTGCGCCTTCTCGGGACTCAGCATCGTCATCAGCTTGCCAAGGCGGTTCATCCGGCCATTGACGTTACTCCGGTCAGCCCTTCGGAGACCGACCAGAGGCGCCGCGCGGTCTCCTCATCGCGACCCGCCCTGACCGGTCTGACCACCTTGGGGTGGCCGCGCTGCTCCTCGAAGCCGTCGGGGCCGATGAAGAGGCCGCCGTCGAGGTTGGGGCGAGTCGCGGCGTAGAGCACCGGCAACGCGCCCATCTCGGCGCTCTGGGCTAGCAGACGGTTGCTCACGGCTAGCACCGCCCGATCGAGGGCGGGCGGGGCCGCCGACTGGAGATTCGTCGCGGCGTAGCCGGGATGGGCGGCCTGGCTGCTCACGGTCGATCCCACCGCCCGCAGGCGCCGCTCCAGCTCGAGCGCGAAGAGGACGTTGGCGAGCTTCGACTGGCAATAGGCGCGCCAGCGCCCGTAGCGCCGCTCGCTCTGCAGATCGTCGAAATTGATCCGGCCGATTTTGTGCGCGGTGCTGGTGACCGTGACCACCCGAGCGTCCTCGCGACCCTCGAGCGAGCTAAGCAGCAGCCCGGTGAGGGCAAAGTGCCCGAGATGGTTGGTGCCGATCTGCAGCTCGAACCCGTCGGCGGTCTCGTTCCGGGGCGGCGCCATCACGCCGGCGTTGTTGACCAGCAGGTCGAGGCCGTCGCGGCCGGCCTGGAAGCGCTCGGCGAAAGCGCCCACCGAGGCGAGGCTGGCGAGGTCGAGTGCCTCGACCGAGACCAACGCCTCCGGAACGGCCTCGCGGATCGCGGCCGCCGCCGCCTCGCCCTTGCCGGTATTACGGCAGGCGACCACGACGTCGGCTCCGGCCCTCGCCAGCTCTTGCGCCGCAACCAACCCCAGGCCGCTGTTGGCCCCGGTGACGATGGCCGTGCGGCCCGTCTGGTCCGGCATCTGCCCGCTCGTCCACTTCTCGGCCATCGCTCCTCCAAATTGTGGCTCGTCGGCTGTCGGCAACAATATATGTGAGTCTCTCTTACTTTGTTTCCCGGCTACGCTTCCTCGGTGCCCGTCGCCCCACGTAAGCGCTCCTACCATCACGGCAACCTGCCCGCGGCGCTTGTCGACGCCTCCCTCGGGCTGATCGGCGAGCGAGGTGTCCAGGGCTTCTCGGTCGCCGAAGCCGCTCGTCGCACCGGTGTCAGCATCTCGGCGCCTTACCGCCACTTCGCCGACCGCGACGAGCTGATCGCAGCCTGCGCCGTCACCGCCTGCGAGGAGCTGCAAGGGCGCTTCGCTGCCGCAATCGCGGCGCCCGAGTCCCCGGCGGACCAGCTCGCGGCGGCCAGTGCCGCATACGTGCGCTTCGCCGCCGAGCGCCGCCCGATGTTCGACGCCCTCTTCGGAGCGGGGCTGGACAAGGCCAGGTACCCGCAGTTGGCGGAAGCAGCGGCAGCGGTGGTCGAGACGGTCTTCGACGTCGCCCGCGAGCTGGCGCCGGGCCGCGACCCCGACTCGGCGGCGATCCTGCTGGAGGCGATGACGGGACTGGCCCAGGGCCACGCCACGCTGCTGCTCGACGGTCGCTTCGGCGAGCCACCGGATGCGGTCGATCTGGCCTGCGAGCGGGTGGCGGCGGCCACGCGGGCCCTGATCCGGGGTCGCAGCGTCTTGTTTTCGGGGTCTGTGCCGGGGTAGGTTGCAGCGATCGGCTGCCTCGTTCTCCTCTTTGCCCTGATCTCGCCGCGGCTGGCGCTGTTCGGGCTGTGGCTGTTCAGCGACCTGCTCAGCCGCGCCTTCGACAGCTGGATCGTCCCCTTCCTCGGCTTCTTCCTGCTGCCCTGGACGACCCTCGCCTACGCCGCGATGTACGCGTCCTCCAACGGTGTGGAGGGCTTCGAGTGGTTCATCGTCGTGCTTGCCTTCTTGATCGACCTCGGCGCCTTTGCCGGCGGCGGCCGGCGTCGCGCCCAAACTCGCTAAACGGGCTACAGGCCCCGGTCAAGCGGGTAGGCAAGCCTGACATGGTCCTTGGCGAGGACGATGAAGTCGTGCCTTTTCGTCTCACCGCCGCCAAGCGGTGTGATCTCAGCGTTGAGCAGCGGGAGGAAGGCAACATCGGCCCGGTTGACCGCATCGGAGAAACGGCTCTGGTAGCCCTCCGGAGGCAGGGTCACGTCACCGACGATCAGGTGCCGATCGGTTTCGAACACAACTCGTTCCTTGCGACGCGGGCTGCCAGGCTGGCCCTCCATGCAAGCGCTATCGACGTTTCCAGGGATTTCGTGAATGGACAAGCGTCCAACGCACGGTCGAACCGCGGTTCGACCGTGCGTTGGACGCTTGTCCATTCACGAAATCCCTGGAAA
>DATIPH010000035.1:0-11979 GCA_035472275.1 Solirubrobacterales bacterium
CGCTTTTGAGTGTTTTGGGAGGGGTCACCGGACCTCCCCCAACGGGAACTGATCCAAACTTCTCGAGGTTGGAAGCTTTCGTGGGCCAAGATCGCCACGGGCTTCTTTCTTAGAGCTTCCGCGAGACAGAGCTTCTAGGACTGCTGGAAGCTTTAGAACAAGACTCGGCCCCGCCCGGGCAGTCCTTCTCAATTCGGAACCCGATTTCGGATGGAGGGTTGGGTGACCCTCTGAAAACACTCAAAAGCGAGCGCAGCGAGCGGGTTTTCAGAGGGCCACCCAACCCTCCCCCAAACCCTGATCCCTAGTTAGAAGTACTACTCGCCCGCTTTCGATGCGTCCGAATCTCACTCATGATTCGCTCCAGCCTCGGCTCGACCGAGTTGTCGACGTGATTCATCGCGGCGGCGACGCCGGGGTGGATTGCCGCGATTCGCTCGTGCATGGCCTGGGCGACCGCGCGGTAGGTGGGGTGGCCCTCGCGGCCGGAGCGCAGCTCGATCAGGTGCATCGCCTCGCGAGCGTTGAGGTCGAGCGTGTAGCGGATCCTGTAGGCGAGGCTGAGCGCGTAAGGCGCTAGCTCCGCTAGCCCGGCGCCGGCCAGCCGCTCGTACTCCGCGCGCGAGATCTCCAGCCCCCGTTCGAACTCGCCGCCGACCCCCGCTTCGCTGACCTCGTCGGGAACCCCGGCGCCGAGGTCGGGACCCAACCGCTGCCACTGGCAAGTCAGCATCCGGTGGCGCTGGAGGTCGCGGAAGGCACCGTAGTCGGAGACGATCTCGAAGCGGTAGCGCAGGGCCTCGAAGCCACGGCCGGGACGGTGTCGCCGGTTGGCGCGGTTGCCGGCCAGCGCCCCCAGCAACTCCGCTCGCTCGTCGCGGTCGAGGACGTCGATGCGGGCGAGGATCTCGGTCTCGGGCGCGTTGGCGGCCTCGAACAAGCAGGAGGCGAGCAGGTCCTCTTCGCCGCCGTCGACGTGGATCAGCTCGACCGAGGGTGCGCCGTCGCCGTCGTCGCGGCGGTCGAGACCCAGCCTGGCGACCCAGTCCTCGGTCCGCTCGCGGCGTCGCTCCAGGTAGGAGATCCACTCGCCGCCGCGGTCGGGGCGCTCGACCCGGGAGACGAAGCTCGGCATAACCTGCTGCAGCTCCCGCAAGATCATGCCGCCGTATTCCCGCGCCTCAGGCAGCGGCGAGGCCATCAGCCGCATGATCAGCTGCTCGTAGGCCTGGCCCGAGGCGTAGATGCCGACATGGCTGAGCGTGGCAGCGGGCAGCAGGCCGCGCAAGAGGTCGAGCGCCTTGGCCCGGATCGAGCGCCGCCAAGGTCCCTCCGGTTCCTCGTCTCCGCGCGGCCAGCGGGTCGCCGCCCACTCCTCGACCGCGGTCAGCGAACGCGAGTAAATGCCAAACAGCTCGTCCATCGCTAGCGCGAACTCGGGGCCGAGCTGATCGTCGCGGTAGAAGCGGTAGCCGCCCTCGGGAAGCGGCTTGTCGTAGGGGATGTAGCGGGTCGACTGCTCCAGGTAGGCGGCGAGGCGGCCTCGCTGCAGCAGCTTGGTGACGATGTTGGAGACCCACTCGCAGGCGATGTGGGCGCCGCCGACCTGGGCGATCGAGTCGTCGCCGTAGCCGACGAAAACGCGCTCGTACAGCTGCGCCGCTCGCGCCCCCTCCTCGTCGTCGAAGGGTCGACCGCCGGCCGGAGCGTCGCTCGCGAACTCCTCGAGATAGAGGCGCCGCACGCCCCCGGAATACCGCGAATAGCGGGCAAAAAGTGCCCCCTTGACGGTCTCTGGCAGGTTGACCAGGGCGAACACGGGCCGGTCCAAATTGGTGAAGTGGGGAGCAAGGACCGCTCGCTCCTCGGGGCTGAGTTGTTCTACCGGGTAGCGCACCGGGCGCATCGTAGTAATGCCAGGAGACGAGCAGGTCCGGGCCGCATACCCTGCGGGTATCAAGGCACGATATACCTAAAATTAACTATGGCCCGCCCGAGACCAAATCCGCCCGCGCTGCCTCCAGACCGAACCTCGGTCGGCACTCGGGTCCTGGTCGCCGGCCTGGTCGCGATCGCCGCCGGCCTGCTGTTGCCGCTGCTGATTGGCTCGTTCTCGCACACCCAAGCCTTGGTTCTGGCTCTGGTCGAGATCGGCTGCCTGGTGCTGCTGGCGGTCGGAGTCCTCGTCATGTCACGTCGGCTGACCGCCAGTCACGAGGCGCTCTGGGTGCTAGCCCGCCGTGACGAGCTGACCGGCGTCGGCAACTATCGGGCCCTGCACGAGCGGCTGGCGGAGGAAATCTCCCGCCACCAGCGCCACCGGCGGGAGTTTGCCCTCGTCCTCCTCGACCTCGACGGCTTCAAGCAGATCAACGAGGAGCATGGTCACCTCGAGGGCGACCGGCTGCTGGCCGAGATCGGCCAGGCGCTGCAGGATGAGGTCAGGCGCGAGGATTCCGTCTTCCGCCAGGGCGGCGACGAGTTCGCGGTGATCGTCCCCGAGGCCGGCGCCGAAGAAGCGGAGGAAGTGGCGATGCGGCTCTGCGGGCGGGTGCGGTATCGCGGCTTCGGCAGCGACGAGTCGCGACCGGTCTCGGCCGCGGCCGGGATCGCGCTGTTCCCCGCCGACGGTGTCAGCGGCGAGGAGCTGTTGGGCCGCGCCGACCGCGACCTCTTCGACGCCAAGCGCGGCAGGCGGGCTGCTTAGGAGGGCCTGGTCGAACGAAAGGCACCGCTCGACGCGCTCCGAGGGAAAGGACCAACTAACCCCGAGCGCGCCGAACAGCACTTCCGCAACTTACGCAGGCAGAGGCTCCCCATCAAGCGGATGTTCTCTAGTGGTGAGAGATCTCGGATCCGGTTGAAATCGGCTCATGGGTCAGGGAATTTGCTCAAACTGGTGGTGCCGCCATCAGCTCGATCCGGTGACCGCTGGGGCCGTGCGCGAGCGCTCGCGCTGCCCCCCAGTGGGCGCGGCGCGGCTCGACCTCGAAGCCGGCCTCGCGCAGGCGCTCGACCGTCGCCTCGAAGTCCGGGGCGACGACCGCCAGGTGCCCTTCGGGGGCGGCAACAGGGTGCTCGTTGGGCATCAGGTGGATCTGGGTGCTGCCGCGTTCGAGCCAGGTGAAGCGGGACAGCGATGGGGGCGGCTCGACCCGCTCGAAGCCGAGCAGCTCGAAGAGCTCAGCCGTGCGCTCGATCTCAGCCGGCGCGACCTCGATTCCAACGTGGTGAAGCATGACCAAAAGTTACAGAGTTGGCACACACGCGTAATCTTTTGTCAGCTACGGTGGCATCATGCAGTCGATGAGGCAGAGTTGGACCGATGTGCGCCTGGATGACCTCAACCAGAAGGTCGATGCCGGGTTCGCGAGAGTGGACGCCGATCTCCGCGCGCTAAATGGCCGCTTCGACGCGCTGCAGCGGGTTCTGATCCAGGTCGGGTTCGTTCTCGCAGCCGGGCTGCTGGGAACGATGGCCGCCCTGGTAGGCGTTATTGCGACCCAGCTCTGAGCCGCGCCCCGCTGGCAAGAACCCGCTCAGAACAACAGTGACAGCAGGGCTCCGGCGACGACGATCGCGGTCGACCAGGTGATCGACTCGGCGACGATCTTGTTGTCGAGCCCGTAGGCGTGGGAGACGACGAGGGAGTTGATCCCCGTCGGCATCACCGACATCAGGCGGTAGGAGGCGGGGAGGTCGATCAGCGGCGTCGCCAGCAGCATCAGCAGCGCCGGTGCCAGGGCCAGACGGCCGGCGACGGCCAGTGCCACCGGCGGCGTCAGCGGCGGCGGGAACGGCAGATCCCCCTGCTCGGCGCCCTCGGCAAGGGTGGCACCGACCGCGAAGAATCCGATCGGGAGGATCGCGACGGCGAGGACCTGCGAGGCGTCGACGAGGACGTTCGGTGCCAGCGCGTCGGGTACCAGGAGGCCGGCGATGGCGGCGTAGAGCGGCGGGTTGCGGGTGAAGAACGCCCGCGCCCGCTCGCCGGCTCCCTCGCCGGCGCGGTTGCCGAAGGCGGCAGCGACGCCGAAGGCGCCGAGCATCAACGCCGGACCGCTGACGAGGACGTCGTAGAGGACGCTGGTCGAGAGGTGGTCGTGGCCGAGCAGGGCGACGGTCAGCGGGTAGCCGAGGTAGGCGGTGTTGGCGACCAGCGCCGAGACGAGCACCGCCCCCGTTTGCGCCCGGCTCAGGTGCAGGAGCCGCGTCGCCGCGAACCAGACGATTACCGAGACCAGGGTCAGGTTGAGCAGGGCGAGGACGATGCCGACCGCGTTGTCGAGGCTGATCGAGGCGCGGGCGAGGTTGAAGAAGATGACGAACGGAACCAGCACGTAGAGGATCACGAGCAGGAAGCGGCGGGCGAGGGCGACGGCCGCCTGCGGGTAGCGGCGCTCCGACCAGACACCGATACCGGCGCCGGCGACCATCAGCAGCATCGTCAAGAGGACGCCCATGCCGGATGACTATCGATTCGGCGCCGCCGGCGCGGTGCGCCGGCTCAGTCGTCGTACAGGGCCTCGATCTCCGCTTCGTAGCGGCGTTCGATCGGGCGCCGGCGCAGCTTCAGGGTCGGCGTCAGCTCCTCGCCGCCGGGCAGCCACTCGCGGTCGAGGACACAGAAACGCTTGACCTGCTCGACCCGCGAGAGTCGGTCGTTGGCGGCCGCCACCGCGGCCTCCAGCTCGGCGACGATTTCGGTGTCGTCGGCGCCCGCCCCGCGCGCCGCCAGCACCTCACCGTCGAGCACGACCAGCGCCACGTTGTAGGGGCGGCGGTCGCCGATCGCGACCGCGTGGGCGACCAGCGACGAGGCCGCCTTCAACTTCGCCTCGATCGAGGCCGGCGACATGTTCTTGCCGGCCGCGTTGATGATCAGCTCCTTCTTGCGGTCGACGATCGTCAGGTAGCCGTCGGCGTCGATCTCGCCGATGTCGCCGGTCGCCAGCCAGCCGTCCTCGCTCAGCGCCTCGGCGGTGCGCTCGGGCATGTTGCGGTAGCCCTTCATCACGATCGGGCCGCGGATCAGCAGCTCGCCGTCCTCGGCCAGCTTCAGCTCGACCCCGGGCAGCGGTGGACCCACCGTTCCCACGCGGACCCGGCCGGGCGGGTTGATCGTCGCCGCCGAGGAGGTCTCCGACATCCCCCACAGCTCGCAGATCTCGATTCCCATCGCGAGGAAGAACTCGATCACCTCCGGCGGGGTCGGCGCCGCGCCGACCGCGAAGGTCCTCACCTCGTCGATTCCGAGCAGCGCCCGCACCTGGGCGAAGACCTTGGCGTCGGCCCGCTCCCATTCGGCCTGCAACTCGGCCGGCACCTCGCCCTCCATGTAGGCGGCGACCCGGCGCCGGCCGATCTCCATCGCCGCCTCGGTGGCCCGCCGGCGCTCGGGGTCGGCCTCGGCCGCCATCGCCGCCTCGAGGGCGACCTTCAGTTTTTCCCAGATCCTCGGCACGCCGCCCCAGAAGGTCGGACGCACCTGGATCGAGTAGGCCACCATCTCCCGCGGGTCCGGGCAGCAGTGGATGCAGGTCCCGTAGAGCATCTGCGCGTAGAGCTGGCTCCAGCGGTCGGCGACGTGGGCGGAGGGCAGGAAGGAGATGCTGCGGCCGCCCGGCTCGGTCTTGAAGACCTGGTCGCAGGCGCGCCACTCGGCGACCATGTTGGCGTGGGTCAGCTGCACCCCCTTCGGCGGCCCGGTGGTGCCGGACGTGTAGATCAAACAGAGCACATCCTCGGGCTCGACCGCGCGCCAGGCCGCCTCGAAGTCG
Organism: Solirubrobacterales bacterium; assembly: GCA_035472275.1. Classification (GTDB taxonomy): domain Bacteria; phylum Actinomycetota; class Thermoleophilia; order Solirubrobacterales; family 70-9; genus VAYN01. The sequence goes on from DATIPH010000035.1 coordinate 5,781, forward strand.
AACCCGGGATCGCCGATCGCCTCCAGCTCGTCGAGCGAGATCGTCCCCGGCGGCGCCTCACCGTCGACGACGACCACGTGCTCGAGCGTCGGCACCCGCTCGCGCGCCGCCATCACCTGCTCAAGGAAGGCCTGCTCGGTGACGAGGACGCGGTTGGTCGCATCCTCGACCAGGTACTCGACCTGCTCCGGAGAGGAGGTGTTGTAGATCGAGAAGCAGGTGGCGCCGAGGTGCATCGCGGCGCAGTCGCAGAGGTGGAAGGCGGGCCGGTTGACGAGCATGAAGCCGAGGGTGTCGCCGCGACCGACCCCGAGCGCGGCGAAGCCGGCGGCGCGCCGCCGCACCGTCTCCGCGAACTCGCCGAAGCTCGCCTCGAAGTCGCTGTCCTTGAGGCGCAGCGCCGGCGCATCGGGACGCTCGGCGGCGGTGAGCTGGAACGCCTCGCACATCGTCGTCGCGGCCAGCGCCGCGGGTCTCGAGCCCGAACCCATGCGGCGAAGATACCGCTAGAAGAGCGAGGCGCCGGCGTGGCTGGCGAACTCGACGAGAGGCTGGGGGATGATCCCGAAGAAGACCGTCGCCGCGGCGGCGAGCAGGGCGGGGCCGACCAGGTACCAGCGGCGGCTGGCATCGGGGTCGATCGGGTCGGCCTCGGGGGAGGCGCCGGCGATCGCCGGCGAGCCGCCCGGCACCGTCTCGCCGCCGGGCCGCATCCACATCGCCGCCACCACCTTCAGGTAGTAGGCGAGCGAGATCATCGTCCCGACCGCGATGAAGACCGCGAGCCAGGTGTAGTCGCCTTCGACCAGGGCCTCGATCAGGTAGAGCTTGCCGATGAAACCCGCAGTCGCCGGCAGCCCAGCCAGGCCCAGCATTGAGATCGTCAGCGGCCAGGCGAGCAGCGGCCGCGACGCGCCCAGCCCCTGGACGGCGCGGATGTCGTCGCCGAAGATCGTTTCCCGCTCGCGGGCGACGATCACCGCGAAGGCGGCGAGGTTCATGAAGGCGTAGGCGGCGAGGTAGAAGATCAGCGAGCTGGTGCCGGACTCCGAGGCGACGACGACCCCGCCGAGCATGTAGCCGGCCTGGGCGACGCCGGAGTAGCCGAGCAGCCGCTTCAGCGAGCTCTGGCCGATGGCGCCGACGTTGCCGACGACGATCGAGATCGCCGCCAGGACGGCCAGCGCGGGCGCCCAGTCGTCGACCTGGGGGCCGAGGGCGACGTCGAAGAAGCGGAGGAAGACGGCGAAGGCGGCAGCCTTGGTCGCCACCGCCATGAAGGCGGTGATCGGGGTCGGCGCGCCCTGGTAGACGTCCGGCGTCCACTGGTGGAAGGGGGCGATCGAGGTCTTGAAGGCGAGCCCGACGGCCGCCATCGCGATCCCGATCAGGATCAGCGGGTCGCCGAGCAGCCCTTTGTGGACGATGCCCTGGGCGATCCCGGCGAAGTCGGTCGAGCCGGTGCCGCCGTAGAGGAAGGCCATCCCGTAGAGCAGGGTGGCGGAGCCGAGCGAGCCGACGATCAGGTACTTGAGCCCGGACTCGAGCGAGCCCTCGCGCCGCAGGTTGGTGGCGCAGAGGATGTAGAGCGGGATCGAGAGGGTCTCGAGCGCGACGAAGAAGGTGACCAGGTTCGAGGCCTGGGCAAGCAGCGTCATCCCCAGCACCGAGCCGAGCAGGAGCGCGTGGTACTCGCCTGAGCCTGCTTCCTTTGCGGCCGGCTCGCGAATCGAGAGGAGAACGCAGGCGGCGGCCACCAGGATCGCGATCAGCGAGATCGAGATCGCCAGGTTGTCGAGCTGCAGGGCGCCGGTGATCAGCGAGAGCGATTCGTCCCAGTGCCAGATCAGGAGCCCGGCGGTGGCGGCCAGCGTGACCATGGTCAGGAATGGCGCCGCCCGCCGCAGCGGCTTGAAGACCGAGGTCATGAGGACGACGACGAGGCCGACCGTGAGGGCGATGATCGGCGCGATCCCGGCGTAGTCGATCTGGGGCTCGTGGAAGTTCATCGTTCAGGGGTCCCAGTCGTGTCGTTCAGCGGGGCGTAGGCCGTCCAGCCTTCGTCGGACCGCGGTTCGGCCGACTTCGCCAGGGTCGCTTCCGGCGCCTTGCCGCCGGTGACGGAGGCGACGGTCTGCTGCACGGTCGGGGCGGTGCGGTGGAGGATCAGCTGCGGGTAGAAGGCGAGGGCGAGGATGCAGAGCACCAGCGGCGCGAGGACGACGGCGTCGCGGAGGCTGATCTCACGTGACATCAGACCGTCCGGCCCGCGGTTGTGCATCGTCCCTTGGTAGAGGCGGAGGGCGTAGTAGGCGGACATCGCGACGCCGCTGATCGCGATCAAGGCGAAGACGATCTTCGCCTGGAAGAGGCCGTTGAGGATGTAGAACTCGCCGATGAAGTTGGACGAACCCGGCATTGCCAGGGTCGCCAGGGCGACGATCAGGAAGAGGGCGGCGAGGACCGGTGCCCGCAACGCCATCCCGCCCATCTTGCGGATGTCCTCGGTGCCGGTCCGCTCGACCAAAATCGCGACGATGATGAACAGCGGCGCCACGACGAGGCCGTGGTTGACCATCTGCAGGATCGCTCCGTCGGAGCCGTCGGCGCGCAGGGCGAAGATCCCGGCGGTGATGAAGCCGAGCTGGGCGACCGAGGAGTAGCCGGCGATCAGCCGCAGGTTGGTCTGGGTGAAGGCCATCACCGAGCCGTAGAGGATCGAGGCGAGGGCGATGATCAGGACGACCTCCTGGAATTCGACCGTCGCCGCCGGGAACAGCGGCAGCACCACGCGCAGGAAGCCGTAGGCGCCGACCTTGGCGAGGACGCCGGAGAAGACGACGAGGACCGGCAATGGCGCCGCCCGGTAAGCGTCCGGCATCCAGCCGTGGAGGAGGAAGGCCGGCATCTTGACCAGGAAGGCGGCGGCGAAGAACCAGAAGATCCAGCGCTGGCTGTCGACGTCGAGGCCCTGGTGCTGGATCGCCGCGATCGAGAAGGTGAGGTGGCCGCCGTCGGCGGAGATGATCGCCGCCGCGATCGCCCCGACCAGCATCAGCAGCGAGCCGATCAGGGTGTAGATCATCATCTTCAGCGTCGCCGCCGCGGCGGTCGGTCCGTCCTTGCGGTCGCTGCCCCAGGCGCCGAAGAGGAAGTAGAACGGGACCAGCATGAAGTCGAAGAAGAGGACGAAGAGCAGCAGGTCTTGAGCCAGGAATGAGCCCAGCGTCGCCGTCTCGGCGAGCAGCATCAGGAAGAAGAAGAGCTGTGGGCGCTCTTGGCCGCGGAAGGCGGCGAAAGCGGTGCCGCCGGTCCAGAGCAACGCCGTCAGCACGACGAGAAAGAGGTTGAGCCCGTCGATTCCGAGGCTGTAGTCGACGCCGAGCCCGGAGATCCAGGGCGTGTCGACCGTGTACTGCAGGCCGGAGCTGCCGCCGTCGAAGCCGGCGACCATCCCAACCGCAACGCCGAGGGTGACAACGGTGCCGAGCGCCGCCCACCAGCCGACCACCCGCTTGGGCAGGAAGAGGCCGACGATGCCGAAGGCCAGCGGGGCCCAGAGGAGGACGCTGATCATGACTGCACGATCAGGAAGTAGAGGGCCAACCCGGCGAAGCCGGCGATCAGAAGCAGGGCGTAGCTACGGACGAAGCCGTTCTGGACGGCGCGGACGACGCCGCTGGCACCGCGCACGGTCTCCTCGGTTCCGGTGACGAGGCCGTCGACGACGAAGCGCTCGAAGACGCGGTTGGCGAAGCGGCCGATCGCCAGCGCCGGGCGGACGATGAGGATGTCGATCAGCTCGTCGAAGTACCACTTGTTGACGAGGAGGGTGTGGACCCAGCGGAAGCGGCGGATCAGCGCCGCCGGCGTCTCCGGGCGCAAGATGTAGACCCAGTAGGCGATCCCGATCCCGGCGATCGAGATCGCGGCGCCGATCGCGAGGCCGGTCCAGGAGGCGCTGACGGTGGGCACGATCGCCGCCAGCGGCGAGTCGGCGAAAACCGGGTCGAGGAAGTGGGTGATCGTCTCGTCGACGCCGGGGACCTGGACGAAGCCGGCGAACAGCGCCAGGAAGGCGAGGACGCCCATCGCGATCTTCATCCCCGGCGACTGCTCGGCGATGTGGTGTTCGGCCCCCGGGAAGCCGACGTCGGTGTCCTCCTCTTCGCCGGTCGCCGGGTTGCGCGGCGTCTCGTGCGCGAGGTGGCCAGTGTCGATCAGCTCCTGCGCCTCCTTGCAGGGCTTGCCGGGCAGGACCCGGAAGACCAGACGGAAGGTGTAAATCGCGGTCAGGAGCGCCCCGAAGTAGCCGAGGACGGTAAAGATCAGGTACATGCCGCCGCGGTCGGTCGCGTAGGCGAGGATCTCGTCCTTGGAGAAGAAGCCGGAGGTGCCGGGGAAGGCGGCGAGGGCGAGGGCGCCGCAGACGAAGGTGATCGAGGTGAACTTCATCGCCTTGCCGAAGCCCGACATTTCGTCGATGTTCTGCTTGTTCGCCATCGCTGAGATGAACGAGCCGGCGGCCATGAAGAGGAGCGCCTTGAAGAAGGCGTGGGTCATCAGGTGGAACATGCCGGCGCTGTAGGCGCCGATCGAGACGCCCATGATCATGTAGCCGATCTGGCTCATAGTCGAGTAGGCGATCGCGCGCTTTAAGTCGGTCATCACCAGGGCGATCGTGCCGGCGACCAGCAGGGTCGCGAGGCCGACGAAGGCGGCGATGTCAGCGGCGGTCGGGGCGAGGACGAAGAGGGTGTGGGTGCGGGCGATCAGGTAGACGCCGGCGGTCACCATCGTCGCCGCGTGGATCAGCGAGGAGACCGGGGTCGGGCCCTCCATTGCGTCCGGCAACCAGGTGTGGAACGGCAGCTGCGCCGACTTGGCGAAGGCGCCGACCAGGAGCAGCAGGCAAATGGCGGTGATCGTCCACTCATTGGTGTGGAAGACGTGCGGCGCCTTGGCGAAGACGTCCTGATATTCGAAGGTCCCGAGTTCGCGGAAGATGAGGAAGGCGGCGAGGGTGAGGCCGATGTCGCCGACGACGTTGATCACGAAGGCCTTCATCCCTGCCTTCGTCGCCGTCTTGCGCCGGTACCAGAAGCTGACCAGTGCGTAGGAGGCGAAGCCGACGAAGGCCCAGCCGACGATCAGCAGGACGAAGTTGCCGGCGAGGACGAGCAGCAGCATCGAGAAGACGAAGAAGTTGAGGTAGCTGAAGAAGCGGTGGTAACCCTCGTCGGACTGCATGTAGCCGTAGGAGTAGAGGTGGATCAGGGTCGAGACGCCGGTGACGACGAGGACCATGAAGACCGAGAGCGGGTCGACGTAGATCCCGAGCTTGATGTTGAGCCCGGCGACGCTGGCGTAGTCCCAGAGCGAGGAGGCATGGTGGCGGGCCTCGGGGTCTTCGCCGAGCAGGGTGACGAGGACGACGATCCCGCAGACGAAGGCGGCGGCGATCGCCGCGGTGCCGAGCAGGCCCGCCGTTTTCGAGGGCAGCGCCCTGAAAGAGAGCGCGATCGTGATCGAGCCGAGCAGGGGGAAGAGCAGGACCAGCCAGGCCCACGTCGTTGCCATCAGCCGCGCAGCTCCGTCAATATGTCGACGTCGATCGGCAGCTTGCGGCGGAAGATGGCGACGATCAGGCCGAGGCCGACGACGACCTCGCAGGCGGCGATCACCATCACGACCAGGGCGAAGACCTGGCCCTGCTGGTTGCCGACCTCGCGGCTGAAGGCGACCAGTGCCAGGTTGCCGGCGTTCAGCATCAGCTCGAGGCAGAGCAGGATCACCATCGGGCTGCGGCGGACCAGGATGCCGACCGCGCCGATCGTGAACAGGAGCGCTGAGAGGACGATGTACCACTCGATGTTCATAGGGACGAGGGCACCCCCTCTGAACGCTTCGCTGAGTGTTCCGAGGGGGTGCCCTCGTCCCTCTTACGGGCTGCGAGGACGATTGCCCCCACCGCGGCGATCAGAAGCAGGATGCTCGAAGCCTCGAAGGGCAGCAAGAATTTTTCTAGGAGCAAACGGCCGATGGCGGCGGGGTCGCCGAAGCCGGCGGGGACGTCGGGGCCGTGGGTGCCGAGGGCCTTGAGGGCGGAGGAGAGGACGGCGGCGGAGATCTCGACGAGGAGGAAGAAGGCCAGCAGGCCGGCGAACAATCGCTGCCCCGGGACCGGATCCCACTGGGG
>DATIPH010000036.1:0-23799 GCA_035472275.1 Solirubrobacterales bacterium
CCTGCACGACGTCGGCCTCGACTACATCCGCCTCGGCCAGCCGGCGACGACGCTCTCCGGCGGTGAGGCGCAGCGGATCAAGCTCGCCACCGAGCTCTCCAAAGTCGCCACCGGCGACACCCTCTACATCCTCGACGAGCCGACCACCGGCCTCCACTTCGCCGACGTCGCGCGCCTGCTCGAGGTCCTCGGCCGCCTCGTCGACGCCGGCAACACGGTGGTCGTGATCGAGCACAACCTCGACGTGATCAAGACCGCCGACCATCTCGTCGATCTTGGTCCCGAGGGTGGGGACGAGGGCGGCCAGATCGTCGCCACCGGCACCCCGGAGGAGGTCGCTGCCGTATCGGGCTCATATACCGGCCGCTTCCTTGCCGAGTTGGTCGAGCCGGCGAAGCCGAAGCGCAGCGGCAAACGGCGCGAGCCGATCGCCGCCTAGCTCAAGCTCGCGAGTTGCGGGGAGTTTCACCTTGTGGCGTGGCCGCGATGTCCATCGCTGTCCTCGTTGGTTGGCCATTTCGGAAATTCGTTGAATAAATCCAGGGGGTTAGGGGTAGGCTCGCCGTGGGGATCAGGGCAAGCCCAAACCAGAGGAGAAGAGATGTCGAAACCAGGTCTTACGAAGCGCGTCATCGTCGCCGTCGCGGCGCTGGTCGCGGTCGCCGTCGTGGCGGTTGGCTGTGGCAGCAGCGACAGCAGCAGCAGCGGTACCGGCGGCGGCGAAGCCGAAGGCGGTGGAGGCGGCGCTTTCACGATCGCTCTCCTGCTGCCGGAAAACGAAACGCCGCGCTACGAAACCAACGACAAGCCCGACTTCGAAAGCTCGGTCTCGGAACAGTGCCCGGAATGCGAAGTCATCTACTTCAACGCCGGCGGCGACGCTGAAAAGCAGCAGTCGCAGGGCGAAGCGGCGCTGACCAAAGGCGCCGACGTGCTCGTCCTCGATCCGATGGACTCCAAATCGGCGGCGGCGATCGTCGAAAAAGCCCACGCTCAGGACATCCCGGTGGTCAGCTACGACCGCTTGATCGAAAACAGCGAAGTCTCGGCGTACGTCTCCTTCGACAACGAACGGGTTGGCGAACTGCAGGCCGAAACGCTGGCGGAAAAACTGAAAGAAGACGGCCACGCCAGCGGCCCGATCATCAAGATCAACGGCGACCCGGCCGATCCCAACGCCGCGCTCTTCAAGGCCGGATCGAGCAAAGCGTTCGAAGCTGCTGGGGTCAAAGTCGCCAAGGAATACGACACCCCCGGCTGGAGCGCCGAAAACGCTCAGCGTGAGGCCCAGCAGGCGATCACCGCCCTCGGCAACGAAGGGTTCTGGGGCATCTACGCCGCCAACGACGACACCGGCGGCGGCGCGATCGCAGCGCTGAAAGGCGCTGGGATCAACCCCGAAGAACGGCCTGTCACCGGCCAGGACTCGACCGTCGCCGGCCTGCAGCGGATCCTCGTCGGCCAGCAGTTCATGACGATCTACAAGTCGATCCCGCCACAGGCTGAAATCGCCGCCGAATTCGCGGTCGCCCTGGCCGAAGGCGAAGAATTGCCGCAGGACAAAGTCACCGAAGAAGTCAACAACGGCAAGACCGACGTCCCCTCGGCGATCCTGGAACCGGTCGCGGTTGTCAAAGACAACATCAAGAGCACGGTGGTCAAAGACGGGTTCGTCTCGCCCTCCGAACTCTGCACCAGCGCCTACAAGAAGGCGTGCGAAGAAGCAGGGATCTCGGGCTGAGCATGAGCCCTGGGGCGCCCCTCCTGGAGTTAGAGGGAGTTAGCAAGCGATTCGGCCCGGTCCAGGCTCTGGACCGGGTCGACTTCGCCGTCAGCGCCGGCGAGGTCGTGGGCCTCGTCGGCGACAACGGCGCCGGCAAGTCGACCCTGGTCAAGGCGATCGCCGGGATCAACACGATCGACGACGGCGCGATCCGCTTCGAAGGTCAGGAGGTTTCGATCTCCAAGCCGCAGGATGCGACCGCACTCGGGATCGCGACCGTCTACCAGGACCTCGCTCTCTGCGACAACCTCGACGTGGTCAACAACCTTTTCCTCGGTCGCGAGGAGCTCGCGCCGGGGGTCGGTCGGGCCTCGCGTCAGCTCGACGAGGTGAAGATGGAGCACGAGACCGCCGACCTGCTCTCGAACCTGGCGGTGACGATCCCGAGCCTGCGCAGCGAGGTCGGGACCCTCTCCGGTGGCCAGCGCCAGCAGGTTGCCGTCGCCCGTTCGCTGCTGGGCGAGCCGAAGGTCGTGCTGCTGGACGAGCCGACCGCGGCGCTCGGGGTGCCGCAGACCAAACAGGTGCTGGCCTTGATCCGGCGTCTGCGCGAGCGAGATCTCGGGGTGGTGGTGATCAGCCACAACCTGGTCGACGTCTTCGAGATCGCCGACCGCATCTTCGTTCTCCGGCTCGGCCGCTCGGCCGGCAACTTTGCCGCCAACGAAATCACGGAGGAGCAGGTGGTCGGCGCGATCACCGGGCTCGGCGATCGCGACAAACAGGAGCAACCAGCAGAGGAGGGGAAGTGAGCGCGACCGAGGCGACCGCCGACGAGCCGAAGGGCAAGAAAAGCCTGACCCCTTCCCAGACCCTCCGCCGCCTCGTCCAGGGCGACCTCTCCTCGGTCCGGGTGGTGCTCGGGCTGGTGGTGATCGCGATCATCTTCCAGGTCCAGGAACCCCGCTTCCTCTCGGCTCAGAACCTGACCAACCTGATGCTGCAGATCACGACGATCGGGTTGATCTCGGTCGGGATCGTCTACGTCCTGCTGCTGGGTGAGATCGACCTCTCGGTCGGCGCCGTCAGCGGGCTCTCGGCGGCGGTGATGGCGGTGCTGAGCGTCAACCACGGCTGGAACGCCTATCTGGCGATAGCGGCCGCGGTCGCGGTCGGTGCCACGATCGGCTTCGCCCAGGGCTCGCTGTTCAGCCGCTTCGTGATCCCATCCTTCGTCGTCACCCTGGCCGGCCTCTTAGCCTGGGAAGGGGCGTTGTTGCAGGTGCTGGGAAAGACCGGCTCACTCAACATCACCGACCCGAAAATCACCGGCCTCGCCAACACCTTCTACTCGGACACGGTCGGCTGGATCTTCGCGGCGGTGATCATCGGCGCCTACGGCGCGGTGCTCGCGCTCGGCTACCGAAAACGCGTCGTCGCGGGGCTCGCGGACGGCGGCCCGCTGTCGCTGATCGTCCGCTTCGTCTTCCTCTCGGCCCTGGTGATCGGCGCCGTCGCGATCCTCAACTCCGACCGCGGCGTGCCGCTCGCGGTGATGATTCTGCTGGGCTTTGTGGTCGGGATGGAGTACGTGGCCAAGCGCACCGGCTTCGGCCGCCATGTGTTCGCCGTCGGCGGCAACGCCGAGGCGGCGCGGCGGGCCGGGATCCGCGTCAACCGGGTGCGCGTCGCGGTCTTCATGATCTCCGGCTCGATGGCGGCGATCGGTGGCGTCATGGCTGCCTCGCGGCTCTTCGCCGTCAACCAGAACTCGGGCGGCAACGAACTGCTGCTGCTGGCGATCGCCGGCCCCGTGATCGCCGGTACCAGCCTGTTCGGAGGTCGTGGCTCGGTCTGGACCGCCCTGCTCGGCGCCCTGGTGATCGGCTCGATCTCCAACGGCATGGATCTACTCTCGCTCTCCTCGGCGGTCAAACTGATGGTCACCGGCGGTGTCCTGCTGCTAGCCGTCCTGGTCGACGCCATCGCCAGGCAGCAACGGCAAACCTCAGGCCGCGTCTAGGGCGCCCGCCTCAGCGGGCAAACAGCAAAGAGGCGCCGATAGCGCCACCGAGGTCGCCGAGCGAGGCGACCCGAACCGCCGGCGGCTTTTCGTCGAGGAAGAGGTGCTTGCGCATCTCCTCCATCAGTGGATCCATATAGCGGTCGCCGAAGCGGACGCCGAGGCCGCCGCCGATGATCACCGCTTCCGGGTCGATCAGGTTGACGGCGGAGGCGACGCCGGTTCCCAGCGCCTCGATCGCGCGGTCGATCAGGTGCTCGGCGAGGTGGTCGCCGTGGTCGAGCGCGCGCTCCCAGATGCCGCTGGTCAGGCGCGGTTTCTCGTGCTTCTCCATCAGCTTGAAGAGGTCGGTCTTGTGGCCCTCTTCGTGCTGGCGCCGGGCCTCTGCTTCCATCGCCGAGCGGCCGGCGTAGGCCTCCATGCAGCCCCTGCGCCCGCACGGGCACTTGGCGCCGCCGCGCTTGACGACCATGTGCCCGATCTCACCGGCGGCGCCGCGGCCGAGCCAGGGCTTGCCGTCGAGGACGAGGCCGCCACCGACGCCGGTGCCCCAGAAGACGCCGATCAGGCTCTTGAACTCGCGCCCGGCGCCGAGGTGGAACTCGGCCTCGGTTGCGACCTGGACGTCGTTGCCGACCCGCACCTCCGTCTCCAGCGCCCCTTTCAAGGTTTCCGCCAGCGGGAAGCTCCCTTCCCAGTCGGGCAGGTTCTTGGCGCTGGAGACGATCCCGGTCTTCTCGTCGGCGTCGCCGGGGGAGCCGACGCCGACACCCTCCAGGTCCTTGCTCTCGACGGCCGCTTCCTGCGCTGCCTCGCGCAGTGCCTCGGCCATCTGCTCGGCGACGCCGGCCGGGCTGCCGTCGGTCGGCGTCGGCCGCCGCGACTGTCCCAGCACCTTGCCACCGGCGTCGACGACGACAGTCTGGATCTTGGTCCCGCCGAGATCGATGCCGCCACGCAGTTTTCCGCCGTCGCCGGTCACTCGGCTGCCGACCCTACTGCCGGGACCTCTGGAAAGCTAGATGCGTGGCCGATCAACGGGGCTGGAAAATCTGGTGGCGCAAGCGGCGCTGGTATGAGCGCAACCATCGGCGCCTGCGGCGCTGGCGGATCGACCGCCACGCTGCCCGCGGCGGCTTCTTCATCCGCCACCCGGTCGAGGGCGAGCTGCTGGAGGCGCTCGACGAGGGCCGGCTGCGGATCGGCGAAGGGACGTTGCTCGAGCCCGGCTGCTGGCTGACCCTGGCGCCGGAGGCCGAGATCGAGATCGGCGCCGGCTGCTTCCTCAACCGCAACACGATGATCGCCGCCCAGGGGCGGGTGACGATCGGCGATCACGTGATGTTCGCCAACGGCTGTTTCGTCGGCGACGCCGAGCACCGCTACGACGATCCCGAGCTGCCGATCACCTGGCAGGGCTTCACCTCGAAGGGTCCGGTCGAGATCGGCTCCAACTGCTGGTTCGGGGTCCACTGCGCCGTCGCCAGCGGGATCACGATCGGCGAGCGCTGCGTGATCGGCGCCAACTCGGTCGTGACTAAGAACCTGGAGCCGGCGACGATTGCGGCGGGCGCGCCGGCGAAGGAGATCCGAAAGCTCTGGCCAGAATGATGCTGAGCTCGTAGAGGACGATCAGCGGCGCCATCTCCAGCAGCATCGAGACCGGATCGACACCTGGCAGGGCCGCCGCCACCACCGCGCAGGCGAGATAGGCGTAGCGCCGGTTGCTGGTCAGCTGGTCGACCCGGACTATCCCGAGCCTGGTCACCGCCAGGATCCCGACCGGAATCTGGAAGACGATCCCGCAAGCGAGCACGGTCTGGGCGAAGAAGCCGTAGTAGTCCTTCGCCCGCAGCTGCACGTTGAACTGGGCGTCGTTGAAGTTGAGCAGGAACTTCGCCGCCGCCGGCAGCACCACGAAGTAGCCGAAGGCGACGCCGGCGATGAAGAGGAGCGGGATCAGCATCAGCAGCGGCGTGATCCTCCGCTGCTGCTCGCGGCTGAAGGCGGGCAGCACGTAGGCGTAGATCTCGTAGAGGACGAACGGCAGCGAGAGGATGATCGCCGCGTAGGCGGAGACGGTGACGGTCGTCGTGAACGGCTCGGTGACGCCGAAGGTGATCAGCTTGCCGTGGTCGGACGGCAACGGCGCCTGCGCCACTTCCAGCAGCAGGTGGTTCTGCCAGAAGCAGAGGGCGAGGGCGACGCCGAAGACCACAAGGCAGACGAGCAGCCGCGAACGCAGCTCATCGAGGTGGCCGACGAGGCTGAGCTCGTCCTCATGCAATATCGGTTTGATCCGGCGCGGCACGCTTCTCCTGATCTCAGCTCAGCCTGGCCTGCGAGTTCAGACGCTCGTCTTCTCGAGCCGCTCGGGGGCTTTCTCGGTCTCGTCGCTGCCGCCGCCGATCGAGCCTTTGAACTCGTTGATCCCCTTGCCGAGCGACTTGCCGAGTTCCGGCAGCTTTTTCGGCCCGAAGACGATCAGGGCGATGACGAGGACGATTCCTATCTCCAGCGGTCCAATGTTGGGCATTGCGTTCTCCAGTCTTAGGTGGGGCGGGGGAGAGGCCGGGCGGGACGATTTCCCGCCCGGCTTCCAACTGCTGCTGCTAAACGAGGAAGCCGGTCCCTTCGACCGCCTTCAGTACTTCGGCAGCGGTTGCCGTGGCGTTGAAGGCACCGCCGTCGGGCGAGATGTTTTTCGAGGTCGGCTTCACCAGCAGGCCGGCGATGGATGCGTGCCGGGCCTCGATCGCCCAGATCGAGAGCGCCGCCGAGATGTAGGCCGGGTTGCTGATGTTCAGCGCCTGGCCGCCGTAGGCCTTGACGCCGGTGTTCTCCAGCACCATCGAGGTGCCGAGCCATTTCGCCTTGCTGGTGGCGTCGCCGAAGTCGACCTTGGGGGCGGCGACGGCTTTTTTGCCGAGCGCCTTCTTCAGGAATGCAACATGTGCGTTCTCGTCGGCGGTGACGCGCTTGAGGAAGGCCGACTCCTGGGCACCGCTGGCGACCTTGTTCTTGGTCGCCTCGTTGTAGAAGGCGGCCTCCAGGTACTCGAGGGTGAGAGCGTAGTTGAGGATGCCGATGTCGCCCTTGCCGAATTTGGCCGGGGGGCGGCCCTTGCCGGCGGCCATCGCGCCGGCCGGGGTGAGGGCGGCGAGCAGCGCCCCGCTGCCCATCACGGCACCGCCGGTGACGCCGGCCTTCTTCAGGAAGCCGAGGCGGGTGTCGCCCGGCTCGAGGGACTCGGCGGCTTCGTGGGCCATCTCGGCGATCGCACCGCCGTCGTCGACCTGCTCGAAAATCTCATCGCGCTTCATTTCTTGATCAACCTTCCGTCTTGGGGGAGTGGCTTTTCCCCAACTGCGGTGGCGAGCGACGGGCAGATCACAATCGAGGAAGGTTTTTATCTGCGGCGGATGCGGGTACGCGCGTGGGCTTTTTGGCCGAAAGTTGCGCGAGAGGCGTCACTCACCTGCCTATACTTCGTCAGGAAGTGGCCGTGACCCGAAGGGCATGGACCGATGAACGTAGATCTCCTGACCGGCGATACCCCCCGCACCGATGCGGCCGTGAGCGTGCTGCGCTCGAAGGCCGAGCTCCGCGCTGCCCTCGAGCCTTCGCGCCGACAGGGCCTGCGGACCGGCCTGGTGCCGACGATGGGCTTCCTCCACGAGGGGCACCTCTCGCTGCTGCGGGCGGCCCGCGCCGAGTGCGACCTGGTCGTGATCAGCCTGTTCGTCAACCCGACCCAGTTCGGCCCCGGCGAGGACCTCGACCGCTACCCACGCGACGAGCAGCGCGACCTCGCGCTCGCCGCCGAGGCTGGTGCCGACCTGGTCTATGCGCCTGAGGCCGCAGAGGTCTACCCCGAGAACTTCTCGACTCAGGTCGAGGTGACCGGCCAGTTGACCGGCGTCCTCGACGGCGACCCGGCGCGGCGCGGGCCCGAGCACTTCCGCGGCGTCACCACGATCGTCGCCAAGCTCTTCAACCTCGTCGCCCCCGACGTCGCCTACTTCGGCCAGAAGGACGCTCAGCAGGCAGCGGTGATCCGGCGCATGGTCCGCGACCTCGACTTCCCGCTGCGGATCGAGGTGATGCCGACGGTGCGCGAGGACGATGGGTTGGCGATGAGTTCGCGCAACGCCTATCTCGACCCGGCCGACCGCGAGCGTGCCGTTGCGCTCGCGCGCGCCCTCGCCGCGGTCGAGCACGAAGCTTTGGCCGGCTCGCTCGCCGCCGGCCTAGAGGCAGGGGCCCGGATTCTGGCTGAGGCCGGAATCGAGCCCGAGTACCTGGAGGCGCGCGACGCCGAGTCGCTCGCCCCCGTCGAGGACCTGGGCGAGCGCCCGGTCCTGGTTGCCGTCGCCGCCCCACTCGGCGCTGCGCGACTGATCGACAACGTCTTGATCGACCCTGAACGAGCGGAGAGGGAGCGGTAATGCAAAGGCAGATGTTGAAGTCCAAGATCCACCGAGCGACGGTCACCGACTGCGACGTCGACTACATCGGCAGCATCACGATCGACACCGAGCTGATGGCCGAAGCCGATCTGATCACCAACGAGCAGGTCCACGTCTGGGACGTCGACAACGGCTCACGCTTCGTCACCTACGTGATCGACGGCGAGCCCGGCTCGCGGACGATGCAGGTCAACGGCGCCGCGGCCCACCTGACCGAGCCCGGCCACAAGATCATCGTCGCCTCCTTCGGCGCCTACGACGAGAGCGATCTCGAGCGCTACTCGCCGGTCGTCGTTCACGTCGACGAGGAGAACCGCTCGGTCGCCGTCGACAGCCATCCCGAGGTGCTGCTCAAATGAGCTCCGGAGGCCGCTCCCACACCGCGCCCCCGCCCTCCGAGCGCCGCCCGGTCAGCCTACCGCGGCTGTTCGAGATGAAGGAGAAGGGCGAACCGATCGTGATGGTCACCGCCTACGACTACCCCTCGGCGACCGTCGCCGAGGCCGCCGGCGTCGACATCGTCCTCGTCGGCGACTCCGCGGCCAACGTCGTCCTCGGCTACCCCGGCACCGAGTTCGTCTCGATCGAGGAGATGATCGTCCTCGGCAAAGCCGTCCGCCGCGGCCTGACGACGCCGCTGATGGTCGGCGACATGCCGATGGGCAGCTACGAGTCAAGCAACGAGCTGGCGATCCTCAGCGCTCAACGGCTGGTCAAGGAGACCGGCTGTCAGGTCGTCAAGCTCGAGGCGGGAGGGGTGGCGGTCGAGCGCGCCCGCGCGATCATCCGCTCCGGCATCCCGGTGATGGGTCACATCGGCCTCACCCCGCAGACCGCGACCGCGCTCGGCGGCTACAAAGCCCAGGGCAAGACGACCAAGGACGCGATCAAGCTGCTCGAGGACGCCCTCGCCCTGCAGGCGGTCGGCTGCTTCGCGATCGTCTTCGAGGCGGTCCCGGCGGCGATCACCGAAGTGATCGTTGACAAGCTCGAGATCCCCAGCATCGGCATCGGCGCCGGCCCGTCGACTTCCGGCCAAGTCCTCGTCTTCCACGACCTGCTCGGCATTACCACTGGCCACATGGCGAAGTTCGTCAAGCGCTACGCCGACGTCCACCAGACGATGGTCAGCGCCGTCGAGCGCTACCGCGACGAGGTCCGCTCCCGCCACTTCCCAGAGCCCGACCACGTCTACTCGATCGAGCCGGCCGAGCTCGACGAGTTC
This sequence comes from Solirubrobacterales bacterium, assembly GCA_035472275.1. Taxonomy (GTDB): domain Bacteria; phylum Actinomycetota; class Thermoleophilia; order Solirubrobacterales; family 70-9; genus VAYN01. The sequence goes on from DATIPH010000036.1 coordinate 9,441, forward strand.
CGCCGCTATCTCGACCAGGAGAGCCTGGCGTCGGCCAAGGGCTGGGAGTGGGAGCCGCTGCCCTAGAAGGAACCAGCGGCCCGGGGGTGCTCAGGGCTGGATCAGATTCGTGCAGGCTTCGGTTTCCTTCTTGGTCCGCGCCTGACAGGTCTTGACATCGAATTCGGGGCCGGTCAGCGAAACCTTGCCTTCACCAGGGATCGGCACCCGCAGTGAGCCATCCCAGCTCTCTTCGCCGCCAAGGTCCTTGATGTACTTGGCACTGCCGGAGAACGGCTTCGGTGCCGTCACCGTCGCCTTCTGTGGCCCTGCGCCAGGTGCGCTGAGCTTCAACACTCGCGGGCTGGCAATCACAAGCGCGCCACGCGAAACGTGCACTCGCCCAACCGTTTCCTCTGCGCTGGCAATGACGATCGCGAGGAATTCGGGGATGCTGAAGACGGCGAACTCGAACTGCCCGGTGTTCGTCCGATGCTTGGCGACGAGCCCTTCGAGCGCCACTTCCTGATCATCGCCACCCAACCGCGCCTGGGTCAGCCGCTGCAGCAGCCGCGCTCCGGGTCCGTGCGGATGCGGGTGGGGCTCGGTGGCTCCTGGCGTGTTGGAACTTCCGCCGCCGGCATTGCCGAACTTGCAGACCTGAGGGAAGGAGTGAGTTGCTACGGCGTGCACCCTGGTCGCCGAGGCGTTGGGGAAGCCGTTGGGTCCGGAGAAGTGGACAGAGCCTCGCATCGTCCCCACCTCGCGCACCGCCGGCTTGCCGGGGCAAATTTGCAGCGAGCCGCCGCGCTTGCGCTGCGGGGCGTGGAAGCGCAGAGACACATGCCCGAAGCGGCCGAAATCGGCGTCGAGCCGGTTGCGGTTGGCACGCCCGATGACGCTGTAGGAGGCGATTAGGGCGCCCTTCGAAGCCTTCAACTCGATGTGGCGGTGGTCCTCACTGCCGATCGAGATCGAGTAGCCGTGGCTCTTCGGCAGTTGCGCGAGGATTTCGAACGACCCCGGGATCACGAGCTGATGCGGCTTCGCCTGCGCCGGGGCGGTCCCGAACTGCGCCGCCGCGACCAGCGCCAGCGCGGCAATCCAGCCGGCCACCCGCGAGCGCCTGATTTGCACGTCGAGCAAGCGCGAGACTATTTCAAAGATCAGGGAGCCTCGACGAAACGTTGCAGTTCATTGCGATCGCCCAAGCGGAGGCTAGGCTCGATTCGTCCCTTTTCGCCGGTCGTGAGGGTCGGCGACTGCCCTAGGAGGTTGAGATGGAGAGCGCTGCAGCGAATCCAGCGACGGGGAAGCCGCGCTGGGAGGACTGGGTTGTCTACGGGTTGATCCTGGCCGGGATCTACTTCCTCGTCGGTGTCCTCTTCTTCTACGCCGGCAAGGAGAAGATCTTCGACGGGCTCGGGGCACCGGCCGGGATCGAGAAACAGTTCGCCGGCACCTTCCTCGACACGATTCCCGGTACCGACGCCGCCTGGACGATCCTCGGCATTCTCGAGTTCGGGATCTTCGTGCTGACGGTCGTCAGCTTGATTCGGCTCGAGTTCATGCCCAGTCGGCACAAGCCCTGGCTGCTGAGCGCCCTCGGCCTCGCGATCTTCACCTTTTCGATCCTCGGGATCGGCCAGAACGTGGTCGGCGAAAACTCTGGCGTCGCCGAGCTCTTCCTCTACGCCGGCGCCACCGGTGTCCTGCTCTGGCTGGTGCTGCAACTGCCGCCCTACGGCTCGGCGAACTGGATCAGCGGCCGCCGCTCGCCCTGAACCGGCGCCGGGCTCGGTCCGGTATCGACTGGCTCCGCGAGCCGCGTTTGCGACATTGACCCGACCAGAGCAGGGTCAATGTCGCAGACGCGGTAGGGCACCCGCCGACCTCGTGCATTCGTGCCCGGTTCGCGGATCGGATGCACGCCGCCTCCCGGTGAGTAATGATCGGTCGACGGTGCCGATCTACGAGTTCGAGTGCGAGGAGTGCGGGGATCGCTTCGAGGAGTTGGTCGCGGCCGATGCGACCCCGCCCGGCTGTCCCGAGTGCAGCTCGGCGCGGACGCGGCGGCTGATCTCCAACGTCTCACCGCCGGGGCGCCAGCCGCGCGGCGCCGGCGTCCGCTCGGATGAATCGCGCCGGCGCGAGCGCGAATCAGCGCGCACCGACCGGATCGCCGAGTCCCGCAAGCGGCGGGCGGCGGGGGAGAAGCCGTGACTCCGACCGCGGAGGAGCGCCGCGAGCGGCTGGTCGAGCTCTTCAAAGAGGTCCAGACCTGCACCAAATGCCCCCTGTACGAGACGCGGACGAAAGCGGTCTTCGGCGCCGGCAACGCCGACGCCCAGCTGATGTTCGTCGGCGAGGCACCGGGCGCTGACGAGGACCGCCAGGGGCTGCCGTTTGTCGGCCGCGCCGGCCAGCTCCTCAACCAGCTGTTGGAAGAGATCGGCCTCTCGCGTGAGGAGGTCTTCATCGCCAACGTGCTGAAGTCCCGCCCACCCGGCAACCGCGACCCGCAGCCGTTTGAGATCCAGGCCTGCGAGCCTTACCTGTTCGAGCAGGTACGGCTAATCGAGCCGAAGGTCGTCTGCACGCTCGGCAACTTCGCGACCAAGCTGTTGAGCGGCAGCCAGGTCGGGATCACCAAGGTCCGCGGCACGCCGCAGCTGCACGAGCTCGGTGGCCGCGCGGTCTTCCTGCTGCCTCTGCTGCACCCGGCGGCCGCCCTGCGGACGCCGGCGATGAAAGAGACGCTGCGGGCCGATTTCGCGACGATCCCCGGCCTGCTCGCGGGCTCGGAGCCGGAACTGGCGCCGAGCGAGGACGAGATCGAAGCCGCCGACGACACGCCGTCGCCAGACCCCGAGCCGCCGCCCGCCGACCAGCTCGGCTTCTTCGGCTAGGGGCAGTTCCCATTACCGAGCGGATCGAAACGACCTCATCGGCCGAGACCGAAGCGCTCGGCGCTCGCGTCGCCGAACGCTTGGGACCTGGTGACGTCGTCGTCCTCGCGGGGGAGGTCGGCGCCGGCAAGACGACCCTGATCCGTGGCGCCGCTCGCGCCCTCGGCGTCACCGAGCCCGTTACCTCGCCGACCTTCACGATCGGTCAGCGCTACGGCGGCGGCCGTCTGCCGATCTCCCATCTCGACCTTTACCGGCTGACCAGCCTCGACGGCGAGGATCCGGCACTGCTCGACGACTACCTCAGTCCCGACGGCGTCGCCTTCGTCGAGTGGCCCGCTGCCGGCGCGGGCCGCCTGGGGCGCCCGGCATTGGAGATCCGGCTCGAACACCTCGGCGAGGAACGGCGGGCGATCGAGGTCGACTGGTAGGGAGAAAACCGGGCAACTGCGCAGCAATCCCTTTCCGGCCGTGTTTCCGAAGCCGAGGCAACTTGTAGCATCGGCGACCCGGATTTCAATTTGACGAAGGGATGGACCCATGAAGGGAATGAAGGCGCTCGTCGCCCTGTTAGTGGCGACCGGATTGCTGGCAGCGGCGGTGCCGGCCACCGCTGGCGCTGCGGCGTACCGGCATTACGTCGGCTGCGGCATCTCCCGCAACGCCGCCCCCGCGCACGTTTGTCCCAGGGGCAGCAAAAAGGGTGCGTTCTTCAAAAGCACCAAAGGCAACGTGATGTACACGGTCTGCGTCAAGTTCCCGAGCGGGAAAAACCTCTGTGCGCAGGCTCAGGAAGCGGTCAAGGGCACGCTGTACGTGAACAAGATCACCTCGACGATCCCGGGCCGCCACGTCGTCAGCTGGTTCGTCAAGGGTAAGAAAGTCGGGTCCTTCGCCTTCCGGGTCAAGAGCTAGGGCCGAGAGGGGCGCAGGCGCGCTGGCCGTCGTCGGCTTCGACACCGCGACGGTCGACACCGCCGCCTGCGCCTGGCGCGAGGGCGAGACCCTCTACGAGTCGCAACTAGGGCTCTCGGCGACCGGCCGGCCCCGGCACGCGACCTCGCTGCTGGCCGAGGTAGAGCGCGCCGTCGCGGCTGCCGGCGGCTGGCCGGAGATCGACCTGATCGCGGTCGGTCTCGGCCCCGGTTCCTTCACCGGGCTGCGGATCGGGATCGCCACCGCCCGCGGCCTCGCTGCCGCGAGCGGGCTGCCGGCGACTGGCGTCGGCACCCTTGACGCGCTCGCCCGCGGGATCGAGGAGGCGGGAGCGACGGGGGAGAGGCTGGCGGTCCTCGACGGCTTCCGCGGCGAGGTCTTCGCCGCCCTCTACGCGGCGACCGGCGAGCGCATCTGGGAGCCGCTGGTCTGCCGTCCCGAGGAGCTCTCCGAACGGGTGGCTGCATTGGAAACGCCGCCGTCGGCCGCCGGACCGGGGGCGGTACGATTTCGTCAGGAGCTGGCCCGGAACGGCCTGCGGATAGCGGACGATGACGACCCCGTGCACCGGGTTGCCGCGCGCCACGTTTGCGCGATCGCGGCGGCGGACGGCGCCAAGGCGGGTTCGCTCGATCCGATCTACCTCAGACCTCCAGATGCGGAGCGGTGGCGTGAGCGAGATGCTTTCCAGAGAGCAGAGTGAGCTAGACCAAACGGTCCGGGTGCGCCGGCTCGCCTACAGCGACCTGCCGGCGGTGATCGCGGTCGAGCGTCGTTCCTTCCCGACTCCCTGGTCGCTGGCGATGTTCGTGCTCGAGCTCTCGAAGCCGTCGGGGGTCTGTCTCGCCGCCAGCGCCGGCGAGGATCTGCTCGGCTACGTGATCTGCTCCCGCTACGACCAGGTCTGGCACCTTATGAACATCGCCGTTGCCCCCGAGGCGCGTGGCAGCGGCGTCGCCGGCCAGTTGCTGCGCCGCCTCTTCGAGGAGGGGCGCGGGACGCTGCCGTTCACGCTCGAGGTCCGCGTCTCCAACCACGGTGCGATCGGGATGTACGAACGTTTCGGCTTCCGCTCCGCTGGTATTCGTCCCCGCTATTACCACGACAACGGTGAGGATGCGCTGATCATGTGGCTCGACTGAGCCACGGCGCCGAGTCCGGAGAGCGGCCTTGATCCTCGCGATAGAGACGTCCTGCGACGACACCTGCGCGGCAGTCCTCGACGGCCCGCGGATCCTCTCCAACCTGATCTCCTCCCAGACCGACGCCCACGCCGTCTTCGGCGGCGTCGTCCCCGAGGTCGCCGCCCGCCATCACCTGGAGCTGACCGCGCCGCTGGTCGAGGCGGCTTTGCGCGAGGCGGAGGTGACGCTCGACGACGTCGAGGCGATCGCGGTCACTGCCGGGCCCGGCCTGATCGGCGCCCTGCTCGTCGGCGTCAGCACCGCGAAGGCGATCGCGGCGCCGCGCCGGCTGCCGCTGATCCCCGTCGACCACCTGCAGGGGCACGTTGCCGCCAACTTCCTCGAGCCGGAGCCATTGCAGCCGCCGTTCCTCTGTCTCCTCGCCAGCGGCGGGCACACTCTGCTCGCCGCGGTCCGCGACCACGAGGGGCACGAGGTCCTCGGCCAGACCCTCGACGACGCCGCCGGCGAGGCCTTCGACAAGTCGGCGCGACTGCTCGGCCTCGGCTTTCCGGGCGGGCCGGCATTGGAAAAGGAGGCGCGTGGCGGAGACCCGGAAGCATTCGAGATGCCGGTCGCGATGGCGCGCGACCCCGGCCTCGACTTCAGCTTCAGCGGCCTCAAGACCGCGCTCGTGTATCGCTGCCGGGAACTCGGTCCCGAGGGCGTCGCCGAGCGCCGCGCCGACCTCGCCGCCTCCTTCCAGGCGGCCGTCGTCGGCCAACTCACCCAAAAGCTGAAGCGGGCGCTGAAGCGCGGCGACTGGGATGCCGTCGCGCTCGGCGGCGGTGTCGCCGCCAACGGGCCCCTGCGCGAGGCGGTGGCGGATCTCTGCGAGCGCCAGGGCGTGGGCCTGAAACTGGTCCCGATCAAGCTCTGCACCGACAACGCAGCGATGATCGGCTCCGCGGCGCGCTTCGCAGCCGCCGTCCCGTACCCCGACTACCTCGGCTTCGATGCCTTCGCCAGCGGGGACCGGCCGGCCGTCGCTCATTGAGCCGCGCCCCGGACACGCCTGTGACCGACGTCGTCGTCTACTCGCGGCCGGAATGTCACCTCTGCGAGCAGGCGATCGAGACCCTTGTCGCCCTGCACCGGGAGGGTTATCGCTTCGCCCTGCACGAGGTCGACATCGAGAGCGATGAGCTGTTGCTGCGCCGCCATCTCGAGCGGATCCCGGTTGTCGAGGTCGACGGGATCGTCGCTTCCGAGCTCGTGCTCGACGAGGCGGCTGTGCGGGCGAGGCTCGATACTGTGGGGGCATGGTCGAGTTGATCGATGAGATCGAGGCCGCCGGGCTGCCGGTTGAAGGCGAGCGCCTCTCGCTGGGCGTCGCCGCGCGCCTCTCGCGCTACCTCCAGGTGCTGACCCAGGCCCGCAAGATGGGTCGCGAGACGATCTCCTCGCAGGAGCTCTCCGAGTACACCCACATCAATCCGACCCAGATCCGCCGCGACCTCTCCGGCTTCGGCAAGTTCGGCAAGCGCGGGGTCGGCTACAACGTCGACTCGCTCGTCTCCGAGATCCGCAAAATTCTCCGCACCTCGGGCCAGCACAACATCGCCCTCTTCGGCGCCGGCAACCTCGGCCAGGCGATCGCTAGCTCGGCGATCTTCGCCGACCATGGCTTCCAGGTCGTCGCCGTCTTCGACGTCGATCCGACCGTGGTCGGCAAACAGATCGGCGACCTGCGGGTACGCGAGCTCGGCGACCTGCGCACGGCGGTCACCGAGGAGGAGATCGTCGTCGGCGTCCTCGCCGTTCCCGCCGACGCTGCCCAGGAGGTCGCCGACCGCCTCGTCAAAGCTGGGGTCAAGATCATCTTCAACTACTCCGAGCAGCTCCTGCAGGTGCCGCCGGAGGTCACCGTTCACACTTCCAGTCCGGCAGTCGACCTGCTCTACGCGCTCTACTTCTACCTCGCTTAACCCGTGTCCATGGACCTCGACCTCGCGCGCGAGACGTTCGAGTCCTCGACCGACTTCACGGTCGGGCTCGAGGAGGAGTTCGCGATCCTCGAGCCCGGGACGCTGGAGCTGGAGAACCGCTTCGAGGACGTCTACGCCGCCTGCCAGCGCGACGAGCTGCTGGCGGAATCGGCGGCGGGGGAGCTGATCGCCTCGGAGGTCGAGATCCGCTCCGGCCGCGCCGAGGACTTCGCCGAGGCGGCAGCGCGCCAGCGCGAGCGGCGGGCGCGGCTGTTCGAGCTGGTCGCCGGCATGGGCCTGGCGCTGGGCGCTACCGGCACCCATCCCTGGGCCAACTACCTCGACCAGCGGATTATCGACACGCCGCACTACAACCGGCTGCGCCACGAACTCGGCTGGGTCGCCCAGCGCAACAACACCTGGAGCCTGCACGTGCACATGGGGGTCCGTGGCGCCGACCGCGCAATCGCCGTCTGCGACTGGCTGCGGGAGCTGCTGCCGCTGCTGCTCGCCGTCTCGGCCAACTCGCCCTTTCTCGACCGTCGCGACTCCGGCTTGCACACCGTCCGCAGCGAGATCTTCACCCGCACCTTTCCGCGCTGCGGCGTCCCCTCGCCGTTCCGCGATTGGGGGACCTACGCGGACTTCATCGGCCTGCTGCAGCGAACCGGCACCGTGGTCGAGTCGACCCAGCTGTGGTGGAGCGTCCGTCCCCATCACAGCTTCGGCACGGTCGAGGTCCGGATCTGCGACGCGCAGACGCGTGGCGAGGAGTCGTTAGCTCTGGCCGGCCTGATTTCCGCCTGCATCGCCCAGACTGCGCTCGACTACGACGAGCACGGGTACGAGGGCAAGGGGGCGCCGCTGGCCGACCGCGAGATCGAGGAGAACCTCTGGCGGGCGATCCGCCACGGCGCCGGCGGCGAGATGATCGACTTCCGCGCCGGCACCACGGTCCCGACGCGAGCGGTCCTGGACTCGATTCTGGAGTGGACCGAGCCCGCCCGCACCCAGTTGGGGATCGCGGTCGAGCTGCCGGAGCGCAACGGGGCGGAGCGGGCGCGCGAGGCGCTCGCCGCCGGGGCCTCGATCGAGGACGTCTACCGCGACGCGATCGCCGAGACGCGGCGTACCTATGCGCAGAGCGCCGCTTCCGCCGATAGACTCCCGCGCCGCTAAATCCACCGGAGGAATTGAACTTGACCAGCTTCTTGACCGACTACGGGGTCGTCGTCGCGCTCGTCTGCGCTGGCGCCGCCGTCGTCTACGGACTCATAGTGACCCAGCGCCTGCTCGCGAAGCCGGCGGGCAACGACCGCATGCGCGAAATCTCAGGCGCGGTCCAGGAAGGCGCTCAGGCCTACCTCAACCGCCAGTACACGATCATCGCCGCGGTGGCGATCCCGATCGCCGTGCTCTTGCTAGTGCTGCAGGACTGGAAGACGGCAGTCGGTTTCATCATCGGTGCCACGCTCTCGGGCGCGACCGGCTTTATCGGGATGAACGTCTCGGTGCGGGCCAATACGCGCGTCGCCGAGGCCGCCCGCGGCGGCGTGCCGCCGGCGCTCGACGTCGCCTTCAAAGGCGGCTCGGTCACCGGTCTGCTCGTCGTCGGCCTGGCGCTGCTCGGCGTCGCCGGCTACTACGGGGTCCTGATCATCACCGGCAGCACCGACAAGGAGGCCGTCGATGCGCTGATCGGCCTTGGCTTCGGTGGCTCGCTGATCTCCGTCTTTGCCCGTCTCGGCGGCGGCATCTTCACCAAGGCCGCCGACGTCGGCGCCGACCTGGTCGGCAAGGTCGAGGCCGGGATCCCCGAGGACGATCCCCGCAACCCGGCCGTGATCGCCGACAACGTCGGCGACAACGTCGGCGACTGCGCCGGCATGGCCGCCGACCTGTTCGAGACCTACGCGGTCACCTCGGTCGCCGTGATGCTGCTCGGCGTCCTCACCTTCACCGGCTCCGACGGTGACTACCTGCGGAACGTCGCGATCTACCCGCTGGTGCTCGGCGGCGTCGCGATCATCGCCTCGATCATCGGCGCTCTTTGCGTGCGGACCAAAACCGACAAAGTCGAGGGTGCGCTCTACGTCGGCCTGCTGATCTCCGGGATCCTCTCGATCGCGGCCTTCTACCCGATCACCGACTGGTTGATGTCGGACCCGGTCAAGTTCGGCCTTGAAGTCGGCGCCAAGACGATCAGCGTTACCGACCTCTGGCTCTGCGCTGTGATCGGAGTTGCGGTCACCGCGCTGCTGTTCGGGATTACCGAATTTTATACGGCAACCCGTTTCCGCCCGGTGAAGTCGATCGCCCAGGCATCGGAGACCGGGCACGCGACGAACATCATCGCCGGCCTCGCTCAGGGCTACCAGGCGACTGCCGCTCCGGCGCTCGTCATCGCCCTTGCGATCCTCGGCGCCAACGAGCTTGCTGGCATCTACGGCATCGGCATCGCCGTCGTCGCCCAGCTCTCGCTCTGCGGTCTGATCGTCGCCCTCGACGCCTTCGGGCCGATCACCGACAACGCTGGCGGGATCGCCGAGATGGCGGATCTGCCGGAGGAGGTCCGCAACGTCACCGACCCGCTCGACGCGGTCGGCAACACGACCAAGGCCGTGACCAAGGGTTACGCGATCGGCTCCGCCGCGCTCGCCGCGCTGGTGCTGTTCGCCGCCTTCAGAAGCGAATTAGCGGACGAAGCGCCGACGGGCTACGACCTCAACGGCCTCTTCCATCTGACCAGTCCCGACGTGCTGATCGGGCTGATCATCGGCGGCATGATGGTCTATCTGTTCGCGGCGCTCTCGATCGAGGCGGTCGGCCGCGCTGGCGGACAGGTCGTCGAGCAGGTCCGCAAACAGTTCAAAGAGCACCCGGGGATCATGGACGGGACCGAAAAACCCGAGTACGGGGAAACGGTCTCGATCGTCACCCTGGCGGCGCAAAAAGAGATGATTGCGCCGGCGCTGATCCCGATCGTCGTGCCCGTCATCGTCGGCCTGCTCAGCGTTGATGCGCTCGGCGGTCTGCTGATCGGCGTCATCGTCGTCGGTCTCTTCATGGCTATCTCGATGACCGCCGGCGGCGGTGCTTGGGACAACGCGAAGAAGCTGATCGAGGACGGCGCCCACGGCGGCAAAGGTTCACCGGCGCACGAAGCCTCGGTAACCGGCGACACCGTCGGCGATCCCTACAAGGACACGGCCGGCCCGGCGATCAACCCGATGATCAAGGTCGCGAACATCGTCGCGATCCTGATCATTCCGATCGTTCACTTCTGAGTTGAGGAGTTCCAGCGGGGGTGGAGGGGTCGGGTGCCCCTCTACCTTCGCTGGGATTTCTGCCTTTAAGAGCCCGTCTCTCGCTGACGGGCACTGCAGAAATCAGGACGCCGCTCGTACGAGGGGCACCCGACCCCTCCTCGGAGGGACACCCTCTAGAAAACGTTGTCGTCTGCGATATTTCACCCCCTGTAGGGGGTACAAAGTCGCCAACGCGGGTGGGGTTGTTAGCGTTTCCGGGGATGCAGGGGCTGAAGAAGGGGCTTCGGGCGCTCACCTATCCCTACCGGCGCTGGCCGCGGACTTCGAGGGCGCTGACCGGGCTCGGGGTGTTGCTCGTGCTTCTAGTCGTGGCGGCGAACGCCTACATCGTGCTCAGCACGCAGGGTGAGGCGACGTCGGACGTCGCTGACGTGCCGCCGGCGCAGGTGGCGATCGTGCCGGGGGCTCTGGTGCAGCCGAACGGGAAGTTGAGCGTAATGCTGGGCGATCGCGTCAAGGGTGCCTACCGCCTCTGGAAGGCCGGCAAGGTGGGGAAGATCCTTGTCTCCGGGGACCACCACACTTGGGCCTACGACGAGCCGGACACGATGCGCAAGGCGCTCGTCGCCCGCGGCGTGCCGCCTCGCGATGTCTTCGAGGACCACGCCGGGTTCGACACCTGGGCGACGATGGTCCGCGCCCGCTCGATCTTCAACGTCCACAACGCTGTTGTCGTTACCCAGGGCTTCCACATGCCGCGGGCGCTGTTCCTCGCCGAAGAAGCGGGCATCGACGCCACCGGGCTGGTCTCCGACCTCCACAAGTACGGCTACCAGGCGGAGAAGAGCTCCGTCCGCGAGATCTTCTCGCGGGTCAAGGCAATTGCCGACGTCACGCTGGACACGCCGGCGATGGCCGGGCCGAAGATCCCGATCGAGACCACCGACGGTCGCGAAAGCTGGGGCCCGTCGCCCCCGCCTGGCACGCCCCCGGCCGGCTCTCCCGGCCCCTGACCCGGTGTTCGCACTTATCACCGCATAGCGACGATAAGTGCGAACGCTTCAGCAGTGGGCCAGGGCGTTGGCGTAGAAGCGCAGGTAAGCGGGCCAGTGGGCGTTCCAGTAGCCGTTGTCGTGGCCGCCGGGCCATGAGTGGGAGCTGAGATTGGCGCCGTCGGCGCGCAGGTATTCGACGAAACCTTCGTCGTAGCCGCGGAACGGGTCCTCGTTGCCGTAGTCGTTCCAGACCCGCATCCCGGCGAAGGCGTCGGGATTGGAGTGCGCCAGCCCGACGACGTCGTTGCGGTCGAAGTCGGCAGCGCTTTCGAAGGCACCCGGCGCCGTTTCGCCGCCCTCGAACCAGAGTGCCGGCGAGTGGCCGCCAACGGCGCAGAAGCGCCGCGGGTGGAGCAGGGCCAGGTCGTAGGCGCCGAAGCCGCCCATTGAGATGCCGCCGATCGCGACCCGCTGCGGGTCGATCCCGAAGCGCTTGACGACGGTCGGAATCACTTCCCGCATCACGTACGTGCCCCAGCCCCCTTCGGGGCGGTTGTGCCAGTAGCTATGGTCGCCGCCGTCGGGAAAAGCGATCACGGGGGCCCTCGCTCCGAGCCGGGCCAAGCCCTTGAACACCGCCTCGTTGGCGGTGAGGGTCCCCTCGGAGCCGCCGCGGCCGTGGAGGAAGATGACCAGCGAGCGCTCGCCGCGCGCCGGAAGTCGCGCCGGCTCGACGACGCTGACGCCAAGGTCGCGGCCCACGGCCCGGCTGTGGATCGTCAGCTCGGTGGTCCGGGCGCCGTGCGCGTCTACTGGCGCGAGCACGGTCGCGGCCAAGACCAGGTAGACGACCGTCGCCAGCACGACGCCGATGATCCCAATCGCGACGGCGCGCCGCTGCCGGATCTGCCGTCGCGTCGGTCCCCGCCGTCCGCTCACCCTGGACACGCTAGCGCTAGGGTCGCGAGCGATGACCGAGGCCTGGATCAACGTCCATGACCCGGAGCGGATTGCGGCTGAGAAGCTCGAGCCCGGCGTGCTCGGGTACTTCGCCGGTGGCGCCGGCGACGAGATCACCCTCGGCGACAACCTTGCGGCCTGGAAACGGTGGCGGCTGCGGCCGCGGATGCTGGTCGACGTCTCCGCCGTTGACACCCGCGTGGAGCTGCTTGGAGGGCAGCTCTCAATGCCGGTGATAGTCGCCCCGGTCGCCTACCAGCGTCTGGTCGATCCCGAAGGGGAGGCGGCGATGGCGCGGGCCGCGGCCGCTGCCGGCACCGCGATGTGCCTCTCAACCCTGGCGACGGCGCTCCCCAGCGAGGTGGCGGCTGCGGCTCCTGGTGGCCGGCACTGGTTCCAGCTCTACCAGTTCAGCGATGCGGTTATCACCCAGGCGTTGATGGACGAGGCGGTCGATCACGGCTTCGAGGCGATCGTCGTCACCGTCGACCTGCCGCCGGGGGGCAACCGCGAGCGCGACCTGCGGACTGGCTTCAAGCTGCCCGAGGGCCTCGGGATCCCGAGCGTCAGCGCCGCCCTTGGTACCGACCGCGCGGTCACGGTCGAGGAAACGTTCGAGCTGATGGACCCCTCGCTCGAATGGGACTCGTTCGGCGAGCTCACCGCCGGCTGCAGAGTCCCGGTCCTGGTCAAGGGCATCCTCACCGCCGAGGACGCCGCCCTCGCGGTTGAGCACGGCGCCGCCGGCGTCGTCGTCTCCAACCACGGCGGCCGCCAGCTCGATTGCGCCGTGCCCACTGCTGAGGCGCTACCGGAGATCGTCGAGGCGGTCGCCGGCCGGGTACCGGTCCTGGTCGACGGGGGCATCCGCCGCGGCACCGATATCGCCGTCGCCCTTGCCCTCGGCGCCGACGCGGTGCTGGTCGGGCGCCCTGCGCTCTGGGGCCTGGCGGCGGGCGGCGCGGCCGGGGCCGAGCGGGTGCTCTCGATCCTGCAGGCCGAGCTGGAGCTGACGCTGGGCCTCTGCGGCTGCCCTTCGCCGAGCGATCTCACGCTCGACCATCTGAGGAGATCACCGGCCGCCTCCGTATATTCGGATCAGTGACCTCTCCTCGCGGTACCTAAATGGCCCAGCGCATCCCCAGAGATGAATCGCTGAGCCGTGTCCACGGCGTCGGCGCGCTGTTCGCGGCGGCCTACGGCAACGTCGGCTCCTCGATCTACTACGCCCTCGGCGTCACCGCCGCCTTCGCTCTCGGCCTGACCCCGATCGCTTTCGTCATCTCCGGGCTGATCTTCGCCGCCACCGCCGCCACCTACGCCGAGGCGACGGTGATGTACCCGGAGGCGGGCGGTTCCTCGAGTTTCGCCCGCCACGCCTTCAACGAGCTGGTCAGCTTCATCGCCGCCTGGGGGCAGATGCTCAACTACACGATCACGGTCGCGATCTCGGCCTTCTTCGTGCCCCACTACCTGGCCGTCTTCTGGCCCTGGCTCGGCGACAGTCCCGGCGACATCATCGGCGGCGCGGTGCTGATCGTCGGCCTTGCTCTGATCAACATCCGCGGCACCGAGGAGTCGGCGAAACTGAACCTGATCCTCGCCATCGCCGACCTCGCGACCCAGGTGGTGCTGGTCGGGATCGGGCTCGTCCTCGTCTTCAGCCCGCAGATCTTGGTCGACAACGTCCACCTCGGCGTCGCCCCGACCTGGAGCGACTTCGCGCTCGGGATCGCGGTCGGGATGATCGCCTACACCGGGATCGAGACGATCTCGAACATGGCCGAGGAGGCCAAAGAAGCGGCGAAGACGATCCCGCGCTCGGTTGGCCTCGTCGTCCTCGCCGTGCTCGGCCTCTATTTGCTGATCCCGATCGTGGCCCTCTCGGCGATGCCGGTGCACGTCGACGCGGCCGGCCACTACTCGACCGCGCTTGGCTCGACCTACGCCGACGACCCGATCCTCGGCATCGTCGAGAACCTCGGCCTCAGCAACGGCCCGACCGAAATCCTCCGCTACTACGTCGGCGTCCTGGCAGCGGTGATCCTCCTGATCGCGACCAACGCCGGCCTGATCGGCGTCTCCCGGCTCACCTACTCGATGGGCCAGCACCGGCAGTTACCCGAGGGATTGCGCCAGGTCCATCCCAAGTACCGCACCCCCTACATCGCGATCCTGATCTTCGCCGCGATCGCGATC
>DATIPH010000037.1:0-127635 GCA_035472275.1 Solirubrobacterales bacterium
CGGTCATCGGGGCAGATTACCCACGTGTTACTCACCCGTTCGCGGCTTTGCCCCAGGGCAAGCCCTGGTTCGTCGCACCACTTGCATGTGTTAAGCACGCCGCCAGCGTTCGTCCTGAGCCAGGATCAAACTCTCCGTGAAGAGTACTTCTACAGAGAGCCTGTCATGCCTTAGTTGGCCGCCGTGTACACAAATGCGGCGACCGGTATGACGAGGTAAATCAAAACCATTCGGCACGCTGGCGCACCGAATGGGTCGGACTCGAACATCCCGCAGACCATTGATCAGGCCTGCGGAGTGCACGCTGCTCAGTTTTCAAAGACCGTTGCGCCTCTGCAGCGGGACTCGCTGCTCTTCACGCATGGGGCGGCACAGGGCAGCCCCAGAAGGACGGGGGAGTATAGCGGTGCGCCGCACGTTTGCCTAGCCCCCCACGAAGATTCCGGGGGCGCCTCATGTTTCTGGCTCAGGAAGCGCGATCGGTGAGCTTGAGGAAGCGCCGCTTGCCGACTTGCAGGACCTTACCGGCGAGCTCCGCGCGTGGCAACTCGAGCACGTCGGCGGCCACGGTCTCCCCGTCGAGCTTGACTCCGCCCTGCTTGATCAGGCGCCGCGCCTCGCTCGAACTCTGCTCGAAACCGGCGCCGATCAGCTGCGGCAGAAGAATCACGTCCGGCTCGCTGCCGCCATAGGCCCCGATGTCCCACTCCTCGATTTGGTCGGGCACGCCGCGGTCGACGAAGAGGCGGTTGAAGTGCTCCTCCGCCCCCTCCCCCGTGCCAACGCCGTGGAAGCGGTCCACCAGCCGCCGCGCGAGCTCGCGCTTGGCCCGGTTGGGCGGCGCCCCCTTGGGCGGCTCGGCCCCTAGTAGTAGCCGGTAGTACTCGGCCATCGCCTCGTCGGGGATGCTCATCAGCTTGCCGAACATCTCCTCCGGCGCGTCGGTTACGCCGACGTAGTTGCCGAGCGACTTGCTCATCTTCTGGACGCCGTCGGTCCCGACCAGGATCGGCATCGTCAGGATCGACTGCGGTGCCTGGCCGTAGGCGACCTGGATGTCGCGGCCGAACAGGAGGTTGAACTTCTGGTCGGTGCCGCCGAGCTCGACGTCGGCCTCGACGGCCACCGAGTCGTAGCCCTGCAGCAACGGATAGAGCAGCTCGAGCGCCGCGATCGGCTGACCGGCGCCGAGCCGCTTCTGAAAGTCGTCGCGCTCCAGCAGTCGTGCCACCGTCGTCCGCGCCAGCAGTGAGAAGAGATCCTCGGCCCCCATCCGCAGCCACTCGCTGTTGCGGCGGACCTCGGTGCGATCGCGGTCGAGGAGCTTGAACGCCTGCTCCTGGTAGGTCGCGGCGTTGGCCTCGATCTCCTCGGCCGAGGGCAGCGGCCGGGTGCTGGAGCGACCGCTTGGATCGCCGACACGGGCGGTGAAGTCGCCGATGATGAGGACGATGGTGTGTCCCTCGCGCTGGAACTCGCTGAGCTTCTCCAGTACGACCGTGTGGCCGAGGTGGATGTCGGCGGTGGTCGGGTCGATCCCGAGCTTGACCCGCAGCGGCCGGTCGCCGGCGATCTGCTCGGCAAGGCGCCCTTCGGGCAGCACGTCGACCGCGTTACGCGTCAAGTCCGGCATCGGCGCAATGCTAGACTGCCGCCTCCGCTCAACGGGTCCGAGTCGACTGTTGCAGCGCGTTGTTTACCCCTTGATGGCCGTCTTTCCATTCAAGCGCCGGAAGAACGGCGGCGGCGAAGTCCCGCCAGCCACGCCGGCCACCCCCAAGCCCGCGAAGCCACGGCTGAAAAAGCTGCGGTTCCTCTTCGTCCTGCTCGGGCTCGGGATCCTCGCCCTCTTCTCGATGGTCTTCGGGATGATGGCCGCGGTCTCCCAGGACCTACCGGCGATCTACAACTTCGCCCAATACAAGGCCTCGCGCAACAGCGTCGTCGTCGGCGCCAACGGCGAAGAGCTGGGGACGCTGACCAGCGATCAGAACAAAGTCCTGCTCAACTCGAGCCAGATCTCCCCCAACATGAAGAACGCGGTGGTCGCGGTCGAGGACGCCCGCTTCTACGAACACAGCGGCGTCGACTTCCAGGGCATCGGCCGCGCCCTCGTCCACGACGTTCTCAGCCAGAGCGCCGAACAGGGCGCCTCGACGATCACCCAGCAGTTCGTCAAGCAGGCGCTGGAAGCGGAAAGCAGCCGCACGGTCCTGGAGAAGTTCCGCGAGGCAGCGCTCGCCTACCGGCTCGAGCGCCACTGGAGCAAGGACAAAATCCTCACCGAGTATCTGAACACGATCTACTTCGGCGAGGGGGCCTACGGGATCGAGGCCGCCGCCCGCACCTACTTCGGCGCCGCCCATCCGGGCTGCGGCACCCCCGAAGAGCCCTGCGCGACCGTGCTTGAGCCCTACGAGGCGGCGATGCTGGCCGGGATCATCCAGTCACCCTCCGCCTACGACCCGAAGATCTATCCCGAAAACGCCCTCGCGCGCCGCAACGTGGTCCTCGAAAAGATGTACGAACAGGGCTACATCTCCGAAGAGCAGATGACCGAAGGGCAGCAGCACGCGCTGCCCTCGCCAGCCTCGATCGAACCGCCCACCTTCGAATCGAAGGCGCCCTACTTCGTCGCCTACCTGCGCCAGCAGCTGCTCGAACGCTACGGGGCCTCGAAGGCCTTCTACGGTGGCCTCACGGTCAAGTCGACGCTCGATCTGCAACTGCAGGAAGCCGCCGAAGAAGCGGTCGCCTCCTATCTCGGCTACCTGCCGGCGACCGCCTCGGTGGTCGTGATCGACAACCACAACGCCAGCATCAAGGCCCTGGTCGGCGGCAGCGACTTCAAGACGACGCCGTTCAACCTCGCCACCCAGGGGCGACGCCAGCCCGGCTCCTCGATCAAGCCCTTCACCCTGCTGACGGCGCTGGAAGAGGGGATCTCGCCGGCGACCACCTACGAATCGGCGGTCCAGGAATTCCACTTCGGCAAAAAGGGCAAGGAAACCTACGTCGTCCACAACGACGAGGACTCCTACCTCGGCTCCTGCTCGATCGAATGCGCGACGACCTACTCGGACAACTCGATCTACGCCCAGCTCGGGCTCGAAGGACTGGAAGGCAAGACGGTCGAGGACCGCACCCGCTCGATCGCGAAGACGATCCACAGCGCCGGCTACTCGGACCCGATCTCGACCAATCCCGGGATGGTGCTCGGCGGCCTCAAGGAAGGCGTCAGCCCGCTCGGCTGGGCCTACGCCTACTCGACGATCGGCAACAACGGCGACAGGGTCAGCGGCAGCCTCGCGCCCGATCCCGGCGACAGCCCCGTCGCCTACACCGAAGTGACCGATAAGGACGGCCACGTGATCAAGGGCGGCGACAACGACTCGACCCACAAACAGGTCTTCCAGCAGGGGACGGCCGAAGAAGCGAAGCGGATCCTCGAAACGGTCGTCTCCACCGGCACCGGGACCCACGCCCAGATCGGCGCCGAAGGCCAGTGGGGCAAGACCGGGACGACCGAGGAAAACGGCGACGCCTGGTTCTGCGGTGGGATCGGCGACGAAGCGACGGCCTGCGTCTGGGTCGGCTACCCCGACTCGACGACGCCGATGACGACCCTCTTCGAGGGCGGCCCGGTGATGGGCGGCACCTTCCCGGCTTTGATCTGGGCCAGCGTGATGAGCGCCTGGGAGGAAATCAAGGCCGACCACGCCGCCGAAAAGGCCGCCCGCAAGGCGGAAAAGGACAACGGCGGCAGCGGCAGCGACACCACCGGCGAAGAAGAATACGAATACGAACCCTACGAACCGTCGACCGAAGAAATCGCCCCCGAAGAAGGCGGCGGCGCCGAAGTGGCACCGGAAGGCGAAGCCGCCCCCGAAGGCGAAGCGCCGGCCGAAGCAGCGCCGGAAGCACCTGCCGAAGCCGCGCCCGAAGGCGGCGGTGGCGGCGTCACCGCCGGTTAGCTGCCATCTCGCGAGTCCGTCCTCATCCGCGATATGCGCGGCTCAGGACGGACTCGGCAGCCAGGGCTTGGAGACGAACGGCGAGCCGTCGGCGGCAAAGCGCCAGGGCTGCTCGACCGCTTTCGTGATCCCGATCCGCGGCCCGGTCACGACCCCAGGCGGCTCACCGTCCGGCTCGAGCAGGCGGAACGGCTCGCGCAGCAGATCGGTGTCGTTTTGATCGAGCCCGATCCCAAGCGCCTCGGTCAGCTTGCCGGGGCCGTTGCAGAGGTCGCGATCGGAGTGACGGGGGCCGCGGCGCTTGCGCATCTCCCCCAACCCCGCGCTCGGCTCCAGCGCCCGGATTAGAACCGCTGCCGCCTCGCCATCGGGTTCGGCGACGAAGTTGAGCAGGCTGTGGATCCCGTAGGAGAGGTACACGTAGGCGCGTCCGGGCGGGCCGAAGATGACCCAGGTGCGGTCGGTGAGGCCGACGTAGGCGTGACAGGCGGGGTCGTCACGCTCGTAGCTCTCGGTCTCGACGATCGTGCCGCCGCAGCCGGCGAAGAAGAGCTGACAGCCGACCAGATCATGGGCGACGGCGTGGACCGAGCGATTGAAGAAGTCAAACGTGAGCGGCTCGCCGCCGCTCACGTGCCCTGCCCGGGGAGCCGGCGGCGGACGCTCACGTGCGTTCTTCGGCGACCCGCGCCTGCACCGCGGCGAGGGTCTCCCGCGCCGCCTCGATCTGCGCCGCCAGGGGCACCGATCCGGTGCCGCCGGCGATCCGCTTCGACTCCAGCCAGCTCGAGCGCTGCAGCACCTCGTAGTAGGTCTCGTCGAGCAGATCCGAGCGCTGCTTGAGCTCGACCGGGGTCAACTCCGAGAGCGACTTGCCGTGCTCGACCGCGTCGCGGACGAGGTCACCGACGATCCCGTGCGCCTCGCGGAAGGGGACGCCACGGCGAACCAGCAGGTCGGCGACCTCGGTCGCCGCCAGCATCTCGTCGCCGGAGGCCTCCGCGAGCCGCTCGCGGTCGAAGACGATCCCCTCCAGCATCCCGGCGGTCGCATCGAGCAATGCCTCGATCGTGTCGATCGCGTCGAAGAGCGGCTCCTTGTCCTCCTGCATGTCCTTGCCGTAGGTCAGCGGCAGCGCGTGCATGACACCGAGCAGGGTCGCGTAGGAGGCGGCGACGCGCGGGCTCTTGGCCCGCAGCAGCTCCGCCGAGTCCGGGTTCTTCTTCTGCGGCATGATCGACGAACCCGAAGAGAAGGACTCGTCGAGCTCACAGAAGCCGAACTCCGAGGAGCTCCAGATGACGATCTCCGAGCCGAGCCGGGAGAGATGCATGGCGCAGATCGAGGCGGCGTTCAGGTAGTCAAGGACGAAGTCGCGGTTGGAGGCACCATCGATCGAGTTGTGGCTGACGTGCTCGAAGCCGAGGTCGGCGGCGACCGAGTCACGGTCGATCTCCCAGTTGACGCCGGCCAGGGCGCCAGAGCCGAGCGGCATCACCGAAGCGCTGTCGAGCGCGAACTGGAAGCGGAGGACGTCGCGAGCGAGCATCCAGAAGTAGGCCAGCAGGTGGTGGCCGAGGTAGACCGGCTGCGCCCGCTGCAGATGGGTGTATCCCGGCATCGGCCAGTCGCGATGGGTCTCGGCCAGTGCCAGCAGCTTCGCCATCGCGCTGGCGCAGAGCTCAATCGCCTCCATCGAGTGGTTCTGGACGACCATCGCGACGTCGGTCGCAACCTGGTCGTTGCGCGAGCGACCGGTGTGGAGCTTGCCGGCCAGCGGGCCGATCTCCTCGCCGAGCAGGCGCTCGATCGCCATGTGGATGTCCTCGTCGGAGTCGGCGAAGGCGAAGCCGTGCTCGCCGATCCGGGTGCGGACCCGCTCTAGGCCGCTTTCCATCTCCGTCAGCTCGCTCTCGCCGAGGACGTTGATGCCGCGCAGGCCGCGGGCATGGGCGAGCGACTGGTCGATGTCGTAGATCGCCAGCTGCCAGTCGAACGGCAGCGAGCGGTTGAGGCGCCAGAAGCGCGGATCGGGGTCTTTGCGAAAGCGGGCCATGGGCGGGCGATTATTGCGTCAGCGGGCCTGGCCGAGCACCGCGGCCAGCTCCTGGCATACCCGTGCCACCTCTCCCTCTCCGAGCGAGGTGAAAAACGGCAGCGCCAGAGACTGAGCCGCGGCGGCTTCGGCGACGGGGAATTGGCCCTCGCGCCAGCCCTGCTCGCGCAGGTGCGGGAAGAGGTGGATGCAGGGCAGGTAGGCCTTGCTGGCGATGCCGCGCTCGGCGAGGCGGGCAATCGTCGCGTCGCGGTCAATCACGGGGTCGAGACGGACGGTATAGACGAACCAGCTGCGTTGCTCGGAGCCGCGGCCGGAGATCGGCACGGTCACGCCCTCGATACCGTCCAGTCCCTCGGCGTAGAGATCGGCGACCGCCTGGCGGCGGGCGAGGATCGAGTCGAGCTTCTCGACCTGGGCGACGCCGAGCGCGGCGGCGAGGTCGGAGAGGCGGTAGTTGAAGCCGAGCCGATCGTGGTCGAGCCAGCCCATGTCGATGGCGCGGCCCTGGTTGCGCTCGCTGCGCGCGCGCGCGGCGGAGCCCGCGTCGGTCGGGACGACCATCCCGCCCTCGCCGGTGGTCATCTGCTTGTTGGCGTAGAAGGCGAAGGTCGCGAGGTTGCCGCGGGTGCCTACCCGCCGCCCCTCCGAGTCGACCGCGCCGAGCGCCTCGCAGGCGTCCTCGAGGATCTCCAGGCCGTGGGTCTCGGCCAACTGCTCGAGTTGCGGCATTGCTGCCGGGTAACCGAAGATGTGGATCGGGAGGATGCCGGCGGTCCTCTCCCCCGCACCCGCAGCGGCGGCCTCCGGGTCGAGGTTGAGAGTGACCGGGTCGACGTCGCAGAAGACCGGCCGGGCGCCCTCGTAGAGCAGGCAGTTGGCAGAGGCGACGAAGCTGAAGGGGCTGGTCAGGACCTCGTCGCCGGGTCCCCAGCCGAGCTGGCGAACGCCGAGGTGCAGAGCGCTGGTGCCGCTGGAGACCGCGACCGCGTCCTCGCTGCCGAGCCAGGCAGCGAAATCGCGCTCGAAGCGCTCGCCCATCGGTCCCAGCGAGAGCCGCCCCGAGCGCAGGACCTCGAGCACTAGCTCCTCCTCGCGGGCGCCGATCTCCGGGGCCGAGAGGGGAATCTCCTCCGCGCTCACTGGAACGCGTACTCCAGCGAGTCGACCAGGGCCTCCCAGGAGGCCTCGATGATGTTCTCGGAGACGCCGATCGTCCCCCACTCGCGTTCGCCGTCGGCGGAGTCGAGCAGGACGCGGGTGACGGCGCCGGTGCCGTGGTCCTGGTCGAGGATGCGGACCTTGTAGTTGGTCAGCTCGATCTCCGCCAGGTGGGGATAGCGATCAACGATCGCCCCGCGCAGGGCGCGGTCGAGGGCGTTGACCGGGCCGTTGCCCTCGGCGACCCGCAGGTAGCGCTGGCCGTCGACCTCGACTTTGATCGTCGCCTCGGTCTCGACCTCCGCCCCGGCCCGCTTCTCGGTGACGACGCGGAAGCTCTCGAGCTTGAACAGGGGCTTGTAGGTACCGGCCTCGCGCCGCAGCAGCAACTCGAAGGAGGCCGGCGCCGCCTCGTAGTGGTACCCCCGGTGCTCGCGCTCCTTGAGCCTCTCGACAGCGCGAGCGGCCGCCTCGTCGTCGATCTCCAGGCCCGCCTGCTCGGCCTGGCTGCGGATCGTCGCTCGGCCCGAGAGCTCGGAGGGCAGGATGTCGCGGCCGTTGCCGACCAGGGCCGGGTCGAGATGCTCGAAGGTGCTGGCATCGGCGGCGACCCCGGCCGCGTGCATCCCCGCCTTGTGGGCGAAGGCGTTGCGGCCGACATAGGCGCGGTCGGCGTCGGAGACGAGGTTGCAGACTTCGTCGAGGTAGTGGGCGGTCGGGGTCAGGCTCGCGAGCTGCTCGGGGCTGACGACCTCGAAGCCCATCTTCAGCTGCAGCGCGGGAAGAATCGAGGCCAGGTTGGCGTTGCCGCAGCGCTCGCCGTAGCCGTTGACGCAGCCCTGCACGAGCCGTGCCCCCGCTTCGACCGACGCCAATGAGTTGGCGACCGCGCACTCGGAGTCGTTGTGGGTGTGGATCCCGACCTCGACCGCGTCGCCGAGCTCGGCGAGCACCGCGGCGGTCGCCTCGGCCACGTAGCGGGGCAGGCTGCCGCCGTTGGTGTCGCAGAGGGTGACGTTGGCGGCTCCGGCCGCGGCCGCCGCCCCCACGCACTCGAGCGCGTAGTCGGCGTCTTCGCGGTAGCCGTCGAAGAAGTGCTCGGCGTCGAACACGGCCCGCTTACCGCGGGCCACACAGAAGGCGATCGAGTCGGCGATCATCGCCAGGTTTTCCTCGCGGCTGACCCGGATCACCTTCTCGACGTGGAGGACGGAGCTCTTGCCGACCAGGCAGACGACCGGGGCGAAGGCGCCGGTCAGGCCGAGCAGCGCCTCGTCGTCTTCGGCCGCAACGCCGCGGCGGCGGGTCATCCCGAAGGCGGCGATCTCCGCGTTGGCGAGCTCGAGCTCAGCGAGGCGCTCGAACAGCTCCGCTTCCTTCGGGTTGCTGCTGGGGAAGCCGGCCTCGATGTAGTGGACGCCGAGGGCGTCGAGGGCGCGGACGACGCTGAGCTTCTCGCCCACCGAGAGGGACATGCCGCGGCCGCCCATGCCGTCGCGCAAGGTCGTGTCGTAGAGCTTCACTTGGTCCATCAGATGCTGCCTTTCGAGTCAGAAGATCGGGGACGGGCCATGGGCCCCAGTGCACGGCAGCGCCGCGCCAGCCGCTAGGCGGCAGGCGTAATTCGCCCAATCGACTCAGACTCAGACTGTCCCTCATCCGCCGGCACCTCGACGAAGTCGAGCCACTCCAGGTACTCCTCGGCACGGCCGTAGAGCGCGTCCTCGAACTTGCCCTGAACATGACGGGTTATCTCGCCGGGCCCCTCGAGCGGGTGGTCGTCGATCTCGCGGACGGGCACCAACTCGGCGGCGGTGCCGGTGAGGAAAACCTCCTCCGCCAAATAGAGCTCGGCGCGGGCGATGTCGCGCTCGACCACGGTGTAGCCGAGGTCGCGCGCGATCTGGATCACCGACTTGCGGTTGATCCCGTCGAGGATCGAGGCGACGTGCGGCGGCGTCACGATCTCGCCGTCGCGGACGACGAAGATGTTCTCGCCCGAGCCCTCGCAGACGAAGCCGCGCTCGTCGAGCAAGATCGCCTCGTCGTAGCCGGCGTTGGCCGACTCGGTCTTGGCGAGGATCGAGTTGAGATAGGAGCCGGAAGCCTTGGCGTGCGGGATCGAGCCGGCGGGGCTGATCCGGCGCCAACTCGAAACCTTGGCGCGGATGCCGCCGTTCTTGCTCTCCTCGCCGAGGTAGGCGCCCCAGGGGAAGGCAGCGACGATGACGTCAATCGGGGCGTCCTTGGCGTAGAGACCGAGGCTGCCGTAGCCGCGATAGGCAAGCGGCCGGATATAGGCCGACCTGAGGTCGTTGCGACGCAGCAGCTCGTGCGTCGCCTGGCGGATTTCCTCGGCGCTGTAGGGCAGCTCCAGGTAGTAGAGCTCGGCCGACTTCTCGAGCCGCTGAAGGTGGTCGAGGTGGCGGAAGACGGCGGGGCCGCGCTCGGTCTCGTAGCAGCGGATGCCCTCGAAGACGCCGGTCCCGTAGTGCAGGCCGTGGCTGAGAACGTGCGTCTGCGCGTCCTCCCAGGCGACGAACTCGCCATTTCGCCAAATCAAATCGACCGAATCCATGTTGCAGAAGTATGCCCGATCAAACGAAGGTGTTCACCTTCGCGGCCTCGAATGATCCCCAGAGACCAAGGGAAAACCAGGAAAGGAGCGTGAGCTCATGATTAAACGCTTGCGCACGAAGTTGACGTACTCGAACGTGATCGCCTCAATTGCGCTGTTTGCGGCGCTTGGCGGCGTCGCGGTCGCCGCTGGAGTGCCGAAGAACAGCGTCGGCCCCAAGCAGTTGAAGAAGGGTGCCGTGACCGGCGCGAAAATCCGCAAGGGAGCGGTGACCGCCGGCAAACTGGGACCGAAGTCGGTTGTCGCCGGCAAGCTCGGCCAGAATGCCGTGACGCCCGGCAACATCGTCAACGGCGGTGTGACGACGTCGAAGATCGGTGCCCAGGCGGTAATCGCCAGCTCGATCAAAAACGGCGTGATCACCACCAACAAACTCGCCAACGCCAACGTGACGACGGCGAAACTCGCCGACGGCTCGGTCACCAACGCCAAACTCGGAGCCGAAGTCGGGCCGCTGCTGGGCACGCTCAAAGCGGGCCAGACGCTGCGCGGAGTGTTCGCGATCGGCGGCACCGCCCCCGCAGCAGAAGCGACGCTGGCTCATGGCGGCACCAGCTACCAATTCTCGATCAACGGCAACGCGCCCGCGGTCACGGTGCTGAAAAAAGGCCAGACGACCGCCAACTGCGCCGGTCTCGGCAGTGGCCAAACGCCTGCCGCCACCGCCGGCAACCTGTGTGTCTATCTGACCGAAGAAACCAATCTCGATCCGACGACGCCGTTGGCGGCAGAGAACAACACGCGGCTCGGCTTCGGCCTCGTCGCCAAATCAGCTGCGACCAAAGGCGACTTCACGGCCCTTGGCCAGTGGGCGGTAACCGCCCCGTAGCGATTCTCGAGGTGGAGCCCGCTTAAACGGCGAGCTCTTCGAGGACGGCGGAGGTCATCTCCGCCGTCCCGACCTCGACCTCGGCCGGCACGTCAGGCATCGGCGGTGACGCCACGGTGCCGGCGGCGAGATCGGGAGTGCGCAGACCGCGCTCCAAGACCGCATCGACCGCCGCCTCGATCCGCGCCGCGTCATCTGCCCGGCTAAAGCCGTGGCGCAGCATCATCGCCGCCGAGAGGAAGGTCGCGAGCGGGTTGGCGACGCCTTTGCCGGCGATGTCCGGGGCCGAGCCGTGGACAGGCTCGAACAGGCCGGGGGCACCGTCGGCGCCAAGGCTGGCGGAGGGCAGCATCCCGAGGCTGCCAGTCAGCATCGCGGCCTCGTCGCTGAGGATGTCGCCGAACAGGTTCTCGGCGACGATCACGTCGAAGTCGGCCGGCCGGGAGACCAGTTGCATCGCCGCGTTGTCGACCAGCAGGTGGTCGAGGGCGACGTCGTCGTACTCGGGGGCGACCCGGGTCACGACCTCACGCCAGAGCCGTGAGGTCTCCATCACGTTGGCCTTGTCGATCGAGGTCACCTTCGGGGCGCGGCCCGAGCTCTCGGCACGGCGGCGAGCTGCGTCGAAGGCGGTGCGGGCGATCCGCTCGACTTCCGCGGCCGTGTACTCGCAGGTGTCGTGGGCGGCGTCGCCGTCGCGGCCGGAGTCGCCGAAGTAGATGCCGCCGGTGAGCTCGCGGACCACGAGCAGGTCGGTGCCGGCGATCCGCTCCTCGCGCAGCGGGCTGGCGCCGACGAGGGCGGGGCTCGGCCGCACCGGGCGCAGGTTGGCGTAGAGGCCCATCCCCTTGCGCAGACCGAGCAGGCCCTGCTCGGGTCGCGGGGCGTTGGGGTCGGTGGTGTCCCATTTCGGGCCGCCGACAGCGCCGAGCAGGACCGCGTCGGCGCCCTTGCAGGCCTCGAGCACCTCGTCGGTGAGGGCGACACCGTGCTCGTCGATCGAGCAGCCGCCCATCAGGCGCTCGTCGAAGGAGAACTCACCGAGCGAGCTCAGTAGCTCGGTCGCGGCGGCGACGATCTCGGGGCCGATCCCGTCGCCGGGCAGGACGACTATGCGGGGGGCGCCGCTCATCGGCGGGACTCTACGCGTCGCGGGCCGCAACCGCGACCTCGCGCCTCAGGCGGCGACGGCCTCGATATTGAGGCGCACGTAGCCGAGGCTGAACGGCTCGCCGGTCTCGGCGATCACGTCGGCGACGAAGCGATCCTGCAGCTCCGGCGGCAGGCGGTCGACGTGGGGCCCGAGGACCACGGTGCGGCAGAAGGCGACCGGCTCCGGCGGGATCACCTCCCAGGGCTGGAGCCAGCAGCGGACCGGCTCGAAGCCGGCGCTGCGCAGGCGCTCCTCGGTCTCCTCCGGGGTGGCGTAGTTCCAGGGCGGATCGAAGCCCTCGAAGTACGGCGCGTAGGGCTCGCGGCCCTGGACCTCGTCGCCGACCCTGCGAAAGGCGTCGATGTTGCCAGCGCCGCCGCACTGGGCGGCGAGGCGGCCACCGGGCTTCAGCGCCGCCCGCATCCGGGCGAAGAGGGCGTCGTGGTCGAGGATCCAGTGGAAGACAGCGCTGGAGACGACGGCGTCGACCGGCTCGGGCAGCTTCAGCGCGGTGAGGTCGGCGGCGAACGCCTTGTCCTGGGGACGAAGGATCTCGCCCACTTTCTCGACCATCTGGGTTGAGCCGTCGACGCCGATCACGCGGCCGTCCGGCAGGCGCTCGATCAGCATCCGCGTCACCCGGCCGGTACCGCAGCCGGCGTCAAGGACCGTCTCCCTACCCTGCAACGGTAGCCGCGCGAGAACGGCTTCGGCCCACTCCTCGTGCGGGACAGAGATCCGCTGGTACGTGATCGCGTCCCACTCGCGGGGACCGTCCTGCGGCGCTGCCGGCTGGCCGGCCTCGGTCACAGCGCGGTCGTGACCGGGCCGTGAGTGCCGGCCGGGGTCGCCTCGAAGGCGTCGATCGCGGCGCCGTTCTCGAGCGTGATCCCGATGTCGTCGAGGCCGTTCAGCAGCCGGTTCTTGACGTCGTGCTCGACCTCGAACTCGAACACACCGGCGGCGCAGGTGACGGTCTCATCGTCGACGTCGATCCGCGCCTCGCCGGCTTCGGCGACGGCCTTGCAGTGGGCCTCGTCGAGGATCGCCGGCAGCAGCCCGATCTTGGTGCAGTTCGAGTAGAAGATGTCGGCGAAGGAGGGCGCGATGATCGCCTGGAAGCCGAAGTCCTCCAGCGCCCAGGGAGCGTGCTCGCGTGAGGAGCCGCAGCCGAAGTTGGGCCCGGTGACGAGGATCGGGTTCGACTCCAGCTCGATCTCGCCGTCGCGGATCCAGTCGTAGAAGAGGAACTCGCCGAAGCCGGTCCGCTCAACCCGCTTCAGGAACTGCTTGGGGATGATTTGGTCGGTGTCGACGTTGGCCCGGTCCAGGACCGAGACCTTGCCCTCGATTACGTCAATCGGTCGCATCTTCAGCTCCAATCCCTGATGTCGACAAAATGGCCCTCGACGGCAGCGGCTGCCGCCATCTTCGGGCTGACCAAGTGGGTGCGCCCGCCCTTGCCCTGGCGGCCCTCGAAATTGCGGTTCGAGGTTGAGGCGCAGCGCTCGCCTTCGGAGAGGGTGTCCGGGTTCATCCCCAGGCACATCGAGCAGCCCGCCTCGCGCCATTCGAAGCCGGCGCTGCGGAAGACCTCGTCCAGCCCCTCGGCTTCGGCCGCGGCTTTGACCTGCTGGGAGCCGGGGACGACCATCGCGTGGATGCCGTCGGCGACCTTGCGGCCATCGAGGACCGCTGCGGCCTCGCGCAGGTCCTCGATCCGGGAGTTGGTGCAGGAGCCGATGAAGACCCGTTCCGGGGCGACCTCGGTCATCGGCGTGCCCGCCTCCAGACCCATGTAGGCGAGGGCGCGCTTGGCGGCTTCGCGGTCGGCAGGCGACTCCATCTGGGACGGGTCGGGGACGGTGTCGGTGACCTCGATGACCATGCCGGGGTTCGTTCCCCAGGTGACCATCGGCGAGATCTCAGCGGCGTCGACCTCGATCTCGGTGTCGAAGCTGGCGCCGTCCTCGGTCGGCAGGAAGCGCCAGCGCTCGGCGGCGGCGTCGAAGTCCTCTGGCGCCCCGTCGCGGCCACGGACCCACTCGATCGTGGTCTCGTCGGGAGCGATCATGCCGGCCCGGCCGCCGCCCTCGATCGTCATGTTGCAGATCGTCATTCGGCCGGGCATCGAGAGCGCCTCGATCGCGGGACCGGCGTACTCGACGGCATACCCGGTCATGCCGCCGGTGCCGAGACGGCCGATGGTCGCCAGGATCAGATCCTTGGGGGTGACCCCGTTGCCGAGCGTGCCGGCGTAGCTGATCCGCATCGTCTTCGGCCGCTTCTGGACCAGGCACTGGGTCGCCAGCACGTGCTCGACCTCGGAGGTGCCGATCCCGAAGGCCAGCGCCCCGAAGGCGCCGTGGGTCGAGGTGTGGCTGTCGCCGCAGACGATCGTCATCCCGGGCTGGGTGACCCCCAGCTCCGGGCCGATCACGTGGACGATGCCCTGACGGTCGGAGCCCAGCGAGTAGATCGGAATCTCGAACTCCGCGCAGTTGCGCTCCAGGGTTTCGACCTGGACGCGGGAGAGCTCGTCGGCGATCAGGCGGGCCGCCATCGTGCCGTCGGTCGGCGTGTTGTGGTCGGCCGTGGCGAGGGTCTTGTCGGGGCGGCGCACCGGGCGATTAGCCAGGCGTAGCCCGTCGAAGGCCTGCGGTGAGGTGACCTCGTGGACCAGGTGCAGGTCGATGTAGATGAGTCCGTCGGAGACCTCGTGGGCCTCCCAGATCTTCTCGAACATGTTCTTCGGCATTGGTCTCCTCCTAGCCGCGCCGGAGGCCGGCTGCTATCACGGCGAAGAACCGGGTCGGCTCCTCGCCATCGTTCTCAAAATGATGGGGCAAGTCGGCGTCGAAGGTGACACTGTCGCCCTCCTGCAGGTCATAGCGGGTGCCGTCGACGACCAGCGCCAGCGTGCCGGCGAGCACGACCGCGGTCTCGCGGCTGCCCGGCTCGTGCATCGGCGGGTCGGCGTGGCCACCGGTGGTGGCGCCGGGCTCCAAAGTGTGGACGGAGACGTCGGCGCGCTGTCCCGGCATGGGCGGCGTCAGCTCCTCGAAGCTGTGACCGCCCCGGGTGCTGCGGCGGCGGGCGCCGGCGCGACTGACGGCGACGTGCTGGCCCTCGTCGAGGCGCAGCAGCTGCGACAGCGTCAGCTCCAGGCCGGCGGCGATCTTGGCGGCGAGCGCCAGCGTCGGGCTGGTCTCACCGCGCTCGACCTGCGACAGCATCTGGGCACTGACCCCGGAGCGCTCGCTGAGATCGCGCAGCGAGAGGTCCATCGCATCGCGCAGGGCACGGATGCGGGGGCCGACGGAGTACAGGGGCGACGGGGTCGTGTCCGCGGTCTTGACTGCAGTGGGGTCCATGGCTTGTACGTTATCACAGACGTTTGTCCGTTTCTATAGGGCGGGTCATTGTCCGCTCTTTCGTCTCCTCACCTTTTTGACGCTCCGGGTTTTGCTGTCCCGCCGTGCCCATCCCTCACCGCAACCACACCTGCAGGAAGGTTGCGGTGAGGGATGGGCACTCGGAGCGGCGGCCGTTCTCTCTCTTTTGGTCAGGCGCTGGTCATGGTTCCGCGACGAGGAGTGCTCGCAGGTCCGCTGCTATCGCCCTGGGTTCGTCATCGAGTTGAGACCACGTGAGGCGGGTGATCGAGTAGCCGGCGGCGCGGAGACGCCGGTCGCGGGCGCGGTCGTCGCGGAAGGCCGATTTCGTGCCGTGGCCCTGCCAGCCGTCGAGCTCGACAATCTCGGTCGTGCCCGGCCAGAGGCCGTCAACCTGGTAGCGCCTCCCTCCCACTTCAAGCCAGGCGTTGAGGCGAGGCATGGGCAGGGAATGGCGGCGGAGGAAAGGAATGAAGATTTCCTCGAGCGGGCTTTGGCGCCGCCCGCCGGGCTCTTCCCGTTGACGCTCGAGCGCAACTCGGACCCGGCGCACGCCGCGGCGTCCCGGATAGCGAGCGAGAAGATCGGGCAGCGAGAGCCGGTCCGTCAGGCGCAGGTATTCGGCCTCAGCCAGCGCGCTTTCGACCACTTCAACCGATGAGACCGCCGCCAGGTCGAGGATCGTCCGCGGCACCGTCGTCACCGATATCCCGTCCTCCACCGTCACCTCGTCGGGCGGGAGAGCCCGAAGGTGCCGTCTGATCTCGCGAATCGAGTTCGCCTTGGCCGGAGAAGTGACGTCGATCAGTTCGCGCCCGCTGGCCCGGATTCGCCACAAAGCGGCCGCTGACCAGTGGCTCAGAGCCGCATTTTGACCACACGCAAGCACCGCAGCCATCCACCGGCCGCGCTGCGTCAGGGCTTTGTGTCCGACGGCGTAGACCTCACGGTGAACGAGATGAAGGCGTCCGGCGTCAACTCGGCGGCCGATCGCGCTCTTCCCCATGCCAAGCCCAAGCACCTGCTCCCGACCCACCACCCCATGCTGAAGCCCCGCCATCTCGGCCAGCTCAGCATCCACCCCGCGACTCCGTTTTCCGTCCCGCATAGCGGGACGGAAAACGGAGTCGCGGGGGTTCTCCCCCGGTCGGCGCGCTTAGGGGCCGGGGGTGCGCTCTACAACGGCTTCGGCGGTGGCGGCCTCGGCCTCGCGGGTGGCGGCGCCTGCCAGGGAGTTGGACAGCGCCCGCAGGTAGGCGCGGGCGGAGGCCTCGATGATGTCGGTGGCGACGCCGACGCCGGTCGCCAGGCGACCGTCGGTGCGCAGCATCACCGTCACCTCGCCGAGGGCGTCCTCCCCCTCGGTCACGGCGTCGACCGTGTATTGGCGCAGCTCGCTTTCGGTTCCGGTCGCCGCCTGGATCGCGCGGAAGACGGCGTCGATCGGCCCGTCGCCTCCCGACTCGCCGACGACGACCTCACCTGAGGGCATCGTCACCCCCACCCGCGCCTTCGGCTCGCGCTCGGTGCCGGCCTCGACCTCGAAGGAGGCCAGCTCGTGCGAGTCCGAGCGCTCGCGCATCTCATCGGAGACGATCGCCTCCAAATCCAGCGCGGTGACCTGCTTCTTGCGGTCGGCGACCTCCTTGAAGGCCTTGAAGGCCGAGTTCAGGGCGTTGCCCTCGACCTTGAAGCCCAGCTGCTCCAGCGCGTCTTTAAGGGCGTGGCGGCCAGAGTGCTTGCCCAGCACGATCGAGTTCGACTCCAGGCCGACTTCGGTCGCGTCCATGATCTCGTAGGTGCTGCGCTCCTTCAGCACTCCGTCCTGGTGGATCCCGGACTCGTGGGCGAAGGCGTTGCGGCCGACGATCGCCTTGTTGGGCTGGATCGCGTAGCCGGTCAGGCGCGAGACCATGCGGCTGGTGCGAGCCAGCTCCCGGGTGTTGATCCCCGTACTCAGGCCGTGGGCGTCCTCACGGACGTGGACCAACATCGCGATCTCCTCCAGCGAGCAGTTGCCGGCGCGCTCACCGATCCCGTTGACGGCGCACTCGACCTGGCGCGCACCGGCCAGCAGCCCGGCGTAGGAGTTGGCGACCGCCAGCCCCAAGTCGTCGTGGCAGTGGACGGAGAGCTCGACCTTGTCCAGCCCCGGAACCAGCTCATACAGCCGATTCAGGTAGGCCGTGTACTCCTCCGGCGTCGTGTAGCCGACGGTGTCGGGGACGTTGATCACGGTCGCCCCCTCTTCGACGGCGATCGCACAGACTTCGGCGGTGAACTCGACGTCGGCCCGGGTCGCGTCCATCGGCGAGAACTCGACGTCCTCCAGGTAGGACTTGGCCAGGGCGACCGCGGCCCGGGCTTGGCCCTTGACGTCCTCGCGGTCGGTCTGCAGCTGGTGCTGGATGTGGATGTCGGAGGTAGAGATGAAGGTGTGGATGCGCGGGCGCTGCGAGTCCTTCACCGCCCCCCAGGCGGCATCGATGTCGGCCTTGTGGGTGCGGGCCAGGCCACAGATCACCGGACCCTCGACGCGTCGCGAAATCTCCCCCACGGCCTCGAAGTCACCCGGGGAGGTGATCGGAAAGCCGGCCTCGATCACGTCGACGCCCAGCCGGGCGAGCTGGGTTGCGATCTCCACCTTCTCTGCGGTGTTCAGCGATATCCCCGGCGACTGCTCACCGTCGCGCAGGGTGGTGTCGAAGATGTGGACGCGACTCGCGTCGGTGTTTACCTCAGATGCTGGTCCCATCGGACCCTCTCCTTCTCTTTACCTTTGAAATGACCTCTGTCTCTCGCGGCTATCGCGCCGCCCAGCGCTATTCCCCCCGAGGGGGGAGGAGAAGGAGAAGCGCGAGGCTGTTGGCTGACAGAGCCATTCGTCCAAGAGGGTAGCGCAAGGAGACGGTTCCGTTCGCACCTTGCCGTAGCCTGCCGCCATCGAATCCTCGACCCAACGCACCAACTGGCTGGCGCTGGTCGCCATGAGCCTGGCAGTGATCGTGATCGCCAACGACTTCTCGGCGATCAACGTCGCCCTGCCGACGATGGAGAAGGACTTCGATACGAACATCAACACGATCCAGTGGGTGGTCAACGCCTACGCGCTGACCTTCGGGGTGATGATCGTCACCGGCGGCCGGCTCGCCGACATGTTCGGCCGCCGCAATGCCTTCTTCCTCGGCACCGCGATCTTCGCCAGCATGTCGGCGCTCGGCGGCGCCGCCCAGACGGAGACCTGGCTGATCGCCAGCCGCACCCTGATGGGAATCGGCGGCGCGCTGATGTGGCCGGCGATTCTCGGCATGACCTTCGCGATCCTGCCGGAAGAGAAGGCGGGCCTCGCCGGCGGCATCATCCTCGGCGCCGCCGGCCTCGGCAACGCGATCGGGCCGCTGATCGGCGGCGTCCTCACCGACCTTGCCAGCTGGCGCTGGATCTTCTTCCTCAACGTTCCGATCGCGCTCTTCGCCGTGCTCGTCACTTACAAGCTGGTCCACGTCGAGGAGCCCGAGAGCAAGGACCACAAGCTCGACTACGCCGGGATCACGGCCCTCTCGCTCGGTCTCGTCTCGCTGCTCGTCGCCCTCGACCAGGTTGCCGACTGGGGCTGGGGGGACCCGCGCGTGATCGCGCTGCTGGCGATCTGCGTGGTCTCGCTGATCGCCTTCATCCCGATCGAGCGCCGCGCCGACGTCCATGCCTTGGTGCCGAAGGAGGTGATGCGAAACGAGAGCTTCACCGCCTCCTGCCTGGCGATCCTCTTCATGTCGGCGACGTTCTTCGCCGCCCTGCTCTACCTGCCGCAGTTCATGGAGAAGCAGCTCGGGTACTCGCCGTTGGAAGCGGGGGTCGGGATCCTTCCCTTCCTCGGTACCTTCGCGATCGTCTCCTTCGTTGCCGGGCCGTTGTACAACCGGGTCGGGGCCAAGGTCTTGGCGGTGATCGGCGCCGCCTGCATCACCGTCGCGCCGTTCCTCTTCTCGCAGGTCGACAGCGGCTCCGGCTATGACTCGCTGATCATCGGCATGGTCGTGCTCGGGATCGGCGTCGGCAGCTTCTACCCGACGGCGACGACCGCCGGCGTCACCTCCGTCGACAGCTCACAGACCAGCCTCGCCGGCGGCATCATCTACATGTTCCAGATTGCCGGCGGCTCAATCGGGCTCGGACTGACGACGACCGTCTTCTCTGCTGCGATTCCGCCCTTCGTCGACGGCGTCCAGGCCGGTTTCCGGCTCGACGCCTCGCTCTCGCTGGTCGGCCTGCTGATCGCCGTCTTCTTCATCGGCGGCAGGCTCTTCTCGAGCTCGAAGCCGGCGCCCGACGCTGCCTGAGCGCGGCAGCCACAACTCGCCGCCCGCCTATTCGACGTCGTTGATGCCGCTGCCGCCGAGCAGGACGTTGATGCCTTCGCCGCCGCGGAGGACGTCGTTGCCGCTACCGCCGACGAGGCGGTCGTCGCCGGCGCCACCGTAGAGCAGGTCATCACCGGCGCGGCCGACGAGGACGTCATCGCCGACCCCACCGATCAGCTTGTCGGCACCACCGCCACCGATCAATTTGTCGTTGCCGGGACCACCACGGAGGGTGACCGGCGCCCCGACTTCGCGGTCGACGATGACGGTGTCGTCGCCGCCGTTGGCGTTGACTTCGAAGCCGGTGATCGCAGCTGCATCGCAGAGCAGCACGGTCGGGCTGCTCTCGGGATGGGTGCAAACCGTGCCGCCGACTTCGAGCGGGGCATCCGATTCGATCGTGTACTGGCGGCCGTCAAGGCTGAGGCCGACGTGGACGAAGTTCGCTTCGTTGCCACCGGTCAAGAGCAGGGTCAGCGAGCGTTCGCTGGCATGGGCGACCGTGGCGGCAGCGGCCACCAACAGGGTGGTGAGGATCAAGATTGCTCGCTTCATCGCGCAGGTATTCGGCCTGGCTGTGCCGAGACCTCGTCTAAGGCAACAACACGACCTTGCCGACGTTGCGGCGCTGACCGATGAATTCGTGCGCCTCGCCGGTTCGGTCGAAGGGGAAGGCCGCGGCGACGACCGGCTCCAGCCGGCCCGCCTCGAGGTCGGCCAGAAGCGGCTCGGTGACGCGGTCGAGGTTGCCCTCGCGTTCCCACCAGCCGAGCATGTTGAGACCGAAGACCCCTTTGTTCTCGTTCATCATGTTGAGGCTCTTCCACCACGGCATCGTCGCCAGCGGCATCGAGACGAGGCTGCGGAGCGCCGCCGGGATGCTGCGGGAGCCGGATGGCTGCGCCTCTGAGAGCCCGAACATCACCAGCCGCCCGCCCGCGCGCAGCAGGCGGTAGTCCTTGCGGAACGAGGTCGGACCGAGCGCGTCGATCACGAGGTCGACGCCCTCGCCCCCGGTCAGATTCATCACCTCGGCCTCAAAGTCCTGGCTGCGGTAGTCGATCGGGTGGTTGACCCCCTGGGCGCGGATCGCCTCGTGCTTGGCGGGCGAGGCGGTCCCAAAGATTTCGGCACCGACGTTGCGGGCGATCTGGGTGGCGGCGATGCCAACCCCGCCGGCGGCGGCATGGATCAGGATCCGACTGCCCTCGCGCAGGCTGCCCATCACGATCAGCGCTGCGTAAGCGGTGCCGTAGTTGACCGGGAAAGCGGCGCCCTGCTCGAAGCTGAGCCGCTCCGGCAGTGGCAGAACCTGATCGGCGGGGACCACAACGAGCTCCGCCTGGCCGTTGAATTGCGTCCCCGCCATCACTCGGTCACCGGTCTTGAAGTCCGTCACGCCCTCCCCCACCGACTCGACCTCGCCGGCGACCTCGTAGCCGAGCACGCACGGCGTCTTCGGCGCATCCGGGTAGAGGCCGACCCGCGCCATCGTGTCGGCGAAGTTGATCCCGGCGGCGCGCACCGCAATTCGTACCTCCCCCGGTCCCACGACAGGGTCGGGCCGCTCCTGCACCTGGAATACCTCAGGCCCCCCGGTCCTCGTCAGTACCACCGCCCGCATCGGCGCAGCCTATTCCAATCCCTGGCCGGCTGGCCAGTCGCTACAGGTCGACGCTGCGGCCGATAGCGAAATCGCCGTCACCGAGGATCTTCTCGATCGTCTCGGCTTTCACCGGCGCGTCGGTGGTCAGCGCCATCACCGCGCTCTCGCCAGCGTGCTCGGCACCGACCGCGGCGGAGACGATGTTGACCCCCTCTTCCCCGAACAGGGTGCCGACGCGGCCGATCATCCCCGGCTGGTCGGCGTAGCGGAAGACGGTGATGTGGTCGGCGAAGGGCAGGTAGAAGCTCTCGCCCCAGACCGAGACCAGGTAGGGCTCGTTGCGGGGGCCAACGCTGGTCCCGGCAACCTCGACCTCGCTGCCGCCGGACTGGACGCGGACGGTGACCAGCTCCGAGAAGTCGCCGGCGCTGGCCTCCTTGGTCTCGACCAGGTCGATCCCACGCTCCTCGGCCATCTGCGGCGCGTTGACGAGGTTGACCGGCTCCTCGGTGTTGCCGGAAAGGATCCCGGCCATCACCGCGATCCCGAGCAGGCGAGTGTCATGGGAGGCGATGCGGCCACGGAACTCGGCGGTGACGCGGTCGACCGAGCCGTCGCCGAGGCCCTGGGCAAGCCGCCCTAATTTTTCGCAGAGCGGCACGAACGGCGCCAGCGCCTCCATCGCCTCCGGGCGCACGGCGGCGATGTTGACCGCGTTGGTGACGACGCCGCCGGTCAGCGCCTCGGTCACCTGCTCGGCGGTGACGATGCCGGCGCGGTCCTGGGCCTCGGCGGTCGAGGCGCCGAGGTGCGGGGTGACAACGACGTCTCCGCGGGCGAAGATCGGGTGCTCGGTGAAGGGCTCAGAGGGGAAGACGTCAAGGGCGGCGCCGGCCAGCTTGCCGGACTCGAGGCCGACCATCAGGTCGTCGAGGTTGACGAGCTCGCCGCGGGCGCAGTTGACGACGCGGGCGCCGTCCTTCATCTCGGCGATCGCCTCGGAGTCGATCAGGTCGATCGTCTCCGGCGTCTTCGGCACGTGCAGGGTGACCAGGTCGGCCTTGCCAAGCAGCTCCTCGATGCTCTCGGCGCCCTCGACGCCGAGATCCTTGAAGCGCTCGGCGGAAACGAACTTGTCGAAGGCGACGACATCCATCTCGAAGCTCTGGGCGCGCTTGGCGACGAGCTGGCCAATGCGGCCGAAGCCGATCACGCCGAGCGTCTTGCCGTAGAGCTCGGCGCCCTTGAACTTGGCCCGGTCCCAGCGCCCGGCGACCAGCGATTCGTGCGCCTGCGGCACATTCCGAAACAGCGCCAGGGCGAGGGCGAGGGTGTGCTCGGCGGCGGCCACCGAGTTCGACTCGGGAGCGTTGGCGACGATGATCCCGCGCCGGGTCGCAGCCGGGATGTCGACGTTGTCAACGCCGGTGCCGGCGCGGCCGATCACCTTCAGGTTGGTGGCGAGGTCGATCAGCTCCGGCGTCATCTTCGTCGCCGAGCGGATCAGGATCGCGTCGTAGGTGCCGATCGCCTCGCGCAGCTCCTGCTCGGACATCTCGAGGCCGAGGTCGACCTCGAAGTTCTGCCGCAGCAGATCGACGCCGGTATCGGCGATCTTCTCCTTGACCAGGACTCTCATCACGGCACCGCCACGCTGGTCAAGAGACGACCCCGTCCACGTTCTCCAGCACCCAGTCGATGCAGGCGGTCAGCGCCTCGACATCGGCTGGCACGACCGAGGGGAACATCCCGACCCGCAGCTGGTTGCGGCCGAGCTTGCGGTAGGGCTCGACATCGACGATCCCGTTCGCCCGCAGAGCCTTGGCGAGGGCGCCGGCGTCGACCTGCGCGGCGAAGTCGATCGTGCCAACGACCAGCGAGCGCTTGCCGGGGTCGGCGACGAACGGCGTCGCCAGATCGCTGCGCTCGGCCCAGCCGTAGAGACGGCTCGAAGAGTCCGAGGTGCGATCGACACACCAGTCGAGGCCGCCGCTGTCGAGCATCCACCCGATCTGATCGGCGAGCAGAATCAGAGTTGCCAGCGCCGGCGTGTTGTAGGTCTGCTCCTTGCGCGAGTTCTCAACCGCGGTCTGCAGCGAGAGGAAGGCAGGCTGCCAGCGGTCCGCGGCGCCGTCGAGCTCCTCGATGCGGGCGATCGCGGCCGAGCTCAGCAGCGCCAGCCAGAGGCCGCCGTCGCCGCCGAAAGCCTTCTGCGGCGCGAAGTAGTAGGCGTCGGCCTGGGAGACGTCGACGGGCAGGCCGGCGGCGCCGGAAGTAGCGTCGATCAGGACCAGGGCGTCGCCGGCGCCCTCAGGACGGCGAACGTCGACCATCACCCCGGTCGAGGTCTCGTTGTGAGCCCAGGCGAGCACGTCGGCCCTGCTGTCGGCAACCGGGTCGGGGGCATCGCCCGGCTCGGCCTCGACCACGATCGGGTCGGCGAGAAAGGGCGCCGCCGCGGTCGACTTGGCGAACTTCTGCGAGAACTCGCCGTAGGTGAGGTGGAGGGCCCGTGAACGCACGAGCCAGGCGCTCGCCGCCTCCCAGAAGGCGGTGGTGCCACCGTTGCCGAGGACGACCTCGTAGCCGTCTGGCAGCGAGAACAGCTTGGCGAGGCCGCTGCGAACCTCGCGCACGAGATCGCGGACCGGCGCCTGGCGGTGCGAGGTGCCGAGCAGCGCCGCCCGCTCGCTGAGCGCGGCCACCGCCTCGGGGCGCACCTTCGAGGGACCGCAACCGAAGCGGCCGTCGCCGGGCTTCAGCGCGGCGGGAATCTCGGTCGTGTCAGTCGTCTGAGGCGCCATCCCGCCGACAGGTTATTGACCGCCGCCCTTGGACCGTTTGGCCATCCCCTCAGATGCCCGCCGGGCGGCGGGTTAGGCTGGCCTGCGCCCACTGGGAAAGGGGCCGGTGCCAGTCCATGAGGTAGGGAGCCACTAGGAGGTGGAGTGTTGTATCCGATCAGCTACGAAGCCGATTTCAACCCGACTCCGAATCGATGGACCACGTTCTTCCGCCTGATTCTGGCGATCCCGTGGTTCATCGTCGCGACGTTTTGGGGGATCCTGTTCCTGTTCACCCACTTCATCGCCTGGATCGCGATCATCATCATCGGTCGCTACCCGCGGTGGCTTTACGAGTTCAACTCGGGCGTGATCCGGTTCGGCCTACGGGTCTCCTCCTGGGTCTTCCTGCAGACCGACGTCTGGCCGCCGTTCGGGCTCAGCGACGATCCCAATTACCCGATCCGGATCAACGTGCCCCCGCCGGCCGAGCGGCAGAGCCGGCTGAAGACGCTGTTCCGCCTGATTCTCGCCTTCCCGGTCCTGATCGTCGTCTCCTATGTCATTTCCTATGCGCTGCAGATAATCGCGCTTGGCGCCTGGCTGACGATCGTCTTCCGGGGCTACATGCCGGAATGGATGTTCAACGTGCTGGCCGCTATGCACAGCTTCGAGACGCGGGTCTACGGCTACATGGCCTTCCTCACCGACGACTACCCGCCGGTCGGGCCGGAGCGATCGAAGAGCGTGCCCGCCGCGCCCGAGCCGCCGGCGATGCCCGCAGCGTAGAGACAACAAGATCGAGAAAAGGGAGACAGGAAGATGGCCGAGAACGTGACCAAAGGCGAGGGGTACTCCGTCGCCAACCTCGATGACCTCGGCCAAGGCCCCGGGTTCCGCAAGATCCGCAAGGAGCTGGGGGTAACCGCCTTTGGCGTCAACGCGATCGTGCTGCCGCCGGGGTACGCGACGGGGAGCCACCTGCACGAGGAGCAGGAGGAGCTCTACTTCCTCCACAGCGGCCGGGTCGAGTTCGAGTTCGGCGACGGCTCGACCCAGACGCTCGAGCCCGGCGGCCTCGCCTGGGTAGCGCCGTCGACCGAGCGCAAGGTGCGGAACCTCAGTGACTCGGAGGAGGCGGTTTACATCGTGGTCGGGGGCAAGGACGGATACGTGGGGCGGGACGGAAAGCTCGCAGAGGGCGAGAGTCACCGGTAGCGGGAGGGGTCCGGTTGTCCTCTGGATGAATTGAGTCGCGTCCCCTTCGGGGACTTGCTCCGCGATATTTGAGCCCGCCTATGGCGGGCAATAGACAGATTGCATTTCGCGCCCTTCGGGCCACATTCATCCAGAGGCCAACCGGACCCCTCCCCCCAGCACGAGTCTCGGGACCAAGCTCCCGAAGGACGGCTGCGAACCGAGCTTCTCAAGCTCAAACGTGAGGGACCTCCGCGACGCTTCGTATCGCTAGCTGGAATTACCAGAGCCGTTCCGGGGGAGGGGCGGAAACCCCTTCCCGGGAATGTGGCCGAAGGCGCGATATGCAATCTGTCATCTGCGCCCCATAGGGGCGCACCATCATCGCGGAGCAGGTCCCCGAAGGGGACGCGACTCAATTCACGGGAAGGGGTTTCCGCCCCTCCCCGCCGTGCGTCCCTAGAACTCCTTATCGATCCAAGGCATCATCTCGCGAAGCTCCCCACCGACCTCCTCGATTTCAGCCCCCTTCAACTCGCTCCGCATACGGTCGAAACTCTCGCCGCCGGCCTTGTTCTCGGCGATCCACTCGCGGGCGAACTCGCCGGACTGGATCTCGGAGAGGATCTGCTTCATCGCCGCCTTGGTCTCGTCGGTGATCACCCGTTTGCCGCGGGTGAGGTCGCCGTACTCGGCGGTGTTGGAGATCGAGTAGTGCATCCCCTGGATGCCCTTCTCGTACATCAGGTCGGCGATCAGCTTCAGCTCGTGCAGGCACTCGAAGTAGGCAAGGCGCGGATCGTAGCCAGCCTCCACCAACGTCTCGTAGCCGGCCTGGACCAGCTCCGAGGCGCCGCCGCAGAGGACGGCCTGCTCGCCGAAGAGGTCGGTCTCGCACTCGTCTTTGAAAGTCGTCTCGATCACCGCTGCGCGGCCGCCGCCGATCCCGGAGGCGTAGGCGAGGACGAGGTCGTGGGCGCTGCCGGTCGCGTCCTGGTGGACGGCCATCAGACAGGGGACGCCGTTGCCTTCCTCGTACTGGCGGCGGACCAGGTGGCCCGGCCCCTTCGGCGCGACCATGCCGATGTCGATCCCGGGGGGCGGCGCGACCTCACCGAAGTGGATCGCGAAACCGTGAGCGAAGAGCAGCAGGTTGCCGGGAGCGATGCCATCGGCGATCTCCTCGTTCCAGAGCTGGCCCTGTTTCTCGTCGGGCAGGAGGATCATCACCACGTCACCGCGGCTGGCGGCTTCGGCGAGGTCAAAGACCTGCAGGTCGGCCGCTTCGGCCTTGGCGCGGCTGCTGGAGTCCGGGCGCAGGCCGACGATCACCTCGACGCCTGAGTCCTTGAGGTTGAGGGCGTGAGCGTGCCCCTGGGAGCCGTAGCCGAGGATCGCGACGGTCTTGCCGTCGAGCTTGCCGAGGTCGGCGTCTTTGTCGTAGAAGATGTCGTCGGTTTTCATGGCCGGCAGGCTAGCGGAGCGCTCGCCTCATCAGCTTGCCCGAAGGGGTGCGAGGCAACGCCGCCGCCAGCTCGACCCGCTTCGGCACCTTGAACCCGGCCAGCGACTTGCCGCAGTGGCGGCGCAGCTCGTCCGGAGTGACCTCCGAGCCGTTCTCGAGCACGACCACCGCGGTCACCGCCTGCTGCCACTCGGGATCCTCGCGGCCGATCACGGCGGCGTCGGCGACCTCGGGGTGGCGCATCAAGACCTCCTCGACCTCGGAGGGGACGACGTTCTCGCCGCCGCTGACGATCAGGTCGTCGATCCGGTCCTCGACGTAGAGGAAGCCTTCCTCGTCGATGTTGCCGAGGTCGCCGGTGTGGAGCCAGCCGTCGGCGTCGGCACGGCCGGGGGCGACGGTCGGCCCCTGGACCAGGATCTCGCCGTCCTGGATCCGCAGATGGGTGGTCAGCAGCGGCCGGCCGGCGGAGCCGAGCTTGCGGCGGGCGTCGGCCGGGGCGAGGGTCGTCACCTGCGAGCAGGTCTCGGTCAGGCCATAGGTCTGGACCACGGTCGCGCCCTGGTCGAGCGCCCGCTCCAGCTGCTCCTCGGGCACCGGCCCACCGCCGACCAGGATCGCGCGCGGGCCGGAGAGGTCGACCCCGGCGTCGAGAAGTCGCGCCAGCATCGTCGCCACCAGCGAGACGACCGTGATCCCGTCGCGCTCCAGCGCCACACCGACACGGTCGACGTCGAAGCCGTCGTGGACAACCGCCGTCGTCCCATAGATGACCGAGCGGATGA
This sequence comes from Solirubrobacterales bacterium, assembly GCA_035472275.1. Lineage (GTDB taxonomy): Bacteria > Actinomycetota > Thermoleophilia > Solirubrobacterales > 70-9 > VAYN01. The sequence goes on from DATIPH010000037.1 coordinate 27,404, forward strand.
CGATCCCGAGGCCGGCGATGTGGCTGAGCGGGACGCAGCAGAGCCATCGATCCGCGGGGTCGACGCCGATGTTGAAGCCGGAGCCGACCGCGTTCCAGAGGAAGTTGCCGTAGGTGAGCCCGATCGGGGTCGGCAGCCCGGTGCTGCCGCTGGTAAGGACGCGAGCGAAGACGTCGTCCATGTCGTGCTCGCCCAGCAGCGGCATGTCGGCCTCGGTCTGGGTCAGCTGCCCGGGATCGTCGAGGTCGACGGCCGGCTCCTCGGCGGCGACGATCGCGGCCCGCTCGGGGGCGGTCAGGCGCGGACTCAGCGGCAGCAGCGTCGCCCCGACCTTCATCAGCGCATGGGCGAGCACAACCTGCTCGCGCCGCGGATGCATGGTCAGCGCCGCGGTTGAGCCGCGGCGGACGCCGTGGGCGGCGAGCCGCCGCGCAACCCAGGTCGCCTCCGCCTCGAGCTCGGCGTAGGTCATCTCCGCCCCGTCGGCGAGAAGCGCCGTGCGATCGGGGCAGCTCTGGGATCTTTGTGCGAGCCAGTCGTCGAGCTTCATCAGCTGGATATCGTCCCCATCATGCCCAAACGCCATAAGGACGCACTGCCCGAGGAGGATCTCTACGCACCGATCGAGTGGATCGGGGCGGGCGAATTCGAGGACATCCTCTACGAGACCGGCGAGGGCATCGCCAAGATCACGATCAATCGGCCCGAGGTTCACAACGCCTTCCGGCCGCAGACGCTGATCGACGTCGGTGCCGCGATGGAGCTGGCGCGCGAGGACACCAAGGTCGGCGTGATCATCCTCACCGGCGCCGGTGACCGGGCCTTCTGCTCGGGCGGCGACCAGCGGATCCGCGGCGACACCGGCTACCTGGAGGAGGGCGCCTCGCTCGGCCGCTTCCACGTCACCGACCTCCAAGTCCAGATGCGGCGGCTGCCGAAGCCGGTAGTGGCGATGGTCGCCGGCTACGCGATCGGTGGCGGCCACATCCTCCACGTCTGCTGCGACCTGACGATCGCCGCCGACAACGCCGTCTTCGGCCAGACCGGGCCACGGGTCGGGTCCTGGGACGGCGGCTTCGGCGCCTCGCTGCTGCGCGACCTGGTCGGGACCAAGAAGGCGAAGGAGTTCTGGCTGCTCTGTCGCCAGTACGACGCCGAGGAGGCGCTGGAGATGGGGCTGATCAACGCCGTGGTGCCGGTCGACCGCCTCGAGGCAGAGACGGTCGCCTGGTGCCGGGACATGCTCGCCCTCTCCCCCTTCGCGCTGCGCCTCGTCAAGGCCAGCTTCAATGCCCACGAGGACGGCTACGCCGGGATCCAGCAGCTCGCCCACGACGCCAACCTCCTCTTCTACGGCAACGAGGAGGCGGCCGAGGGCCGCGAGGCCTTCAAGCAGAAACGCCAGCCCGACTTCTCCAAATTCCCGAGACGGCCATGAGAATTTGGCTGATGGCCGCTCGGCCCAGGACGCTGCCGGCGGCGGTGGCGCCGGTCCTGGTCGGCAGCGCCGCCGCGGTCCAGTGGCTCGGCCACCTGCCCCGCTGGGGAGCCTTCTTCGCCGCCCTGGTCGGCTCGATCTTCATCCAGATCGGGACCAACCTCGCCAACGACTACTCCGACGCCAAGCGCGGCGCCGACACCGCCGACCGGCTCGGCCCGGTGCGGGTGACCTCGGCCGGACTGGTGACCCCGCGCCGGGTCCTGACCGCGACCTGGATCGCCTTCGCCGTGGCAGTCGCCTGCGGGATCTACCTGGCGACGGTTGCCGGGATCGTGATCATCGTCGTCGGCGTGCTCTCGATCGCGGCCGGCGTCCTCTACACCGGCGGTCCTCGGCCCTACGGCTACGCCGGCCTCGGCGAGGTCTTCGTCTTCCTCTTCTTCGGCTTGGTCGCGGTCAACGGCTCCTACTACGTGCAGCTGGAGGAACTCGACGTGCTGCCGCTCGGGCTCTCGATCTCGATCGGCTTCCTGGCGACCGCGATCATCGTCGTCAACAACGTCCGCGACGTCGAAACCGACCGGCGCGCCGGCAAGAACACGCTGGCGGTGCGGGTCGGCCGCGACGGCGCCGTCAACCTCTATCGGGGGCTGGTTCTGGGAGCGTTCGCCGTCCTCCCGATCGCGCTCTGGGCCGGCGAAGCTAGCGCCCTGCCGCTGATCGGGCTGCTGGCGTTGCCACTGGCGCTCAAACCGCTGCGGATCATGGCGACGCGGAGCGACGGCCCGGCGCTGAACGGTGCCCTCGCCGCGACCGGCGCCCTGCTCGGCGTCTTCAGCCTGCTGGTCACCGCCGGCCTCCTGATCTCCAGCTAGTCATGCAGCTTGCCTCTATCGAGGTAATCCCCTACGCGCTCCCCTTCAAGGAGCCCTACGTGACCGCGCGCGGGACGCTGACCCAGCGCGAGATGGTGCTGCTTCGGCTGACGACGGACGAGGGCTTCGTCGCCCTCGGCGAAGCGGTGCCGCTATCGCTGCGAGGGGGCGCCTCGATCGAGCAGGTGGTGCGCGAGTTGCGGGAAGTGGACGAAAGCAGGGTGCTCCACGATCTCGTTACGCGCGGGGAACTCGAGTACGGCGGGGCAACGATGATCGATCCCCGACTGCAGCTATCCCCTCCATCCCTGGCAGCGGTCCTGGGAGCGATCTTCGACCTCTGCGCGAAGCTGGAAGCCGAGGCGGACGGCGACGCGGGCAGGACGGACGGGGATCCCGACCGGGGGGTCCGGTGCAACGCGACGCTGGTCGCCGGCGAGCCGGCGGCGGTCGGGGCGCAGGCCCTTCGATGGGCTGAGGAGGGCTTCTCCACCTTCAAGCTGAAGCTCGGGCTTGGCGATGACGTCGGCCAGGTCCGCGCCGTTCGCGAAGCGCTCGGACCGGGGGTGACGATCCGGGTCGATGCCAACGCCGCCTGGTCGCTGGACACCGCGACGGCGACCCTTTTGGCGTTGGAGTCGCTCGACCTCGAGCTGGCCGAGCAGCCGGTTGCGACGATGCGCGAAGCCGCTGAGCTTTCCCGCCGGATCTCGATTCCACTCGCCGGTGACGAGAGCATCGTCACCAAAGCCGACGCGGTCGAGGCGGTCAGGCTGAACGCCTTCCATCTGGCCGGGGTGAAGCTATCGAAGGTTGGTGGGGTTTTCCCCGCACTGGAAATCGCCGAGGTGATGCCGGCCTATGTCTCGAGTGCCCTGGACGGACCGGTCGGCATCGCGGCGGGCGCGATGCTGGCGCACTCCTTCGACCTCGAAGCAACGATGCGGGAAGAGCCGCCGCTCGCCCACGGCCTCGCCACCCAGCGCCTCTTCGCCTCGACCATCGCCGCCGTCGGGTGCGAGCTCCGCGGCGGGATGCTGCATCTGCCTCCCGGCCCAGGCCTTGGGGTCGAGATCGACGAGGATGCGCTGCAGGCCCACCGGCTCTAATTGTCTGATGGCGACTTTGTCAACCTCTCATTGACAAACTCGACACGTGGACCCGACCAACGCCAACACCGCCCTCGCCTCGGCCTTCGTCGAGGAGCTGGCGCGCGGTGGCCTGCGGCGGGCGGTCGTCTCCCCCGGCTCGCGCTCGACGCCGCTGGCGGTGGCGCTCTGGCGAGCGCCGGAGATCGAGGTGACGGTGCTCGTCGACGAGCGCTCCGCCGGGTTCTTCGCCCTCGGCGCGGCCCAGGCGAGCGGCGAGCCGGTGGCGCTGCTCTGCACCAGCGGCACCGCTGTCGCCAACTACCACCCCGCGGTCTGCGAGGCGGACGAATCAGCGCTGCCGTTGATCGTGCTGAGTGCCGACCGGCCACCGGAGCTGCGCGGGATTGGCGCCGGCCAGACGATCGACCAGATCAAGGTCTTCGGCTCCTCGGTGCGCTGGTTCTGCGAAGTCGGGACGCATAACGCCGACGACGCGGGCCTGCTCCACTACCGCTCGGTCGCCTGTCGGGGTATGGCGGCGGCGCGCGGTGAGGTGCGCCCGGGGCCGGTCCACCTCAACCTGCCCTGGCGCGAGCCGCTGGCGCCGGCGCCGGTCGAGGGCGCGGTGACCGCGACCGACCCGCTGGCGCTGGAGGGGCGGGACGGGCGCCCGCTGACCGCCGTCACCCGGATCGACCTCGAGCCCTCGGGCTTCCTGCTCGACGAGGTCGCCGGCCACATCGGCGACGCGATCTCCGGTGTGATCATCGCCGGCCGCCAGCTCGACCCGGAGCTGCGCGAGCCGCTCACCCACCTCGCCCGTGCCTCCGGTTTCCCGATCCTGGCCGAGCCGACCTCGCAGCTTCGCTGCGGCCCGCACGACCGCACGCGGGTGATCACGACCTACGACCAGATCCTGCGCGACGAGCGCTTCGCCCGCTCGGTCGTACCTGAGCTGGTGCTGCGCTTTGGCGAGATGCCGACCAGCAAGCCGCTGCGCGCCTGGCTGACGGAGAGCGGTGCCGACCAAATCGTCGTCGACCCTCTCGGCGGCTGGAACGAGCCGAGCCGACGGGCGGCGGCGATCCTCCGCGCCGACCCGACTGAGCTGGCTGCCGGCTGGGCGGCCCGCCTGGAGGGTGAGGAGCGCGGTGAGCCCAAGGCCTGGATTACGGCCGAGCGCGCGGCCCGCGGAGCGCTGGAGGGCGAGCTCGACCCCGCCGGCGCGATCTCCGAGCCGGCGCTGCATCTGGCGCTGGGCCGTGCCCACCGCGACGGCGACCTCGTCTACACCGCTTCCAGCATGCCGATCCGCGACCAGGAGTCGTTCCTCGCCGCCGAGGAGACGGACGTCGCCTTCCTCTGCAACCGCGGCGCCAACGGGATCGACGGGCTGATCTCGTCCGGGATCGGCGCCGCTGAGGCCAGCGGCCGGCCGACGACGATCGTCACTGGCGATCTGGGCCTGCTCCACGACCTCGGCGGGCTGGCGGCGCTGCGGGACGTCTCGACCCCGGTGCGAATCGTCGTCATCGACAACGGCGGCGGTGGCATCTTCCACTTCCTGCCCCAGGCGGAGGCGCTGGGCAGCGATGAGTTCGAGGCTCTACTGGGGACGCCGCGCGGCGTCGACGCCGCTCGCGCGGCGGCGCTGTTCGACCTCCCCCACCACCGCCTCGAGTCACTCGCCGAGCTCCCGGTCGCACTCGCCACGGGCACGGGTCTGATCGAGGTCAAATCCAATCGCCAGGCGAACGTCGAAGCCCACCGCCGCGCCACCACCGCGGTCCGCAACGCCCTCGTCTCCCTTACTTGACACGTGAGGTTGCGAAATGCGACGCAGAGCGTCGGTTTTTCGCAACCTCGGCGAATCAGCAGGGGATTGGGGCCGCCTCGCGGCCGGGGCCGGGCTGCCAGGCCGGGCCGTAGAGCGCCGGGCTGTCGAAGCCGGGGTGCCCATCGGGGCCAAGCACCCGACGCCCGCAGCTTCCGTCAGCGTTGACCTGCACCAAGGAGCTGCCGGAGCCGAGGCCGCTGCCGCCGCTGACGAAGGCGAGGCGATCGCCGGAGGGGTCCCAGCTCGGATCGGACTCCTGGACCTGCGGGGTGCGCGTCAGGCGGCGAGCGTTCGAGCCGGAGGCGCCGACGACGTAGAGCTCGCCGACGGGGATCGGCCCGTCCGCGGTCTGCTGGCGGAGGTGATCTCGGTAGCTGATCAGGGCGACCTCGCTCCCATCTGGCGAGAAGGACGGTTCTTCCGCGTCGCGGGCGACGACGCGCGTCGTTCCGGCGCTGAGGTCGAGGGCGACGACTTCGGCGGGGACGAACGGGGTGCGGGTGTGGTCTAGCAGCAGCAGCTTCCCGTCCGGCGAGAACGAGGCCGGTTCGTTCAGCAGGCCGTTGCGCCACGGAGTCAGCCGCCGCGGAGCGCCGCCGGCGACAGCGAGGGTCCAGGCGGTGGCGCTGAAGTAGCTCCGCGAGAGCCATGGATGCCTGGGGTCGAGCTTCTGGATCAGCTTGGACCGGGTGAAGGCGATCGAGGCGCCGTCGGGGGCAAAGACCGGCCCACTGGCGCCGACCGTCCCCGTGACTTCCCGCGGCGGTCCGCCGTCGGCGCCGATTAGGTAGAGCCGTGGTTCCGCCTTCGAGCTCCCTTCCAAGCCGCCGCCGGGCGGATAGCCGGCGAAGGCGAGAGTTGCGCCGTCGGGCGACCACGAGGCGCCCGCGAATGGGACCGGCTGGATCGAGTGATCGGTCAGCACCCGCCGCCCCGCGCCGTCCGGCGCGACCGTCACCAGCCGCAGGCTCGTAGGTCGCTTCAATCGCCATTCGACGAATGACAGGCGCGGGCCGGTCGTGGTTCCGGCCGCCATCGCGGCCGCGGTCAGCAGCCCGAGGGTCGCGCCGAGGAGCGTGACGATTGCAAGGCGGCGGACGATCACGCGTGGCATCTTGAACCACTCAGCGGCCGGATGCGCGGAGCGGCGCTACTCGGCCAGGAACGGCAGCAGGGCCTGCAGCTTGACCTCGGTCTCGGCCAGCTCGGCCGCGGGGTCGGAGCCGGCGACGACGCCGACGCCAGCGAAGAGGTGGGCATCGCGGTCACGAAGTAAGGCGCTGCGCAGGGCGACACAGAACTCGCCGTCCTCGGTGGCGTCCATCCAGCCCACCGGGCCGGCGTACCAGCCGCGGTCCATCCCCTCGAGCGCGGTGATCGTTGCCGCCGCCTCAGACCAGGGCTCACCGCCAACCGCCGGGGTCGGATGAAGGAGGCCGGCCATCTCGATCGCCGAGTGAGGTTCGGCCAGCTGCGCGATCACCGGCGTCGCCAGATGCTGGATGTTCGCCACCTTGACGATCTCCGGCTCGGCCGCCGCCTCGACCCAGACCGCGTGCGGGCGCAGGGCGCGGACGATCCGCTCGGCGACGATCCGCTGCTCGCGGCGGTCCTTGTCGCTGCGCAGAAGCTGCTCGCCGAGATGGTCGTCGACCGCGGGGTCAGAGCTGCGACGGGTCGAGCCGGCAAGGGCGACCGTCGAGACGGAGGCGCCAGAACGGCGGACCAGCAGCTCCGGGCTGGCACCGATGAAGGCCGCCTCGGGGGTGCCGCAGCAGAAGCAGAAGCAGGCCGGGAACTGAACTCGCAGCGCTCCGAACAAGGCAGCAGGGTCGTGGGCGGTGGCGGCGCTGACGATCACCTCGCGGGCGAGGACGACCTTGCTCATCGCGCTCACCCCGATCCGGTCTGTGGCGGCGCCGACAGCGGCTTCGAACTCGCCCGGGGCGCGAGCGCTGCGGATCCCCGCGTGCGCGGTCGGATGCGGGTCGAGCAGCGGCAGGTCCTCTTCGGCCCGGAGACCGGCGAGGCGCGCGCCCAGGGCCGCCATGATGCGCTCGCCATCGTCGCCCGGCCCAACCACAGCGTTGACGGTGAGGAAGCTGCGCCCAGCACTGCGACAGAGCGACAGCTCGGGCAGGACGAGGGAGCCCGGCGGCAGCGAGGACCAAGGCGAGGTGCCACCGCCGTCAGGGCTGAAGGCGAAGCCGCCGAGCCAAACCGGTCCGGCTCCGGCCGGCAGGCCCTGGGGCTCGTCGACCACCGCGTCCCACCCGGTCCGCAGGCACTCCTCGGCGACGTCGGCGAAGCGCCTCGGCCCACGCGACGCCGACTCGTGGGCCACCCCCAGCCCAGCCAGCGCGAACCCGCGGTCGGGCTGCTCCCAGCAGAACCAACGGTCCGAGGCGAGGCGCGACGCGAACACGGCGGCGCAGGGATCCTTCACATCGACCTCGACGGTCGCACTGAGAAGAGTTCGCTTCCCCCTGGCGAGAGCGCGGTCGACCGCCGGTCGGAGGCTAGGAAATGACGAGATCCGGAGGTCGCCAGGCAAGGACACAAGGAGACTGAATAGCAGAGCTATTCAGTCGACTGAGGACGCCGCATGGCGGCGTCCGGGGCCGTCATTTTCAGTCTCCGCCGCGGGCGATCGCGATCTCGCCCGTCCTCACCATCTCCACCAGGCCGTGGGGACGAACCATGCGCTCGAAGGCCTCGATCTTGTCGGCCGAGCCGGTGACCTCGATCGTCATCGTGCGGCGGGCGACGTCGACGATCTTGGCGCGGAAGATCTCGGCGAACTGGATGATCTCGGCCCGGTTCTCGACTGCCGAGGAGACCTTGAACAGCGCCATCTCCCTGGCCACCGTCTCCTCCGGCTCCATGTCGCGGATTTTGAGGACGTTGATCAGCTTGTGAAGCTGCTTCGTCACCTGGTCGATCGGGTGGACGGCGCCGTCGAGCGTGAGGGTAATTCGCGAAATGCTGGGGTCGTCGGTCGGCCCGACCGCGAGCGTGTCGATGTTGAAGCCGCGGCGCGAGAAGAGGCCGGCGACGCGCGCCAGCACCCCCGGCTTGTTCTCGACCAGGATCGAGAGGACATGCTTGCGGCCGCTGAGCTGACCGGGGATGTGCAGATCCTCGAGCTTGACCGCCTGCGGAGTCCCGGCCTCCATCAGCGCATCGCTCCCCGCGGCGCCTCGACCATGTCGCGAGCGGCGTTGCCCGGCGGGATCATCGGGTAGCAGTTCTCCTCGGCGGTGACGCGAACGTCCATCAACACCGGGCCCTCGGTTTCGAGCGCCTGGACCATCGCGCCCTCGAGCTCGTCGGCCTTCTCACAGAGCATGCCGGTGGCACCGAAGGCCTCGGCCAGCTTCACCCAGTCGGGGCTGCCGGACATGTCGACGCCGCTGTAGCGGCGGTCCCAGAACAGCTCCTGCCACTGGCGAACCATGCCCATGTAGCCGTTGTTCATGAGGAAGATCTTGACCGGGACATTCTCGGTGACGCAGGTCGCCAGCTCCTGGATGTTCATGATCAGGCTGCCGTCGCCGGCAACGCAGACGACGGTCTTGTCTGGGCAGGCGACCTGGGCGCCAATCGCGGCCGGCAGACCGAATCCCATCGTGCCGAGTCCGCCCGAATTGATCCAATGCCGGGGCTTCTCGAAGCCGTAGTACTGGGCCGTCCACATCTGGTGCTGACCGACGTCGGAGGTAACGATCGCCTCGCCCTTGGTCGCCCGATGCAGCGCCTCGATCATGAACTGCGGCTTGATCTCGCCGTCCACCCCGGGCTCATAGAAGAGTGGGTGCTCGCGCTGCCAGCCGCGGATCGACTCCCACCAGGCATCGAGCCGGCTGGAGTCAGTCTGCAGCGCCCGATACTCGCGAGTCAGCTTCGGCAGCACCTGCTTGACGTCGCCGACGATCGGGATGTGCGCGCCCACGTTCTTCGAGATCTCGGCCGGATCGACATCGATGTGGATCACCTTGGCGTGCGGGGCGAACTCGGAGAGCTTGCCGGTGATGCGGTCGTCAAAGCGAGCGCCGATGGCGACGATCAGGTCGGCCTTGTCCATCGCGTAGTTGGCGGCGAAGGTGCCGTGCATGCCGAGCATGCCGAGCCAAGCCTCGCCGGAGGCCGGGTAGCCGCCCAGCCCCATCAGGGTCGAGGTGACCGGGAAGCGATCGGAGCCGACCAGCTCGCGCAGCTCCTCCGAGGCGTTGCCGTTGATGATGCCGCCGCCGGTGTAGAGGATCGGCCGGCGGGCGTTGGCCATCGCTTTGGCGGCGATCCGGATCTGCTTCGTGTTGCCCTCGGTCGAGGGTTTGTAGCCGGGCAGCTCGACCGGCTCGGTGCGCGGCTCGTAGTCGATGTCGGCGCGCGAGAGGTCAGTCGGGATGTCGAGCAGGACCGGGCCGGGGCGGCCGGTCGCGGCGATGTGGAAGGCCTCGTGGACGTACTCGGGGATCTGGCGCGGGTCCGTGACCTGGAAGGAGTGCTTGACGAAGGGCAGCGTCGCCCCCAGCACGTCGGCCTCCTGGAAGCCGTCGGTGCCGATCAGCTCGGTTTTCACCTGACCGGTGATGAAGACGGTAGGGGTCGAGTCGAGCATCGCATCGGCGATCGCCGTGATCAGGTTGGTGGCGCCGGGACCGGAGGTGGCGAAAGCGACGCCGACTCGCCCCGAGGCTCTGGCGTAGCCCTCGGCGGCGTGGCCCGCGCCCTGCTCGTGGCGCGCCTGGACGTGGCGGAAGTCGGCGTCGACGACCGCGTCGTAGATCGGCAGGTTGGCCCCACCGGGGATCCCGAAGACGTGTTTGACGCCCTCGGCCTTGAGCGATTCCATCAGCGTGTCTGCGGCTCTCATCGAACGATCGATGCTACCAGCGCCGGGTGGGCTCCCGGACAGCCGAGTTTCCGCTGGACCCACGCCTGCGCGGCGGCTGGTTGCTAGGCCTGCGCCGCCGGCGATTTCGCCGGATTCCAGCGGGTGCGCGGATCAATCGCGCCCTCAATCGCGGCGCCTTTGTAGCGCTCGATGATGTGGAGCATCGACTCGACCAGCTCCTCCCCCAGCAGCTTCGGCTCGAGACCAAGGTCGAGCAGCTTGGTGTGGATCGCGTTGTAGTAGTGCTCTTCCTTCTCGACCCGGGGGTTCTCGTAGTGCTGGATCTCGACCGTGTAGCCGAGGTGCTCGGCGGCCCCCTTGACCAGCCCTGCCAGTTCGATCACCGAGAACTGCTCGGTGAACTGGTTGAAGACGCGGAAGTCGCCGCGCTCGGCCGGATTGGTGACGGCGAGCTCGACACAGGCGAGGGTGTCGCGGATGTTGAGGAAGCCGCGGGTCTGGGTGCCGGCGCCGTAGACGGTCAGCGGGTGGCCGATCACGGCCTGCAGGCAGAAGCGGTTGAGGACCGTGCCGAAGATCTCGTCGTAGTCGAAACGGGTGATCAGGCGCTCGTCGCCGGCGGTCTCCTCGGTTCCGATCCCGTAGACGACGCCCTGGTTGAGGTCAGTCGCGCGCAAACCCCAGGTACGACAGGCGAAGTGGATGTTGGTCGAGTCGTGGACCTTGGAGCAGTGGTAGAGCGAGGCCGGCAGCTTCGGGAACGGCAGCGTGTCCTTGCGGCCCTTGTGCTCGATCTCGATATAGCCCTCCTCGATGTCGATCTCGGGCTGGCCGTACTCGCCCATCGTCCCGAGCTTGACCAGGTGGCAGTCGGGGACGTGGTCGCGGATCGCGAACAGCAGGTTGAGGTTGCCGATCACGTTCGCGTACTGGGTCTCGACCGCTTTCTCGCGCGAGGCCATCGAGTACGGCGCCGAGGCCTGCTGGCCGTAGTGGACGACCGCTTCGGGGCGGACCTCGGCGACCACCTCGTCGAGGAACTCGCCGTCCTCGACCGCGCCTTCGTAGCTGCGGATCGTCTCGCCGGAGATCTCCGCCCAGGCGGCGATCCGCTCGTCGAGCGGCAGGATCGGGGTCAGGGAATCGGAGCCCGCCTCGCGGACCCAGCGGCGCCGGGAGAAGTTGTCGACGACGGTGACCTCGTGGCCGCGGGCGACGAAGTGAAGCGCCGTGGGCCACCCTAGGTAGCCGTCGCCACCGAGGATCAGAACTCGCATAGGCGGGGCACTTTAGTGGCTCTTCCGGAGGGGTACCTAGTTGAATCCCGCCGATGGAGAGTGGACTGGCGGCGCGCAACGGGGGTCGGATCGGCCTCGTCGCCCTGGTCGCCATCCTGCTGTTGGGGCTGGGACTGCGGGTCGGCTACGCCTGGGACGGGCGCGCACCGGTCTACGACGCACGAGCCTACGCCGCGATCGCGGCCAACCTCGATCGGGGCGAGGGGTTCACCGTAGGCGCCGGCGCAACGCAGCCCTCGAGCAACTACTCGCCGGGGCTGCCGCTGGCGGTGGCGGCGGTTTACGAGGTGACGGGCGGGGTGCACGAACGGACCGCGCGGGTGGTGCTGGCGGTGGCGGCGAGCCTCGCAGTTCTTTTCACGTACTTGATTGGGAGGAGGTTGGGACGCCCCCTCGCTCGCCCACCCCGAGCAGGTGTGGTGGGCGAGCGAGGGGGCGTCGGCGCGGACGGGGTCGATCGACGGGCGGTCGTTGCGGGACTGGTAGCGGCGCTGGCCGTGGCCGTGTATCCGGCGTTTTTGGAGTACGGCGGGATGCTGATGAGCGAGCCCCTGGCGGCGACGCTGCTGTCGGGAGCGGTACTGGCGCTTCTCTGGGCGCGGGACAAGGAGAGCGTTTGGCGGTGGCTCTTGTCGGGGCTCGTGTTCGGAGCGCTCGCCATGGTTCGTCCCGAGTACCTGGCCGTCGGCGTCCTCCTGGCGCTGGTCGTCGCCCTCCTCGAAGTGCGTTCGCACTTTCGCCCGCATAGCGGCGAAAAGTGCGAACGCCGCTGGCCGGGGTGGCGCGGGGTCGCGGCCGGGGGGCTGGTTCTGGCCGGGATCTTGGTCGTGGTGGCGCCCTGGACGGTGCGGAACGCGGTGGCGCTCGACCGTTTCGTGCCGATCTCGACCGGTGGCGGGCAGGTGCTTTACGCCGGCACCTACTTGCCCTCCGACGGGGACCCGGAAAAGGTCGGGGCCGAGGCGGTGGCCGAAAACCCGGGGCTCTTTGCGCCCGCCGACGCTACGAACCTGCGCCTCGAGCAGATACTGGCCCGGCTTGCCGCCCACACCTATCCCGATCTCGAAAGCGACGAAGCACTCTCGAAGATGGGCAAGGAACAGCTCTGGGATGACGTCAGCGAAGAGCCGCTCGAATACGCCGGTTTCGTCGCGACCAAGGTCTGGCGGATCTGGTCGCATGGGCCGCGGGACGTGATGCGGGAGCCGATCTGGGAGGCGCTGCACTGGGCGCTGATCGGCTTCGGACTAATCGGCCTCATCGTGCTGTTCTGGCGGCGGCGCTGGGAGGCGTTGGTGCTGGCGACGATCTTCCTCTCGATCACGGCGATCAGCGCTCTGCTGGTCGCCTCGCCGCGACGGGTGCTGGTGATGATCCCGCTGGTCGCGGCCTGCGCCGGGGTGGGCGCGACTTGGCTCGGTTGCCGTTTGCGACTTTTGGGGGTCTACGGCCCCCACAAAATCGCGAACGACGAGGACGGCGGAGCGCCGGGGTAGCCTGAGCCGCTTGAACGCTGCAGGCGATTGGATCCAAGGGCTGCCCGGGCGCTACGGGCGCCGCACGTTGATCGCGCTCGCCATGATCGCGGCACTGGGCCTCCTCGTGCGCGCCTACGCGGTCGTCAACCCGGTCGACCATCCCGCCGACGACTCCGCCGCCTACTACGCGCTCTCCAAGGCCCTTTATGAGGAAGGGAGTTTCGGTGGGCCCAGCTTCGAAAACTCCAGCGACTGGTCGCCGGGCGCGCCGCTGCTCTACGCCGCCGCCTACTACGCCACCGGCGGCGCCCGCGGAGGCACGGCGCGGATCGTCGAGGCCCTGTGCGGCCTCGCCGCGATCCTCGTCGTCTTCCTGCTCGCCGCCCGTCTCGGAGGCCGAACCGCCGGTTTGCTGGCGGCGTTTGCGATGGCGGTGTACCCGCCGTTCATCCACTCGACCGGGGAGTTGATGAGCGAGCCGCCGGCGATCCTGACCCTGCCCGCCGCGGTCCTCGCCTTCCTCTGGGCCAGCGAGCGCGAGCGACCTTGGTGGGCCTGGCTCGTGCCCGGCCTCCTCTTCGGCCTGACCGCGATGTTCCGGCCCGAGTACCTGTTCGTCGGCGCGGCCTTCGTCGTCATCGCCGCCCTGCGGGTCGGTCTCGCCCGTGGCTGGCGGCCGGGCCTCGCCGGCGCCGGACTAATGGTCGCGGCGCTGCTGGTGCCGATCATTCCCTGGACGATCCGCAACCTCGACGTCCTCGACCGCGTGGTGCCGATCTCGACCGGCAGCGGCAAGGCCCTCTACGTCGGCACCTACCTCCCCGCCGACGGCGAATACCAGCGGGTCAAGGCGACCCTCGTCGAACGCTACGAAGGCAGAGAGTTGGCGCCCAACTCGGAAGCGCTGAACGAAGTCGACCCCACCCCCCTCTTCGACAAGGTCGCCGAACGCTATCCAGACCTGCCGCGGGACTCGGCGCTGGGCAAGATCGGCAAGCAGAACTTCTCCAAGTACTTCGGTGAAGACCCGCTCGGCTACCTAGCGATGACCGCCCGCAAGGTCGGGCGGATGTGGTCCAGCGGGGTCGGTGCGGCGATGAGCAGCAGCCTCGGCCGGGTCATCCAGATCGTCCTCGTCGCCCTCGGCGTCGCCGGCCTGCTCCTCCTCGGCCTGCGTCGCCGCTGGTGGGAGCTGCTCGCCGTGGCGACGCCAATCGTGCTGGTGACTGCGGTCGGGGCGGCGTCGCTGGCGGCACCGCGGCGCAACGAGGTGCTGATGACGCTCGTCTTCCCACTCGCCGCGCTGGCCTTGGTCAGAGCGGCATCCGCCATATCCTCCAGCGGCAAATGGTCCCCAGAGCAGGCATCTTCCCCGCCGAACTGACGGCACTGCGCAGCGCCGGTCTCCTGATCGGCCTGGCGCTGGTCGCCTATGCGATCGTTCGCCGTCGCACCCTGCGCAACGCCGACACGCTGCTCTTGATCGGCGCCGGCATCGCCCTGGTGGTGGTCGCCGGGACGGAAGTCGTCGACGGCCTGCTCTCCACCTTCTCCTTCGAAAAGGGCAACGGCGGCCGCATCCTCGGCCTCGCGGTCTTCGCGATCCTGATCCTCTTCCTGATCACCCTGCGCGCGCTCTCGGTCGGAGCCCGCAACTCGCGCCAGCTCTCCGCCGCGCTCGAGGGACTGGCCTGGGAGGAGTTCCGCCAGGCCGGGCTGCCGGATCGCTTCCGCGGCAAGATCGCGATCCTCGTCCCCGCCTACAACGAGGCCGAGAACATCGGCGTCGTCCTCGCCCAGATGCCGGCCGAGGTCTGCGGCATGCGGACCGAGATCCTGGTCGTCGACGACGGCTCCCGCGACGGCACCGGCGACGTCGCCGCCGAGCACGGTGCCCTCGTCGCCCGCCACGTGACCAACCGCGGTGGCGGCGCCGCCCTGCGCACCGGCTACCGGCTGATGGTCGAATCCGGCGCCGAGATCGTCGTCACCCTCGACGCCGACGGCCAGCACCGCCCGGACGAGATGGAGCGACTGGTGAAGCCGGTGCTCGACGGCGAAGTCGACGTCGCCCACGGCTCTCGCGTCCTCGGCCACGCCGACCGCAACCACTTCGCTCGTGAGCTCGGGATCGTCTTCTTCAACCGGCTCGTCTCCTTCATCACCCGCACTCACGTCACCGACTGCTCGAACGGCTACCGAGCGGTACGCACGACCGTGCTGCCACAGCTGGTGCTGCGCCAGGAGCAGTTCCACACCTCCGAGTTCATGATCGAGGCGATCAAGCGCGGCATCCCCGCCAAGGAGATCCCGATCACGGTCGAACAACGCCTGCACGGCCACTCGAAGAAGCCGGCGGTGTTTCGCTACGGGGTTGGGTTCGCCAACGCGATCGTGCGGACCTGGCTGCGCTAGCTAGTGGCTTTGCCGGACTCGTCCTGCGTGCGGTGGCCGGTCTTCCCTAGCCTTCGCCCCGGACGCCCGGGTGCCGGACGGCGGCCGGGTCCGGCAAATAGAGGTCGGTGCCGCAGCGGGGGCAGACCTGGACGTAGAGCTTCAGCGTCTTCTGGCAGTTCGGGCACTGGCGCTCGGGTTCGTCCTTCTCAAACCGGTAGAAGATCACCGCGATCAGCCCGAGCAGCGGCAACACGGCGCCGATCAGCAGCCAGATCCAAAACGAGCTGCCCTTTGCCCGGCCGATGATGGCGGTGGCGAGGCCGAAGCAGAAGGCGATGATCAGGTATTCCACTGGCTCCCATTGTGGCGGTTCCAGTGCCCGTCTTCCGGCCCGGTCAGGCCATGGACCTTCCGTCCAGGTCGGAGATCTTTCCTAAAGCTGTCGCGAGCGCTGCCGAGGGTCGTGCAGGGGGCCCAGATGGGCCGGTCTCGGCCATGGCGATTCCGAAGGCGACCAAAAAACAGGCGGCGCAGGGTAAGCGGCACAAAAAACGCCGCAAGCGTCGTCACGTCTGGAATGACAAGCACTGGCGCTGGGTCCCGACCGACGACGGTGATTGGCGCGTCCAGGGCTATGTCTTTCACCACAAGCACAAGCCGCCCAAGCACCACTTCCGAGGCCCCGGTCCGAAGCCGCCGCACCGGGTGGCGCCAGTGCCGCCGAACCCGGACCCGCGCCCGCCCGGCGCCTACCAGGGCCCGTGGGGCGTGCCGCAAGCGACGCGGCTGCTCGAGCGGGCCGGCTTCGGAGCACGGCCGGGAGAGGCCGAGCAACTGGTCACCCGCGGCCTGCTCGGGGCCGTGCAGTCGCTGACCCGGCCCAGTGGCGCCGCCGTCCTCAGCGGTCCGGCGCCGGTCGACCAGAATGGCGAACCGATCGCCCCCGCCGATTCCTGGGGCCACGACCACCTCTGGTGGCTCGACCGCATGATCCGCAGCAGCCAGCCACTAGTCGAGCGGCTGGCGCTTGTCTTCCACGACTGGTTCGCGACCTCGGAGGCGAACGTCTCCAAAGCGCAGCAGATGATCGACCAGTCGAACCTGTTCCGCGCCGCCGGCTTCGGCTCCTTCCTCGACCTCTTCAAGGCGGTGACGATCGACCCGGCGATGCTGCAGTGGCTGAACGGGATCGAAAACGTGAAGTCGGCGCCGAACGAGAACTACGCCCGCGAGATGATGGAGCTGTTCTCCCTCGGCGCCGACCGCGGCGCCTACAACGAGGACGACATCCGCGAACAGGCGCGGGCGCTGACCGGATGGCGGGCCGACTGGTCAAGCGAAGAAGGGATGCACAACTTCCGCTTCGACCCCAAACGCCACGACGAAAAAACGAAGACGGTCTTCGGCCGCGCCGGCAACTGGGGCTGGGAAGACGCCTGCCGGCTCTGCGTCGAGAACCCCCTCCACCCCAGCTTCTTCGTCAGCAAGCTCTGGGGCTACTTCGTGCCCGGGCCGATGCCGGCGGCAACCCAGGAAGCGCTGGTCTCCACCTACGTCTCCTCCGGCTGGCAGATCCGCCCGGTCCTGGAGGCGATCCTGACCAGCCCAGACATCTATGAAGGCGCGCCGATGGTGAAGCCGCCGGTCGTGCAGCTGGCCGGGATGCTGCGCCGGGTGGGCCGCTACGTCGACACCGACTGGTGGGTCTGGCTCTGCGAAGAAGCGGGGCAGAAGCTGTTCTGGCCGCCCAACGTCTCCGGCTGGGACGACAGCCGCTGGCTCGACACCTCGCGGATGCGGGCACGCTGGAACTTCACCGACGTCGTCCTCGACGGGATCTCGGTCAACCCCTGGGGCAGCACGCCCTACAGCACGACCGAGACTGCCGAGGAAGCGCTGGCGCGAGCCCTGGCCTCCTGGGGCTCGCCGGCGGTGCGCGACGAACACCGCGCCGAGCTCCTCGACTTCGCCCGCCGCTCGGAAAAACTGATCGCCGCCAGCTGGCAGCAAGGCCCTTATCGAGCGATGCGCCAGAACGCGCTGCTGCAGCTGATCGGGGTCAGTCCGGACCTGATCCTCCAATGAGAGGTAGTTGACCGTGCACGACTGCTGCAACGACTACACCCGCTCCCAGCTGCTGCGGACCGCCGCCGCGGAAGCGGGCCGCGGCCTGCCGGCGATCGAGCCGGGGATGCCGGAACCCGCCGGAACCGGCCTCTCGCGCCGCAAGTTCCTCTCGCGCAGCGCCGGCCTCGCCCTGGCCGTTTACGGCGCCTCGAAGATCCCGCTCTCGGCCTTCGAGAACGGGATCGCACAGGCCGCCGGCAGCGACAAGATTCTGATTTCGGTCTTTTTCGACGGCGGCATCGACTCGCTCAGCGTGCTGGCGCCGGTCGGCGATCCGAAATACGCAACGCTGCGGCCGACCCTGGCCCAGGCTCCGGGCGCTGGCACCACCTTCAGCGAGGACCCCAGCCTGCAGTGGCATCCCGCCGCCGCCGGCCTCGCGACCCTGCACGGCGAGGAAAAGGTCAGCGTCTTCCCGGCGATCGGGTACGACCACCCCGATCAATCCCACTTCACCTCGCGCCATTACTACGAGATCGGTGAGCTTGACGTCGGCTTCCACACCGGCTGGATGGGGCGCTACCTCGACGCCGTCGGCGACGACGAAAACCCGCTGCAGGGGTTGTCGATGGACGGCACCCTGTCACCGATGATCGCCACCGCGGAAAAGCCGGTGGCCTCGATCGACAGCGTCGACGGCTACGACCTCTGGTCGGCGGCCGGCGATCCGATCGACGCGGAGATGTTCAAGAGCTTCGCCAAATTCGGCTCGCTGGCGGCGGACTCGCCAGCGATGGGCCAGGTGCGGCGGGCTGCCTCCCAGACCGACAAGCTGCGCGCCGAACTCGAGACCGTCGGCAAATTCAGCAGCGAAATCGAATACCCCGACAACTACTTCGCCCACAAGCTCGAAGGCCTCGCCGCCTACATCGCCTTCGGACTGCCGATGCGGGCGGTGACGATCCGCGCCGCGGGCGGCTACGACACCCACTCCGGTCAAGCCGAAGACCTCGAACGGAGCCTGCGTGACACCTGTGACGGGCTGCTCGCCTTCCAGCGCGACCTCGAGAAACGGGGGTTGGCGGACCGGGTGCTGATCGAGGTCTGGAGCGAGTTCGGGCGCCGGCCGGAGGAGAACGGCTCACAGGGAACCGACCACGGCGCCGCCGGCTGCGCCTTCGTGATCGGGACCAAAGCGAAAGGCGAAATGGTCGGTGAATTCCCCGGCCTCAGCAACCTCGACGGCAACGACAACCTCCGCGTCACCAGCGACTTCCGCGGCATGTACTGCGCGCTGCTTGAGCAGTGGCTCGACTTCGACGCCGCCGCGATCATCCCCGGCGCCTCCGGATTCACGCGGCCGACCCTGGTCGCATGAGGGTGCGGACCGCCGCCGTCAGGGTGGCGGCGGTCCTCGGCGCCTGCGCGGCGCTGCTGGCGATCACGGCGCTGATGCCTGCCGGCAGTCTGGCGCCGCAGCGCGAGCGGGCGGTTGCGGCCGACTGCGCCTGGCACCGCCACGCCAAGCGGGTCGTCAAGCACGTCCGGCAGCACGGAAAGCAGCGCCGGGTCGTCCGCATCAGGCACTGGTGGACCTGCGACGAAACGCAGGCGCCAAATGCCGTCGTACCGCCGACGCCTCCGGCGCCACCCGCGGCGCAGCCCGAATCGGTGGCGAACGTCGTCGGCGTCACCGCCGACGACGAAAAACCGGCCCACTTCGGCTACACGCTGAGCCGCTCGAGCACGCCGAGCGGCCGGGTCCGGGTCGGCTCAACAACCAGGGCGAAGACCCGCACAACCTCAACCTCCAGCGCCAAGGCAGCGGATCCGAACCCGTCTACGAACTGCCGAACGCGTTGCCAGGCAAACAGGAAAGCGCCAGCTTCGACCTGCCGCCGGGCACATACCGGCTCTGGTGCAGCCTGCTCGAACACGACGCCGAAGGCATGCACGCGACGCTCGTCGTCGAATAGCGCTTGCGACATTGACCCCACCCAGGGGTGGTCAATATTGCAAGCGCTTCAGCCCAGGCGCTTGGGGCGCCCGATCTCGCCGACCTCGGCGATGTCGCGCTTGAACGGCAACCCGGCGGTCCAATCGAGAACGGCGCGGACCTTGCGGGCGGTGCCCGGGATCTGGCTCATGTGGTAGCTGCGGGCCAGCCACCAGGCGGGAAAACCGCGAAAGGTGCGATCGCCGATCTTGCCGACCGCCTTGTAGCGACCGAGGTTGACGAATGCCGCTTGGCTCTCGTACTCGAACGGCCGAGCCGAGCCGATGCCGAGCTCAGCGGCGATGTTGCGGGCGGCCACTGGTCCCTGGCGGACGGCGTGCTGGGCCGTCGGCGGGGTGACCCCGCCGCGCGGATCGGGAGCGGCGGCGCAGTCGCCGATCGCCCAGACCGAGTCGAGGCCCTCAACCCGCAGGTGGGAGTCGACCGGGACGCGGCCGCGCTCGTCGAGCGGCAGGTTCAGCTCGCGCAGGATCGGCTGCGGGGCGACGCCCGCGGTCCAGACGACCGTCTTGGTCGGCAGCGTCTCACCGCTCGAGAGCCGGGCGAAGTTCGCGCCCACCTCCTCCAACGTCGTCTCCATGCGGATGTCGATGCCGCGGCCACGGAGCTCATGCACGGCGTAGCTGGCCAACTCGGGGTCGATCTCCGGCAGGACGCGGTCGGCCGCCTCGACCAGGACCCAGCGCATGCCGTGCAGGCGCGCCCGGGGATAGGCGTCCATCGCATCGGCGGCGAAGTCCTGGAGCTCGGCCAAGGCCTCCAGTCCCGCGTAGCCGCCGCCGACGAAGACGTAGGTAAGGAGCTCTTCACGACGGGCGGGATCCTCGGTGGCGTTTGCTTCCTCAAGAGTCTCGATCACGTGGTTTCGGAGGTAGATCGCGTCAGCAAGGCTCTTGAAGCCGACAGCGTGCTCGGCCAAGCCGGGAATCGGCAGCGTGCGGGAGACCGAGCCCAGCGAGATCAGCAGCTGGTCGTAGGGAAGCGCCTCGGTTTCGCCGTACTTGGCCCGCAGCTCGACGGTCTTCGCCACCGGGTCGTGGCCGACGACCTGGCCGAGCCGCAGGTAAGTCCGTTTGAGGATGTCGCGCAGCGGCGTCACCACATGCCGCGGCTCCAGCGTCCCAGCCGCGGCCTCGGGCAGGAACGGCGTGTACAGGGCAAAGTTGGACTCGTTGACGAGGGTCAGCCGGGCCGACTGTTTCGGCATCAACTTCTCCAGCTCCCGCGCGGCTGCCGCCCCTCCAAATCCGCCGCCGACGATGACTACGTTCCAGGCCATATACCCACGGTAGCACTTTGTAACACGTTGTCACAAAGTGCTACTCGCTACATGAACGCTTAGCGATGGTAGGATCTTTTGGTCCGATATCCATCAAAATTGGAGAGCATGACGTGGGAGAGCTTCCCTTCAACCCCGGCGATGTGACCAAGCGCGTTGAGCTTCATGAGCAGTTCGGCGGGCGGCGCCAGGGTGGCATCAGCCCTTCGAAGCAAAGCTCCAACGTCTTCCTCTTCACCGATCAGGCGCGTGGAGCTCTGCACGGCTACATCTACGACGGCCAGGGCGAAGACGGCTACTACCACTACACGGGCGAGGGCCAGTACGGAGACCAGCGCATGGTGCAAGGCAACCGGTCGATCCGGGACCACGCCAAAGAAGAACGGGACCTCCACCTATTCGACGTCAATGGCGGACTTGCCACCTACCTCGGCAGATTCGAGTACGTCGACCATTACAGCGCCGATGCCCCGGAGACCGGCGAAGGACGAGAGCGAAAGGTGATTGTCTTCCGTCTGCGGCGGCTCACCGGCGCAGTGCCGCTCGCCCATGCTCGCATCGGCCAATTCGGCGGCGAGCGGGTCAAAGTGATCCCGGTCGAGCAGCACCTGACCGAGCGGATGGTGATTGAACCGAACCGTGAGCCCTACGAGGCCGAGCGTCGCGAGCAGCCGCTGGTCCTGTCCTTCGCCAACGCGCTGCGGGCGCGGGGTCACGATGTGAACCGTCTACAACTCCGTCCGGATGGCGAGGCCGCCCCAATCCTTTGCGATCTTTTCGACGCCACCACCAAGACCCTGATCGAGGCAAAGGGGAGTGTTTCGCGCAACTCAATCCGGATGGCGATTGGTCAGTTGGCTGACTATGCCCGACTAGTTGATACGCGTCCGACCAAGGCAATTCTGGTCCCCGAGAAACCCCGGCATGACCTTCTCCATCTAGCCGCCAGCC
Source organism: Solirubrobacterales bacterium (assembly GCA_035472275.1). Taxonomy (GTDB): domain Bacteria; phylum Actinomycetota; class Thermoleophilia; order Solirubrobacterales; family 70-9; genus VAYN01. The sequence goes on from DATIPH010000037.1 coordinate 48,993, forward strand.
AGGACATCGAAGTCATTTGGCCGAACGAGAGCGGCGGCTTTGAGGCATCCAAACCGGAGTGACGGTGGGCTCACCTAGCTCGACAAGAGGTAAGCCGGCGCCCCGCGGCCCTGCCGTAAGCAAGCGGTTGGATTTGCCTCCAGGCAGGGCGGAAGCGATCCCGATCGAGGTTGTGAAGTGGAACCGCATCAAGCGCCGAGTGGACAGCCTCGAACGGACCTGGGACATCAATTGGTTCTTTTCCGCCGCATCCGCCTGCGTCAGCCTCGCCGTCTCGCTCGCCGTCGGCGGGATGATGATCGCCGCTGCCCTCGCGCTGATCCTTGCCGTGATCTCCCTCGGCTTCTTCCTGAGCGAGCGCCGAGGCCGTCGTCAGCAGTGCTGCGACATCGTTGATGAGATGGAGACCGAGGAGAGCGCTTGGACTACTGCCCGAGCTGCTCGCGAATCAGGCGGTTGACGTCGCCGCCATCGGCGCGGCCTTTGGTTTCGCGCATGACGGCGCCGACGATGGCGCCGATCGCTTTGCCGTTGCCGGCGCGGATCTGCTCGGCGGCGGCGGGGTCGGCCTCGATTGCCTTGGCGACGATCGCCGCCAGCTCATCGTCGTCGCCCTCCATCGCCAGGCCCTCGCGCTCGACGATCGCCTGGGCATCGCCACCCTCCTCGACTAGGGCGGCGAGGACGGTCTTGCCACTGCCGTGGGAGATCGTCTTGCGGGCGACCAGCGTCACCAGCTCAGCCAGCGCCGCAGGGGTCACCTTCGACTCGGCAGCCCCAAGCTGGCCGTCGGCCGCGCGCAGCGCCGCCGCCAGCTCGCCGGTCACCCAGTTGGCGACCACCTTCGGCTCGACCTCGGGAGCGTCGGTATTGACCTGCTCGAAGTAGGCAGCGGTCTCCGGGTCGGCGGCGAGGGTCGCGGCGACGTCGCGGGCGAGGCCGAGCTCGTCGACGTAGCGCTCGATCCGCGCCGCCGGCAGCTCGGGCAGGGCCTCGCGGGCTTCGCGCAGCATCTCCTCGCTGGGCGCGATCGGGACCAGGTCCGGCTCGGGGAAGTAGCGGTAGTCGTGGGCTTCCTCCTTCGAGCGCAGCGAAGTTAGATCGCCGCTGACGGGATCGAAGTGGAGAGTCTCCTGTTCGACCGTCCCCCCCGCTCCGATCAATGCCCGCTGGCGCTCGAGCTCGGCTTCGATCCCGCGCTGCAGGAAGCGGAAGCTGTTCATGTTCTTCAGCTCGGTCTTCGTCCCCAGCTCCTGCGAGCCGGCCGGGCGGACGGAGACGTTGGCGTCGACCCGCAGGCTCCCCTCCTCCATGTTGACGTCGGAGACGCCGAGCTGGCGCACCGTCTCGCGCAACAGGCGCGCCCACTCGGCCGCTTCGGCGGCTCCGCGCAGGTCGGGCTCGGTGACGATCTCGACCAGCGGGGTGCCACCGCGGTTGAAGTCGACCAGCGAGGCGTCGGAGCCGTGAATCCGTCCCGACTCGCCGACGTGGATCGTCTTCGCCGCGTCCTCCTCGAGATGAGCTCGGTGGATGCGGATCTCCCCCAGCTTCCCGGCGCCGGCGATCGGGATGTCGTACTGGCTGATCTGGTACGCCTTCGGGCTGTCCGGATAGAAGTAGTTCTTACGGTGGAAGATCGAGCGCGGAGCGATTTCGCAGCCCAATGCGGTCCCGATCTGCAGCGCGTAGAGAATCGCCTGTTCGTTCGGCACCGGTAGCACCCCCGGGTGGGCCAGACAGACTGGACAGGTGTGGGTGTTCGGCTCGTCGCCGAAGGAGAGTTCGCAGCCGCAGAACATCTTCGTCTTCGTCGCCAGCTGGACGTGGATCTCCAGCCCGATTACGGCCTCCAGCTCAGCCATCGGCGCCAACCCCCTCGGGCCGGGCGTCGAACCCAATCGCCTGCTCGAGTGCAAACGAGGCTTCGAGCAGCTTCTGCTCGGCGAAGGCCGGCGCCGCGATCTGGAACCCGACCGGCAGCTGCGGGCCGCCGCCCTCAGGCGCGGCTAGACCCGCCGGCAGCGAGATCGCCGGGATCCCGGCCAGACTCATCGGCACCGTGAAGAAGTCGTTCAGGTACATCGCCAGCGGGTCGTCGGTCTTCTCGCCGAGGCCGAAGGCGACCGAGGGCGAGGTCGGGGTGACGACGAAGTCGACCTCGCCGAAGGCGCCGGCGAAGTCCTCTGCGATCCGGGTCCGGACCTTCTGCGCCTGTCCGTAGTAAGCGTCGTAGTAGCCGGAGGAGAGCGCATAGGTGCCGAGCATGATCCGCCGCTTGACCTCTTCGCCGAACCCACGGGAGCGCGTCGTCTCGTACATCTCCAGCAGGTCGCCGTCGCCACCGGCGCGCATCCCGTAGCGGACGCCGTCATAGCGGGCGAGATTGGAGGACGCCTCGGCGGGGGCGATCACGTAGTAGGCGGAGATCCCGTGCTCGGCGTTGGGCAAGCCGACCTCGGTGACCTCGCCGCCGAGCTCCTCGATCCGCTTCAGCGTCACCTCGAAGACCTCGCGCACGCCCGCGTCGACCGAGTCGCGGGCGAGCTCGCGCGGGACGCCGAAACGCAGGCCCTGCAGGTCCTCGCGGCTGGGAGCGACGATCCCGCCCTCGATCCCGACCGAGGTCGAGTCGCAGCCATCGCGGCCCTGCAGCGCCGCCAGCAGCAGCGCCGCGTCGGTGACGTCGCGGGTCAGCGGCCCGCACTGGTCGAGCGAAGAGGCGAAGGCGATCATCCCGTAGCGCGAAATCGCACCGTAGGTGGGCTTGAGGCCGACGATCCCACAGAGCGAGGCGGGCTGGCGGATCGAGCCGCCGGTGTCAGTGCCGAGCGCGCAGGGGGCGAGGCCACCGGCGACGGCGGCGGCCGAGCCACCGGAGGAGCCGCCGGGCACGCGGCCACGGTCCCACGGGTTGAGGACCGGCCCGTAGGCCGAGTTCTCGTTCGAGGAGCCCATCGCGAACTCGTCCATGTTGGTCTTGCCGAGGACGCGGGCGCCGGCGGCATCGAGCTTGCGGACGGCGGCAGCGGTGTAAGGAGGTAGGTAGCCCTCGAGGATCTTCGAGCCGGCGGTGGTCGGCGAGCCCTCGGTCGCGAAGATGTCCTTGACCGCGACCGGGATGCCTCCGAGCGGGCCGTCGATCGGCTGGTGCTCGGCCGGGTGCTCGACCTGGAACAGGTAGGCGTTCAACTCGTCACCCGCCGCCGCCTCGTGCCAGGCCGAGAAGTACTCGGCCGCCGAGAGCTCGGTGGCGGCGATCCGCGCCGCCGCTTCGGCGACGGTCAGGTTCAAGAGGTCACTCATCAGGCGTCGGCCTGCGGCGAGGGGACCCTGAAGGCCCCGTCCCGGGGTTCGGGGGCGTTGGCGAGGGCGACCTCTTGAGGCAGGCTCGGCCGTGGCTCGTCGGCGCGCCAGACGTTCTCCAGCGCGACCACATGCGAGGTTGGCTCGACGCCCTCGAGGTCGAGGTTGCCGATCCGGTCGACGTGGTCGAGGATCCCGGTGAGCTCACCGGCCATCTTCTCGACTTCCTCGTCGGAGAGACGCAGCCGAGCCAAGCGGGCGACGTGGAGAACCTGCTCGCGGTCGATCACGGCGGTGATTCTAGGCGGGCCTGGCTACTGGCTGCCTGGCCAGTTATGGTGCCCGCATGCAGGGACCCGCAGCGGAGAGATTCGTCGTCCTCAACTTGCGCCTGCTGGCGGTCACCTTCGCCGTCGTCGGCATCCTCTTCGTCGCCGTCCCCAGCGGCGTCCTCGACGTGATCTCCGACGTCGGCGAATGGTTCGGCAACGACACCCGCGCCCCCCACACCCAGGAGTACTTCTGGCTGGCGCTGAGCTTCGCCTACATGGTCGTGATCACCGGCATCTGCCTGCTGGCGCAGAGCGACGTCGTCCGCTACCGGCCGTTGCTGCTCGTCCTCGCCGCCGGCAAGACCGCCTCTTCGCTCGGCACGCTCGCCTTCTTCCTGATCCAGGAACCGGTCTTCATCTGCCTGCTCAACTTCCTCGTCGACGGCTCCCTGGCGCTGATCGCGCTCGGGCTCTACGTCCTCGCCGGGCGGATCGGTCGCCCGATCGATCCGGGTTGACAGCGCCCGCCGGGGCTGGCGGCCGCTGAGCAACGGACCCTGAGCGCGATCTGCGCGGCGATGGCGCCGGGGGTCGCTGGCCTGCCCGCGGCCGAGCGCGACGTCGACGTCTCCGGTCCGGTCGCCAAATTCCTTGGCTCGGTCTCGCCACGGGTACTTCTGCGGCTGCGGCTCGGCCTGCGCGCCTTCGAGTGGCTGCCGTTTCCGCGCCGCTTCAGTCGTATGAGCGAGGCGCAGCGCGAGAGCTTCCTGAAGAAGCTGGAGAAGTCCCGCTCCTCGCTCAAGCACGACCTGCTGCTGATGGCAAAGCTGTTCTCGACTCTCGGCTACGCGGTGACGCCGCAGGTGAAGGGGGCAATCGGATTCGAGATCTCTTGCGGGCTCGCCGACGGGACCCTGCCAGAGCCGGCCGGCTCGCTCGGCGACACCGAGCCTCGCGGCGAGGGCGAGGAGTGTGACGTGGTGATCGTCGGCTCCGGTGCCGGCGGCGCCGTGGCGGCGGCGGAGCTGGCCGAAGCCGGACTCGACGTGCTCGTGCTCGAGGCCGGCAAGCACTACAACCGCGACAGCTATCCGAGCGACCACCTGGAGGCGATTGCCGAGCTCTACCGCGACGGTGGCCTGACGATCGCCGAAGGCAAGCCGCCGATCCCGGTGCCGGTGGCGAAAGTGGTAGGCGGCACCACCGTGATCAACTCCGGGACCTGCTTCCGGGCGCCGGACCCGGTCCTGGAGGACTGGAAGCAACGCTTCGGGATCGAGTGGGCGCATGATCTCGACGCCGACTTCGCCGAGGCCGAAGAGTTCCTCCACGTCACCCAACTCGATCCCGAGCGGATGGGCCGTAATGGCCAGCTGGCGATGGAGGGTGCGGCCGCGATCGGCGCCAGCGGCGCCCCGATCTTCCGCAATGCCGGCAACTGCACGCAGTGCAGCTCCTGCCCGTTCGGCTGCCGAATCGACGCCAAGCGCGGGATGCACGTCAGCTACCTGCCGCGGGCCGTCGCCGCCGGAGCCCGGATCCGCGCCGGCGTCGAGGTGACCCGGATCCTGACCGAGGACGGCCGTGCGATCGGCGTCGAAGGCACAGTCGCTCCCACCGCACTTTCTGCCGGTAACCGGGAAGAAAAGCGATGGGAGCCGCGAGAGAGGTTCACGGTGCGGGCGAAGCGGGCGGTGATCGTCGCCGGCGGTGCGCTCGGCACGCCAGAGCTGCTGCAGCGCTCCGGCCTCGGCGGCGGCCAGGTCGGCCGCAACCTCCACATCCACCCGGCCTGCTGGATCGGTGCCCGCTACGAGGAGGAGGTGCGGGGTTGGGACGGCGTCATGCAGAGCTTCTACGTCGACGAGTGGGAGCACGAGCGGATCCTGCTCGAGGCGACCTTCACCCCGCTCGCCTTCGGCGGAGCTTGGCTGCTCGGCGCCGGCCGCAGCCATCAGGAAGCGATGCTCGACTTCGGCCACATCGGCTCGATCGGCGTTCACCTCTCCGACCAGTCCGCCGGCCGGATCGGCCTCGGCTCGCGGGGCTCGCTGCGCGCCTCCTACGCGCTGACGCGCGACGACGCGCGCCGCCTCGCCTTTGGGATCGCCCGCGCCGCCGAGATCCACTTCGCCGCCGGCGCCACCGAGGTCTATCCCAACATCCCCTGCGTCGGGGTGCTGAAGCCAGGCGACCTGCCCGCCTTCGAAGCCAAGACCTTCAAGCCTTCGGAACTGCGGCTCGAGGCCTTCCACCCGATGGGGACGGCGCGGATCGCCGCCGACCCACGTCAGGGCGCCTGCGCCCCCGACGGCTCGGTCTATGGCACCCGCGGCCTCTACGTCGCCGACGCCTCGCTCTTTCCCACCTCGGTCGGCGTCAATCCGATGATGACTGTGATCGCCTTTGCGAAGCAGATTTCGCGGGGCGTGGCGGGCGCTTCGGAGCGATCTTCTTCGGCCGGCGCCGTCGCCGGCTAGACAGCTCCTCGGCGATCTGCGCGAACGAGGTTCCGCGCTCGCCCATCGCCCGGTAGCCGCCGTAGGCGATTCCGGCTGAGGCGGCGAGGCCGAGGTAGGCCCCGATCTGGACGCTCGCGTTGAGGGGAATGCCGCCGAAGTTGCCGAGATCCGGCGGGGCGAGGATCCGGAATAGCGCTGCCAGAGTCGCCAGCCCGCCGCCGACGGCGACGACCGCGCTCGGCGGCACCTCCGGCGACCATTTCGCACGGGAGAGCCGCAGCGCCGCCGCACCGATCGCAGCCAAAGCGACCAGGGCGAAAAGGACCGAGCCGACCTCGAGCGTCTGCCAGGCGTTGCCGCCGGCCGCGCTGGCGCCGCCCCCCAGCTTGATCTCCCGCGCCTGACCCGAGACTTCGGCGCCGTACCAATCGAAGAACAAGAAGGCGAGAAGGAGGACTGCGGCGACTGCGGCGATCGCTTCGCCCCGCGTCAGCGACGCCAGCCGACGCCGCGCTTTGGGGCTGCGGCGCGGCCGGCGTTCAGCCACCGCCGAAGCTCACCCCTTCTTCCTCCATCGCCCGGTAGCCGCCGTAGGTGATGCCGGCCGCTGCGATCAGGCTGATGAAGATGCCGAAGGACGGGCTGACGTCAACTGAGATGTTGCCGATGCTGCCACCGCCGGGCGGGTCGATGATCCGGTAGAGGATCAGCAGCACCGAGATCGCGCCGAGCACGGCGACCGCGCTGCTGGCCGGGAACGGCGGCTCGAAGGCGGAGTCCGTCAGGCGCAGGGCCGCCACCGCGAGGACGGCGACGATCACGATGACGAGAAAGATCGGAATGTTGTCGAGGGCGTCCCAGGCGCTGCCGCCTTCGCTTGCGCTCGCCGAGAAGGCGCCACCGCTGGCTGACACTTCGGCGGTGAACCAGTCGAAGAACATGAAGACGAAGAGGGCGATCGCCGAAGCTGACGCGATTTTCTCTCCGAGGCCAAGCTTGTCCAGATCCACGATTTTCCTCCCAAGTGGGGCTTGCCCGGTCGCGCTGAACCTACACCGCGCTGAGGCGGTTGCGGCGCCGCCGGGCGGCATCCAACGTATTTACGAGCAGCATTGCCCGCGTCATCGGCCCAACCCCGCCCGGCACCGGCGAAATCGCGCCCGCTACCTCGCTGACCGGGCCGAAGTCGACGTCGCCAACAAGGCCGTCTTCACCACGGTTGGTGCCGACGTCGATCACGATCGCGCCCGGCCGCACCATCTCGGCCGTGATCAGCGCCGGCGAACCGGCGGCGGCGATCAGGACATCGGCCTCGCGGCAGACGGCAGCGAGGTCGCGGGTGCGCGAGTGGCAATGGGTGACAGTCGCGTTCGCGGCCAGCAGCAGCGCCGCCAGCGGCTTTCCGACCAGGATCGAGCGCCCGACGACGACCGCCCGCGCTCCTTCCAGCTCCGCCCCAGCCTCGCGCAGCAGCTCCATCACTCCGCGCGGCGTGCAGGAGACCATTGCCCCTTCCCGTCCCTGCGCCAGCAGGCCGGCGCTGAGCGGCGTTAGGCCGTCGACGTCCTTGCTCTGGTCGATCGCCGCGATCAGGGGATCCTGGTCGAGGTGTGGAGGCAGCGGAAGCTGCAGCAGGATCCCGTCCACTCGGTCGTCGGCGTTCAGCGACTCGATCAGAGCCTGCATGTCCTCCTGGCTGACGTCACCCTCCGGCTCGTGATGGAAGGACTCGATCCCGACCTCGGCCGAGTCTTCACGCTTCATCCTCACGTAGACCGCCGAAGCCGGGTCGTCGCCAACGAGGATCGTCGCCAGCCCGGGCGGCGAGGGCAACTTCGCCACCTCGCGTGCAACGTCGGCGCGGATGCGTGCCGCCACCGCTTTGCCGTCGATCACTGTCGCCGCCATCGCCTCAGCGCTTCCTGATCGGGGCGTAGTCAGCCATCAGCTTGCGCTCGGAACCGTCACTGGAGAAGCGGACGACGACGACCCCGCCGGGCTCGACCGCGGTGACGACGCCATCGCCGAAGCTGGCATGGACGACGTCGTCGCCGACCTGCATCTCCAGCGCCGGGCCGGGGTCGACCGGCTGCGTGGCATCGGCACCGCCCGACGGCGTTCCCCAGGTCATCCCGCCGCCGGCCGGAACCGTGGTGTGGCGCTCGGTCAGCTCGATCGGCAGCTCGTCGATGAAGCGCGAGGGCAGGTTGTGCTCGGCCCGGCCGAACAGCCGCCGCTCCTTCGCCCAGGTCAGGTAGAGGCGCTGGCGGGCGCGGGTGATGGCGACGTAACAGAGACGCCGCTCCTCTTCCTCGCTGCCCTCTTCCAACGCCCGCATGTGAGGAAAGGCGCCGTCCTCACAGCCGATCACGAAGACCGTGTCGTACTCGAGGCCCTTGGCGTTGTGCAGCGTCATTAGCGTCACCAGCTCCTGCTTGTCCTCGATCGAGTCCTGGTCGGAGAGCAACGAGATCTGCTGCAGGTAGCCCTCCAGCGGCGGCACCTCGGTCTCACCCTCCTGCTCGCGCTCGCGGTCGAACTCGGCGGCGCCCTCGACCAGCGCCTCGAGGTTCTCCGCCCGCCCTTCGGCCTCAACCGTGCGCTCGGCTTCAAGCGCTTCCAGGTAGCCGGTCTCGCTCAGCACCGCTTGCAGGATCTCGGCGACCGGCTGGTCGGCATCGACCCGGCCGCGCAGCAGGTCCATCGTCTCGTGGAAGCGACCGACCGCCTTGATCGCAGCGGCGCCCAGGCCCGGCACTTCGTCGACCCGTTCCATCACCTCCCAGATCGTCAGCCCGGCGGTGTTGGCATAGGAAGCGAGCCGCGCCTGGCTGGTATTGCCGATCCCCCGCCGCGGCGAGTTGACGACCCGCGCGAAGGAGACCTGATCGGCGGGGTTCTGCAGCAGGCTGAGATAGGCGAGCGCGTCCTTGACCTCGGCCCGGTCGTAGAACTTGGTGCCGCCGATCACCTGGTAGGGGACGTTGAAGCGGTTAAGCGTGTCCTCGACCACGCGGCTCATCGCGTTGGTCCGGTAGAAGACAGCGACATCGGAGCGGGCGATCTCGTGCTCCTCCCCCAGGCGCTCGATCTCCCCCGCGACCCAGCGCGCCTCCTCGTGCTCGTCAGCGAGCTCGGAGAGCTGGACCAGCTCTCCCCCGTCCTGTTCGGTCCACAGCTTCTTCGGCCGCCGCTCACGGTTGTGTTCGACGACCGCGTTGGCGGCGGAGAGGATCGTCTGCGTCGAGCGGTAGTTCTGCTCGAGCTTGACCATCTCCGCCTCGGGGAAGTCGCTTTCGAAGTCGAGGATGTTGCGGATATCGGCGTGCCGGAACCCGTAGACCGAATTGTGGGTGACAATGCCTTCGGCAATGAAGTTGTGGGTTCCCTCGACGTTGATGTCATAGACCGGACGATCGAGCTCCACCTCTTCGACGGATTCGACGGCGTCATAGCTCCCGTCCTCGGCAAACATCGCCATCCCGGGGCGAACCGAGGCCGCGGGGATGAAAGGCAGCGAGCTGCCGACGACCCGACCGGTCTGCATTGGGCCCAGCCTGCCCTGCAGACTGACGTCGACATCGAGGGCCGAACTGATCTCACCGGCGATCCGTACCGCCTCGCCGAAGTCTTTCAGCGCCGTCTCAAAGCGCCAGGAATCTGACCCCGGCTTGGCCTCCCTGACACTGAGCCCAATCGACTCCATCGCTCGACGTCCATTCGCATCGCGGCCGGCGAGAGCTATGCGGTGCATCGGGCGCGCCCCTCGCCGCTCACCGCAAAGGGTGATCCGCAACACCCTGCGCCGGCCGTCTGAGGTCGCGGCGAGGTGGTGCGGGTGCTGAATGCTGAGGCCCTCGTCGCCGAGCAGCCGCATCGCACCGGCTTCGCTGTCGATCGACGAGAAGACCTGGTCGATCAGCACCTGATTGCCGATCAAGGAATTCCCAGTGGCCGATTTGCGCCGATAGAAAGGGAGCATCGGCAGGCCGTACTTGAGTGCAAGCACCACCTCGGCCGCCCTCGCCTCGGCGTCGGTCTCGTGGGCGGAGATGACCCAGACCGCGTCCGCGTGCTCATGCAAGCACCGCTGCTTGATCCCGACCACTGATTTCCCGCGCTGCGTATAGACCCCCGATACGCCCACCCGAAAGCCCAAGCCGCGCTTCCACATCAGATAGGTCAGGTGCATCTGTGGGGCCGTCCCGAGTCGGTAGCCGGCGAAATGAGTGTGCTCGGGGGTGCTGACGATCCGCCGCCCTCCAACGGTCTTGATCGCGATTCCCCGCCGCTCTCGGGCCTTGAAGACACCGGTCACCCGCGCCGGCCGGAAATCCCCACCGCCATAGGCGGAGAGCACCATCTCGCCCTGCTGAACTTCCTCGATCGGCTTCTTGCTGCCATCGCCCATCGTCACCAACGTGCCCTCAACCAGGCACTGGTCCTCGTCGCCGACGACCATCAGGTTGCCGTGCTCCGCGGCGAGCAGCTGCAGCAGCCGGTACTGGGCGTGGTTGGTGTCCTGGTACTCGTCGACGAGGACGTGGCGGAAGGTGCGGCGCCAACGCTCCCGCACCTCCTCGAAGAGCTCGAGCGCGTTGACGGTGCGGACGAGAAGGTCGTCGAAGTCCATCGCGTTGGCTTCGAGCATCCGCTTCTCGTACAGCGGGAAGGCCTCGGCGACGACCTCCTCGAAGACGCTGCCGACCGTTTCCGCGTAGGTGTCGGAGTCGATCAGCTGGTTCTTGGCGCCCGAGATCTTGTTCTTGATCGCCCGTGCCGGATAGCGTTTCGGGTCGACCCCGAGCTCACGCATGACCCGTTTCAGCATCCGCACCGAGTCCGAGTCGTCGTAGATCGTGAACCCACGCGAGTAGCCGAGCCGCTCGGCATCGGCGCGCAGCATCCGGGCGCAGGAGGAGTGGAAGGTCGTGACCCACATCGCCCGCACCGAGCGACCGATGAGCTGCCCGACCCGCTCGCGCATCTCCGCGGCGGCTTTGTTGGTGAAGGTGATCGCGAGGATCTCTCCTGGCCGGGCGGCGCCGGTCGCCAGCAGGTAGGCGATCCGGTGGGTGAGGACGCGGGTCTTGCCGGAGCCGGCGCCGGCGAGAACCAGCAGCGGGCCGCCGCCGTGCAGGACGGCCTCGCGTTGGGGCGGGTTGAGGCCCGCCAACAGCCGCTCTACACGGTCTGCTCCGGCCTCGGTCGGCGCCGCCGAAGGGGCCTCAGCTTGGTCGTCGGGGAGGCTGAACTCTCCTTGGAGGCTCACCCGCCGAGCATAGCCACGAGCTCGGCGGGGGACTCCCTCTCATCGGGGCCTTGGCCCGCTTCAGATCAGCTTTCGCAAGCTTCCACGAGTTCGACGATCGGCTGCGAGGAGCCGCCGAGGATCAGTTCTTCGAGTTCGCCCTGGTCAGCCGCTTCGAAGGCCTGCCCCAGGCAGGATGCGAGTTCAGGTTCGACTTCTTCTTCCAGCGAAGAGGTGAAAGCGGCGATTAGCTTCGCCTTGTCGAACTTGGCGAAGCCAGTGGCTTCGTCGAGCTTCCAGCCGCCGTCCTCTTCGACCAGGGCAACGCTGAGCGTCTGGCCGTCGAAGCTGCCGCCGACGAAAGCGGCATCAGCGGTCGCGCTGGAGCCATCGACTTCGACCTTGGTCACCTTGACCGAGTCGGGATCGTCGGAGCCGTCCTTCGCCTCTTCTTCGCAGGACTTGATCGCCGCCTTGCCTGCTTCGCTCTGAGTCTGTTCGACGAATTTGAGGGTCTGCAGTTCCGTGCAGCCGGAGCCGTCAGTGCTGAGCACGGAAGTTTCGATCGTGTCGGTGATCTTGTCTTCGTCGCTTTCGCCACCGCCACCGCAGGCGGCGAGGCCGAGCGCGAGGACGAGCATGGAGAGCGGGATCAGAAGTCTGTGCCTGGGCACGGGAGTCCTTTCGGAGGAGACTGGGGCTGAGAGGTGACCCTGTTCTTCAGTCACCATGGGAATCCTTGAGTCGAAGCGCTCAGCCCCCAGCCGAGGAGCGCCCGGTGCGAGGGCGGATCTCGGCGGCGTCCCCGCCCGGCCCATCGTGGCCGTCGAGCTCGGTCAGCCGTCGCTCGACCTCGGCGATCCGCTCCGAGAGCCCCTTGATCGCCTCGGCGATTGGGTCCGGCAGATGGATCCAGTCGGCGTCGGGTCCTTCGACCCGCTTGCCTTCAACCCGGACCGGGTGGCCGGGGTTGCCGACCACGGTTGCGCCCGGCGGCACGTCCTCGACGACGACGGTGTTGGCGCCAATCTTGGCCCCGTCGCCGACCGCGATCGGCCCCAGCAGCTTGGCCCCCGAGCCGACGGTGACGTTGTCGCCGAGAGTCGGGTGGCGCTTGCCGCGCTGGAAGCCGGTGCCCCCCAGCGTCACCCCCTGGTAGAGGGTGACGCGGTTGCCGATCCGCGCCGTCTCGCCGATCACGACGCCGGAGCCGTGGTCGATGAAGAACTCGCGGCCGATCTCCGCCGCCGGATGGATCTCGACCCCGGTCACGGCCCGGGTCAGGTAGGCGATCGTTCGCGGCACCAGCGGCACCCCGCGAATCAGCAGCGCGTGCGCGGCCCGGTGTGCGAGCAGCGCCTGGACCCCAGCCCAGCTGGTCAGGATCTCGAAGGTGGAGACGTTCTGGGCCGCCGGGTCGCGGTCGCGCGCGGCGGAGACGTCGGCTTTCACCTCGCGCAGGAAGCGGCTGATCATGGTGCGAAAAAGGGTAGGGACATGTAGCGCTCACCCGAGTCACAGACGATCGTGACCACCCGCTTGCCGGCCATCTCCGGCCGGCCGGCGACTTGCAGCGCGGCCCAGATGTTGGCGCCGGCCGAGATCCCGGCCAACACGCCCTCCTCGCGGGCGACTCGCCGTGCCGTCTCGAGCGCATCCTCGTCGCCGACCAAGATCACCTCGTCGACCACCTCGCGGTCGAGGACCGCGGGGACGAAGCCGGCGCCGATCCCCTGGATTTTGTGCGGGCCCGGGGGGCCACCGGAGAGGACCGGCGAGCTGGCCGGCTCGACCGCGACAACGAGTGCCTCCGGAGCCCGTTCGGCCAGCATGCGGCCGACGCCGGTGATCGTGCCGCCGGTGCCGACGCCGGCGACGAAGGCGCCGACCTGGCCGTCGGTGTCGCTCCAGATCTCCTCGGCGGTGGTCAGCCGGTGCGCCTCGGCATTGGCGGGGTTGGAGAACTGCATCGGCATGAACGCCTTGCGCTGCTCGCGGATCTCCTCGGCCAGCGCCACCGCCTCGTTCATCCCACCCAGCGAGGGCGTCTCCCGCACCTCGGCACCGTAGGCGCGGAGCAGCTTCGCCCGCTCCCGACTCATCCCCTCGGGCAGGGTCAGGATCAGCTCGTAGCCGCGCGCAGCACAGACCATCGCCAAGGCGATTCCGGTGTTGCCGCTGGTCGGCTCGACGACGACAGAGCGGCCGGGACGGACCAGACCCTCCTCTTCGGCGGCGTCGATCATCGCCACCCCGATCCGGTCCTTGATCGAGCCGCCGGGGTTGAAGTACTCGAGCTTGACGCAGACCTGGGCGCCGAGACCTTCGGCCATCCGGTCGAGCATCACCATCGGCGTCTTGCCGACGACCGCCGACGCCTCCGCCCCGACTCTCATCGAGCTCCCGCTTTCAGGCCTGTGGTCATGGCGAGAGACTCTAGGCCAGAGGCTGCCGATAGATCACGTGCGGCAGGCCCGCGTGCATGATCTTGCCTTCGCAGGGAAGGGCCAGCTTCTCGGCCACCGCGCGCGAGGCGTAGTTGGTCGGCAGGGCGAGAGCGACGACCTCGCGCAGTCCCATCCTGCGAGCGAGGCCGAGCCCTTCCCGCGCAGCCGCGGTCGCCAGCCCCTCGCCGTGGCGGTCGGGGTCGATCGTCCAGGCCAGCTCGACCATCTCCTCGCCGCCGATCACCGTCCGCCGCAGCCCGACCCGTCCCAGGTAGACACCGCTGTCGTCATCGACCACCGCCCAGGGACCGTAGCCGTGGTCGTTCCAGTGGCGAATGTCGTCCCCCAGCATCGCCCGCACCTCATCCGGTTCGAGGTTCGGGTAGGGATCGGGCCGCAGCCAGGCGTTGACCTCGGGCCGCAGGAAGACCCGCAGGTAACCGTCCTCGTCAGCGGCAGTCGGCGGGCGCAGCATCACCTTGCGCAGCCTAAGCGCAAAGGCTTGACATCTCCTGCGCATTTACGGAAGGCCTAAATCGAGGCCAACTCCCGCCGTATCTCTGGGCTCTTAGATGAAGTACATGCCGCTGCCGGACTCTTCGGCCTCGCGGCGGGCGACTTCAGCGATCGTCGTCTGGCCGAAGACCTTGCGCAGTGCAGCGACGCCCTCGGCCCAGATCCCCCCGGCCTCTTCGGCCTCGGTCCCGATCTTGCCGTCCAGGGCCTGGACCACCTCGAGCACGGTGATCTCTTCCGGCGGGCGCGAGAGGGTGTAGCCGCCGCGCATGCCGCGATGGCTTGTCAACAGCCCGGCTCGGCGCAGGGTCGAGAACAGCTGCTCGAGGAACTGCTCCGGGATCTCGCGGCGCTCGGCCAGCTCCTTGATCGGCACCGGTCGATCGCCGGAGCGAGCAAGCTCGGCGAGGGCAACGACCGCGTAGCGCGACTTCGAGGTGATTGAGATCACAACTCGTTTTCTACCGCACCTACCCGCCCTGGGCTAGGATCGGATTCGAAGGGGCGCCGCCGACCAGTCGCTGCGCCAGAACCCCCTACCAGTGATCGGACAGCAGCCCTGAGCGAGCGCCCACACTGCCTTGTGATCGACGATCACCCGCTCGTCCGGCTCGGAGTCCGAGAGGTGCTCGCAGACGGCTTCGAGGTTCACGAGTCCGCGAGCCGCGAGGAAGCGGTGGACCTGGTCCGTGACATCGGCGACTTCGACGTCGCGATCGTCGACATGCGCTGGCGCCAGAACGGCGACGGCGAGACGGCGATCAGCGGTCAGGAGACGATCCGAGTCCTGCACCGCTCCTCGCCTGTGCTGGGGATCATCGCCCATGGTGAGCGCCCCGAGCGCCACATCGCCAGCGCCGCCCTACAGGCCGGCGCCAGCGCCTATGTCGCGCGGACGGCGGGGACCGAGCAGCTGCGCAAGGCGGTCGATGCGGCCTCCGCCCAGGAGCGGTTCATCGACCCGGCTGTGCCGCCGAAAGGCAGCCGCGGCAAGCTGACCCGCCGTCAGCGCCAGATTCTGCAACTGCTGGCCAACGGCGAGTCGACGACGGTCGCCGCCCGCGAACTGGACCTCAGCGAAGAGACCATCAAGACCCACATGAAGAACACGATGGCGCGGCTCGGAGCGAAGAACCGCTCCCACGCGATCGCGATCGCCCTGCGCGAGTCGCTGATCGACTAGCCCCTCTACGTAGCCTGGCTGACTTAGATCCAGCCGCGGTCGCGGGCGGTGAGGACGGCCTGGGCCCTGTCGACGGCGCCGATCTTGCCGTAGACGTTGTGGAGATGGGTGCGGATCGTCGAGACCGAGAGGTGCATCTCGCTGGCGATCTGCTTGTAGACCATGCCCTCGGAGAGATGACGAAGAACGTCGAGCTCGCGGGCCGAGAGCGGGCAGGGCTCGCTGATCCGCGAGGTGTCCTGGCGATTCAGCGGCAGCTCATAGAGGAGCTCGCGGAGAGCCTCCTGGCCAAGGCCGCAGCGGTCGGCGCTGACCTGCAGGCGGTCGGGCGAGATTGCCTCACCCTGGGAGTAGTGGGCGACCATGTCGGCGGTGGCGACGAGGGCGGCGAGGCCGTCGGCGTCCTCCGCGTGGTGGCGCTCGATCGCGACCGCGATCCGCTGCGGCAGGTTCCAGCGCCGAGCAAGAACCCCGCCGACCAGGGCGTGGTCGATGCCGAGCTGCTCGCGTTCGTCGCGCAAGCGCTGCTCGGGGGTGCGGGAGATCGCGTCGAAGTAGACCTTGTAGCCGGGGTGCAGGCGGGAGATCACGAGCCGGCCGACGTCGTGGAGCAGGGCCGCCACCGCGAGCTCGTCGCGTTCGACCCAGCCGACAGTGCGGCCGATCTGAACCGCGGCCCGCTGGGCGGCGAGGGCATGGACGCGGAAGCGCTCGGGCTTCAGCTCCCAGCCACCGTTGGACTCGAAGAAGTCGAAGCTCGGCGCGGTACCGGCAATTGCCAGCACGCCGGAGGGCTTGAGGACGTCGATCGCGTCGGGGATGCCGGCGACGCCGCCGGCGACGAGACCGCTGCGGTTGGCGAAGCGCAGGACCGAGATCGTCAGCGCAACGTCGGCCTCGACGGTTTCAACGAGTTCGCCAACGCGGGGCGTCTCAGCCGTAGCCGCGGCGATCACCCGCTCGCGTGACGCGATTAGGACGGGGAAGCGCTCGACGGCCTCAAAGGCCTCGGCGAGCCGGCTGCCTGGCGCGGGTGCGCCGCGTGAGCCGGATTTGGCCTGTGCCTCGCGAGCCCCCGCTTTGGCGTCGATTTGTGCGGTGGATGCCTCCATCTGGCACCCTCATCGGCAGGCGAGGACGTTTGGTTTAGCCGAACGTACCCCGAAGGCGGGAAATTGCCCTGGAAATGCGCTCCAGAGCCGTTTCCCGACCGAGGACGGCAAGCGACTCGAAGATCCCAGGCGAGACGGAAGTGCCGGAAATTGCGACCCTAATCGGCTGGTACAGCCGCCCCGGTTTGATCTCGAAGCGGTCGGCCAGCGGCGCCAGCACCGCCTCGATCGGGGCCGCCTCGAACGGCTCGACGCCCTCCAGGGCGACAGCGGCCGCCTCGAGCAGCTCGGCGCTGTCCTCCTTCATCACCTTCTTCCAGGCTTTTTCGTCGTCGACCGGCTCCTCGAAGAGGAAGCGGATCAAAGGCCAGACCTCCGCCAGCGTCTGCGCTTTCTCCTGGGCGATCTCGCAGGCCGCCCGTAGCCGCGCGTCGGGGTCGCGGCCGACGTGGGCGGCAACCGCGGCGGTGTACTGATCGAGCGGCATCTCGCGCATGAAACGGCCGTTCAGCCAGCGCAGCTTCTTCTCGTCGAAGATCGCCGCCGCCTTGCCGACATCGGCGATGCGGAAGCGCCGCACCAACTCCTCGGTCGACATCAGAGTGGTGTCGTCATCGGTGCCCCAGCCGAGCAGGGCCATGTAGTTGCGAACCGCCGCCGGCAGATAGCCGGACTCGCGCAGCTCCTGCACCGAGGCGGCGCCGTGGCGCTTGGAGAGCTTCTTGCCATCCGGTCCGTGCAACAGCGGCAGATGGGCGTAGCGCGGCGCCTCGAAGCCGAGCGCCTCCAGCACCAGCAACTGCTTCGGGGTGTTAGAGAGATGGTCGTCGCCGCGGACTACGTCGGTGATCCCCATCTCGGCGTCGTCGACCGCGACGGCGAAGTTGTAGAGGACGGTGTCGTCGCCGCGGGCGATCACGAAGTCGTCGTAGGAGGCATTGGGGAAGGCGACCGGGCCGCGGATTAGGTCCTCGACCACGGTCTCCCCCTCGTCGGGGACCCGCAGCCGCACCGCCGCTCCCGGTTCCTCGGTCGCGGTGCCGCGGTAACCGCGGCCGGCACCGTGCTCGGCCTTCCAGGCCTCGACGTCTTTGGCCGTGGCGGAGTCGCGGTAGGCGGCGCCGGACTCCAGCAACTGCGCCAACGCATCGGCGTGACGCTCGGCACGGCCGGCCTGGGAGATCGGTCCCTCGTCCCAATCGAGCTCGAGCCACTCAAGCGCGTCGAGAATCTGAGCGACGTTCTCCTCGGTCGAGCGCTCGCGATCGGTGTCCTCGATCCGCAGCACCAGCTTGCCGCCCTCGTGCCGCGCCGCGAGCCAGTTGTAGAGGGCCGTCCTCGCTCCGCCGATGTGCAGCGCACCGGTCGGCGAGGGGGCGAAGCGCAGACGTGGAGAGGCGCCGTTCATCGGGAGATGGCTACAGCGTGCCCTTGGCGGGATCGCCGAACCCGGCGGGCTCGAGGATCGAGACCTTGGGTGCCCCAGCCAGCGCCGGGCTGGCGCCAAATGCGCGGATGTGCTCGGAGCCACCGTGGGTGACGAGCGCCTCCATCGACTCCCATTTCTCGATCATCACCACGCGGCTCGGCTCGCCGCTGACGCGGTGCAGGGCGTAGAGCGCGCAGCCGTCGTCATTGGCGTGCGTCTGCTCGCAGAGCTCGCTCAGCGCCGCTAGGCCCTGCTCCTCCTGACCGGAGACCAGCTCGATCTCCGCCACAACCACGACTTCGCTCATCCGGTTCCCCTCGCAGGCGCTTGCAGGACCCCGGCAACCTATCCGGACTTGGCCCGGCCCGGTTTCGGTCGCCGCTGCTTAGGATGGCGGGCGATGCTGATCGGCGCGCACGTATCCACTGCGGGGGGACTCGCCAACGCAATCGAGCGCGGCGAAGAACGCGGCTGCGAAGCGATCCAAATCTTCCACCAGAGCCCCCGCATGTGGCGGCCGACCGATTACGGCGAGGAGGACTTCACCGCCTTCCGCGAGGCGATGGCGGCCTCCAAGGTCGAAGCCGTGATCATCCACGCGGTCTACCTGATCAACTGCGCCTCGAAAGACAAAGAGCTGCGCAAGAAGTCGCTGAACTCGCTGACCCACGCGCTGCGGATCGGCGACGGGATCGGCGCTGCCGGCGTCGTCCTCCACCCCGGAGCCCAGAAAGGCGAGCCGCTCGGCCCCTCGATGAAGCGGGCATCGAAAACGATCAAGGCGGCGCTCGCCGACAGCGACTCCTGCCGCCTCCTGCTCGAGCAGACCGCCGGCCACAAAGGCCTGCTCGGTCGCGACTTCGACCAGACCGCAGAGCTGATCGAGGGCGCCGGCGGCGGCAAGCGGCTCGGACTCTGCCTCGACTCCTGCCACCTCTTCGTCCAGGGCTACGACGTCACCGACCCCGGGCACCTGACCGCGATCATGGACGAAGCCGACAAGAAGGTCGGCAAAGGGCGCCTCGGCGCCGTCCACGTCAACGACGCCGCCGCCCCGCTCGGCTCCCACCTCGACCGCCACGCGAACATCGGCAAAGGCGAGATGGGCCGCAAAGGCCTCGCCGCCTTCCTCTCCGAGCCCCGCTTCGAGGGCCTGCCGGCCACTCTGGAGACGCCTGGGCCGGAAAAGAAAGGCTCCAGCAAAGCCGAAGTCCAACTCGCTAAGCGACTGCGCAAAGAGGGGCTCAAGCGGCGTAAGGCGTGAGGGAGGGTGATCCCCTCTCCGGGAATTGAGTCGCGTCCCCTTCGGGGACTTGCTCCGCGATGGTTGAGCCCGCCTATGGCGGGCAGGAATCAGATTGCATATCGCGCCTTCGGCCACATTCCCGGAGAGGGGATCACCCTCCCTCCCACGAGACCCCGTCTCGGTTCGGCTTCCGCCACCCGAAGCTCTCATCAGCTTCTGGCATTAGCCGGTCCTTGAGCCACACCCAGAGCTCGGGTGCCTGGTCAGTCCCTGTGTCCGGGTGGATGAGGGTCCCGTAGGTCTCTGGGCGAATGTGGCCCGATAGGGCGCGGAAATGCAATCCGGTATCTGCGCCCCATAGGGGCGCACCAACATCGCGGAGCAAGTCCCGAAGGGACGCGACTCAATTCGCCCGGAGACCTACCGGACCCCTCCCCTCCCCGCACCGCCCCTTGACTGGCCCGTCAACCAGTTTTAGGCAGGCGACAAGGGCCGGCGCTGGGCCGGCCCTTGCTCTCCCGCCGTAAACTTTTATTTGACGTGGACGCCGGAGATCGCGCGGGAAATGACCAGGCGCTGGATCTCGGAGGTGCCCTCGAAGATCGTGTAGATCTTCGAGTCGCGGTGCATCCGCTCGACCGGGAACTCGCGGGTGTAGCCGTTGCCGCCGAGGATCTGAATCGCTCGCTCGGTCGACCAGACGGCGACCTCGCCGGCCTTCAGCTTCGACATCGAGCCCTCGGCGTTTTCGAAGGTCTGTCCGGTGCGGCCCATCCAGGCAGCGCGCCAGACCAGCAGGCGCGCGGCGTCGATCTCGAGCTTCATGTCGGCCAGGGTGAAGGCGATCGACTGGTTCTCGACGATCGCCTTGCCGAACTGGCGGCGCTCTTTGGCGTAGTCGAGCGCGTACTCGTAAGCGGCGCGGGCGATACCCAGCGCCTGAGCGCCGACCACCGGCCGGCTCGCCTCGAAGGTCTGCATCGCCGCCTGCGAGTTGGAGCGCTTGCCCTCGCGAACTCGGGCCAGCCGTTCGTCGAGCTTCTCTTTGCCGCCCAGCAGGCAGGAGCCCGGGACGCGGCAGTCGTCGAGGTGGACGTCGGCGGTGTGGGAGGCGCGGAGGCCGTGCTTCTTGACCTTGGCGCCCTGCTCGCAGCCCTTGGTCCCCGGCGGGATCACGAAGGCGGCGTGGCCGCGCGAACCGAGCTCACGGTCGATGCTGGCGATCACGACGTGGACGTTGGCGATGCCGCCGTTGGTTGCCCAGGCCTTCTGGCCGTTCAGCACCCATTCGT
Source organism: Solirubrobacterales bacterium (assembly GCA_035472275.1). Taxonomy (GTDB): domain Bacteria; phylum Actinomycetota; class Thermoleophilia; order Solirubrobacterales; family 70-9; genus VAYN01. The sequence continues at coordinate 69,509 of DATIPH010000037.1, forward strand.
CCGCGGCCTCGTCGTACTTTGCCGTGGTGCGGATCGCGGAGACGTCGGAGCCTGCGTCCGGCTCAGAGGCGCAGAAGGCGGCGAGCTTGACGTCCTCCGGCGTACCGAAGCACTGCGGGATCCACTCGCCCATCTGCTCCGGGGTTCCCTGCCCGAAGATTGCGGCGACCGCGAGCGAGGTGCCCATGATCGCCATTCCGATGCCGGCGTCGCCCCAGAACAGCTCCTCGTTGGCGATCGGCAGCGTCAGCCCGGTCTCGTCGGACCAGAACTGACCCATCGCTTCGAAGCTGTAGAGGCCGATCTTGGCGGCCTCTTGGATCACCGGCCAAGGGGTCTCCTCGCGCTCGTCCCACTCGGCAGCAGCGGGACGGACGACGCCCTCGGCGAAGCCATGCACCCACTCGCGGATGTCCTTCTGATCTTGGTTGAGCTCGAGGGTGAAGACGGGACCAGTTGGTTCAGCGGGTGCCTCGCCGGCCATCCCAGTCAGAACCTCGTCCGAGCTCACCTCGGCCACAGCGGCAGCATCTGACATTGCCGCGAGATATTACACCAATCCGTGTCGTTTTCTACACCAATCCGTGACGAAGTTGTTAAGGCTCCGAGGCGCCTCTCAGATGTCGCGAAGATCGAAGGCGCGCAGGCCCTCGGCGCCGCCGTCGGTGCAGTCGAAGAAGCGGCGGTTGACGCAGCCGTAGGACTCGCCAGTGCCCTCGTAGGCACGCTCGACCGTGAACTGGCAATGGGGCAACGGGTCCCCTGTCATCTTGACGCCGCCGAAGCCCCCCTTCTCCAGTACCGCCGTCAGCTCGATCTCCGCCGCGAACACCTCCTGCATGCAGCCGACGTATTGGCGGCCGTTGAGGCGGTCGATGTAGCTGTAGAGAAAACGACACCCGAGTTCGACACAGCCGCGCGGCTCGACCATCTTGTCGCAGAAGGAACGGCACTGACGGCATTCGCCGACCTCGGTGCGCGTTGCGGTCATAAGAGAAGTCTAGGCAGACGAGGCCGTGGAAACCAAGCGGTTTGCGGCTTTCAGGCGGCGAGGGCGCTCGCGCCTAGTACCTGGTCCACCTCGTTGCGCAGGTGGCTCGAGGGCCGAACCCGGTAATCGCTGCCGCAGCGCAGCGTCTTCGACCCTTCGCTGGTTTTCATCACCAGATGGACGTCGGCCTCGCCTTTGTGGTGTTCGAACACCGCCTTCAATTCGGCGAACAGCTCCGAACTGAGGCTGGCGGCGCTGATCGTCAGCTCAAATGGCCCAGAGGGGACGGCAGCCACCTTGCCGGCCTTGGCGATTTCCTCGCTGTCGGGTTCGAAGCGCTGCGCCTCCTGTACGACCAGCTTGGTCTCACCGCGGTCCTTGTGGTCGAGGCGGCCGCGAACGAGGACGATCGCGTCGGGTGCGATCACCTCGGCGCTCTCCGACTGGTCGGCCTTGAAGACGAGCATCTCGACCTGGCCCTCGACGTCGTCGAGCGTCGCGAACATCATCTGGTTGCCGCTCTTGGTACGGATCTTCTTGCACTCGACGACGATGCCGCCAACCGTCACCCAGGCGCCATCGGGCTTGCCGCCCAGTTGCGCCAGACTGCAGTCGACCCGCGCCCGCAGCGCCGGCCCGACTTCAGCCAGCGGGTGCGAGGAGAGATAGGTCCCAAGCGTCTCCTTCTCCAGCGCCAGCAGCTCGGCGCGGTCGAACTCGGCGGTCGAGATCGGCGGTCGGTGATGGGCACCGCCCTGCGACTGCGCGCCATCTGCCGAAGCGTCGTCGCCGAAGTCGAAGATCGATCCCTGACCCATCTGGGCGTCCTCCTGCGCCTTCTGGCCGGCCGACTGAGCGGCCGGCAACGCCTCCAACATCCCTCGGCGGGTGGCGCCGGTCGAATCGAGGGCGCCGCACTTGATCAGGCATTCGATCGCCCTTTTGTTCACCGCGCGAGAATCCACCCGCTCGCAGAAGTCCCAGATCGAAGCGATCCCGGTGTCCTCGCGGGCACGCAAGATCGCCTCCACCGCCGAGTGGCCGACGTTCTTAACCGCGTCGAGGCCGAACCGGATCGCGTTCTCGGAGACGACGAAGCTGTGGTCCGAGGAGTTGACGTCGGGCGGCAACACGTCGATCCCCATCTCGGCGCAGCGATTGACGAAGAACGGCACCTTGTCTTTGGTGTTCATCACCGAGGAGATCACCGCGGCCATGTACTCGGCCGGGTAATTGGCCTTGAGGTAGGCGGTGCGGTAGGAGATCAGCGCGTAGCAGGCGGCGTGCGACTTGTTGAACGAGTAGTCGGCGGCGGCTTCGTTCAGCTTCCAGAGGTCGGCGGCGACGTTCGGCGCGGTCCCCGAAGCCGCCAGGCCCTGCATGAATTTGTCCTTCATCGTCGCCATCAGGTCGCGCTTCTTCTTGCCGACGGCCTTGCGCAGGTCGTCCGCCTCGGCGCCGGAGAAGCCCGCCATCTCGCGTGCGATCGCCATCAGCTGCTCCTGGTAGAGGACACAGCCGTAGGTCGGTTCGGTGAACGCCCGCAGGCGCTGGTCGGGGTAGGTGACCGAAGCCGGGTTGCGCTTGCCCTTCGCGTAGGCCGGGATGTAGGCCATCGCCCCGGGTCGATAGAGGGCAACGAGGGCAACGATGTCGTCGAACTCAGTCGGCTGCACCTTCTTCATCGCCTCGCGCATGCCCTCGGACTCGAGCTGGAAGACGCCGGTCGAGTCGCCCTTGGCGAGCATCGCGAAGGTCTTGGCGTCGTCGATCGGGATCGATTCCATGTCGATCGTCTCGCCGCGCGAGCGCTCGATGATCTCGATCGCGTCCTCGATCACGTCGAGGTTGCGGAGACCGAGGAAGTCCATCTTCAGCAGCCCGATCTCCTCGATCGGTCCCATCGAGTACTGGGTCACGATCTTGTACTGGCGCTCGGGCTTGGACGACCCGTTGCCGTTCGGGTTGACGGCCGGGGCGCTGCGGTCCTCGGCCAGTTGCAGCGGCACGATCTCCTGCAGCGGCCGGTCGGCGATCACCACCGCGGCGGCGTGGATCGAGTTGTTGCGGATGATCCCCTCGAGGCCCTGGGCGACGTCGATGATCTTTTTCGCGTCGGGCTCGGAGTCGTAGGTCTGTTTGAGTTCCTGGCCCTTCTTCAGGCAGTCCGCGAAGGACGGGTTGCGACCCATGATCGGCTCCGGGATCTGCTTCGCGAGCCGGTCGCCGGTCGCGTAGTCGAAGCCAAGCACGCGGGCGGCGTCGCGGGTGGCGGCGCGCGGCGCCATCTTGCCGAAGGTGATGATCTGAGCGACCGATTCGCGGCCGTATTTCTCGCCGACGTAACGAATCATCCGCTCGCGACCACGGACCGAGAAGTCGATGTCAATGTCCGGCATCGATTTACGGCCGGGGTTGAGGAAGCGCTCGAAGATGAGATCGTTGGCGAGCGGGTCGAGGTCGGTGATGTTGAGGTTGTAGGAGACGATCGAGCCGGCCGCCGAACCGCGACCCGGACCGACGGCGACGCCGTTTTCCTTGGCGTAGCGGATGAAGTCCCAGACGATCAAGAAGTAGGAGGAGAAGCCCATCTCCTCGATCACGCCGAGCTCGAACTCCATCCGCTCGACCGCCTCGGCTGGCGGCGGGTCGCCATAGCGGGCGCGCAGCCCCTCCTCCGCGATCCGCCGCAGCATCGCCTCCGGCGCCTCGCCGTTCTCGGTCGGGTACTGCGGCAGCAGCAGGCTGCCGAGCTCGATGTCAAGCGAGCAGCGCTCGGCGATCTCCAGCGAGTTCGGCACCGCCTCCGGCCACTCGGCGAAGGACTCGGCCATTTCCTCGGAGCTCTTGATGTAGAACTCGTTGGTGTCGAAGCTCATCTTCGGCGCTTCCAGGGTCGACTTCGTCTGCACGCAGAGCAGCGCCGCGTGATTGTCGAAGTCCTCGCGCCGCAGGTAGTGGACGTCGGCGGTCGCGACCAGCGGCCGGCCCAGCTCACGAGCGAAGCGAACGATCCCCTCGTTGGCCTTGTCCTGATCTTCGATCCCGTTCTTCTGAACCTCGAAATAGACCTGGTCGGGGCCGAAAGCCTGGATCAGGTCGTCGAGATGAGCGCGGGCATCGTCGGGCCGCTCTTCGACGAGGCGCCGGCAAAAGCGCGACTGGAGGCAGCCGGTGAGGGCGATCACGCCCTCCGAGTGCGTCTCCAGCAGCTCCATGTCGACGTTGGCCTTGCCGCGCGAGAAGCCTTCGAGGAAGCCGGCCGAGGTGAGCTTGACCAGGTTCGCGAAGCCGATGTCGCTTTCGGCCAGCAGCGTCAGGTGGTTGCGCTCGTATTTAGTCTGTTCCTTGATCGCGTGGCGGCTGTCGACCAGGTAGGCCTCGAGCCCGACGATCGGTTTGATCCCGTGCTTGTTGCAGGCCTTGTAGAGGTCGACGGCGCCGTTCATCACGCCGTGGTCGGTGAGCCCGAGGGCGGGCTGACCGAGCTCTGCCGCGCGCGCCGCCATCGCGTCGATCTTGCAGGCGCCATCGAGCAGCGAGTACTCGCTGTGGGCGTGGAGATGGACTGCGGTGGGCGAACTCACGGGTGGTTTCCGATCATGCCAACCGGAGCAGATGGCACCCGCCCGCTTTCTCGCAGCTTCCGGGCTACTTCCGCGCGGAATTCAGAGCTGGACGACGAGAATCGCGCTGACGATGCTGGCCGTCATCCCGGTGAAGCCGAGAATCATCGTTCTGTGCAGAGAGTCGAAACGGCTGTGCACTTCACGGATCTCGCCGCGGACTTCTCGGATGTCTCGATCGACGCGTTCGAAGCCCTGGTCGACGCGCGCGAATCCCTGGTCGACCTTGGCGTTCAACTCGTCGAGACGCTTTTCGGTTCGGGACTCCTCCGCCATGACGATCATGATGGCAGGCTAGGAGGTGTTTTGTCTGCTGTGGCGCGCAGTGCGTAAAGGCTGACGCGCGGCATCGCAAAGGCTCGCGCGCGGCTATCCGCAGACCCAGGCGCTGGAGCCAGAGTCGGCCCAGATTTCGGCGGCGATCCGGTCCTGTTCGGCCTTGGGGGCCTTCTGAGGTTCGCCCTCGCCGCCGTAGAGTTCCCAGGTCGAGGGCAAGATCTGGTACGCCCCGCCCGCGCCCGAGGATGGGTTGACAGCGCCGTAGTCGCCGCCCGACTCACACATCACGATGTAGGTTGGGATCGAGTAGGGACCGCCGAGCCAGCGCCCGACTTCAGCTTCGGCTTCGGCTTCGCTCGCGGCTCGCGCCGCCTCGATCTCCGCCACCCAGTCGCTGATCTCGCCTTTGAGGTCCGCCAGCGACGCTTCGCGGCTGGCGCTGAGCGATTCGAGTTCGGCCGCCGAGGCCTGCGCCGCTTCGCGGACGCCGGCGATTTCCGCGCGCGCGGCGAGCAGGCGTTCGTCGTAGTCGACCGCCCGCCGGTGCAGGGATTGCGCCCGCCCCACCTCGCCTTCGACTTCTTCTCGCACCGCGGCGACCCGGGCTGCGAGGGCGCTGTCGGATTCGGCGATCTGACGCAGATAGTCGGCCTGGGCCAGCAGGTCCTGGTAGCTGCCGGCGCTGAGGAAGAGGCTCGTCGTGTCTGGGGTGCCGCTCTCGTAGATCGCCACCAGCCGCGCCGCCAGCAGCCCCCGCGAGCGCCGCAGGCGCGCTTTCGCAACCAGCAACTGGCGTTGCGTGCGTTCGAGCGCCCGGCGCAGATGCGCCGCGTGTCGCTGTCCGTCGGCGAGCAGGCGGGAGAGCTTCTCCTCGTGCGCTCGTGCAGCGGCGGCTTCTGCTTCCGCCGCCCCCACCGCCTGCTTGCTTTCGCGCAGATGGGCGGAGATCGAGCTCGCTTCTTCGCGCCCGGCGACGAGCTTGGCTTCGAGCTTGTCGGGTTCGGCGGCGCGCGCACCCACCGCCGCTACGAGGCCTCCGAGCAGCGCCAGGGCAGCGACGATCGCAGCCAGGTCCTTTCTCAGGCAAGCCGAGCGCACGAGACGCGAGGCTAGCGGCCGATCCCGGCCAAGCCCTGTGGCCGCCGGCAACCGGCAACCGAACTTGCGGCGCGCTCAGCCCTCGCGGACGTTGCGGCTGGCGAGATAGGCGCCGATGCCAATCGTCACCGTGGCAACGCCGATCCCGACCCTGATCTCGCGCCGGTAGCGGCGCCGCAGATAGGCGAAGGCGAACCTGACGGCCGCCTTGCCGAGCCGGTCGGACATCAGTCCTCCCCCTTCTCTCCGTCACGTTGGCGGAGCTGATGCGCGAGCCGTGACTGCAGCGACCAGATCTCGATGAAGCCGGGTGAGGCGGCCTGCGAGAAGAGGCCACCGGACTGGGAGAAGCTGGCCAGCTCCGAGTCGTAGACGGCGTTCGGCGAGGTGCGGGTGATGGCGCGGACGCTGCCTTTGTAGAGGCGTAGGCCGATCTCGCCGGTCACCTGGGCGTTGACGGCGTCCATGTAGGCGTCGAGGTCGGTGCGCAGCGGCTCCCACCAGAGGCCCGCGTAGACCAGGTACCCCCACTTGCGGTCGAGCTCGGGCTTGAACTGGTTCTGGTGGATCGTCCCGACCAGGCGCTCGAGCTCCTCGTGTGCGGTGAGGACGATCGCCGCCGCCGGCACCTCGTAGATGTCGCGCACCTTGAGGCCGACGATCCGGTCCTCGATGTGATCGACGATCCCGACCCCGTGGCGGCAGCCGATCTCGGCCGCCTTTTCGAGCAGGTCGACGAGGCCCAGGCGCTCGCCGTTGAGCGTCACCGGGACGCCGGCCTCGAAGCCGACCGCCACCGTCTCGGCCTCGTCGGGGGCCTCCTCGGGCCGGGTCACGAGCTGGAAGACATCATCGTCGGGCGCGTGCTGGAGGTCCTCGATCCAGCGCCCCTCCGAGGAGCGACCCCAGAGGTTGTCGTCGATCGAGTAGGGCGCCACCTCGGTCCCGCCCTTGACCGGAATCCCGTGCTCACGGGCGTAGGCGATCTCCTCCTCGCGCCCCATCTGCCAAGAGCGCACCGGAGCGATCGTCCGCAACTCCGGCGCCAGGGTCGCCACCGTCGCCTCGATCCGGACCTGGTCGTTGCCCTTGCCGGTGCAGCCGTGGGCGATCGTGTCGCAGTTCGTCTTGCGCGCGTACTCAACCGCAAGCTGCGCGATCAGCGGCCGGCCGAGGGCGGTGAAGAGCGGGTAGCCGTTGCCGTAGACGGCGTTGGCCTTGATCGCCGGCGCCAGGAACTCGTTCGCGAACTGCTCGCGCGCGTCGACCACGCGGCACTCCAGCGCCCCAAGCTTCAGCGCCTTGTCTTCGATCACCGCGTAGTCCTCGCCGGGCTGGCCGAGGTTGACGGTGAGGCAGACGACCTCGGCCTCGTAGGAGTCCTGGATCCACTTCAGCATCACGCTGGTGTCGAGCCCACCCGAGTAGAGCAGGAGCACGCGGTGGACGTTCGCCGGGTCCGCCTCGTAGCTGGCGGTCGGCTGCGATTGGGAAGGCTGGGTGCTCATCGGGGACGGGAGTCTCGCACGCGGCAAGACCCTGCTGCCGCGTGGTCGCCCCTAAGGCGCGCCGAGCCCGCCGCCTTCTTCTTCGAAGACTTCTCCTTCGCCTTCTTCTTCGGGCACTTCCGATTCTTCGCCTTCTTCGATCCCGCCGCTGCCGCCTTCTTCTTCGGGTTCGACTTCTTCGATTTCGCCCGGTTCTTCTTCGCCTTCAGTCGACGTCGTACCCGAGGTCGTTTCCGGCGTTTCGATCGATTCAGTGGTAGTGACGGTGGTGGTGGTGGTGCCGCCGCCGGAGCTGACGAGGATCGCGATCACCAAGCCGATGATCACCGCGATCAGGCAGGCGACGACGAGGCGCATGTTGCCGTGCGGGCGCTGGCCGGCGGGCCCGTGGTCGCTCGTCCGCATCATCCGAGTCGGGTCCTCGTGCATCGTGGCTTAGCGCTCCTCCGGTCCGAGTATCGCGTCGAGGATCGCGTCGGTGTCCTCGATCCTGAACCCGTTTCGGAGGCGAGCGGCGATTTCCTCTCGGCTGTTGCCGGAAACCGCCATCTGCGTCGCCAGTAGCCGCGCACCGGCGGGGCTGTCCTGGTGCAGGCTTGCCGGTTCGGGAGGAAGCGGTTCGGGAGGAAGTTGCTGTTCGGGTGGCAGCGGCTGCTCGGGTGCCGGCGCTGGCGCGGGCAGCGGCTCCTCGGCTGGAACCGCGATCAGGTGGTTGCGGGCGCCCGGGCGCAGGCCGTCGCTGAGGTCGGCGCCAGCATCGCCGGCGGCGCCGGCCTCGGCGTCGAGGCGGGCCTTCGCCGCGGTCAGCGCGTCGAGCAGGCGCTCGGAACGCTGGCGGATCTCCTCTGCCTGGGCAATCAGCGAATCGGTCTGCTCTCCCAACGCCCCCAGCCGCTCAGCGAGGATCCCGTCGGCCTCGGCCCGGGCCTCAGCCAGATAGCGGCGCGCCTGCGCTTCGGCGTCGTCGATCACCTGCGTCGCCGCCCGCTCGGCGGCCTCGACGATCGCCGCCAGCCGCTCCGCCGTCGTCGATTCGAGCTGGCCGCGCTGCAGTGGTCGGTTTTTGTCGCTCACGGGCGGGAACACTAGAGCGATTCGCCGATCAGGCCAACAGCTTTCTCGATTTGCCCCGGCTCGACCACCAGCGGCGGCAGCAGCCGCAGCGTGTCTGGGCGCGGGACGTTGACGACGAGGCCGAGCTTGAGCAGGCGAGCGCCGACCCCGGGCGCGTCGATCCCCTCCTCGAGGCCGACCCCGATCATCAGGCCGCGGCCACGGACCTCGCGGACGCCGTCGAGTGCTGCCAGCCCCTCGCGCAGCATCGTGCCGAGCTCGCGCACGCGCCGCAGCAGGCCGGGATCGTCGATCACGTCGAGGACGGCGAGCGCCGCCGCGGTCGCGACCGGTCCGCCGGCGAAGGTCGAGCCGTGGTCGCCGGGCTCGAGCACGTCGGCGGCGTCGGGGCCGGTGATGCAGGCGCCGATCGGGTAGCCGCCGCCAAGCGCCTTGGCGGTGGTGATGACGTCGGGCTTGACCGGGGTCTGCTGGAAGGCCCAGAGCGAACCGGTCCGCCCCATCCCGGTCTGGATCTCGTCGAAGATCAGCAACGCCCCGACCTCGTCGCAGGCCTGGCGCGCCGCCAGCAGCGCCTCGTCGCTGGTGGGGAAGACGCCGGCCTCGCCCTGGATCGGCTCCAGCAGGGTCGCCGCCGTGTTCGGGCCGACCGCTGAGCGCAGCGCCTCGACGTCGTTGAAGGGGACCGAGCGGAAGCCCGGCAGCATCGGGCCGAGCGCCTCGTTGCGGGCCATCGCCGGCGTTGCCGCGAGCGCGCCGTAGCTGCGCCCGTGGAACTCGCCCTCGAAGCTGATGATCTCCGGGGACTCGATACCGCGACCATGGGCGTGCTTGCGGGCGACCTTGATCGCGCACTCGATCGCCTCGGTCCCGGAGTTGGCGAAGAAGACCCGGCCGCCAAGGCTCGACTCGGCCAGCCGCTGCGCCAGCCGCGCCATCGGCTCCGTGTAAAAGAGGTTGGAGACGTGCATCAGCCGCGCGCTCTGCTCGGTGATCGCCGCCACCACCGCCGGGTGACAGTGACCGAGGGAGCAGACCGAGATCCCGGTCAGGAAGTCGAGGTACTCGTTGCCCTCAGCGTCCCAAAGCAGCGACCCCTCGCCGCGGACGAAGTCGACCTGGGCGCGTTTGTAGGTGCGCATCAGGTAGCGGGCCTCGAGCTCGCGGGTCTCTCCCAGCCCCCGCACCTCCGCCGCGCTCACGGCGTCACCATCGTGCCGATTCCGGCATCGGTGAACAGCTCCAGCAACAGGCTGTGGGGCTTGCGCCCGTCGATGATGTGAGCCGATTGGGAGCCGCCGCGGATCGCTTCGACGCAGGCTTGGAGCTTCGGCCGCATGCCGCCGTCGATCGTCGGCAACTGCTCCTCGACCTCGACCACCGTGGCGCGCGAGATCAGCGAGGACTCCTCGCTCGGATCGGCGAGCCAACCCTCGACGTCGGTGAGGAAGATCGCCTTGTAGGCCCCGAGCTCGGCCGCCACCTTGCCGGCGGCCTCGTCGGCGTTGACGTTGTAGGGCTGGCCGCTGCGGTCCGCGGCCGAGGAGGCGATCACCGGTATGTAGTCGGCGGCGATGTGGTTGAGGACGTCGACGTGGACGCGGTCGATCGAGCCGACGAAGCCGACCTGGTCGGCGTTCGCCACTGGCGAGACCTCGAACAGAGTCCCGTCCTCACCCGCCAGCCCGACCGCGGCCTGTCCAGCGCGGTTGAGGCGCTGGACGATTTCCGAGTTGAGTTTGCCGACCAGGACCATCTTCGCCACCTCGACCGTCTCCGCATCGGAGACGCGCAGGCCTTCAACGAACTTGACCTCGAGGCCGAGCCGTTCCATGTACTTGGTGATCTCGGGACCGCCGCCATGGACGATCACCGGGTTGAGGCCGACGTACTTGAGGAGGACGACATCGGCGGCGAAGGCCTCGCGCAGCTCCTCGTCGAGCATCGCCGCCCCTCCGTACTTGATCACCACGGTGCGGCCGTGGAACTCGCGGATGTAGGGCAGCGCCTCGAGGAGGGTCTCGACGCTGGCGCCGGCGGCGCGGGACTGCGGTGCCTGCTCGGTCATCGATCGCTCCTCAGGTCGTGTACTCGGCGTTAATGCGGACATACTCGTAGCCAAGGTCGGAGAACCAGACGTGGGCGCGGCCGTCACCGCGGTCGAGCCGCAGTCCGATCTCCGCTTCCTCGGTCTCGGCCCCGAGCTCGGCTGCCTCGATCGAGTCCTCGCCGATCTCCTCCAGGTCCTCGCCGGCCAGGGCGGCGCCTGCCGCCTGCGCGATCCGGCCCCAGTTGGGGTCGCGGCCGTAGAGCGCGGTCTTGACCAGAGGCGAGTTGGCGATCGCCCGGGCGACGCGCTCTGCCTCGGCCTCGGAAGCGGCCTCGCTGACCTCGATCCGCGCGACCCGGGCGGCGCCCTCGCCGTCGCGGACGATCTCGATCGCCAGCTGCGCCAGCACCGCCTCCAGCAGCCCGGCGGGAAGCGGCTTGCCGCTGGCGCCGGTCGCCTGCAGAAGGACGCAGTCGTTGGTGCTCATCTGGCCGTCGACGGTGATCCGGTTGAAGGAGGCATCGGTGGCGGCGGCAAGCAGGCCGGCGGGGTCGGCGACGACGGCGTCCGTCTGGACGAAGCAGAGCATCGTCGCCATCCTCGGCTCGATCATCCCGGCGCCCTTGGCCTGCGCGGAGAGGGTGACGCCGTCCTTCTTCAGGGTGCAGCGCTTGGGCCAGCGGTCGGTGGTGCAGATCGCTTCCGAGAAGGCATCGCCGCCATCGGCGGACAGACCTGTCGCGGCCTCCTCGATCCCGAGCAGGACGGCGCTGATCGGCAGCGGCACGCCGATCGTCCCGGTCTCGGCGACGGCGACCTGCTCGGTCTCGAGCCCGAGCGCATCGGCGGCACGTTCGCACATCGCCAGTGCGTCGGCGTAGCCCTTCTCGCCGGTCTCAGCATTGGCGTTGCCGGAGTTGACGACGGCGGCGCGGACGGCGGCGAGGTCGGTGACCCTGCGGCAGACCCGGATCGGCGCCGCCGCCGAGGCATTACGGGTGAGGACCATCGCCGAGCTGACCGACTCCTCGTCGCAGACGATGAGGCCGACGTCGGTGCCGCCGTTCTTCTTCAGCCCACAGTGGGTGCCGGCGGCGCGGAAGCCTGGAGCAAGCTGGGCCGGATCGAGCTCCTCGACGCCCGCGGGCGCGTCCACCCACCTGGAGCGAAAAAAACCCACCGGAATGCTCTGCTTCGCGTCCGCATCCGGAGTCACAGCAGCCCCGCCGTCTCGTCGAGTCCCAGCATCAGGTTCAGATTCTGGATCCCCTGGCTCGATGCGCCCTTCCAGATGTTGTCGATCGCCGAGAAGGCCATCACCCGCCCCCGCTCCTCAACCGTGACGTACACGTGACACTCGTTCGTATCGCGCAGCGCCCGCAGGTTGGGCGGGCCGTCGAGGACGTGGACGAAGGGCTCGTCGGCGTAGCGCTCGCGGTAGAGCGCCTGCACCGCCTCTTTCGAGGTCGCCTCGGAGAGGGTCGCGAAGCACGTCGCCAGCTCTCCCTGGTCGAGCGGCAGCAGGTGCGGGACGAAGGTGACCGGGGCCGGGCTGCCGAGCGCCGCCAGCTCCTGCTCGATCTCCGGCCGGTGGCGATGCCCCTCGGTCTTGTACGGGAAGGCGTTCTCGGTCATCGCCGAGAAGTGGACGATGTCATCGCTCGAGCGCCCGTAGCCCGAGGTGCCCTGCATCGCCGAGATAAAGACCTCGCCGAGCAGGCCCTTTTCGGCCAGTGGGGCGAGGCCGAGGACGCTGGCGGTCGGGTAGCAGCCGGGGGTCGCAACCAGCTCGGCGCTCCGCAGCTCCTCCCGGTACATCTCGGTCAGCCCGTAGACGCCGGTCCCGAACAGGTCGGGCGCGCCGTGCTCGCCGTACCAGCGCCGATAGGTCTCGATATCGCGGAGACGGAAGTCGGCGGAAAGGTCGACGACGAGGATTCCCTGCGCCCGCAGGGAGGCGTCGGTCGGGGCCGCCGCCCCGTGCGGGTAGGCGACGATCGCGGCGTCGACTCCCTCGACCCGATCGAGGTCGAGCTCGGTCAGCTCAATCGGCACCCGGTAGCGCGGGTAGAGGGCGTCGAGTCGTTTGCCGACATCGCTGCGCGAGGTCGCGGCGACAAGTTGCAGGCGCGGGTGGTCCCAGACGATCTTCGCCGCCAGGGCGCCGGTGAAGCCGGAGGCGCCGGCGACCAGGACGCGGGCGGCCGGATCGCCGTCGAGCGGTTGTGCAGCGAGGTCATTCACGCAGCGTCCCCCCAATCTCGTCGAGCCTGCCCTTGATCGCCTCGCGGGCGGCGGTGACCTCCTCGTCGGTGAGGGTGCGGTCGGGTGCGCGGAACTCGAGCGCGAGGGCCAGACTCTTCTTGCCCTCCCCCAGCTGCTCGCCTTCGAACAGGTCGAAGACCTCGGCCGAGTGCAGCAGCTCGCCGCCACCGGCCAGGATCGCGGCGCGGACCTCGGTCGCAGCCAGCGCGGCCGGCACGACCACGGCGAGATCCTGGTAAGCGGCAGGGAAGGTGGTGACGTCCTCGTAGCGCTCGTCGCCGGCAGTCGCGCTCGCCAGCAGCGGCGCCGCGTCGACTTCGAAGCCGGCGGCGGCCTCGACGTCCCACTCGCGGCAGACCAAGGGGTGCAGCTCTCCGAGCCAGCCGATCGGCGTGCCGGCGACGGAGACCGCGGCCGAGCGACCGGGGTGCAGGAACGGCTCCCCGGCCGCGGCAAAGGACAGCTCGGTGCCGAGCTGAGCCGCCAGCGCCTCCAGCACGCCCTTGAGCGCGAAGAAGTCCGACGGTTGGTCGCCCCCACGCCAGGAGCGGGCGCTGAGCGGACCGACCGCCAACGCTGCGATCCGGAACGGCTCGGCCACTGGCGCCGGCCGCTCGCCGGGGAAGACGCCGGCCAGCGGATCGACCGCACCGACACCCAGGTCTTCGGGTGCGCTTTCGCCCGCCGGGCCCTCCAGCAGATAGACGCCGCCGGCCTCGAACAGGGCGACCCGCTCGGCGCCGCGGGCGAGGTTGCGGGAGGCGACGTCGAGCAGCGAGCCGAGCACCATCGTCCGCATCGCCGACTGGTCCTCGGAGAGCGGGTTGGAGAGCATGACCGCGCTGGAGCGCAGGTCGTCAAGTGGGATCCGCAGCCGCGCCGGCTCGCCGGGGTCGGTGAAGCTCCAGCCGACGATCTGGTCGAAGCCGAGATCTCGCAGCCCGTCTTCGGCCCGGCGCCGCAGACGCTGATCGCGGGAGAGGCCACCGACCTGGCCGGCGGTCGCCGGCAGCGTCGTTGGCAGGTTCTGGTCGATGCCGTGAACGCGGGCGACCTCCTCGATCAGGTCGACCTCACGGGTGACGTCGTAGTGGCGGTCCGGCGAGACGCTGACCTCGAGGTCAGCGCCGGCAGCCTCGACCCCGAAGCCGAGTCGCTCCAGGTACGCGGTCTGATCGGCCTGCGAGATCTCCATCCCGAGCAGGCCGGTGACGCGGGCGGCCCGCAGCGCCAGCCGTGGCGGCTCCGGCATCTCGACGGCGATGTCGATCGTCCCCGGCACCAACTTGGCGCCGCAGAGCTCGACCAGCAGCTTCGAGGCAACCGCCTGCGCCCGCATGCACAGCCCCGGATGCAGTTGCTTCTCAAACCGCGAGGAGGCTTCCGAGCGCAGCCCGAGCTGACGCGAGGTGCGGAGGATGTTGGTCCCACTCCAGCTCGCGACCTCGAGCAGGACCCTGGTCGTCTGCTCGGAAACCTCGGAGACCTGGCCGCCCATGATCCCGGCGATCCCGGTCGGGCCGTCGCGGTCGCAGACGAGGACGGTCTCGCTATCGAGCTCGCGCTCGACCCCATCGAGCGTCATCATCTTCTCGCCGGCGGCCGCGGTGCGGACGTAGAGGGCGCCGTTCGGGACCTTGTCGAGGTCGAAGGCGTGCAACGGCTGCGCGGTCAGCAGCATCACGTAGTTGGTGATGTCAACGACGTTGTTGATCGGCCGCTGTCCCGCGGCGGCGAGCCGCGCCTGCAGCCAGAGCGGCGAGGGGCCGACCGTGACGTCGGTGAAGACGCGGGCGGTGAAGCGCGGGCAGAGGTCGGGGACGTCGACCGCGACCGAGGCGTAGTCCGAAGCCTCGCCCTCGCCCTCGGCGGGCGGCTCCTCGGCCCAGGGGTCCGATGCCAGGGGCGCCCCGCTGATCGCGTGCACCTCGCGGGCAACGCCGTGGACGCCGAAGCAGTCGACCCGGTTCGGGGTCACCTCGATCTCGAGCACCGGCTCGGCCAGCGGGATCACCTCCGCCAGCGGCGTGCCCGCGGCGAGCGCGTCGTCGAGGACGAGGATCCCGTCGTGGTCCTCACCGATCTCGAGCTCGTCGGCAGCGAGGATCATCCCTTCCGAGGCGACTCCCCGCAGCTTTGCCTTGCGCAGCTTCTCGCCGCCCGGCATCCGCGCGCCCGGCAGGGCGACGGCGACGGTCTGGCCGGCGGCGACGTTGGGGGCGCCGCAGACGATCGTTCGCTCGCCCTCGCCGTCGTCGACCTGGCAGACCCGGAGTCGATCAGCATCCGGGTGTTGCTCAGCGCTGAGCACCTTCCCGACGACGAAACCGTCAGGTTTCGTCGGACCGACCAGGGCGATCCGCTCGACCTCGGTCCCGGTCATCACCAGGCGATCGCCGAGCTCCTCCGGTGAGAGGCCCGGGTCGCAGTACTCGCGCAGCCAGCTCAGCGGCACTCTCATAGCCAGCACCTCACGAGAACTGCTCCAGCATCCGCACGTCGTTGTCGAAGAAGCGGCGCAGGTCGGGGACCCCGTGGCGCAGCATCGCGACCCGCTCGACTCCGAGCCCGAAGGCGAAGCCCTGCACCCGCTCGGAGTCGTAGCCATTGTCGGCGACGAAGCCGAGCACGTTGGGGTCGACCATTCCCGCACCGAGGATCTCGATCCAGCCCTGTCCCTTGCAGAGGTTGCAGCGCTCGCCGCTCGCCAGCGTCCCGGTCCCCTCGCATTGGAAGCAGGAGACGTCGACCTCGACGCTGGGCTCGGTGAAGGGGAAGAAGTGGGGCCGCAGGCGCAGCTCGCGCTCGCCGCCGAAGATTGCCCGACACATCTCCAGCAGCGTCCCCTTAAGGTCGGCGAGGGTCAGCCCCTCGGCGATCGCCAGCCCCTCGATCTGGTGGAACATCGGGCTGTGGGTGGCGTCGGAGTCGCGCCGGTAGACCTTGCCGGGGACGACGATGAAGATCGGCGGCGACTGGGACTCCATCGCCCGCACCTGCATCGGCGAGGTGTGGGTGCGGAGCAGCACGTCAGGATGCGACTGCACATAAAAGGTGTCCTGGAGCATCCGCGCCGGGTGCCCAGGCGGGTGATTCAGAGCGGTGAAGTTGTAGTAGTCGTGCTCGATCTCCGGGCCTTCGGCGACCCGGTAGCCAAGGCCGACCATGACGTCCTCGAT
This sequence comes from Solirubrobacterales bacterium, assembly GCA_035472275.1. GTDB lineage: Bacteria > Actinomycetota > Thermoleophilia > Solirubrobacterales > 70-9 > VAYN01. The sequence continues at coordinate 85,579 of DATIPH010000037.1, forward strand.
CTGGCGCGTGGTGCGGGCGATCAGATGGGCGTGACCAACCGGGCGCGGTGGGGCCCCCGGCAGGGTGACGTCGATGCGGTCGGCGACGAGCTTCGCGTCGAGCTCGACGGCGTCGAGACGTCCGGCGCTCGCCTCGAGCAGCGCCTCGAGCGCCTGGCGCGCCTTGTTGGCGGCGCCGCCGACCTTGCCCCGTTCCTCCGCCGGCAGCTCGGCGATCCCGCGGAGGACGCTCGTCAACTCCGCTTTGCGACCCAGGTAGCGGACCCGCAGTTCCTCCAGCTCGGCGCTCAAAGTGGCCGCGCCGATCGCCGCCGTGGCCTCATTCCTGATCTCCTCGATCCGCTCAAGCATCAGGTTTGACCTCCGGCATGGGACGCCGACGATATCCGCTGCGCGCCAATCGCCGCGGCGGCGGCGACGTTGAGTGACTCGGCGCCGGAGCGCAGCGGGATCGTCGCCCGCGCCTGGCACTCGGCGAGAACTGCGGCAGGCAGCCCTTCCCGCTCGGCCCCAAGGCAGAGGGTCGCGGCCCCGTCGAGGACATCGAGCGGAGCGCCGCCGTGGACGACGAGCGCGACCCGAGGCTCCGGCGTCGCCCTGATCTGGGCGCGGGTGGGCGGCTGGGCGAAGATCGAGCCCATCGTCGCCCGCACCGCCTTCGGCGAGTACGGGTCGGCGCAGTCGGGCCCGAGCACGACCGATCCCCCGAGCAGGGCGTCCACGGAGCGAATGATCGTGCCGACGTTGCCGGGGTCGGCGACCCCGTGGAGGTAGAGGCAGGGAGTCGCGGGCTGCTCGGCCCAACGCAACGGCCAGACCGCGATCGCCCGCGTCCCCGAGCCGAGCGAGGAGATCTCGGTGAGCAGATCGGCCTCGACCTCTTCGGCGCCCGGCACAGCCTCGATCCCGGCCCCCGCCGCGACCAAGACGAAGCGCGGTTCGGCGCCGGCGGCGAGGCCGGCTTCGAGCAGGTCCTCGCCCTCGGTCGCGAACAACGCCTCGCGCTCGCGGTGCTTGCGGTCGCGCAGCTTGCGGACCAGCTTCAGCTTCTCGTTCTGGGGGCTGGTGATCATCGGCTCGTCGGTCCTGCTGGCCAGCGGTGCAGTCGAATTGTCTTTCTGGTCGGGGTTTTGAAGTCCTGGAACAAAAAAAGCGGGCCGTTCTCACGGCCCGCCCGGGAAAGTGGAGTGTCGGTGTGCCGCTAAGCGGCCGCACCCTCCCGGGCTAGCTCCACAAATCGGCGGAAGGCCTCGCGGTCGTGGACGGCGATGTCGGCCAGCATCTTGCGGTTCACCTCGACTTCGGCCTTGTTCAGGCCGTTGATCAGTTCCGAGTAGCTCATGCCCTCGAGCCGCGCAGCTGCGTTGATCCGGGTGATCCAGAGCCGGCGGAAGGTCCGCTTGCGGTTGCGGCGATCCCGGTAGGCGTACATCCCGGACCGCTGCACCTGCTCTTTGGCGAAGCGGTAGGAGGAATGCTTGCGGCCGAAGTAGCCCTTCGCTTCCTTCAGTACCTTGCGGCGCTTCTTGCGCGCGTGGACGGAGCGCTTGACGCGGGCCATCTACTTGCCCCCCAGCAGCTTCCGCACCTTCGGCGCATCGTTCGGGGAGATCTCGACCGGCCGGGCCATCTTCCGCTTCCGCTTCGGCGACTTTTTCTCCAAGATGTGGCTGGAGTAGGCGCGGCGGCCGCGCAGCTTGCCAGTGGCGGTCTTCTTGAACCGCTTCTTGGCGCCGGAATGGGTTTTCATCTTCGGCATCGGGCTCGGTATTGAAGCAGACGCGGGTACGCTGCGCCGCGATGAGAATCCTCTACGTGGTCGGAACCCGGCCCAACTTCGTCAAGACGGCGCCGGTGATCGCGGCCCTGCGGGCGCGAATGCCGGATGGCCAGCACACAATCGTCCACACCGGCCAGCACTACGACCGGCTGATGTCCGACGTCTTCCTCGAGGAGCTCGGCGTGCCCGCTCCCGACCACATGCTCGAGGTCGGCTCCGGCAGCCACGCGGCGCAGACGGCACGGACGATGGAGCGGCTGGAGCCTGTCCTGGAGCGAGAGCGACCCGACCTGGTCGTCGTCCCCGGTGACGTCAATTCGACCCTGGCGGCAGTACTTGTCGCAGTCAAGATGGGCATCAACGTCGCCCACATCGAGTCCGGGCTGCGCAGCTTTGACCTGACGATGCCGGAGGAGGTCAACCGAATCGTCGCCGACCGCTTCTCCGAGTACCTCTTCCTGCACAGTGAGGAGGCGACCGAGAACCTGCGCGCGGAAGGGATCGCAGACAAGCGCATGCACTTCGTCGGCAACACGATGATCGACACCTTGGTCGCACTCGAAGACCGCTTCCGGGCCGCGGGCACGGCGGCAAAACTCGGGGTCGAGCCTGGGTCCTACGCCCTGGTCACCCTGCACCGCCCGGCGCTGGTCGACGGGCCGCTACTGGGCGCGACGGTCGAGCAACTGGCGACGCTGGCGGAATCGATGCCGGTCGTCTTCCCGGTCCACCCCCGCACCCGCAAGATGATGGAGGGGGTCGGGCGCGAGCAGCCGGGGCTGATGCTGATCGAACCGCTCGGTTATCTCGACTTCCTCTCGCTCGAGGCCGAGGCCGGCGTCGTCCTCACCGACTCCGGCGGGATCCAGGAGGAGACCACCTACCTCGGGGTCCCCTGCTTCACCCTGCGCGACAACACCGAGCGGCCGGTGACGGTCCGCGCCGGCACCAACACCCTGCTCGGGCTCGATCCGGCGGCGATCGCCGGTATCCCGGCGGCGCTGGCCGCCGGTGGCACGGCTCCCTCGGAGCCACCACCCCTGTGGGACGGGCACGCAGCGGAGCGGATTGCCGACGTGATCGTGGCCGACGCTTAGGCGTCGGCGGCGGCCGCGTCGTCGGCTGAGGCGTCAGCCGCAGGAGTCTCAGGCGCCTCTGGCGCCTCCGCCTCGGCGAGCGCCTCGTCAGCCGGAGGTGCCTCATCGGCAGGCGCCTCGGTGGTGCCGTCGTCAGTCGCGGGCGGCTCCTGGGAAGTAGCGGGCACCTCGGCTGCGGGTGCCGGTGCGCTCCCCTCGGCCGGTGCGCCCTCCTCAGCGGGTGCGTCGGCATCGGTGAGCTTGTCGACCTCTTTGCTCGGCGCCAGCAGCATGCTCATGTTGCGGCCTTCCTGCAGCGGCGCCGACTCGACCACGGCGATCCCGCCGAGGTCCTCGAAGAGTTTCTGCAGCAGCGCCCGGCCGCGCTCGGGGTGGGCCTGCTCGCGGCCGCGGAACATGATCGTCACCTTGACCTTGTCGTGATGCTTGAGGAAGCGCTCGACATGGCCCTTCTTGGTGTCGTAATCGTGGGTCGCGATCTTCGGCCGCAGCTTGATTTCGCGGATGTTGACCTGCTGCTGGTGCTTGCGGGCCTGCTTCTGCTTCTGCTCCTGCTCGTACTTGTACTTCGAGTAGTCGAGCAGGCGGGTGACCGGCGGTTTCGAATTGGGAGCGACCTCAACCAGGTCGAGGTCGGCGTCCTGGGCGCGTTTCAGCGCCTCCGGGGTGTCGACGATCCCGAGCTGCTCGCCGTCGGCGCCGATCAGGCGCACCTGGGGAACGCGGATCCGCTCGTTGATCCTCGTCGTGTCGCGCTCTGGTGGGCGCCGATCGAACCTTCGCGGGACAGGCACTATCGCGAGGAGCGGTGGGACTTCAAGAGGACGAGCCGTCGCGAAAAAGGCACGGAGTGCTCAGCGGCGGCGGGGATTTGACATACCTTCGATCAAGTCCGGCGCAGTATAGAGACAGAAGCCGAGTTGGCAAAGGACGACCTCAACGCTTGGCCGTCTCGGCCTCGACCCGGGCGGCGAACTCGGCCAATGCCATCTCGCCGAGGTCGCCGTCTGCGTGGGAGCGGACGGCGACGGCGCCGCCCTCCTCCTCGCGGTCGCCGACGACGAGCATGTAGGGGTAGCGGCCAATCGAGCTGTCGCGGATCTTCTTGCTGATCGACTCCGACCGGTCGTCGATGGCAACCCGGACGCCGAGTTCGCGCAGCGCCTCCATCGCCTTCACCCCGTAGGCGTTGTGACGGTCAGAGATCGGCAGCACGATCGCCTGGACCGGCGCCAGCCAGACCGGGAAGCGGCCGGCGTAGTGCTCGATCAGGATCCCGGCGAAGCGCTCCATCGAGCCGAGCAGGGCGCGGTGGATCATCACCGGCCGGTGGGCACCGTCGTCGGTGCCGGTGTAGTAGAGCTCGAAGCGCTCGGGCATCTGGAAGTCGAGCTGACAGGTGCCGCACTGCCAGGAACGGCCGAGCGCGTCGGTGATGTGGAAGTCGATCTTCGGCCCGTAGAAGGCGCCGTCGCCCGGGTTCAGCTCGTACTCGCGGCCCTGGCTCTCGAGCGCCGCGGCGAGCGCCGCCTCGGCTTTCGCCCACTGCTCTTCGGTCCCCATCGACTTCTCCGGCCGGGTCGAGAGCTCGACGTGGACGTCCTCGAAGCCGAAGCGGGCGTAGAGCTCGTCGATCGCCTCGCAGATCGAGGCGACCTCGTCGGTGATTTGGTCCTCGGTGCAAAAGACGTGGGCGTCGTCCTGGGTGAAGGCGCGGACGCGGAGCAGGCCGTGCAGGACGCCCTCGCGCTCGTTGCGGGAGACGCGGCCGAACTCGGCCAGCCGCAGCGGCAGCTCCCGGTAGGAGTGGCGGTCGGCGGAGTAGACGAGGCAGGCGCCGGGACAGTTCATCGGTCGCAGCGCGTACTGGCGGTCGCCGTCGTCCATGAAGTACATGTCGTCCTTGTAGTTGTCCCAGTGGCCCGAGCGGTGCCAGAGGTCGACGTCAAGGACCTGCGGCGTCGCGATCTCCTGGTAGCCGCGCTTGCGCAGCTGCTCGCGGACCTCGGTTTCGACCAGGCGCAGCAGGGTGGTGCCGTTCGGAAGCCAGAACGGCATCCCGGGCGCCTCCTTGCGGAGCATGAAGAGACCGAGCTCGGGGCCGAGCCGGCGATGGTCGCGCGCCTTCGCCTCCTCAATCCGCTCCAGGTGCTGCTCGAGGTCCTTGTTCGAGAAGAAGGCAGTGCCGTAGATCCGGGTCAGGCTCTCGCGGTTCTCGTCACCACGCCAGTAGGCGCCGGCGACGGAGTCGAGCTTGATCGCCTTGATCCGACCGGTCGAGGGACCGTGGGGGCCGCGGCAGAGATCCTCGAAGGGACCGTTGCGGTAAAGCGAGACGGTTTCCACGCCTTCGTCGCGGACGAGGTCTTCGATCAGCTCGACCTTGAAGTCCTGGTTCTGGGACCGGAAAAGCTCGAGGGCCTCGGCGACGGAGACGTCGCGGCGGCCGAAGTGCTCGTCGGCGTCGATGTGCCGTTGCATCACCGCCTCGATCTTCGGCAGGTCCTCTTCGGTGATCTTTGTTTCGGGCGGGAACTCGAAGTCGTAGTAGAAGCCGGAATCGATCGGCGGCCCAATCGTCACCTTGGTGCCCGGGTAGAGATCCGTCACCGCCTCGGCCATCACGTGGGCGGCGTCGTGGCGGATCAGCTCCAGGGCCTCGGGATCACGGTCGGTGACGATCGCCACCTCCGCCCCGCTCTCGGGCAACGGCGCCGCTAGGTCGCGCAGCTCGCCGTCGACCTTGATCGCCAGCGCCGCCTTCGCCAGGCCCGGCCCGATCGCCGCCGCGGCGTCGGCCCCGGTCGCGCCGGGGTCGAGCTCCAACGGCTTCCCGTCAGGCAGGGTGACGACGACTTTGTCGGTTGCGGCCTCCATCCGAGGCCATGGTACGTGGCGGCCGGTTGATGCTGCACCGACGCACGCACCCACACAGCGCGGCAGAGCTTTTCGTCGCTATGCGTAGAAAACCTCTGCCGGGTTCAGGGGGTGGGGCCTTGGCGCGCTTGGCGGACCGCGATCAGGGGACAGGGACTCTTGGCGGCGACCGGGCCGGTGGCTTCCCAGAGCACGTACGGCGGCGCGACCTTGCGTACTTTCAGGCCGCGGAACGGGGCATCGGCGGGCGTGCCGCGGGTGACGACGAAGCGGACGCCGTCCGTCAAGTCGTCGAGTTCGTCTTCGGCGGCGATGCAGACCCGCCCTCCGCGCAGCTCCCAGGAGATGTAGGGCGTGCCGTGTTCGTCGGCGAGCAGCTGCGTCGAGGCGAGGACGAGGGTCGAGCCGTTCGCGACCAGTGGCCGCAAGCCCGTGAGGGCCGGCGAGTACGACGTCGGACCAACCGGTGCGTTGGCGAAAGCGAGCGCCGAACAGACGCCGGCGGCGAGAACGAAAACCGCAAGCGCCGCCGCCTGCAACCCACCTCCCCCCAATCGCGTGGTTCCATTTGGACGCCCCGCGTCCGTTTCGAACCGTGACTCGGGTGGCGCCGATCCCGCGGTTCCTTTCCCGCCTGAGCGGCGGGTTTCGAACCACGGATTGGCGGTCAGCGGCAGAATGATCGTGAGGGCGACGAGAGGGGCTGCGATCTCGATCGCCTTGGCGGCGGTGTAGGCGGTGCCACCGGAGCGGGCGGCGAGGTAGGCGAGCGCGGCGGCGGCGAGGCCGGAGAGGACGGCGATCTCGCGCCGGCGCCAGCAGCGGGCGACGCCGTAGCCGAGCAAGACCAGCGCGAAGGCGATGCCGAGGTAATAGCCGACAGTAGGGACGGCACCGTCGCCGGCGGCGAGACGGAAGTCGCCCGAGGGCCAGATCCCGAGCGCCTCGAAAGGCGAGACCTGACCGAACAGGTTGCCAAGACCGGGACCGTTCGGGTCGAACGTTTCGAACTTGTGGAAGTCGATCATCCGCCCGATCTCGGGGGCGACGAAGACGGCGAAGACGAGCAGGCCGAGCCCGACGGCGCGCGGTGCTGGCCAGCGGCGCTCGAGCGCGAATCCGGCCAGCGCCCAGATCACGAAGGCGGCGACCATCCAGATCAGGCCCGGGAAGCTGTAGACGTAGACCGCCCCGACCGCGATCAGCCCCGCGGGGACGAAGCGCAGCGGCAGGTCGCGCCACTCAGGTTGGTTCGCCTCCCGCAGCGCGAGAACGAAGGCGAGCACCAGCAGGGCCTCGATCGTCTCCTTGAAGGCGCCCTGGGCGAAGTAAGAGGCGACGACATAGGCGAGGCCGACGACGAGGGCACCGGCGGCTCGCGGCAGGGCGCCGAGATCACGGAATGCGGCCAAGGCCATCAGCGGCGCCAGCACCATCACCGCGACCGAGAGCCCGCTGAAGCCCTGGACGAGGCCGACTCCGAGCCCCTTGTTGAGCGCCACCACCACCGAGTGTGGCCCGAGCGGATAACCCTGGTTGAGGAGCTGGGAGGAGTGCCCGTCAGCGAGCCGCGCGGTCGCCAGCAGATGCTGGGACATGTCCGGGTTGAAGCTGGTGCCGAGGATCCCGAAGTGCCCTTCGACCGCGAATGGGAGTGAGGCGGCGAGCAGGGCGACCAGCGCCACCGGCCAGCCGGCGCGAAGCGCCTCTCCCCCGCCCTCCAGGCGGCCCCACAGATAGACGGCCGAGGCGACGACCAGAGCCAGCACGGCGAGCGCCGAGACGACTCCGTCCCCCGGCAACCGCACCGTCGCCCAGCAGACCGCGCAGACCAGCGCCAGGCCGACCGCCGGCGACAGCCACGACCAGCGCCGCTGCCCGCAGAGCCCGAGCGCCGCCTGCCCGATCGCCAGCGAAGCCCCGCACACCGCCACCACCGCTGCATAGGTCCCGATCACGAGCCCGCGAGCCTAATCCCTACGTCCCGGTTCGCATGACCTCGTTTAATCCCAGGCGCAAATCGTTCCGACGGGGATCGAAACCGCGGAGGGGAGACAGATGAAAATCCGACTTTGGTTCGTCCTTGCCGTTTTACTGGCGGTCGGCTTGGCTTCGACGCCAGCGCAGGCGTCAGCGCAGCAACTCGGAGCCAATGCTGCGAGCCAGGCGGCGCAGCAGCTCGGCACCACGATCGTCGACCGCGATCCCAAGCTTCAGACTTTCTCGCTCTTCGCCTGCAGCAGGACCAGTGCCCGCGCCTTCTTCTGCCTGGTCGAAGCTTCCGGCGAAACCAAGCACCAGCGGCTCGAATGCGATCTAAGGGTCACTGTGCGCCTCGCTGGCGAAGCGCCGACGGCAAGGCTGAGCCATCGCGGCTGCCACACCAAGGACCTTCTCTATCTGACGAGAGAAAGAGCGGCAGCGGCTCTTGAAGAAGCCTTCTTCCGGCTACACGGACCGACTCTTCCCCGCGAAGGGGCTGGGGTAGGCCCGACCCAGCGGATTGGCGGCGCGGCTTTCGAAGGCACCGGCGTATGGATCAAGGAAGTGACGCCCGAGGTACTCGAAATCTGTGAAATAAAGATGCGGGCAGAGCTGACCGGACCGCAGACGATCAATATCGTCACCGAAGAACCAACCTGCAAGCAGACCTACAGCGTCTCCGGATAGATGGGAAAAGAGAGATGAAGGTCTGGACTGGGTTAGCCCTGCTTGTCGGACTGACGGCACTGCTTGGCCTCACCCAGCACGCAGCACCAGCCGCCGCGGCGCGCGACTACGACTGCGCCGACTTCGCGAACCAGGCTGAAGCGGAGGAATACCTGCTGCCAGGCGATCCCTATCGCCTCGACGCCGATAACGACGGCATCGCCTGCGAGGACTTGCCCTGCCCGTGCAGCTACTCGCCGGGCGGAGGCGGCGGAGGCGGCGACATCACCGCCCCTCCCCCGAAGCCGCCGCCCTACCACCTGCGCATGAAGACCGCGATCCGAATCTCGAAACATCTCATCGCCACCGTCGTCCGGTCGAGTGGCCGACTGCAGACCTACGAACTGAACAGCTGCAACCGACTGGACGAACCGAGCATCGACTGCCGCCTCTCCGCTTACGGCGAAACGACGAACCGACGAATCGCCTGTCAGTACAAGGTCGAGGTCCGGTCCCCAAACCGTCAGCCGGCAGGCCGCATTGCCTCCCACAAGTGCCGTACCGCCAACATCCGCACCTAAACTGGCGGGATGGCGTTCGTCCCTCCTGCCCGTCATCTGCTGCGCGCCCGGGACATGGCTGACGCTCGCTACGCGGAGCCGCTCAACGTCGAGGACCTCGCCGCCGCGGCGGGGCTCTCCCGCGCGCACTTCAGCCGCGAGTTCCGGCGGGCGTTCGGGGTCTCGCCGCACGCCTATCTGCTGACGAGGCGACTGGAGCGGGCGGCGGCGCTGCTGCGCAACACCGACAACTCGGTGGCCGAGGTCTGTCTCGCCGTCGGGCTGCAGGGGATCGGCTCATTCACCACCAGCTTCAAGCGCGCCTTCGGCAAGACGCCGACCGAGTACAGGGCCTCGTTCCCACCCGCAGCGAGCCAGGCGATGGTGCCCGGCTGCGTCATGCGCACCTACTCACGCCCGCAACACCGCACGTTTCGAGAAGACAGGGAGCCGGCGCGTTCCTAGCATCGCCTCCAAGCTGATTCCAACCAGGAGGTTCCAATGAAGATCGCAAACGCGCATCTCTGGGTTCACGACCAAGACGAGGCACTCGCCTTCTACACCGAGAAGCTCGGCATGGAGGTCCGCGCCGACGTTACCCTCGAGGAGCTCGGCAATTTCCGCTGGCTGACGGTCGCGCCCCCGGGCCAGGACGAGGTCTCGATCGCGCTGATGGCGATCCCGAGCCAGCCGGTGTTCGAGCAGGAGACGATCGAGCAGATCGAATCGCTGCTGGCGAAGGGGGCGGCCGGAACTGTCTTTCTCACCACCGACGACTGCCAGGCCTCTTACGACGAGCTGAACGCCCGCGGCGTCGAGTTCATCGAACCGCCGGAGCAGCGCCCCTACGGGATCGACTGCGGCTTCCGCGACCCCTCCGGCAACGCACTGCGCCTCACGCAGGTGATGGAGATCGCCGTCTGAGCAACCGCCGAGAGCGGCGGACCCCTACGCCGCTTTGCGGCGGGTGGGACGCGCTTTGCGAGCGCGTGCGTGCTCGGTGTTCCACTGCCGGGCACGCAGCCGTTCCGCCGGGGTGAGGCGAACGGCGCCGGCGGTGCGGTGATCGATGTGGGCCTTACGGCGGCGTGAGGCACGCGGGCCGCGGAATTGAATCCAGACGACGAAGCTGGCGATCGTCAGCACGATCAGGATCAGAAGGAAGTAGAGCGTCTTGCTCTTGGCGGGCAACGGCACGAAGTCAGGGACCACGTCGTGCTGTGGCTTTGCCTTGACGACCGAAACCCCGTTGCCAAGCAGCGCCTTGCCGACCGCCTCGCCGAGGTGGCCGACGGCCTCCTGCTGAGACTTTTTGCCTTTACCGGCACCCTGGCCCGTCGCCTGGGCGAGAGCTGACGTTGCCCTCTCTACGCTGTCGGTCGAGTGTTCGACGCTCGAGGTCGGCGCGGCGAAGCTCGATTCCGTTGGCGAGGCACTGTGCGTGCTGCCGCCGCCCTGGCCGCCGCCGCTGGAGCTGGGCGAGCTGCCGCCGCCGTCGGAGACGTTGTTGTTGGTGTGCGTCGGCGCGCTGTTCGAACCGCCGCCGCTACCACCGCTCGTCGTCGGCGATGAGGTGTGCTTCGTGCTGCCACCGCTGGAAGACCCGGATTCGCTCGGCTTCGAGACCGGCGCGGACGTGGACGGAGCCGGACTCGCAGACGGTTCGACCGGAGCCGTCGCTGGATTCGAGGTCGGTGGCGCTTCGGTTTCGGGCACGACGACCGGGTCGACGGTGGTCGGCCCTTCTTCTTCGCCTTCGGCGAACGCGGTGCCCAGCCCCAGGGTCAACAGCGCCATCGCAGCGACAATCAAAAGCAGCGCCGTCCGCATACTTGGAAACGGCTTGGGATGTCGATTTTCACCGGAACGCATGGCCTGGACGAATATTCTAGTCCTGCCCCGGCGTCGGGTGGTAAAGCCAGATGCGGCTGCCGTCGCGCGGCGACGACAAATCCCGGCGAGATGGGCGTTACTGGGCTCGAACCAGTGACCTCCAGCTTGTCGAGCTGGCGCTCTCCCAACTGAGCTAAACGCCCGGGACGCGTGAATCTAGCAGCGAGAAGTCGCCGCTGGCGTGCAACTTTTCCGCCCGACCTGTGTTTATTCGTACGTCGTCCGAACTACGACAGTAAGAACTTCGCAAGCTTGAGGACTGACGAGCCAGGAATCTCGCAATCCCTGGTGGCACGTCCTTCGGAAACAAGGGGCCCCTTCGCAGGGGCCCTTTTCCGTTCCAGGGGCGCTCCAGCGTCCGCGTGGCGGCTCAGACGTGGTCGCTGGGAAGGTGCCAGCGGCGCGGAACGATCATCCGGTGGGCGTCCTCGGGCCCCCACGATCCTGGTTCGTAGGTCTGCACCGGCGGCGGGGTCTCCAGCAGGGGCTCGGAGATCTCCCAGAGCCGCTCGATCGCGACGGAGCTGGTGAACAGCGTGCGGTCGCCGACCATCACGTCGTGGATCAGCCGCTCGTAGGGATCGAGCGCCTGCGCGGGACCGCCGAAGTTGTCGGCGTAGCTGAACCGCATGTGGGCCTCGCCTAGCTGGATCGTCGGCCCCGGGACCTTGGCCAGGAACGAGGCCGAGATGCTGCCCGGCTCACCGAGCTCGAAGCTGAGGTGGTCGCGGCCGAAGGACTCGACGATCTGGTCACAGTCGAGCGGGAACATCCGCCGCGGCGGCTGCGCAAAGGCGATCGTCAGCAGGTGTTTGCTCTCCGCCAGGCGCTTGCCGGTGCGGAGGAAGAACGGCACCCCCTCCCAGCGCCAGTTGTCGACGAAGGCCTTGACCGCGACGAAGGTCTCGGTGTCGGAGTCGCCGGCGACGCCGTCCTCCTCGCGATAGCCGGCGTACTGACCGCGGACGACGTCCTCGGGCCGCAGCGGCGACATCGAGTCGAACACCTTCTCGCGCTCGAGCCCAAGCGGTTTCGGGTCGAGCGCCGTCGGCGGCTCCATCGCGACGAAGCCGAGGACCTGGAACAGGTGGGTGACGACCATGTCGCGGAAGGCGCCCGTTTCCTCGTAGAAGCTGCCGCGCATCTCGATCGAGAGCGTCTCCGGAACGTCGATCTGGACGTGGTCGATGTGGTTGCGGTTCCAGATCGGCTCGAACATCCCGTTGGCGAAGCGCAGGGCCAGCAGGTTCTGGACCGCCTCGCGGCCGATGTAGTGGTCGATCCGGTAGATGTCGCGCTCGGCGAAGACCGAGTGCAGCTCGGCGTTGAGCGCCCGGGCCGAGTCGAGATCGGTTCCAAACGGCTTCTCGGTGATCACCCGCGCTCCCTGGCCGAGACCAGCGGCGCCGATTTGTTTGACCGTCGCGGCGAAGGCACTCGGCGGCAGCGAGAGGTAGAAGAGCAGTCCGGGATCGCCGCCGAGGTCCTCGCGCGCCGCCGCGATCTCCTCGTCGAGTGGCCCGAAGCCATCGCCGACGGCGGCGAAGCGCAGCGAATCGGCGAAGCGCTCCCACTCTCCCGCGTCGACCGTTTTGCGCCCCGATCCCTGAACCGACTCGCGGGCGAGCTCACGGAACTCGTCGACCTCGATCCCGTGGCGGGCGGTGCCGATGATGCGAAAGCGCTCCGGCATCAACCCGGAGCGGGAGAGGTGAAACATCCCCGGCAGCAGCTTGCGCTTGGCGAGATCGCCGGTGGCCCCGAAGAGGACGATCACCTGATCCGCGGGGACCTCGACCTCGGCTTTCACCTGCGAGGCGCTGGCGGTGGCGACGCTCATGCCCCCAGGCTGACAGATACGCGACCTATGCTTGTCGGACGCGATGATGCCGCCCGATTCAGACGCAGGGGTTGCCCACGATTCCACCGCCCTGGACGCGACCGACCGCCGCTTCTGGCGGGAGATCTGGGACTCGGTGCCCGCGGCCGTCGCCGCTGAGCATGGCATCGAGCGGCGTCAGTTCGGGCCGATCCAGGCGACGATTGTGACCGAGCTCGCGCAGGTCGGGATGCTGAACCTCGTCCTCGGCGCGGCCGAGCCCGGCGCCGTCGCCGACGGCCACCTCGCCGCCGCGGCGGTTTGGGCCGCCGAGCGCGGCGTCTCCCCCTACATCTCGGTGACGCCGGGCCTGGCGGAAGCGGAGAGCGCCGGGGCCTGGTTGAGCGAGAACGGGTTCGAGCCCGCCTACGCCTGGATGAAGTTCGTCCGCGACCCCCACCCACCCCGCTTCAAGGTTCCCGACGATGTCGAGATCGTCGAAGTGAGGGACGGCGCCGAGGACCCGTTCGGGATGATCGCCGCCACCGGCTTCGGAATGCCGGCCTGGGCAGCGACCTTCTTCGCCCAATTACCTGGCCGCGACGACTGGCGCTGCTACGTGGCCCGCATCGACGGCGAGGCCGTGGCCTGCGGGGCGATGTTGCTCGACGGCGGCATCGCCGAGTTCGGGGTCGGCGCCACGTTGGAGCCGGCGCGCCGCCGCGGCTGCCAGTTGGCGCTGCTTCACCGTCGCATCGTCGACGCCGCCGCAGCCGGCTGTCACACCCTTCTGGTCGAGACCGGCGAGCGGGTCCCCGACCGCCCCTCGAGCAGCTACCGCAACATCCTCAGGGCCGGGTTCGAGGAGGCCTATCTGCGCCCGAACTGGAAACCGGCCAGGGAATAGCCGGACCGTTCTAATTGCCCTCGGGCGGAGGGGGCGACTTAGGCGCGACTTGGCCCTGTGGCTGCTCGCCGGGCGCTCCCGGATCCTTGATCGCCGCCGCCGCGCCTTTAGCTTTGTCGGTGAGGCTGCCTTTACCTTTGGCGACGTCGCGCAACTCTTCGGCGTCCTCCTTCAGTGCCTGGGCACCGCCGCGATCGTCGACCGTTTTCTTCGCTTTGTCGAAAAGGCTCTTGAGTTTCATTCCCGCAGTATCGCGCCGGCGAAGGCCGGGCCCGATCAGTGATCGTTCAATTCTTCTTCGAGATGCTTCAAGTGGTCGGCAACGGTGGCCAGGTCGGCACCGCCACCGGTGAGCCGGACCGTTCCGAGACCGGGCAGCGGCACGCTGAGATCGCCGGTCCAACTGGTCGAGCCGTCGACGTTGCGCAGGAAGCTGCCGCGACCGGTGAAAGGGACCGGGGGCGCCACCGTGGCCGTTGTCAGCGCGTCGTCGAAGACGAAATCATCGGCTCCGCCGAGTGCCCCCGTATAGCGGACGATGAACATCTTCCCGGCCCTTTCGATCGCCGAGGCGACGAAGACGTACTGAGAGTCCTTCGGTGAGGAGGAGCCACCGGGGAAGCCCTGACCCGACCAGCTCCCGAATGCGCGGAACGCGGTAAAGGTGACGCCGGAGCCGGTCGGCGAGCCGTCGAGGGACACGGATTCGAGTTCCTTCTTCCTTTCCGCGTCCGACTCGTGGAATTCGCAGGCGAGCTTCTTCGCCGTGTTCGCCAGCGGATCGCCGATCCCGCCCCAGGCGCGGCGGGTCGAGACATGCGTGTAATCGCGCTCGCCGCGGAACTCGATGGCGCCGCTGAAGCTGCCGAGTCTGGAAGTAACGACAGCCGGCCGTCCCTTCATACACCGTCTCGGCACCCTGATCCGGCGGCTCACGCCGGAAGGCCGAAACCGCACGGAAACCCTTCCCAGCCGGCCGAAAACGGCCTGGACAGAGGTCGTGGTGACCGATCCCTTGACACTGTATTCGGCGGATCCGGACGGGCCATTCGTGATCAGCCTGACCTGGTCCGCTCCCCCACCGCCGGGATCACCGGAAACCGTGATCCGGTAGCCGTCGCTGCCGTGCAGGGTGAATTCGACAGAGCAGGAGTAGGTCACATTCAGCTCGACGTGAGCGATCGGACAGGGTTCCTGCGGAGCGCTTGCCCGGCGTGCGGGCGCTGCCGAAGCTGAACCGACAAATGCGGACATAGCCGCCAGGCCGGCGAGAACGAGCATGCCGCCGCGACGACGAAGCCGGGAACCGGGACTCTTCACATTGCCTTCCACGCGATGGCCTCCCTCAATCGTCACAGCGTAAGGCGCGTACCGGAGTCGAACCGGTGTAAACGGCTTTGCAGGCCGCTGCGTAGCCACTCCGCCAACGCGCCGAGAACCGGGTGAAGCCTAGCGGCGCCTGGTCTAGGCGGGAGCGTCGGCGTCGGTGTTGTCGTAGGGCGTCACCGAGCCGTAGTCCTCGACGGTGCCGCCATCGCGGACGCTGGCGTCGTCGGGGTTGTCGCCGGCCTCGCGCAGGGAGCGGCGCTGGCGCAGGTAGTCCCAGGTCTTGTCAAGCTGGACTTTCAGCTCCTCCATGCGGGCGTGGTCTTCGGAGCTGAGGCCGTCGCCCTCGTGGCGATGGAGCAGATCCTCCTCTTCCTTGACCAGCTGGTCGATGCGCTCTAGTACCTGTTCGTCATCCATGGCGACGAAGACTAGCCGCCGCGAAGACTGCGAGCTGGGGCTTCAGGCACCGGAGACGGTAGCCGCAGCCACCGGCTCCCGCGCGGGCACTCGCCGCGAGAACTGCATCGCCCCGTCCTCGAGCGCGCCGTAGCGCAGCATCCGCAGGTCGAGCGGGTAGTTCTGTTTCAGCTTCCACGGCTCCTCGGCGCCCTGTTTCGGCAGGTGCTCGAGCGCCCGCAGAACGTAGCCCGAGTTGAAGTCGAGCAGCGGCGCCTCGGTGATGGCGCCGCTGATCCGCGGCGCGCAGATGTCATAGCCGCCAGCGTCCATGTGTTTGAGCAAGCGACAGACGTATTCGGCGGTGAGGTCGGCCTTCAGGGTCCAAGAGGCGTTGGTGTAGCCGATCGTGAAGGCGAAGTTGGGGATGCCGCTCAGCATCATCCCCTTGTAGGTGAAGGCCTCGGTCAGGTCGACCTCCTCGCCGTCGACCCGGACCTGCATGCCGCCGAGGAAGAGCAGGTTGAGGCCGGTGGCGGTGACCACCACGTCGGCCTCGAGCCGGGTACCGGAGTCGAGCTCGATCCCGGTCTCGTCGAAGCTCTTGATCGTGTCGGTGACGATCTCGGCCTTGCCGCTGGAGAGCGACCGGAACAGGTCGGAGTCGGGAACCAGGCACATCCGCTGGTCCCAGGGGTCGTAGCGCGGCTTGAAATGCTTGTCGACGTCATAGCCGGCCGGTAACGAGCTGACCACGCCCTTGCGGACCAGTTTCTTGACCAGCCCCGGCCGTTTGCGCGAAAGCCTGTAGGTCAGCATCTGGATCAGGACGTTCTTCCAGCGCACGATCGGATAGACGGCGCGCGCCGGCAGCGGCAACCTGCGCAGCGCATTGGCGATCGGGTCTTCCCCGGGCATCGAGACGACGTAGGTGGGCGAGCGCTGCAGCATCGTCACCCTCTCTGCGTCCTTCGCCATCGCCGGCACCAGCGTCACCGCCGTCGCCCCGGAGCCGATCACGACCACGCGCTTGCCGGCGTAGTCGGCGTCCTCCGGCCAGTGCTGAGGGTGAATTACAGTGCCGCCGAAGCTGTCGATCCCCGGGAACTCGGGCGTGTAGCCCTCGTCGTAGCGGTAGTAGCCGCTGTTGACGAAGAGGAAGTCGCAACTGACGGTGATGCTGTCGCCGGTGTCGGCGCGCTCGGCCTCGACCGTCCAGCGCGCCTCCTCGCTCGACCACTCGGCGGCGACGACGCGGTGGTGGAAACGGATCTTGGGCACGATCCCCTCCTCGCGCGCGGTGTCGCGCACGTACTGGAGGATCGACTCGCCGTCGGCGATCGACTTCGCGGCGGTCCAGGGCCGGAACCGGTAGCCGAGCGTGTGCATGTCGGAGTCGGAGCGGATCCCTGGGTAGCGGAAGAGATCCCAGGTACCGCCGATCTCGGCCCGTGCCTCGAAGATCGCGTAGCTCTTGCCGGGCGCGCTGCGCTGCAGATGGTGGGCGGCGCCGACCCCCGCTAGACCAGCACCGACAATCAACACGTCGAAGTGTTCTGATGACACTGGTTCGCTCCCTTGGTCAGACATCCGCTGGCTCCAGCACCCGGAACGCTATCCCGGCCTTTTGCAGCCTTGTGAGAAGAACGTCACCCATCGCCTGCGCCGTGGTCACTTGGCCGGCGCACTGCGGCAGGTCACCGAAGGCGAGGCAGAGGGCGGACTCGGCCAGCATCTTCGAGGTCTCACCGTAGCCCGGGTCGCCGCCGGAGACCTCGGTCACGACCCGCTTGCCACCGCCCTCGCCGACGAACCGGACCCGGAACCAACTGCGCTCGCGCTCCGCCTCGTCGGGTCCCTCGCCCGGCGATTTGATCTTCAACAGCAGCTTGCGGGTCGGCGGCAGCGGCGCCAGCAGGGCGACGATTCCGGTACCACCGGCAAGGGCCGCGATCGTCGCCGGGTTGCGGGCGATGAAGTTGTGACCGTAGGTGAACTCGGGGCCGTAGCGGTCGAGTGCGGCGGCCGAGCGGCGGACGATGCCGCCGTCGATCGTCGGCAACGGCGCGGTCCAGCCGCCGAGGCTCTCCTGGTGGCGGATCCGAGCCGGCGCCGAGTGGATTTGCCGACCCCGCGGCCGGGGCTCGGCGCGGCGGCGCTCTTTGGCGGCCGCCATCGTCTGGCGACCACGGGCGAAGGCGTTGATCGCAGAGTGAAAGGTGCCGCCGGAGAAGGTTCCGCCCATGCGAACGTAGCCGTTGACGGTCAGCGGCACGCCTTCCGGCAGTTGCTGCACGGTGAAGTAGGCGCCGAGGTCGTGCGGGATCGAGTCGAAGCCACAGCAGTGGATGATCCGCGCCCCGGTCCGCTCCGCTTCGGCGTGGTTCTCGATCCATACCCGGTCGACGAACTCGGGCTCGCCGGTGAGGTCGAGGTAGTCGGTGCCGGCGGCGGCACAGGCGGCGACCAGCGGCCCGCCGTAGAGCGCATAGGGACCGACGGTGGTGACCACGATCCGGGTTGAGCCGGCGACGCGGGCGAGGGCGGCGCCATCCGCGGCGTCGGCCTCGAGCAGGTCAGGGACGGGCGCTTCGGGAGCCACGGCGGCCAACCCCTGGCGCACCGCCTCGAGCTTGGTCGGATTGCGGCCGACCAGCGCCCAGCGCAGGGTCTCGGGAGCGTGCGTGGCGAGATAGCGCGCCGTCAGACCCCCGGTAAAGCCGGTGGCACCGAACAGCACCAGGTCGTATTGGCGGGCCTCCTCCTGCACCGCCACGCATTCTGACAACTCGGCGGGCCACATACCTATCCTCTGTGCGGTGAGATCGCGGGCGCTCATCATCGGCCTCGGCGCGACCCTGCTCGTCCTCGTCGGCTGCGGAGCCGCTGCCTTCGCGCTTTCCGGGTCGAGCCTCGGCTTCGATTCCAACGCCCTGGCCAGCCTCGACGTCGACGCGCTCGGCGGCAGCATCGCCCAGGTCCACGCCACTGGCCCCAACGGCAAGACGATTCCGATTGCCGTCCATGGCGGCCAGTTGGTGCCGAAGCAGCCGCTCGCCCCGGGCGAGCGCGTCGCGCTCGAAGTGACCGTCAAGCGACCCGCCGCGATCGGCTGGCTGGTCGGCGGCGAACAGACCGAGCACTTGACGGTGACGGCGCCGACTGCCCGCGTCCGCAACCGCTGGCTGACGGTGAAGCCCTCCTCCCCGCCCCGCGTCAGCTTCAACCGGCCCGTGCGGACGGTTGCCTACGGCACCCCCGGCCACCTCCGCCACCGTCGCTTCCAGCGCCCGCGGACCTCGGTCAGCCTCGGCACCAGCGCGACGGCGGGAACGATCGTCGTCGCCGGCGCGCCGCGCACCTGGGAGCGTCTCGGCCAGCCCCAGAGCGTGACCTGGTTCCCCAAGGGCGACTCGCCCAGCGTCTCCGCCAGCCCGGCGCCGGGATCGGAGATCACGCCGGCGACGCCGCTACGCCTCACCTTCTCCAAGCCCGTGCACCGGGTGCTCGGCGAAGGAGAGCCGCAGTTGACGCCGGACACGGACGGGAGCTGGAACCAGGTCGACCGTCACACCCTCGTCTTCGAGCCGAAGGGCTACGGCGCCGGGCTCAGCACCGAAGTCGCGGTCAAGCTGCCGAAGGAAGTCGCGGTGGTCCAGAGCGACGGCAAGCTGGACGAAGGCGATGAAATCGCCTGGGACATCCCACCCGGATCGACCTTGCGCCTGCAGCAGCTGCTGGCCCAGGCCGGCTACCTGCCGGTCACCTGGAAGCCCGCAGGCAAGCCAGTCGTGCAGACGCCGGCAGCCGAGCTGAAGGCAGCGGTCGACCCGCCCAAGGGCAAGTTCGAATGGCGCTACCCGCACGCGCCGAAGAGCCTGCACGAAGCGTGGCGGCCCGGTAGCGAGAACATCGCCACCGAAGGGGCGCTGATGGCGTTCGAGAGCCAGCACGAAATGGAATCCGATGGCGTCGCCGGCGCCGACGTCTGGGACGCGCTGCTGAAGGACGCGATCGCCGGCCGCCGCAGCGCCGAACCCGGCTACAGCTACGTCTACGTCAGCGAGACGCTGCCGGAGCAGGTCTCCGTCTGGCACAACGGCAAGGTGGTCTTCACCGCCCCGGCCAACACCGGCATCGCCGGTGCCGAAACGGAACTCGGCACCTTCCCGGTCTTCGAGCACCTCGAAGAAACGACGATGAGCGGCGAAAACCCCGACGGCTCCCACTACGAAGACCCCGGTGTGATGTGGGTCAGCTACTTCAACGGCGGCGACGCCCTGCACGCCTTCGACCGCCCCTCCTACGGCAGCCCGCAGAGCCTCGGCTGCGTCGAGATGCGCCTCGAAGACGCTTCCCAGGTCTGGCCCTACACGCCGGTCGGGACCCTGGTCACGGTCGAATCCTGAGCTAGTCGGCGACCCACTCGCGGGCCTCCTCGAGCCCGTCCATGCCCCAGACCCGGACCTCGCCGGGCGCCATGAAGGCAAACAGCTTGATCGCGGTCTTCACCCACTCGACGTCGGTCACGAGCGCAGTCCGCTTCCAGGCGTCGTGGTGGCGAAGGCCGATCTCGAGCCCGGTCTTGGCGTCCTCGCGGAAGGCGCCGGCGTCCATCTTGAACTCGCCGTCGACGACGTAAAGCATTCGCACGTCGCCGGCCTCGACCGCCGCATGCAGGGCCGGCTCCAGCACGGAGCGGTAGTCGTCGCGGGTGACCTCGCCGCTTGCCCGGAAGCCAATCGTGCCAGGCGGCATGTCCTCGATCTTCTCGACCATCCCAACCTCCTCGTCGTTGCCGGAAATGATGCCCGACGGCGCCGCTAGGTTGCCCGTCCATGGACGACATTCGCGACACCCGCCCCTGGTTCTGGATCCTTATCGCCATCGTTTTCGCGGTCGCCGTAGTTGGCCTCGTGATCGCAATCTCGGCGAACAACAGCAGCGTCAACGAGAAGAAGTTGGTCGACGACGCCACCGCCCAGGTCAAGGAAGAAGTGGCGGGCCTCAACGGCGCGATCAAGGCCGCCGACGAATTCCAGGAAGAAAGCGACCAGCTTGCCGCCGAAGATCGCAAGCGGATCAAGCGCGAGGTTAACGCCGCCGTCGCCGGTGGCGAACAGCAGCTGAAGAAGCTGAAGTCGCGGACCAAGTCCCTGGAAGGCGAGGTCGCCGAATCGACGACTCAAAACGCGAATCTGAAAAAGAGCGTCGCAAACCTCGAAGTCGGCGAGGAAGACCTGGAAGCTGAAATCGCCGAACTCGACGAAGAGGTCACGAAGCTGAAAAAGCAGGTCCAGTAGGCCCGCCGCGGACTCGCGCCCGCGGACCCGTGTTCGCGCTAATTGCCGATCGGCAGGCGCGGGTTGGCGCCCCAGAAGACGACGGTACCGAGCATGCCGAGGATGTGGACGGCGACGATGTTGAAGACCATCGACTTCGCCGTTGCGGTGCCGACTCCGACCGGGCCGCCGGAGGCGGTGTAGCCGTAGTAACAGCCGACGATGACGATCACGGTCGCCATCGCCATCCCCTTGATCAAGCTGAAGACCACGTCGGTCGGGTCCTGGAACATCCAGAAGATCAGCGTGTAGCCACCGGAAGAGACGTCGGCCACCTGTTCGACGACCGCGAAGTAACTGGCCGCGTACATCACCGCGATCCCGACGACGTAGATGAAGGGCAGCACGATCCAAGCCGCCAACAGCCGGGTCGCGCAGAGGAAGGTGAGGGGCGGCACCCCCATCACTTCGAGGGCGTCGACCTCATCGGAGATCCGCATCGCCCCGATCTCGGCGACGATCCCGGTCCCGACCTTGGCCGAGAGGATGTAGCCGAAGGCGTAGGGCAACGCCTCGCGCAGGTCGCAGAAAGCGGAGAAGAGGCCGGCGTAGCTGGGCACCCCCTGGGCGCGAAAGAAGTAGGCGCCCTGGATCCCGCACTGCAGGCCGAGGATGAAGACGAAGACCCAGATGATCAGCGCCGAGCCGAGGATCAGGATCCCGGCCTGGCGCAGGCTCTCGCCGAAAAAGCGGAAGACGCGGCCGGAGTAGACGAGGCCGGCGACCCGGGAGCCAAAGCGGGCGATCTCGCCGAAGGAGTCGAGCCAAGCGCGCGGGATTTCGACCCAAGCACTCACCGGATCGTCTGCAGCTCCGGGTTGGTGGCGAGCAGGACGGCGGTGAAGACATAGCTGAAGGCGAAGACTCCGACCAGCGAGATCACCACCGCCTGGTTGACGGCACGGCCGACGCCGGCGGCGCCGCCGGATGCGGTCATCCCCTTGTAACAGCAGACGACCGAGATGATCGCGCCGAAGATCGTGCACATCAGGACCGAGCCCCAGAGGTCGGTGACCGAGGCGTTGGAGAAGAGCGTCGCGAAGAAGCCGCCGAGGCTCTGCTTGTAGATCAGCTCGACGGCGATGCCGGCGGTGAGCCCGAAGACGATTGCGAAGATGTCGAGCAGGGCGGTGACGATCATCAGGGCCAGGAAGCGCGGCACGACCAGGTTCTTGACCGGGTCGACCCCGAGAACCTGGAGGGCGTCGAGCTCCTCGCGGATCTTGCGGGCGCCAAGGTCGGCCGTGATCGCGGTCCCGGCGACGCCGGCGACGACCACCGCGGTGACCACCGGCCCGATCCAGCGGATCGCGGTGAGGACGAAGAAGCCGCCGAGGCGGTCGAGCGCACCGAAGACCTGCAACGGTCCGGCTGCCTGCAGCCCCGGCGCCCCGAGGTTGAGGGCGAAGGTCGAGATCAGCAGCGGGAACCAGCAGAGGCGCAGCGTGAAATAGAACTGGTCGACCAGCTCCTCCCCGTACGGGTAGGGCGGACGAACGGCGGAGATGATCGTCCGCGCGGTGAGGATCATCATCGTCCCCACCTGGTTGAAGACCTCGGCGACCCGGCCGAAGCTGCGACCTAGGGCGCCAGCAGCCACGATCTCTCCCCTCTCGCCATCCCACGAAGAACGTAAAAGGGCCGGAGAGAAGCAGGAATTAGGCGCCGGTTAAGCGGTCCTAATCTGACTGGCGATGGCAGACCTGCCAGGTCTGCCTTGGGCCTAACATTGGGGTCGCCACTATGGAGAAGAGTGACTCGAACAAGATCAAGGCAGGGGACTCCCCCTCCGAGCTGATCGATCAGAGGATCGCCGAGCTCGATGACTGGCGGGGCGAGACGCTCACACTGGTCCGGGATCTCGTCAAGCAAGCCGATCCCGAGGTGGTCGAGGAGTGGAAATGGCGAGGGGTCCCGACCTGGTACCACGACGGGATCATCTGCACCGGCGAGACCTACAAGCGCGTTGTCAAGATGACCTTCGCCAAAGGCGCCTCGCTGGAGGACCCCTCGGGGCTCTTCAACTCCAGCCTCGACGGCAACGTCAGGCGCGCGATCGACATCAACGAGGACGACGAGATCGACGAGAAGGCACTGAAGGACCTGATCCGGGAAGCCGTCGAGCTGAACGAGTCCGCAGCCGGCTGAACCTGATCAGAGCAGGCCGCGCTTCGCCGCCGCGGCGACCGCCGCGGCGCGCGTCGGCAACCCGAGCTTGGTTCGGACGTTGGCGACGTGGCGATGGACGGTATGCGGGCTGAGGACGAGGCGCTCGGCGATCTCGCGATCGGAGAGACCGCTCGCGATCAGGCCCAGCACCTCGGTCTCGCGCCTGGTCAGGTCCTGCTCGCCCGAGGATTGCGCATTGGCGTTGGGCCGTGCGATCGGCGCAGCGTCCTCCTCGATCCCAAGCGCGCGCAGGGTGGCTCCCAGGACCTGCTCGGCGCCGCCGAACCAGGGGTAGTGATCGGCACCGTCGAGCGCGACGAAGCTCGCCTCGGGCAGCCCTGCCGCCAGCTCACGGCCAAGCTCAAACGGGATCGCGCGGTCCTCACGGCGGTGCAGAACGACCGCTGGGGCTCTTACCTGGCCGAGGCGCGCGGCGACGTCGAAGCTGTAGACGGCCTCCAGGGAGCGGGCCGCGCGGTCGGCGCTCGCCGCCTCGCGCTGGTATTCGACAAAGGCCTCACGGTCCTGCGCGTCGGCGCTCGGCATGAAGAGGTCAGCGAGTGCCCGTGACCCCAGACCCCAGTGCTCGCGCACCAGGTCGACGATCGCCTGCCGGGCCCGGGCGTCGGCGATCCGCGATCCCGAGGCGTAGCCCCCGTAGAGCACGAGCCCCCGTACCCGCTCCGGGTGCGCGGCAGCGAATGCGACTCCGACCGGGGCGCCGGAGGAGCCGGCGAACAGGTCCACCGGACCCGCGCCCGCCGCTTCGACCACCGCCGCGAGCGCCGCCGCCTCGTCCTCGACGTTCGCTGACGGCAGAGCGCCGTCGGCCGAGACTCCGGTTCCGGGCGCGTCGTAGCGGATCACGGTCCGGTGGCGTCCCAGGGTCGCGACGAAGGCGCGGAAGCGAGGGTCTCGCCAGTTCAGCTCGAGATGGCTCATCCACCAGCCCGAGAGCACGAGCGGAGGGCCGTCGCCACTCCGCGCCCAGGCAATGCGACGCCCTCCCACATCGGTGAAGCGGATCGTCTGCTCTTCCACGCAGCAAGGCTAGAGCACGGGAAATGGCCCGATCCGGCCAGGCAAGTTGGCCGAAACAGGCGAAGCGGAAGCAGCCCGGAGCCAGTGGAATGTTCCGCATGCCCACGACCAAGACATCCCCGAACCCGTCCGTCGAAGTCATCGACAGCCGGCTGATGGCGACCCTCTACAACCCGTTCCTCTGGCTCAGCGAGAAACGGGGTATGGCCGCGCGCCGACGGCAGTTGCTGGCCCATGCAGACGGCGCCGTGCTGGAGATCGGCGCCGGCACCGGTCACAACCTCCCCCACTATCCGGCCGACCTGGAGCAACTCGTCCTCGCCGAGCCGGGCGCCAGGATGGGCGACCGCATTGATCTCAACCGCGCCCCGGACGGGGTGGTACCGCGACTGGAGCGGGCGCCCGCCGAGGAGCTCCCCTTCGCCGACGCAAGCTTCGACACCGTCGTCTCGACCCTTGTCCTCTGCACGGTCACCGACCCACAGCGGGCGGTGGCCGAGGTTGCGCGTGTCTTACGGCCAGGGGGGCAGTTGCTGTTCCTGGAGCACGTGGGCGCCGAGCCGGGCTGGCGACGGAACCTGCAGCGGCGTTCCGCAAGAGCCTGGGCGGCGTTCGCCGACGGCTGCCGCTGCAACCGGCCGACGCTGGAGACGATCGAGGCTCAGATGCGGGTCGAGTCGGTCGAGCGGGCCAACTGGCGGGGAATGCCGGCAATCGTCAAGCCGCTGGTCTGGGGCAGGGCGGTCGCCTAGACGCCACTTACCGCAAGGCCATCGGCACGAGGGCAATAACGTGCCGCAATGCGCTTTTCCGAAAGCCTTGACGTACTCCGCACGCGGGAGTTCCGGCTCCTGTTCAGCGGACAGGCAGTGTCGGTGCTGGGCGATCGCATGGTCGCCGTAGCGCTCGCGTTCGCGGTGCTGGAGATCGGCGGCTCGGTCTCGGACGTCGGGCTCGTCCTGGCAGCGGGAACGTTCCCTTTGGTGGCGACCGTGCTGGTGGGCGGCGTGGTCGCGGACCGGGTTTCACGCCGCGCCGTGATGGTGGCTGCGGATCTGGTGCGGGTCGTGAGCCAGGCCGCGATGGCAGCCCTACTCATCGCGGGAGTGGCGGAGGTGTGGATGCTGGCGCTGCTGGCCGGCGTGACTGGTGCGGCCACGGGCTTCTTCAGCCCCGCCTCGACCGGTCTGCTGCCCGAGATCGTCCTCGTGGAGCAGCTGCAGCCGGCGAACGCGCTGCGCACGAGCGCCGTCTCGACGGGCGAAATACTCGGCCCGGTTGTGGCCGGGGTGCTGGTCGCCGCTGCCGGAGCGGGCTGGGCGATCGGGATCGACGCCGTGACGTTCGCGGTCAGCGCCGCGTGCCTGGCGATGCTGCGAGTTCCAACCCGTGTCGTGGCGCGAGGGAGATCTTTCGTCGCCGACCTGCGCGAGGGCTGGGTCGCCTTTCGGTCGCGCCGCTGGGTTTGGACCTTCGTCGCCTACTTCGCGATCGTGAACCTGCTCTGGGGCGCGTGGGGCACGCTGGGGCCCATCGTCGCCCAACGCGATCTCGGCGGCGCGGCCGCCTGGGGAGCCATTCTTACGGCAATGGGCGTCGGAGCACTGGCCGGCAGCCTGCTCGCGGCACGCGTCAAACCGAGCAGGCCACTGCTGTTCGTCGCCCTCGCCGACGGGCTCTTCGCCTTGCCGTTGGCCTTCCTGGCGGCCACCCCACCGGTGCCGCTGATCGCCTGCGGCGCGCTGCTGTCCGGCGCCGGAATGGCGCTCGCCATCTCCGTCTGGGAGTCGACCCTGCAGCGCCACGTCCCCGGCGAGTCGCTGTCCCGGGTCAGCTCCTACGACTGGTTCGGCTCGCTTGCTTTCTACCCCCTGGGGCTCGCAGTCTGGGGTCCGGTTGCAGCGGCGATCGGGGTCAGCGTCTCGCTGTGGCTGGCCTTCGGGCTCGCCGCCGCCGTCACCCTGGCCCTGCTCACCGTCCCCGAGATCCGCCATCTGCCTGCTGCCGCGCCGGCGAGCCCAGCCGGAGAGACGACGTCCTAGAGGCGCTGTCGCAGAAAAGATCGGCTGCTGAGCGGAGCTCATGCGGGCAATCGGTGCCGATCGCATCGGGGGCGAACTCGAGCACCCGGCTGAGGATTTCCGGCTGATTCACGGTGCCGGTATTGACGCTCAATCCGGCGTCACGAAGGACCCCGACCAAACGCTCGGAGAGCAGGAAGTGCTCGACGGAGACCCCCTTCACCCCCGTCCGCCGAGCCCAGGAGGCAAGGGCCTCGGGCGCATAGTCGGCCCAAATGACCAGACGCGCCGGGACTCCGTTCGCGGAGGCGACAGCGCACGCCTCCGCGTGGAAGCTCAGCACCTCGACTCGGTCGCAGAGTGAGCCGTTTCGAAGCCGTTTGCAGAGCGCTTCGGCGGTGCGGCCGGCGAGAACCGGGTCGGCGTGCGCCTTGACCTCGAGCTGGAGTCCGACCGCATCCGGCAACAGCTCGAGCAGTTCCTCCAGGAGGAGCGGGTGCTCGGTCGTCGGCTCTCCGGTGGCGTCGCGGATCAGCGCTGAGCGGATCTCATCGGCGGTTTTCTGGCGCGCCCACCCCTCGAGCGTGGTGCCGAGCGTGAGCAGCGGATCGTGCAGCAGGACCAGCTGATCATCAGCGGTCAGGCATACGTCGGTCTCGACGCCCTCAACCGGACTGGACAGGGTGTGACGAAGAGCGGCCGCCGAGGAATCCGGACCGTAGTGGCGGCCGAGTCGATGGGCGTATAGCCGGGGCAGGGTCGCATCCATCTGCAGCGGATCGGATCACGAAACCGCTCCAGGGTTGTAAAGGCCCTGGAAAGTGGGTGTTTCTTTGCTGTGAAACAGGGCCCGGCCGCCGCCCTCCCGCGACGATCAGTCGAGTGGAGCTGCGCAGAGCGAACCGATCACCCGCGGATGGCCATCGATCACCGGGGAGTCGATCAGCTCAAAGCCCTCGAATCCCGCGTGGCGAGCCATCGCGTCGAGGCTCGCAGGGGTGAATCCCCAATAGACGAAGTCATCGTGGGCGTAGACCGCTCCCGGCGAGGGGATGTGGACAGCCGCAGAGTCGAGCGTCCGATCCGCCGCCCCGTGCGTCTCGAGCATTACCCTTCCGCCTGCGGCCAGGCGCCGCCGCATGATTTTCAGCAGTCCCAGCGGGTTCTCGACCCGGTGCAAGATCCCGAAGCAGAGGACGAGGTCGAATGCCTCCCTGAGATCGTCGAGCTCGAATGCGTCGAGGTGCCGGTATTCGACTTCCGATCCGAGCACCTGCCGAATTGCGGCGAACCCCTCTCCCCCCTGCAGCTCGACGCCCCAACGCGAGCTGATCCACTCCTTGTACTGCTCGTTGTCGACCGCAACCACCCGCGCCGCGCCGCGTGCCTCCGCAAGGAAGGCGTAGAAGCCGTCGAAAGTGCCGATGTCGAGCACCCTCAGGCCGCTGAAATCCTCGGGCAAGGCTGGAATCCGGTAGCGGTGATCGCGGGCGACGCCGTTCGTGTAAATGCCCTGGGATCGATTCAACGCAAACGTGTGAAACCAGATCGGCACCCGCTCGAGGACTTCAGCGGCGGTCTCTGGACCCGCATCGATCGGGATCAGATCGGCCACCTGACGCTCGGCGTCGGTTGGCTCGGGAGGGGTTTCCAAAGCTACGCGATCCAGGACTCTCACATCGTTGCTTATCGTGATGGTGTCTCCTGTGAAGTGGGAAGCCGGCGCCTCCTCAGTCAGTGTGACCGACGCGCCGACAGCTCGCTCGAGCCGCCGCGACCGCTCAGCTAGAGCGGTCGCACGTTCACTGCTTTAGGGCCTTTGTCGCCGCTCTCGGCCTCGTAGGTGACCTTGGCGCCTTCGGTGAGGGACTTGAAGCCCTCGCCCTCGATGTCGTTGTGATGGACGAACAGGTCCTTGCCCTCATCGTCGGGGGTGACGAAGCCGTAACCCTTGTCGTCGTTGAACCACTTCACGGTTCCGGTTGCCATTTGACATACCTCCATGTGCTTGTGTGCTGCGTACGCGGAGGGATGCTCAAAGCAAACGACTACGGGCGCCAACACTGCTTTGCTGGGAGATCCCAGCTCGAATGACATCACCGTAGCAGGCCAGCTCGAGGGTACCTGCGGAGCTAGGCCTCGTTCAGGCGGGCTGCCAGAGCTCGATCCGGTTGCCCTCGGGATCGGTGACCCAGCCGAATCGACCCACACCTTCCATGTCCTGCGTCTCCTCAGCTACGTCCGCTCCCTTGGCGCGCAGTTGCGCGAGCATCGCATCCAGGTCGCGAACCCGGAAGTTGATCATCGCCTGCTGGGCGTGGGATCCGAAGTAGTCGGTCCCGGACTCAAACGTCGCGAAGACCGTCGGCCCGGCTTCCTGGCGCCAGAGGCCGTTCTCATCGGCGTCCAGGCCCAGGCAATCGCGATACCACGCGCCCAGGGCCACCGGGTCGGCGGCCCGCATGAAGTACCCACCGATTCCAAGCACACGCTCCATCTCGCCATCTTGCCAGCACGACGACGTCGAGAGGGCGAGCGATCCGTTGAGACCGCGCTCCGCCAGCCCTGGCCGGCGGAGCGCGGTGGATGCGAACGAATCCCTGCTCGACGCTTCAGGGAGTCAGGTATGCGACCCCGACGACCCCAGCCATCGCGGCATAGCCGGCTTTGGTGGGGTGGATGTCGGCGTTCGGGCTTGCCGGATTGAAGACGCCGCCCGGGCACATGGCCGTGAAGGCGCAGACCGTGGGGATGTCCCCCGCTTCCGGACCGCCGTGGGTGCCCGAGAAGTTGATCACCCGGGCGGTGTTCGCGAACTTGACCCCAAAGCTCGCGGCCACGCCTTTCAGCGCGCCGTTGAGCGCTTCGACCGTCGCGTCTCCCGTGCCTTCCGGTTTCAGCACCGTCGGGTAGGGGTTGTACTGCGAGACGAAGATGATCTTCGCTTTCGGTGCGGCCGCGCGCAGCTGGGCCAGGATGGAGCCGACGTTAGCGGTGACGTGACCGATCTCGGCTTCGATCTGTTCCGGGGTGCAGGTGAACGTCACCGGGAAGCCGCAGGTGTGGCCGAGGAACTGGAGGATGTCGTTGGCGCCGATGTCGAGCGTGATCGTGCCGACGCCGGGTTCTTTCGCAATCGCCAGCGCGTCTTCGAGCTGCGTGCCGGGGTAGGAGTGGTGCAAGAACGCCTTCGGGAAGGGACTCCCGGTCGGACCGCCGGCGCAGAATCCAGGCCCAACGCCGGAGCCTTTGATCATCGTTTCGGTGGTCTCACCCGGACAGCCGTCGTTGATGACTTTCAGTTTGGGGTTCAGCAGTTTCAGCGTCGCGCCGAAGTCATCGACGTAGCCATCGTTGAAATTCGCCGCTTCGACGAAGCCTTTGGCTTTCAGTTCTTCTTGGAACTGGGCTTGGTGGTAGCCGTAGGCGAGCGAATCGCCGAGCGCCAGATAGGTGTTTCCGACACCGGTGGCGCCGGCGGCCGGAGCGAGCGCGAGCGCTCCGAATGCGGCAAGAGCAGCAACGCATATGAACAAACGCGTACAAAGGCGATACAGGGCAGTCATGGCCCCTCCCTAATTTCTAAATGGTTTCCACAGTTGAGCTTTATTACTCTGCTCAACTTCTCCCATTTGAACCTAGCCGAATTCGGACCGCCGCGGGCGACCCTATTGTTGCCCGTCCTTGTACGACGCCCCTCAGCACCTGATTGGCGGTGGGGCGCGTCCCCAGTCGCTTCCGGACTGGCCCGATGCCCGACCCCTCCGCTCCTGGCAAGAGGAGGCGACCGCGGCCGTGCGGGCGCACTCGGCCACCAGCTTCCTGGCCTCGGCTACGCCGGCGGCCGGCAAGACCACCTTCGGCCTGCACATCGCCCACCGGATGCTGAGCGCAAAGTTCGTCTCGCGCGTTGTCGTGGCCGGCCCGACCACCCACATCTGCCGCCAGTGGGCTGCCGACGCGGGCCGCTACGGCATCGACCTCGAGCCGAACAGGCCAAACTCGGACGGGCCGGAGTCGGCCGACTTCCACGGCGTCGCCGTCACCTACCAGACGATCGCGGCCGGGCCGGATATGCACCGGCTGGCCGCCGGCCGCCGGTCGACCCTGCTGATCGCCGACGAGCCGCACCATATGGGTGATCTCGCCGCCTGGGGCCTGCAAACCCGCAAGGCCTTCGACGGCGCCCGCTTCCGGCTGCTTCTCTCCGGCACGCCCTTCCGATCCGACAACTCGGCCATTCCCTGGGTCACCTACGACGAGGACGGCGTCAGCCGGGCCGACTACGCCTACGGCTATCCGCAAGCGTTGGTCGACCGGGTATGCCGCCCGATCACCTTCCTGCCGTATGACGGCGAGATGGAGTGGCTCTCGGACGGTCGGCTGCGCAGCGCCGACTTCGACCTTGTCCTGCCGGCGGCGGAGGCGGCCCGGCGCCTGCGGACGGCGCTCAGCCCGGAGGGCGAGTGGATGGGCGAGGTGCTGCGCGACGGCGATGCCAGGCTGAGCGAGGTCCGCGCCGAAGGGCACCCCGACGCGGGCGGCCTGGTCATCGCCTCCGATCAGGATCACGCGCGGGCGATCGCGGCGCGGCTCGGGTCGGTCTCGGGAGAGCAACCCGAGCTGGTGATGAGCGACGAGCCTGGTGCCAGCCGGCGCATCGCCGATTTCGCCTCTTCCGATCGACGCTGGCTGGTCTCCGTCCTGATGGTCTCAGAGGGCGTCGACATCCCCCGCCTGCGGGTCGGTGTCTATGCGACTGCGGCCCGGACCGAGCTCTTCTTCCGCCAGGTGGTCGGTCGCTTCATCCGGACCACCCCGGAGCCGCGCCGCCAGATGAGCTACCTGCTGATGCCGGCCGACCCGCGGCTGAAGGCACTCGCCCACGAGATCGAGCTGGAGCGCCGTCACGCGCTCGACCTCTCGCCGGGCGCCGAGGAGGACGAGGAAGAGATGGACGACCCCGCTCCGGATCGAGGCGAGCCCGGTGGCGGCTTTGCTGCCCTCAGCTCCGGCGACGCGGAGTTGGACGAACTGATCATGAGCGAGACCGCGCTTCAGCTCTTCCCGACCGATGACCCCAAACCGGCTGCGAAGAAGGCGACCGCCCCCGCCAGGCCCGAAGCCGCGTCGGAGGACCTCGAACCCAAACGGGAGTCGACCTACGCGACCCGAGAGCGGCTGCGCGGCGAGCGTAGTCGCCTGGTCGCCAAGATCGCCCGTCGCACCGGCAAGTCGCACCGGGAAGTCCAGGCCCGCATCAATCGCGACACCCGGGCGGGCTCAGTCTCCAGCGCCACCATCGAGCAGCTCGAGCGCGGCAATGCGATCCTGCGCCGCGAGCTGTGGCGGTGAGATCCCTCCCGTAGGAGGCCGAACACCGACGCGTGCCGGGACACCTTCGGCCTGGGCGAGAGCTCGCCCGAGCAGGTCCGGATACCAGCTTGTCAGGCCCTACCTCCGCTTTCGGCCTCCTGTGTCAGTCTTGGATGGGAGGCACCAATCGGTACACGATGCAAACAGGGGACGCCCAGCGGGGCACGGCTTTTGCCGAGAGCAAGTCGATGACCAACCTTGCTCAAAGTCTGATCGATGCATTGGCCCTTGGCGGCCTTTATGCGCTGATCGCCATTGGCGTGACCTTGATCTACACCGTGATGGGCATGATGAACTTCGCCCAAGGCGAGTTCATCATGCTGCCCGCCTACGCCCTCTACGTCCTAGCCGGATTGCCGTTCGCCGTTACGGTCTGCGCCGCGCTCGCCACCGGGATCGTGATCGCAGTCCTGGCCGAGCGGGTGGCTTTCCGCCCTGTTCGGAATGCCGACCTGGCTGCTCAGCTCGTTACTTCGCTCGCCGTCGCAACCATCTTGCAGAACGTAGTGAGCGCGTCGGTGGACGCCCGCGCCCAGTCAGTGGCAGCGCCCGAGTTTCTGAGCGAATCGACCCAGATCGGCGCCCTCTCGATACCCAACCTCGAGATCCTCACTCTTGCGCTGACCGGGATCGTCCTCGGCGGCCTCGGATGGCTGCTCTATCGGACTCGCATCGGCCTCGAGATGCGTGCGGCGGCGGAGAATTTCGAGATGGCCCGGCTGCTCGGTGTCCGTGCCAACCGCGTAATCGCGATCGCCTTCGCGATCAGCGGCGCACTCGCGGCCATGGTCGGGGTGCTGATCGTCATGCAGACGGGTCAGGTCTCCCCGACGATGGGGCTGACTCCAGTACTGGTCGGCTTCATCGCCGTCGTGATCGGCGGCTTCGGAAGGATTTTCGGCGCCGTGGTCGGCGGACTCGTGCTCGGCGTCCTCTCATCACTGCTCGGCACCTACTTGCCAGACGGGCTGGTTCCGTTCCGTGACGCGATCGTCTTCTCTCTGCCCGTTGGGATCCTGATCGTGAGGCCGCAAGGCCTGCTCGGCGCGGCGACCGGGGAGGCGCGCATATGAACGGCCGGGGACTGCGCTCCCCGGCCTCCACGGCTACCTCCTTAGTCGTCCCGCTCGTCCTAGTGGCGCTAACCGCTGCGGTCGGGGCGAGCGGCACGCCCTCTTTCGAAGAGACCGTCACGCTGATCCTCTGCAACCTGATCATCGTCCTCGGCCTGCAGGTATTCATCGGCAACAGCGGCGTCTACTCGTTCGGGCAGTTGGGCTTCGCGGCGAGCGGCGCGTACGTCGCCGCCCTGCTCACGCTCCCCGCGGCTTTCGCTGCCCTGCAGACGCCTGAGCTGCCAAAGCTGATCGCCGATGCTCAGCTCGGCCCTTTGCTTTCCACTCTGATCGCCGCGGTGGCGAGCGGATTGCTGGCGGGGGTGGTCGGTTGGCCTCTGATGAGAACTTCGACGCTCGCGATTCCGATCTCGACCTTTGCCTTCCTGATCGTCGCCTACAACGTCCTCGCCAACTGGGACCTGGTTACCGGTGGAAGCAGCGGGCTGGTGAGCATCCCGAGGACCACGGACATCGTGGCGGCAGGGTTTTGGGCCGGCGTGGCAGTCGTCGTGGCCCTCGCCTTCAAATGGTCGGCAAGCGGCTACCGGTTGCAGGCGACCCGCGAGGACGAGGTGGCGGCGCGCTCGGTCGGCATCGGCTTGATGCGGGAGCGGCTCAAGGCGTTCACGATCAGCGGGATGCTCTGCGGGATCGGCGGCGCCTTGGCGGCGCACCAGTCCGGGACCCTGTCTCCTGACACCTTCTACTTCGCGGCCTCGGTGACGACGATCACCATGCTGGTGGTGGGTGGCGCTCGCAGCGTCCTCGGGGCCGTCGTCGGGACCCTCGCGGTGGCGACGGTCAATGAGCTACTGCGCAACTTCGAGGAAGGCGCCAGCGCGTTCGGGCTGATCTCGATCGGCGAAACGCCGGGCCTGGCCGCCATCGGCGTTGGCCTGATCCTGTTGGTGACGATGGTCGCGCTGCCGGGGGGACTGAGCGGGGGCCGCGAGGCGGGGGAGATCGAGCCGATCCGCCGCAGGCTGCGTTTTAGAGCTCTATCGATGTTGCCCGCAGCGGCGGCGACGGACCAAGCAAGGCCACGGTCCGCTCGAGGATCGGCTGGGGACCTTCGTGCCGAGGGAATCTCCCTTGCCTTCTCTGGGTTGCACGTGCTGAGAGGGGTAGAGCTTGCGCTTCCCCCTGGCGCGGCTCTCGGGCTGATCGGCCCGAACGGCGCGGGCAAGACGACGCTTGTCAATGTCCTCAGTGGCTTCCAGGCCCCCGATTCCGGAGGCGTCTTCCTCGGTGGAGTTGACGTGACCAACTGGTCGCCGGCGCGGCTCGCGCGGGCGGGACTCGGACGCACGTTCCAGGCAGCGCTCCCCTTCGCGGGGCTGACCGTAGTGGAGAGCGTCGCTGTGGGTGCGATGGGCGTCGGGGTCGGCCGGCGACGCGCTGTGGCCATCGCCGTAAACGTGCTCGAGCGCCTCGGCCTGGGCGAACAGGCGCAAAGCCCTGCCGGCCTACAGCCGCCAGGGAACCAGAGGCTGCTGGGCATTGCTCGTGCCCTGGCCACCGGGCCGCGCTACCTGCTGCTCGACGAGCCCGCGGCAGGGCTGAATGACGAGGAGTGCCGAGAACTGGTGGCGATTCTCCGCGAGGTGATCCAGGACTTCGGCTGCGCGATCTTGCTGATCGAGCACGACATGAACGTTGTGATGGATCTCTGCTCGCAGGTGCAGGTACTCGACGACGGTGAGACGGTCGCGGTTGGGAACCCTGAGGAAATCCAAGCCCACCCCGCCGTGGTCGAGGCCTACCTCGGCGCGTCATACGTAGCGGGCGCACATGCTTGAGCTGCGCGGGCTGACGGTTGCCTACGGTGGAGTCGAGATTCTCCACGGGGTCGAGATGAGCCTCAGCGAGGGCGAAGTAGTCGGCATGGTGGGCCCCAACGGCGCCGGCAAGAGCTCGCTCTTACGTGCGATCTGCGGCCTCACGCGCTCGAACGCCGGCGAGATCAGCTTCGAAGGCAGGTCTCTGCTCAGGCTTGCACCGGAGGAGATCGCAAGGTTGGGCATTGCGCTGGTGCCCGAGGGCCGTCAGATCTTCGGCACCCTGACCGTGGCAGAGAATCTGCGCCTAGCCGTACAAGGCGACGAGAGCGAAACGATGGAGCAGGTCCTGGAGCGGCTTCCAATTCTGCGGAAGCGAGCCGGACAGCGTGCCGACCGCCTCTCCGGCGGTGAGCAACAACAGCTTGCGGTGGCCCGCGCGCTGCTGCGCAAACCGCGGCTGTTGATCCTCGATGAGCCCTCCCTCGGCCTCGCACCGAAGACGATCGACGTTATTTATGGACTGCTCGGCGAACTTCGTACGGAGGGAGTGACGATGCTCCTCGTTGAGCAGAATGCCACGCGGACGATCGACTTCTGCCAGCGGAGCCTGGTGCTCGCCGGTGGCAAGGTCCGCGCGAGTGGAAGGCGCGAGGAGCTGCAGCGCAACCCCGAGGTCTTGCGTGCATACATGGGGAGACAGCTGTGAGAGCCAGCTATAAGTTGTCAGAGAAAGAGATGACTGACGATCACGCTTCCTTGCCACCGAGCAACGAAGACGTAGCGCTGGCGCTACGTCACTGCTGGCAGCCGGTGGCGAGGCTGGAGGACCTTGAGGACGGACCCCAGCGGGCGGTCCTACTCGATGAGCCGCTCGCCGTCTTCCTTACCGAGAGCGGTGAGGCAGCCGTGGTCGCCGACCGCTGCGCCCACCGTGGCGCTTTGCTCTCGATGGGCAAAGTCTGCGGTGACAGCATTCAGTGCCCCTACCACGGCTGGGAGTGGTCTGGCGACGGCGCCTGCACCCGGATTCCCTCGCTTGCCGATCAACGTCAGATCCCACCGCTCGCCCGGATTCCGTCATATCCGTGCCGTGTGCAGTGGGGGCTTGTCTGGACGACTCTCGAGGAGCCGCTGACCGACGTGCCCGACGTTCCGTGGTTCGACCCGGATCAGTGGACGTGGGGTCATGGCACCCCCTTCGAGCTGCCGGTCGCCTTCGGGTTGATGATCGAGAACTTCCGCGACGTTGCCCATTTCGCCTTCGTCCACCAGGACACCCTTGGGTACCAACCGGAGGAGGTTGAGCCACTCCTACCAGAGAGGAATGGGCTCGAAGTGACGCTCCGCCGCAAGATGGAATGGGGAGATGGCGCCAGCGCAGCGTGGGGCTCGTTGCGAGAAATGGGTTACCACACGATCGCGCCCAACTTCACGTCGGCGAGGATGTTCACCGATGAAGGTGAACGCTGCCTCCTTCACGCCGCACGCGCCATCAGCGCAACCGAGTCAGCGCACTATTGGATCGAGGCGGGTCTTGAGAATTTCGACCAGGAGCAACTCGAGAAAGTGATCGCCTACGACGCTGGTATTTATGCCGAGGACGTCGCGATCATCTCGAAAATTGAGCCGCCCGAACTGCCGCTGGATCCAAATGCAGAGGTCAACGCCCTTGCCGATCGGTTTACGCTCGCCTACCGACAGGCGTTTGTGCAATTCGTGAGCCAAGCCCTTGCCGAGCGCCGTCAGTCGAGAGAGCCAGCAGCCTCGAAGTGAAACTGGGAGATGTCGCTGCGGGCGACGATGCGGGTCAGCTCGACTGGGCGCTCGCTGCTTTGGTCCGCGGGGGTGCCGTGCTGGAGAATTCGGCCGACTAAGGCTGAATCGCCGGTGCGGACGCCGAGGAGTTTGGCGGTCCAAGGTCCGCAGGAGGAGCCCTCGAACGAAACGTCGGTTCGGGTCAGCCTCAGTGGCTCGCCAAGGACAGGCTTTTCACCACCTTTCAGTGAGCGCGCAGCGCCCAGCAGCCAGGGCACCAGCTCGGCGGGGAAAAATGAGTCGAGGATGCAGATCGGTTTGTCGACGCGGAGAATCGAGGTGACCTGAGCGACGGTCTGCCCGCGGGAGACGTCGAGGAAGTCGGCAATCGTCTGGTCGTTCGTCTGCTGGCGAATGCGCAGGACGGCGATTCGCGAGCTGCTGAAGCGATCCTCCTGCAGGGAGCGAATCAAGCCCCTGATCGGCACCAGGCGCTTCGGCGCGGCGACGTAGGTCCCCGAGCCGCGACGGCGATAGATGGCCCCGTCGCGTTCGAGCAGGTCTAGGGCCGGGCGAACGACCGCGCGCGAGACTCCGAAGTACTCTTCGAGCTCGCGCTCCGAGGGAAACAAGGTGCCGGGCTCCCAGCCACCCTCCTCGAGCTTTTGCTTGAGGATCTCACCGAGCTGGTAGTAGAGGGGGACTTGGCCGCCGCGTTCGGGCCGGCGGAGTCCGTCGAGCCCGATCATAGAGGGCCGTTTGGGGCGACCCGAGGTCCTGCGGCGACCCCCCGAGGCGGGTTTCTCCGTCTCCAATCAACTCACCGGGCCGCCTACTGTTCGTATTCGGGTACGAAAGCGGGCTTGATCCGCTCGAGCAGCTTCGGCTCGCGTTCGGGGTATTCGTAGATGTACCACGGCCCCGAGGGTAAGTGATCCTCGCGCGTGTAGCTGAGCGGGCCCATCACCGTCGGATGTGGCTTTGCCTCGAGGGTGGTGGCGAGCTTGGCGCCGTCGGTGGTGCCGGTTTCGCGGATCGCGTCGAGGATCAGCTGGCCGGCGGCGTAGGAGGCGAGCAGGTTGCCGGAGACGTCGGTGTCGACCCCGGCGCGCTTCAGCCTTTCAAAGAGCCTGGCCGTCTGGGCATTGGTCGGGTCATAGGCGGAGCCGTTGAGCGTCGCGTACACATCCCTCGTGTCGGGGACGCCCTTCAGCCAGAAGGTGCCGTCGAAGGCGCTCGGCGCGGTGATCGGCAGGTCGATACCGGCGGCGCGGATCTGCTTTATCGCCGCGGCTCCCCCCGGCGGGTAGGAGCTGATGTTGATCGCGTCGGCGCCGGAACGCTTGATCTCGGCAATCTGGGAGGCGATCGACAGGTCTTCGTTCTTGAAGTCGGCCTCCCCGGCGAGCTTGCCGCCGAAGTGTTCCCAGGTTTCCTGGAAGCCGAACTGGTCGATCCTGCCGAGCAGGATCGAGGTATCGCGCAGCTCGAAGGGATGACGGATGCCTCGTTGCCAGAGAAAGGTGGCGCGGGTGGCGGCCTCGCTGATCAGGCTGCGGTTGGCGCTAAAGGAGAGCGAGCCGGTGTAGGGCGGGCCGTAGCCGGGTTCGCTGGCGCAGAGGGTGAAGTTGAGCTCGTTGTGTTCTTCCGCGATCGGGGCGCCGGCGGCGGCGATCGGTACTTCGCAGCTGAAGAGAAGGACATCGGCACCATCTTCGATCACCTTCTGGACGGCGACGGGCTGCTGCTGGGGTTCGGAGCGGTTGTCGACGGAAACGACCCGGATCTTGGAGCCGTCGATGCCGCCGCGGGCGTTGGTTTCCTTGACCAGCTGTTCGACCGCGGCGATATTGGCGTCGTAGGGGACAAGGTAGCCGCTCTTGGCGATTGCGGCGCCAATCACTATTTCCTTCGGCAAACCGCTCGCCGAGGTATGCGGGTCACCCCCGGAGCCGCAGCCGCTGAGGAGCGCGAGGCCGAGGGCCAGGGCGATGGCAAGCGGTGATCGAAGGGGACGCCACATCGGAACGGCATCCTAGATTGAGTTACCGCTCCTAACCAAACAGGCTTTGTTGTCATGATGACTTCAACCATCAGGTTTCGGGTGGCGCAGTCACTAACACACACGTCAGATGAGGCCTAGGGTGTGCGGCAGCAGGCTGAATAGTTGTTACTACAGGATCTTGATCCACCTTGACCGTTGAAGTAAAAGTGTGTCATCGTGCTTGGTGGCTCTTTGTCCTTCCTGCTGCCCCACCTACGGTAGCGGCGCCCCGGCTGAGCCGGGGCGCCGCGCCGAACTTGAGAGGTGATCGCTTAGAGCGAGATTCCGTGGGAAGCGGCTGATGGGATTGGAACCCACGACCTTCTGTATGGCAATTAGGGCGACCTCCAACTCCAACCAACTGGCAATTATTCGCATTTGCGGGGATTTCGCAGCAGCGGCCCAGTGGCTGCAATCCGGGAATGTGTACGGATATGCGCCGATATGCACCCATTCGGGGTGGCGGTTTCATTTCTGGCGCCGGCAAGCGAAATCGGCGGCCCAGGCGAGTTAGTCTGCATCAATGTCTACTTCTCGTGAGTACGAGGTCGTGCTGACGCCCGAGGCCGAGGGTGGGTTCAGCGTTACCGTCCCCGCCCTCCCTGGCTGCACTAGCCAGGGCGAGACCCCGCGAGGAGGCCCTATCGATGATCCGCGAGGCGATCGAGGTCTACATCGAATCGCTCGTCGCGCACGGCGACCCCATCCCCGGGCCGGTCGAAATCGAGCGAGTCACCGTCGCCGCGTGACGCCGGGGGCTCCCGGTCGTCACGCCACGGAAGGCGCCAACCCAGCGCTCGGCCAACCGCCTTTCCCACAGCAAGCCGGCTTCTCCTTGCGCTCCTGCCCCACGGCGCCGACCGCGAACGTCTTCGAAAGCTCGGCATAGAAGGCGCGGCTATCGTGGCGGCCGACGGCCACGACGATGGGCACATCGGGTTCGAAGGTAGTGATCACGCGCCAGTCATCAACCAGTCGCTTGCAGCAGAACTCCGAGTAGCCACCGTCCTCGGCGCCCAACAGCCGGTAGCCGGCGACCCCGCAGCCCTGTTTTCGCAGTTCGGCCTCAAACGCCGCGTAGCTCTTGCGTGCCCTGCCCCGGAGACGATCAATCGCGGCCGCAGCCGCTGGCGTCGCCCGCAGCGTAAAGTCCCTTCCCGCCATCGCGGCGGACCATATTCAGCGCTCGATCAGCTCGCCCTGCCGCAACTGCTCAACGCCCTCGCGAGCCCACCCCTGCCCCAGCAGGTTGCGGTCGTGAAGGAAGGCGGCAAGCGCCTCGCTCCAGCGCCTCGCCGGGTAGCTCTCGCGAACCGTGCCTAGCACCCGCTCGACCTCGATCACGCTGCGCTGGGTGATCTCCACCGGCTTGTGGCCCTCGACCCGCTCCAGCAAGCCCTCGGCGAGCCACTTGCGAATCGTCGGCTCGCTCACTTCCAGCCGCTCAGCCGCTTGGGCAACCGACAGGCCGCCCGGCAAATCAAGCGCTTTCTGGACCCGTGCGCTCAGCACCTCCACCCGCTCGAGCGCGCGCTCCAGCTCCGACTTCGAGAGGGAGGCGGTGCGCAGCTCGGAGACTGCGTCGACAAGCTCTTCGGCCTCAAGTCGTGCGAGCGCGGCGCGTCGTCGCAGCTGAGCGGGAGCGGCACCGGAAGACATGAGCGCAGGCTAGCAGCTCGTTTCGGAAAAAGCCACTTTTCCGAAACCAACCCGCTCCGGGTCAGGTCAGTATGCACCTGAGAGCCTCTGCGCTGCCGCATTCACGCGAGAGCAGTTGTGTCAGGATCGCTGCATGGCAGATAAATCGGTCGCGGACCAACTCCGCGAGCTCGGCGTGAAAAATGCAAATGTCCTCGTGCGGATGGCCGAGCGCGGCCAGCTCCTCGCCCTGAGGTGCGAGATGCCGCAGTGCTACCACCACAAGGGGCGCGGCGCTTTCGATCCGGTCGGGACCCCGGGCAACAAGTGGACGCCCTCGCGCGACCACTACCCGACGCTCAAATCGGATGGCGGTAGGTTCGTCGCCGAGAACGTTCGACTCTCCCACTCTTGGTGCAACAAGCGGGACTGG
The DNA here is from genome assembly GCA_035472275.1 of Solirubrobacterales bacterium. Taxonomy (GTDB): domain Bacteria; phylum Actinomycetota; class Thermoleophilia; order Solirubrobacterales; family 70-9; genus VAYN01. The sequence continues at coordinate 125,604 of DATIPH010000037.1, forward strand.
GGCTGGCGGGCGCAAGTCCGGACGCAGCTCGCGAAGGAAAAGTCCCTCGCCGACATCGCCGAGTTCCTGAACCGCAAGGGTGTTCCCCCCGCACACGGCACGAACCAATGGACGGCCGCCATGGTGCGCAAGGCCTACGTGTCCTAGTCCGGGTTCGGCGCTGGGTGCCGCTTCGCGCGAAAGGCGAAAGTTGTTTAGGCCCCGAACCGTTCAGTGAGCGCCGGTCGAATCTCTTCCCAGAGCTCCTCGTCGAGTTCGAAACTCCCTTTCACTGTGTTCATGACCTCCCAGCCAGCTTGACGCAGCGCCCGCTCCAGCTGTTGCTCCAGGCCACCGACGACGTCGCGCCGTGGGACGTGCCCGGACCAGTCCGCAGCCTCGGCCAGGATCGGACCATGGGCAACGAACCGGAAGATGCAGTCCTCGGGGACCACGTCACGCTTCCCCAAGTGCTTTCGCAGCATGTTGCTCGCTTTGATTGAGCCGAGATGCTGGCCCATTCGGTTGAACGGGGATGCCGCCTTCGGCGAGGAGATGTCCCCGGTGCGACCGACATAGAGCAGTTTCTGTCCGTTCGAGGTTGTGACCTCCCAGACATAGAGCCAGAACCCGCGCCGTAGGGTTCCGCCCTTCAGCGCGACTTCGTACGTCTGCGGATCGCCGTCAGCCTTCATAGGTTCCGGCGCCTGATCGTTCCGCGTCTCAGCATCTCGTCGAAGTCGGAAGCCGTGAAGCCGTCTGCGCAGTGCGAATAGTCCGTAACGTAGAAGCCGATGCGTCGCAGTCGACTCCGGACCACCTTTTGGCGGCTCGAATCAGCGCGGCGCAATTCGCGCAGGGCATCGCGAATCTCGTCGATCTCTCTATCGGTGAACTCGTTTCGGCGAGGCATGGTTCGAGAGTATCTGCCTGTAGCTGGTCGCACGAGAACACCTGCTCTGCGCGAAAGACGGGAACCGAGCAGACTTGGATCTGGTCGCGAATCAGCTACCAGGAAAGGCCCACGGAGACGCCGAACGGGTAGCTCACGCCAACTGAGTACGAGGTTGCACCGATCGCGTGCATTGCCCGCGAGAGCATCTGGCCGAACCGCTTCACCAGGTCGGTCAGCATGCTCACAACCCCCTTGCCCCACCCGCCGAGCCGCCGCAGTGGCGTTCCGACCTCGTTGGGTCCCTCAAAGTAGAACTTGGTGCATGCGTATGAGGCAAGTGAGGCCCATGCCTCCACCGAGATGAGAAGTTCCTCAGCCGTGCTCCGGTCTTCCGCCTTCTCGGCCAGGGGAGTGAGTTCGTCCATCGCGGCCGCGCCGATGCTCCCAAGGAGGTCCTCAAGCTCGGCCTCCACCCTGACGGAACTGGCGCGCTGCTCGAAGTCATCCCGGTATTCCTCATAAAGGGTCATAGCTTCCTCCAATTGTCTCGACTAGATGGGACGACCTAATCGTTACAGGCGACCCCTTGAGCGGTTTATCGGCGTGTCTGTGCCCACCCGCTTTGCGCGAAACGCGAGAGCGTGCTTCCTCGGCGAGAAGTTCACGTCGAGGAGCAGCTTCACGCTGCCGGCGCTACAACTGCCAGCTCGCGCTCTTGCGCAGCGGCTGCTGCGTATTCGAGCGCGGCAAGGACGTCCTCGCGTTCCAGGTAGGGGTAATCGGCCAGCAGCTCGTCAATGCTGGCGCCAGCAGCAAGCTGACCGAGCACCGCGCTAACGGTGACGCGAGTGTCGCCAATGCTGGGCAGGCCGCGCACCCGATTTGGATCGACGGTGATTCGCTTCTGGGCCATAGGCCAAGGGTACGTCGCCGCCCGTCCGCTACCTAGTCTGCTGTGCCAATGCAAGCCGCAATCGCCGCTAATCGCCGCGCATCCGCGCCATTTTGGGAACTAGTTGACCCGCCCACACACGTTGTGAACGCCTGAAAGGCCATCCGGGCCCTCGCAGAGGCTTGGGGTGTCTACGCCCTACGCCTCAAGGAGGACCCGGATGAAGGTTCACGGTAACGCTGCTCTCGGACCAGCGGGCAGGCTTG